>NZ_JBNWCI010000008.1:0-543 GCF_053522525.1 Agrobacterium sp. 22-210-1 | reverse complement strand
GAGAAGCTGGCGTCGGTTGCCTGATTGATGACCAGGGTGCCATCGTCGGCAATGTTGCCGGAACCGAAGCTGTTCACAGTTCCGGTTAGACCGCCGCCGGCCTTGATCGTCGTGCCGCCCTTGTAGGTGTTGACATCGGCCAGCGTCACATTCGCTGCACCATCCTTGGTCACCTTTCCATCGCCGGAGATGACATTGAAGAAGCTGGCGTCGGTCGCCTGATAGATAACCAGGGCCCCGTTGTTGGTGATGTTACCCTCGCCGAAGCTGTTCACGGTACCGGTCAGAGCGCCAGCTATTATCGTCGTGCCACCCTTGTAGCCGTTGACGTCGGCTAGGGTCACATTGCCAGCGCCTTCCTTGAGCACCGTACCGGCACCGGAGATGACATTGGAGAAGCTGGCGTCGGTTGCCTGATTGATGACCAGGGTGCCATCGTCGGCAATGTTGCCGGAACCGAAGCTCTTCACAGTTCCGGTTAGACCGCCGCCGCTCTTGATCGTCGTGCCGCCCTTGTACGTATTGGCATCGACCAGGGTCACA
>NZ_JBNWCI010000007.1:0-2946 GCF_053522525.1 Agrobacterium sp. 22-210-1 | reverse complement strand
GTCTTGATGGTCGTGCCGCCCTTGTAGGTGTTGGCATCGGCCAGGGTCACATTGCCTGCGCCTTCCTTGGTCACCTTTCCATCGCCGGAAATGATATTGGAGAAGCTGGCGTCGGTCGCGTGATTGATAACAAGCGAGCCATTGTTGGCAATATTGCCCTCGCCGAAGCTTTTGGCCGTGCCGGTCAGAGCGCCGGTCTTGATCGTCGTGCCGCCCTTGTAGGTGTTGGCATCCGCCAGCGTCACATTACCGGCACCCTCCTTGGTCACATTGCCGTCGCCGGAGATGACATTGGAGAAGCTGGCGTCAGTTTCCTGATTGATGACCAGAGTGCCATTGTCGGCGATCTCGCCGGAACCGAAGCTGTTCACGGTCCCGGTCAGAGCCCCCGTCTTGATGGTCGTGCCGCCCTTGTAGGTGTTGGCATCGGCCAGGGTCACATTGCCTGCGCCTTCCTTGGTCACCTTTCCATCGCCGGAAATGATATTGGAGAAGCTGGCGTCGGTCGCGTGATTGATAACAAGCGAGCCATTGTTGGAAATATCGCCGGAACCGAAGCTGTTCACGGTCCCGGTCAGCGCACCGGTCTTGATCGTCGTGCCACCCTTGTAGGTGTTGGCTTCCGCCAGCGTCACATTGCCGTCACCCTCCTTGGTCACATTGCCGTCGCCGGAGATGTTATTGAAGAAGCTGGCGTCAGTCGCTTGGTTGATTACTAAGCTGCCATCGTTGGTGATATTGCCCCCGCCGAAGCTGCTCACGGTACCGGTCAAAGCGCCCTTTTCGATCGCCGTTCCACCCTTGTACGCGTTGGCATCAGCAAGCGTTACGTTGCCGTCTTCCCGCTTGGTCAGCCTACCGTCGCCGTCAATGACATTGGCGAAGCTGGCATCGGTCAACTGGTTGAGCACCAGCGCACCATCGTTGGAGATGTTGCCCTCGCCGAAACTCTTTACCGTACCGGTCAGAACACCGGCTTTGATCGTCGTACCACCCTTATAGGCGTTGACGTCGGCTAGGGTCACATTGCCTGCGCCCTCCTTGGCCACCTTACCGGCACCGGAGATTGCATTGGAGAAGCTAGCGTCCGTCGCCTGATTGATTACCAGGGTCCCATCGTCGGCGATTTCGCCGGAACCGAAGCTCGTGACCGTACCGGTGAGCGCACCGGTCTTGATCGTCGTGCCACCCTTGTAGTCGTTGGCATCGGCCAGGGTAACATTGCCGTCACCCTGCTTGGTCAGCCTACCGTCGCCTTCGATAACATTGGCGAAGCTGGCGTCGGTGGCCTGGTTGAGCACCAAGGCACCATTGTTGGAGATGTTGCCTTCGCCAAAGCTCTTGGCCGTGCCGGTCAGAGCGCCTTTTTCAATCGTCGTGCCACCGATGTAGGTATTGGTATCGGCCAATGTCACGTTGCCCGCACCCTCCTTTCTCAGCGAGCCGCGGCCGGAAATGACATTTGCGAAGCTGGCATCGGTTGCCTGATCGATGACGAGGGTGCCATGGTTGGCGATGTCACCAGTGCCGAAGCTCTTGACTGTGCCGTTCAAAGTGCCTTTTTCAATCGTCGTGCCACCACTGTAAGTATTGGCATCGGCCAGTGTAAGATTACCTCCCCCCTCTTTGGTGAGCGTACCGTTACCTGAAATGACATTTAACAAGCCGGCATTGTTTGCCTGATCGACGACAAGAGCAGAATTGTTGGTGATCCCTCCCGTCCCGAAGCTCTCGACTGTGCCGGTTAGCGTACCCGCCTCGATCTTCGTGCCACCGGCGTAGGAGTTCGCAGCCGTCAGCATCAGATTACCAGCTCCAGCCTTCGTTAGCTTACCATCGCCGGAAATACTGTTGGAGAAGCTGGCGGCATTTGCCTGATTGATGACCAGAGCACCGTTGTTGGTGATGTCACCCGTGCCGAAGCTCTTGTCCGTACCGGTTAGTGTGCCAGCGCTGACCTCGGTGCCACCCTTGTATGTGTTGATCTCGGCCAGCGTGACATTACCCGCACCCTGCTTAGTGAGCGCGCCGTCGCCAGAGATGACATTTGAAAAGGCGGCATCAGTTATCTGATTGAGCACCAAGGCAGCGTCGTTCAAGATATTGCCGGAACCGAAACTGTTTACGCTGCCGGTCAGCGTGCCAGCCACGACTTTTGTGCCGCCGGCATAGCTGTTCGCCGCTGCCAGCGTCAGATTACCTGCCCCAGCCTTAGTCAGCATACCGTCGCCAGAAATGACACCACTGAAATTAACAGCGTCGGAACGACTGAAGATTAAGCTCGCATCGTTGACGATATCACCTGCGATTGAGCCGGTTACCCCATCATTTCCGATCTGCAGCGTGCCAGCCGCAACTTTCGTCCCACCTTTATAGGTGTTGTCGGCAGTCAATGTTAGAGTGCCATCTCCCCGCTTGGTCACCTGACCGTCGCCTGAGATGACGCCGCCGAACGTCACAGCGTCGGAACGATCGAATGCCAGGCGTGCATCGTTGACAACATCGCCGATTATCGAGCCGGCCGTTCCGCCGTCACCGATTATTAGGGTTCCAGCAGCAACGGTCATGCCACTGGTAAAGGTGTTCTCGCCAGTCAGTGTTAGACTGCCATCACCCTGCTTGGTCACCTTGCCGCCGCCGGAGATGACATTGGAGAAGCTGGCGTCGGTTGTCTGGTTGAGCACCAAGGCAGCATCGTTGATGATGTTGCCCTCGCCGAAGCTACTGACTGTACCGGTCAGAGCACCGGTCTTGATCGTCGTTCCACCCTTGTAAGCATTTGCATCGGCAAGGGTCACATTGCCATCACCCTCCTTGGTCACCTTTCCATCGCCGGAGATGACATTGGAGAAGCTGGCGTCGGTTGCCTGATTGATGACCAGGGTGCCATCGTCGGCAATGTTGCCGGAACCGAAGCTGTTCACAGTTCCGGTTAGACCGCCGCCG
>NZ_JBNWCI010000006.1:2500-6475 GCF_053522525.1 Agrobacterium sp. 22-210-1 | reverse complement strand
TGGTTGCGGGGGCAGGATTTGAACCTGCGGCCTTCAGGTTATGAGCCTGACGAGCTACCGGGCTGCTCCACCCCGCGTTACCAGCGTAAATCCCTATGGGATTTATCGCGACTGCATCACAGGGAAGCTGTGATGCCTACTGCCGGAGCAAATTGCCGAAGGCGATTTGTCTCCTGTAAGGGACGCACTGGGCGTGTTCCTTATGTTTTGTATCCCGGAACGACAAAAGGCCGCTATTAGCGGCCCTCTTGTATCGGCTGGGCCGAAGTTTGATTTGAGAAGATTTGATGTTGCGTTTTGCAGACCTGGCAGCGACCTACTCTCCCGCGTCTTGAGACGGAGTACCATTGGCGCTGGGGCGTTTCACGGCCGTGTTCGGAATGGGAACGGGTGCAGCCGCCCCGCGATAACCACCAGGTCGGCAAAACGCAACATTGATCATGTTTTCACATGAGTGTTGTTTCGAGAAGCTGGGTGGCATTGCCACTTTTTATCTTAATTACACGTCTTTCCGTGACTGGTCCGTTTGCCTGCCTTGCTCGAGATCGAGCGTGGCAGCCATACAGGACGCTAGTCCGTCGCGCCTTTTGGCGCGGCCCGTCCGGAGCCCTTCGGGCGTCAGGACAGAAGAATGATGTCATCGAACTTTGTTTGATGAACATGAACAATGGGAACGAAGAAGTCGATCGAGCTATTAGTAACGGTAAGCTTCACATGTTGCCATGCTTCCACACCCGTCCTATCAACGTGGTCGTCTTCCACGGCTCTGATAGGGAACACTCGTTTTCAGGTTGGTTTCCCGCTTAGATGCCTTCAGCGGTTATCCATTCCGTATATAGCTACTCTGCTATGCCCTTGGCAGGACAACAGATCCACCAGAGATACGTCCATCCCGGTCCTCTCGTACTAGGGACAGATCCTGTCAATATTCCTACACCCACGGCAGATAGGGACCGAACTGTCTCACGACGTTCTGAACCCAACTCACGTACCGCTTTAAATGGCGAACAGCCATACCCTTGGGACCTGCTCCAGCCCCAGGATGCGATGAGTCGACATCGAGGTGCCAAACAACCCCGTCGATATGGACTCTTGGGGGTCATCAGCCTGTTATCCCCGGCGTACCTTTTATCCGTTGAGCGATGGCCCTTCCACACGGGACCACCGGATCACTATGACCGACTTTCGTCTCTGCTCGACTTGTCAGTCTCGCAGTCAGGCGGGCTTATGCCATTGCACTCGACGACCGATTTCCGACCGGTCTGAGCCCACCATCGCGCGCCTCCGTTACTCTTTCGGAGGCGACCGCCCCAGTCAAACTACCCACCATACACTGTCCCGGATCCGGATAACGGACCGCGGTTAGACATCCACGAAGATAAGGGTGGTATTTCAAGGATGGCTCCACAAGAACTGGCGTCCCTGCTTCAAAGCCTACCACCTATCCTACACATGCCTTGGCGAATGCCAGTGTAAAGCTATAGTAAAGGTGCACGGGGTCTTTCCGTCTGACCGCAGGAACCCCGCATCTTCACGGGGAATTCAATTTCACTGAGTCTATGTTGGAGACAGCGGGGAAGTCGTTACGCCATTCGTGCAGGTCGGAACTTACCCGACAAGGAATTTCGCTACCTTAGGACCGTTATAGTTACGGCCGCCGTTTACTGGGGCTTCAGTTCAGAGCTTGCACCCCTCCCTTTAACCTTCCAGCACCGGGCAGGCGTCAGACCCTATACGTCGTATTGCTACTTCGCAGAGCCCTGTGTTTTTGATAAACAGTCGCTACCCCCTGGTCTGTGCCACCCCATCATAGTTGCCTAAAATGGGGTCACGCTTCTTCCGAAGTTACGCGTGCAATTTGCCGAGTTCCTTCAACATAGTTCTCTCAAGCGCCTTGGTATACTCTACCTGACCACCTGTGTCGGTTTCGGGTACGGTCTATACGGTGGAGCTATTTCCTGGAACCTCTTCGCCGCACATTCAATCCAATAAGAATGTACAACACACGAGATCCGTCACTACCACCAGGCCCACGAATATTAACGTGGTTCCCATCGACTACGCGTGTCCGCCTCGTCTTAGGGGCCGGCTAACCCTGCTCAGATTAACTTTAAGCAGGAACCCTTGGTCTTTCGGCGAGGGAGTCTCTCACTCCCTTTATCGTTACTCATGTCAACATTCGCACTTCCGATATCTCCAGCAGCCCTCACGGGTCCGCCTTCACAGACTTACGGAACGCTCCGCTACCACATGCCTTACGGCATATCCTCAGCTTCGGTGCATGGCTTTAGCCCCGTTACATTTTCGGCGCAAAGACCCTTATTTAGACCAGTGAGCTGTTACGCTTTCTTTAAATGATGGCTGCTTCTAAGCCAACATCCTGGTTGTTTTGGGATCCTCACATCCTTTCCCACTTAGCCATGACTTGGGGACCTTAGCTGGAGGTCAGGGTTGTTGCCCTTTTCACGACGGACGTTAGCACCCGCCGTGTGTCTGCCGACTAGTACTCCTCGGTATTCGGAGTTTGGTTAGGATCAGTAAGACGGTGAGTCCCCATAGCCCATCCAGTGCTCTACCCCCGAGGGTATTCGGTCGACGCTCTACCTAAATAGATTTCGCGGAGAACCAGCTATTTCCGAGTTTGATTGGCCTTTCACCCCTAGCCACAAGTCATCCCAATCTATTGCAACAGATACGGGTTCGGCCCTCCAGTTGGTGTTACCCAACCTTCAGCCTGCTCATGGCTAGATCACTCGGTTTCGGGTCTAATGCAACTAACTCAATCGCCCTATTCAGACTCGCTTTCGCTGCGCCTACACCTACCGGCTTAAGCTTGCTAGTTACACTAAGTCGTTGACCCATTATACAAAAGGTACGCCGTCACCCTTGCGGGCTCCGACTGTTTGTAGGCATCCGGTTTCAGGTTCTATTTCACTCCCCTCGTCGGGGTGCTTTTCACCTTTCCCTCACGGTACTTGTTCGCTATCGGTCATGCACGAGTACTTAGGCTTGGAGAGTGGTCTCCCCATGTTCAGACAGGATTTCACGTGTCCCGCCCTACTCAAGGACAATGACTGTTCTACGCGTAAGGGGCTATCACCCTCTATGGCCGACCTTTCCAGATCGTTCCGCTTTATTCATCATTGCCACTGGCCTGGTCCGCGTTCGCTCGCCACTACTTGCGGAGTCTCGGTTGATGTCCTTTCCTGCAGGTACTTAGATGTTTCAGTTCCCTGCGTTCGCTTCTTACCCCTATGTATTCGAAAGTAAGATACCTTATCACAATGCTTGGAAACCTGTTCAGTTCTGTCCTCACGGCCAAAGGCCTGCGGACGGCGCGGTGCAAAAGCACCGACGGGCTAGCGCCCTGTATGGGAAACCCAAACAGACCAACTAACCAACAAAACAGATTTCCCAAGCATTTAAGGTGGGTTGCCCCATTCGGAGATCCATGGATCAAAGCTTATTCGCAGCTCCCCACGGCTTTTCGCAGCGTATCACGTCCTTCTTCGCCTGTGCATGCCAAGGCATCCACCAAATGCCCTTAATTCACTTCTTCGTTCTCATTGTCTATGCTCATCCATAGCCGTTCAATTAAGAACGGCAACCTGATTACCTTTTACAATCAAGTCATTTCCTGATGACATCGACGTGTCGGTACGGTCTTCCTTGAGGGCACGCCGGTGCACCTCGAAGCCATACCATTAAGACCAGCTTCTCGAGATATCATCCGGTGATGCGCGGTCAGGCAACATCAATCCAGCATGTCCATCAGATGAAGGCCTAAACCTTCAAACAACAAACATGCCTCGGACAAGCAATCCTTCCTACCTCCAACCCCTCCACCAATTCCGGCCGACTAAGCCATCTCAAGGTTTCTCAGGGACTGGTCTCGGACGTCTCAAACCCAATGGGTTCAAAACACCTGGACGCTTCCAGACATATCTTCTCTTCACAATGTATTCAGAACAGGCA
>NZ_JBNWCI010000005.1:0-285169 GCF_053522525.1 Agrobacterium sp. 22-210-1 | reverse complement strand
ATAACCTGAAGGCCGCAGGTTCAAATCCTGCCCCCGCAACCAAAATCTTCAAGACTTATCAAACGAATAAGCCCTCCTCATCGGAGGGCTTTTGCGTTCTAAGCCCTCAAATGCCTATGCCACGTGGCGAGTGGATTTTTCATTCTCACATATCGGATAAATCAGGATCGCATGGGTCGACGCTCATCACTGATCGTGCCGGCTTAAGCTTTCGGGTGCGAGCCAAAGCATCCGCGAGATCATTTCCCGCTATACCGGAGTGTCCCTTGCACCACTCTATGTCCACGTTCGGATTACGAAGGAGCAAGCTATCCAAACTCCGCCACAGGGCTTCATCCGGTATCTGCCGCTTTCGGGCTCGCGAATTGGGGTTGATGCGTTTCCAACCGTTGGTCCGCCAGATTTTGCGATGGCGGTGGCAACCATCGACAACATGAACGGAGTCCGTCCAAAGGACGGTTGTCCGGCCAGGAGCGTGAGCATCCAGCCATAAAAGTGCTTTCGTGACTGCCATGACTTCAAAGGAATTATTTGTAAGTCCGATTTCCATCCCACGCGCAGCATGCAGCTGCTGCTCCGTCTCGAAGACGACAAATGCCCAGCTTCCCGATATTCCAACGGGATCGTACGAACCATCCGTGTAGATTGTGAGTGGAGCAGTCATCGAGCTTGTTTTCCCGTGTCAAAACCGCCTGGAAAAATAACAGTGCCTTCGAGGCATTTCTGTAGATGGCGTTTACTATGTCCTCGTCGAATCAAAATCTCCTGTTCTTTGTATCGGGACAGAAAATTCTGGCTTTCGCAGAGTAGGTCGTACCAGATCGGGAGATCTCGAGCGCGGTAACCTTCACTCTACAGTTCCTAGCCTAACTCTTGCACCTGTGAATGGCGGAAAAAGGAAATTCCAGCCTTAATGAGAGACATAGCCTCCGCGCTTCACGTCGCGAAGCGCGACGAACACGGCCGCTGCCAGCACAGCAATCATCGCACCCGTAATAATCAGAACCGATCCATGCGCCTGAGTGAAGGCGCTGCGCGCCGCGGTCCGTATCGCCTCAGCCTCATCTCCACCCAACCGCGCGGCTGCCGTCATCGCTTCACCTATGGATCCACCTGCGTCGGCTGCTGGAGAAAACGAGCGTGAAACTGCGGAGAAATAGATTGAGTTCACGAGCACTCCGAAGAAGGTGATCCCAATGCCGGCGCCAAGTTCGTAGCCGGTGCTTTCCAGAGCACCCGCGGCGCCTGCCTTATCCGCTGGCGCGCTTCCCATGATGGCGATGGACGATGCCAAAAGACCAATGCCGAGGCAAAGGCCAAGCATCGCCAGAAGCGCCGCCGTCATCTGCGGCGAAGTGATGAGATCGATGGATGCGAGACCGAACAGCGCTGAGGCGGCTCCCATCATCGAGAGGGTTGCGATCGGCCGAAGACCGAATCTATTCGCAAGGTTGCCACCGAGTGGACCACCCACGGCCGCCGCAATGACGAGTGGCAGCATGAACAGACCGGCATCGAGCGGCGACATGCCGAGCACGTACTGGAGTTCCTGCGCAAGCACCAACTCAAACCCCGCCAATGCGCCGGAGGCGACGAACGCCATAAGCATCCCGGCAGCAATCGCTGGTTTGAGGAAGAGCGACAGGTCGAGCATAGGATTGCGGGACGAGACTTGCAGCCTGCCAAACCAGCCGAGCAGAATTATACCCGCGGACAGCGATGCAGCGACCGTACCGTTGATGCCGCCTTTCATCCCGGTCTTGATGCCGTAAACGGTCAGAACCAGACCCGAGACCAGCAATGCCGCCTGTCCGATATTCCAGGCCCCGAGACCGGTGCCAACCTTCCTCGGAACAAGGAACCAGACAAGGGTGATGACGACAGCCAACACCGGAAGATTGACGAGGAAGACCGACCCCCACCAGAAGTGCTCGAGCAGGATGCCCCCGACAAGCGGACCGATAGCGGCGCCCGCCATGCCGACGACACTCCACAAACCGAGTGCTCGCGCCCGCTCGCCATCATCCTCGAATGTCGTGCGAATGATGGCAAGGACGCAGGGCATGATCATCGAAGCGCCAACGCCAAGGACGGCGCGGGAACCGATCAGCATCGCCGGCGACGTCGAGAATGCGGCCGCAGCCGATGCGCCGCCAAACACGACAAGTCCGGTCAGAAGCATTCGCCGGTAGCCCATGCGGTCTGCAAGCGTTCCCATCGGCACCAGCAGACCGGCCATGACAAGCGCATAGATGTCGATGATCCAGAGCACCTCGGTACCGGAAGCACCAAGAGCGATGGTCAGTGAAGGCACCGCAATATGGAGAATGGTGAGGTCGAGCACGACGGGCAGAAAGGCCATCATGACGGCAGAGAGAATAAGCCAACGATTGGCGGAGGACATGCGAGACACCTGCAACACGAATTTTTTATCAGAACGATCGTTTCACTATTGCATTAATACACGATCGTTCGTAAAACAATCAAGTGACAAATTGGAGAATGACGTGGGTCGTATTCGCAGGATTCAGAAAGATGACATCTTGGATGCCGCCGAGCGCGTGGTGTTGAAGCTCGGCGCCGCCGGGCTTTCAATCGATGCCGTCGCACAGGAGGCGGGTGTCAGCAAGTCCACCGTCGTTTACGATCACAAGTCGAAGAGCGCATTGCTTGAGGCTCTGATCGACCGCCGTATATCGCAGGAACTGGAGCGGCAGGCAAAATCGGTCGAAGACGCTGCCGATACCCCTCATCCCGAGCTTTTCGGGCGGATCAAGCTCGCCGAACGTGTTGTGGATGATACCGAACGCGCGGTTGCCATGGCGATCAGCGCCTCCGTTTCCTCCGAGGAGAAGCTCCAGCAGCAGATGCGTGACTGGACGTTGGCAGACCTCAAAGCCATGGGCGAGGGTGCCCGTCCCGAAGCGGCCCTGATGGCTTACCTTGCCCTCTCGGGTTTTTATTTCACCGAACTCTTCGGTTTCCACCAGTGGAGCCAGGATGATCAAGCCAGAATTCTCGAAGGTGTGCGAACGATCTACACGTCCTATCCCGAGAAGTAATCGTCGCCCATAGGGCCCAATAACAGCCGATTCAAGGAAGAAACATGTACCGCTGCAGCCAACTGCCGCGCCTAAGGGCGTGCCTTATTGCAACCTCGATTCTCATGCTGACGGCGACGACTGCCCTTGCGCAGGAAGGCGGGGAGATGCCGCCCGCCGCCGTCGGTGTCATCGATCTCAAGGCGCATGCGATCCCGGTTATCAGTGAGCTTCCAGGCCGTGTGGCCGCCACTCGGGTCTCCGAAGTGCGTGCCCGCGTTTCCGGTATCTTGCAGGAGCGCGTTTTCGAACAGGGCGCGCTCGTGAAGGAGGGTGACGTCCTTTATCGGATCGATCCCCGTCTCTTCAAAGTCCGCGTTTCCAGCGCGCAGGCAACTCTTCGCCGCGCAGAAGCCACGCGCGACAACGCCAAGGTCCAGCTGGAACGGCAGAGGATGCTGCGGGAGCGCAATGTTGCCAGCGGTATCGACTATGACACCGCGGCCGTCAATCTTGCTCAGGCAGAGGCCGATGTGGCACTTCAGCAGGCTTCTCTCGAAGAGGCAAAGATCAATCTCGAATATACCGAGGTTCGTGCTCCGATCACAGGCATCATCGGCGGCGCGCTCGTCACCGAAGGCGCGCTTGTTACCGCGGACGGCACATCGAATCTCGCGTTGATTCAGCAGATTAATCCTGCCTATGCCGACTTTACCCAGTCCGCCCAGGATCTTCTGGCGCTACGCCGCGCCGTTACTGACGGCAAGCTGGCAAGCCCCGCTCCCGGACAGGCAAGCGTAGAGCTGGTTTTTGATGGCGGCGATGTCTACGGCGGGAAAGGCAAGCTGCTGTTTTCCAGCGCCAACGTGGATTCAACGACCGGCCAGGTGACATTGCGTGCCGAGTTTCCGAACCCGAATGGCGATCTTTTGCCCGGCATGTATGTGCGCGTGCGCATCGAACAGGCCGTCCGTCAGGACTCAATCACCATTCCTCAGCGTTCCGTGCTGAGAACCCAGGACGGCAAGGCGCAGGTCTACGTTGTCGAGGCTGATGACACTGCAAAGCTCCGGGATGTCCAGCTAGGACAGGCGCTTGGCCAGGAGTGGGTGGTCGAAAGCGGCCTTAAGGAGGGCGAGAAGGTCGTGGTCGATGGTGTGCAGAAGGTTCAGCCGGACACCAAGGTTGCCTCTGAATCCTGGTCGGCGGACGAACACAAGCAATCTGGCGGCGTAATTCCCGCCACCTCGGGAAATTCAAGGTAATATAATGGCACAGTTCTTTATCAGCAGGCCGATCCTTGCCTGGGTCTTCGCCCTGTTCATTTCCATAGCGGGCATCATCGCCTTGCCCTTTCTGCCGATTGCGCAATACCCCAAGGTTGCGCCGCCGCAGCTCACCATTTCCACCTCCTATCCCGGTGCCTCACCGCAGGAAATCTATCAGGGTGTGACGCGGCTGATCGAGGAGGAGCTGAACGGCGTCGCCAACATGATGTATTTCGAATCGACTTCGGACACATCAGGCGCTGTCAGCATCAATGCCACCTTCGAGGCCGGCACCAACATCGATCAGGCATCGGTCAACGTGCAGAACGCTATCCGGCGCGTGGAGTCTCGTCTTCCGTCTGCGGTCACCTCGCAGGGTGTCAACGTTGAAGAAGCAGCATCGGGCTTCCTGATGATGATCACGCTGACCTCCACCGACGGTCGCATGGACGAAGTCGCACTTGGCGATTATCTGAACCGAAACGTTCTTGGTGAAATCCGCCGTCTTGATGGCGTCGGTCGCGCCCAGATGTTCGCGGCTCAGCGCGCCATGCGCGTCTGGATCGACCCGGACAAGATGGTCGGCCTGAATCTGACGGCAGCAGACATCAATGCCGCCATCACCGCCCAGAACGCCCAGGTTGCTGCCGGCCAGATTGGCGCTGCCCCAAACCCGGTATCGCAGGATCTGACCGCCACGGTTCTCGTACAGGGCCAGCTTTCTGACCCCAGGGCGTTTGGCGAAATTATCCTGCGCGCAAACCCCGATGGCAGCGCAGTCCTTCTGAAGGATGTCGCCAGGATCGAACTTGGCGCGGAGAACTACAACTTCACCAGCCGCCTGAACGGGCAACCGAGCGCGGCAGTTGGTATTCAGCTTTCCTCGACGGGGAACGCGGTAGCGACTTCGAACGCCGTAAAGTCGAAGATGGACGAGCTGTCGCAGTTTTTCCCCCAAGGGGTTGAATACGCCACGCCATACGACACCAGCCCATTCGTGTCGGCGTCCATCGAGAAGGTGCTGAGCACGCTGATCGAAGCCGTCGTACTCGTCTTCGTCGTGATGTTCGTGTTCCTGCAGAATTTCCGCTACACCGTCATCCCGACTCTGGTCGTTCCCGTTGCGCTGTTAGGCACATGCGCCATCATGTTCGCGACCGGCTTCTCCATCAACGTGCTGACCATGTTCGCAATGGTTCTCGCCATCGGTATTCTCGTCGATGACGCTATCGTAGTGGTTGAAAACGTTGAACGCATCATGGCTGAGGAAGGCCTCTCACCCAAGGCCGCAACCCGCAAGGCGATGGGGCAGATTACAGGCGCGATCCTCGGGATCACCCTTGTCCTCGCATGTGTGTTCATCCCGATGGCTTTCTTCCCGGGTTCGACCGGCATCATCTATCGCCAGTTTTCGCTGACGATGGTCGTATCGATCGGCTTTTCCGCTTTTCTGGCGCTGTCGCTTACCCCAGCGCTCTGCGCGACATTCCTCAAGCCGATTACCAAGGGGCATCATGAAAAAAAGGGGTTGGCAGGCTGGTTCAACCGTAATTTTGACGGCCTGACAAACCGCTACGTCAAGGTGACCAACGGCATGGCAAAGCGCGCCGGCCGGATGATGGTGATTTACCTTGCCCTCGTCGTTGGTCTTGGCTACCTGTTCATCAATCTCCCCTCGGCATTCGTGCCCGCGGAAGACCAGGGAACATTGCTGGTCGACATTCAGGGGCCGCCGGAAGCCAGCGCCAATCGCACGCAGGCGTCGGTCAGGCAGATCGAAGAAATCCTGAAAGCGGAGTCCGGCGTCAAGGATGTCATTGCGATCCAGGGCTTCAGCTTTTCCGGTAGCGGCGCCAACGCCGCGCTGATGTTCGTCACTCTCAAGGACTGGAGTGAACGCGGTGCGGACAACTCGGCGCAGGCCATTGCAGACCGCGTAAACATGTCGCTGTTCGGCCTTAAGGATGCGACCAGCTTTGCGCTTTCCCCTCCGGCTATCGAAGGTTTCGGTGCCACGGGCGGTTTCGCATTCCGCCTTCAGGACCGCAATGGTGTTGGCCAGGCCGCCCTGTCTGCTGCGGGAGCCGAATTGATGCAGAAGGCTGGGCAAAGTCCGGTGCTGACCGGCATGCGTGTGGAAGGCCTTCCGGATGCGGCGCAGGTTCTGCTGGTGATCGATCGCGAAAAGGCGAACACGTTCGGTGTGACCTTCTCCGACATCAACAACACGATCACCGCCAACCTCGGATCGTCCTATATCAATGACTTTCCGAATGCCGGCCGCATGCAGCGTGTCATCGTGCAGGCCAAGGACCAGAGCCGCCTTCAGGTCGAAGATTTGCTCAAGCTGAACGTCCGCAATGCCAGCGGCGGAATGGTTCCGCTGTCGTCCTTTGCAATTGCGCAGTGGCAGAAAGGTTCGCCACAGATCGTTGGTTACAACGGTTATCCGACGATACGCATCTCGGGTGAACCTGCTCCCGGCAACTCATCGGGTGCGGCCATCGCCGAGATGGAGCGTCTGGCGGGCGAAATGCCCGAGGGCATCGGCTTCGAGTGGACGGGTCAGTCGCTGGAGGAAATCAAATCCGGTTCACAGGCGCCCTTCCTGTTCGGCATCAGCCTTCTCTTCGTCTTCCTGCTTCTCGCAGGTCTCTACGAAAGCTGGTCGATCCCGTTCTCGGTCATGCTCGTGGTGCCGCTCGGTGTCATCGGTTGCGTGCTTGCGGTCATGCTCGCCGGAATGCCGAATGACATCTATTTCAAGGTGGGCCTGATCGCGATCATCGGCCTGTCGGCAAAGAACGCGATCCTGATCATCGAATTTGCCAAGGACAATTACGCCGAGGGCAAGCCGTTGCTGGAATCAGCGATCGAGGCCGCAAAGCTCCGCTTCCGCCCGATCATCATGACCTCGCTCGCATTCACGCTCGGCGTCGTACCGTTGGCAATCGCCTCCGGTGCCAGTGCCGCCAGCCAGAATGCCATCGGCACGGCCGTTCTGGGCGGCATGATTTCGGCGACAATCCTTGGTGTGTTCTTTGTCCCGGCCTTCTTCGTCTTCGTGCTGAAACTGTTCAGGACGAAGCGGCCGGAGGCGGACGATGCAGCCGCGAGTTCCGAGATTGTGCCAATCGCTCACGGTTCGCGCACATAACCTCAATCGCAGTTCGGGGTGTATCTTCCTCTGCACCGCAAGGCTCCACCCCCTTTTCCCAAAGGCGGTGGAGCCACTGTTCCAATCCAGTCCCTGGTGATCGGGCGCGCATCCCGCCCGGGTGATAATCTAGGGTGCCACTTCCGCCGAAAACGCCGATTTGATGAGTGTTTCGGTATATTCAGCGGCTGGCCTGTTGAATATGGCGTCCGTTTCGCCCTCTTCCACAATCGTCCCGTTTCTCATGACGATGACGTAGTCCGAAATGGCCTTGATGACAGAAAGGTCGTGGCTGATGAAGATGTAGGAAAGGCTGTGCGTCTTCTGCAAATCACGTAGCAGGTCGATAACCTGTCCTTGAACGGACCGGTCCAGCGCGGATGTAGGTTCATCGAGAATGACGACATCAGGCTTGAGGATGATCGCACGGGCAATTGCGATACGCTGGCGTTGCCCGCCTGAAAACTCGTGCGGGTAGCGGTTGCGGGTGGCTGGGTCGAGACCGACTTCTTTCAGTGCTTCGATTGCCCTTTTGTCCCGCTCCGCGCGGCTCAAACGTTGCTCATGCACGAACAGACCTTCAGTGATTATCTCTCCGACCGTCTGTCTTGGCGAAAGCGAACCATAGGGATCCTGAAACACAAGCTGCAAATGCCGCCGCAATGGCCGCATTGCCTTTCGGTCAAGGTCACTGATGTCCGTCTCGCCGAAGAAAATGCGGCCCTTGGAATGGGCAAGGCGCAGAAGCGCGCGTCCGAGGGTGGACTTGCCTGATCCGGACTCACCAACGATGCCGATGGTTTGTCCCTGGCGAAGGCTTAGATTGACGTCGTCGACAGCCCGAAACTTGCTCGATTTCGACAGGAAGCCACCCGGAATTTTATAATCGACCGTCACGTTCCGCCCGGAGAGAACGACAGGCGCCTCTTTGCCGACTGGCAACTTGTGCCCACTGGGTTCTGCATCGAGAAGCATCCGGGTGTAGTCAGCCTGCGGGCGATCGAAGATATCTTCCGTCGTGCCGGATTCGACGATTTCCCCGCGGCGCATAACCGCGACGCGATCGGCGAAATGGCGCACAACACCGAGATCATGCGTGATCAGGACGACGGCCATGCCGAAGCGTTTCTGCAATGACTTCAGAAGGTCGAGGATCTGTGCCTGGATCGTCACGTCAAGCGCAGTGGTCGGCTCATCCGCAATCAAAATGTCCGGCTCGTTTGCGAGAGCCATGGCAATCATGGCGCGCTGGCGCTGACCACCGGAAAGTTCATGCGGGTAGCTGTCTATGCGCCGCTCCGGCTCAGGAATTCCCACGAGCTTCAGGAGTTCGAGAACGCGGGCACGCGCCTCCTTTTTGCTGCCACCCCTATGGTGAACGATCGGTTCGGCGATTTGCGCGCCGATCCTGTAGAGAGGATCAAGCGAGGTCATCGGCTCCTGGAAAATCATGGTGATTTTCGCACCCCGGATATTGTTGAGCTCGCTGACCGGCAGGCCGATCAACTCGCGTCCACGATATTTTGCCGAACCCTCGATAACGCCGTTGGATGCAAGCAGCCCCATGATGCCCATCATGGTCTGGCTTTTGCCGGAACCGGATTCTCCGACGACGGCAAGCGTTTCCCCCTGTTTGACGTCGAGATCGATGCCTTTGACGGCATTGACGATGCCGTCAGGCGTGGTGAAGTCAACCTTGAGATTGCGGACGGTGAGGATGGTTTCAGATGTCGTATTCATGTCAACGATCCTTGGGATCGAGTGCATCACGCAACCCGTCACCCACGAAATTCAGCGAAAACAGGGTCAGAACGAAGAAGATCGCCGGGAATATCAGGAGCCACGGGGCTGACTGGATATTGTTTGCGCCCTCGGAAATCAGCGCCCCCCAGCTTGTCAGCGGCGCCTGCACGCCAAGGCCGAGGAAAGAGAGGAAGCTTTCCAGAAGAATGACTTTGGGCACGACGACCGTGACGAACACGACGACGGGGCCGATCGTATTGGGAATGATATGGCGGCGGATGATCTGCCAGTCGCTCAAACCCAAAGCCTGTGCGGCGCCCACAAACTCCCGCCGTTTCAAGGCAAGCGTCTGGCCACGGACGATACGCGCCATATCCAGCCACTCCACGGCACCGATGACCAGGAAGATCAGGATGAAGCTGCGGCCGAAAAAGACCACGAGGACGACCACGAGAAAGACGAAGGGCAGCGAATAGAGGATTTCCACGAAACGCATCATCACATTGTCGACACGCCCGCCTATATACCCCGCGGTTGCGCCGTAAAGAACGCCGATGCCGAGCGAAACGAGGCTGGCCAGAACGCCGACGGCGATCGAGATTTGCCCACCCAGCATCACGCGCGCCAGCATGTCGCGACCGTTGGAATCGGTGCCGAAAAAGAAGTACTCGCGGTTGACGTCGCCTTCCAGCTTCAGCGTTCGGCCTTCATCTTCGGTGGCGACGACCTTTGTGTTTTCGAATTCGTTGGCGCGGTCGAAATACCGTGTCGTGCGCGGGTCAATCGGACTGGTGGAGGTGACGGTTGCCGTGAAGGTCTGTCCTTCGACTGAAAATTCCTGCAGCTCGACGCGCGCCCGGTTGGCAACGCCTTCCATCACGCCTTGCAGGTTGTTCACATCCGGGCGCGGCTCAAGGCTTGGCGGGACGGAGACATAGGACGAAAACACCTGATCATAGGTGTGTGTGAGGAAATGCGGGCCGATGAATGAGAAAAGCGTGATCAGCAGCAGCATGACGGAACCTGCCATGGCGGCCTTGTTTCGTCTGAAACGCAGGGCTGCCAGCTGGAACAGGCTTCGGCTTTTCACCAATGGTTGATGGGCAATATTGCCGGGGATATCAGTCATGTCTGACCCTCGGATCGAGCAGGCCGTAGAGAATATCGACCACGAGATTGAACAGGATGACAAAAATGGCGACGAGAACGACGGTTCCCATCACCAGAGTATAGTCACGATTGATCGCGCCAAGAACGAAGTAGCGGCCGACACCCGGAATAGTGAAAATCGTCTCGATGACCGCCGAACCCGTCAACAGCGCTGCGGCGCAGGGAGCCAGATAGGAAACGACCGGAAGCATCGCCGCGCGCATGGCGTGGAATACCACCACGTTGCGCGCTGGAAGGCCATAAGCCTTGGCGGTGCGGATGTGGTCCATCCGCAAAGCCTCGATCATCGCACCGCGTGTCAGGCGCGCGATAACCGCAAGCTGCGGTAAAGCGAGCGCGATCATCGGGAGGATGAGATATCGCAGCGATCCGTCACCCCAGCTGCCGGCGGGCAGAAGCCCGAGTATGACGGCAAAGACAAGCGTGAGAACAGGTGCGACAACGAAGTTCGGCACTGTAACGCCAACCGTCGAAATTGACATGATCGAAAAATCGAAGGCACTATTCTGCCTTAGCGCGGCCAGAGTGCCGGCGAGAACGCCACCCACAAGCGCCAGCAAAAGAGCATAGCTGCCGAGTTCCAGCGAATAAGGCAGACCTTTGCCGATCAATTGCGCGACGGTATTGTCCTTGTAGACGTAGCTCGGACCGAAATCGCCGGTGACGGCATTGCCGAGATAGATGAGATACTGGCGCCACAATGGTTCATCCAGATGATAGGTTCTCATCAGGTTTTCCATCGTCTGCGGCGGCAGGGGACGTTCAAGATTGAACGGTCCGCCCGGTGCGAAACGCATCAGGAAAAACGAAATCGTGACGACGATAAACAAAGTCGGCACCGCACTCGCCAAACGGCGCAGGATAAACGAGATCATGCTTTTTCGGGCTCCGGCATGGCACGGTGGTGTGAGCCACCGTGCCGACGCTGCTTATTCGGAAACGCTCAGGAAGCGGCTGAGGTGTGCGTTAGCAGCATTGTCGACCCAACCCTTGACGCGGTTGGAAACCAGCCAAAGATCGGCCTGCGTCAGAAGCGGAACAACCGGCTGTTCCTTCATGAGGATGGTTTCTGCCTCATGCAGCAGCTTGGAGCGAGCGGCAGGATCCTTCTCGTCATAGGACTTCTGCATCAGCGCGTCATATTCGGCGTTGTTGAACTTGGAATAGTTGAAGGTCTTGTTGGAGGATACCGAAAGCGCCAGGAAGTTTTCGGCATCGGCATAGTCGGCAACCCATCCGGCACGCGCCACGTTGAATTTGCCGCCTTCCTGAAGGTAGCCATAGTGCGAGGCGACGTCGAGGTTCACCAGCGACACCTTTGCGCCGAAGGTGTTCTTCCACATATCAGCGATAGCCGTCGCAACGCGTTCATGGTTCGGGTTGGTATTGTAACGGATTTCGATGGAAAGCGGCTTGCCGCCTTCACCGTAACCAGCCTCCTTCATGAGCTTGAGGGCTTCGTCTTCACGGTCAAGCTGCGACAGCGTGGCGAAGTCGGCCTTTGCCGGCTCTTTGTAGGAATCCATGCCCGGAGGAACCATGGAGTAGGCCGGAATCTGGGAACCGCTATAGATTTCCTTGGCGAGGAAATCGCGATCCACTGCCATGGAGAGCGCCTGGCGGACACGGACGTCGTTATAAGGCGCTTCGCGGGTATCGAAGGTGTAGTAATAGGTGGCAAGCGTCGGCGAAACGTGAACCTGTTCGCCATAGGCCTTGCGCAGACGGTCGATCTGATCCGCGGAAAAGTTATAGGCGAGGTCCATTTCCTTTGCTTCGAAACGACGAACGGATGCGGCCTGGTCATCGATCGGGTAGAAGATGACCTTGTCGATCTTGGTGTTGGGCGCATCCCAGAAACTGGTGTTCTTGACGACCGTCAAGCTGTCGTTTGGAACATGCGCTTCGAGCTTGTAAGCACCATTCGAAACCATGACACCGGGCTTTACGAAGTCGGTGCCGTTCTTTTCGTAACTCGCCTTGGAGATTGGCAAAGCCGCCTGGTGAGAAAGGAGTTCAAGGAAGAATGGTGTCGGGCGCTCGAGTGTGATCTCAAGGGTCTTGTCATCCACCGCCTTGACGCCAAGCTGCTCAACCGGAACCTCGCCCTTGTTGATCTTTTCGGCGTTTTTGATCGGGTAAAGAATATTTGCATATTTTGCGGCGGTCTTCGGATCTTCGACGCGCTGGTAGGAGAAAACAAAATCTCCGGCCGTTACCGGGGTGCCATCCGACCACTTCGCATCCGCACGCAGTTTGAACGTGTAGACGGTGCCATCCTCAGACAGCGTCCAGCTTTCCGCCGTACCGGGAACGATCTTGCCGGCGGCATCGTAAATGGTGAGACCTTCATAAAGGTCTTTCAGGATAAAGGCTTCGATGTTGATGGAGGTCTGTGCCTGATCGAGCGTCTGCGGTTCGCCGGCATTGCCACGATGCAGAACTGTTTCTGCAAGCGCGGAACTGGCGCCAATCAGTAATGATCCTACCAGCAGAGTGGTGCGAGCTGTTGTTTTTATCGACATTGTTTTCTTTCCCCGTGAATATTTTGAGTCCACAAACAAGGCCAAATTGCTCCGGAGTGCAACCACAATAAATTGTGAGTTGATGTAGAAACCACAAGTTTCACTTAAGTTGACATGTCCGCGCTAGACCCGACGGTTTCTTATAAAACACTTCGGCTGAAGCCATCCTGCGCCACGTTGTCCCACAGCGAATGGCCCTCCGGCGGCCGAGCGGTTCACGTCGAAATCTGGTCGATGCCCTATCCCTTTATTCCGCTTGCCGCGATACTGGAGATGAACAGCCTCTGCAGGCAGAGATAAAAGATCAGTACCGGTAGGGTGATGATCGTGAGATAGGCCATGACTTCACCCCATGGCGTGTTGAGCTGGAAGAAATATTGCAGCCCCACCATTACGGGTCTGTATGCCTCGGACTGGGTCACGAGAAGCGGCCATAGGTATTGCTGGCTGTACATGACGAGAAACTTCAGGATCGCAGCCGTTGCGATGACCGGGCCGCTGAGCGGCATAACCACCTGGGCATAAATTCGTAGCCAGCTGGCGCCGTCGATGCGCGCCGCCTCCAGCAATTCCTTCGGCAGATCCTTGAAATATTGCACGAAGAGGAAAATCGTCAGCCCGTCTGCGATCCACGGAATGATCTGCACATGCCAGGAGTTGAGCCACCCCCAGGTAAACCCACCGCTGCCAATCCATGGCAGATTGTTGACTTCCAGCAGCAGCGGCACGGCAATTGTTTCAAAGGGAATGATGAGCGTGGCGAGGATGATCGAAAATAAAACATCCTTCCCGCGCCAGTTTAAAAAGGTGAAGGCGAAGGCGGCAAGCGAGCCAAAAAGCAGGGCGAGAAACACGGTAACACCCGTGACCAGAACCGAATTGAATATGAAGGTTGCAATCGGCGCCCGGGCGAAAGCTGCCGTGTAGTTTTCAAGCGAGAGATGTCCCACCGGCAGGAAGGCTCTTATCGACGTGGCGTCACTCAGCAATTGGTCGTTTGGTTTCAGCGACGAGAACCCCATGAACAACAGCGGTAAAATGAAGATCGCCGCGAAGGCGAGCATGAGCACATAGTTGCCGATGAGAAAAGCGAGGCTTTTGCGTTGTCCGGCCTGCATCATTGCTTCTCCCTTGTCATGTACCGCTGGGTCAAGGAAATGCACAGAACGAGCAGGAACAGGACGACCGAGATTGCGGAACCTGCTGCGATGTCCTGCTGGCGGTATCCTCGCTCAACCGCCTGATAGACGATGCTCTGTGTAGAGTCGCGAGGTCCGCCTTTGGTCATCACATCGATCTGCGCGAAAAGCGCAAAAGCCTGCATGGTGATGACGATGATAATCAGCACGGCTGTGTTGCGCAGCAGCGGCCAGGTTATCATGCTGAACCTCTGCCAGCGGCTCGCTCCTTCGATGTCAGCTGCCTCGTAGAGATCCGGAGAGATGGTTTGCAGACCGGAGAGCCATATGACCATGTGGAACCCAACGCCCTGCCAGACCGACATCACCAGAATGGCCCATAAGGCGGTATCAGTTCTGCCCAGCCAGTCGACAGGCTGGAAGAGCCCGAAGCTCATGTAACTCAAGAGACTGTTCAGGAGCCCGTTATCGGCCGCATAGATAAATCGCCAGAGCAGCGCCACCACCACCACCGACAGCACGACAGGCATGAAGTAGATTGCGCGGAAAATCGTGACGCCGGGGATTTTCTGGTTCACCAACAGGGCAAGAAACAACGCCAGCGCAGCCTGAACCGGCGCGACGACGACCACGAAGGAAAGCGTGTTCACGAGAGCTGTCAGGAATACGACATCACTTGCCAGAATGACGATCTGGTCCTCGCCCCAGGTGAAGCTCTTATATTCCCGCATTCCTTCCAGGTGGGGATAATCAGGGTTGTTGCGGGTGAAATTGCGAATTCTCGGATAGGAGATGGCGCCATCGGCATCCCGGCTGATGCTGCCGTCCGCCTCTTTTTCCGGTTCGAGCGTCAGCACGCCGATACCCAGCAGCCGGGTGTAATTTTCAACGCCGACAAACTCGGTCGGATTGGGAGATGTCAGCCGCTGGTTGGTGAAGGAAAACCCGAGCCCCAGCAGAAAGGGCGTGATCAGGAACAGCCCGATCAGCATCATCGCCGGTGCAGCCATGATCCAGCCCGTGAAGCCGTCTCGGGTGAGTTTCCCCTTTGAAGAAAAGAACGCCATCGGTCACGACCCCTATTTGGGTTGGTAACCGGAATTGCGCTCAATGTTGTTGTTTATCTCATCCGTTGCGTTGTCCAGCGTATCGGCAACATCCGCACCGTTGGCAATGTCGGAAAGAGCCTTGGAAAAGACCGGCGAGATGAAGGCGTAAGCCGGAGTTACCGGACGCAACGTTCCCTGGCGCTTGGACAGATCGAAGAAAATTTCGAGCGGGCCGCCCTGCTTGTAATTCTTCGTCATCTGGGCCGCCGAGGAGGTAGCCGGGATGAGGCCGATCGCATCGGAGAACTGCGCGAGATATTTGTCCTGTATGGCGAATTCGATGAAAGCGGACGCGCCTTCCGGATGTTTGCTGGTGGCCGACACACCAAACTGCCAGGATCCGGCGCCGATCTTCGGACCCTGCCCGAAATCAGGCGCCGGCAGAAACAGCAGGTCGTCGCCATATTTCTCAAGCGCCTTCACCGCAACCCAATTGCCCATCCATTGCAAGGCGTGACGACCTTCCAGAAAGCCGGTTTCATGGTCGGCAGGTGATTGTGACGTTCCGGGTGCCAGCTTCTTCTCGAACAGAGACTGCCACCATTCTCCGAACTTGACGGCACTGTCTCCGTTGAGGAAGTTCTCGGCGGTTTGATAATTTTTCTTGTCGATCAGGCTGCCGCCGAAGCTCTCCAGAAACGGGCTGAAGGCATAGCTGTACCATTCGGTTTTGTCGGCCATGCCAAGGTCGATCGCATATTCGAACTTGCCGCTGGCCGCGAGCTTCTCGAGCGCCGCATTGAACTCCTCGCCGGTCCATGCCTTTTCCAGTGTTGGAATGCGAATGCCGTTTTCATCGAGAACCGATTTGCGGGCGAATATGGCGACGGCTGCATCCCACAGGCCGACGGAATAGAGCTTGTCTCCCCACTTGCCCACCGCACCTGGCAGGAAATTTTCAAGCTTTGCCTCATCGATCTGCAGTGGCTGTAAATAACCCGACCACGCCCAGTTCGGCATGTTCGGCCCATCGACATCCAGAATGTCGGGCAGCTTGTTGGAAAGTGCTGCGGCGGTGACGGACTCGTTATAGGCACTCTGCGGGAACTCCTGAAGCGAGACCCGCCAGTCTGACTGAGACGAATTGAAATCCTCGATGATGCCGGCCAATATCTTGCGTTCTTCAACATTGCCCGCGCCGTGATACCACATCGTCAGGTCGGTCTGCGCCAGTGCCGCAGTGGAAAAAAACAACGAGAGGGCACTGAACGCGCCCGCAAAAATGGCTTTGGTGGTCATGGATTGTCCTCCTCCTGAAGGAGGGTAACTTCACCATCCAGAGATTGTTCCGAAGAAAATCTGCATTCTGGCGGTGCATCTTTTGTAAGAGCGCGAATAGATGGAACTTCGAGCAGCATTACGAACCCGCCTGAAATGCAGGCGGAAATGCCCACGCGTCCTTAAGCAAGGGCAGTGAACTTGACTGAGCCCTTGCTAAAGGAATGATGTTGCAACTGCCCAGCGGGGTTGCTCGGGCGCGGGGAGGTGCGGTTGAAAATCCTTTTGGTCGAAGATGATGCGGAATTGGCGCAATGGCTGATCAAGGCGCTGAAGCAACGCTACGAATTCATGATCGACTGGGCCGAAGATGGCGCGGTTGCGGACAATCGCCTGCGCGAGGAGGAATTTGATGTCGTGATTCTCGATCTCGGTTTGCCGTCCATGGGTGGGAGGTCGGTGCTGTCAGCGATGCGGTCTCGAGATGATCTCACTCCGACCTTGATTCTCACCGCCCGGGATACGTTGAGCGAGCGGATTGGCAGTCTGCACGAAGGGGCGGATGATTTTCTAGCAAAACCCTTCGCGATTGAGGAGCTGGAGGCAAGGCTGGTGGCACTCGTTCGGCGGTCGCATGGTCGCAACGCTGGAACCTTTTCATGCGGGGGACTGGCTTATTTCCCTGCAGAACAGCGTTTCACACTCCACGATAAAATCCTCGAACTTACACCGCGAGAGCACTCGATGCTGAGGGTCCTGGTCCAGCACGCGGGCGAGCCGATGTCCAAGCAGAAGATTGTCGACCGAATGTTCTCTTTCGACGCGGATATTCAGCTGGAAGCTATCGAAGTCATTGCCCATCGTTTGAGGAAGAAGCTGTCCGGAACCGTACAGATCACGACGCTGCGTGGTATCGGCTACGTTCTCGAAGAGACCCAGCCATGTTGAGGAGTCCGGAACGCGCCGGTCGCCGGTTGGCCGTTACGATCGGCTACTGGATATTTCCTGCGATCATTACCGCCATGGCTTCGACCTTATGGTTCAGCACAACGACCGTACAGGAGCTTGCCGACAGCGCCTATGATCGCTCACTAGCCGGAGCCGTACGGGCGGTTGATGCCAACATATCAACCGAGAGCGGGGGAGTGGGTGTCGAGTTACCCTATAACCTGTTCAATTTCTTCCAGTTGACCGCCCAGGGGACGGTCTATTTCAACGTTTCCACCAGCGACAATCTGGTCCAGATCGGCGATGTGCTGCTGCCGGAAACATCGGGGCTCGAAAGTGGCGAGCTCAGGTTTCACGATGGCATCTATTTCGGGCAGGAAATACGGGTTGGTGCACTGAAGCGTCCACTCGATGCATCGAAACCTGACGGCGTGCAGATCACGATACAGGTGGCCGAGACCAAGGTGTCGCGTGGGGCTTTCCAGAACGAACTGATCACCAGGGCCATTCTTCGCGACATACTTGTTGTTCTTATTCTGGGCGTGCTGATCGCGCTTGGCGTATTCAAGGCTCTAAAGCCCTTGAACCGTCTGAAAGAGACGATCGATGCGCGCGAACCCGACGATCTCAAGCCGGTCGCCGTCGCGTCGTTGCCGCTTGAAGTCCGCCCGCTGGTGCAGGCGATGAACGGGATAATGCAACGTACAGCCGAAGAGGCGACACAACAGCGGCGCTTTCTCGATGATGCGTCGCATCAGCTTCGCACCCCTATGACAATCCTGAGGACCCAGATCGAATACGCGCTCCACCAGGCTTCGCTCAATGAAATCCGGGCCACGCTGCATTCATCCAAGGACGTTTTGGAGAGGGCGATCCGGACGACCAACCAGCTTCTTGCATTGGCCAAGGCGCGCGCTGCGCAGGGAACGGAAATCTACCCGCAGGAGCGGCTATGCCTGTCGGAAACCGTCGCAGATACGATCCGGATGTTGTGGCCGCGCATCAGAAGCCGGAAGATGGATTGTGTTTTCGAGGCCTTAGAGCCGGAGGTGATCGTGCGTGCCAATGAAGGGCTGCTGCGCGAGGCGATGATCAACATCATTGACAATGCCGTGCATTATGCGCCGGAAAGCTCGCTCGTCACCGTGTCGCTGATACTAGAAGGCCAGATGGTCAATATTGATATCATGGACGAAGGCCCCGGCATGGCCGAAAACGATATCCTGCATGCCGGAACCCGGTTCAGGAGCGGAAAAAAAACGGGCAGCGGCAATGGGCTTGGGCTGGCGATTGCACTTACGGTTGCCCGGGCGAATGGCGGTACGATGACGGTCAGCAACCGCCGGGATCGCTCCGGCCTGATTGTAAGGATTGCTTTACCCGTCATCCGTTGAAAGCCGATTGAAAGCTTGGCTGCGATATATCCCGCTTCTGCAGATTGGAGGTCTGCGTTCACTACCTGGAGGAGACATCAATGTCATTCATTTCACGCGTTGCCATCACGGCGGCGGCGGCGTCAGTCGTGCTTGGAGGCTCGACCTCGATTACGCTCGCCGAACCGAAGAATCCCGAATGCATAGCGCCAGCCCAGCCGGGCGGCGGTTTCGACATCACCTGCAAGCTGGCTCAGGCGGCGTTGCAGCAATCCGGCGCGGTCAAGTCGCAGGTACGCGTTTCCTACATGCCGGGCGGCATCGGCGCCGTTGCATATAACGCCATCGTTGGCCAGCGCCGTGCAGAACCGGGCACCATCGTCGCGTACTCCGCCGGCTCGCTGTTGAACATCGCGCAGGGCAAGTTCGGTGCTTTCACAGAGAAGGATGTGCGCTGGGTGGCGACCATCGGAACCGACTACGGCGCTGTCGTCGTTCAGGCCGATAGCCCGTATAAATCGCTCAGCGACCTCATGAATGCCATCAAGCAGGATCCGACTTCGGTGATCATCGGAGCGGGTGGCACGATCGGTAGCCAGGACTGGATGAAGGCGGCCATGGCGGCTCGCGCTGCCGGAATCGACTACAAGACGATGCGTTTCGTGGCTTTCGAAGGCGGCGGTGACTGCGCGACTGCGCTTCATGGTGGCCATGTCAATGTCTGCATGAACGATGTCGGTGACAGTCAGGCTGCAATCGATGGCGGTGCGCCGCTCAAGTTGCTCGCGATTTTCTCGGAAGAACGTCTGCCCGGAAAGCTTGCCGAAGTTCAGACCGCCAGAGAGCAGGGCTTCGACATCCTCTGGCCGATCGCTCGTGGTTTCTACGTGGGCCCCGACGTCTCCGACGAAGACTATAAGTGGTGGTCGGATGCTTTCGAGGCGACAATGAAGTCTGCGAACTACGACGCAGCGCTGCAGCAGCGCAACCTCTTCCCGCTGCCGATGGCGGGTGCGGAGACGACGGCGTTTGTCGAAGAGCGGGTCGCTGCTTACAAAAAACTCGCCGCCGACTTTGGTCTCGCGACAAAATAAGGCTTGAACCATGAACAACGACCGCATTCTTGGTGCGGCCGCAATTGCGGTCGCAGCGATCCTGATCGCCTATGGTTACGGCTTGGAAGCACCGTTTGCCTACGAGCCCGTCGGCCCCCGGGCATTTCCTCTTATAGCAGCGGCAGTCATCGCTGTCTGTGGAGTGATCCTGGTGTTAAAGCCGGGTGCGGTGGACGGTTCCCAAACACCGATGCCCGGCAGAGCCATCATCGCTCTGTCGGGGTCGCTTCTTGCCTATTCCCTTGTATTTCAGCCATTGGGCTTCGTCATTTCGACGATGGTCTTCATGGTGCCGATTGCGATGATCTTCGGTGCGAAATGGTGGCAGGGAGCCCTGACCGGGGGATTGCTCGCCGTTTCGTCATTCCTTCTCTTTGACCGCGTCCTTGACGTCGTCCTGCCTGTTGGCCCGTTCGGGGGTATTGTCTGATGGAAACTCTCGGTTATCTCATGCATGGTTTCAGTGTCGCCCTGACGCCGAGCAACCTGCTGCTGGCATCGCTTGGCGCAGTCGTCGGCACCATGGTCGGCGTTCTGCCGGGGCTTGGTCCCATCAATGCCGTCGCGATGCTGGTTCCCGTCGTCTTCGCGCTGGGCTTGCCGCCCGAAAGCTCGCTGATCCTGATGGCGGCCATCTATATTGGCTCCGAGTACGGCGGCCGTATCAGCGCAATCCTTCTCAACGTTCCCGGTGAAGCTTCCGCGGTGATGACCGCGATTGAGGGCTATCCATTGGCGCGGCAGGGCAAGGCGGGGATCGCGCTTTCACTTTCCGCCTGGACATCCTTTGTCGGGTCGGCGATTGCAACTGTCGGAATTGTGGTTGCCGCACCCGTTCTTGCAAGCTGGGCGCTCGCATTCGGCCCGGTGGAATATGTCGCCCTCATGGTGTTCGCCTTCGCCTGTCTGAGCGGCCTCCTGACGGATCAACCAGTAAAAGCCATGCTGGCAATCTCGCTCGGCCTGGCCATCTCGACGATCGGTATTGATGCCAATTCCGGCGTCTATCGTTATACCTTCGGCTCACCCAATCTAGTCGATGGCGTCCAGTTCGCCACCGTCGTGATCGGGCTTTTTGCTATCAGCGAACTCCTGATCATGCTGGAATCCATGCACGGCGGTGCTGCTGTTCGCATCAAGCAGATGGGACGCTCCCTCTTCAATCGAAGCGAAATGCTGTTCACCAACATGGCCACGCTACGCGGCTCGTTGATCGGCTTCTTTGTCGGTATTCTGCCGGGCGCAGGCGGCACCGTCGCTTCGGCGCTTGCCTATACGACGGAGAAGCGCGTCGTTGAAAGGAGTGGCCCGGAAGGAAGTCTTTTCGGTAAGGGCGACATGCGCGGCCTGGCCTCCGTAGAGGCCGCTAATAACAGCGCTTCAAACAGCAATTTCATCCCCATGCTCACCCTCGGAATCCCAAGCTCGGGGACCACAGCAATCATGCTCGGTGTTCTGACGCTCTACAATCTGACACCAGGTCCAGCCCTGTTCAGATCGCAACCAGACCTCGTCTGGGGCCTGATTGCCTCGCTGTTCATCGGGAATTTCATTCTGCTCGCGATCAACATTCCGCTTGTCGGTGTCTTCGCCCGCATGCTGTCGGTCCCGGCATGGGTGCTGGTTCCGTTCATAGTGGTTGTCAGCACCATCGGTGTCTATTCTGGAAAATCGACCACGTTCGAGCTGGTGCTGATGATCGGGCTCGGTATCGGCGCATATTTTTTGCGTCGCCTTGGCGTTCCGATGGCGCCACTGATCCTCGGGCTGGTGCTGGGCAAGATACTCGAGCAAAGCCTTCGCCGCGCGCTGTCTCTTTCTGCCGGCGACATCTCTATCCTGTGGTCGAGCCCGATTTCCATCGTTCTCTGGACGATGGCAGGGGCTGTCTTCCTGGCCCCGCTTCTTCTGCCGAAATTCCAGCGGTGGCGGAGTGCAACGATCCCCGCCGATGAGTGAGGTGAAGGAAGATGTCGTATCTGTTGCCCTCTGAAGACGAGAAAGTTGCAGCCGGCATCCGGCTGCGGGAGATGCTGGCCAAGCCGGAAATCATCAGGATGCCGGGAGCGCACAACGGTTTGTCGTCGCTCCAGGCGAAGGCTGCCGGGTTCGAGGCGCTCTACCTGTCGGGAGCGGCAATGAGCGCCTCCATGGGCTTGCCAGATCTGGGCATCCTGACGCTCGATGATGTGCTGTTTTTCACGCGGCAAATTGTAAGAGCATCGGGTCTGCCGCTTCTTGTGGACGCAGATACGGGTTTCGGCGAGGCGCTCAATGTCATGAACACAGTGCGCAGGCTTGAAGAGGCGGGCGCGGCGGCCATCCAGATCGAGGATCAGGTGCTCCCGAAAAAATGTGGGCACCTGAACGACAAGAAACTGGCCGCTGCCGGGGATATGGCCGCGAAGGTCGCAGCTGCGGCGTGCGCGCGGCGGTCTCTGGTGATAGTCGCGCGTACGGATGCCGCCAGCGACGAGGGCCTCGAAAAGGCAATCGATCGCGCCAGATTATACGTCAGGGCAGGCGCAGATGCCATATTTCCGGAGGCACTGACGACCCGCGACATGTTTGTGGAGTTTGCCAATGCCATGAAAGGCGTGCCCCTGCTTGCCAACATGACAGAGTACGGTCGCTCGCCTTCGATGACCGCGTCACAGCTGCAGGACATGGGCTACCGCATGGTGATCTGGCCTGTCTCGTCACTGCGTGTCGCGAATAAGGCGCAGCAGGAACTCTTCGAGGATCTGGCCCGCAGCGGAAACACAACGGCTTCCGTTGCGCGAATGCAGACCCGCGCGGAACTTTACGAGGTGATCGATCTCAACGGCTATGAGGCGTTGGATGCCAGCATCATTGCCAGTCGTTTGCCGAAAACCAACCAGGCGTAGAGCGCCAGCTACACCGCCTGACCGACGAGTTGGCTGATCGGGAAATAGGCCTGTGAGCACGTCGTGAGAGTTTTCGAGACGAAAGCCGTCCGTGCGATTTGCTCGTTTGCGTCGAGCAAATAGCTGACAGAAACGGGCAGTTCATTGAGTGAAACGCAGAGGGGCATCTGTCTGCACCGATTTACGAAAAAATTCAGCAAGGAAGGGCGCCCGTGCGGAGCATCACAGCCGAATTGGTGTGATCAGAGCACTGAGACGGAAAAGAGCACAATCAAATCTCTCGGCAGATTCCGTGGGTGAGTTGGCGGCTGCAATGTTGTCACAACGTGCAACCCCCAAACCCTCCTCAACTCAAGAGGAAACACCATCTCGCGGGCAGCCAAAGGTGCCACGCTCCCTAGAAACTCTCCAGATGCAGCTATCTTCATAGGAAAAATGGGTGCGCCCCATTGGTGAGTGTTAAGCAACAAGGCGATGTAGCATGTAATGTTGTGAAGATACTGTAGAACTATTTTCGCTTCAGTAAAAAAGAAAGAAGGCATTCAATGCGAATTCTCATTATTCTTTGTCTGTTGACTGTAATTGCGGGCTGCGAAACCGTCGAGCAGGAAAATCGTTGCTCGGGGTATGGATTTGTTCGCGGTACCGATGCCTACGCCAATTGCCTGCAGCGGCTCGATATGTCACGTGAATATCGTTTTAGGCGCGGTTATGATTCTCCAATGTATGACTATGACTAGACGGCGGTCCTTCGAGGCTTTGGCGAACACCGCCATGCCCAGACTGTCCAAAAGAGGTTCATTGTAGGAACGGAGCCACCTCTCACGATGGGCGTTTCCGATCATCCAAGTCAACCATAGTAAAAAAGTGGTGATCCATGCGTATTCTAATCGTTGAAGATGATCGTGAGCTGGCTTCGTCACTGAAGGCGATGATGGAAGAATCCATTGGAGTTGCGGATACATTTGATACGGTAGCAGATGCGGAAGCCGCACTACTTACATTCAAGTTTGATCTTGTCCTCATAGACCGTAACCTTCCAGACGGTGATGGTCTGTCTCTTTTGCCTACACTGCGACAACTCCGGCCAAGGCCGGCGACACTTATATTGACAGCTTTAGACGATCCGACCGATATCGTATGTGCGCTCGACAGAGGGGCCGATGAGTATGTTGGAAAGCCTTTTGAACCAATTGAGCTTGTTGCTCGGGCGCGTGCTGTCCTGCGTCGCTATAATCTGGATGAGACAGGCTGCGCACAGTTTGGCAATCTGTCATTCGATCTCATAAATCGCTCCGCGATGATTAATGAGAATGTGCTGGCCATCCCAAGACGTGAACTCGCTATCCTCGAAGCACTTATCCGGCGTGCAGGTCGCGTCGTGCAACGCGATAATCTGGAGGCTTCCGTCTACAATATCGGCGACGAGCTGGAATCCAACGCGCTGGATTCCCATGTGTCCCGATTACGCAAGCGACTGCGTGAAGCAAACTGCAACATCACGATCCAGACAATCCGCGGTATCGGCTACATGTTGGCGCACGAACAATGAACCGAACGCGATCGATAGCTTTGCCGGTCGCCGGCGTGCTAATACTCGGCATGGCGCTCATCATGGTGATAAGCACCGTTGTGACGCTCATAGTATTTCTACTGACTGATAACGATAGCCGCCAGCGTATCGCTGTGGATATTGTTGGCAGATTCCTAATCGAGGAAACGAAGGACACCAGAAGCGGCTCACCAAATTCAGCATATGTGCCCGCAAAGACGATTGAATTGGCTAAAGGTCAGCCAGAATTTTGGTACGTCGTCGATGACGGTATCAAGACTGCCAAGCATGGTACGGTTCCGCCTTCAGCCAAGTTGATCCTCGACGCTGCCCCATCTCAAATGCTTACATATGAATTCAGCTACATGGTTGGCGGTAGGGATTATATCGGGGCGAAGAGAGTTGATGAGAGCGATTCAAGTGTAACTGTCTCTGTCGGCGGAGTTTCTCTTTCTGATACTCAAATGCTAATTTGCGCGCTCTGGTTGGTTTGGCCGCAGGGATTGTACCATTTACTTGGTGCCGTTCTCATCACGACAGCTGCTATCGCTTTCATAACGATGCGTCGCACAATCGCTGCCCCAGTAAGAAGGGTCGTTAGCTCTGCAGAGGATATTGACGGCCTTCCCAATGGTCGCAGACTATCTGACCACGACACCCCGAAAGAGTTGAAGCCAATGGTTGCCGCGTTCAACACTGCGCTTTCGCGGATCGATAATGCATTTGAAGCGCAGCGAAACTTCCTCGCCAGTGCGTCTCACGAGCTGAGAACGCCCTTGACCAAATTACGCATCAAACTTGATTTAGTTCAAGATCCTGAAGTGCGGGAGGTGCTGGTTCGCGATGTAACACGCCTGGCATCGATTGTAACGACATCGCTGCAACTTGCCCGTTTATCCGGCCAGTCCCTTACATTTTCGGTCTTGGATCTCACGACTTTGGCACGCGCTATCGTTGCGGATCATGTTCCGTCCGCCATGAAGCACGGAATGGAAATTGAGTTCAACGCGCCAGAAGAACGGGTCATGATTTCCGGCTCCGAGCCGGCAATACGTGTCGCGCTAGACAATCTGATTATCAACGCCATGCGCCACGCACAAGGAACAGAGATACTCACGGTCGATGTACTCCCCTCGTGTACACTGCGGGTTTCAGACAATGGTCCAGGTATCCCGGCAATGGAGCGTCAGAAAATGCTGCGGCCGTTCGTACGTGGCAATGGTAGTACATGCGAGGGAACGGGTATGGGGCTGGCCATCGTTAGCCAGATCATGGCGGCCCATGGTGGATTTGTTCACCTGGAGGAGGCTGCGGAAGGTGGCTTGATGGCGAGCCTCGCGTTTCCGCGGTCTGAAGCCGGAGCTTAAATTGGTGGGTATGCCCGGCCTGTAACTGCTTGCATCGTGATCACTTCCTCCTTTTCGGAAACGCGGCCCGGCGCTCGACTTCAGCGCGTGGGGCAGCGTTGGTATGGGATGGGCAGCGACGCTGGACGTCGATTTCGTTGATCGCGGCATTGGGGCAGGTGATGCATGCGACTGCAAGGGCGTTCCCCGGACTTCCTCCACATCCTTAACGAGCGTTGCAGACAATCGTCTGCGTCTTGCTGATGCATGGGCACGCTTTCGAAAGTTGGCCTGCGAGCCCTGACACATTATGAGTTTCCAGTATCCTGCCAAATTGTGTTTTTTCATTGCACCTAATGTGTACTTTAAGTACACAATCGCTTGACGTCCTGTCTTGCCCGTGCAATCTTCGAGTTATCAACATCAGGAAGCTCGGAGTTACGCGATGGCGAAGACCGTTAAGAGCAGTCTCTATGAGGATCTGAAGCGGCAGATTCTGACGATGGAGCTCGATCCGGACGCGGATCTCGATGAAGTGTCCCTGAGCGAACATTACGGCCTGTCCCGGACGCCCGTGCGTGACATTTTTCGTCGGCTGGCAGGCGAGGGATATATCGATATTCGTGAGAACCGGGGTGCGCGCGTCATCCCGATGAACCACACGACGCTTCGCAACTTCTTCCAGGTCGCGCCGATGATTTATGCGGCGATCGGGCGGTTGGCGGTGCAGAATTTCAAACCGGCTCAACTCCTCGATCTGAAGGAAACGCAGGAGCGGTTCCGCAAAGCCAGCGGCGACGAAGACGCGCTGAGCATGGTTTTGCAGAACAATCGTTTCCACGAGATTTTCGGCGAAATGTCGGCCAATGCCTATCTGCAACCGAGTCTCGGTCGTCTTCTCATCGATCACGCGCGCATTGGCCACACATTCTTTCGGCCGCGTAGTGCAGACATGAAACGACGCCTGCAGTTGGCTGTCGAGCACCATGACAGTTTCATCGAGGCGCTGGGCGCCCATGATGAGGACGCCGTTGTTGATCTCGTCTTCGAACATTGGGAGCTGTCGCGCGAGAACATGGAGATGTTCATCGCGCCGCAGGGCATCAAGGCGGATGCGATGCTCGGCGCTCCGGCCACGCAATCACTGGAGAAGTCATCGTGAAGTTTGAGGGTATCTACACCCCGGCGATAACGCCGCTCGACGAGGGCGGCCAGATCGACCGGAAAGCATTCGCCGCAGTGCTGGAATCGCTGATCGAGGCGGGTGTTCACGGTATCATCGTCGGCGGTTCGACCGGTGAATATTACGCCCAGACCAGCCAGGAACGGTTTGATCTCGCAGCTTATGCCAAGGAGGTCGTCGGCACACGGTTGCCGTTGATCATCGGGACCGGTGCGACCCGCACCGAGGATTCGATCGAATACGCGAAGGCCGCCAGGGAAATCGGCGCAGACGCAATCCTGGTCTCGACACCGCCCTATGCGCTGCCGACCGAGCGGGAGAATGCGGTTCATGCGCTTGCCGTCGACCGCGCGGCCAATATGCCGATCATGCTTTACAATTATCCGGCGCGCATGGGCGTGATGATGGGTGAGGAATATTTCTCGCGCGTCGGCAAATCGAAGAATGTCGTCGCCATCAAGGAAAGTTCTGGCGAGATGGCGAACCTTCATCTGCTCGCCCGGAAGTTTCCGCATATTGCCCTGTCCTGCGGCTGGGACGATCAGGCGCTGGAATTCTTCGCCTGGGGCGCCAGAAGCTGGGTCTGCGCCGGCTCGAATTTCCTGCCGAAAGAACATGTCGCGCTCTATGAGGCCTGCGTCATCGAAAAGAATTTCGACAAGGGGCGCGCGATCATGACCGCAATGCTGCCGCTTATGGATTTCCTTGAATGTGGCAAATTCGTTCAGTCGATCAAGCATGGATGCGAGATCATCGGGCTGACGGCCGGACCGGTCCGCGCGCCGCTGCGGCCGATGAATTCCGAAGAAAAGAGAACCCTTGAGACCGTTGTCGCCACGTTGAAGCGGACGGTCGGTCAGATCACGTCGGGAGCCAATCGTCATGCATGAACCGTTGACCGCCGCCGAATATAAGGCAATTGCCGCCGATCTCCAGTTTCCGGCGGGCGTTTTCATCGATGGCGCATTTCGTCCGGCCAGTTCCGGCAAGACATTCAAGACCAAGAACCCGGCAACCGGAGAAACGCTTGCAAGGATTGCCGCATGCGACAGCACGGATATCGATCTCGCGGTTCTCAAGGCACGCGATGCATTCGATGACGGTCGCTGGCGTCTGCAGCATCCGGGCGAGCGCAAGACCGTGCTTCTCAAGCTCGCAAGGCTGATCGAAGAGAACCGTCACGAACTGGCGGTCATGGAAAGTCTCGATAGCGGCAAGCCGGTGCGCGAGTGCCAGACGGTCGATATTCCCGATACCATTCATACGTTGCGCTGGCACGCTGAGCTGATCGACAAGCTCTATGACAACACCGCTCCTGTCGGTTCCAATGCGCTGACCATGATCATGCGCGAGCCGATCGGCGTCGTTGGGTGTGTATTGCCATGGAACTTCCCGCTGCTGATGCTGGCGTGGAAGATCGGCCCTGCGCTCGCCGCCGGTTGTTCCATCGTCGTCAAGCCGGCGGAAGATACGACACTCACCACGCTTCGGGTTGCGGAACTCGCCCATGAGGCCGGAATTCCAGCGGGTGTTTTCAACGTCGTCACCGGCAACGGCAAGGATGTGGGCGAACCTCTTGGCCTGCATATGGATGTGGATATGGTCGCTTTCACGGGTTCGACGCCGACAGGTCGCCGTTTCCTGCGTTATGCCGCCGATTCCAACCTCAAGAAGGTCGTACTGGAATGCGGAGGCAAGAACCCGGCAGTCGTCCTCGATGATGCCGAGGACCTTGATCTGGTCGCCGAGCAGGTCGTCAACGGCGCCTTCTGGAACATGGGCGAGAATTGCTCGGCCACCTCGCGCCTGATCGTCCATTCGAAGGTCAAGGACGAGCTTCTGAACAGGATCGGCGCTTATCTGCGCGAGTGGAAAACGGGTGATCCGCTTGATCCCGAAAACCGCATCGGCGCGCTGGTCAACAAGGCGCATTTCGACAAGGTGACTTCATTCCTTGAGGACGCCAGGGCGGAGAAACTTTCGGTCGTCCATGGCGGCGGCACACAGAACGGCGCCTTTGTGGAACCGACCGTCGTTGATGGTGTCGCGCCGAAAAGCCGGCTGTTCCAGGAGGAAATCTTCGGGCCGATCCTGTCGGTGACGACGTTCAACACGCTGGCCGAGGCTGTTGCACTGGCCAACGACACCAATTACGGACTGACGGCTTCGGTCTATACCGGCAGCCTGCGCAACGCCATCAAGCTGTCGCGTGAAATCCGTGCCGGCGTCGTCACCGTCAACTGCTTCGGAGAGGGCGACGCCAGCACGCCATTTGGTGGCTACAAGGAATCCGGTTTCGGTGGCCGCGACAAGTCGATCTTCGCTCACGACAATTATTGCGAACTGAAGACGATCTGGATCGACGTTTCCGAGCGCTCCGTGGATGAGACGGTGAGATGACAACAGGAACCGTGAGGCGTCTTCCAGTCGAAAACGGCGCCTCCGGTTGGGAGGCGATCAGCCAGCGCCCTTTCCCGCTTAAAAAGCTTGAGACTGTCGTATCGGCCGATTGGCTGGTCATCGGCGCGGGTTTTGCCGGCCTTTCGGCTGCCCGACGTCTACAGGCTCTCCGTCCCGGTGAAAAAATCGTGCTGGTGGATGCGGGTGAAATCGGCAAGGGCACGTCGGGCCGTAACTCCGGTTTCATGATCGATGTTCCGCACAATCTCTCCGCAAGCGAATATTCCAGCGGCGGAGCCGAAGCGACGCGGGTGGAGATGGCGCAGAACCGCTTTGCTATCGCTTTCGCGAAAGACGCGGCTCAGGACTACGGAATGTCGCGTGAGACCTTCGATCCCGCCGGCAAGACCAATGCGGCCGCCACCGGGCGCGGAATGAAGCTGAATGCGAATTTCGGCCAGTCGCTGAAGGCGGCTGGTGAGAAGCACTTATTTCTCGACGCGCAGGAAATGCGGGAACTCACCGGGTCGAGCTATTATCTCGGCGGGCTCTATACGCCGGGAACAGTACTGATCCAGCCCGCCGATTATGTGCGCCAGTTCGCCGCCGGTCTGTCGGACAAGATCGATATTTTCGAGTGCTCGCCGGTCACATCGCTCACACGAAAGGATGGAAGGTGGATTGCCTCCTCTCCGTCCGGATCGGTCAATGCGACAAAGGTTATTCTCGGCGTCAACGGACATATCGACGATTTCGGCCATTTCGGCGGTCGGCTGATGCACATCTTCGCCTATGCATCGATGACGGCGGGCTTCCCCGCTGGTGAGTTTGGCTCTTCGGTTTCCGGTCGGGATCGCTGGGCGTTGCTTCCCGCAGACGCCATGGGGGCGACCATTCGCAAGATCACCACCAATGGTGTTTCGCGGATCGTCATCCGCACGAAGTACACCTACGAGACGAAGGTTGCCGTCGGCGAACACCGGATGGCCAGGATGAAAGAGGAGCATCGCCGTTCGCTCGATGCCCGTTTCCCGGAACTGGCGCAAATCGGTTTCGAACATAGCTGGGCCGGGCGTCTCTGTCTCAGCCGCAACCATGCACCCGCCTTCGGCGAGGTGGAGGAGGGGCTCTTCTCCGCCTGCTGCGAGAACGGTCTTGGAACGGTGAAAAGCACTCTGGCGGGCATCATGGCCGCCGATCTTGCGACCGGGACGACGTCGCTGGAACTTAGCCGATACATGGATCACCCGCAGCCTTCGCGAATACCGCCCGAGCCGTTTGCATGGCTGGGCATCAACGGCGTGATCCGATTGCAGGAATTGCGTGCAGGCCGCGAGGGTTGAACCTTCGCCGCGCAATAAGAGGCTCGCGTCCGGCGCGGCTTCAATAAAGATGGGAACAAGAAACCAGGAGTAAGAGCGATGAAGACGATGTGGAAGGCGCTTTGCGCCGCCGCCATGATTGGAATGAGCATGCTTCCCGCCCGCGCGGAAGAAAAGACCATCAACATGGGCACGTTGTCCTGGGAGGATCTGACACCTATTACCGGCATCACCAGGAAGGTCCTCGAAGATTCCGGTTATACCGTCAAGGTCACCGAATTCTCCGAATGGGGCATCGCTTATGCCGCTCTCGCAAAGGGCGACATTCAGGTTCTGGCGTCGCAGACCGACTATGTGGCGCAGGATTACTGGAACAAGAACAAGAACCGCCTCGAGAAGATTTCGCCGGTTTCGCACGGTCTTTATCAGGGCATAGCGGTTCCGAAATACGTGCCGATCGACAGCCTCGAACAGCTCAATGAGAATAGCGACAAATTCAGCGGCAAGATCATAGGTATCGAGCCGGGCTCCGGCCTGATGAAGGACGCGTCGAACGCGGTCAAGGATTACGGCATCAAGCTGCAATTGGTGGAAGGCAGCACCGCGGCGATGACGGCGGCGCTGAAGTCGGCCTATGACCGCAAGGAATGGATCGCGGTGACGGTCTGGGAGCCGTCATGGATGGTCCAGAAATATGAAGTGAAATATCTCAAGGATCCGAAAGGCGTCTTCCCGCCGCCGCAAGGCTATTACTGGATCGGCCAGAAGGGTTTCTCCGCTGATAATCCGCATGCCCGCGAAGTCATGGCCAGCGTCTACGTGCCGATCGCCGATATCACTGCGATCAATGGTGCGGTCAAGGACGGCAAGACCATGGACCAGGCCGTGCAGGACTGGATCGGCGCCCATGCCGACCTGATCAAGCGTTGGGAAAATATCAAGAAGAACTGATCGCGCACTCGCCGCCCGGCACCGGTCGGGCGGCTTTTGTCAAAGCAACCAGAGAAGCCAGCATAATTGGCTCAAGGGAACCGCCATGAAAATCGACGCTGCTCAATCGAGCGAAATCCTGATCGACTGCCAGTCCCTCTGGAAGGTCTTCGGCGACAAGACCGGCGCCGCGATGCGATCGATTGCCGAACGCGGGCTTGGCAAGAAGGAAGTATTGCAGCAATTCAACTGCGTTGTCGGTGTGAACAATGCCAGCCTGCAGGTTCGGCGCGGAGAAATATTCTGCATCATGGGACTTTCCGGCAGCGGAAAGTCGACGCTGATCCGAATGCTGAACAAGCTCATCACGCCCAGCGCCGGCAAGGTGCTGGTCAAGGGACGGGACGTTGCTGCCCTGTCGCCACCCGATCTGCGTGAAATGCGGGCGAAGAACATCGGTATGGTGTTTCAGAACGTGGCGCTCCTGCCGCATCGGACGGTGCTTGAAAACGCCGCCTTCGGCCTTGAAGTTCAGGGCATACCAAAGACCGAGCGCAACAGCACCGCAAAGCAGGCTCTCGAGAAGGTTGGTCTGGCTGACTGGCTTGAGCGATACCCGACTGAACTGTCGGGCGGAATGCAGCAGCGTGTCGGTCTTGCGCGCGCTTTGGCTTCCGATCCCGAAATTATTCTCATGGACGAGCCGTTCAGCGCGCTTGACCCGCTGATCAGGCGGCAGCTGCAGGACGAATTCCGCCAGCTGACAAAGCAGCTCGGCAAGTCCGCAGTGTTCATCACCCATGATCTCGATGAGGCGATCCGCATCGGAGACCGCATCGCGATCATGAAAGACGGCGCGATCATTCAGACCGGGACTGCCGAAGACATCATTCTCAATCCGGCGGATGATTATGTTGCGGAATTCGTGGCCGGCATTTCCCGCCTGCATCTGATCAAGGCGCATTCGGTCATGCACAGTGTCAGCGACTACAGGAAGGAACAACCGAATTCGGACCTTTCGACGCTGGTGCGCACGACGCCGGACGCCGACATCGATGAGCTGATCTCGCTTACGATGCAGTCGGAACGCGATGCCATCGCCGTGGTCGATAACGAGCAGGTTGTTGGCATCGTCACCCCCCGCAGTCTCCTCATGGGGGTCAAGGGGTCTTCCAACAATGACCGCGCAGCGGCCTGATCTCTAGCGGGAGCTTCGTGACATGGACACTTCAGGCTTTACGGACGCCTTCGACGAATGGACGGATGCAACGCTGGAATGGGTGAGCGAGAATGGCGAATCCCTTTTCGACTACGTTCGGCTGGTTCTTGAGGGTCTCTATAATGGTATTCTCTGGCTACTGGAGTTGCCGCCTTTTTATCTGGTGGCTGTCATCGTGGCGCTGGTGGGCTGGCGGTTTGTCAATCGCTGGTTCGCGGTTCTGAGCGGCCTTGCTCTCATGCTTTGTTACGCCATGGGTCTCTGGCCGGAAACCATGAGCACGCTGGCGCTGGTGCTGACCGCCACCGTGCTGGCGCTGGCCATCGGTATTCCGATCGGTATTGCGGCGGGTTTCTTCACCGCGCTCGACAGGTTCATGGAGCCGGGGCTGGACCTGATCCAGACGTTACCGCCCTATATCTATCTGCTGCCGGCCATTGCGCTCCTTGGATACGGCCCTGCCACTGCGCTGATCGCCACCGTCGTCGTCGCTATTCCGCCTGCGATCCGGTTGACCTCGCTCGGCATCAGAATGACACCCAACGAGTTTCTCGAACTGGGCGAGGCAATCGGCATGACGCCGCGCACGATGTTTTTCAAGATTCGCCTGCCCTTTGCGCTTCCGAGCATCATGGCGGGTGTCAACCAGAGCCTGATGATGGCCTTCGGTATGGTGGTGATCGCAGGCATCGTCGGTTCCGGCGGGCTTGGCGAGACGATCTATGGATCGATCCGCACGCTCGATATCGCCACATCGATCAACGGCGCGATTGCAATTGTCGTCCTGACGATGGTGCTTGATCGCATTACCCAGAGTGCCGCCCGTATCGGGGCAGGGAGGACGTGATGGCTGATACAACGCTGCAGTTTTCACCCGGTGCCATTCTGGCTCCGGCCGTCGACTGGCTCAACACCAACCTGCATCCGCTTTTTGCGGCAATCGGTTATGTGGTGGAGGCCGTCCTTTCCGCCCTTGAGGCGACGCTGCTTTCGGTGCCGCCTTATGCTTTGATCGTGATCGTTTTTATCGCCGCGTTTTTTGCCGTCAGCGTCAGGGCGGCGATCCTTGCCGGCCTTTGTCTCGGCTTTTGCCTGCTTGTCGGCCTGTGGACCGCATCGATGCAGACGGTGGCACTGGTCACCGTTGCCGTGCTGATCTCGGTCACGATCGCATTTCCGATCGGCGTCCTGTGCTCCCGGCACAAGACACTGGAAGCGATTGTTCGCCCGGTTCTCGATGTCATGCAGACGGTGCCGCCCTGGGTCTATCTGATCCCCGCCGTGATGATCTTCAGCCTTGGGCGCGTGCCGGCGATCATCGCGACGATTGTTTATGGCATCCCGCCCATGCTGCGATTGACGACATTGGCTTTCAACCAGGTGCCACGGGAGTTCATGGAGCTTGGAAGCGCCATCGGTGCGCATCCTCGCTCGGTGCTGTGGAAGATTGAAATTCCGCTCGCCAGACAGACGCTTCTCGTCGGACTCAACCAATGTATCCTTCTGTCTCTGGCCATGGTGGTGCTTGCCGGTCTTGTCGGAGCGGGAGGACTCGGCGCGGAAGTCACACGTGGTCTGACGCGAATGGAGATGGGTCTTGGCCTGCGCGCCGGCCTTGCGATTGTCGCCGTCGCACTTCTTCTCGATCGGTTGAGCCGGGGTCTGCTTGATCGCAACACGGTCGCGAGACCTGCACTGGATTGAGGAAAGCTCCGTGAGACAGTCGTTTTTTTGCATCGATGCCCATACCTGCGGAAATCCGGTCCGCCTTGTCGCAGCCGGTGGGCCGATGCTGCCGCATCTGCCAATGGGCGAGCGGCGGGAAATTTTCATTCGCGAGCATGACTGGGTCCGTCGGGCGCTGATGTTCGAGCCAAGGGGGCACGACATCATGTCTGGTGCCATAATATATCCCGCCCATCGTGAGGATTGCGATTTTGCCGTCCTTTTCATCGAGGTCAGCGGCTGCCTGCCGATGTGCGGCGCCGGAACCATCGGGGTTGTCACCGCGGCCATTGAAGAAGGCCTGGTGAAACCCCGCACGCCGGGTGTCGTTGCAATCGAAACACCCGCAGGCAGAGTAGATGTCACCTACACGATGAAGAATGGTTTCGTTGACGCCGTCCGATTGCATAATGTCGCGAGCTACCTTCATCAAAGCGACATCGAGGTCGATGTCCCCGGTGTCGGACAGCTTGTCGTCGATATCGCCTATGGCGGCAACTTCTACGCCGTCATTGAGCCCCAGAAACACTGGGAAGGTTTCGAGGGAATGACCGCATCGCAAATTATCGAATACAGCCAGAAGCTTCGCCATGCTCTGGAGATGGTTTGCAATCCCCTCCACCCCGATGATGGGCGCATCAGAGGCGTGCATCACGCGATCTGGTGTGACGCGCCCGTCAGCAGCGGTGCCGATGGCCGGTCGGCGGTATTTTATGGCGACAAGGCGATCGACAGGTCTCCGGGCGGCACCGGCACATCCGCGCGCATGGCGCAGCTCCATGGAAAGGGACGCCTGCCGGTCGGTTCAACCTATAGAAACGAGAGCCTCATCGGCACGATCTTTGAGGGGCGTGTCGAAAGCGCGGCAAACATCGGTTCGTTTGAAGGGATAATCCCAAGCATTGGCGCCTGGGCCCGTGTCATCGGACACAACACGATCTATGTCGATGATCGCGACCCACTCGCCCACGGGTTTCAGATTTCGTGAGTGGGTGAGGCAACGGCGAGGGGAGCGAGGCGATGCGTCTGGAACAGCACAAGGAGGGTGAGGCAACGGACCAGACAAACCGGCTCAAGGTCGGCTTCGTGCTGGCGCGCTCATTCACGCTGTCTGCCTTCGCGATGTTTGTTGATACCCTGCGCCTTGCGAGCGACGAACAGGATCGCTCGGGACGGGTAAAAGCCGACTGGCAGGTGCTGGGCAGCACTCGGCACCTCATCATTTCAAGCTGCGGTGTGCAGGTTGCCCCGACATCGGATTTTGTCGATCCCACCCGGTTCGATTATATCGCCGTCATTGGCGGATTGCTGAACAGGGAGGATCCCGTCGATCATGAGACGATCGCGTTTTTAAAGCTTGTCGATGCGAGGAAGGTTCCCTTGCTCGGCATTTGCACCGGCACGTTCATTCTGGCCGAAGCGGGGTTGATGAAGAACCACGACGTCTGCGTGAGCTGGCTTCATGCCAAGGCGTTCAGGGAGCGGTTTCCCGGACTGTCAGTCCGGCCTGACAGGATTTTCAATCTGGATAGACGCCGGGGTTCCTGCGCCGGAGGCAGCAGCGCCGCCGATATGGCGGCGGCTCTCGTACGGCGCCACATCAGCCCCGATGCGGAGCGAAACGCCCTTGAAGTGCTGCAGATCGAGAAGGCGCGCTCCCATCTGGAAATCCAGCCGCGGCGACCGCTATACGAGGAATACAGGGATTCGCGCCTCAGGGCAGTCATGATCATGATGGAGCAGCATCTTGACGGTGATATGCCGATCGCTCAGCTCGCAGCATTCGTGGGGGTGACGCGCCGGCAGCTGGAGCGGATTTTCGAGAAGGAAGCGGGCATTTCGCCGGCACGGGCCTATGTCCGGGTGCGTCTTGAGCGCGCCAAGGTGCTTCTCACACAGACGAAATTGCCGCTGACCGACATCGCGCTCGATCTCGGCTTTCACACGGCCTCGCAATTTACACGCTCATTCAAGAAAGAGTTTGGGCAGACTCCGTCCCACCTGCGTTCGGCTCTTTTGGGAGCGAATTGACGTCACGCCGGAAGCACTGACGGTCGATTTTTCAGTTCTTGCAAGAAGGGGAGACGACATCTTTGTATGTGATGCCGTTCACCCATGCCGGCCATTAGCGGTCGATGACAAGATCACTCAGTGGTCGCGAACAGCAAGGCAGGAACATTCCCGCATCGATCTCGCGTTGCCGTATCCCGCCATTGTGGTTCATGTCGACGGTGCCGGATACCAGCTTCGATTTGCATGTGCCGCAAACGCCGTTGGAGCAGGACGAAGGCAGGCGAACCCCGGACTTTTTTGCTGACGACAAAACGGTCTGGTCGCTTCCCACTTCAATGTTCCGGCCCTGCTTCTGAAATTCAACCTGCCATACCCTGCTCGCCTGGGCCTCCTCTGCTGGAAGCCCCGGTTCATCGATCACTGCCGCGTCGAAGCTCTCTTCGATATAGTTTTCAGTTGGTACGCCGAGCGCCGATGAAATCGAGCGGGCTGCCGCCATGAAAGGCGCCGGGCCGCAGCACATGACGGTCCGATCAGCAATATCGGGCACGGCAAGCTTCATGAAATCGGTTGTGATGCGGCCGGTCAGACCCGGCCATGCAGGTTCACCAAGCACTGTCTCGGGAAGAAAATGCAGCCGCAACCCCTTCATTCGGGCGGCAAGACAGTTCAGTTCGTCGCGAAATATCAGATCGAGCGGCGTTCGCGCCGCGTGCATGAAGACGATATCTGCGGGTTCGCAGCGATCCGCGAGATCGCGGAGGATCGACATCACCGGGGTTATTCCCGAACCGCCGGAGAGAAGAAGCAGTTTGGAAGAGAGGGCATAAGGGCGGATGAAGTGCCCAAGCGGGCCTTGCGCGCTTACGGTCATGCCCCTGGCCAGATTGTCGTGAAGCCAGTTCGATATCCGACCGTTCGCCACGCGTTTGACCGTGACGCTGAAAGCATTCGACCGGTGGGGCGAAGACGAGATGCTGTAGCAGCGCGCTTCGGCATCGTTCCCCATCGGAAAATCGAAGAGAAAATACTGGCCGCCTTCGAAATCGAACCGCTTGCCGTGCGGGGATGCGAAGGTGAAACTCTTCACATCATGGGTTTCCTGATGAACGTCGATGCAGACAAGCGTGTCGTCATGCTCCGGATCCCAAACGCCGCAATCTGCAACCGCACCGCTTTTCCTTGTTGCGAGATCAATATCCATTGGCGCGCATCCGGTCGATATACCACGTCGCGAACTTGTCGAGATTGGTTTCGGAAAAACGGGAATAGGGGCCGGGTCGATAGGCGGGATCAAGGGCGCCTGCGTGGGAGCGGGCGACCAGATCCGCATCCTGATCGGTGGTCGCGATCCACACATCGGTCAGCTTGTCGAGATCATAGTCGACGCCTTCAACGGCGTCCTTGTGAACCAGCCACTTCGTTCGCACCAGGGTTTTTCCGGCTGAGAGCGGAATGACGATTGCAACAACCGCATGGTCTCCCATGAAGTGGTTCCAGGAATTGTGTCCCCAGAGGTGTGTGTCGCCCAGATCCTTCCGGCTCATGTGGCCGAGAAGCCTGGCGGAAGCGGCCGTCGCGTCATGGGTCTGGGATTCGCCGGCGCCGGAAATGATCAGACGCTGCGTTCTGAAGTTGGTTGCGCAATCCGTAAGCTGTTCGACGGCCGAGGAGGGAAATCCATCCGTTTCCCATGCCCTGGTTCGCTCTTCATAAAGCCGGAAATGTTCTTCCGCCTGCTCCCGGTCTTCGGCGCTCAAGGTCTCCGGGTCGAAACCGAAGTCGAGATCGACGAAAGAAACGCAGAGTTCCGGATGGTTTGCCGAGCAATGATAGCACTCGCGGTTGTTTTCCATCGTCAGCTTCCAGTTGCCATCCTCGATGACGTCGGTCTGATGTGCGATCTTCGCATTTCGGATGTCATAGGGGGCGAGACGCTCCGCCATCGTCCGCTCGAGGAGGTCGATGTCTTCAGGCGGATTTTCGGAAAGACAGACATAGATCAGGCCGCCGATCGATTTGAAATTCACCTGCCTCAGGCCGTGACAGTCCTTGTCGAAGTCCTTGCCCATATGCGGCGCATAGCTGAGCTCGCCGGTCAGTTCATAGGTCCAGGTGTGGTAGGGGCAGACGAGCTTCGAGATGATCGTGCTGCCCGCATCCAGCAGACGCGCACCACGATGGCGACAGACATTGTGCAGCACGCGGATTTCGCCTTCGTCGTCCCGCAGGAGGATGAGGCTGGTCCTGCCGATGTCGACCACTGTGGCGTCACCGGCTTCCGGAACGTCGCAGTCGAGACCCACACAGATCCAGTGCTTGTGAAAAAACACCTCGATATCGGCGTCGAACACGTCGTCGCGCGTATAGAGACCGGCGGGCAGGGAGTGCCCGTTGGTGCGGGCATCGAGCAATGACGAGATGGATGATGCGAGCTTGTTTAGCATGATATCCCCTGATGTTTATTTCTATGGAGATTGCGCTTGCATCCCTTGGTTCTCAACAGCATTAATTCTTACGTTGACATAATGAAATGTAATGCAAAGAGGCTATGATGCAGTTTCGCAGACGCCTGCCGTCGCTTACGGCGCTGATCATGCTTGAGGCGGTTTTGCGTCGGAGAAGCTTCACCGCTGCCGCCGGGGAACTTGGCGTTACCCAGGCGGCGGTCAGCAGACAGATCGCCCTGCTGGAGGAGGAGCTGGGCGTGCCGATGTTTATCCGTAAGCACCGGGCAATCGAGCCCACGGCTGCTTGTGAGGCTCTCGGAGCGTCACTGGCGCAAAGCTTCGTCAACATCGCTGAGACAATCGATGCCATCAAGGGATCGGCGAAAGACATCGTCACCATTGGAGCGACGGTTGCGTTCTCGTCCTTCTGGCTGCTCCCGCGCCTTGCCGATTTCCGCGCGCAGAACCCCGGAATTCAGATCCGGGTCGTTTCACAGGATACGCGCATCAATCTTGATGACGGGGATATCGACATAGCGATCCGGTACGGTGTTCCTCCGTTTAACGACGGAACGGTCATCGCATCGTGCGACGACATGCTTATGCTCGTATGTTCACCCGGTTACCTGGAGAAGCGCGGAAGGGGAGCCTTGGTCGCGTCGGATGATCTGATAGAAACGGATGTTGAGGACAGGTCATGGCTTTCATGGAGCCACTGGTTTTCCAACCTCGATGTCCGGTTCGAAATAAAGCCGACGCTGCGCTTCAATCATTACACCGAAACCATTTTTGCTGCACGCGAAGGGCAGGGCCTGGCGCTTGGCTGGGGGCTTCTTGTGAAGACTTTTCTGGACGACGGGACGCTGGTGCCCTTTGATGACACCCGAATGGCTTCCGGCGCTCGCTATAACGTGGTCCTGCCGATCAAATCGAGAAGGACAATGGCGATCGACCGCGCTGCGGCCTGGCTTACCGCAGCGCTGCATGGGTAAACGGGGCGGCACATCGCTCAGTAACTGACCGTCACAACGACCGTATCGCTGTAAACTCCCGGTGCCGGTGTATTCTGCGCCGGTACACGTCCATAGACGGTCAGTGTCTGCAGGCTACCGGTTCCGGTGCCGGTGGCGATTTGACCAGCCGCACTTCCCCAGACATTCGTGCGGTTGACGTCGCGATAGAGCCCGTAGGTTATTGATCCGCCCGCCAGCACCATCTGGCGCGAAGCCGGTGGGCTGTTACTCAGGCCGCCGTTGAGGGCGATGCTGTAATTCAGGTTGCTGGTACAGGTAAGAGCGATGGCCCCGGTCGCATCGACTGCGGTGTTGAGAACGCCGTGACTGCCGAAATTGATGTTTTGCGCCGAGACGATGCAGGTCGGCGATACCGCAGCCGTAACGTTGAATGGCACCTGTGTCGGGTTCTGGGTTACGTCGGAGCAGTTCGGGGCCAATAAAAGGAATGACGTATAGGTAAAACTGGTCTCGGCGCCGGCAAAGCTGGAGAGGTAGGGGCCGCGCGCGGCAGCGGCCTGACCGGCGGTGATCCTGCCATAAACGGTACGGCTCGTGCTGTTGAGGAGGAGGGGCAGCGCCATATCGATAGGCGGAGGTGATCCAAGTGCGGGCTGGGTGACCGATCCCCAGGGCGTTGTGCGTCCGGAGTTCTGATATAGCTGATAATTGAGGATGTTACTGCCTTGCAGCATCCGTCGGATACCGCCCGATTGCCCACCGCTACCGGCGTTGATGTTGGGGCAGATGCGGACGGAAAGCGCCAGTGACAAAGGGTTGGAGCAGGTGACCGACAATGTTGCGGTGGTATCCACGGCGCTGCCGCTTGTAAGGTTGACGAAGCCAAAACTCATGTCCGACATGCTGAAGCTGCAGCTTTGCGCCAGAACCGGTGTCCCGAACAGGAAAGCGGTGATGGCAAGGGCAGCGCGGGTCAGAATCTTCATTGAACGCTCCTGCATATGGCTTCAAGGGTGGCGCGTGTCTTGGCGGCAGGGGACACGGTAATCTGTGCTTCGCACTCTCCCTTCGTGGGTTGCGTGATGGCAAGCCGATGTGTTTCGCCGATATTATCAAGATAGGCCTGTCCGTCATAACCGACGATGAAGTCACGCTCACCGTCTATCTTGCCGGTCGACCCGGTTTCGATAAACTGGCCGCTTTCATCCTTCAGCGTTACCAGCGCCACCTGCCCCTCGGTTTCCACCTTGAAGCTGACGACTGCTCCGGCGCGCTCTGTCGGCGTGACGGTTTGTTTCGTTGTGTCGATGCGGGCATCGACGGGAAGATTGCTGGGGTCCAGCGTAATGTTGTTGACGTCATAGGACCGCAGGTTCGGAAGCAATATCTTTCCGCGTCGGTTCGTCTGGCCGATGGGGCGGTTCTCCAGCAGAATATCGACGCCGGGCGCGCCCGCATCCACGACGGCGAAGGCGTCATCGATCCGGTTTCCAATAAAGACATCGCCGCCGGCCAGCGCTATCGATCCGTCGATCTGGGCATAGGCCTGTGTCGTGCGGTTGAATTGATCGACGCCGGCCGACACACGTGCGACGCTGCCGCGATAACTGCCGGAGGCGGAGGCGATATCGTTGCCGCCCATCGAACCGCGCAGGCGCCAGCCATAACTTCCCTCCGCCTGTTCTTCGGATTTTCCGACTTCGGCCGTCAGAGAATATCCGTCCGCATCGGAGGACATGCCGGCCGAACCGGAGACGCCACCGCCGAACGACCAGGAGAGACCGGCATAGATGCCGTAGGAATTGCTGTCCTCTAGGTCCTTATAAGCGGTGACGAAGATATTGCCGTTTTCGCCAAAGGGCCGCGTGGCGGAAAGGCCAAGCAGCCGGGATTTTCTTTCATCGAAAGTTTCCAGCTGTGTGTAGGAGAAGTTAAGGCTCGTCTCATCGAAACCAAGTTGCGTAGAAACGGAAATCTGGTCGAGCGCGCGCGGCGGCCGCGCGCTGAGCAGGCCGGCTATCGTGCGGACTTTCGATGTATCAGCGGAAACGGATGCCATATCGTTATAGTCGCCGAATGTCCGTTGCGAGCGGGCGTTCAACCGTATTCCGAGCAATTCGGCTTCGACATTTGCGGAAAGCTGATAACCGCTTTCCGCATCAAAACGGCTCGATGCGCCCGAAATCGCCGCCAGCCCATGGGCTCCAAGCGTGAAGACGCCGCCGAAACCGATATTGTAGAAATCCTCACCGCCTTCCGCATGGCCCTCCAATGTCAACCCGTCCGACAATCCATAACGCACCGTTGCAGAGCCGAGAGGCCTGTCATCATAATCGAAAGACGAGGTGCCGTAATTGCGCCGGGCAAAGCCAAGCTCGGCCGAAAAATCGATGAGACCCTGCGCGAGCAAATCCGGCGAGGTATAAAAAGGCGTTTCGGACACGGTTTCGCGCCCCAGCGCATCCCGCACCACCAGCCTTGCATTGCCCGCACCGCTGATGACCGGCAGATTGGTGATGGAGAATGGCCCCTCGGGAACCTCTTGCGACAGGCGGCGGATATTGTTGACATAGACATCGACGGTGGAGGGCACCGCTGCGGAGCCTGCAAATTCAGGCATCGGCATGGTGACGATATCCGGCCGCAGATCGAAGTTTCGGCGGATCTGCACGCCGCCCAGCCGCGTTGGACGTGTCCAGCTCAACCCCCCGGTGATCAGGTCTCCGGCCCGGTATGTCGTCAGGCTGTCCTCATCGGAGTAGCTCCAGGTGGTGTCGAGGCGCTGGGTGTCGAATTGCGACAGGCGGGATGTGCTCAAGACCTGAGACGAAGACAGCACGCCGAGCGGGCCGAACACACGGCTTTCCAAAAGGGCGGAGACACCGTTGAAATCGGTAAGATCCGACCATTTGTTGCCACCGGACGAGCCGTAGATCGTGTAGTTCACCAGACCTCCAAAATCGCTTGTGGCCCTGTCCTGCACGTCCTCGTCTTCCTGCTCATCGCTCCTGCCGGATGCGTCGATGACCTTGCTTGCCCGTGCCGCCGTGGGCAGGGTGAAATGGACCGACTGCGCGCTTTCATCATAACGCGTCACCACATCCGGCAGTCTGGAGACATCGATCCAGCCATCATCGCCTACAGCGCTTTCAACCGGCGAAATCCCGATGTTCTTCAGCTGCTCCGGTTCGATAAGAAGCGACCCGGCGTCGTTTTGACGAAATGTGGCGATCAGTTCCGTTGAAACATCATTGATGTAGACTTCGAGCTGCAATGGCCCGGCTTCTTTTGCGGCAAAAGAAGTGGGCTGCGTTGCAGGGGGCAAATCCTGCGCCACGGATAAACTGCTCGATGAAAAGATCGTCAAACCTGCAATCGTCAAAACGGCAAGGTCAGCCGCCGTTGACGCGCGCCGTCGCATTGACGGGGCCGCCTTCGCTCTCAGCCGAAATCTTCAGTGTGCCACCAGCTTTTTTGCCGCCGGTTGCCGGAACAAGAAAGCTTGCACCGGATTTGCCGAGCACATAACCCACCAGACCCTGCTGCTGGGCAATCGCTTGCCCGTTGCCGCCCAGAACTTTCAGGTTGGCGATCCGTATCCGTTTCTGACCATTGTTGGAAACGGATACCCTGTAACCTTTGCCCTGCCGCGTTATCGACCAGACCGGCTCGGCATCGCCTGTGGAAGCGGGCGAAAAGAAAACAGGTATGGAGTGGCGAACGACCAGATTGACCGTGCCAGACTGGGGTCTTCCCCCAGAGGGCAATTCGTCCACAATGACGCGATAGCTCTCTTCCGCCCTGATGGGTGTTTTGGAAAGCCGGACGATACGAATAAGGTTCTCGGCGCCCGGTTTCAGCTGCGTCATCGGCGGGCTGGCGACGACGTCCTCTGCCGCAGTATAGACGTCTGAGCCATTTTGCTGGGTCCAGCGGAATATCCTGACCTGAACGTTGATGGGCGTTTTCGCATCATTCCATATGCGCAGGCTGGATGCCGCTGCCGGTGCCCTTAAATCCAGAATGACTGGTGAAACCCGCAGAGATGCGGCGTGTGAAGGTGAGACACTCAAACCGGCAATAAACGCAGCCGCTAAGGTAAAAAGACGCATGCGCGATCCTCCCTATGGCGATCAGTAATTGAGCGTGGCCGTCACCGTATCGGTATAGACGCCGACCGCGGGTGTCGTCTGGGCAGGTACGCGCCCATAGACCGTGAATGTTTGCGGCGCTCCGGTTCCCGTTCCTGTCTGGCGATCCGTCCCCACGGTATTGCCCCAAACCGTGGTATGTGCCGCAGTCGTATAGAGCGAGTATGCAATGGTGGCACCCGCCGGGGAGGTCATCAGACGGTTGGCGACGGTGGCGCCTGAACCGGCGCCGGCGCTCAGGCCAAGGCTGAAGGGTGTGCTGGAGGTGCATTGAACGACGACCTGACTGGTCGCGTCAATATTGCTGCTGATGACGCCATTGGTGCCGAAGTTCAGATTGCCGGCCGAGTTGATCTGGCATGCCGCCTGAATGGTGATTTGTACCGTGAAGTTTGAAGTGGCGACCTGCGCCATGCCTGATGACGGCGCAAGGGCGAACGCCGCAAGTGATAATAGGTAGCCTGATGTTGCGAACTTCATGCTCTCTCCCCAAGCGGCTGTGCTGCTGATTTCCTCGGTCACAACGCAGGATCACCCCAATAGCGGGTAATTAGAATAATCTAATACTCGCTTCGATTTGGTTAACAAATCCTTAACGGCGGATCCTAGAAAACTACAGGATGAGATACAGTATAAAGTGCAACCGTAAATTCCATGGAATTCGCGGATGCGAAAATAGATAAACTCGCAGAAAATGTTATATAATCAGTAGCTTGTCCATTTCCTCGCAGCGAGGTTCGATGTGATGGTGCACATTTGGATGAAGACGCAGGATCGTGACCCCTTGGCCGATGCCCATATAGGGAGCTCTTATTCCTGACTTTCGAGTCGATAGCGGCTTCCGGGGTATAATAGCCGTACCGATGTTACCGCACGGCTGGAAGACCACGTTCGCCGCCGAACCTGCAGGCAGGGTTCGTGCCGGCCGATCGCCAGCAATTTGCACTCCCATGGTTGGGGCGCTGCGGCTTCTATGAACTGTTCGGTCCGGGAAATCGGCGCCAACGCCGTCAAATAGGCATTCGGGGTCATGGAGCTGAAATCCTGCCGCAGATAGTCTGGAGCGACTGCGGCATTCACGAAACGATCTTCCAGCTGGATCGGAACGTCGTCTTCGTGATGAACGATGATCGAATGGAAGATTTTCGCACCAACGTCGATCTCCAGCGCCGAGGCAAGATCGGGACCACATACTTCGGTCTGCGCCAGGATCAGGCTGGCCTGGTGGGAAGAGCCCCTTTCCTTGATCTCGTCGGCGATGTTTCGCACACCCATCATGCCGGCGCTTCTTTTTTTCGATGCGACGAATGAACCGCGTCCCTGAACGCGCACGATAACACCTTCGGTCGCAAGCTCCCGCAGGGCACGATTTGCCGTCATTCGGCTGACGCCCAGCATCTCCACCATTTCGTTTTCGGAAGGGACCCGGTGGTGGAGGGGCCATTCGCCGCTCGCGATCTTTGCCTTGATTTGCGTTTTCACACGCTCATAGAGCGGCAGAGACGGATACTCGCTGGATGTTGCGAGGTCGCTTTCGATCACGGACGGCATTTAAACTCCCTGAAAATCGGCAGATTGCCTAAAATATAACCAGCATTTCGGACACATGCAAAATATCATCTTTGCACTTGCTTGTCTCCTAAAACCATGCAAAGTTACATATACAACTTGTAAAGCGTCGATGGGGAGTTGAAAAGTCGATCTTTTGCGGGCGCATTTTTCTCGTAAGTGGCTGAGGTGAGGATGTTTGCATGCCGACCCGCTCCGAAAGGAAAATGCAGGCAGGCTCGCCGATATTGGGAGAAAGGGCTGTGAATTCGTGGCTGTGAACCGTTTGCGGCTCTGATGCCTTGCAGGCGAACACATAGGTTTCGGCGCAAGAAGGCTGGATTGGCAGCGTTCAGGATTCGGACGATGTCGGTTTTTCAGTTGCTCTTCCAGTGCCTTTCCGGCTTGCCGCCATTCTCTAGCATTAAAGCTGTTTCAGCAAAGTTGTATAGTGAACTTAAGGGGAGTTACTTTCGTTGTGGCATAAAACTCCGATGCTGCGGGCAGGGAATAGGTGTGTTGTTCGGACCTGCTCCAAACCGTCCCGCTGACCCGGCGAAAGGTCGATATTCCTTCATCATATTTTCAGGGAGATCCTGCGCCGGCACCGCATGAATTTGTGCCGACAACATGCCAACCATCAATCAAAAAGGGGAATAAGATGTTGAATGCTAAATTTAAACTCGCGCTTGCCGCCACGGCCCTGTTTGCGGCGCTGCCCTTGGGCTCGGCCCATGCAGCCAGCTATTGCGGCGAGGGAAAGACTGTCACTTTTGCCGGCATCGATTGGGAAAGCGGCGCCTTCGTTACCGAAGTCATGAAGGCCATTCTGTCGAAGGGATATGATTGCAAGGTGGATTCCATTCCCGGCAATTCGGTGACGCTGGAACAGGCCACAGCCAATAACGACGTTCAGATTTTCGCCGAGGAATGGATCGGCCGGTCCGACGTCTGGAACAAGGCCGCTGCCGCAGGACAGGTTACCTCGGTCGGCAAGACCTTCGTCGGTGCCTCCGAAGGCTGGTTCGTTCCTGAATACCTGGTCAAGGGCGACGCGACAAAGGGCATAGAGGCAAAGGCCCCCGACCTGAAAAGTGTCGAGCAGCTTTCCGATCCGAAGATCGCTGCCCTTTTTCAGGATCCCGAAGAGCCGTCCAAGGGACGTTTTCTCAATTGCCCTTCGGGCTGGACCTGTGAGGGTGTCAATACCGCCAAGCTCCAGGCTTACAAGCTCGACTCGACCTACGTGAACTTCCGCCCGGGTACGGGCACGGCGCTGGATGCGGGGATCAGCGCCGCCTATCTTCAGGGCGAGCCGCTGCTGTTCTACTACTGGAGCCCGACCGCAATCATGGGCAAGTACAAGCTCGTGCAGCTTTCCGAGCCGGCCTACACCGAAGCCTGCTGGAAGGACCTGACAAGCGCCGATGGCAAGCGGGAGGCGGGATGCGCTTTCCCGGCGGTTGAGGTTGCTTATGGCGTCAACAGCGACTTCGCCAAGGCTGCGCCGGATATCATCGAAATCTTCGGCAAGGCGACCTTCCCGCTTGAGGAGGTCAATTCCAGCCTCGCTTATATGGTTGACGAAAAGGCCGATGCCGTGGCCGCAGCGACGCGCTTCCTGAAGACCAAGGGCGATATCTGGGGCGCATGGGTGTCGCCGGAGGCCAAGACCCGTATCGAAGCCGCGATCAAGTAGCAATCACGGGGCCGCATGCTGGATTGGCATGCGGCTTTTCTTTTCCCGTCAGAGCCGTGACCGTCGGGGACGGAAGACGGCAAGTGCGAGGACGCCACCCGATGTTTCCTGAGTCTCTTCATATTTCCATTCGTGGCCCGATCAACGACTTCGTCCAGTCGCTGGTCGTCAATTACGGCTTCGTCTTCAAGGCAATTTCGCAAACCATTCTGCAGGTCATCCTGTTCATGGAATGGATATTGCGCGGCCTGCCATGGTGGCTGGTCCTGCTTGCCTTTCTGGCGCTCGCATGGTTTGCCGCGCGCAAGATTTCGCTTGTTCTCATGGTCGGGGTCATGCTGCTCATCGTCGGCGCTCTCGGCTTGTGGGACCTGACAATGCAGACGCTGGCGCTGATGCTCATCGCCAGCCTGATTTCCATCATCATCGGTGTCCCGGTCGGCATCTGGCTCGCCAAGAGCCAGATCATGCGGCGTATCACGCTGCCTGTCCTCGACGTCATGCAGACGATGCCGAGTTTCGTTTATCTGATCCCGGCAATCATGCTTTTCGGCCTTGGCAAGGTGCCGGCGGTACTCGCGACCATCATCTATGCCGTACCACCGCTGATCCGCCTGACAGATCTGGGCATCCGCCAGGTGGATCGCGAAGTGGTGGAGGCGGCAACCGCTTTCGGCAGCAGCCCGTCGCAGATACTGTTCGGGGTTGAACTGCCGCTGGCCACACCCACAATCATGGCTGGCCTGAACCAGACGATCATGATGGCTCTTTCCATGGTGGTGGTCGCCTCGATGATCGGTGCACGTGGTCTGGGCGAACAGGTCCTGAACGGTATTCAGACACTGGATGTCGGAAAGGGCCTCGAGGCGGGTCTGGGCATCGTCATTCTCGCCATCGTCCTCGACCGTATTACGCAGGGCTTCGGCCAATCCAGCCGGAAGGAGCGCGGCGATGACTGATATCGCAATCCGTAATGTTTCCAAGATTTTCGGCGGCAACTGGAAAGCCGCGCTCGCCATGACGAAGGACGGCGCCGACAAGGCTGAAATATTGGCCAAGACAGGTTGCAGCGTCGGTCTCGACGATGTCAGCCTCGACATTGCCGGCAGCCGCATCTTTGTCATCATGGGCCTGTCCGGCTCCGGAAAATCGACGCTTGTGCGCCATATCAACCGCCTGATCGAACCGACGAGCGGTGAAATTCTGGTTGGCGGCAGCAATGTGCTTGATCTGAGGGCCAAGGATCTGCGCGACTTCCGCAATCGCCGCGTCAGCATGGTGTTTCAGAATTTCGGCCTCATGCCACACCGCACGGTTATGCAGAATGTCGTTTATGGCCAGCGTGTACGCGGCCTTTCAAAGGCGGAAGCAAATCCGATCGGCATGCAATGGATCGAGACCGTCGGGCTCGCCGGCTATGAAAACAAGATGCCCCACCAGCTTTCCGGCGGCATGAAGCAGCGTGTCGGCCTTGCGCGGGCTCTCGCTGCCGATACCGACGTTATCCTGATGGATGAGGCATTCTCCGCTCTCGATCCGCTGATCCGCGCCGATATGCAGGATCAGCTTCTGCAGCTGGAGAAGAACCTCTCAAAAACCATCGTCTTCATCACGCATGATCTTGATGAGGCGTTGCGGATCGGTGCGCAGATCGCGATTTTGAAGGACGGGAAACTGGTGCAGGTCGGAACGCCGGACGATATTCTCAATCGCCCTGCCAATGATTATGTCGCCCGCTTCGTGCAGCGTCGCACGGGTGCGGCGGTCGCCCACCATGATTGAGACCGTCATCATCGATCAGGGCATCTCATGGCGGGATGTCGCCATGGTGGCAAAAGGTGCACGACTGCGGCTTGCCGATGCCGCGTGGAAGCGTATCGCCGCGGCGCGTGACATTGTCGAGGCGCTGGTGTCGAAAGGCGTGCGCGGCTACGGCATCAATACCGGTGTCGGTGCCCTGTGCGACGTGATCGTGGACAGGGATCGACAACAGGCCCTGTCGCGAAACATCCTGCTCAGCCATTCCTGCGGGGTTGGAGAACCGCTGGGGCGGGAGCAGACACGTGCCATCATGGCCGCGCAGATCGTCAATTTTGCCCATGGTTTTTCCGGCATCCGCGTGGAAACCGTTGAGGCGTTGCTGGCCCTTTTGAATGCGGATGTTTTACCCGTCATTCCCTCACGCGGTTCGGTCGGGTATCTCACCCATGCCGCGGCGATCGGGCTGGTATTGATCGGCGAAGGCGAGGCGCTGCGTGATGGCGAAAGGCTGTCCGGAGGGCAGGCGCTGGCAGCTGTCGGTCTCTTGCCACTTGTGCCTCTGGCCAAGGAGGGGCTGAGTCTCGTCAACGGAACGCCCTGCGCCACCGGACTTGCCTGTCTGGCGCTGTCACAAATGGAAAATCTGCTGGACTGGGCGGATGCGGCCGCAGCGATGAGTTATGAAAATCTGGGCGCGCAGTCCGATCCATTCTCGGCAGCGCCGCTTGCTCTGCGCACATCCCCGGGGCTTCAGACCGTTGGAAATAATCTCCGCCATCTGTTGGCGGATAGTCCCCTCTTGGCGCGCTCGGCGGGATCGCGCACGCAGGATCCGCTCAGCCTTCGCGCCGTTCCGCAAATCCACGGCGCCATTCGCGACAGCGTCATGCAGATCGGCGAAGTGGTGAATCGCGAACTGGCAAGTGTTACGGACAATCCGGTCGTTACCGGTTCGCCAGATATGCCGCAGGTGCATTCACAGGCCCATGCGGTTGGCGCGGCATTGGGGCTTGCCATGGATGGTCTGGCCGTAGCCGCTGCAGAACTGGCAAGCGTTGCGGAGCGCCGGATCGACCGCCTTGTCAATCCGCTGGTCAGCGGCCTGCCAGCTTTTCTGGCGGAAGGCAGCGGTGTCTGCTCCGGTTTCATGATCATTCAGTATACGGCCGCGGCGCTGGTTGCCGAAAACCGGCGGCTGGCTGCGCCCGCCAGTCTGGATGGTGGCATTACCTCTGCCTTGCAGGAGGATATTCTCACTCACGCCACGCCGGCTGCCGACAAGGCACTTTCCATCATCGCCAATCTCGAAACCATTCTTTCGATCGAGATCATGTGTGCGGCGCAGGCCTATGACATGCAGTCTGGAGAAGCCGGCATGGCACCCGGCACCCACGCCCTCTACCGGCGTATTCGCGCAGACGTTCCCTTTTACCGCGATGACCGGCCGCTCAATTCTCTGCTTGCCATGGTGGAGAAGCTGTTGCGCAACACGAGCGCCGGGATTGGGCACTTGTCATAAATCAGGGATGCGCCGCCGGTGATGAATTTATGCACCGGCGTCATATTTAATCCAGCATCACCATATGTGCGGGCAGTTGGTCCTCGAAAAACTTCGAGAAAGTCGCGATGCGGGGCGGGAGCTTCTGGTAGGGCGGATAATAAAGCGTCAGCCAGAGTTCCGGCGGCGACCAGCCGCGCAGAACATGTATCAGCCGGCCGCTGCGGATATGGTCGGCGATATGAAACCCCGGCAACATGGCCACCCCGGCACCATCCGCCGCCAAATCTGCCAGAACCTCGCCATTATTAGCGCTGAATCTGCGACCGGCCGAAATCGTGATGCTTGATCCGCCATCCGAAAGGACCCAGTTTTCCCGCCGGCTTTCACCGCTATAGGCAAGGCAATCGTCGGGCGTCAGCTCGCCCGGATGTTCCATTTGCGTGAACCGGCTGCCCGGTGCCGCCACCAATATTCTCGGCACGGCCCTGATCTTGCGCCAGATGGTGAATTTGTCTGATGGGGCTGACGAAATGCGGATCGCGAGATCGTAGTCGTCATCGACGATGTTGACCAAGCCGTCGGACAGCGAAATCTCGAAGCACATTTTCGGGTACAGTTCCCGGAAACCCGAGAGGATCGGTGGCAGTACGGTTTTCCCGAGCCATGTCGGCGCGCTGATCCTCAGTCTTCCCTGATCGGCCTTGTGAGCATTCCTGACGTCGCGCCGGGCATTTTCGAGCGCTTCTATTGCCGGCTGAATCTGCGCGGCAAAAACGGCTCCGTCGGTCGTCAGCGATACCTGACGGGTCGTGCGGACAAACAATTGCACGCCGAGATCACATTCAAGCGCGGCAATGGCGCGGGTGACGGCTGCTGCCGTCATGCCCAGTTCACGGGCCACCTGCGCGAAGTTGCGCTTTTCGGCCGCCATCAGAAAGGTTTTGAGAGCTTTGTGGTCGTTCATCTCTATTATTTCAAAAATCGCAATTCAGTCACAAGAAATATTGCAATTCCTCGATGCAATCAAGCGACGTATATCTTTGTCATCGAAACGGACACACAAACGAAGAGAGGCGCCGACGATGATCAAGGATATCAAGGGCCTGCACCACGTTACCTCCATGGCGTCGGATGCGCTGCAGAACAACAGTTTTTTCACCGAAACGCTCGGCCTGCGCCGGGTGAAGAAGACGGTCAACTTTGATGAGCCCAGCGTCTATCACCTTTATTACGGTGATGAAACGGGATCGCCCGGCACGGTCATGACCTATTTTCCCTTCGCCCAGATGATGGCCGGTCGTCCCGGTGTCGGCGAAGTGGGCGAGACCCAGTTCTCCATTCCCAAGGGTGCGCTCGGCTTCTGGAAAGATCGTCTCATTGCCAAAGGCGCTACCGGAATTGAGGCCGACACGGTCTTCGGCGACAATCGCCTGCGCTTCACCGGTCCAGATGGCGACGGTCTCGCGCTGATCGAAACGGGCGATGATGCACGTGCTGGCTGGCTGGCCGAGGGCATAACCGAAGATAATGCCATACGCGGTTTCACCGGTGCGCGTTTCAATCTTCACGATACGGCTGCAACCGAGGAGCTTCTGCGTTTCATGGGTTATGAGCGGGCCGACGTTGAAGGAAACGTCACACGTTTCGTTATTCCCGGTGGCAATGGAGCGGATACGATCGATCTTGCGGCGTTGCCGAAGACACCCTTTGCCCGCCCGGGAGCCGGTTCGGTGCACCACATCGCCTTTGCGGTTGAAAACCGTGAAAAGCAGCTCGAAGTGCGCAAGGCGCTGATGGATACCGGCTATCAGGTGACCCCCGTCATCGACCGCGATTACTTCTGGGCGATCTATTTCCGCACCCCGGGCGGGATCCTGTTCGAGATCGCTACCAATGAACCCGGTTTCGACCGGGACGAGGATACAGCCCATCTTGGTGAGGCGCTCAAGCTGCCAAACCGGTATGAGCCGTTCCGCAACAAGATCGAGGCGAGCCTGGTTCCGCTCGCTGCTTAAGACGGACCGCTGATCCGAACCGACTGACAGATACACATTCACGCCCTTCAAAGACGGCTGCCCGCGCCGGGCAGCCCACCGGCGAAGCCTTGTCAATTTCCACCGCCGTAGATCGGCAATCACCACCTGAACGGAGAACGAAAATGTCCAAGCTCGAAGTCCTTACCCCCGCCAACAGCCAGTTGATCTTCATCGACCAGCAGCCGCAGATGGCTTTCGGCGTGCAATCGATCGATCGTCAGACCCTGAAGAACAATGTTGTCGGCCTCGCCAAGGCCGCCCGGATATTCAATATCCCGACGACCATCACGACGGTCGAAACGGAAAGCTTCTCCGGCAACACCTTCCCGGAATTGCTCGCGGTTTTTCCGGAGAACGATATCCTCGAGCGCACTTCGATGAATTCCTGGGATGACCAGAATGTCCGTGACGCCCTGGCGAAGAACGCCGCCGGCGGCCGAAGGAAGATCGTCGTTTCCGGTCTCTGGACGGAAGTCTGCAACACCACCTTCGCGCTCTCGGCGCTTCACGATGTTGCGGATTACGAGATCTACATGGTGGCGGATGCCTCCGGTGGCACCTCTGTCGATGCGCATAAATATGCGATGGATCGCATGGTGCAGGCCGGCATCATCCCGGTCACCTGGCAGCAGGTGCTGCTTGAATGGCAACGCGACTGGGCACGCAAGGAAACCTATGACGCCGTCACCTCGCTGGTGAAGGAACATTCCGGCGCCTACGGCATGGGCATCGACTATGCCGTCACCCATGTCCATGGCGGTGCAGAGCGCGTCAAACACGGCAAGCGCATCGGCCCGAACCCAGCCCCAAAATAAGCTTTCAACCGCGCCGCACCGGAAGGATCGATGTCCCCTCCGGTGCGGCTTTCATCCATCTAGGAGGTTCCCATGAAAGTCTATCTTCTGTCGCTTGGCGCCGGCCTGCTGGTCGGCATTGTTTACAGCCTGCTCAATGTGCGTTCACCCGCACCGCCCATCATCGCGCTTGTCGGCCTGCTTGGCATATTGCTGGGCGAACAGGTCATTCCTTTTGCAAGGTCGATCATCGGCAAGGAGCCGGCCGCCGTTTCGTGGATCAACCAGATCAAGCCGCATATGTTCGGCCATATGCCAAAGGGCAGCGGAGAGACCGTGGATCTCGCCAGGGCGAAACAGCCTGCGGATGGGGAGAGAAGCTGATGCCAACGCGACGCACTTTTCTTGGCGCGGCATCGAGCCTTGCCTTTCCGCATCTCTTTTCACCGGCCAATGCCGCTGATCCCATTCAGACCGGAGCCTATTCCATGTATCCCGACACCATTCTTCACAATGGCCGCCTGACGACACTTGATCGCGGCAATCCAAATGCAACGGCAGTTGCCATCAAGGATGGTCTGTTCGTGGACGTGGGAACCGATGCCGATGTCATGGCACTCGCCGGGCCCGGGACGAAAATCATCGATCTGAAGGGCAAACGCGTGCTGCCCGGCCTCATCGACAATCACACCCACGTCGTTCGCGGCGGTTTGAACTTCAACATGGAACTGCGCTGGGATGGCGTGCGCTCGCTGGCGGACGCCATGGACATGCTCAAACGGCAGGTGGCGATCACGCCCGCCCCGCAATGGGTGCGCGTCGTTGGCGGCTTCACCGAGCATCAATTCGTCGAAAAGCGCCTGCCGACCATTGAGGAAATCAATGCGGTGGCGCCCGACACGCCGGTCTTCCTGCTGCATCTCTATGATCGGGCGCTGCTGAATGGCGCAGCCCTTCGCGCCGTTGGTTATACGCGGGATACACCGAACCCGCCCGGCGGCGAGATCACCCGCGATGCGAACGGCAATCCCACGGGCATGCTGCTTGCCAAACCAAATGCCGGTATCCTCTATTCGACGCTCGCCAAGGGACCGAAGCTGCCGTTTGACTATCAGGTCAACTCCACGCGCCACTTCATGCGTGAGTTGAACCGGCTGGGTGTGACCGGCGTGATCGATGCGGGTGGTGGCTTCCAGAATTACCCTGATGATTATGAGGTCATCCAGAAGCTCTCCGATGAAGGCCAGATGACCGTGCGTCTCGCCTACAACCTCTTCACGCAGAAGCCCAAGCAGGAAAAGGAGGATTTCCTCAACTGGACCTCTTCGGTCAAATACAAGCAGGGCAATGACTATTTCCGGCACAATGGCGCAGGTGAGATGCTGGTTTTTTCCGCTGCCGATTTCGAGGATTTCCGCCAGCCGCGACCGGACATGCCGCCGGAAATGGAGGGTGAACTCGAAGAGGTCGTGCGGGTTCTCGCGGAAAACCGCTGGCCCTGGCGTCTGCATGCCACCTATGACGAGACAATCTCGCGGGCGCTTGATGTCTTCGAAAAGGTCGACCGGGACATTCCGCTTGAAGGTCTGAACTGGTTCTTCGATCATGCTGAGACCATTTCTGATCGTTCGATCGACCGTATTGCAGCGCTTGGCGGCGGTATCGCCACCCAGCACCGCATGGCCTATCAGGGCGAATACTTCGTCGAACGTTATGGACAGGGAGTTGCCGAGGCGACGCCGCCGATCAGGAAAATGCTCGACAAGGGCGTCAATGTCTCTGCCGGTACCGATGCCACCCGTGTCGCCTCGTACAATCCATGGGTGTCCCTTTCGTGGATGGTAACCGGCAAGACGGTGGGCGGCATGCAGCTTTATCCACGCGCCAATTGCCTTGACCGCGAAACGGCGCTGCGCATGTGGACCGAAAAAGTCACCTGGTTCTCGAACGAAGAAGGCAAGAAGGGCCGCATCGAAAAAGGCCAGTTCGCCGATCTGGTGGTGCCGGACAAGGATTATTTTTCCTGCGCGGAAGACGAAATCTCCTTCCTCACCTCCGAGCTGACCATGGTCGGCGGCAAGATCGTCTATGGCGCCGGCGACTTCAAGGCGCTCGACGAGAACGACGTGCCCCCCGCCATGCCGGACTGGTCGCCGGTTCGCGCTTTCGGCGGTTATGCCGCCTGGGGTGAGCCGCAAGGGGCTGGAAAGAACTCGTTGCGACGCGCGGCAATCACGTCCTGCGGCTGCGCCAGCGATTGCGGCGTTCATGGACATGACCATGCCGGAGCATGGACATCGAAGCTGCCAATCGCCGATCTGAAGGGCTTCTTCGGAGCGCTCGGCTGCTCATGCTGGGCGGTTTAAGCCCGACCGTGTGAATGTCAGGCCGACCAAGCGGGCAGCGTATTGCCGCTGCCCGCATCCAACGCGAAGGAAGTCCTCTCAGGCGGGCTAATGTTGCGAATTATGCAATTATATCGAAACTATTGATGCAATTGTTGGCGATAATTGTTTCAGCCAATATCGCTCCATCAGATGAACGCAACGCCGCTCGAAGCGAGCGGCCAGGCCGCAGGAGCAGACAATGACCAAACCATCTTCAACACTTCGCCTTCACGGGTTGCTTGCAGATATCGTTGCCGCGCCCGTCACACGAACCCTTGCGCTTCTGGCGCTTTGCTCGGCGTATATTCAGGGGCCGCTGACCAAGATCTTCGACTTTCCCGGTGCGATTGCCGAGATGAACCATTTCGGCCTTCATCCGGCTGCGGTTTTTGCCGTTGTCGTCATCGTGTTCGAGCTTGCCGCCTCGGCCATGGTGGTTTCCGGCTTTCTGCGCTGGGCAGGCGCTCTGGCGCTTGCGGGCTTCACGCTTCTGGCCACCTTCATTGCTCTTCGGTTCTGGGAAATGGCGCCCGGCATGGATCGCATGATGGCCACCAACGCCTTCTTCGAACATCTCGGTCTGGCTGGCGCCTTTGTTATCGTTGCCGCAATCGATCTCACGAAAGGAACAGGCAAATGAGTGCCGCAAAATCCTCCACGAGCAGCTTTGCTCCTCTTGCACAGCCGGTTTTTGCCGTCCTCTGGGCCGCAACCGTGCTTGGCAATACCGGCAGTTTCATGCGCGATGTCGCCAGTTCGTGGCTGATGACCGACCTTTCGGCCTCGCCTGCGGCAGTCGCCATGGTTCAGGCGGCGGGAACCCTGCCAATCTTTCTGCTGGCGATCCCGGCCGGCGTGCTGACGGATATTCTCGACCGTCGTAAATTTTTGATTGCGGTCCAGCTGCTGCTGGCCTCTGTCAGTCTCACCCTCATGGTCCTCGCCCATACCGGATTATTGTCCGTCAGTGCCCTGATCGGCCTCACTTTCCTCGGCGGCATCGGTGCGGCGCTGATGGGGCCGACCTGGCAGGCCATCGTGCCGGAACTGGTGAAACGCGAGGACATCAAGAGCGCCGTCGCGCTCAATTCGCTGGGCATCAATATCGCCCGTTCCATTGGTCCTGCGGTTGGTGGCATATTGCTTGCTGCCTTTGGTGCGGCCGTTACCTACGGCGCAGATGTCGCAAGTTACTTTGTTGTCATCGCGGCGCTCTTGTGGTGGCCACGGGCGAAGAACGCCAATGATGCATTGGCGGAAGGTTTCTCTGGTGCATTCCGGGCTGGTCTTCGTTACACACGCGCCAGCCGTCCCCTGCATGTCGTCCTGCTGCGAGCTGCGATCTTCTTTGCATTCGCCAGCGCCGTCTGGGCGCTGTTGCCACTGGTCGCACGGCAATTGCTCGGCGGAGATGCTAGCTTTTATGGCATTCTGCTCGGTGCGGTCGGTGCGGGCGCGATTGGCGGCGCGTTGATCATGCCGAAACTGCGCGCCCGCTTTGATGCCGATGCCCTGCTTCTGGGGGCTGCTGTCATTACCGCGCTCGTCATGGCCGGCCTGTCGTTTGCTCCGCCCAAGTGGCTGGCCATCGTCATCCTGCTGTTTCTCGGTGGCGCATGGATCACGGCGCTGACGACGTTGAATGGCGCGGCCCAGGCCATTCTGCCGAACTGGGTGCGGGGCCGTGGGCTGGCGGTCTATCTTACCGTCTTCAACGGCGCGATGACGGCGGGCAGCATCGGTTGGGGTGCCGTTGGTGAAGCGGCAGGCGTGCCCGGAACGCTGCTGATCGGCGCTGCTGGTCTGTTTATCGCCGGTCTTGTCATGCACCGCCTGAAATTGCCTGCCGGCGACGCGGATATGGTGCCGTCCAACCATTGGCCGGAACCGCTCGTTGCCGAGCCTGTGGCCCATGACCGCGGCCCGGTCCTGATCCTGATCGAGTACAACGTCGAAAAGCATCACCGCAGCGCCTTCCTGCACGCATTGGATGAGCTTTCACAGGAGCGCCGACGCGATGGTGCCTACGGCTGGGGTGTCACCGAGGATTCCGCCGATCCGCAGAAGATCGTTGAATGGTTCATGGTGGAATCCTGGGCGGAGCATCTGCGCCAGCATAAACGGGTCTCCAATGCCGACGCGGATTTGCAGGGCAAGGTACTTGCCTATCATTCGGGAATGGCAAGACCGGTCGTGCGGCACTTCCTCACGATCAATCGTCCGGGGAAAGCATAAAGCGAAAAAGGGGCCGATTGGCCCCTTTTTCATTGCTGCGGTAACCAACCGCGGGCTATTTTGTGATCCGCTCAAAAACACGGCTCAACGCTCCTTTCAGCGCATTGGAGCCGCCATTACGGTCAAAATCCTGCAAAACCTGTTCGTTGAGCCCGCCTTTGGTGGCAAATTCAACGCTGAGATCAAGGAAACTGGTGTCTCTGTCAGCGAGCTGGGCCACTTCGGAAAGACCAGCGAAGAGCGGGGCGAGATAGGCGCGACCCTTTTCTTCCGGCAAGCCGTTTTCAGCCAGCCATTCGGTCGTATGCTGCATGATGCCGAAATAGGTGGCCATCAGGGCACTCGCGGCAGCGAGAAGATCGTATTCCGCCTTCGTCTCGCATTCGACCGCATTGCCAAGGCTATTAAAAATTGCCGATGTATCTGCATCCGGCGGATAGACGGCTGTGACACCCCTGCGCCGTGCGACGAAAGGCAGGGGAATCGCCTGCGTGAGGCTGACATCCGCGCCGATCCAGTCGAAAAGCGCTTCGCGGCTGGTTGCGGCAACGACGCTGATGACCTTCTGTCCCTTCCGGAAACGCAACGGGCGGATGACGTCTTCGGCAATCTGCGGCCGGATTGCCAAGACGACGGTATGGCACCCGTCGATGATCGCCTGATTGTCGCCGGTAACGATCACCTGCAGGAAATCGGCAGCGAGCCTGGCCGAAATATCCGCGTTGCGCGCTGAAACCATGACATGCGGCACGGCCGCCGGCTTCAGGAGCAGGCCCCGCACCATCGCGTCGGTGATCGCTCCGGTTCCGATAAAACCGATTTTCTGGGGCAGGGGCATGATGACTCCACGTCGGCAGGGGGCCAGATCGGCCGTGTTTTACGCAGGATGGTGATGATTGTTCCGGACTGGTGATGAGACATTGGGCCAGAAAACTGGTCTGTCGGCAATGTTAATTTTTTTCCCGCATCCGCCGGCAGGACGTAAACGTGCTCCGCATCAGACGCTCAGCAGCAATCTGATTTTCCTTCTATTTTAGCATCTTATCGCGATCAGTTTTGCACTTTGAAGCAAGATTTTCGTGAGCACCCGGTGCCGATTGGCCAAAATATTTCACTTGATATTTACATTCGGAATGTATGTATATGGCACCGAAAGATCGGGCGCTTGTGATGTGTCCGAAAGCTCGTTTGCATCAAAAGGTGAAAAATGGTCGAGAAAAGTCAGTGGCGGCGCGGGCGAACGGTGGCCCTTGCGTTGATCCTATCCTGCGTCCTCTATCCCGGACGAGTGCTCTCGCAGCAGCAACCCACCCCGTCGGTCACGGTCGAAACCGCCAAGGCGGCGGATTTCACGCTGACTGCGCGTTTGCCCGGACGTATCAAGCCATCGACGATTTCAGAGGTGCGGCCGCAGGTCTCAGGCATCATCCGGGAACGGTTGTTTGAGGAGGGCGCCCGTGTCGAGGCCGGTCAGGTTCTCTACAAGATCGAGGATGAAACCTATGTCGCGGCGGTGGAGTCCGCCAAAGCCAATGTCGCCCAGGCGCAGGCAAGTTACGATTTCGCCCTTGTCGATGCACGCCGTGCTGAGGAGACATTTGCCAACAATGTCAGCTCGGCAGCGAACCGCGATAACAAGATCGCCGAAAGAAACAAGACGCAGGCCGCACTTCAGGTGGCGCGGGCTCAGCTGACGACAGCGGAGATCGACCTTGAGAGAACGACGATCCGCGCACCGATCTCCGGTATCATCGGGTTCTCGGAAACGACGGCCGGCGCGCTTGTTGCTGCGCAGCAGACGACCGCTTTGACCACGATCCGCGCGCTCGACACGATTTACGTTGATGTGACGCAGTCCGTAAACGATCTGTTGCGGTGGAATGCCGACAAAAGGGTCGGGAGCAGCCAGTCCCTGTCCGTTGCAACGATGATCCTTCCGAACGGCCAGACTTACCCGGTAAAGGGTGATCTTAAGGCGGCCGAACCGAGGGTCGAGCCGACGACGGGCATGGTCACGCTTCGAATTTCGTTTTCCAACCCCGATAACCGGCTCCTGCCGGGCCTCTATGTGGAAGTTGAGCTGCCGCAGGCCGTCACCAAGGACGCGATCCTTGTTCCGCAAAGTGCTGTGATGCGCAACGCCAAAGGCGAGGCATCCGTCTGGATCGTGGAAGGCGGCAAGATTGTTCCCCGTCCGGTGAATATCGTCACTGGCGCTGGCAACCGCTGGGTCACCAGCAGCGGCCTGAAGCCGGGGGACCAGATCGTCATGTCCGGTTTCCAGAAGGTGGCGCCGGGCGCCACGGTGGAAATAGAACAACAGCCGTTGGGCCAGCAGGCCGCCCGGGCCGGGAGCAACTGATCCATGGCACGGTTTTTCATAGACAGACCCATTTTTGCCTGGGTCATCGCAATCATCATCATGGGCCTCGGCATCCTGTCGATCATGAGACTGCCGATCTCGCAATATCCCTCGATAGCCGGTCCATCCGTGGTTATCGGCGCGACTTATCCCGGGGCATCCGCCGAGACGGTCGCGGATACGGTGGTGCAGATCATCGAGAAGGAAATGACGGGCCTTGACGGGCTGCGTTACATCGACTCGTCGACGACATCGACGGGCCGCGCCACCGTGACGCTCACCTTCAATCTGGGCACTGATCCCGATATCGCCCAGGTGCAGGTCCAGAACAAGCTGAGCCAGGCCGAAGCGAGCCTGCCTTCGGAAGTGACACGCCAGGGCGTGACGGTCGAGAAATCGACAACCGGCTTCCTGATGGTGATCGCGCTGATCTCCGACGACGGGGCCCGAAGCGCCATCGATCTGGCCGACTACCTGAACTCCTACATGGTTGAACCGATCTCGAGGCTGAAGGGCGTCGGTAAGGTCGAGGTGTTCGGATCGGAATATGCGATGCGGATTTGGCTCGATCCGCAGAAGCTGAAATATTACGGCCTCTCTCCCACCACTGTCATCAATGCCATCAGCGCCCAGAATGCGCAGATATCGGCCGGTGCCTTCGGCGCAATGCCGGCACCGGAAGGCCAGCAGCTCAATGCCACCGTCACCGCGCAGTCGCTCCTGAAGACGCCGCAAGATTTCGAACGCATTGTCTTGCGTGCCGATACCGATGGCGGGCTGGTGTTGCTGCGTGATGTCGCGCGGGCGGAACTCGGAACCGAAAACTACGAAATCTCCAGTTTCTATAACGGCAAACCGTCGTCAGGCATGGCAATCCAGCTGGCATCCGGCGCCAATGCGCTTGAAACGGCGGAACTGGTGAAGGCGAAGATGGCCGATCTCGGCGCATTCCTTCCCGCCGGGGTAAGCTATGTCATTCCCTATGACACGACGCCGTTCGTCTCGCTTTCCATTGAGGCAGTTATTCACACGCTCATCGAAGCGATCGTGCTGGTCGTGTTCGTGATGCTGATCTTCCTGCATAATTTCCGCGCGACGCTGATCCCGACGCTGGCCGTGCCGGTGGTTCTGCTCGGAACCTTTGGCATCATGGCGGCGCTTGGATTTTCGATCAACACGCTCACCATGCTTGCCATGGTTCTGGCGATCGGCCTGCTCGTGGACGATGCGATCGTGGTGGTGGAAAATGTCGAGCGCATCATGCGAGACGAACATCTCGATCCCGTCGCGGCGACGAAAAAATCGATGGGAGAAATCCAGGGCGCGCTAGTGGGCATCGCCATGGTGGTTTCCGCCGTCTTCGTGCCCATGGCGTTTTTTGGCGGCGCGACAGGGGAAATGTACAAGCAGTTCTCGGTGACGATCGTCGCGGCCATGGCGCTCTCGGTGCTGGTGGCCCTGATCTTCACACCGGCGCTCTGCGCGACGATGCTGAAGGCCCATGACCATAATGCAAAGCCGGGCCTTGCCAGCCGTTTCAGCAACTGGTTCGAGCGCAATTTCTCATGGCTGACGACAAGATACGGCAATATCGTCAGGGCTTCGGCGAAAAGGCCGGTCCGGATGTTCCTCGTCTACCTGCTTCTGGTGGTCGCCATGGTCTTCCTTTATCAGAAGACGCCCACCTCGTTCCTTCCCGATGAGGATCAGGGAACCCTGCTCACCATCATCCAGACGCCGCCCGGTTCCACCGCGCAAAATACCGAGGCGGTTCTGGGCAAGGTGGAAAACTACTACATGAGTGCCGAAGCGCAGAACGTCGAGGCTGTCTTCTCGGTTCGTGGTTTCTCCTTCGCCGGTCAGGGCCAGAACATGGGCATGATGTTCGTCAAGCTGAAGGACTGGGAAGAACGCAAGGGTAAGGACGACTCTGCCCAGGCCATCGCCGCGCGTGCTTTCGGGCCTTTGATGGGCGGCATCAAGGAGGCGATCGTGGTTCCGCTGGTGCCGCCGGCGGTCACGGAACTCGGCAACTCCAACGGCTTTACCGCCTTCCTGCAGGCGCGTTCCGGCCAGAGCCATGAGCAGCTTCTGGAAGCGCGCAACATGCTGCTGGGTCTGGCGGCGCAAAGCCCCAAGCTCATGGCCGTCCGGCCGAATGGCGTGGAAGATGCTTCCCAGTTCGAACTCAACATCGACTGGGGCAAAGCCGGCGCCGTTGGTCTCAGCGCAGCGGATGTCGGGTCGTTCCTGACCACCGTCTGGTCGAGTTCCTATGTGAACGACTTCCTCTACGAGGGACGCATGAAGCGCGTTTATGTGCAGGGCGAGCCCCTGGCGCGCACCGGGCCGGAAGACCTTGCTCTCTGGCGGGTGCCGAATGCGAATGGCGATTTCGTCGATCTTTCGACAATTGCCAGCCAGAACTGGGTCTTCGGGCCTCAGCAAGTCAGCCGTTATGACGCTCTTCCTGCCATGTCGATCGAAGGGTCGGCGGCTCCGGGTTTTTCCTCGGGTGAGGCGCTGGCGGAAATGGAGGCGCTTGCCGCGAAACTGCCGCCTGGCTTCAGCCTGCAATGGACAGGAATGTCGCTTGAGGAAAAGGATGCCGGTGCCGGCGCCCTTCCCCTCTATGGGCTGGCATTGGCGACCATGTTCCTCTGCCTTGCGGCGCTCTATGAAAGCTGGACCATTCCCGTTGCGGTTCTGCTCGCCATGCCGGTCGGTATCCTCGGTGCACTTCTGGGCGCATGGATCGGTGGACAGTCGAACGGCGTCTATTTCCAGGTGGGTCTTCTGACGGTGGTGGGCCTGACGGGCAAGAACGGCATCATGATTGTCGAATTTGCGCGGGAGCGAATGGCGCAGCTTGGCGAAAGCGCATTCGAGGCGGTCTGCCAGGCGGCGAAACTTCGCTTCCGGCCGATCCTGATGACGTCGCTTGCCTTTGGTCTCGGGGTCATCCCGCTCGTCATATCGACGGGTGCCGGTGCCGGCGCGCGCCAGGCTATCGGCTTTGCCACCTTCTTCGGAACGGTGACGGGGACGTTGCTGGCGATTGTTTTCGTGCCGGTTTTCTTCGTGCTGATATCGGGGATATTTAGCCGCAGGAGCGTAAAGGCGGCTGAGCCGAAAAACGCCTGAGGTCGATGCATTCCCGTCCCGCCGTGACGAGTTGCGGCGGGACGGCGGTTTGCTTTTGCCGGGCTGGTCCATGTAGAAAGCAACGGCGAAATTCAGTCATGGGAGTTTAGAGACGTGAGGAGAACCAAGGAGCAGGCGGCGGAAACGGGCCGCCAGATTTTGCAGGCGGCAGAGACCCTGTTTCTGGACAAGGGTTACGACAATGTCAGCCTGGAGGAAATCGCTGCTCTTTCCGGTGTGACCCGGGGTGCGATTCACTGGCATTTCAAGAACAAGCACGGGCTTCTGCTTGCTCTCAGAAATGAGGCGCAGGAACCGTTTCGGCGATTTGCCGACGAACTTTCCGAAGGCCGCAGCTCCGCTTCCATCGAAAAACTCGGTGATATCATAGCCGATACCTTCAGGATGCTGGAGCAAGATCCCCGTCAGCGCGGTCTGCTGCGGGTGATGATGAGGCTTGATATCGTTCTGGCGGAAAAGGATGAGGCCGCACAAAACACGTTTCCCGAGGAAATGCATGAATTGTTCGTGCGCATATTCAGGGCAGTCGAGCGAAATCCCGGAATGGTGAAGCCGTGGACGCCGGAAAAGGCGGCCTCCATGCTTTATGCGGCTATGGGCGGTCTCATTACGGAATGGGCGTTAAGGAAGAGCGTCTTTACGCTCTCCGAAGACGGGAGCCTTCTGGTTACGACTTTGCTGGCTGGAGTTCAGCAAAAATACCAAGGCCTCAACTGAACCGATCCTGACAAAATCACGGCAGGCAAACCACGTCTGACATGCGCTGGTGAAGGAAGATGACTAGGTTCGAATTTACAAACGTTTTGTATGTATATATAAAGGCATGGCTACTGTTGCCCCGGCAAGCAGGGCTGGTTGACCGTTACGATCTCGAAAGCGAACCGGTTACCCAATGGAGGAGGCGGTTCCGAAAATGATGCAGGATCGGGAAAATGTTTCGCGCCAGCCTCTTCCCATTCGGGGTAGTCTGGCTGTTTGCACAGGTTACGGAGATTTCGCGCCTGCTCCGTCTTCGATAAACATGGCTCTGACGTATCGTCCCCCGCAGTCAGGGCCAGTGATGTCCGCAACGCTCATTGCCGGACATCGGACGGGGCACGTTTTTCCCCACCAGCGTGCCCCGTCGTTTCTCCCGCGGCTTCGCCGTCTCATCTGCAGTGGACGGGAGGTCGGTCAAAACCGTTTCAGGAAACCGTCCGACTGGCTGAGAGTGGTCGCGCTTGGCATCATTCTGGTCGATTTCGCCGTGTTGTCCCTCGCCAACAGGTTTCTTGACCGGAACTTCGAAGGTTATCTGCCGGGCCTCGGACCAATGCTAGGCGGATTGCTCTTTGCAATTATCATCATGCGGCTTGCGCGTCCCGCATTTTATCCGGACTGGATCGCGATCGGCGCCCTCCAGGCAGCGATGGGATGTATCGTCTGCGTCGATGAGGGCCTTCGATCGTCCGCGGCCTTTCTGCTTTTCTGCTGTCTGTTTCTTGGTCTTTCGTTATTGCGGCTCTGGATTGGAGAAACGATCCGCCCCCACCGGGGGGCTACATCCCTGCTGGCAGGCGGCTTTACCACCCTCTTCTTTGTCGCATGGCTGGTCGCGGATCGCTCCTTGGGACTGGGAGCGGGGCCGGACATCATTCTGGCGGCGGATCTTCTGGTGGCGGGTTTCACGATGGTGGCGTTCGGACTTTCGCTGCGATCTGGCAAGGGCAAGCATTAAGGCAATGCAAGGGCTTGATGCGTGGACGCACAAGCGAACCCTGTCGATCGCGATCAAAATCGCGATCCATTCCTGCGGTGTTCATGCCGAGGCTGAGTTGATTGTCGGCCCACACGCGCCTGCCGCTCCTGTGCCCAGCTAATATCCCGCACCTAGCCGTGCGGCTTTGCGATCAGGCAAGAGGCTGCGCGCATTCAAAATCTTCTCCAGCGGTATATTTACTTTTATAATTATATAATGCAGATTTGCCCTATTGCTCGGAGGGAGCACGAAGTCTGTTGGAGGAACACATGCAAAAATTTATCGGATTTGGCTTTGCCGCCGCGCTCGCGGCTGTCGGCTTCGCCGTAACGCCCGTGAAGGCGCAGCAACTGGAATTGACGATCGCCGCGCCGGCCGGGGCAGGTGGTGGCTGGGATGCGGCATCGCGTTCGCTTCAGGAGGTCATGATGGCGACAGGCGCGGCCAAGAGCGTGCAGGTCGTCAACGTGCCCGGTGCCGGCGGCACGGTTGGGCTGGCGCAATTTGTCGGGCAGGCCAAGGGCAACCCTAACCAGCTGCTGGTTGCCGGCATCACGCTGGTCGGCGCCAGCATTTCCAACAACTCACCTGTCGATCTGACGCAGGTCACACCCCTTGCCCGCCTCACCGGTGATCCGCTCGTGATCGTCGTGCCGAAGGATTCGTCGATCAAGACGATGGCCGATCTGCAGGCAACCATCGAGAAAGATGTGGCCAAGACCATCTGGGTCGGAGGCTCGGCCGGCGGTGCGAATCATATTCTGGCGGCTCTGGTGACCAAGGCATCCGGGCAGGACCCGGCCAAGATCAATTACGTTGCTTATTCCGGCGGCGGCGAGTCGCTCGCAGCCATGCTTGGCGGGCAGGCGACGGCAGGTGTCTCGGGCTACGGCGAATGGGAAGGCCAGATCAAGTCCGGCGATCTGCGAGCGCTTGCAATATCCTATCCCGAGCCTATCCCGGGCATCGAGGCGAAACCTCTGAAGGCCCAGGGCTTCGATATCGAACTTGTGAACTGGCGTGGCGTCTTTGCCGGTCAGGGTGTCGAGGGCAAAGAGCTTGAGGCATTGCAGGCGGCCATTGAAAAGACCGTCAAATCGAACGAGTGGCAAACCGCTTTGAAAGCGCGGGGATGGACCGACTATTACGCGCCCTCTGACGAATTCAAGGCCTTCATCGGCTCTGAAACCGAACGGGTCCGCGCGATCCTGACATCCATCGGTCTTGCCAACTGATCTGGCCAGCGCGGGAGGCGGAGAGACCGTTTCCCGCCCGTGAGGAATATCATGACATCCAAAACATCTTCGCTGCGCAATCCGCCTGCGGTGGTCGTTGCCGTCATTCTGTTTGCCATAGCGGTCATCACCTATTGGGATGCAAGCGGCATGACGGCGCGGGCGACCTATGGCATGAGCGCGAATGCCGCTTCCTATTTTGTCGCCCTGCTGTTTTTCCTCCTGTCACTCGGGCATCTGTTCAGCGCTTTCAGGCCGAGTGAACTGGAGGATGAGGCAACCGACTGGAAGGCCGTGGGCTGGATCGCCATTGCCTTGTCAGGCCTGATCGGTGCGATCTGGTTCGGCGGTGGTTTCATTCTGGGGTCGACGCTGCTTTTCGCTTTCACTGCCAAAGCATTCGGGCGCAGGGCATTGGCCGTGGACCTCTGTCTCGGGGCGATCATCGCCGTCGTGATCTTCCTCATGTTCAACAAGCTTTTGACCCTCGCGCTGCCCCAGGGGCCGCTTGAGCGTCTGTTCTGAGGTGATCATGGATTCGCTTTTCGCCCTGTTCCAGGGGTTCTCTACCGCAATCGAACCCGCAAATCTCATCTTTGCGGCCGTGGGGGTCATCATCGGTACGGCTGTCGGCGTGCTTCCCGGCATTGGCCCGGCACTGACGGTCGCCCTTCTCCTGCCGGTGACGTTCAAGCTCGATCCCGGCGGCTCGATCATCATGTTTGCCGGTATCTATTATGGTGGCATGTATGGCGGGTCGACTACCGCGATCCTGCTCAACACGCCGGGAGAAAGCGCCTCTGTCGTGACCGCACTTGAGGGCAACAAGATGGCGCGGGCGGGTCGCGGCGGCCCGGCGCTTGCGACGGCTGCGATCGGCTCGTTCGTGGCTGCGCTGGTGGCCACTTTTGGCCTGGCATTCCTTGCGCCCATTCTTGTCAAGGTCGCCGTCCAGTTCGGTCCGTGGGATTATTTCGGGCTGATGCTGATTGCTTTCGTTACCGTTTCCGCGACATTTGGGTCGTCGCCGCTCAGGGGGCTGACGAGCCTTGCTTTCGGTCTGTGGCTCGGCCTGATGGGCATCGATCAATTGACCGGGCAGGCGCGCCTGACCTTCGGTGTGCCGGAGCTTCTGGACGGTGTGGAAGTCACGACGCTGGCCGTCGGCCTGTTTGCGATAGGCGAGGCACTGCTTGTCGCGTCCCGTCACCTCCACAAGCCGGAAAAACCGATCCCCGTCAAAGGATCGATCTGGATGACGCTTGAGGACTGGAAACGTTCATGGAAGCCGTGGCTGCGCGGAACCATAATCGGGTTTCCAATCGGTGCACTGCCTGCAGGCGGAGCGGAGATTCCGACCTTCCTCAGTTACAACATCGAGCGGAAGCTTTCGAAAAAACCAGAAGAATTTGGCAACGGTGCGATCGAGGGCGTAGCCGGTCCTGAGGCCGCCAATAACGCTTCGGCTGCCGGTACGCTCGTTCCACTGCTCACGCTTGGGCTGCCCACCTCCGCCACGGCCGCCGTCATGCTGGCGGGATTCCAGCAGTATAATATCCAGCCGGGTCCGCTACTCTTTACGCAGCATGCGGATCTCGTCTGGGGACTGGTTGCCAGCCTGTTCATTGCCAATGTCATGTTGCTGGTGCTCAACCTTCCGCTGGTTGGATTGTGGGTGCGCCTTCTCGCCATTCCGCTGCCATGGCTTTACGCGGGCATCCTCGTCTTCGCCTCGATGGGAACAATCGCGGCCAATCCTTCCGTTGTCGAATTGCTGCTGCTGACCGGATTTGGCGTTGTCGGCTTTTTCATGCGGAAATTCGATTATCCCGTCGCGCCGGCCGTCGTCGGTCTCATCCTCGGGCCATTGGCAGATAGCGCCCTCAGGCGCTCGTTGCAGATGAGCCTTGGTGATTCCATGATCCTGCTGCAACATCCGAGTTCGGCGACGATGATCGCTTTTGCGGTGATTGCGCTCGTTGCACCCTTCCTTTTCAAGGGGCTTTCCCGCTTCCGGCAGGATGAGGATTGAACAGTGAGGCGGCGGCCCGTTCGGGCGGCCGCCTGTTGCTTTGAGGCCGGGGATCATACAAGACTGGGCAAAATTACAGAGCGAGCCCCATGGTACGGAAAAGTCTTACGCCGCAGATCGTCGGAAACGTGATTGAATTCATTCAGACGAATGGGATCGGCAAGGGCGAGCATCTTCCTCTTCAAATGCTGGCTGACGCCTTCCGTGTCTCGCGTGCTCCCATCATGAGCGCTCTTAAGCAACTGGAGACCCAGGGCGTCGTGCGGGCGGAGCCCAATCGCGGTTATTTCCTGGCGGTGGACCCCGGCAGTCTTCAGGATATGAAATCCGCAGGCGTTGAAGACGGCGAGGGCGACGAGGCGATCTATTTCCGCATCGCCGAGGATCGCCTCGCCGGCAAGCTTGACGAGCGCATGAGCGAAAACGAACTCATGCGGTTTTACGATCTTCCGCGTACCAAGCTGCTGAGGGTCCTTCGGCGTATTGCGGAAGAAGGCTGGATCGAGCGCCTGCCCGGCAATGGCTGGGCGTTCACGCAGGCGCTGACGTCGAAGAAGAGCTATGAGGACGGTTACGCCTTTCGCGCCGTGATCGAGCAGCAGGCCATGTTGCTTCCGAGTTTCGAGCCCAATCCCGAAGGTCTAAAGCGGGCGCGGGAGATTCAGACGCGGCTGCGTGACGGCGGATATGAAACATGGTCGCGCGCCGAAATCTTCAAGGCCAATAACGAGTTTCACGAGATGCTCGTCGCCTGCTCGCAGAACGAATTTTTCCTGGATGCGATCAGACGCATCAACCGTCTGCGCCGGCTTATCGAATATCACATCACCATCGACCGCAGCCGCCTGCCCCGGCAGACGGAGGAACATCTGCAAATTCTCGACCTGATCGAACATGGTCGCCGGAACGAGGCCGCTGCTTTTCTCTACACCCACATCATGGGTGCCAGCCGCATCAAGTCACCCAAGGTCTAGATCCCTAACGTCTCGTCACGTTGCGCTGGGATTGCTCGCCTGTTTCGTGTCCTTCACCGCGTGAAAAGACAATCTGTTTATTATCGACCTAATTGCATTTTGTGATTATATTATGTATGTAAATCGCGACTTGCAAAGCAAGCAATGATAACGCCTGCGGGGGATGGCCGTGACGCTCGACCACAACAATATGCGAACGAAATTCGAGATAAACGGCGTCAGCTACGATATCATCGATCTTCCCGCAGAGGCGGGCGACTGTCTGGCGCGCATGCCTTATGTTCATCGGATATTGCTGGAGAATGTGCTTCGCACCGGAGAAGACGATGCTGCACGGGCGAAAGCGGCGATGATCGACTGGCTTGAAACCGGTGGCAGCGAGGTTGAAATTCCGTTTCTACCGAACCGGGTGCTGATGCATGATACGACCTGCGGCCCGGCTTTGGTCGACATTGCCGGAATGCGCTCTGCGCTTGCAGAAGCCGGGGGCGACCCCGCCCTGCTCAATCCGGTTGTTCCAGTGGATGTCTCGACCGACCATTCCGTTGCCGTGGATGTGTTTGCGACCTCATCGGCGCTCACCTGCAATATGGAGCGCGAATATGAGCGGAATGCGGAGCGCTATAGCTTCATGAAATGGGCGACGAATACGCTTGCCGATTTTCGGACACACCCCCCCGGCACGGGCATCATGCACACGCTCAATCTCGAGCGCCTGGCAACCGTTGTGACCTCGCAGCGGCGCAATGGGATATTGTGGGCCATGCCGGACACACTGATCGGTACGGACAGCCATACGCCGATGATCAATGGCATCGGGGTGCTTGGCTGGGGTGTCGGCGGGCTGGAGGCAGAAAGCGTGTTTTTCGGCATGCCGGTCGCCCTTCGCGTGCCTGACGTGGTTGGTATCCGGCTGACAGGAGCGCTGAAAGAGGGCGTGCTTGCCACGGATCTCGCGCTGGTCATCACGCATCTGCTGCGCCAGATTGACCTGCAGGATAAATATGTCGAGTTTTACGGTCCGGGCGTCTCCGGTCTGACGGCTGGTGACCGGGCGGTCATCGCCAATATGACGCCGGAATTCGGAGCAAATAGCGGTTATTTCCCGATAGATCGTCAGTCTGTCGACTATCTGCTCAAGACCGGGCGCACGCCGGATCACGCTGCCTTCGTTGAGGCTTATGCCAGACGTGTCGGAATCTGGTTCGATCCCGATACAAATCCCCGCTACACCGCAACCCTTGATCTCGACCTTTCGAGCGTCGAGCCAAGCCTTGCCGGACCGTGCCGCCCTCAGGACAGGATTCCGGTCAGCGCGACGCGCCATGCGATCTCCGCCATGAAGAAGGCCGGCACGATTTCCCTGGAAGGTGAGCCGAATGACGGCGCCGTCGCAATCGCGGCGATTACCAGCTGCACCAACACGTCCGACCCCCGGCTCCTGATCGCCGCCGGGCTCCTGGCCCGCAAAGCCAATGCTTACGGTCTGCGCCCACCGCATTGGGTCAAAACCTCGACTGCTCCGGGTTCGCCGACGGCGGAGCGCTACCTCCAGCGTGCGGGGCTGTTGACCGATCTGGAGGCCGTTGGTTTTGGCATTGTCGGTTATGGTTGCACCACCTGTATCGGCAATTCCGGTTCACTCACCAGTCCGGTTGCAATGGCAATGGCGGAGCGGGACATTCTTCCTGTCGCGGTTCTTTCCGGCAACCGTAATTTCCCTGGTCGGGTTCATCCGCAGCTGGAAGCCGGTTTTCTGGCCTCGCCACCCATGGTCGTGGCTTTCGCTCTGGCCGGCACGGTTGAGCTCGATATCATGAACGATCCCCTGGGCATTTCGGCCGGTGGCACTCCCGTCACGCTGTCGATGATCTGGCCGACCGGTGCCGAGATCGATGCGGCCATGGAGACGGCGTCCAGGGTGGAGGATTTCGCGCCGGCCTATGACGCGGCCGAGGCAAGCAAGGCGTGGAAGGAGCTTCCCGCGCCCACAACGATGCTTTTCCCCTGGGATGAGAAATCGACCTATATCCGTCGACCGCCTTTTTCCGGCTTCGGCAAGGGAACGAGGCTTGGCGCCTATGAAGCCCATCCTATGCTCGTGCTCGGCGACGACATCACGACCGACCATATCTCGCCCGCGGGTGCCATTCCCGCGACGGGCGACGCGGGACGGCATCTCATTGATCGCGGCGAGAATCCGCTTGATCTCAATGTCTTTTCTTCACGGCGCGGCAACTGGGAAGTCATGATCCGTGGTCTCTTCACCAACAAGACCGTGCGCAATCTTCTGGCGGCCGACATTCCCGCGGGTTCTACCATCCATGCGGGAACGGGGGAAATTCTTCCGCTCTGGGATGTTGCCCAGCGATACGAAGCCGAAGGCAAATCCGTTGTCGTTATGGCGGGTGAGCGTTACGGAATGGGATCTTCCCGCGACTGGGCCGCAAAAGGCGTTGCGCTCCTGGGTGTTCGGGCGGTTCTGGCGACAAGTTTCGAGCGCATTCACCGCTGGAACCTGATCGGCATGGGTGTCCTGCCATTGCGGCTTCCGGAAGGGCTGAAGCCCGCGCAGCTTGAAATGACCGCCCGCGACACAATCACCGTGGATGCCGATGTCCTGTCGATCGCACCCCGCTGCGCGATACCCGTGACAATCACGCGGCCCAACGGGGTTTCCATCTCTTTCGAGGCATCTGCGGCGATCGAAACCCGGGCGGAAATCGCCATTTTGTGTGCCGGCGGGGTTCTGCCCCTGATCCTTGAACGCCTGCACCGGCCTTCCGGGAAACGTCAGCGCGCCTGACGTCCCTTTTTGCGGGCCTTTGCGGACAAGGGACGCTCGGCATGCCGCCGATACTCTAATGTCCCGGATGCAGCGCGTCGTTGAGATACATACAGGTGAGCATGGTGAATACATAGGCCTGAATGCCGGCCATCAGGAACTCCAGAGCCGTGATGGCGACCGTCATGAAGAGTGGCGCGATGGCGCCGATTACCCCCAGCGCATTGACGCTGGCGAGGGAGACGACAAAACCTGCAAAGACCTTCAGGGTGATATGACCCGCAAGCATGACCGCAAACAGGCGGACGGAATGGCTGACCGGGCGCGAAATATAGGAGATGATCTCAATCGGCACGATGATCGGCGCCAGGATTGCCGGGATTCCAGCGGGTTTGAACAGGCCGAAAAACCCAATGCCGTGTTTGAACAGGCCATAGAGCGTGACGGTGCCGAACACCATCATGGCGAGGCCGAAGGTGACGATGATCTGGCTCGTTACGGTAAAGGCATAAGGAAACATGCCGATCATGTTCGCGAACAGGATGAACATGAAAAGCGAGAACACGAAGGGAAAGAACCGCATTCCCTGTTCGCCGGCATTGTCACGCAGGGTCTTGGCAACGAACTGGTAAAGCAGCTCCGCGCTCGATTGCCAGCGGCCGGGCACGAGGCGGGCCTTGCCGGTTGCCAGAAGCAGGAATGAACTCGCCAGTGTGACGGTGAGAAACATGTATGCCGAAGCATTGGTGAAGCTGAGGTCGATATCCCCGACTGTAATTTCAACGAGAGGTTTGACTTCGAATTGGTCGATTGGGCCGGCCATGACAGGTCCTTCAGTAAATTGCGACAATGACGGGAATGCGCGGGTGTTCGAGGTCACGGCTGTGCCGGACGCAGGAAGACCGTGCGTGTGGTGGAAAGTCAGAAATAGGGAGGGTGTTCGGTATATCGGCCATTCTGATCCCAAGATTGAGAGTCAGGGCCGTCCCCGGAACGTTTCGAGGCACGGGTCGTCCCGCGCCAGGGCTTTCTAGCCAAATCGGTGGCAGGTGACAATCGTTTTCCGGCAAACGCATCGGCGCGGGAAAACCGGACCAGATGGTTGGCGACAAGAACGAAGATCAAGGCCGCTGAAATCTGCGTCACCCAGCATGGAGAGCGTTGATTTGCACTCTGTGCGACCGTTTCTGAAATGTCCCGATAGAGCATCCGGGGCGCCTTCCACATCATCAATCCCGTGATCATGGGGCCGTCCCCGTTCGGTTTGAAGCGCGCGGGCCGTCCCGCGTGCCGTTTTCTCAGGCCGTAAACAACAGGAGGCCAAAGATGGCGAACAGCATCAGATGCAACAGTCCCTGCGCTGCCGAGGTTCGCCTGCCGAGATAGGTCAGGGTTGTCAGTGCAACCGTCAGGGTAAACAGGATGGTTTCGGCGGGCGAAATTCCGAAGATCACCGTTTTGCCGGTGACGAGGCCGACCGTCAGGACCGCCGGGACCGTGAGCCCGACAGTTGAAACAAATGCGCCGAGGCAAAGATTGATTGCCCGTTGTGTCTCGTTGTTCAATGCGGCCTTCACGGCCGTGATCGATTCGGGCGTAAAGACGATGATCGCAATAAGAACGCCGCCAACGGCCACCGGGGCGCCGGCTTGTGCAACGCTGTAGTCGATGACGATGGCGAGGTCGTGTGCGAGCAGTACGATCGGCAGCATCAATCCGATCAGAACCATCGAGTGAACGATGTTCTTTTTGCGGGCATGACCGTCCGTCGGATGGTCTGGAGCCTGACGCGTGACGGGTTCTGTCAGCCTGATTGACATCCGGCCCGGTGCGGGCTGCATGAAGTGGCTGCGGTAGCGGCCCATCTGGAGGGCGAGGAAACTGCCGTAGACAATCACGGTCACAAGGGAGATGACGATGGCCTGGAGAGCGGTAAACGTGCCATTGCCTGCGGGAAGCGTGTTCGGCACCAGAAGCGCGACGCCGGCCAGAACGACCGTCATCGCAATGAAGGAAACGGCGCCGGGCGCATTATATTCCTGCTCGCCATAACGCATTGCGCCCGCCAAAAGGCAGATACCTGTCACGAGATTGAGGATGATCATCATCACCGCGAATATGGAATCTCTTCCGATTGTTGGTGCCTCGTTCGGCCCTAGCATCACCGCGGCAATCAGGATCACTTCGATGGCGACGATCGACAATGTGAGAATGAGCGTTCCGTATGGTTCACCCAGTTGATGGGCCAGTTCATCGGCCTCTTTCACGACTCCGAAAGCCGCCATCAGGATTGTGGCGAAGAGCGCGAGAAAGCACGAGATGGCAACGGTTGGCGTCATGTCCGCCGAAAGCCATGACTGGCCGAACAGTTGGAAAACGGCGACAACCACCCAGGCCACGACGAGTTTCGGCCAGGGAGTGCGGAGAAGGGGTGGAGATTTGTCAGACATTGCAGGCGACCTCTATCTGGGGTCGTCCCCGGTAATCTGTCGCATTCGGGTCGTCCCGAACGAAGCCCTGTCAAGCTGTTGATGTCAGCGATAGCATGGCAGGGCTCCTGAAAGCAATGCCGCAGTCGGGCTTCCGCCTTGATGATGAGCGCCATTGGCGTTGCACTCATCATCAGCTTATAACCCGGCTTGGATGTTTAGTGCGGCAGCATTTCCGGCGCGTATGACGGGTCTTGCTGAGTGTTTATAGAACAGAAAAAAGCGCGGCCATCTTAGATTGACCGCGCTTGATGTTCTTGCCGAGAGGAGTGGTCTACGGAAGGACTGCCGAGACCTTCTTACGTTTCCTTGCGTGGCTGCTTTTCCGACGTTGGCCGATCCGTGCCATTTGTGATGGAAGCTGCGAGGAGGGCCTGTGTCGGGTCTGCTCCCTTGAAACCGGCCTGTGCGAGGATTTCATCGAGAACCGGCTTCTGCGCGGTGAAGCTCAGCAGCTGGCTTGAAAGATCACCCAGGCCATTGCCGTTTTGTCCGTCGCTGCCGCCACCGAGCGCGCCGGCCAGATTGCCGGCGCTGAAGATGCGGATGTCGGAAATCTTCTCGATCGGCTTCATCGCTTCGGCCAGCGCCTCGGGGATGATGGCGATCCGCGCGCGGGCAAGTTCGAATTCGATGATGTCGCCGGAAAGCGCATTGCGTGCATCGTTTTTCGCCCGCTCCGCCTGCGCCTCGGCATCACCGAGCGCGATGACGCCTTCGGCGCGGATTTTGGCGGCCTGCGCCTCGGCCTCGGCACCGATCTTGGCGGCGGCAGCGAGGTTTTCCGCGGCTTCGCGCTCGGCTTCCGCCTTCACGGTGATCGCCGTCGCTTCCTGTTCGGCCGCCTTGCGGGCGTCGATCACGGCGATACGCTTGGCGCGTTCGGCGATTTCCACTTCGCGGGCGGTTGCCACCTGTTCTTCGGCGGTGATGGCCGCTGCCTTTGCCTCATCAGCCTTGGCGCGCGCAGCCTGTTCCTGCTCCACCTTCTGGGCAACGGCGATCGCCGCTTCGATCCGGGCGGTTTCGGTGATCTTGCGGGCTTCCGCCTCGCGCTCGGCGATGCCGCGCTCGGCCTCGATGCGGGCGGTCTCGCGCGCCTGACGGGCTTCCGCATCCCGCTCGGCAATGCCGCGTTCGGTATCGAGCTTGGCGGTTTCCTCGTTCAGGCGTGCCGCCTGTTCGGCGCGTGCCGCCTCCGCCCTGGTTTCTGCGGTCTTGTTGGCGATATCGCGTTCCTGCGTCAGTTCCGCATCGCGCTGTTCGCGTTCGATGGTCAGGCGGCGAAGCACGGCTTCGCGGTCCTTGGTGGCGATTTCGACCTCGTTGTCGCGGACGATCTGGTTGCGCTCGCGTTTGCGCTCCTCGGTGATCCGTGTCAGCGCCGTCAGGCCTTCCGCGTCGAAGGTGTTGTTGGGGTTGAAATGCTTGATGTCGGTCTGGTCGAGCCGCGTCAGCGATACCGATTCCAGTTCCAGACCGTTGGACTGCAGGTCATGCGCAACGGCTGCCTGCACGGATTTGACGAATTCGGCGCGCTGTTCCTGCAAGTCGCGCAGCGACATGGTTGCCGCAACCGAGCGCAGGCCGTCGACAAATTTCGCCTCGACCAGGGATTTTAGCGCATCGGCATCATTTGTCCGGTCGCCGAGTGTCTGGGCGGCCAGCGCGATATTTTCGGCGTCCGGCTTCACACGCACGTAAAATTCGGCGGTGATATCGGCGCGCATGCGATCCTTGGTGATCAGCGATTCATGTTCGGATCTCTTCACTTCCAGCCGCAACGTGCTGAGCGAGACCCAGGAATAGGAGTGGAAGATCGGCAGAATGATTGCGCCGCCGTCGAGTACGACTTTTTTGCCGCCAAGGCCGGTTCTGACATAGGCCTTGTCGCGCGTCGAGCGCGTGTAAAGCGATGTCATGATGATGCCGATGACGACGATCGCCGTGACGATGACCCCGGCAATCAGGCTCAAAGAAAAGAAGTCCATGGTGAATTAACCCCTGTTGTGCCCGCTATTATGAATTTTTCAGATCCGGCGGTGCGGGAATGGCCTGGAAAAGCCCGTCCGCCCCGTCGACGATCAATACCTGCGCACCCGTATCGATCGTGTGACCGGATGCGGCCTGTGCGCGCAGGAAGTGAATATTGTCATGCCGGTCCTTGACCCGCACGGTGCCGGGCTTGCCCTGGTCAAGCGGCCCGATGGTGACGACGCCTGTGAGACCCAGAAAGTCGGCCTGCTCAAGCGCGTTGGTCTCATCGCGTGGAATGACCTTTGCAACAGCAAGGCTGAGCGACCGCGTGGCCGGAATGGCTGCAGCAATCGCGCCGGTCATGGCCAGAGGGAGCGGCAAGGGTCCGAGAAGCATTGTGGAAGCGACCCCCTGAATGAAGAAACCGGTAACGGCAAAAACCGAAAGCAGGATAACCGCAAGAACAAGCAGCGGCACGCCGCCGGCGTTGAGCCAGGACATCCAGCTTCCCAGCAACCCCGCTTCGGTATCGCCCGGCGCATGGTAGCTGAAACTGTCGTCCAGCAGACCGGAGGCTGACACGCCGAGCAGGACCGAGACGAGTTCGACAATGCCGAGGCCGGCGACCGTCAAGAGGGCGATCCAGAAGGGGGCAGTGCCGGGCTGGACAATGCCCTCCATCAGCGTTGTCCCTCCCGGAAAGCCTTGAGCCGCGCCTCTATGGCGCTCTGGCGTTGCATGCGGCCTAACTCTTCCACCTCGGCTGCGCCGGTATTGGGCTTGGCCGGTGTGCCGGTCACCCTTTCGATCGCTTCCAGCGCCTCGGCCAGACGGCGGTCATTGCGCTGGGACGGGGTGGCGTCGACACTGGCAGGTGCTGCGCGTTCGGCACGCTTGGCATCTTCGAGCCGCTTTTGCGCATCCGCCTTTGCAGAGGCGATGCTGCGCAAGGTGGTTTCCGCCTCGGCAATCTCGGCGGCGTTCTCGATGATCGCCTTGTTCAGCGCTTCGCGCTGCGCCTCCAGATCGATCTGCAACCCGGTTGCGGCGCGGGCCAGATCCTCGCGGCCGTTTTCCAGCCCGATTCTGATCTTGTCGTCGAGGTCGCTGATCTCTTCATCAAGATCGACGGCCTTCGATTTGAGGCGATGGCCGGCGGCAACCGCCACGCCGAGCGCCGCTCGCGCTTCCTCGGCGATTTTGGCAATTTCCCGCACGGCCTGCTGCGCGACTGCGACGGGATTGGACGCTTCCGCCGCATCGACGGCGTTGTTCATGACACCGGCGATGACACGCCCGAGTCGCCCAAGAATACCTTCATTGTTCATCGAAGCCTCCCTGTTCGGTTGGAAGCCGGTTTTTATGCCGGCATGGATGCTGATGGTTTCGCCCTCGAAAACGAGGCGCGCTTCTGAAAAGTCATTCCAGCCGTCGTGATAGCCAAGAACCGTGTAGGGCACGACGACCCGGCCCGAGAGGGTGGCGATGCTGAGGCTGTCAGGCCCTTTGACCGAAAACAGCTTGCTGTCGAGCGGGATGTCGCGCACCGGCTCCTGCGGATCACGCTGGCTGTGGTCGCGCAAAGCGAGCGTCACCATGCGGGATGGGAGACCTGTCTTGACCCTGATTTCTTCGTAAGCTGCGGCATGCAGTGCCACGAGGTTGGCGCCTTCTGTCTGATCGAGGATTGCCATAGCACGTCGATAGGCAAGAAGCGTTTCTTCGAGGGAAGATCGATCTTCCCTTGAAAGATTGAGTGCCAGAACGACGTTGGACAGAAGTTTCGTGCTCATGTGAAATATATAAAGCACTTCATTGGTGCTTTCAAGGGGCGGTGGTAGTTTTTTCAACCCTGCATAAGCTGATTTCCCGCTTCAGATGTAGTTTATACCGTACCGAACCACCGGCTAGCGGCTTCCGTGAGTTCCTCCTTGTCAGGAGTTGACCCCGTAGCCCAGGCGACGATGCCATCGGGACGCACCAGCGCGGCGCTTAATCCGAGCGGGTCGACGGCATTGGCCGCCACATAAGCGATCCGTCCGGTCCAACGACCTGCAAGCGCTTCAAGCGATGCACCCACGCCAAAGTTCAAAAGCAGCGCTCTTCCTTCTCGCAGAAGTTCGCCGGTCTTCCTTCCATCGGTCAGTACGAAATCCGGAACGCTGCGGCCGACAAGCGGATGTTGGCCGCCAAGCTCATAGCGCAGGGAAACACCCCAGACACGCTCGGCGAAATATGTCGCGCCATCGCGGGTCTCGATGAGGTCGCGGATGATGGTTTCCAGCGCCCTTGTGCTCGAGCTGGGGCGCATGAGAGCGACCTGCGCGCGCGACCAGTCGAGGATCTGTGCTCCCACCGGGTGTCGCTCGCTGGTATAGGTGTCCAGCAATCCGTCCGGGGCATCCCCGCGGATTGTCGCTGCAAGTTTCCAGCCAAGATTGAGCGCATCGCCCAGCCCGAGATTAAGCCCCTGGCCGCCAAGCGGGGAGTGGATATGTGCGGCATCGCCCGCCAGTAATATTCGGCCGTTGCGATAGGTCGTGGCCTGATAGGCGCGATCCGTCCATGTCGTTGCAAGTCTGAGGCCTGTGACCGTGACGTCGGTGCCGGAGACATGCCGCAGGACAGTCTGCACATGCTCCGGTGTCATCGGCTTGGTCCGGTGAAAGCGGCCGCCGTCGAAATCGACCATCGCGATGGTTCCGGGCTCTTGGTAGGTATACATGCCGGTCGGTGTGTAGTGACGGCCCGGAGCGAGTTTTTCCGGGTCCGCCATCTCGACCTCGACGGAATAGCCGGTAAATTCGGGATCGGTGCCGACGAAATCGAAGCCGCCCGCCTTGCGCACCGTGCTGCGGCCGCCATCGCAGCCAACGAGCCAGCGCCCGTGAAATATCTGGCCACCGGCGTAAACGGTCACACCCGTATCCGACTGCTGGACGCTCTCAACCCCAGCGCCGCGTCTGATCTCGGCCCCCATCGCGGTTGCACGTCTTTCCAGAACGGCTTCGATCTCTTCCATGCTGGAGGCCATGGTCACCGGCGTCGAATCCGGCAAGCGATAGGTCCATTTCGACGCATCGATATTGTCGTTGAAGAACTGGATACCGGCGAAATGGCCGCCCGGGCGGCGGCGCTGCTGCATCCAGTGTGTGGTCAAGCCGTGGCTGTCGTTTGGCTGTTCTCTTGTCGGCAGATTTTTGGTTATGTCCTCGAGCAGGCCCCGGCGGTGGAAACTTTCGATGGTGGGCACGGAAAGACCGCGCATGCCGAAGGGGAGTTTCTTAAGCGGCGACGAAGGATCGTGGGCCCGCTCCAGCACCAGTACCGAAACCTTCGCAAGGCGCAGCTCACAGGCGAGAAACAGGCCCACAGGACCAGCGCCAGCAATCACGACATCGTAAATCTGAGGGGTATTTGACATGAAATGCTCCTTTGGTCGTTCGACCGGAGCAGCTCATCGTTTGAGAACCACACGGACGAACAATTTGACGCCTTCACAGCGTCGTTGTTCGTCGTGGGACTCATGCGCGGGGCATGGACAGAGCTTTCGTTTCCGAAAGGACTTGGGCTAGACCACACCAAGTCGTGCCTTTTTCGACATTTCTTCCATAACGCCGGAGCGGCCGGTCGGCAAGGCAAATCCAGCGCGTCGTCCATCCGGCAGTCTCATTTCTCAAGACCCGGGCCGATGTTCCCGGAATGCGGCGGCAAGTGTGCGCAAGGCCTCGCGGGATCTGCTGTCGGTGAGGGTGGAGAACATCACGACCTCGGTGGAGGGCAGCGACGGCAGGCCGAAGCGCTGGCTAACCTCGACCGTGCCGGGCGGTGCAAGACGGCAGGAAAAGGCGGAAATGGCAAGGCCGGCGGAGACCGCGGCCGTAACCATCGACGAGGTGCCGCCAAGAAACACCTCCGTCCAGGCAATGGAGGCCGAATCCAGTGCGCGGGCGGCAATGTTGCGCACACCGCAGGCGGGTGAAAGCGCGGCCAGCCGCAGGGGTTCGCCCTGACGGTGTTCGAATTGCGGAGCGGCGTACCAGCCGAAATGCTCCGGCCCCAGCACCTCGCCGTCGCGTCGGTCGTCTTCACGCCGGATAATTGCGGCGTCGATTTCGCCACGGTCGAAGGCGTCCAGCAGCACACGGGAATTGTCCATGCGCACTTCGATCGTCAGTCCCGGATCATGGGCATTGAGCCGCGCCAGAAGGTTTGGCACCTCCGGCCCCGCAACATGGGCGGCAATGCCAAGGCCAAAACGGCGGCGCTGGGATGAAAGGCCGGCGAGGGCACGATCATGCGCGGCAAGGAATTCGCGGGCGGGCGCCAGAAACACCGCACCTTGCGCCGACAGCCGCACGGACCGGGGCGTACGCTCAAGCAGCCGTTGGCCCAGCCGGTCTTCCAGCCGCTTCAGCTTGACGCTGATGGCGCCCTGCGTGGTTCCCAGAGCTTCGGCAGCGCGGGTGAAGCTTTGCAGATCGGCAATGGTGACAAAAGCCTCGACGGCATCCACATCCAGCGTGCGCATATCAATAATTCCAATTTGTTGTCTCTGAAATAGCCAACCATCCAATTCAGTTATGGTCAAGCTTTGGTTAGTTTGCGTCCGGTTCCGCAGACCGGATTTCGCTGTTGCGATCCGCTCCATGAAAGGCTGAAGAATGACCCTTGCCGTTACCGCACCCGCGGGCAGCAGAAGCGCCATGGCGCTCGCTGCCGTTTGTCTCTCCGCCCTGATGTTCGGACTGGAGATTTCCAGCGTTCCGGCGATCCTGCCGACACTCGAACAGATGCTGCATGCGGATTTCCGGCAGCTTCAATGGATCATGAATGCTTACACGATCGGCGTGACGGTGGTGTTGATGGCGACAGGTGCGCTGGCAGACCGCTTTGGCCGCAAGCGCGTCTTCATTGCCAGCATTGTCGCTTTTGCACTTTCGTCTCTCGCCTGCGGAGTGACGGAAAATGTGATGGTGCTGATTGCGGCGCGTTTCCTTCAGGGGCTGAGCGGCGGTGCGATGCTGGTGTGCCAGATCGCCATCCTGTCATACCAGTTCCGCACGGCCAGTGAGCGTGGCATGGCGTTCGGCTGGTGGGGCATCATTTCCGGCGTAGGGCTGGGGTTTGGCCCGATTATCGGCGGGGCCATCGTCGCGCTGTGGAGCTGGGAATGGGTGTTCCTCGTTCACGTGGCGCTCAGCGCGGGCACCTTGCTGCTCGCAGTGGGCGGCGTGAGAGAATCGCTTGATCCGGAAGCGACACGTCTTGATCTTGCCGGTATCGCCACGCTGTCGCTGGCCGTGTTTCTCCTTGCCTTTTTCATCACACAAGGCCCTGAACTCGGCTTTGCCAGCCAGGCGGCGCTATTGATCCTTGCGGGGTCCGTCGCGAGCTTCATCGCTTTTCTCATCGTGGAAAAGCTCACACCAAGGCCGATGTTCGATTTTTCCGTGTTCCGAATCCGGCCGTTTTCCGGAGCCATCATCGGCTCGGCGGCGATGAACATCAGTTTCTGGCCCTTCATGATCTATCTGCCGATCTGGTTTCAGGCGGGTCTCGGTTATGACAGCGTCGCCGCCGGTCTTGGCCTGCTTGCCTACACGCTGCCGGCGCTGGTGATGCCGCCGCTGGCGGAGCGTCTGTCCTTGCGTTATCAGCCTCGCATTGTCATACCGGCGGGGCTGTTCACCATCGGTCTCGGTTTCATGCTGATGAAACTGGGCAGCGGCATCGAAAATGCGAACTGGCTTACCATGCTGCCCGGCTGCATTCTTTCGGGCATCGGGCTTGGCTTGACCAACACGCCGGTCACCAACACGACCACGGGTGCGGTGCCGCCGGCGCGTTCCGGCATGGCATCGGGCATCGACATGAGTGCGCGCATGATCTCGCTCGCCATCAATATTCCGATCATGGGCTTCATTCTGGTTGAGGGCGTGCGCTCTTCGCTTCAGGCAAACCTGACGCTCGATATGGATGTGAACACATTGCAATTGCTCGCTGAAAAGGTTGCGGCGGGAACTGCCGGATCCTCGGCGCAGGACGTTCCCGGAGTGCTCGTCCATCAGGCGCTGGCGGATGGCTTCGGTCTGGTCATGCTTTATGCCGGTATCAGTGTCTGGCTGCTTGCCGCCATCAGCTTCCTGGTCTTCGGCCCGGTGCGAAAACCCGCCTGCGACTAGGGCGCCGCAGGCGAATGAGGCGCACCCCCACGCGGTTTTGCCGATAGGGTTGCGCGCTGGTCCTTGCAGGTTCTGCCGCTGTTATTTCAGCTGCGTCACGGTCAGCTTGCCGTTCACCCGCTCGGCGACGAATTGCACTTTCGCGCCTTCCTGCAATTTCGCCAGCATGGCTTCGTCCTTGACCTCGAAGACCATGGTCATTGCCGGCATGTCCAGGTTTTTCAGTTCCTCATGGATAAGCGTGACCTTTTTGGCCTTGGTATCGAGTTTCTTCACCGTGCCGGAGGTGAATTCCTGCGCGAAGGCGCCGGCGGCAGAGGCGAGAAAGAGAGCTGCGGCGAGTGTGGTGTTGATGATTGTTTTCATGGGTCGGTTTCCTTGTTTGCTTACTTCTTGGCAACGGTGACATCGCCGTGCATGCCGGCGTCGTAGTGTCCGGGTACAAGGCAGGCGACCTTGAAGACGCCGTCATTGGTGAACCTCCAGACAATTTCTCCCGTCTTGCCGGGCGCCAGACGGATGGCGTTCGGATCGGCATGTTCCATCTCGGGGAATTTTTCCATCAGCCCCTTGTGCTCCATGACCTTTGCTTCTTCATCGAGAACGAATTCATGATCGAGTTCGCCTTCGTTCTTGACGGTGAAGCGGATGGTTTGGTCCTTGCGGACCTTGAAGTTGTTGGGCGTGAAGATCATCTTGCCATCCGCCGTTTCTTTCATGCTGACGCGGATGGTCTGGGTGACTTTCGTGGCATCGCCGGGCTCACCGACTGCCATGGCCTCGCTGTGTCCGCCGGCATGGCTACCGGCCGCCAGAGCGGGGGTCGCAAGTGCTGCCAGCACAAGGCCAAGAATTGCAGTGTTCATGATGTTTTCCTCTATCGTTTGGGAATGTTGACGATCAGCCATGGTTCGAATGGGCCGATGGGGGCTGCGTGCTTGCATCTTTGGCTTTGGGTGCGTCGGGCAGGTTGCCCGTCCACTCAAAGGCCTGTGTGCCGGGCGGGTTTTGATACCAGCCCGGATCGGCGTAATCGCCCGCGGAGATACCTTCGCGGACCTTCACCACCGAAAACATGCCGCCCATTTCGATGGGGCCGTGGGGACCCCAGCCGGTCATCATGGGCACGGTGTTTTCGGGTATCTCCATCGACATCTCGGCCATGTCAGCCATGCCGGCGGTGCCCATCGGCATGTATTCGGGGCGGATCTGCCGGATTTTCTTGGCGACTTCCTTCTTGTCGACACCGATGAATGTCGGGATTTCGTGACCCATGGCATTCATGGTGTGGTGTGACTTGTGGCAATGGATCGCCCAGTCGCCCTCATATTTGGCGTCAAACTCGTAGGCGCGCATTGCGCCCACGGGAATGTCGATGCTGACTTCCGGCCATCGGGCCTCGGGCCGCACCCAGCCGCCGTCGGTGCAGGTGACCTCGAAGTCGTAACCATGCATATGGATCGGATGGTTGGTCATGGTCAGGTTGCCGACCCGCACCCGCACCCTGTCGTTTTTCGACACGACCAGCGGATCGATGCCCGGAAAGACCCGGCTGTTCCAGGTCCAGAGGTTGAAGTCGGTCATCTCCATGACACGGGGTACATAACTTCCCGGGTCGATGTCGAAGGCGCTGAGCAGGAACACGAAGTCCCGGTCCACCGGCATGAACGCCGGATTCTTGGGATGGACAACGAAGAAACCCATCATCCCCATGGCCATCTGCACCATCTCGTCGGAATGCGGGTGGTACATGAAGGTGCCGGATTTCACGAGATCGAACTCGTAAACGAAGGTTTTGCCGACCGGAATATGCGGTTGCGACAGGCCGCCGACACCGTCCATGCCTGAAGGCAGGATCATGCCGTGCCAGTGAACCGTCGTATGTTCGGGCAATTTATTGGTGACGAAGATACGTACTCGGTCGCCCTCCACAGCCTCGATGGTCGGGCCGGGGGACTGGCCGTTGTAACCCCACAGATAGGCGGTCATGCCCTCGGCCATCTCGCGTTCCACCGGTTCGGCGACGAGGTGGAATTCCTTGACGCCGTTATTCATCCGGAAGGGCAGGGTCCATCCGTTGAGGGTGACGACCGGGTTGTAATCCGGGCCGGTAGAGGGACGAGTGGGCGTCTGGGTGGCAGCACCTTCCATGCTGGCTGCTTCCGGCAGGCCCATATTGGACGTCTGCGCCCAGGTTTTGGAGGATACGAGCGCCGCGCCGGCGGCCCCTGCTCCAAGCAATTGTCTTCTGCTGAACATTCCCGTTTCCTTTCTCAATGACCGCCGCCTGCCGGCGCTTCGGCCGACGCGACTTCGGTTTCGGCCGCGGCACTGCCTGTGCTTCCGCCATAGATGACGGGGGCAAGGTTGGCTTCGGCCAACCAGAAGTCGCGCTTGGCGTTGACTGCGAGGATGGTGGATTCGATTTTTTCGCGGGTATCGGCGATCAGTTCGAAGGTGCTGGTAATCATGCCGTTATAGGACAGCAGCGATTGCTCCTCGATCGCGCTGCGCAGGGGCAGGACATTGTTGCGGTAGTGGCGCGCAATATCGTAATTCGACCTGTAGGCCAGATGGGCGGAACGGGCCTGCGAACGGATGTCGACGGCCAGCCCGGCCAGCTGGTTGGCCGCCCGCATATAGGCGAGTTCGCCCTTGCGCAGACGCGCCTGCCCGGAATCGAAGATCGGGATCGTGAAGGACAGCGAACCGGTTCTTGCAATGTCCGAACGGGTGGCACCGTCCTCGCGTTCGCGTTCCTTCTCCCAGCTTCCTGCCAGCTCGATATCGGTGACGATGCGGGTGGCGTCTTCCAGGCGATAGGATTGCGCGGTTGCCTGCAATTCGAGGCGGGCGACCTGCAAATCCATGCGTTTGTGAATTGCTTCCGCCTCGATGTCGTTGCGCGCTATCAGGGTCTTCGGCAAGGAAGGAAGCCGGTTCGGTATCTGGAACTCGGCATCCGTGCCGGAAAGCCCCATCAACCGGATCAGCTCTTCCTTGGCGAGTTTCGCTGCCAGTCGTGCCTTTGCCGTTTCTCCCGTCAGTTCCGCATAGAACACATGTTCGCGGGCCTGATTGGCCTTGGGCATCGAGCCCGCTTCACCGATCTTTTTCGCAAGTTCCGAAGAGGCGTCGGCTGCGACCTTCGCCTGGTTGAGGTAGGCGACGTTTTCCCAGGCGGCCACGGCGTTGATCCATGCCCTTCGGGTTTCCGCAGCAAGCGACACGGTGGCGATCGCCGCATTGACCTGCGCCTGACGGAAGCGCGTATTCGCCAGGCTGATATTCTTGTCATAGGTCGCCAAGGCGAGAATATTGGCGGTGACGGCCCCTTCAAGGACACGATACATGGCAAGCCCGGGCGTTCCGATGCCGTTCAGGCTGACGGAAAAGGTCGGAAAGACGGAGAGTTGCGTCTGCCAGGCGTCTGCGGCGCTGTCTCCGAGATCCGCATAGGACGCCTGCAGCCCCTTATTGTTCAGCAATGCAACCTGAACAGCGGTTTCGACGTCGATGGTTTTTTTGGCCATCAGCGCCTTGACGCGGTCGCGCACCACCTGCGCCTGCTGCTGGTTCTGAACCCAGACAGTCTGTTTGCCGGTTGCCTCACTGGTTTTCAGCGTTGCATCGGCAAAGCCCGCATCCTTGGCAGCATAATCAGTCGTAACGCAGCCTGCCGCGATGAGGGGAAACAGGAGGGAGGATATCAGTCTGATAGGACGTGGGATCATCATGCGCCTCCCTTCGCTGGCGACTGCGCATCGTTCAGGCCACGCCAGGGTTTCGGATCGACGGGAACGCGGTGCGTGTAAGCTCCGATCGGATTTTGATAGGGAATGGGCCTGACGCTGGACATAGTGTCGGGGCTGTCGGTCGATATGACGACTTCAGGTAAGGTGGCTGCGCATCCGCCCGCAAAAAGCGGCAGGGCAACCACCAGGAACAAACGTTTCATGGTGAAAATCCGGCAATAAGATCATGATTGCTCCAGCACGCTCACGCATGCAGGTGCAGGAAAGCCCGCAAAGCGGTTCCGGATATTCAGATATTAGGGGGGCGCTGAAGCTTAGGTGCCAGACCGGCAGCATGCGTATCGTCGATGAACGCACGCAGGGAAATGACGGTCGGATGGTTCAGGGATGAGGAGGGGCACGGAATGGCCGCGACACCACAATAATCCTGGCAGCAGGAATTCTTCGATTTTTCCTTGCTGGCGTGGTCATGTTGATCGGCGTGGTCGCCGTGATCCTGAACGGCGGCGTCGTGGTGACCCCGGCCTGACGAATGGTCGTTTTCGATCTGTGAGATCGGGACGTCGTTTTCGGCATGCATTGCGGCATTGACGGTGGAAACGCTGTAGCCCGCCAGTGACACTACCATCACCAGTCTGAACAACAGGGCCATCAATTTCGATGCTCGCAACATCCCATTCATGCGCTGTAGCAGAGCCTCAGTCCTGAGATTTGTCAATGGGTATCGCCCATAACCATCAAAAAATGCGTTGGGCTCTACCGATCCAGCACGTTTGAGATTGCCGCTTGGGTTGGAATATCCTGATCGCCCTTGCCGGGTTCGCCTTCCAGAAAGCGCTTGCCGATATCAAAGAAAGACAGCTTCATCCGGCTGCGTTTGTCAGCACCCTCAAGACTGGAGACCGGTACCTTGAAACCGAATGTTTCGTCCGGCTCCGCAGAGCGTTCGCGCCAGAAAGCGTCGATATCCGCAATCATCATTTTTTGCCGCCGGGCGCGGCGATAATGGATCGGGTGTCTGGCGCGGGCGACGGCGAAATAGGCACATGCGCTTTGGGGCATCAGGCCCTGCAGAACCATCAGGACCGCCTCCTTGGGGCGAAGCCCGCAAAGATCTCGCGTGACTGACACCATCTCATCTTTTGCGGCGCGCGGCCCCTGCATACCTCCAACGACAAGCGTATGGTGGTCTCGCCCGTATTGCCCCAGAAAAATGAACTTTGCGGTCCACAGAACGGCCTCGTCGCGGTTGCGCACCAAGCGGACTGCAAAAGCGCCCTCGTGCCGGCCGCCGCAACAATCCGCGAGAGCAAGGGTGCACTGGTAGTCATCCTTTCGGCCATGAACGATGCCCATCTCCAGGGTCTTTCCTGCCCAGAGCCCACTCATGACGGCCTTCGTAAAATGACGGTCCGCGACTATGAAGTTCTCCACGAGAAAAAGCAGTCGTCTCTGCTGGGAAATTTCGCCGACAAGAAACTTCGACAGCGGTTTCTGCAGCAATTCATCATGGGGCGGCGGCAGTTTCCGCTTTGCCGAAAAGGCGGCCAGAAACTGCCACCACCGAAAGGTGACGACGGGATTGGCGGCAAAGCGCATCCAGAAAAGGACCGCCCGCTTCCAGTGCGCGCGCCCGACGAAGGTCATGATGGGCCAGAACAAGGTGAATTCGGTTGTGCCCGATGCCTTCTGCAGATCGTCCGTTGCCGGAAATTTTTCTGCCTGAATGGCGGCATCGTTGGTGTGCGGCATAGGTTTGGCTTCCGGCGAGCATGGATGTTGCAGCCGTTGCATGCGCCGGATTTGTGAAGATTGTGTCGAGAAACAGTGGAGCTTGCGCTAAGCCCGGATCGCCCCCTGTACAGGGAAAAAAAGACGATAAGCGCCAGCTTTTCAAGAGGTTGTCTTGAAGAGGATTGTCACGATCGTTCCGCCATCCTGCCCGGCCGCGATCTGCATGTCGCTATTGTGCGCCTGCGCAATGGCGCGGGCGATTGATAAGCCGAGCCCCGTACCTCCCGTGGTGCGGGCGCGTGATGGTTCCGTGCGCCAGAAGAGTTCGATGCCGTGCGCCTCGACGCCGGGTGGAAAACCCGGTCCCCTGTCTTCGATGGCGATGAAGGGACGTCCTTCCCGAATGCCGGTTGAACAGCGCAGACTTTTTCCGCCTGCCGCATAACGGCGTACATTGTCGATCAGGACAAGAAGCAGCTGCCGAAGACGTTGGCGATCGCCCTGAACGGGAGCCGGATCCAGTGACAGGTTGAGACAGATACCGGCCTCCTCCAGGAGGGGCCGCGCTGCCTCCGCCACCGCCGCGCATTCGGCTGCGAGATCAAGTGGCCCGATGTCTTTCACGAGACTGTTGGTTTCCGCCAGAGAGAGTGTACGCAGATCATCCACCAGACGCGCCAGCCCTTCCACCTGAACGATGAGGTGACGAATGGCCTGCTTGTCGAGGGGAAAGATATCATCCGCAATGCCATGTAGGCGGCCTTGCAGGATGGTGAGTGGGGTGCGTAGTTCATGGGCAACCGCCATCGTATTGAATTTCAGGCGGCGCTCCATCATCTGCAGCTCCTGTTTCAGGCTGTCGAAACTGTCGACGAGGAAGACGATCTCGACGATACGGTTTGCCTTGACCTTTTCGCCGCTGCTGAAGTCGCCAGCCGCCATGCGCTGGGCCGCCACGGTCAGTTCCTGCAATGGCGCGGCAATGCGCCGGGAAATGATATAGCCGAGCAGACTGCACAGCAGCACGCCGGCCAGCCCGAAGACGAACACCGATGCGACGAGCTCGTCATCGCCTGCGCTCTGCACATGGGGCAAAACGTCGAGAAGCGCCTGGAACTGCTGCAGGTCCGGCATCACGCCGCGATCTATGTCCGAGAAGGCTTTGGCGGCGCCCGGCGACAGCCCGGCAATCGCGCGTTCCTGAATGTTGTCCGCATACCAGGACACGCCGTAATAGATCATTGCAACGGCGAAGACGAGCATCGTGGTAATGGTGATCGCCGTCATCGTGCTGAGACTGAGGCGCCGGAACCTCATGGTTTCTGCTCCCCGGCAAGCCGATAGCCAATGCTGCGTACCGAGACCAGATAGCCGCGAGCACCATGATCCGTCAGTTTCTTGCGCAGATTGGCGATGTGCGTGTCAATCGTGCGCGCTAGCGCGTCGCTTTCCGGCAAACAGGCGTCGAGAATATCTGCACGCTGAAACGCATGGGTGGGACGCCGCGTCATATGGGCAAGTATTCTGAATTCGCTGAGCGTCAGGGGCAGGATGGTTCTGCCCGCCTCGCCGTAAACCGCCGCTATATAGGATTCTGTATCGATTTCGATGGCGCCGAAACGCAGGATGCTGGCACCAGCCGGCTGTCGCGTGCGCTTCAAGACGGCATTCACCCGCGCGATTATTTCCTGCGGATTGAAAGGCTTGATGATGTAGTCGTCGGCACCGAGACGCAGGCCGGTCAGCTTGTCCATATCTTCCGCAAGGGCGGTCACCATGATGACCGGTGTATCCCTCTCGCGCCGGATGCGTGTCAATACGTCGATGCCGTCGAGCTTGGGCAAACGAATGTCGAGAAGAATGAGATCCGGTCTCAGCATGGAGAAATGCGTGATCGCCGTTTCTCCATCGCCCGCCCTGACGGTTCTGTATCCATCGCGAATGAGGTAGGCGTCCAGAATCTGCATGATGTCGGGATCGTCTTCGACGATGAGAATGAGCCCTCTGTCCATGCTGAACCTGCAATTTTACGTATATAAGCCGCGTTAATACCGGGACGCTAAGCCGGCGTGACGCATCGGGCAAGGGTTCCCGTGTGAGATATCGGCCGTGGGAGCTGTTTTCCTCACGCTCTTGGGTGTTTCTCCGCAAAGGCTTGACATTTCTGCGGAAGAGAGCCGGTCATGCACCAGTATCTCCTCCGTAAAACCAATCAAAATGCACCGAATTGGCCCAAGAGGTCGAAACTTCGCTCGAACCCCATCCACGGCGTGTGCCAGGCTTTTGCACGTGCTGTCCGCAAGCCATCTCTTCTGGCTCTTGCGGTTGCGCTCGCGATGATGCTTTTCTTCACCGCCTGGCCGGATATCGATCTTGATGTCAGCCGTGGGTTTTGGACCGATGGCTTCCGTCACGGTGAGGATGCGTTCCTGCTTTCTGTCCGAGATCTGAACCGCGCGCTCCCAGCTCTTCTGTTATCCGGGCTTGTTTCCATACTTCTCGTCCGCCCATTCTCTGCCGGCTTGCAGCGCAATTTTCGCCCTCACCAATTGCTGCTTATTCTCACTTTTTATGTACTCGGACCGGGCGCGACCGTCGATGTCGTGAAAAACCTGTTCGGTCGGGCCAGACCGCGCCACCTAGGCGATTTCGGGGGAGAGCTGTTTTTTACGCCCGTTCTCTCGCTTGAAGGCACCTGTCTCCGCAATTGCTCATTTCCATCAGGCGAAAGTGCTTCCGCCATCGCCCTGCTGGCTTTCATCATCCTCTTGCCGAAAAAATTCCGCCTCGTCGGAGCCGCGGTCCTGATGCCGTTCATCATGATTTTTTCCCTGAACAGGGTTGCGATGGGCGCTCACTTCCTCTCCGATGTCCTGATCGCCTGGCCATTGATGCTTGCAGTGTTTCTGTTGCTGCATCGGCCGTTCACGAAATATCGCGAGACGATTGACGCTGCCTTCTCGCGCAAAGCCAACAGAAACCGGCACATTGCAGAACAATAAAGCCGGTTCGGGGCTTTGGTTGGCACCGCAATCACAGGGCTGGGGGCTCTAGAAAATCTCCATGAAGGCATCGTCGAGAATGAGCAGCTTGCGTGCCTGTGTGCGGGCGTATTCCTCGTAAAAACCCTGTGAGATCCAGATGGCGGAACGGCCTCGCCGCCCGCTCCAGCCGATGCCACCGATCATTTCGGCCGCCGCAAGTTTGCGGCTGACATGGGTTCGCGACAATGAAAGCGATTGCGCCAGTTGTGAGGCCGTCTTCACATCCGTCAGGTGCCTGCCATGTTCAAGAGGGTTTTCCCAGTCGATACCGGCAATCAGCCGGTCCATCAGCAAGCCGCCGGCATCGAACCAGTTGAAGATGATGGAAAGCGGGCCGGGGCAGCGCACCTCCGGATTGGATAGCAGCGCCTGTGCCACGCGAGGATGGATATGTGCGAGCATGGTTTCGGAGCGTGCGATGAAGCGTGAGGCCCTCAACCCCTCGTCGATAAGGTCCAGCGCCTGAAAATGGACGTCGTACCAATGGGTGAGCATCGCCAGCGTCAATGGTGAAGGCGCTATGCCATCGACCCTGTCGCTGTCGGATTGTGTCACCGGTCTCGTCAGCCCGCGTTTCAGCGCCTCTTTGAAGAAGGTATAGGCGATCTCGTGGCTGGCGAGGCCGTTTTTCAGCGCCAGTTGCGCAAAATCATCGCGGGTCAGGAAGGGTTCCCCCGTTTCAGCCTCGCAGATGCTGCGCTTCTGGAAATAAAGCGCCACCAGCGCGTGGCACAGAAGCCGGCTCTGGCGTGTCGCGAAAAGCGCGGTCATCTCGGGGGAGCCTTCATAAAGGCTTATGAAGCCCCCGGCCAACAGGCGCAACGCGGCTGTGAAAGAAGCGGTTTGAACCAGCGCGTCGATTTCGTTCAGTGGTGGCCTGCTGCCTATCACTGCGGCATCCGGCAGCCGGGAAATCGCAAAATCGAAAAAATTGGTCATGGCGCGCGCTCCTCGAATCGCCGGCATCACCTCTCTTTGGAGGCGTCTGGATTGAACGATCCATGGGCCTTACAGGGGCGGGGATGAGGCGTCTTCTCATTGCGCGCAGAGGCGAAATTTTAAACCGCAGGCAGGCCCATGACGCGGGCGTCGCCCGGCGCCATGCCGTAGGCGGCGGCAAACACCCGGTAGAAGGTGGCGAGGCTGTCGAAGCCGCAGCCATGCGCAATCTGCGTGATTGGCAAAGCGGGAAATTCCAGCAGCAGCCGTTTTGCCTCCTCGATCCGCATGGACGACAGGGTGCGGGAAAATGACAGTTCCGCGCCCTCGAACACGACGTGCAATTGCCGGAGCGAAATTCCCAGTTCCTTCGCCACTGCGGCGGGCGTCAGGTTTTGGCGGGATTTTTTCCGCATCATGATGTCCTGGGCCGCATAACAAAGCCCGGTGCGAAGGGCGGCGCGCACCTCCGGCATGGCGGGAGAAAGCCGTCCGCGCGCCGTCATCGCAAGCCGGGTGATGTGGGTCACATCGCGGGCGGGATCGATGAGCCGGCCATGGTCGGCATTCAGCGCGTTGAAGAGGGCCCGGAACGGCCGCGAGAAGGCGGCATTATCCGTATAACGGGCCGCAAACAGATCATAGGCTGTCTGGCCGAGCATAACCTCGTAATCGACAGGGATTTTGAGCATCCGGAAATGAAAATGATCTTCGCCACCCGGTATGCCGGCATAAGGCAGATCCGAGTGGTTGATGGTGATATCACCGCCGCCGACGGCATGAACCCGGTCCCTGCCCGTATATAGCAATCCGGAACCCCTGACTTGCAGGCCGATACAGAGGCTGTCGCCGGCAATGCGGGCAATGTCGGCTTCCGTACGATCCACCCGGTAGGAGGAGGCGTGCATCTCGCTCACGACGGCGTTGGCGATGGCGCGCGCCTGAAATGACCCCTGAAAGCTGTGGCGGCGATCCCGCGCAAGCTCGATCGTGACGCCAAACAGGCTTTTGCCGCGCACCTCGCGCCATTGGTCGAAGCGGTGCTCGGGCTGGAAATCGTCGGTTGCGAAACGGATGATGGTATTCGTGGCCTGATCCTCCCCGACGATCCCGGCAGCCTATTTTTCTGTTGCGCGAAATCGAAGATGAACGAGCGGGTAGGGCCGCCCCTGTCCGTCAAGATCGGAGCGCCCTGTCGGCTCGAAACCCAGCTTACAGTAAAAGCCCATGGCCTCGATGTTCTGTTCATTGACATCGGTGGTCAGCCCGGGATGCGTGGCGATGGCCGCCTGCACCAGCGCCTTGCCTATGCCTTTGCCGTGGTGATCCGGATCGATGAAAAGCGCCTCCATGTGCCCTTCATGCAGAAACATGAAGCCGAGCGGGTAATCCGAAAGATTGACCGCAAGCATCAGGGGCATTTGCGGGAGAAAGGCTTCGACTTCCTCACCGATCGCGGCGCGATCCGTCGGAAGAAGGAAGCCGTGGGTGGCGTCGACGGCCCGGCTCCATATGTCGAGGATGCGGGTTGTGTCGCGGTTGGTGGAGGGGCGAAGTGTGATCATGTCCCACCCTTAGCAATTGCGACCTTTTCACGCCATGGGGACCGCCTGGATCTTTTTCGCGCACCTTTGCAGTTGATGATTTCCGCAGCGAAAGCGGGTGATTTCAGCTTCGCCGTCCAGCCAGATTTACGGCGTTGAGAATTTTCCCAAAAAAAGCACTTGCAAAGACGGAGATAAAAAAAATAGATAAAAAGAAGTTCTATCTATTTATTTTGAAGGAGAGGCTGTCAAATGGATCAGATAATTGCGCAAACCGCTCGAAATCAGGCTGCACTTCCCGTGATCGAGGCAAGTTCCGCACTCGAAGAAGCGAAAATTATCTATAATTTACCGTTTAATGATCTGCTTTTTCAAGCCCAACAGGTGCATCGCCGCCATTTCGATGCCAATGCCATCCAGATGAGCAGGTTGTTGTCCATCAAGACGGGGGGATGCCCTGAGGATTGCAGCTATTGCAGCCAGTCGGCCCGCAACCCGACGGGTCTGAAGGCCTCCAAGCTCATGGAAGTGGAGCGGGTGCTGGCGGAGGCGCGCAAGGCGAAGGAAGGTGGGGCGACGCGTTATTGCATGGGCGCGGCCTGGCGCAACCCCAAGGAGCGCGACATGGAGGCCGTGGTGGCCATGGTTGAGGGCGTCAAGGCGCTGGGTATGGAGACCTGCATGACACTCGGCATGCTGACGCCGGAGCAATCCGAACGGCTGGCCGATGCCGGGCTCGATTATTACAATCACAATGTTGATACGTCCGAGCGCTTTTATTCGCAGATCATCACCACCCGCACTTTCGAGGATCGGCTGGAAACGCTCGCCAATGTCCGCGATGCGGGTATCAAGGTCTGTGCCGGCGGTATTCTCGGCATGGGGGAAACGGTCGAGGATCGTATTTCGATGCTGGTGACGCTTGCCGGACTGCCGGTGCCGCCGGAGAGCGTGCCGATCAACATGCTCATCCCGATCCCCGGCTCGAAGCTCGCCAATGCCGATCCTGTCGACCCGATCGATTTCGTCCGCACCATTGCGCTGGCACGAATCCTGATGCCGCGTTCGCATGTGCGGCTTTCCGCCGGGCGCACCGAGATGAGCGACGAAACGCAGGCACTCTGTTTTCTGGCCGGGGCCAATTCCATTTTCGTCGGTGAAACGTTGCTGACGGCCGATAATCCGGGTGAGGATCATGATACGGCACTGTTCCGGCGTCTGGGTCTGAAGCCGATGGAGTTGCAGCCTGCGCAGTCAGGAGAGGGCCGGTGAACGCATCGGCGCTCTCCGCTTACGAGGTGAAACTTGCCGGCCTGCACCGCAAATCGCGGCTACGGGCGCTCGTTCCCCAACAGGGGATCGATTTTACCTCCAACGACTATCTCGGACTTGCCGATGCGCCCCGGCTGAAGGCAGCGATTACCGAAGCAATCGAGAGGGGTGTACCGGTCGGCGCGGGCGGCTCACGGTTGCTGCGCGGCAACCACCCGGAACATGAGGCGTTGGAGGTGGAGGCGGCAGCATTTTTCGGGGCGGAAAAAACGATCTATTTCGCCAGCGGTTTTGCCGCCAATGTCGCGCTTTTTTCCACCTTGCCGCTGCGGGACGATCTTGTGCTCTACGATGCGCTGATCCATGCCAGCGCGCATGATGGTATTGCGACCGGCAAGGCAGAGGCGCTCGCCGTGTCACATAACAAGGTCGAGGCGTTCGAACGGGAAATAAACCGCTGGCGACACGCTGGTGGTCGTGGACGGCCGTGGATCGCGGTTGAGAGCCTTTATTCCATGGATGGCGACCGGGCGCCGCTTGCGGCGCTCGCGGACCTTGCCGAACGGCATGGCGGTTTTCTTGTGGTCGATGAGGCGCATGCCACCGGCGTTTTCGGGCCTGGCGGCCATGGTCTTGCCGCGGAGCTGGAAGGGCGGGGCAATGTGGTGGCGTTGCACACCTGCGGCAAGGCGCTGGGCCTTTCCGGCGCAGTCTTGAGCCTGCCGGCGGTTCTGGCCGAATACCTCATCAACCGCGCCCGGGGCTTCATTTATTCCACGGCACCTTCGCCGCTGATGGCGGCGGCGGTACGGGAAGCCTTGCGGATCGTCGCTGATGAAGCCTGGCGGCGGTCGCGGTTGGCGGCGCTGGTAAATTTTGCCGGCGAAGAGCTACGCTCACGGCTCGGGGTCATGCCGAGCGGTTCGCAGATCATGCCGGTCATGATCGGCGACAATGCCCGTTCGCTCGGCATAGCTGCGCGCCTGCGCGAAGGTGGTTTTGACGTGCGGGCGATCCGTCCGCCGACGGTGCCGGAAGGAACGGCGCGCCTGCGTCTTTCCATCACGCTGAATGTGGATGAGAGCCAGATTGCCGATATGGTCGGGCTGCTTGCCTTCGCATTGAAGGAGGAGCGGGCATGAGCCTTCGTTTCGTCATTTCAGGCACCGATACCGGCATCGGCAAGACAGTTTTTGCCGCGGCGTTGACCCACGCCTTGCAGGCTTCCTATTGGAAGCCGGTCCAATCCGGGCTGGAGGAGGAGACCGACAGCGAGACGGTGGAACGGCTGGGTGGTGTGCCGCGCGCCCGTATCCTGCCGGAAGCCTATCGCCTCAAAATACCGGCATCGCCGCATCTTTCAGCCCGTCTCGACAATGTGACGATCGATCCCACACTCCTGCAACCGCCGGAAACGAAGGGGCCGCTGGTAATTGAAGGGGCGGGCGGGCTTCTGGTGCCGCTGACCGAAAGATTGTTGTTCGCCGATATATTCGCCCACTGGCAAATCCCGCTGATCCTGTGCGCCAGAACTGCGCTTGGCACCATCAACCACACGCTGCTGTCGCTTGAAGCGCTGCGGTTACGGAGCATTCCGGTGCATGGTTTGGTTTTCATCGGTGACGAGAATGCGGAAAATGAGCGCATCATCTCCGATATCGGCCGAGTTCGTGCACTCGGCCGTCTGCCGCGTCTGCCTGAGATGACCGCCGGAGCGCTGCATCAGGCTTTCGCTCAACAATTCAATCCTGCCGATTTTCTGGAGGTTACGGCATGAGCCGTTCGCCCATCTGGCATCCCTTCACCCAGCACGGGCTGGAGCCGCCGATGAAACGCATCGTGTCCACGCAAGGTGCCTATCTGGTCGATGAGGATGGCACTCGGCTGTTCGATGCGATTTCATCCTGGTGGGTCATCACCCATGGTCACCGGCATCCGGCGATCATGGCCGCCATCCGCGCCGCGACGGCGGCCTTCGATCAGGTGATTTTTGCGGAATTTTCGCACGAGCCTGCCGAAGAGCTGGCAAAAGGGCTGGTCGACATTGCGCCCGCCGGGCTGGAACACGTGTTTTACTCCGATAGCGGTTCAACTGCGGTGGAAGTGGCGCTGAAAATGGCGCTCGGTTATTTCCATAACCGCGGAGAAAAGCGCGATCGCATCGTGGTGATGGAGCATGGCTATCATGGCGATACGATCGGCACCATGTCCACCGGTGAACGTGGCGTGTTCAATGCCGCTTACGAGCCGCTGCTCTTCGGTGTCGATCGGCTGGCTTTTCCAGAAGCGGGCAGCGGGCAGGCCACCCTCGACATGTTTGAACATTTCTGCCGCTCAGGCCGTGTCGCCGCCCTGTTGATCGAGCCGCTGGTGCTCGGCGCCGGCGGCATGAAGATGTATGGCGCGGATGTTCTGGCCGGGCTGAAGCAGATCGCCGAACGCCATGGCTGCCTGTTCATTGCCGATGAGGTGATGACCGGCTGGGGCCGGACGGGAAGCCTTTTCGCATGTGAGCAGGCCGGAATTTCTCCGGATATCCTGTGCACGTCGAAGGGCCTTACCGGCGGCTCCCTGCCGTTGGCGGCCACGCTGTGCAGCGGCGCTCTCTTCGATGCGCATTTTTCGACCGACCGCCATAAGACATTTTTCCATTCGAGTTCCTACACCGCCAATCCGATCGCATGCGCCGCCGCCGTCGCCAATCTTCAGGTCTGGCGGGATGAGCCGGTGGCGCAGCGTATCGGGCAACTGGAACAGATGCTGGGAGACCATCTGCGGCGCTTTGCGGATGACGGACGTTTTACCAATATCCGGCAGGCGGGAACCATAGCCGCGCTCGATCTCGTGGTGCCTTCCGGTGGTTATCTCGCCGAATTCGGGCCGCGTATGCGGCGCCTGTTTCGGGAGCGGGGATTTGTCATCCGCCCGCTCGGCAACGTTGTTTATCTGATGCCCCCCTATTGTGCGGCACCAGACGATCTGGGCCATGCCTTCGACGCCATCGATGAAGTGGCCTCGATCGTCACCGAAACCGCTCGCATAAAAACACCTGTGCCCGGGATGGTGTGACACCGGATATCCGCAGCCTCCTGAACACTCTTGAAAGACCAGACAATGCAGACACTTTCTTCGCGCATGGCCGGCTTTGGACATGCCGTTCCGGGGCGGTGCGTCGGCAATGACGAGATAGAGGTGCGCCTGGGGCTGGAGACCGGCTGGATCGAGCGGCGAACCGGCATTCTCAAGCGCTATTGGGCGGAAGAGGGCGATACCCTGAGCGGCCTTGCCACCGAGGCTGGCCGCATGGCGCTGGAAGATGCGGAAATCGCCCCTGACGATGTCGCGCTGACATTGCTGGCGACCTCCACACCGGACCATCTTCTGCCGCCTTCCGCTCCGCTGCTTGCCCATCGATTGGGCCTGACGCAATCGGGCGGCATCGATCTCGCCGGCGCCTGTTCCGGCTTTCTTTATGCGCTCACCCTTGCCGATGGATTTGTCCGCACCCATGGTCGCGCCGTGCTTGTCGTCGCGGCCAATATTCTGAGCCGCCGCATCAATCTTCAGGAAAGGGCAAGCGCTGTCCTTTTTGCCGATGCAGCCGGGGCAGTCGTGCTTAGACCGTGCCACGAGGCGCGGCGTGGCCTTCTGTCCGCCGACCTGCGATCTGATGGCGGCGGTTACGATCTGATCCAGATAGCCGCAGGCGGCAGCAGCCAGCCGTTCTCTGCGGATACGCCCACCGAGGATACGCTGATGACGATGCGCGACGGCCGCGAGGTTTTCTCCCGCGCCGTGGCGCTGATGACCCGAACCTCACAGCGTGTGCTGCAACAGGCGGAGCTGTCAGCTACCAATATTGACCGTTTCGTGCCCCATCAGGCCAATGCCCGCATGTTCGATGCCGTCTGCGGCAATCTCGGCATCGACCGGCAGAAAACCGTCCGCACGGTGGAGAGCTTCGGCAATTCTTCCGCCGCGACCATTCCGCTGTCGCTCTCCGTTGCCAATGCGGAAAGGCGTATCGCAAAGGGCGAGACGTTATTGCTCACCGCCGCAGGAGCCGGTTTGACCGGGGGGGCAATTGTTTATCGGGATTAGCCCGGTGGCAGTGCGCAGAACGAAAAGCCGGCGCGTATATGTTTGATTTTATTTGAAGAAATTGGCTGGAGAACCTGGACCCTAAGAGGGTACGCAGTCAACTATTTGATATTGAAAAAACTAATTTGATTTCGCTAACGGGGCCGTGGATGGCGTGAGAGGGGTAGCGCTCAGATTTGAGCTGAATGCTATCGACGCTCAACAACCCAGTGCCGCCACTTCCCAGACGGCCACTGGTACCAGTCCTCCCGGCTCCACGCGAATTCGTGGTTAGGGGTGAAGATGTAAAACGCACCGGGAAGGCGGCAAACGATTTCAACGGAAAGGCCGATTAAAGGGAGCTTGATTTTCATGTGATGGCGTCTCGAAAATGGAGTTGATTTGCGTTGTCCCGGCCAGAACGATGACGCTTAGACTCCAACGAGATTCTGACGTCAATAGTAAAAATCATTATTTTTCAATGGTTTGTATTCACGCGTAAGTGGGTTGTCAGTAGGTGATTGAAAGGGTTCTGGAAATCAGTGTGACGCGTGGATAGGTTTTCTGTCGCGCACCCGTGAGGGCGCTTAGCAGGTCTCGAACAATGAACCAGATTGTAGACATCAACACCAACTCTACGCTCACGATATCCAGCCGAGAAACCGCAGAATGCCGCCCCACCTAACTGGGAAAGCGCTGGTCGCAATGTTGGGTAAAATTTATTATAAGTGTGGCGTCTTTCTCAGCGACAGCGGCCAAGGAATCTACATGCTTTTGCATATAGGCTTCTGCATCGCTTTGGGATCGATAAGATTTTTCGAAAATGCCTTCTGCCTGAGCAGCCAGCTTGTCGAATTTTGTTTGGTAGTCTGCGGACTTCTTGGCGTCTCCAGCTTCCTTGTAGACCTTTGCCATGATCGCAAAGGCCGCCCCACACTGGAAAGGATGCTCATTTGAATTGGGTCCAAGTTCCACTGAACCTTGGCCATAGCTCGGCGTCGCAATAGCCCCGACCAAAAGCAAAACAATCACACGCATTAAAAGCCCACCCTTTCACGCCGAAGTTGTTACTCTAGCGCCCGAGACACGTGAGATACCATCCCACGCTTGGAAAAGCAGTTAACCGGACATTTACGAAGAGCGAACGGTCAAGAAGCTCGAAGTGCCCGCTCCGTCTGAGATCGGCCGAGTTTTCGGCCAATGTCCCTGACAGCTTTGGCAGACCGCACGTTCCGGTGTGGATCGAATTTTCCGGACAGACACAGCTAAGAATAGCGGACGGCTTGCAGGATAAAGTGCAAGCAGCTATTCTTCAGACACCCACACTATAGGCTGTGAGGCCCCTTCACTAGAGGGTTAGATAAAAGGTCACGGTAAGCAACACCGTGGCCTTTTCCTTGCCGGTAAGGCGGGCGACTGCACTATCTGCAGAGGCTACCTTAGTCTACGCAACACACGCTCTTAACATACGTGTTGCCGACCGTCATGAAGGCGTCATCTGGAACCGCCTTTTCCTCTTTCAACTGCTTGAGTAGTTCCGCCGCCTTCTCTGGCGGTAAGCTCTTTTGAAGGGCAACTGCGTACCACTTATTCGCGGCGAGATAGGCGGTTAGAGGGAGGCGAGATGAAGCCACAAAGGCGGCTGCCTCTGCGTAATTATCGAAGCTCTTGATTTGGATGTATCGGTTCTCGAAGGGCTGGGCCAGAAATTGATCCACTTTTACCCAATTGTGGTGCAGGTATCCCTCCTTGCCTTTCGTCCGCACCTTGTACCATCGCTCACCAACCGACAGAATCTCTACGCGGTCCCGGTTCTGTAATCCAAGAAGCTTCTCCGAGGATTGATCCTCTCCCGCCCTCAAGAACTCTTTCCCTTTAGGAACGCGTAGAAGCCCGCTTCTCGCCAAGGGAATTTGGAAGCGTGCATCGTCGTCCGCAATCCTAGAGCTTGGCAGAGCCTTGCTTTCCCGATTGTCGCCTTTATCGGCAGCCGCCAACCTCTGCTCTGAAGGAGTTCCACTGCTCAAATCCAAATTCGTGACGCGATATTGAGCCATTTCGCTCTTCGAAAGATAGCGCATATCGTCTTTTTCGTACCGGAGAGACAATTGCAGCAGGGCTGGATCGACTCCCATCTCAGACAAATAGCTTATGGTCTCGGCTGTTTGATGCTGTATGTATGACACTGCGTCTTCGACCGAAATTGCGGCAGCGTCCGAGAATGATGACTTATGTACGCCTATCGATCCAGTTTCTGCCGCCCGGAATACGCCGCCCATGAATGCGAGAGCACACGCGGAAGCACACTCAAGGCCCCGCGACTGAAATGTGGGGAGGCCAAGGGTACGGATGAGGCGGCCCAGTTCTATCGCTTTAGACGGGTTTCCCCCGGGAGAATTGAAGCTGACTATCGCGGCTTTGTCGCCAACGCTTTTAGCTAATTGCAAAAACTGGCCGAAATTCTCAGAAGGCTCGAACACCCCCGATACAAGTATGATGGATTTTCCGGCATCCACAGGCTCGACAGAAAATGTGAGAGCGGAGGCGGGGTTGCTCAGCAAGAAATACACGGACGCAAAAGTCACCGCGAAACAAGACGCCGTTTTCATGTGCTGCACTACCCTTAAGATGCCCTCGACTAGTATATTCAGCCGTGCGTGTTGAGCTAGTGGTGAAACCCAAATTCATGAGTTGGATATCGCTGGGTTCCAGAAAAGTCACCTCTACCAGCCATTGTAAGGGCAGGTGGCGAAGAGTGTAAGCAGAGTGAGTTGGCGTTTAAGCGGAGACCTAAGGGCTGAGGTACATAACGCGGTACGCCCTGAGGTACGCGGCCATGCCTAAGCCATTGATTTTTTATCTGAAAAGAGATTGGCTGGGGAACCTGGATTCGAACCAAGATCGACGGAGTCAGAGTCCGCTGTTCTACCATTGAACTATTCCCCAAAAGCGTGAAGCGCGTGGCGCGTTCGCTTTGGTGGGTCGTCATATAGATGATTTATGCCGGGGCGCAAGTCGAAAAAATCGAAAAATGCGTTTTCACCCCTCTTTTGCGTTTCATCCCGGGATCAGAGCCTTGCGCGGGTGGAGCGCGGGGTGGAAAGCAGCAGGCTGGTCTCGCTGCCAGTGATGCCGGGCACCAGGCGGATGCGGCGCAGCACGGCGTCGAAATCGCTGAGTGTGGCGGCGTTGAGCTCTACGATCAGGTCCCAGCGGCCGTTGGTGGTGTGGATTTCGGATATTTCCGGGAAGCCGCCAAGGGTGCGGATGACGCGGTCCGTCACATGGCCTTCAATCTCGATCATCATAATGCCGCGGATCGCCGCTTCCACCGCATCGGCCCGCAGAATGACGGTGTAGCCGATGATGGAGCCGTCATTTTCCATTCTTTCGATGCGGGAGCGAACCGTCGCGCGCGAGGTTTCCGTCTCCAAAGCCAGATCGGAAATGCTGCGTCTGCCGTTGTGACGCAAAAGGGTGACGAGCCTTTCGTCGAGATTATCCATGATTACCATTTTGATAAAGTGATTTTGCCAGATTGATAATTCATTTCGATAATCTTGCCAATATTTGATGTTCAATCCGCCATGTCTCTGTGGTTTAGTGATGTTGCTGGTTGGGAAAGCGAGGACGGGAATGAATATCAGGCTTATTGGTGCACCTCTGCAAATCGGAGCGGGGCAATTGGGATGCGAAATGGGACCGAGCGCCTATCGCATCGCCGGTCTCGTGCGCGCGCTGGAGGATCTGGGGCACCGGGTGGTCGATACCGGCAATGTGGCGCCGGCGCCGCTTAAGGAATTTCGTCACCCCAATCCGGCCGTGCATCATCTGGAGGAAACCGTGGCCTGGACAGAGGCGCTGACGGAGGCGGCCTATCGCGAAAGTGCGGATGCCGTGCCGATCTTTCTTGGCGGCGACCATGCGATTTCGGCGGGAACGGTGGCTGGCATGGCGCGGCGGGTGGCCGAGACGGGCCGGCCGTTTTTTGTGCTCTGGCTCGATGCCCATACCGATTATCACACGCTGGAGACGACACGCAGCGGTAATCTGCATGGCACACCCGTTGCCTATTTCAGCGGCCGTGAGGGGTTTGCCGGTTATTTTCCGCCGCTGTCCCACGCCGTGCCGGAAGAAAATATCGGCATGATCGGTATCCGAAGCGTCGATCCCGCTGAAAGGGCGGCGCTGGAAAAGAGCGGCATCACCGTTCACGACATGCGCTCGATAGACGAGCACGGCGTTGCGGTTCTGCTGCGCGAATTTCTCGCCCGCGTTCAGGCGGCAAACGGCCTGCTGCATGTCAGTCTTGATGTCGATTTTCTCGAGCCATCCATTGCGCCTGCCGTCGGCACTACCGTTCCGGGCGGCGCGACGTTCCGTGAAGCGCATCTGGTGATGGAAATGCTGCATGATAGCGGGCTGGTCTGCAGTCTCGATCTGGTGGAACTCAACCCGTTTCTCGATGAGCGCGGCAGGACGGCGACGCTGATGGTCGATCTCGCCGCAAGCCTGATGGGCAAGCGGGTCATGGACCGCCCGACACGCGCTGGCTGAAAGGGGTGATGCGATGACCGTGATACCGAATCTCAATATCGTTCCCTTCGTCAGCGTCGACCATATGATGAAGCTCGTGCTGCGGGTGGGAATCGACACCTTCCTGCGTGAGCTTGCCGATGTGGTGGAGGAGGATTTCCGCCGCTGGAAGAGCTTCGACAAGACGCCGCGTATCGCCTCACATTCGAAGGAGGGCGTTATCGAGCTGATGCCGACCAGCGACGGCGCGCTGTACGGCTTCAAATATGTCAACGGCCATCCGAAGAACATGAAGGAAGGCCGTCAGACGGTAACGGCCTTCGGCGTGCTTTCCGATGTCGGCAATGGTTATCCGTTGCTTCTGACTGAAATGACGATCCTGACGGCGCTGCGCACTGCCGCCACCTCGGCCGTTGCCGCGAAATACCTTGCCCGCCCCAATTCCCGTTCCATGGCCATCATCGGTAACGGTGCTCAGAGCGAATTTCAGGCGCGGGCTTTCAAGGCTATTCTCGGCATTGATACGCTGCGGCTTTTTGATATCGACCGGTCCGCCAGCGAAAAATGCGCCCGCAATCTTGGCGGACAGGGTTTCGCCATCGAAATCTGCGATAGCGCTGAGGAGGCGGTGGAAGGCGCGGATATCATCACGACAGTCACCGCTGACAAGCAATATGCGACGATCCTGACCGACAACATGGTCGGCCCCGGCATTCACATCAACGCTGTCGGCGGCGATTGCCCGGGCAAGACGGAACTGCACCGGGATATTCTGCTTCGCTCCGATATTTTCGTCGAATATCCGCCGCAGACGCGCATTGAAGGTGAAATCCAGCAATTGCCGGAGGATTATCCCGTGACCGAGTTATGGCAGGTCATTGCCGGCGAAAAACAGGGCCGGGCGGGCAATAGGCAGATCACCCTGTTCGACAGCGTCGGCTTTGCGACCGAGGATTTCTCGGCGCTGCGTTACGTGCGCTCAAAACTGCCGGGCACCGGTCTTTATGCGGAGCTGGATCTCCTGGCTGATCCGGATGAGCCGCGCGATCTGTTCGGCATGTTGCTGCGTTGTGAGGCGGCTCTCGCCTGAAGAGGACAGATTTAAGGTGGCGCAGGCTCTCAGCCGGCTCCCCCGCTTTTCTTTCGGCCGACCACATGTTCCCGCCAGATGGTGAAGAGGCCGGCGGCAATGACGATTGCTGCGCCCAGAACCATATTTGATGTCACGATCTCACCATAGATGGTGACACCAATGATAGAGACGAGCACGAGCTGGTAATAGGAGAAAGGCTGCACGGAAGCTGCATCCGCCAGTTCGAACGCTTTTATCAGGCAATAATGACCGCTCATGCCGGTAATGCAGAGCGCCAGCATCCATCCCCAGTCATAGGGTTCGAGGCTGACCCAATAGAACGGACCCACCAGCGTCAGTGCCGCTGCACCGGCGACGCCGGTATAAAAAAAGCTCGTCATCGCGGTATCGCTCCTGCTGCCGAGGCGGGTGAGCACGCCGTAAAGCGCCAGCATGAAGGCGGCGATGAAAGTGATGATCAGGCTGTTGTCGAAACCTTCGCCATCGGGCTTCAGGATGACGAGAACACCGATGAAGCCGACAAAAATGGCGCACCAGCGCCGCCAGCCGACCTTTTCCCCAAGCAAGGGTACGGAAAGTGCGGCGACGATGAGCGGCGCGGAAGCGATGATGGAGTGGCTGTGCGCCAGCCCGACAATGGCAAAGGAGAAGATCGAAAAAACGATCTGTACCGCCAGCAGAACACCGCGACCGATCTGCAGCCAGGGACGGTTGGCCATGACGGCACCCCGGATGCCGCCCGATGACCTTGCGGCCATCAACAGAACGAAGACGGCAAAGGCCCAGTATCGCAGCATGGCGATGAAGACGGGCGGATAGGCGCTGCCCAGATGTTTCGAGATGCCATCCTGCGCCGCAAAGATCGTGAAGGCGACAAGCGCATAAAGAAAACCGGTCTTGGGTGATGGCATGAAAAAATCGCTGTCCGGCTGCTTGCCAGCAAAAGAGGATTCGGCGTGAATGAGATGGGTAACAGCCATATGTTACGGCCGCACCTTGTCAGACAACCTTATTTTCCGAATAGCAGCTATGCAAGTCCAGCGACTGCCTTTTTGATAGGCAACAAGCGTTCGGACGGGTGCGGAATAATCGGCTTTTCTCAAAAAAACAGCCGGAACACTCACCCCCGGGTCAAACCCGAGGGTGAAGATGAGATCGGCTTCAGCCGATTGTCACGGCCGTCTTGGAGGTCGCGGATTTCAGCGCGGCGTCGGCCAGTTTCAGCGCAATCAGCCCGTCCTTGATGGAAGGCGAGGGTGCGACATTGTTTTCGATGCTGTCGATGAAAGCGGTGATTTCCGCCGCATAGGCCGCCGTGTAACGCGTCATGAAGAAATCATGCAGCGGCGGGCGGGTATAACCGTCGGCATTGGCGATCTCGATGGAGACCGGACGCTGGTTTTCGGCCGCTGCCGAACCGAGAGAACCATGCACTTCAATACGCTGGTCGTAACCATAGGTCGCGCGGCGCGAATTCGAAATCACCGCCTGCCTGCCGCTTTTCGTCGTCAGAATGATGCTGGCGCTGTCGAAGTCACCAAGCGCGCCGATTTCCGGATTGACGAGAACCGAACCGGTGGCGAACACGCTGTCCACTTCTTCGCCCAGCAGGAAGCGGGCCATGTCGAAATCATGAATGGTCATGTCGCGGAAGATGCCGCCGGATACCTTGATATATTCAGCCGGTGGCGGGCCGGGATCGCGGCTGGTGATGGTGACCATTTCCACCTTGCCGATGCGGCCATCCTCGATTGCCTTATGTACGGCCTGAAAATGCGGATCGAAACGGCGGTTGAAACCGAGCATCACCTTTGCGCTGGTTTCTTCCACCACCTTGGCGCAGGCTTCCGCGCGGGCAACATCGAGATCAACGGGCTTTTCGCAGAAGATGGCCTTGCCGGCGCGGGCGAAACGCTCAATCAGATCGGCATGGGTGTTGGTTGGTGTGCAGATGATGACGGCGTCGATCGTCTTGTCGGCCAGAACCTCGTCGATCGTGCTGACCTTGCACTGCGCTTCGCGGGCAATTGCCTCCGCAGCGCCGGCCATGGCGTCCACAACAGCCACCAGCTTCGCACGGCTGTCGGTGGTGATCGCCTTGGCGTGGACCTTGCCGATCCGTCCAGCGCCGAGCAGTGCCAATTTCGTAACCATCTTTCCTCCGGTTCCTCACATTCGTCCCTCACTCCCGGAGGGACAGAATATGAATACAAACAATGTTTCGATATGGAATATATGTTCCATTTTGCTAGATCGACATCGGGGGCGTGTCAAGCGTTTTGACAGCGGCAGGCAAGGCCGAAATCATTCGTCCTTGGAGGTCACGCGATGTGGTTGCTGATCATGACAAATGGCGCGCTGAGCCAAGGCCCAAACGCCGCCGGGCGTCAGCTGGTGGAGGGCATCTGCACGGCATTCTGGGGAAGCGCATAGACCTCGACCGGGGTTTCAAGGCCGCGAAGCAGCCATGGACCCAGATTTTCCAGCCTGTCCCCATTTCCGGCCATACGGACGAATTCCTCGGAAAACAGCACGTTGCGGCCGGTTTCCTTGGTCAGCGTTTCAAGCCGCGAGGCGATGTTGACAGCGGGGCCGATGACGGTGAAATCGAGGCGGGTTTTGGAGCCGATATTGCCATACATGACATCGCCAACATGCACGCCGATGCCGTAACCCAGGGGATCGTGGCCTTTCTGGCAATTGATTTCATTGAGGGCGACGAGACCCTTTTGCGCGCTGGCGATGGCTTTCAGCAGGTTTTCGCAGGCCTGCGGATCGCTCAGCGGAAAAATCGCCAGCAGCCCATCACCCATGAATTTCAGGATCTCGCCACCGAATTCCTCGATGGGGTCGCACATGGCGTCGAAATAGCCGTTCAGGAGCTCGATCACGTCATCGCGCGGCCAAAGGTCGGAGATATGGGTGAAATTGCGCAGGTCGCAGATCAGGATCGCCGCGCCCACCGTTATGCCGCTACCGCGTGTCGTGGCGCCGTTGAGAATTTTTTCGCCCGCATGCGGACCCACGTAGGTTTCCAGAAGGGTGCGTGTCATGCGGTTTTTGAGGCGTATTTCGCTGACCAGCGCCAAAGCCGGCAGCAGGTTTTTCAGGGCGGCGATTTCGCTGTCGGAAAACCCGCCTGGCTGGTCGCTGGAGAATGTCGCGACATGGCGCTTTCCAAAAGTGTGTTCGATCGGCCAGGCGCAATAATCCGTCAGCCCTTCGGCCCGCAGCTCTTCATAGATCGTATAACCGGGTTCATCGACGTCATCGCCGTTCAGGCGGTGGCGGACTTCCGTCGCACCCTGATGGATGTCGTTGATGGGACTGTTGAGATATTCGGGCGTACTCTCCGAGCCGTAACCATAGGTGGCGATTTCGGCTGTGGGCATACCGGCTTTCCACAGTATCCGAGCGCCAAGCCATTGCGGGTGGCGGATGCGAAAAGCGAGAACGCCCCTTGCGATGGAGATTCCGCTCTCCCGCAGTCTGCTGCAAAGCTCCACGAATATCTCGTCGATAAACCGCTCGTCCTTGGTGCCGGTGACGAGCCAGTCGAGAATTTCGGTCTTCTCTGCCGGCCACAATTCATCCAATGCTGAAGAAACCCGTTCTTCGGTGTTAAGGCTGAGTGTCATGGCAGGATTCCGGAGGTTGTTGCTGCTCTCGCACGGGCAGGGCACATGTCGAACTTCATCGACCATGGTCGCTCGTGAACCCCATGTGGTGCCGGATAACGAAAATGTTAAGAGAGGGCTTCGGAAAATATTCCGGAAGATATTGGCGGCCTCAGGCCACGCGCGCCGCCCGGATGTTCTCTTGAACATCGTCCCCGGCGGCGCTGAGATTTTTCGTGATCGCTACGGGCGATCAGATAACGGTTTCGACAGGAATATGCAGGGCGGCGGCAACGCGTCTGATACGCGATGGATCGCTGTCGGTGCCGTCTTCCAGTGCGTGGATTTCGGTGGTGGTGAGGCCGCAGGTGACGGCAAGCTGTTCGACCGTATAGCCGGCGAGCGTGCGCGCGGTCAGGACCTTTTTGGCAAAAGGAGCATCGGTTTCGTGATCGGAATTAAGTTCTGAGACTGAAATTGTCATTATTGCATCTCCCTGATGATGGACACTTAAATGCGGGCGGCAAAGAAAAGTTGCCGGGGCCGAATGCGACCGCGTTGCCGGAGAAGAAATCGTGCTGCAACGCAGCGAGGAACATAGACGCTTCGCCCACCTACGCAATAGTTAAATTTTGTTAAGATTCGTGATCGCCGCATTGCTGCGGCATTTTTAGTGGTGGAAACAGCCGGACGACAGGCAATTTTCCAGTTTCGGGCAGGCCACATTTCAGAATGCCACGCTTAAAGCATGCCCCAGGCGCGAAAACGGCCGCGACCCGTAACTTCACGCAATTCCAGCTGATTGGCGAGCCCGATTGCGCCCTGGGGCGTGGTGCCGAGTTCCTTGACGATCATCGCCGCCGAAACCACCGGCCGGGAAACCACCAGCTCCACCAGTTCCGGCAAACGTGAGGATGAGCGCCGGCCGGTCAGCTTGCGCATCATGCGATCCCGCGCGTGGGTCAGCCGGTCATGTTCTTTCAAACTGGTCTGCGCCGCCTCGTAAAAACTGTCCAGAAGGGCGAGCAGCCGCTGTGTCTGGTTTCTGGCGTGTCGGCGCTCGCGCGGAACGGCGCGAAGGCCAGTGCTCAGTGCCGGCAGGTGATCGGGCGTCACGGCCCCCTCACGCAGAAAGGCGGCGGCCAGAAGCCGGCCGAGCCAGGGGCTGCGCTGCAACACCTCGATCATGTTCCAGGCGTCGAGCAGAATGGCGGTGCGAAGGATGGCCGGCAGTTCCGCCGTCCTTGCGTGCAGTTCCAGCCATTCTTTCAGCCGTTCGTCCTCGTCCCAGTCAGGCTCATTGATGATCGGATGGCCTTCCTGCCGCTGGTTCATGGGCGTGGGCATGTTACCGGCGGTAATCGCCTCAAGTGTCGCGGAGCTTCGCGCCAGCAGCGCATCCAGTTCGGAAAAAGCCCCGTCCAGCAGCGCTTCCCCAGCCGTGCCGCTCTCGTCGCTGCGGGCATGATCCCCGGTTTCCCTGGGAAGTGACACCTCGTCGGCTGCAAGTGTGGCTCTGCCTCGTAATCTGGAAAGGCCGGGGGCGGTGAGGGCCCAGCCGGCGGCATTGGAAAAGATCAGCCGCCTTGACCGCAAGATTCGGTGCGCCGCCGTCATTTCGTGGGTGGGCGCGCGCACGTCCATATGAGCGTCATGCAGGACCAGATCTTCCATATGGACGAGTTCGCCGTCGACCCACATGGAGGAAATCGCGTCGGTGAAATCCTGCCTTTCGATGAAGCCGTGTTTCATCGGTGAGCGGCTGATCCGTTCATCCAGCCGGGCCAGCGCTTCGCCCGCACGGGCGGCGGCGATGAGAAGCTTTTCGATCTGGATGTCCGATATATCATAAATCATTGATATTTTTTAGTTTGAGCGCGCGCGGCTTACAAGACGGATTGCAATGGCCCGGTTTCACTTTTGCCGGTATCATCACCGAAGATCCTACTGCGCGGACCGGTATGGAGGGCCGGGATTCCCTGCGATGCAGGTCACTTCTGACGCTTCTACCGCATTGTTGCGATGCAGCATAAGCTTGCGCATTGCAACATGACGGGTATATACCCCCGCCAAGAGCGACAAATTATCACACCTTCCGTTCGCCCTTCCATCTCCAGACGAAGATGAATTGGAGTCAACCCGTGAATATTATGGCAAATGGTCCCGCCACCGCGCCGGATCAGAAAACCCGTTTGAAATCCATTATCGGCGGATCGGCGGGCAATCTCGTTGAATGGTACGACTGGTATGTGTATTCGGCCTTCACCCTTTATTTCGCACCGGTGTTCTTCCCTTCCGGAAACCAGACCGCCGAACTCTTGAGCGCAGCCGCCGTTTTTGCCGTCGGATTTCTGATGCGGCCGATCGGGGCCTGGTTCATGGGCACCTATGCCGACCGCAAGGGCCGCAAGGCCGGCCTGACCTTGTCCGTTACGCTGATGTGTCTTGGTTCCCTGTTGATCGCGATTACGCCTGGCCATGAGACGATCGGCATCGCCGCACCTGCCATTCTGGTTTTCGCCCGCCTTCTGCAGGGCATCAGCGTTGGCGGTGAATATGGCGCCAGCGCTACCTATCTCAGTGAAATGGCCGGCAAGAGCCGTCGCGGCTTCTTCTCGAGCTTCCAGTATGTAACGCTGATCTCCGGTCAGCTTCTGGCGCTGGCGGTGCTTCTGGTGCTGCAGCGGGTGCTGACGCCGGCACAGCTTGGCGACTGGGGTTGGCGTATTCCCTTCTTCATTGGCGGCATTCTGGCGATTGCGGTGTTTTATATCCGTCGTGGCCTTGCCGAAACGCAGTCCTTCGAAAATGCCAAGGCCGGTGGTGATGCCGACAAGCCGAGATCCAGCGGATGGGCGCTGTTCAAGCACTATCCGCGGGAAGCGCTGATGGTCATGGCGCTGACATCAGGCGGCACGCTCGCCTTCTACGCTTACACGACCTATCTGCAGAAATTCCTCGTCAACACCTCGGGTTTCAGTAAGGAAAGTGCGACCGAAATTACCACGGCGGCGCTCTTCGTCTTCATGCTGTGCCAGCCGCTTGCCGGTGCGCTGTCCGATAAGGTCGGCCGCAAACCGCTGATGGTGGGCTTTGGCATTCTCGGCACGCTGTTTACCTACGTCATCTTCACCACGCTGGCGACGACGACCGATCCGATCATGGCTTTCGCCCTCGTTCTGGTCGGCCTGCTGATCGTTACCGGCTACACCTCCATCAATGCGGTGGTGAAGGCGGAAATGTTCCCGGCCCATATCCGTGCGCTCGGCGTGGCGCTGCCCTATGCGCTGGCGAACACCATTTTTGGTGGAACGGCAGAGTTCGTGGCTTTGAAGTTCAAGCAGATCGGCCATGAAAACTGGTTCTTCTGGTATGTGACGATCATGATTGCACTGTCGCTGGTGGTCTATGTGAAGATGCGCGACACGCGCGATCACAGCCATATCCACGAGGATTGAGCGATACATCCAGACGACAAAAGCCCCGTCCTTCTGACGGGGCTTTTGCTTTCAGTACCTTCAGGCAATTTCGACGGGAAGAACCACACGGGCCTCGAAGCCGTCTTGCCGGCCGGGTGCCGGTGAAGAAAGCAGCAATTCGCCGCCGGTCTGCTCCACCAGGCTTTTGACGATCGCAAGGCCAAGTCCGGTGCCATCCGCCTTGGTCGGCCCTCGGGCAAAACGGGTCGTCAGTTTGGGCAACAGTGCCCTGTCGATTGCCGGTCCGGAATTGATGATGCGGACCGTGCCGTCCTGTTCGGCGAAAATCTGCACCGGGCTTCCCGCCGGGCTGTGGATCAGGGCATTTTCGAGGAGGTTTCGAACGATGATGCCGAAGGCGTCCGCGCCTATCCTGCAGGGCAGGCCGTCCTCACAGTGATTGGTGAAGCGGATGCGGGACTTGCCTATCGCCGTTCTCACCATGTCATCGATGACGAGTTCGAGAATGGGGATGACGTCATTCGCCGTATCGGTCACGCCGATCCTTGCTTCGGCCCGCGACATCTGCAGCAGCTTTTCGGCGAGATGGCCAAGGTGTTGCAGGGATTTTTCGATATTCTCGACGCGCGGCGCAAGTTCGGGTGGAATATCGGCATGCAGCCGCTGCGCCTGCGCCAGCGCGCCGGCAATTGGCGTGCGCAATTCGTGGGCGCTGTTGGCGGTGAATTCCCGCTCCGCCTCGATTGCCGATCGCAGCCGCCCAAGCAGCAGATTGACCGAACGGGCGATGGGATGCAGTTCACCGGGAAAAGGCTGTGTTTCGAGCGGCGCAAGATTGCCGCCATCCTTTTTGCCGATCTCGTCGCGCAGGGTCTGTATCGGTTGCAGGGTCCTGCGCACCACCACGATGACGGCGAAGATGCTGGCGGGAATGAGGATGAGTACGGGCAAAAGCAGCGCGCTGCCCGCTTCCTCGATCGCCTCGCGCCGGTTGGCGAAGGCATCGGCGACCTGCAGGAAATAATTACCGTCCGGCGTTACAGCCGTGTAGATGCGCTGCGTCGCTGTTTCAGAAAAACCGGGGTCGAGTGAGACTTCGAAAGGCTCCGTCGAGCTGTCATGCGAATGCAGAACGACCTGTCCTTCGCGGTCGCGCACCTGATAGGTCAGATATTCCGCGCCTTCCGCCGAAGGGTTGAGCTTGCGGGAGGCGGGGGCCGTGTTGTTTTCCCTGAGATCGTCGGCCAGAAGCGGCAGCAGCCTTTCGGCGGTCTCCTGCACGCCGGCATCGAAAATCTCGGCAAATTCGTCCTGCATCACCATGACGCCCAGCCCGCAGGCGAGGAGCCAGGATATGGCGACGACGCTGGTCAACGCCGTCACGAGCTTGCGGGTCATGCTGGTCGGTCTGGCCATTTCTGCCTGCTTCTTATTTGCTTGCTTGCCGTCTGGCCTTTCTGCCGTCTGGCTCACTTGATCGTGTAGCCGACGCCGCGCACGGTCTCGACGCGGTCATGGCCGATTTTCTTGCGCAGCCGGCTGATATAGACCTCGACCGTGTTGCTTTCTATTTCCGCACCGAATTCGTAAAGCGTATCGTGCAGCTGGGCTTTCGAGACGACGGCGCCGGGATGTTCGACCAGCTTTTCCAGCACGGCCCATTCGCGGGCGCTGAGTGTCTGGGCCGTTCCATCGACCGTGATATTGCGCGCCACCTGGTTGATCTCGATGCCGGGCAGGCGGATGACGGGCGCCGAGCGACCCTCGTAACGGCGCGAGACCGCCAGCATGCGCGCCGAAAGCTCATCGAGGTCGAAAGGCTTGACCAGATAGTCGTCCGCCCCGGCATTCAGCCCGGCAATCCGGTCGGAAACCTGATCATGTGCCGTCAGGATGATCACCGGCGTGGCGTCGTCGCGCTTGCGCAGCGCTTGCAGAAGGGTGATGCCTTCGCCATCCGGCAGGCGCATGTCGAGCAGGATCAGGCCATAGGCCATGGTCAGCGTTGCCGCCATGGCATCGCCCAGTGTCTTGAACCAGTCAACAGCATGGCCGGCCGCTGCGACATGGTCCCGCAACGCTTCTCCAAGCACATGATCGTCTTCAACAAGCAGAACCCGCAAGACAGCTCCCTTTATCGCGTCGTCCTGCGTATCGCTTTCACGGGATAAGCGTCAAGCACTGTCTGTTTAGCTGTTCTGGCGCTGGGTGCAGCCGCCAAACACATCCAGCGAGGGATCGTAGACGGAAGTGGAGACATTCATCATGCCAAGGATGCTGTGGAAATAATTGTCGTGGGAGCGTCCACCCTCTGCGGCACTTTTTGCAAGGCAGGCCCGGTTGAGCCCCATGGATTTGGCGAAGTCATCGTCGAACCAGACGAGAAACGGCACATGGGTCTGCTGGTCGGGGGCGAGCAGGTAGGGTGCGCCATGCAGGTAGACGCCGTTCTCGCCAAGCGATTCGCCGTGGTCAGACGCATAGATCATGCCGGTTGCCAGCTTGTCGGAGCGTGCTTTCAGCTTGTCGATCACGGTCGAGAGGAAATGGTCGGTGTAGAGAAGCGTGTTGTCATAGGAATTGACGATCTCGGCATCGCTGCAATTGCCAAGCTCGGCGGTGCGGCAATCCGGGGTGAATTTGCGGAATTCGTCGGTATAACGCAGATAATAGGTCGGTCCGTGGCTACCCATCTGGTGCAGCACGATGACGCTATCCTTCGTGACGTTGTTGAGCCAGGCGTCGAGCTTGTCGAAGAAGATATCGTCGCGGCATTCTCCGCCGGTGCAGAAGCGGCTGTCATTCGTGGAGGGCAGGTCGAAATAGGGGATACGGTCGGCGACATTCTTGCTGCCGGTGTTGTTGTCCAGCCATGTCGCACTGACACCGGCGTGGACGAGGACGTCCATGACGTTTTCATTCGCGAGTGCCTTGCTATGGCTATATTGCGAACGGGGGAATTTCGAGAACATGCAGGGAATGGACATCGCCGTCGCGGTGCCGCAGCTGGTCGTGTTGGGGAAATAGATCACGTCGCGCTTGGCCAGTTCCGGATTGGTGTCGCGCCCATAGCCGTTCAGGGAAAAATTCGCGGCGCGAGCGGTCTCACCCGCAACGATGACGGTGATGCGCGGCTTATGGACACCTCCAGCTGCGGGAAGAACCTTAGCGTCCTTACCGATTGGGCTGACCTGTATTTCGGCTTCCTGGCCGGCCTGCGTGAAATAATGGACGGCGGACATCATCGGCGACAACGGGTTGACGCTTTTGACGATATCCTTGTGCTGACGGATGGCAGTCGTGAATGTCTTTGAATTCGCAAAACTGATGATGCCGACGATGCCGAGGCACACCAGGATGCTGATGGTGTTCCACAAAAGCTTGTCGAGGATAGGCCGATGCCGAACGCGGATGGCGGCGATGACGATAGACGGTACCAGTCCGTAAATCGCCATGTGCCAGACAAAGCCGGGGGTGATCAGATTGCCCGCTTCCGCCTGCGTGGTTTCCATGGCGTTGCGGATCATGTCGCTGTCGATGACGACGCCGTAACGGTCCATGAACCAGGAGGCGGCGGCGGCCGCAAATATGACGAAGACCAGAAACGGCTTGATGAGATATTTGGCGGAAAAAATGGTGATGAGGGCGCCGAAAAGCGCCGCCATGGCGACATAAAGCGCAACGATGGCAACCGGATAAGCGGAAAGATAGGTGTGAACCTTCGACCAGAATGTCTGGTTCATGAAAAACAGCAGATAGGCCGCCGTCAGCAGGCTGAGCGGCACGCTGCCGATTTCCGGACGATACGATTCAAATCCCGTCGCTTTCGCGGTAAAAAGAGCCAATGCCAGGTCCACCAGTTTTTAAATATGCCGGCGGTGGCGGAAAACGAGCAAAACGCCCTGTTCACGCTGCCGCATGGGCCGATTGATGGCGGATGCGTTATTTAGCTGACATCAACCTGAAAGCTTTGTCATGAAAGTGTCATATGAAGGCTCTCACGGCCGGAGAAGCTACACCTTCGCGGAGGATACGGCGCTTGAAGGCCTCGGGATCGGCGGCGGCGTCCGTTATGTCGGAAAGCGCTATGGCGATGCCGCCAATACCTTCGAGATGAAGGGTCTCGCCCTGCTCGATCTCGGTGTGCATGACGAGAAGAACGGTTATCGCGCTTCGCTCCTCGTGCAAAACTTGACTGATAAAGAATATATTTCTAGTTGCTCCACTTTCGGATGCTATTACGGTGACGGAAGAACGGTCATGGGCAAGCTGACCTATCGTTGGTGACGCCATTATCAAGTGAAGCAGCAGGGGCATGACGCGCAAGGATCGATGGATGTCCCCCCTTTGGGGGCGGCGGGAATTTTTAGGCCTGCTCGCCGCGTCTGCCTTTGCCGGCAAGGCGGTGGCCGCAACCCCGCGCATCGCCGCAATCGACTGGGCCATGCTCGAAACCTCCGTGGCGCTCGGCGTCATGCCGGTGGCGGCAACCGAGCTGATCCAGTTCAGGGCCGGTGCGGTTGAGCCGGAAATCCCTGAAAGCGTCGTTGATCTCGGTCTGCGCGGCGCGCCGAATTTCGAGCTTCTGCAATTGACCCGGCCGGATCTCATCCTGATTTCGCCTTTCTACACGCGCTACACCGGCAGGCTGGAAGCGATTGCGCCGGTCTTCTCGCTGCCCTTCTACGTGAAGGGCGAGCCGCCTTTCGCAAAGGCGCTGGCGGCGGTCTCCGCCCTTGGCGAGAAGCTCGGCAGGGCAGACGAGGCGCGCAGGGTGCTGGACGAAACGGAAGCGGCGCTGCAAGCCATGCGGACCCGCCTTGCCGGTTGTGTGGCGCGGCCGACCTATGTGATCAACATCGGCGACGCCCGGCATTTTCGCGCTTTTGGTGCTGATAGCATGTTCGGGGATGTGCTTGGCCGCCTGGGGCTTTCCAATGCCTGGGTGGATCGCTCGCAATTCACCTTCGCGGCACCGGTGCCGCTCGAAAATCTCGCCGCTTCGCCGGAGGCGCGCATCGTCATCGTCTCCGATATTCCGGTGGAGGCCCGTGAGAGCCTGCGCAACAGCGCCATCTGGCGGGCCCTTCCGGCCGTGCGGGAAAACCGGGTGGTCACGCTCGGCAATGTTGGTCCCTATGGCGGCATCACCGCCGGTATGCGTTTTGCACGGCTTCTGACCGAGGCGCTGGCGGCGCAGGGAGAAGCTCTGTGACCGCGCGGCCTCTCCAGCTTTTCTTCGGGCTTCTGTTCGTTCTGGCCTGCGGGCTTTCTCTGCATGCCGGCCTGCAGCGGCTGCCTTTCGGCGCATGGCCCGGCCTGCCGTTCGATGCCGCCAATCTGTCGATGGATCAGGTGATTTTCGCCTTCAGTCTGATGCCGCGCGCAGCTGTCGCCATTCTGGCGGGCGCGATGCTCGGCCTGTCGGGCGCATTGTTCCAGCAATTGTTGCGCAATCCGATTGCCGACCCCTCGACGCTCGGCATTTCCGCTGGCGCGCAGCTGGCTATCGTCATCGCTACCCTGTTCTTTCCCGCGGTGCTGGATGGCAATCGCGCCTTCGTGGCCCTCACTGGCGCTGCCGCTGCCGCCGGCATTGTCTTTCTTCTCGGCTGGCGACGGTCCTTCGAGCCGGTGACTATGGTGGTATCAGGACTTCTCGTCGGCATAACCGCCGCCTCCGTTTCTGCGGCGCTGACGCTGGCGCAGGGCGAATATCTGATGTCGCTTGTCGTCTGGAACGGCGGCTCGCTCAGCCAGCAGGACTGGTCGAATGCCTTTTCTCTCGCCTTCCAGCTCCTCGCCGGCCTTGTGCTGACCGGTTTGCTGATAAGGCCATTGACGGTTCTCGGTCTTGGCGATGCCGGCGCGCGATCGCTCGGCGTATCGCTGTTTTCGATCAGGCTGGCGGTTGCGGCCGTTGCGGTCGCGCTGGCTGCCTTCGTTGCTGCAGCGGTCGGCCTCGTCAGCTTCATCGGCCTTGCCGCACCGGCGCTCACCCGGGCGCTCGGCGTGCGGCGGTCTTCCTCCGTGCTCCTGGTTTCCCCACTGCTGGGCGGGCTGCTGCTCTGGTTCTGTGATGGTCTCGTTCAGCTTCTGGCGAGCACGACGGCCGAAGTTTTCCCAACAGGCGCGGTGACGGCGCTGATCGGTGGGCCGCTGCTTTTGTGGCTGTTGCCGAAAATCCGGCCGACGGACGTCCATCGCAGCCAGGGCGGCGACGTTGCGGCAAGACGCCGGCTTGCTACGCTGCTGCCAGTGCTTGTGATCATGGCCGTGCTGATCTTTGCAGCGCTTGCCATCGGCAAAGGCCCAGATGGCTGGACACTGCTGGGTGCCGGTGATCTGCAAAGCCTTCTACCCTTCCGCTGGCCGCGGCTGGTGGCGGCCATGGCCGCCGGCGGTCTTCTGGCCATGGCGGGCGCGCTTCTCCAGCGGCTGACCGGCAATCCCATGGCAAGCCCGGAGGTGATCGGCGTCAGCGGCGGCGCAGGCCTTGGTTTTGCCGCTGCCATCACGATTTTTCCGGCGGCTGGCCTCTTTGAACTGTTCGCGGGTGCCGGCATCGGCTCGGCGGCGGTCATGACTCTCGTGCTGATCTTTGCGGTGCGCCGGTATCTGGCGCCTGAAAAAATACTGCTTGCGGGCATTGCCGTCAGTTCTCTCTGCTCGGCCGTGCTTTCGGCCCTGCTTGCCATTGGCGACCAGCGTGCCTGGCAGATTCTTGCCTGGCTCAGCGGTTCCGGTTCGACTGCAACACCGGCTTCGGCGATATTTCTTGCGGTGCTTTCCGTCGTTCTTCTTTCAGCTGCGCTGTCGGTGACGCGCTGGCTGACGATCCTGCCGCTTGGCCGGGATGTGCCGATTTCCCTCGGGCTGCCGCTCAGTCTCGCGCGCATTGCTGTCATTGCGGTGGCCGGCATCGCCACTGGTGCTGCATCGCTGCTTGTCGGTCCCCTGAGCTTCGTCGGGTTGATGGCGCCGCATATCGCACTTCGCGCCGGCTTCACCACGCCGCGCGACCATCTGTTCGCTTCTTTCCTGTTCGGAGCGGTACTGATGGCGCTTTCCGATCTCGGGGCGCGAACGGTCACCTTTCCCTATGAATTGCCGCTCGGGCTTTTTGCGGCTCTGGCCGGTGCGCCCTACCTGATCTGGCTGTCAGGCAGGCGCCAATGATGTGTCTGAGCATTTACGGAGATAAAAACCATGGGTGAGGCAGCATTTGCCGCTGGCTACGACGATACCCCGCTTTTTTCATTGGATGGGGTAACGATGGAGGTACCCGGCCGAACATTGCTGCAGCCGCTGACAGCAAGTTTTGCGACCGGCAAGACCATCGGCCTGATCGGTCACAATGGTTCGGGAAAATCGACGCTGCTCAAGATTCTCGCGCGGATTCAGGAGCCAACAGCGGGTAAAGTGTCGTTTGAGGGAAAGGCGTTGGGTGCCTGGGGTAACCGGGAATTTGCGCGGAAGCTCGCCTATCTGCCGCAATATACGCCGGCCGCCTCCGGCATGCTCGCCAAGGAACTGGTGGCGCTCGGTCGTTATCCCTGGCATGGCGCGCTCGGCCAGTTCACCAAGGCGGATCAGGAGAAGGTGGACGAGGCCATCGAGCTGACCGACACCGTGGCGTTCCGCGACCGGCTGGTGGACACGCTCTCCGGTGGCGAGCGTCAGCGCGTATGGCTTGCCATGCTGGTGGCCCAGAATGCCGAAAGCCTGCTGCTGGACGAACCGATATCGGCGCTTGATCTCGCACATCAGATCGAAGTGTTGTCGCTGGTGCAGAGATTGTCACGCGAAAAGGGTCTTGGCGTCATCGTGGTGCTGCACGATGTCAACATGGCGGCACGCTTCTGCGACGAGATCGTCGCCCTGCATTCCGGTAATCTGATTGAAAGAGGAACCCCGCAGGAGATCATGACGCCAGAGGTGCTGGAGCGGATCTATGGGGTGCGCATGGATGTCATGACGCATGCCGCCACCGGCTTGCCCGTCGCGCTGCCGCTTTGAGTTTGTTGCAGCAAAACAACGCCTGAAAGCGCTTGTTGTTGACAGTAATTTTCAACGCATTTTCCGCCCTAACAATGTCTTAATGGCACCCTACCGCCATTAGACATTGTTAACCGCTTTGCTTTCCTTGCATCCAATTAAGTTGTTTTGGATCGATTTCAGGGAACAAACGTTAACAGTGCGGAATTCAATATCCGGAGAGGGCAAGAAGGGCTGCTGCGGGTAGGACTAAAACAGGAGAAAATAAGATGAAAAAGGCTGTTGCCGTAACTTTTGCCGCATTGACGATGGGCCTCGGTGGGGCTGCATCCGCACTGGCTGCCGACCTTGCGAGATACGAATCCGCTCCGCAGGAGCAGGACGACCGCAACGGCGTCAAGATCGGTTATCTGAGCTGCGATATCGGCGGTGGTGTCGGTTATGTTCTCGGTTCCGCCAAGGAACTGGACTGCACCTTCCAGTCCACGATGGGCGCACGCCGCACCGACCATTACACCGGCGCCATCCGCAAGATGGGCGTTGACCTCGGCTTCACCACGCAGGGCCGTCTGGTCTGGGCCGTTTTCGCTCCGACCGCCGGTTACCACCGTGGTTCGCTCGGCGGCCTTTATCAGGGCGCAACGGCTGAAGTCACCGTTGGTCTCGGCGTTGGCACCAACATCCTCGTTGGCGGCACCTCCGGTTCCATCCAGCTGCAGACGGTCAGCGTGACGGGTCAGGTTGGTCTCAACCTTGCTGCCACCGGCACCTCGGTTACGCTGACGGCCATGAACTGATCGGCGAAGCGCCCGGTGCTTTGACCGGGCATTCTGTCGCATGTCAAAAAACGCCCTCTTCGTTGTCAGACGGGGAGGGCGTTGTATTATCCGGGGCATGATTTCCATATTCAGACATATTGCGGCAGCGACCGTATTTTCCCTCGTCGCGGTGAGCGCCTTTGCCGAAGGCGATGCGGCTCATGGGGAAAAAGTTTTCAGCCGCTGTTCCACCTGTCACAGTGCCGATACGCCGCGCACCCGCATGGGTCCGCATCTGATGGGTGTGGTCGGCAGGCCGATGGCTTCCGTGGCCGATTACGGCCATTATTCGCAGGCGCTAAAGGATGCCGGCGCGGCTGGCCGGGTCTGGACGGAAGACGAACTGCAGAAATTCATTGCCAGCCCGAAGAAGGCGATCCCGGGAAATGCGATGCGTTTTTTCGGGCTGTGGAGCGAAACAGATATAACGGACCTGATCGCCTATCTGAAAACGCATCCCCTGCCACAATAATCGTCAGAGCGGCGCTTCCGCGACGATCTCTTCCGCCTCTTCAAAGCTCATCGCCATAACCTTCGCGCCGATCTCGAAGCCGAAGCCATTGCGGGCGAAGGCGGAAAACTCCTTGCCCTTGCGCTTCTCGTCGAGTTCGACACGGCGAAACGGCCCGAAGGCGCGCTTGCGCGCGAAGATGACGGCGGCGACCAGATCGTTGGTCTCCTGCAACGCGGCCGTTGCCGTTTCCCGTGCTATGCCCTTGATCTGAAGTTTCTGCGCCAGCCCACGTTTCGATTTGCCGCTGCGCTGGCCGCTCCGCACAGCAATTTCCGCATAGGCCGTATCATCAAGCGCCTTGATGCCATAAGCGAATGTCACGGTAAATTCGCCGAGTGCCTTCACCTGCGCCGGGCTGATCTCCTGGAATTTTTCCCGCGCCTTGCGCATGATGGCGTCGCGCAGCTGCTTTTCCGTCATCATCCGCTGTTCCAGCCGGTAAAGGGCGGAATTGCGCGCCCAGGACAGCATGCGGCTGGTGGGTTCAACGGCCGGCGCTTCGCCGTCGAACTCCATGTCATCAGTCAGGAAGGGGCTGGAATCGTCACTCATGCCGCATTTATAACGCGGCAAAGCCGTCTTGCCAGTTCCTTCGCGGTCTGAATTTTACGGTTTCAGCGTCTCAGGGTGTCTGCGCACCGGTTGCGGCCACATATACCGAATAGAGCGATTTCGTTGCGGTGATGAACAGCCGGTTCTTTTTCGGGCCGCCAAAGGTGAGGTTTGCAACCGTCTGCGGCACCTTGATCTTGCCGATGAGCGTGCCATCAGGCGCAAAGCAGTGAACGCCATCACCGGCGCTGGTCCACAGATTGCCGGACGTATCCAGGCGGAAGCCGTCCGGAAGGCCATTGTCGAGGTTGCAGAATTCCCGGCCGTTGGCGAGCTTCGCGCCGTCCACCACGTCGAAGACGCGGATATGACGCGGGCGGGTGACATCATGGCTGTAGGAACTGTCGGCAACGTAGAGCTTCGTTTCATCGGGCGAAAAAGCAAGACCGTTCGGCTGCATGAAGTCGTCGATAGCGACCGTTACCTCTCCTGTTGCGGGATCGAGCCGGTAGACATTGCGCGTCTTCTGTTCCGGCTCGGCCTTGTATCCCTCATAGTCGGAGAGGATGCCGTAAGTGGGGTCGGTGAACCAGATGCTGCCATCGGATTTCACCACCACATCGTTGGGTGAATTGAGCCGCTTGCCGCCAAAGCTGTCAGCGAGAACGGTGATCGAGCCGTCGACCTCGGTACGGGTAACGCGGCGGCCGCCATGTTCGCAGGAAACCAGTCGTCCCTGCCGGTCGCGCGTGTTGCCATTGGTGAAGTTGGAGGGATGGCGGAACACCGAGACACCGCCATCCGGCACCCAGCGCAGCATGCGCTGATTGGGAATGTCGCTAAACAGCAGGCAGTTCAAATCGGCAAACCATACCGGCCCTTCGGCCCAGCGGCAGCCGGAATAAAGCTCTTCCAGCTCGGCATTACCGACGATCAGATGGCGGAAGCGGTCATCGTGGATTTCGTAAGGGGAGGCGTTGTCTGTGGTCATGAGCGTGGTCCGCTTGTGGGCTTGTTGTTTGGGGTCAGCGCGTGGCCTTGGGGCCACTTGCCAGAAGAATGACTGATATGATGATGAGGCCGGTGAGGATGAGGCGGATGCCGGCGCCGAAACCATAGGTGTTCAGCATCGAAACCACCAGGAACATGAAGAGCGAGGCGCCCCAGATGCCGGGAACGTTGGAGTCACCACCCGCCACCGCCGTGCCGCCGATGACGACGACGGCAATCGACATCAGCAGATATTCGGATCCCATGTTGAGCGCCGCCCCGCCGGAAAAACTGGCAAGCAGATAACCGGCAATCGCCGCCAGCACCGCGCAGAGGACATAGGTGACGAAACGGGTGCCATCCACCGGAATGCCGGTCATGCGGGCGGCAAAGGTGCTTTGGCCGATAGCGGAAATCCAGCGGCCGTAAAACGAACGGTCGAGCAGCAGCCATGCGATAACCGAGAGGAGAAGCGCCACGAGTGCGACGTTCGGAATGCCGAAAGAGCTGGAGATGGCGAAAGTCGCCAATGTTTCCGGCGGCTTGATGCGCAGGCCGCGATTTGACCAGATGGCGATGGATTGCACGATGAAGCTCATCGACAGCGTCGCGATGATCGGCGGGATGCGCAGAAGCTTGATCAGCGCATAATTGCCGATGCCAATGGTGATGCCAATCAGGATGGCGATCAGCAGTCCCGGCAGGATGAGACCGTCGGACACATCCATGAATTTCAGCGCCAGCGTGCCTGATAGCGTCATTGTTGCGGGAACGCAGAGGTCGATATTGCCCGGCCCGAGCGTGATGACGAACATCTGGCCAATGCCGACGATGACGGAAAAGGCCGCGAAAGTGAGCGCCGCATGCGACAGCCCGAAGGAACTTGCGCCGCCGGTGAAGAGCACGGTGACGATCCACACGGCAGCCGTTGCGGCGAACGACCAGATCCATGGTTTTTTCGAGAGGGATGACAGTCCGTTCATTGGTTTTTCTCCCGCTTTTCAAGACGGTTGAGCAGGATGCGCAGCGCCAGCACGATGATCAGGATCGCGCCTTGCGCACCGATCTGCCAGTCCGGCGAAATGCGCATGAAGGACAGGAAAGAGCCGGCAAGCGTCAGCGTCAGCGCGCCGATGACAGCGCCGACGGGTGAAACCCTTCCGCCGACGAATTCGCCGCCGCCCAGAATGACACCGGCAATCGACAGCAGCGTGTAACGCAGGGCGATATTGGCGTCGGCCGCGGTCGTCAGTCCGACAAGGGCGATGCCCGACAGCACCGCGAAGAAACCGGCGAGCGCAAAGGTGGCGGCGCGGATGCCGACCACCGACCAGCCGGAACGCTCGACGGAGCGGAAATTGCCGCCGACACCGCGCATCAGCACACCGAAAGAGGAGCGCATGACGATGTAATGGGCAACGACCGCGATCAGGATGCTGGCGACGATGGCGATCGGCACCAGCGGCGGTTTGGCTGTCATCAGCGCCCGGATGAAGGCGGGCGCCTGGCCGCCGGGAGAGGGCAGGATGAGCACGGCCAAACCGCCCCAGACGAAACTCATGCCGAGTGTGACGACGATTGAGGGCAGGGCGCGGATATGGATGATGGCCCCGAGTGCGGCATAAACCGCAATCGCGCCGGCAAAGATCGCAATGCCGAGAAGCGGTGTCGTCTGCAGGAAGGTGGCGGTGACACAGGCGCAGAAACTGACGAAGGTGCCCATCGACAGGTCGAGATCGTTGACCGACATGATCAGCATCTGGGCAATGGTGGCAAGTGCGATAGGCACTGCCAGATTGAACAGCAGGTTCATGCCGTTATAGCTCATGGCGCGCGGTTGCATGTAGAAGACGGCGGCGAGCAGGAAGGCAAGCGAGGCGGCGGGAATGATGAGGCGAAGGGCGCTGGCGGAGAGTTTCATGCGTGGTCTTCTCCGGCAAAGGAAGCGGCCAGCACATTCTGCTCGGTGATGTCATCGCCGACGAGTTCCGCCTGAATGGCGCCGTCGCGGAAGACATAGACCCGGTCACAAAGGCGGATTTCGTCCATTTCGGTGGAGTACCAGATGAAGGTGCGGCCATGAGAGGCTTCGGTTCTCAAGATGTCATAGACCTCCTGTTTGGTGCCGATATCGACGCCACGCATCGGGTCGTCCATCAAAACGGTGCTGGCGGTGGTGGCAAGCGCGCGGGCGAAAAGCACTTTCTGCTGGTTGCCGCCGGAGAGGGATAGGATCTTGTTACCCATATCAGGCGTGCGGATTTCGATGCGCTGTTTCCACTGTGCGCCAAGTTCCGTTTCCCTGGTCCGGTCCACCATGCCTGCCGATGAAATATCCCTGAGCGAGGCGATGGAAAGGTTCTTCAGGATGCTCCAGAGCGGGAAGGTGCCGTTCAGACTGCGGTCGCCCGCCACGAAGGCGATATCGGTCTTTCGCGAAGGCAGCCAGCTGCTGTTCTGCGCGAGATAAAGATCGAGCAATGCTTCGGTCTGGCCATGGCCGCCGAGGCCGGCAAGGCCGATGATCTCGCCGCGAAAGGCCTCGAAGGCGAGGCCTTCACCGCGCCGCGCCGGCATGGAGAGCACCTTTTCGCCTGCCTTGCGGCCTTCTCCCTGCCGCCTGTCCTGTTCCTTGACGACGCTGCCCATGGCTTCGACCAGCGAGCGGGTGGTAAATTCCGCAGCCTTCCGGTCGGCCACCACCCGGCCGTCCTTCATCACCACGATACGAGTGGCGGTGGAGAGAATTTCGCCGAGAATATGCGAGATCAGCAGCACCGAGCCGCCCTCGCGCACGAAACGGCGGACATACTCCATCAGCTGCTCTGCAAGGCCGGCATCTAGCGAAGACGTCGGTTCATCGAGGATCACCAGTCTCGGCGCCTGCGGAATGCGGCAGAAATTGATGGCGATTTCCACCATCTGCCGTTCGGCGATGGATAGTTCGGAAATCGTCAGTTCACAATCGATGCCATGGCCGGGAAATATCTCGTCCAGGGTCTGCCGGATCGTCGTCAGTGCCCGGCTGCGCCAGTTCCGGCCGCCGATTGCGGCATGCATGATGCGGACGTTTTCGCTGATCGTGAGGTTCGGGCAGAGCGACAGCTCCTGAAACACACAGCGCACGCCACTGGCACGGGCGGCCGCGATACCGTGGCGGTTCTGGTCGCCTCGATAAGAAATGGAACCCTCATGCGGTGTCAGCCCGCCATTGATAACGTTGACGATGGTGGATTTTCCCGCGCCGTTATGGCCGACGAGCCCGAGGCATTCCCCGGCACGGATGATGAGATCGGCCCCGTCCAGCGCCTTGACCGCGCCGAACACGACCTTCACGCCGCGCGCGGCGACGACCTCTTCCGCCTCGATGATGTCATTCATGAGCAATTACGCCAGTGATCTGAAAATCGGATAAAAGTGTTGGCTGCTGCGGCGTCCGTTTCCGGAGCGCCGCAGATATCGGTTGTGAACCGGCCCGCTTATTTGGCGGCGATGGCCTTCTGCGCATCCGCCTGCGAATATTCCACATTCGCCACGCCACCCTTCTGGGTCGTCTTCAGGTTTTCCTCAAGATTACCCTGATCGATACGCAGGAAGGGAACGGTCAGATCCTTCTTCACATCCTTGCCGTCGAGGATCTGCTGCGCCACCCAGAAAGCCAGCGTCGAGACGCCGGGGGCGATGGAGACGGACATGGTCTCGTAACCGCTCGCATCCTTCTGCTGTTTCCACCATTGCAGTTCGTCTTCGCGGTTGCCCATCACGATGGTTGGCGTCGGGCGCTTGGCGGCGGCGAAAGCCTGTGCGGCACCGTAACCGTCACCGCCCTGCGTCACCACGGCGGCAACTTCGGGAAGGCTTGGCAGGATGCCGGCAACGGCGCGCTGTGCCACATCCTGCGCCCAGTCGCCATTGACCGAACCGACAATCTTGAACTGCGGGTTCTTGGCGACACCGGCGGCAATGCCGGCATGGATTTCATCATCCACCGAAACGCCTGCAAGACCGCGGATTTCGAGCAGATTGCCGCCCTTCGGCATGGCCTTGGCGAGATAGTCGATCTGGCTTTCGCCCATGGCCTTGAAATCCACGGCGATGCGCCATGCGCAGGGTTCGGTGACGATGCCGTCAAACGAGACCACGATAATGCCGGCGTCGCAGGCTTCCTTCACAGCGCCGTTAAGGGCGGTGGGGGAGGCGGCGTTGATGACGATGGCGTCATAACCCTGCAGAATGAGATTCTGGATTTGCGCCGCCTGTTCGGTCGCCTGGTTTTCGGCGGTTGTGAAGGCGTCGGCGCTCGCGACCTGCTTGTCGGCGACAGCCTGCTTGGTGATCTTGTCCCAGCTGGTCAGCATTGCCTGACGCCAGGAATTGCCTGCGTAATTGTTCGAAAGCGCGATTTTTTTCGCCGACGTATCGGCATGAGCGGTGATCGGCAAGGCTGCGCACGCGACAGCGGCCGACGCCAGAAGCATCTTCCTGAAAGCCATTGATTTTCCTCCCTGGTGGCTTGCCCTTTCGGGTCCGGAACCCTCACCCGCCGCAAATCTCCTCGGCAGCAGACGAAATCCCGTTGCACTGGAGCTCCGTTCCCCAGTACAAGCGAGAATGACCAAGAAGATTTGGCTTGTACAGGCGGATCACGGCAATCTTCCTGCGGGTTTCCGCAGAAAGCATGCGGGAACCCGCAGGACGAACCGGCCTTGCCCGGCGCAGAATGGATGATGCGGCGTTCCGAAGGGTCATCTCAGCCGCAATGGTCGAAGGCAGGCGCTTGGGAGGGTGCCCGCACATGCTGGATACGCCGAAAAGCGCTCTGTTTCACCACTATATGGGCATTTCGCGGTTGCTCGCCGGGCAGCTCGAATTCAACGCCATCATTCAGGCGGTCGCCACCGAGATCAGCCATATTATCCCGCATGATCATATGGATGTGTGCATCAAGCAGCTGGATGACAAATACCATATTGCCTATGAGAGCGGTCTCGTCAGCGCCTGGAGCCGGCAGCCGCCGGCCCTGTTGACCGGCAGCCCGATCCGTTCCCTTCTCTCCGGTGCGGTCGAATATCTTTTGAGCGGCGATGCCTGCGCCGATCCGCGCTTTCACTTCGAAGGTTCGTTTTCGAGCCCGATCATCGAACTTGGCCTGCACAGCCGCCTGCATGTGCCGATGAAGGTGCATGGCGATATCATCGGCGCGCTCAGCTGTTCGTCACACCAGTCGGACGCCTATGGGGCGGAGGATGTAGCCAATGCCCGCGCGGTTGCGGATTTGCTGGCGCCCTATTTCTACGCCATCCGCGCCGCCGAGCAGGCCAAGCGTTCCGCCATCGAGGAGGCGCGCGCCAATGCTCGCGAAGAGGGCCTGCGGCTGGGCGCCCTGCAATTGACCGAGGCGCTGGAGGCCGAACGGCAGCGCATCGGCATGGATCTGCATGACCAGACGCTGGCGGATCTCACACGGCTGGCGCGGCGCATCGAACGTATGAGCCATGCCTCCGATGTTTCGGGCGAGATGCTGGAGCCGGTGGTGCGCAGCCTGCAGCATTGCATGCAGGACCTGCGTGAAATCATCGAGGAGGCAAAACCCTCCATCCTGCAATTGTTCGGCGTCGTGCAGGCGATCGAGACCTATGTGGACCGCTCCGTCCGTGACAGCGGATATGCGATTGAATGGTCGGTAACCGATGAGACCGACGGGCTGGTGGAAACGCTCGACAAGACGGTGGCCATCTCGCTGTTCCGCATCGTGCAGGAGGCGGTCAACAATGCCATTCGCCACGCCCAACCGGAAGCCATTGCCGTGACGCTTTCGTCCGTCGATGGCGGGTTGCGGGTGACGGTGAGCGATGACGGCAGCGGCGGCGGTGAAGGCGGAGCCTCCGGCGGTCTCGGCATCGGCAACATGAAGACGCGGGCGCGGCTGATTTCGGCGCGGTTCGATATTGGCGGCAACGGTGCGGGAGCCGGAACCCGAATTACTGTAACGCTGCCGGAAAGCGCTTTCGACCGGCGGGAGGATGTGTGACATGGACGTGCTGATCGTCGAGGACGATGCGCTGCACCGCGCCTATCTGAACGAGGCCGTGCGTGCCGCCCTGCCGGAATGCGACAAGGTATTGGAGGCGGCCAACGGCAGAACCGGTGAAAAGCTCGCGCGGGAAAACCGGGCCGCCCATATTGTCATGGATTTGCAGATGAACGAGCGCAACGGCATCGAGGCGGCGCGCACCATCTGGAAGGAAAGGCCGGATACACGCATCCTGTTCTGGTCCAACTATTCCGACGAGGCCTATGTGCGCGGCGTCTCCCGCATCGTGCCGGAAGGGGCTGCCTATGGCTACGTGCTGAAATCGGCCTCCGACGATCGGTTACGGCTGGCGCTCCGCAGCATCTTCATCGAGGCGCAATGCGTGATCGACCGGGAAGTGCGCGGCCTGCAGGAAAAGAGCCTCGGCAAGGCGCATGGCTTTACCGATTCCGAATATGAAATCCTTGTCGATGTCGCACTCGGCCTCACCGATAAGGCGATTGCGCGCCGCCGCAACCTGTCGCTGCGCAGCGTGCAGAACCGGCTGCAAAGCCTCTATGAAAAGCTGAACGTGCATCAGGCGCCGGGTGATGATGATGCGGAAGGCCGGTATAATCTTCGAACCCGCGCCGTCACGGTGGCTTTCCTGCGCAAGCTTTTGAATTACAGTGCGTTGGAAAGGGCCGAGCGGGAACTGGCGGAATGGGCGGGGAGCCGCTGAGCCTTACGGCAGGAAGGCAAGCAGCCGTCTTTCATCCGCCCTGAGGCCGGAAACGGGCTTTGCGCCGACTTTCAAAATGCGGCCAAGCTTTTTCTGTGCCTTTTCTTCCGTCGCAATCTCGAGAACGGCAGGGTGCACATAACTCTTGCGGCAGATGGCGGGTGTATTGGAAAGCTCCGTCGCTGCCGCCTGACACATGCCCTTTATGCTTGGTTTTTCACCTGACGCCACATGCTCCATCGCATCGCAGAAGGCCGCCAATGTTCCGCCCCAGGTACGGAACGTCTTGGCGGAAATTCCGGCGCCGCCGGTGCGGGAGAGGTAAGCGTTGAGATCGCTGGAATCGACTGAATGCACCCGGTTTTCGCTATCCTGCCAGACGAAGAGTTCCTTTCCGGGCAGATCGGCGATTTCCTCAAGTATCTTCTGAAGCCGGGGGTGGCGCAACTGGCGCTTCACCTTCTGCCCGCCCTTGGCGGCAAAGCGCAATTCGATGGTCTCACCAAAGGAGACGTGGCGTTTGAGCAAGGTGGTCGCGCCATAGGTGCCGTTGGTTTCGAGATAGGAACGGTTGCCGACGCGCAGATAGGCGGCATCCAGCAGCAGCGTGAGCGCGGCCAGCGTCATCTCCGGCCCGTGATCCTGTTTCTCGATATCGGCAATGGCCCGGCGACGAATGGCGGGCAGCGCCTTGCCGAAGCTTTTGAGCTGGAAGAATTTCGTCTCACCCCGCAGGGCGTGCCAGTCAGGATGATAGCGATATTGTTTTCGCCCACGGGCATCGAAGCCGGTTGCCTGTAGATGCCCGGTGGGATCAATGCAGATCCACACGTCTTTATAGGCGGGTGGCACGCCGAGCGCTTTGATGCGCTTCAGTTCTACGCTGTCGGACAGTAATTCTCCGCCCGGCAGACGGTAACAGAAACCGCGTCCGCGTTTCTCGCGGGTAATCCCCGGCTCCTGATCGTTGACATAGGCAAGTCCGATTTTGGCAAGAAGGCGGGTGGGCGGTTGTGGCATGGTTTTTTCCGGCAGGTTTCACGCTGCGGCAAACGAAAAACAGGCCGCCTTCGTTCCGGCGGCCTGTCGTTCCAGTCGTGAGTTTTCTCAGCCGGCCTTGGCGATCCGCAGAATCTGCGATTCGCCGCCGCCGCGCTCTTCGGTCACGGCATAGATCGCGCCATCCGGACCGACCTTCACGTCGCGGATGCGCGCTTCCAGCGGCAGTCGGCTTTCGGTCGCGACCCTGTCTCCATCGATATGCAGGATGACAAGACCCTGGCTCACCAGACCACCGACAATGAAGGCGCCCTTCCATTCGGGAATCTGGTCGCCGTCATAATAGGTCATGCCGGAAGGGCCGATAACGGGGTCCCAATAATAGACCGGCTGTTCCATGCCTTCCTTGGCGGTAACGCCTTCGCCAACCGACCGGCCGCTATATTCGACGCCATAGGTAATCACCGGCCAGCCGTAATTCAGGCCCGCTTTCGGCATGTTGAGCTCATCGCCGCCCTTCGGGCCGTGTTCCACGGTCCAGAGCCTGCCCTCTCCATCCAGCGCTGCGGCCTGCAGGTTGCGGTGACCATAGCTCCAGATTTCCGGCAGGGCGTTCTGCTGACCGGCGAAGGGGTTACCCTCAAAAGCCTTGCCTTCGGCATCAATGCGGAAGACCTTGCCAAGACCACTCGACAGATCCTGGGCCTGCACGCGTGGTGTTGCATCCGAACGTTCGCCGACGGTGACGTAAAGCTCTTTGTCAGGTCCGAAGACGAGGCGGGAGCCGAAATGCTTGTCGCCGTCATAGGTGGGCATCTGGCGGAAAATCACCGAGACATCTTCCAGTTTTGCCGCACCGCGATCTTCGGCCAGCTTGGCCGAAGCGACGGAGGTGCCGTTGCCGCCATCACGTGGTTCGGAGAAGGAAAAGAAGATTTTACGCGATGTCTCGAAATCGGGAGCCAGCGCGATGTCGAGAAGACCACCCTGTCCGGCGGATGCCACCTCGGGCACACCCGCGATCGCCGGGCCGGCCTTGCCATCAGCGACGATATGCATGGCGCCTTCCTTGGCGGCGACGATCATGCGGCCGTCGGGAAGGAATTCCATCGACCAGAGATGCGGAAGACCCTCGGCGACGACGGTTTTTTCAATGTCCGGCTGGGCAGCTGCCTGCGGCGCGCGCGTCTGGCCCTCGAAAGCCGGCTTCTGATCCGGCGCATTTGGCCGTTTCGTTTCGGCAGCCGGAGCGGTCTGTGCATGGGCGGCGCCGGCGAACGGCACGGCAAGCAGCGCACATAAGATCGTCGAACTCAGAAATCGGTTGTTATGGAACATGGGTCTCCCTTCCTTCGTTTACGTCAGGCAGAGAACCATTTGGGGAGGATTTCGTTTCCTGCGAGAGTTTCAAGAAAACTTGATGAGGTCGTGTACTGTCGCACGCCCCTTTTCTCATCCATGTGAATTCGTAAGGAACCGCAAGCGCGCCATCACGTTTTCCCTCTGGTTAAAGGAGGGTGCCATGCAGATCATTGATAACAGGACCATAGACGGGAACAGACCGAAGCCGATCCTGAATGTTGCGGAATTCTGCCGCCGTTACCGGCTGGATAAGGCCGAAGAGACCCGGCTGAGAAAACTCTTCGGCGAGTTCGCTTCGCGGCACGAGCTGCTGATGAATGCGCAGCGTAAGCCGAGTTTCCGCTGATCATTCCTCCGGGTCGGTCGATTTCCCGAAGATCATGAAGACATCATAACGGGTATTCTTGCCCATTATCTGATGGGAGGGCTTGCGAATGCCTGGCATCGGCTCAGCCCGCAGCGGCCATTTCAGAACCACCCGCTTCGTTGCATGTTCGAGCGCCACCTCCATCAGCTCTACCTGATCGGGATCAGAACCCACCAGTTCTCTCAGCACCCGCATTTCTTTTTTCACCAGCGCCGTGTTGTGGCGCGGCGGATGCATGGGGTCGACGATGACCACTTCGGGTGAAAGTTCTTGCAACAACTCGCGTGAATCGCCTTGCAGCAGCGTCATGCGCGCTGCCGCCTCGGCATAGGCGCCGCCTGCCTCCAATGCGCGGCGAATACCGTCCGCGAGATGGGCGTGCATGCCCGGTGAGCGTTCAATGAGGGTAACCTCCGCTCCGAGCGACGCAAGCAGGAACGCATCTCGCCCCAGCCCCGCCGTGGCATCGACGATTTTTGGCGTGCGGCCCTTCGTAAAACCGGCGGCTTTGGGCAGGGCCTGTCCACGCCCTTCGCCGGAGCGGAAACGGTGCCCGACCGCACCGCCGACAAAATCCACCACGAAGCTTTCGTCTTGTTCTTTCATCGCAGGCCTTAGAACGGGCAGGGTACGGTATAAGTGACGTCTCGGCCATCGGGATGGCGAAAGCCCACTTCTTGCGCATGCAGCATCAGGCGCGGCGCGGCCGCGAGCGCCTCGCCCTCGGCATAAAATTCATCGCCGAGGATCGGATGGCCGAGCGCCTTCATATGCACCCGCAATTGGTGGGTGCGGCCGGTGAGGGGCGTGAGTTCCAGCCGTGTTGCCGGAAGCGGCAATCGCTCCAACACCCGCCATAGGCTTTGCGACGGCTTGCCATTTTCATGGTCCACGCGATGGCGTGGCTTGTTGTCAGGATCGATCGCCAGCGGCAGGTCCACCTCGCCCGCTTCATCCGCGACCGTGCCCCAGACGACGGCCACATAGGATTTACGCGTCTCACGGTTCTCGAACTGGGCGGCGATGGCGGCATGGGCCTTGCGGTTCAGCGACATCAGCACGATGCCTGATGTGTCCTTGTCCAGCCGGTTGATCATCAGCGCTTTCGGAAACTGTTTCTGCACCCGCGTCATCAGGCTGTCGGAGAGCGCCGGGTCGCGCCCGGGCACGGATAGAAGCCCGCTCGGTTTGTCCAAAACCAGCAGATCGTCATCCCGGTGCACGATGGTGAGCCAGGGCTCGAGCGGCGGATTATAGATGGGGTTGGAAAGCTCAGATGACATGGCGCTTCCTTAGCACGAATCTCGCATTCGGACAGGCGTGCTAGTCGGGAATGTGGAGATTGACGCGCCCGCTGGTCAGGTCGCTTAAAAGTCGGGTCAGGCGTTCAGCCTCCTCGGCCGGAACGGAAAGCAGCATGTCCGCACCGGTGCCGGTAAAATCCTCCCTCTCCAACCGCAGGTTCTGCGTGGCGGAAAGGCGGGATTTTACCAGCGCCAGATCGGAGAAGGGGCAGCTCAGCGTGGCGCTGACATAGGCAATGACGGGCGAGGTTTCACCAAGGCGAAGGCAGGCTGCCGCCGTGCCGCCATAAGCGCGCATCAGGCCGCCGCTGCCGAGCAGGATGCCGCCAAACCAGCGGATGACGAGAACGGCGATATTATCCAGCTGTTGGCCGTCAATGGCCTGAAGGATCGGTTTGCCGGCCGTACCCGAGGGTTCGCCGTCATCGCTGAAACGATAGGTCTGACCGCAGCGCCACGCCCAGCAATTGTGGTTGGCATCGAGATCCGAATGCGCCACGAGGAAGCTTTTTGCGTCCTCCTCGCCGGTTATCGGCGCGGCAAAGGCGATAAAGCGGCTTTTCTTGATATCCTGCGAAAAGGTGACGGCGCGGTCGAGCGTGAACATGGGCGTTCAATATCGCATATATTCGCATCCGGAAATCGGTATAAGGCTTCAAAGGCGAAGATGGTGATGGAGAGGGTTTTGGCAAAGGCGAGGCGGGTCGCGATTGTCGGCGGCGGACCGGCGGGATTGATGGCGGCCGAAATGCTCTCGGTCCCAGGCAATACTGTGACGGTGTTCGAGGCGATGCCAACCGTGGCGCGCAAATTGCTGATGGCTGGAAAATCCGGACTCAACATCACCCATGCCGAAGACTACGACAGTTTCCGCCATCGTTTTGGCGATGCCGAACCGCGGCTGCGCGCCGCCCTCGACGATTTCACGCCTGACATGCTGCGCGACTGGGCGCATGGGCTGGGGCAGGAGACCTTTGTCGGCACATCGGGCCGGGTGTTCCCCAAGGCCATGAAAGCCTCGCCGCTGCTGCGCGCCTGGCTCGCCCGATTGGAAGCACAAGGTGTTTCCATCAGGACACGGCATCGCTGGACAGGCTTTTCCGGCGATCAACTGGTTTTTGAGACGCCGGCAGGCGCGGTTGAAGCTAAGGCCGATGCCGTGCTTCTGGCAATGGGTGGCGCAAGCTGGCCGCGTCTGGGGTCCGATGCCGCATGGGTTCCGGCGCTTACGGCCAAAGGCGTGGAGTTTTCTCCGTTCCGTCCCGCCAATTGTGGTTTCGACGTCGAATGGAGTGATGTCTTTCGCGCGCGTTTCGCCGGTGAAGCGGTGAAATCCACCATCACCATTTCCCCGGCCGGAGCCTTTCAGGGCGAATTCGTAATCACGAAACATGGCATTGAGGGCAGCGTGGTTTATGCCCATTCCGCTGCGTTGCGCGACCGGCTGGAACTTACGGGCAAGGCCTCGCTCACCGTTGATCTTGCCCCGGGACGCACGGTGGAACGCCTCAGCCGGGATCTGGCGAAGCTTGGACGGAAGGAGAGTTTTGCGAACCGCATGCGCAAGGCCGCCGGCCTTTCCGCCGTCAAGGTCGGACTGCTGCGGGAAATCTTCCCCGACATAGCGGCCGTGCCGGATGATTTCGTCGCAGCGAGGATGAAACATGCGGAAATACCGCTTCTGAGGCCGAGGCCGATCGCCGAGGCAATTTCATCGGCAGGTGGTATCGCGTGGAGCGGTTTCGATGAAAACTACATGCTGAAAAAACTCCCCGGCATATTCGCTGCCGGGGAAATGCTGGACTGGGAAGCGCCGACCGGCGGTTATCTGCTGACTGCCTGTTTCGCCACCGGTAAGGCGGCGGCGAACGGAATGGCCAAATGGCTTGAAGGCTAACCTAACAGGCGTTCAGCGGCCCCAGCTTCCTCACTATGCGCGGTCCTGACGAGGCAGCGCATGATGGCATCCGTGGTAACTGAGCCAAGCACCTTGCCGTTTTCCCCCACGACCACAGCGTTGCCGACATTTTCCCGCACGAGTGCGCGCAGGCCTTCTTCAACGGTCATATCCGCATCGAGTTGAAGCCGCGACTGGCCGGAAAATTCTGGCTGGACAATGGCGCCGAGACGGATGACCCTGCCGCGATTGACCTCTTCCACGAAGGCTTCGATATAGCTGTCGGCCGGCGACATGACGATCTCGGCCGCCGTACCCTGCTGAATGATCTCGCCGTCGCGTAAGATGGCGATCTTGTCGCCCAGCCGCAGCGCTTCATCCAGATCGTGGGTGATGAAGACCACGGTCTTTTTCAACTCCTTCTGCAACTCCAAAAGCACCGTCTGCATATCGACACGGATGAGCGGATCGAGCGCCGAATAGGCTTCGTCCATCAACAGGATTTCGGCATTGTTGGTCAGTGCCCGGGCGAGACCCACACGCTGCTGCATGCCGCCGGAAAGCTGGTTCGGATAATGGCTGGAGAAGCCCTCCAGCCCTACGCGCCGGATCCAGACTTCGGCCCTTTCCTCCCGCTCGCGCTTGTCGATGCCCTGCACCTCAAGGCCGTAGACGACATTTTGCAGCACGTTGCGATGTGGCAGCAGCCCGAATTTCTGGAACACCATCGCCGTCTTGTGGCGGCGGAATTCCAGAAGGTCGGCTTCGCTGAGGCGACAGACATCGGTGCCGCCATAGAGGATTTCGCCGGCGGTCGGGTCGATCAGCCGGTTGACGTGGCGGATCAGCGTCGATTTTCCGGAACCGGAAAGGCCCATGATGACGGTGATCTGCCCGCCCGGCATGGTGATGTTGATATCCCGCAGGCCGAGCACATGGCCATGTTTGGCGTTGAGTTCCGTCTTGGACATGCCGGCTTTGACGGGTTCGACAAAATCTGCCGCCTTGGAGCCAAAAATCTTGTAGAGGCTGCGAATTTCGATCGATTGACTAGCCATGCGCCACTTCCCGGTGTTTTTGCAGGCGAAGGCCATAGGCCTGGCTGATGCGGTCGAAGATGATGGCGATGCCGACAATGGCAAGCCCGTTGAACACGCCGAGCGTGAAATACTGGTTGGCGATGGCCTTCAGCACCGGCTGACCAAGGCCTTGCACGCCGATCATGGAGGCGATGACGACCATGGCAAGCGCCATCATGATGGTCTGGTTGATGCCGGCCATGATGGTGGGCAGCGCCAGCGGCAGCTGCACCTTGAAGAGCTTCTGGCGCTTCGAAGAACCGAAGGCATCGGCAGCTTCCAGCACGTCACGGTCGACCATGCGGATGCCGAGATTGGTGAGCCGGATCATCGGCGGAATGGCGTAGATGACGACGGCGATGACGCCGGGCACGCGGCCGATGCCGAGCAGCATGACGACGGGAATGAGATAGACGAAACTCGGCATCGTCTGCATCACGTCGAGAACGGGATTGACCACGCTCTGCAGGCGGTTGGAGCGCGCCATGGCGATGCCGATCGGCAGGCCGATGACGATGGACAGCACGGCGCAGACGAAGATCATCGAAATCGTCTTCATCGTATCCTCCCACATGCCGAACCAGCCGATGGCGAAGAGAATGCCGCAACAGAGGGCAACAATGGTGGCGCTGCGGCTGGCGAGCCAGGCGAGCACGGCGACAATAAGAATAACGACCGGCCAGGGCGCGCCGATCAAAAGCCTTTCCGCCCAGATGAGAAAGCTCTGAAGGGGTGTGAACAGCCCCTCTATTGCGCTGCCATAGGTTCGGGTAAACGCCCGGAACCCTTCATCGATGACTTTCTTCAGCGCACGCAGGGCATCGTCATTCATGGCCGGAAATTTGAAAAGCCATTCCATATCCTGTTCTCCATGACGAACCGGAGGCGGGGATCGATATCCGCTGCGCTCCGGGAGTAAAATCGCCAGAGCGCCGCCGCGTCTTCGGTGACGCCAGGCGGGACGCTCTATTCCTGTTGAACCGGCGCATCGTGCTTTTTTGAGAACCGGCTGGTTTTCGGGCATCGATGCGGCTCGGCGCCGCCTCTGGCGGACGCCGGTTGCCGGGCAGATATGCCGGGCCGACCTTAAAGGGCGGCCTTGACCTTTTGTGCGACTTCAGGAGACACCCAGCCCGTCCAGAGCGCTTCGTTTTCCTTCAGGAATTGTTTGGCACCATCTTCGCCGGTCGCCTGATTGTCTGTCATCCAGGCAATCAGCTTGTTGACGGTGTCGTTGGTCCAGGCGCGCTTGTTCAGATAGTCCATGGCCGGGCCGGCACGGTCGGCAAAGGTCTTGCTCACCAGCGTCTGCACGTCGTCGATCGGCCACGCGTTCGGCTTCGGATCGGCGCAATCGGCAACCGATGTACAGCGCTTCCATTCAGCCGCATCATATTCGGTGCCGAAGCCGAGCTTTACCATCTCATATTTGCCGAGCAGCGAGGTGGGCGCCCAGTAATAACCGACCCACGGCTGCTTTGCCTCGTAAGCCTTGGCGACGGAGCCGTCGAGACCCGCTGCAGAACCGGTATCGACGAGGGTGAAGCCGGCTTTTTCACCACCGAACGCCTTGAACAATTGCGCGGTGACGACCGTGCCACCCCAGCCCTGCGGGCCGTTAAAGACGGCGCCCTTCGCCTTGTCCTCAGGGGAGGGGAAGAGTTCGGGGTGCTTGAAGAGGTCGGGAATGGTCTTGAGATCGGGATTTGCGTCGGCGACATATTTCGGAATCCACCAGCCCTGAACGGCGCCATCCGACAGGATCTTGGCGGCCGTGACGACTTTGCCGCCTTCCAGCCCCTGTTTGACGATTTCCGGCTGCAGGCTGACCCAGGCTTCGGGAGCGATGTCCGGCTGGCCCTTTTCGGCCATGGAGGTCAATGTCGGTACGGTGTCGCCGGTGACGATTTCGGCGGAACATCCATAGCCGTTTTCAAGAATGAATTTGTCGAGATTGGCGGCGACTTCGGCGGATTGCCAATTCATGCTGGCAATGGTCACGTTTCCGCAGTCGGCGGCGAAGGCTGTGCCGCCTGAAAAGGCGAAGCCGGCGGACAAGATTGTGGCACCCAAAAGTATTTTCATTGTTGTTCCCTCTGGTCGCGGTGTGGCGAAGACCCGGGTGCGGACGGCACCGCGACCGTCAGCGCCCGTATTGAGCGTTAATAATTCCCTTGTTGCCATTCCGTTTGCGGCAATTTCTGGCGTATTGAGGATGGCAATTGTCAATCAATTGTCCGGCAATTGCCCACCATTACGGGTGAGGGTGCACAATTTGCGACATTGGGGCGGCGATGTTCCTTAACCTTGCCGGGCGCCCCTGCGGACGTCCTGCAAAAAATGGAACTTTTCCGAAATTGCGAAAAGCCGGGAACAATAAACGGAAGCTTCTGTTTTCTTGGACTTTTATCCGGTTCTGTATTACGGGAAATTTCGTCTCTGTTTTTGTGGTGATATTGAATGACCAATCTTCGTGCTGCCCCGGTATGGCCGATCGGTGGCGGTGAAACGGGTGAGCTCGTGCGCGTTTTCGACTGGTCGAAGACATCGCTCGGTTCGATTAACGAATGGCCGCAAAACCTGAGGCAGAAGGCCAATTCCGTCGTTAATTCTCCCATTCCGCAGGTGCTGATGTGGGGCGCGGATCACGTGATGATCTATAATGACGGTTATGCGGAGATAGCCGGCAATTATCATCCCCGGGCGCTGGGCGGCACGGTGCCCGGTATCTGGCCGGAAATCTGGGACTGGAACAGCCGCATTCTGGAGGCGGGTTTTCGCGGCGAGGTCATGGCCTATCGCGACCAGCCGATGACGCTGATGCGCAATGGCCTGCCGGAAGAGGTCATCTTCGACCTGTTCTACACGCCGATCTACAATGATGGCGGCACCGTGGATGGTGTCTTGTGCACCGTCCTTGAAAACACCGACAAGGTGAAGGCGGTGGAGGCGCTGGAGCAGAGCCGTAAGGAACTGAGCCGGCTTACCAACGCCCTGCCGATCCTGGTGGGATATGTCGATCGCGACTACGTTTATAAGTTTGCTAATGACGGTTATCTGGAATGGTTCGGTCGCAGCGCCAACGAGGTGATCGGCCGCAGTGTTCCCGAGATTGTCGGCGAGACGTTTTTCGAGGCCCGGCGGGCCTATCTCGACCGCGCACTCGGCGGTGAAAAGATCGTTTCCGATACCGTGATCCAGAGACCGGACGGGACCACTCGCGCCGCTGAAATCCGTTATGTTCCGCGCTACATCGCCGATGGCTCCATCGACGGCATTTATGTGCTGATCATCGATATCGAGGATAGAAAACGATCCGAGCAGGAAATACTGCTCAGCAACAATCGGTTCCGTGCGGCGGTGGATGCCGTGCATGGCGTGCTGTGGACCAACAGCGCCGATGGCAGGATGCTGGGAGAGCAACCCGCCTGGGGGGCGCTGACCGGCCAGAGCTTTGAGGAATATCAGGGGGCCGGTTGGGTTGAGGCGGTTCATCCTGACGACCGTGAACATTCGCTCGAAAGCTGGAAAAAGGCGGTTTCGGCCAGAGCGACCTATGTGTGGGAACATCGCGTTCGCCGTCATGACGGTGTCTACCGTACCTTTGCGATCCGTGGCGTACCGATTTTCGACAAGGCCGGCGTCATTGCGGAATGGGTCGGTGTCCATACCGACGTCACCGAACAGCGCCGGGCGGAAAACACCCTCAAGGACCATGCGAGCAATCTCGAGCGCGAGATTCGTCACCGTATCCGGGCGGAAGAGCAGCTTCGCCAGTTGAACGAAGGCCTTGAAGCCCGCGTCGAGACGGAAATGGCTGAACGCCGCCAGACCGAAAGAGCCTTGCAGCAGGCGCAGAAAATGGAATCCATCGGTCAGCTGACCGGCGGCGTGGCGCATGATTTCAATAATCTCCTCCAGGTGATTGCGGGTAATCTGCAATTGCTGTCGAAGGATGTGATCGGCAATGAGCGGGCCGAGCGGCGGCTGGAAAACGCGCTTGCCGGCGTCCATCGCGGCGCAAAGCTCGCCAGCCAGCTTCTGGCCTTCGGGCGGCGTCAGGCGCTGGAGCCGCGTGTCATCAACATCGCCCGTTTTGTCACCGGCATGGATGATCTGCTGCGCCGTTCACTCGGCGAGGCGATCGAGGTGGAGGTCATCACCTCCGGCGGCCTGTGGAACACTTATGCCGACCCCAACCAGGTGGAAAATGCGCTGCTCAATCTGGCGATCAATGCGCGCGACGCCATGGAAGGGCACGGCAAGCTGACGATCGAGGTCGGCAATGCGGTTCTCGACCGTGATTATGCCCGCAAACATTCCGAGGTTTCGGCGGGGCAGTATGTCATGCTCGCCGTTACCGACACCGGCTCCGGCATGTCTCCGGAAATTCTGGAAAAGGTCTTCGAGCCTTTCTTTTCGACCAAACCGGAGGGCAAGGGCACTGGCCTTGGCCTTTCTATGGTCTATGGTTTCGCGAAACAGTCCAGTGGCCACGTCAATATCTACAGTGAGCCAGGGCAGGGCACGACGGTCAAGATGTATCTGCCGCGCTCGGCTGCCGACGAAGATCGTGAAGTGGTGGTGCATACCGGCCCCGTTGAGGGTGGAACGGAAACCATACTTGTCGTTGAGGATGACGAAGAGGTGCGCAGCACCGTTGTCGAGACGCTGAGCGATCTCGGTTACCGCGTACTCACCGCCCGCGATGCGCAGGCGGGTCTGACGGTGGTGGAAAGCGGCGTCCCGATCGATGTCGTCTTCACCGATGTGGTGATGCCGGGGCCTTTGAAAAGCCGGGAAATGGCGCGCCGCGCTCAGGAACGCCTGCCCAATCTCGCCGTCCTCTTCACCTCGGGTTATACGGAAAATTCCATCGTGCATGGCGGCAAGCTGGATGCCGGGGTGGAACTTCTCTCCAAGCCCTATACGCGGGAAGCGCTGGCGCGGCGCATTCGCCACGTCATCGCCAACCGCAAGCAGGTTTCGTTGTCGAAGGCACGGCCGGCATCGGCATCGGGTCATTCAAAGCCAGCGGAAGCCGCGCGGCCCAACGAAAACAGCACGATACGCGTCCTTCTGGTGGAGGATGACGAATTGATCCGGATGAATTCGACGGAGATGCTGTCCGATTGCGGCTTTATTGTCGTCGAAGCCGGAAATGCGGCACAGGCGCTGAAGGTGGTCGAGGCGGAACATATCGATGTTCTCGTGACCGATATCGGCCTGCCTGACATGAAGGGCGGTGAACTGGCAGTGGAGGCCCTGCGCCGAAAGCCGGGCATGGCCGTCGTCTTTGCGACTGGTGATAGCCATCTGCCCGAAGGTGCGCCAGAAAATGCGGTACTGTTGACCAAGCCCTATGACGAACAGCAGATCATCTCCGCTGTCGAATTGGCCCATGCAGGCGGAACGGTGGCGGCCGAATAGGCCGCCTGCCATTTTTGCAGGGTCAGTAACCGCGCGCCATATCGACCGTTTCCGGGAGCGTACCTGTTTCGCGCCATGTGTAAACATTGCCGGCGACAATCCGGGCTGAGCTTTCGCGGCTTGTCGGCGCGGAAATATGCGGCAGGACGGTGACCTTCGGGTGCTGCCAGAAGGCGGAAGAGACGGGCAATGGCTCCTGCTCGAAGACATCGAGAACGGCATGCGAAAGCCTCCCGGAATCGAGTGCCGCAATCAGATCCTCGGCAATGATGACCGCGCCACGGGCGAAGTTGATGAGTGCTGCGCCGTTTTTCATCGCGGCGAGACGGCCGGCATCGAGAAGACCGCGTGTCGCATCGGTGAGCGGCACGAGACAGACGAGAATGTCGCTCTTTTCCAGCAATGTTTGCAGCCCGTCATCCCCGGTCAGCGTTTCCACGCCGCCGATCGCCTTGGCGGAGCGGCTCCAGCCGGCAACGTTGAAGCCGGCGTGGCGCAAGCGTTCGGCCGCGGCCGCGCCAAGTGCGCCGAGGCCAAGGAGGCCGACGGTCATCTCGCGCGGATGGCGGTAATCGAACTCCTGCCAGAGTGTCTTCTGCTGGTTGTCGCGATAGGCCGGCATGTCGCGTTGCAGATAATAAGTCCAGGCCAGCACGGCTTCGGCCATGACGCGTGAAAGCTCCGGATCCTTCAGCCGGACGATGGGCGGAGCCTTGTCGCCCAGTTCCAGCACCAGCCGCTCGACGCCCGCCCAGAGACTGTGAATCCACGTCAGGCCCGGCAATGCGGCAATATCGGCCGGATCGGGATTGGCGACGATGGCGAAATCCACGGCCCGTCTCTGCTCGTTGGTCAATTCGGAAAAGGAGAGGATTTCTTCCTGCGGCATGGCGGCACGAAGCGCGTGCTTCCAGACGGCTTCCGTTTCCGCATTCATCCGCGAAACAAAGGCGATGGGTGATGACATGAAAACAGGTCCTGCTTGATTATGACGGTGCCGCCATCAATGCGCAGTTTTGTGGGGTAATACCATAGGCCTGTCGTTTTAAACTTCAATAGAATGAAAACGGCCCGGTTTCCCGGGCCGTTCTGTTATCAGGCGTTTTCCTTCACCGGCGGCTTGGCGTCGCCGTAATAGGCCGAGAAGCTCTCGTGATAATGCTCCGAACCACCCGGGCCGGCATAACGCTGCAATTCCGTCATGTCGGTCTTGTTGAGCACGATGCCCAGCGTCTTGTTGGCGATCTGCGGTTCGTTGGCCATCAGGTTCTGCACCATCTGGATCGGCGTCTTGCCCCATTCGGTGACGAAAACGAAGCCGTCCACCTGCGGCGCAAAGGCCTTGGCGTCGATGACGGGGACCACCGGTGCAAGGTCGACGATGATGTAATCGCAGGCCTCGCGTGCCTGATCGATGAATTTGCGCATGCCGGAGGAAGCCAGCAATTCGCTGGAATGGGCGAACTGGTTGCTGGTGGAAACCGGCAGAATGCCCATCTTTGTGCGCGTATCGACCTTCACCGCCTGGGTCCATGGAATTTCGTCAAGAACGACTTCCACCAGACCGGCGGATTGCCGTGTGGTCAGCATGCGGCTGAGGCCGGGATTGCGGATATCGGCATCCACCACCAGGGTGCGTTTGCCGGTGGAGGCGATCAGCCCGGCCAGATTGAGCGCCACGACCGACTTGCCCTCGTTCGGCAGGCAGGAAATGACGCCAATGACCCGGCACTGGCGCTCCTGAATGACGACATCCGCCGTCAGTTTCACGTTGCGCAGCGTCTCCGCAAAGCTGGAGCGCGGGCTGTCGACCGCAAGACGCAGCATCTTCTGGAACGAGACCTGACCGCTTTCATCAAGCGTGGCATTCTCGCCGCCGGGGGTGGCGGCGCTGGTGCCCGGTTTTGCTGTTTCCACGCCCCTTTCGCCGATAAACGGCAGGTAGCCCAGAAAGCGCATGCGCAGATTGTCGCGCACATCGTTGCCGGTGTGGAAAAACCGGTCGCGGAACTCGAGAAGTGCAGCAATACCGCCGCCCAGCATCAGGCCGAGAATGACCGAAAGCGCCATGGTCATGGTCTTTTTCGGGCTGGAAGGGGCTGTCGGCAGACCGGCTTCAGAGATGATGCGGGCCTTGGCGATCGGCAGCGACTGTTTCTGCGAGGCCTCCTCGAAACGACCGAGATAGGACTGGTAGAGGGTTCGCAGCGCGGTTGCCCGTTGCTCGAGCTCGCGCAATTGCACCATGGTGATATTGGCCTGCGAATTGCGGCCGGCAACGCCTTCGATATTGTCGCGCAACGACTGCACGCGGGAATTGGCGACGTCGAATTCGTTCTTCAGACTGCCGGTCAGCTGTTGCAGTTCCTGATAGATCTGCCGCGAAACCTCTTTCTTTTCGGCATCCAGTGCGATCGCCTGCGGGTGATCGGCGCCGAATTGCTGGACGATGCCCTGCTGCCGGTCGGAAATGGTGATGTAGCGTTTGCGCAGATCCTGAATGACCGAATTGTCGGTGTCGCGTGCCGAAACGACGGCGTTATCAACAGCCACGTCAGGTCCGCGGTCGATGATCGACTTATACTGGTTATAGCGGGCAGAGGCCGTTGCGGCATCCGCCTGAGCCGCAATCAACTGGCCGTTGAGATCGGCAAGCTGGCCTTCCGACATCAACTCGCCGCGCGAGGAGACGATATTATTGTCCGACTTGAATTTCTGCACCGCAAGCTCAGCCGCCTGGGCGCGCTGGTTGAGGTCGGTCATGCGCTCCTGCAACCAAACCGAGGCGCGTTCGCTGGCGTCGAAATTGGCGTTCAGCTGTTCGGTGAGGTAGGCCTGCGCATAGGTCTTGGCGATCTGCGCGGCCAGCTGCCGGTCGGTCGAGCGGGTGGAGATGGCTATGACGGAACTGCGGCCGACACGCTCTACCGTTAGCGACTGCTGCAGAATTGCGGCGGCCTTTTCGCGGCGTCCGGCGCGGATTGCGGCTTCGGAAACCGGCGGATCGCCCGGCAGGACGAGATCGAGAATGCCGCGCACGGAGGATTTGACGAGCTCTACCGGCGACATCGGCGGATTGACGATGATGTCGTTCTCATCGAGCTTGGCCTTGTCCACCACGGTCAATGCCATTTCCTTGGATTTCAGAATTTCCACGGCGCTGGCAATGCGGTTGTCGACGATCTGCGCGGCAGGCACCGGCGATTCCTCTTCCGCATAACGGGAAAGGCTTTCATCCAGCAGCACCTGCGTCATCGCGGTGTAAACGGGGGTCGCAAGCACCAGATAAAGGCCGGCCAGAACCACGGCGGCGATGACCGAAGCGGCAATGACATTGGCACGGCGAACCACGGCGGCCCACAGGCGGTCGAGGTCGATAAACGTGTCGGAATCCTTGCCGGAATCCGGAAAGCCGATGTTGGATTTAAAGGTCTTGTGGTGCATGGACCTACCTTGTGAATTAAAAATGGTACGCGGGAAGCCGAGCCTTGGCTCGCCTTCCCGCCCCCCGTTATTGGTGCGCCAGCCGCCTCCCCGGCGGCGCGATTAAAGTCAGGCCGCCCGAACGCGGCTTTCGTGGTTTGCCACCAGCTCCTTCACGGAAGCGAGAACCTGCGCCTCCATGTCGGCGCGCATCAGCGAAAAGGCAACATTGGCGGCGATGAAGCCCTGCTTGCTGCCGCAGTCGAAAGTGCGCCCGCTGTATTTCTGCGCATGGAAACCCTGCTTTTCGGCAAGCCGCTTCATGCCGTCGGTCAACTGGATTTCATTGCCCGCGCCGCGCTCCTGTCTGGCGAGAATATCGAAGATTTCCGGCTGCAGGATGTAACGGCCATTCAGGTAATAATTCGAAGGCGCCTTGGATGGTTCCGGCTTTTCGACCATTTCGGTGACGGAAAAGCCGTGATTGACCTTCTGGCCGACGCCGACGACACCATAGGACGACACTTCTTCGGGCAGGCATTCCTCGACGCCGAGAATATTGCCGCCGACTTCGTCATACAGCTCCATCAGCCCGGCAATGCAGCCGCGCGCGCCGTAAGACACCATGTCAGGCAGAAGCAGGGCAAAAGGCTCCTTGCCAACCAGTTCACGCGCGCACCAGACGGCGTGGCCGAGACCGAGCGGCACCTGCTGGCGCGTATAGCTGACGGTGCCGGCAACCGGCAGCATCTTTTCCAGCTGCAGCACCTGCACGGTCTTACCGGAGCGGGTGAGCGTATTGATGAGCTCAGGCGCGCTGTCGAAATAGTCTTCGATGGCGGTCTTGTTGCGGCTCGTCACGAAAATAATATGTTCGATGCCGGCCTGCATGGCTTCGTCAACGGCATATTGCACGACTGGACGATCGACGATCGTCAGCATTTCCTTCGGCATCGCCTTGGTGGCGGGCAAAAACCGTGTGCCGTTGCCAGCTACGGGAATGACGGCTTTTCTGACAGTTTTGTTCAGGTCCATCGCGTTCTCCTTCATCAAGGTTTGATCTGTCCCCAGTCCCCGCGCAGATTTCGTCCACGCGTCAATTTCACGAAATCTGTCTTTTCACCCCTGTATTCGCCGCGGGCGCAAACATGGCGTCCCGCAGCCTCCTCAGCCGCACCGCAATGGGCATTCTTAAGTGCCCCAGCACGGCGGGATCCCTGATCGTGGTCTTCAAGGCGCCCAGTACTGAGCGGCTCTTGATGTTTTCCACCAATGTCAAAAAATTATGCGCCAGCCGCAGGCTGCGGGCTCTCGCCTGCTGCGCATCCATGGCGGCGGGCAGCAAAGTGTAATGGCTCAGGAACTCCTGGTCCGCCCGCATCATCGCTTCGACGTGATGAAGTTCGAGCACGCGCGAAATCGAGCCTTCGCGGATATTGTAGACATAACCCGGCTTCGGTTCGATGACGCAAAGACCGCCGGCGGCGAGCGCCGAGGCGAGCAGGATATAATCCTCGCCGATGCGGATATCCTCGCGGAAGCGCAGTCCCTCGCCATTGAGGAAATCGCGCCGGAACATCGGCTTCATGTAGCCGAAGTTGAAGGTGGCGCGGAAAAGAATGTTGGAGGAAATGAAGTCCTCGAGCGTGAGAACCGGCCGTTCCTCCAGAAATTCTTCCGGAAACATCGTCTCCATGGGCCTGCCGTCGGTATAGACGACATCGAGATTATCGACCGCAATTGCCGCATTGGCGGCTTCCGCCCGGCACATCATGCAGGCGGAGCGCTCCGGGCGGATGACATCGTCGGAATCGAGCACGGCGATCCAGCGTCCGGTCGCGGCTTCGATCCCGGCATTGCGTGCACCGCCCGGACCGAGGTTTTCTGCGAGAGCAAGCAGACGGACACGCGGATCGATGATGGCGATACCTTCCACGAGCGCAATGGTGTCATCGGCGGAACGGTCATCCACGACGACGACTTCGAGCGTCACACCCTGCTGGTCGAGCGCGCTTTGAACGGCGGCTTCAATCGTACCGGCGGCATTATAGGCGGCGATGACGAAGCTGATATCGGGCGGCGAGGCGAGGTTTTCCATCAGGTCGCCTCCACCGCGCCATATTGGCGGATTTCACGCACGCCGAAGGCGCCGCTCATCGAACCCATATGCAATGCGGCACGCAGTGCATAGCGGTTACGGCGCACGGCGTTGAAGCCGCTTAAGGCTGCAAATACGCCGCAATACAGCACTTTCGAGCCAGCCTTCAGCACCTGCACCACGCGGCGTGCGCCGGGCTTCTTTTCGGCCAGCACACGGCCATGGGTCTGGCCGGAGCGGAAGCGGCGCTTGGCAAGCCACATGAAGCTTGCGCGATTTTCCGGAACCGGCTCCGACAAGACGGCGTCTTCCGCAAAAACGATACGCCCGCCCGCGGCGTGAAGATGCGAGAAGAAATGAGTATCTTCGCCGCCGCTCTGGCCGAGCGCCAGCGCGAAGCGCCGGCCCTTCACCGAGGGTGCATCCATCTTGAGCAGCGTATTGCAGGTATAGCCGGTGATGATCTCGCCATTGACCCAGACGGGGACTGTCGAGTGAAAGTCGCCGCGTTTCATCCAGCCCGGCGCATTGTCCCGGTAAACCGCCGTCACCGGGCCGAGAACGGTTTCCGCGCCGGTTTCATCGGCCTTTTCCAGAAGGGCGGAGAGCCAGTGCGGCGGGGCGGTCTCGTCATCGTCGATGAAGGCCAGATAATCCGCCTTGCATTCTGACAGGCAGGCATTGCGGGCAATCGAAATATTCGATTTCGGGCAATGCACATAGGTGATCTCGAAGGGCGCATTTTCGCGCAGGCGATCGACACTCGCCTTGGCGCTCGGCTCCTCGTCATTATCGGCGACAATCAGCCGAACCGTCACGCCTTCCGGCACCTCCAGCTCGAAGAGTGACAGAAGTGTGGCGACGAGCGCCGGGCGTCTGTAGGTGCAGATGCCGATATCGACGGTTCTCGAATCATCTGGGCGGGTGACGGTGTTGTCGGTCATGAGACAGCCTTTCTTCCCCGGAATTTCAGGAGTTCCAGCCAGAAGCCGGTGGACCAGGCCAGGTGCATCACCATCGCCGAAAAGGCGGCGAGCGGGCCGTATGGGTTTTTCTGACCTATTGCCATCCACAAGCCATACCCCACACATGCGGCGATCCAGAGGCCGAGCGGAATAAGTGCCACCCAATGCACAAGCGACAGCAGCGCGAGGATGAAAACCGGCAGCACGGCGAGCGGGATCATCTGGCGGATTTTCGGGATCGAGCGATGTTTCAAAAGGTTCTTCGCCCGGCCGCGGCCATAGGCGAGGTATTGCCGGAACAGCGGCATGACGCTCGCGCGTGGATAATAGGTCATGCGGGTCTTGTCGGTCATCCAGATGCGGAAGCCGGATTTGCGCAGGCGGAAGTCCAGCTCGGCATCCTCATTGTGGCTGAAGCTCTCGTCATAACCGCCCACGGCATCGAAAGCGGCAATCCGCATCAGCGCGTGGTGGCCGTGGTCGATCCAGTGGCCTTTGGCGCCTTCGCGGTGCTTGGAGCCACCATTGCCGAGCTTGGAATTCTGGGCGATGGCCGTCGCCTTCTGGAACAGGCCGTGGCCGACCGTATCCATGGCGACGACGACGGAATCCGCGCCGGTGCGTTCCGCATCCTCGATCAGCCGTTGGCAATAATCATCCGGATAATCGCCATGGGCGTCGATGCGGATCATATAGTCGAATTCTTGGCCAAAGGTGGCAACGGCAAGGTTGATGCCGGCGCTCTGGATGCGCTTGGGATTGGTGAGAAGCGTGACGCGATCATCCTTTGCGGCGAAGGCGGAAACGATATCGCGGGTTCCGTCCGTGCTGCCGCCATCGGCAACCACGATGCGGAAAAGACGCCCCTGCATCGCGCCGGTGAATTTGACAAGCAGTCCCTCGATCGTCTTCGCCTCATTGAGGCAGGGTATGACGATCAGCGTTCTGATGCCGGAATGACCAAGACCTTCCATGATTTGCCCCCTACGCACTACACGGGTGAAAACTGCGCTTCACGGGCATGGCCGGAAGCGGATTTGGCAAGAGAGGACAATTGCTGCACTAGCAGACGGCAATCGTCGCGGTCGGTCAGCCATTGTTTCCTGTCTGTCGCCGAGAGGGTGTTGAAGGCGTTCGTATAGGTTTGCGGGTCCATCTGGCCGAACAGGGTAGCCAGATCGTCCGGTTGCGCTTTGTTCAGAACGAAGCCGATATCGCGCTTTTCGATGAAGCGGGCGGTTTCCGTGCCGGCAAGCGCAATTGGCAGGGTGCCGTAAAGGCAGCCCTCATAAAGCCGGTTGGGCAGCAGCCAGCTGGAATTCTGGCCTTCCTCGAAAAAGTCGATCGCCCAGGTGAACTGCACCTCGTTATAGATGGCGGCAAGGTCTTCGGGGTTCTTGTAAGGCCCATGGAAATGCACGTGCGGGGCAGCGGCAACGAAGCCGTCGAAATCGGCAAATTCCGAATAGGCTGGCCGGCCGCGCAGGATGATTTCGACCTTGCCCTCCATTTGGCGGGCAAATTCAGCGAGGATTTCGAGCGATTTGCGGCAGCGCAGCGCACCGAACCAGCCGATTTTCCAAGGCTCGCCGGGTGCGGGAGCGCGTGGTTGCGGTGTGGCGGCAACGGTGGCGTCAAGCGCCAGAACCTTGTTTTCCTGAAGCAGTACCGGAAGGTTGAGGCCCGAGACCGGTTTGAAATAATGCTCCACGAAGGCCGGGGAACTCGTCACCAGCAGTTTGGCATCGCGTGCGAAATAACGCTGGGCGGCATTCAGCAGCTGTCCGGGCTTGCCCTTGTTGAGAAGCAGGCGGTGAATGTCGAGACATTCATAAACCAGCGCCGGTTGCCCGGCATAGATCGACATGGCCCGCTTTGCCAGCGCCAGCATTTCCAGGTTTCTGGCAAGAATGACATCGGGAACCGGAATGCCGCCCAAGGTCTTGCCAAGCGAGAGGCTGGCTTTCGCCACCGCCGCCATGCGCTGCAGAAACTGCCCGTCGGCGGTTTCCCCAAGCACGACGGGCATGAGGCCGTCGATGCCCGCGAGCCGGTTATTTCCGCGCCGGAAGCCGGCCAGCGTCACCCGCGCCCCACCCGCAAGCAAGGTCAGCACCCGCCGGCGAATGGCGGGGTCCGACAGATCATGCGCGAGATAAAGGACATGGGTCATGCAGGGGTTCCGGTTGCTTTCATGCGTCGAAGACGCTGCGGCCTACGTTTCGGTTCAAAAAATAGTCAGTTGAGGGCGCAGGCGATGGATTCCGGGAACTGGCATTTGTCGCCGAGCGCCGTGAAGGCAAACCGGTCAACGATCATTTGCGTTGCGCCGGAATAGGAAAAGGCGCCCATCCAATCCTTCAGCGTGTCGGTGCCCCACAGGCTGAAGAAAATCTTCTGGGCACTTTGCGGGATTTTCGTCTCGTCCGTCACTTCATGGACGAGCTTGCCGTTGACGTAATAACGCAGGCGCTGAGGCTCCCAGACGAAGGCGTAATCGTTAAAGCCGGCATCGGCTCCGCCTTCCACCGGTACCAGTTTTTCGTTACCGCCCTTGGCGGAGATATACTGGTTGAGCTGCACCTTGCCCGTATTCTTGCCCAGCACCTCGAAATCGATTTCATCGTGCGGTTTCTTGTCGGTCGGGCCGATATAGGTGAAGAAGGCCGAGTTCAGACCCGAGCCGGTGGCGGCCTTCATGCGCGTTTCATAGGTGCCGTAGCGATACCGCCCCTTGGTCTGGATTTCACCGCAGGCGAAGTTGCGCTCGCCCGCCTTGGCTTCTTCAAAACCGAGTGTCAGCTGGCCGTTTTCCACCGTCGCCAGTTTCTTCGACCAGGTGCAGTTCTGATGCGCGCCATTGTTCCAGCCGTCGGAAACGTACCAGAATGACCTGTCCATGGAATCGAAGTTCTCGATGAAGGACGTGCCGTTGCCTTCCTGCGCATGGACCGGCGCTGCAAAAGCTGTGGCCGAAAGGGCTGTGGCAAGAAAGATGCGTGTCTGAACGCGGGTGACAAATGTTGTCATTGGTTCACCTCTGTCGTTGCGAATAAAGTGTTTCGGATGTGGGCGGGCCGATGATGGCGCCCCGTTTTGCCGTAAAATCGGCTTTCGGTTTTGATTTGCCGCTGCGGCTTCCGGTCAGCACGCCATAGACGGCCGGCAGGTATTTGCGGGTCTGAGCATTGCTAATCACCAGAATGACGAAGGCTGAAAGCGTCGCGCTAATATAAAAAGCGGGGTAGAAATCCGGTCCGCCCTTGTTCCACACCATCCACATGATGACGAGCAGGGGGTAATGGGCGCAGAAAATCCAGAAGCTCAGGCTGCCGGTTTCGGCAAGCCGCTGGCCAAGCCGGCTGCGGATCAGGATAGCGGAGGAAACCCAGAAGCCGAGCGCGCCGAAGACGGCCAAAAGATTGCGTGACATGTTGAGCCAGAAGGTGAATTCCGGGCCGGTGAAATAAAGGCCGGTGGCCAGCATGGCCGAAGCCGCAAAGGTCAGCGCCATGATCGGCACGGCATAGGGATCGAGAGCCTTGACATCGACACGGTGCAGCGCAAGCGCAATGCCGAGCGAAAAACTGAAAAGGATGGATTTCTTCTGGACGATGAAGATCGTCAGGTCCGGCATGGCGGTGATGAAGAGCAGGATCGCGAGCGTCGGCAGCGCGAACCGGCGCATCAGAAAGGCGAGCACCGGCGACAGCAGGATGCAGACGAAAAGGTCACGCAGGAAATACAGCGGTACATTCACCGGCAGCTCTTCGAGCGCCGTACCGTGGCTGATGATTTCACGCGGGCTGGCATTCCACAGATCAGGGAAATACCCCACGCCCAGATCGAAGAGCTGGATGAGCAACACGGCGGCAAACAGCGCACCATTCCACAGAAGGAAGGGCAGTAGCACGGTTTTCGACTTGGAACGGATCGTCGCCGGATAATCGAAACCACTCATGCCGCGGCGAAACAGCAGGTAACCGGAAATGGCGCTGAGACAGGGCACGCCGATGCGAAACAGCGCATCGCCCAGAAAAACCCGCAGCCAGTCGAAGAAGCCATAAAGGCCAAGAAATGGGCTGGTTTCGGCATCGTGCGGCACATGGACGAACACGATTCCTGAAATCAACAATATGCGCATCAAATTGATACGGGAGGATAGGTTCTGATCGACAGTCACATCAGTCACCCCTATTGGCGGCGTCTCCCCACGCCGCGTTGCAACCAGAGCGAACTTAAGCCCGCACTGGAAAGTCTGGTTTCGACTTTGGGATAAAATGTGGCGACGCGGGAAAAACACAAGATTAGATTTTGCGGGTGATTGTCTGGCGTCAGCGCCATTTCCGCGATCTTAAAAAATCAAATAACTGAAATTAATAGATTTTTTCTAAAATCACGCATCGTTAAAAATCGCTGAAGCGTGTGAATTTGTCATTTGTCGTGATGCTGCGCCGCAAAAAGAGAGGGGGTGCTGCCTTGTCGCAGTGAATGAAATCACCGCGGCAAGGTCGCTTAACGGCGGAAATGAGGCGCGTTTTTCCGCGAATTTTCTAACCTTGGGTTGCAGCATCCCGCATGCGCCGCGATTTCACCATTCCGAAGATTTTCCCCAGCAGCGCGCGTTCCGTCAACAGGATCAGCACCGCATAGATGACGCCGCCGACGGCAGCACCGACGAGAACCTGAAGGGTGGCGCTTGGCACACGGTCTGCAAGCATATGAAGCAGATAACGCACCGAAACAGCCATGATCAACGCTGCGATCATTGGCCTGCTGCTGACATAAAGGCCGCGGAGAAACGGCGTGTCGCTCGCCTTGAACACCGCCCAGGAATAGGCGACCAGCGTTACCGCATTGACGATGCAGAGCCACACCATGGCATCGATCAGCGTGCCATAAATCGCGGCGAGCCAGACCGCGACGGTGGTGACGATGGCGCGGATCGTCGCCGACCAGAACAGCACACGGCCGTACCCCGCGCCCTTCAAATAGGGGATGAAGGTGCTGCACGGCGTCAGAATGGCTTTTGACAGAGCCAGAAGCCCGAGAACCGGCCAGGCATAGGCCCAGTTCTGCCCGAAGATGACCAGCATGGCGGGCTCGGCCACGGCCCAGAGGCCGAACATCATCGGCGCCAGCAGCACGGTCAGCACCTGCGTGCTGAACATCAGCGCATCGCGACGACGTTGCGGATCGTCCATCATGCGGCTGAAGGCGGGAAACAACACGCCCATGACCGCCGAGAGCACCACCTGGTTGGGAATGCTGGCAAAGCGGTTGGAGGCGGAATAGGCGCCGGCATCGGCAAGGCCAAGATGCCGGGCGATGACCACCATCGGTGACTGGAAGGTGACGAAATTGGCGATTTCCGAGCCCATCAGCCCGGAGCTGAAGCCGAGAAGCGGCACCAGACGGCGCGGTTTCATGACGAAGCGCGGGCAATAGCGCGAAACGGCATAAAGCCCGACAAGCCGGATGAGGGCCGCCGCAAAAAGCTGGATGATGAGCGCCCAGACCCCAAAGCCGAGAAGCGCCAGAGCCACGGCGACCACCGCCGCAATGCTTTCTGACGCCATGCTCCAGAGCGCGTCCTTGCTGAAGTTCATGCGTCGGGCCAAGAGCGAATAGGCGACATCGCCCGCGAGCTGCAGCGGAATGAGGAAGGCCATGATGCGCAGCAGGTAAGCGCTCTCCACCGCGCCCAGCAGACCGCCGAAAAATTCCGCGAAGATGTAGAGAACGGCGGCCATGGTGCAGGAAATCGCCAGATTGGCCCAGAAGACGGTATGGATCGTATCCATATCCTCTTCCTTTTCGACGATCAGCGCAGAGGTCAGCCCCGCGCCGGCAATCATGGTCAGAAACTGTACAACCGTAAGTCCTACTGCAACCACGCCGAATTCTTCCGGGGAAAGCAGTCTTGCAAGAATGGGGACCGTGACAAACTTAAGCCCGAATGTCCCTGTTTTTGACAGGACGCTCCACCCCACATTGGTGGTGATGGTCTTTACATTTGGAGCTGGGGGCATACAAGCATCCTGTTTCTGGAGGCCGGCGGGGAGGATCGCCGGTTGGGAGTTGCCGATACCATCGGGGCCGCTTTTAGGATCGGGCCCGACACTTCTTGATCAACGCAAGGGGCGAAACAATGGCAAGATTTACTGTCGTCATTCCCTATTACCAAAAGCAGCACGGAATTCTTGGACGTGCACTCGCATCGGTTTTTGCGCAGACTTACCAGGATTTCGATCTTGTCATCGTCGATGACGAATCGCCATATCCGATCGAAAGCGAACTTGCGGAACTTTCGCAGGGTGAGAAAGACCGGATTCTTGTCATTAAGCAGGCCAATGGCGGGCCTGGCGGCGCGCGCAATACCGGTCTCGACAATGTGCCTGATGGTAGCGATTACGTAGCTTTTCTCGATTCGGACGATATCTGGACACCCGATCATCTGCGGAATGCCGCCTTCGCGCTAGAGACCTATGGCGGCGAGTGCTATTGGGCGTCGATGCAGGCAAGTGACGAATTTTATTACCATTTCGCCATTTCAGAATTGGAAAAGAACGAAGGTGCGGCAAGGCTTTCCGAGAAGCCGCTGGTGATCGAACTCCCGGATCTCGCAAGCGTCATGCTACGGAACTGGAGTTTCCTGCACCTCTCCTGCATGGTGATTGGCCGTCCGCTTTTTGAAAAGATACGCTTCGATCCGGCGCTGAGATTGGCTGCGGAAGATGTACTGTTTTTCTGCGATTCCATCCTTGCATCGAAGCGGACGCTGCTCTGTGACGATGCCGGTGCGATGCGCGGCATGGGGGTCAATATCTTCCACAGCATCGATAATGCCTCGCCGGAATTCCTGCGTCAGCAGTTCAATACCTGGGTGGCACTCGACACTCTGGAGGGACGTTTTTCCCGCCGGCCGGCCGATGTGGCATCGATCGCTTCCTATAAAAACACGGCCCGCAAACAGGCGCTGTGGAGTCAGGCGGGCAATCTGAAACGGCGTAAAATTCCCGAATTCGGGCTGCTCTTGAAATGGGCAATGCGCGATCCCGCACTGCTGCGCGCCGCTTTTGAGCTCGGCGCAGGAAAAATCGTTCGTACAAGATGAGCGAATTCTTGCCTGCAAGAATTTATATGTTTTTCACCCAGGAGTGACCTCATGAAACCTTACCACTGGGAATCGCATCACGGCAATTTCGGTGACGATCTCAATCTGTGGCTGTGGGATTTTCTGCTTCCAGGCCTGCGCGACGTGCATGACGATGTCATGCTTGTCGGCGTCGGCACCGTGCTGAACGACACCCTGCTGCCGGCAAAACAGCGCAAGCTGGTCATCGGCAGCGGTTATGGCTATGGCGCGGTGCCGGATACGGGCACCGGGTTCTGGGATATTCGCTGTGTGCGCGGCGAAAAAACCGCCGCCAAGCTCGGGCTTACGCCGGAAATGGGCATCGTCGATCCCGCCGTCATGGTCACCGAGATGCCGGACTTCAAAGGCCTGCCGAAACTCCACAAGAAGACCTTCGTTCCCCATTGGGAGTCGGCGGAATTTGGCATGTGGGAAACGGTCTGTGAACCGGCGGGGCTGACCTATCTAGACCCGCGCGGCGAGGCGAAATCGGTCATCCGTGCCATTGCCCAATCGGAATTCATCGTCGCCGAATCCATGCATGGCGCAATCCTTGCCGATGCGTTCCGCGTGCCATGGGTCGCAGTTAGCACATCCCCCTCGATCAACAGCTTCAAATGGAGTGATTGGGCAGGCACCGTCGGCGTGGAATATCAGCCGCGTTACGTGCCTGTTTCCACCCGTGCCGAGGCGGCAAAAAAGGGCTCGCGCTTCTGGGGCATGAATTTTCCGCCGCCGCCAGCCCCCGTCATTGCCGAGACCGGCTCCGTTTTGGCGCATGGGGGCCCGGCGCATGAAGGCGATGTGCTGGTCAGGCCGCAGGAAAGCCAGTCAACGTCGTTGCGCAAGCTGGCCAAGCAGGTTCTGGCCGCCCCTTCCACGCTCGCGCTCTGGCAGGCAAGCCGGGCGGAACCACGTCTCAGCCCGGATGGCAGGCTGGAAGAGCGAAAGGAGCGTTTTTCCGCCGTTCTGGAAACGATCAAGCGCGATTATCTTTGAGGGTGAAGAGCGGATGCGGCAGAGAATTTTCTGCCGCATTTGCTTGAGGATGCCATCCTCTAACGTCTCCATCGTCATGCTCGGGCCTGTCCCGAGCATCTGCAACCGACCGATTATACGATACGGCGTAGATCCTCGGGACAAGCAACCGTGGAGTTATTGCTGGAAAGCAGGGTCTGATCGAGCGATAGCGTTGAGGATCGTGATGAGTTTTCGCACGGTTGCGATCATGGCGAGTTTGAAGGGCTTACCGCGCGTTCTGAGCCTTTGATAGAAGTCGCCGAGGACAGGGTCCCTTACCTTGATGGCGCTGAGCGCGGCCATGTAGGCGATGTCGCGCAGGTGCTTTCTGCCGCCCGCACATCGTCCGTTTCGGTCCGATGCGCCCGACTGGCGCGCATAGGGCGCGACACCGAGAAGGGCGGCGGCGACCTTTGAGGAGACTTTGCCCAGTTCCGGCATGTCGGCAAGCAGTGCCGTTGCCAGGACCGGCCCGACGCCGGTGACCTGGCGAAGGCGCGCATGGCTTTTGCGCAACCGCGGCGTCTGCGCCAGCACATCACCGATTGCCGCATCCAATGTGGCGATATCCTGTGCGATAGTCCGCAGGCGTTCCTCGATCAGGTCGCGCACCAGCGGTTCGTCGATAGTGTCGAGCTGGCTGACGAGCCCGCTCTTTTCGGCCAGCAGGCGTCGGCGGTGGGCGCCGATCGCACTCAGCCTGCGGCAAGAAGGATCAGGCGCGTGAGGGGTGAGGTTGGACCGCACCGCCATCAGATAGCGAGCGATCATGGCCGCATCGATCCGGTCGGTCTTTGCCAGTTGACCGATGGCGCGGGCAAAGCCGCGCACGCGGGCGGGGGCGACGGCATAAACCTCAAGGCCGGCGGCATGAAGACCATCGGCCAGCCTGCTTTCATAACCGCCCGAGGCTTCGAGGCCGACGGCCACCGGCCCCAGTTCCCTAAGGCGCCGGGCCAGCTGTGCGATCTCATCCGGTGACGAGCCGCAACGAAAGCTTTTGCCGGTGGGGTGGATATGGATGTCGAAGTACTGCTTGGAAACGTCGATGCCGACGACGGCGATATCGTGTATCATGGCCTTGCTCCCAGGCTTGTGGTGCGGGCAAAAGCCCGATCAACCGTTCGGGGTCAAAGGGAGCAGGCAGGGCCTTGCTTGACCTCGGCTGTCTAAACCAGCCCGAAAAAACGGCCGCCTGCCTGCATCAGCCGGGCTTGCGCTGCCCGGCTGATGCATCCAAGTAAACCACAAATCGTCCACACAAGCCCGAGGATGACGGCGGAGAATTAGCCGAGGTTGTCTTTCCCCTTACGAAACCGGCGTCCCCTCCAGAAGATATCGCACGTCCCGCACCGGCTGCGACGGCTTGCGGAAACGCGCGGTCTTATCGGTCAGGATACCGCGCGTGATGGCGGGCAGGGCGGGCAGGCGTGCAAGAGCGTGGGTTAGCGCGCCGCCCATGCCTTTCTGCTTTTTCGCATCGAGAAAATGGCGAAGCTCGAATTTGGCGCGGATATGTTTTTCATGTTCTCGAAGGATCGCCGCTTCGTTGGCGGACAGCCTGCAGCCAGCGAGGATGGACCTGTCCGCCTCGTATAAGCGGCGAAGGTCCTCGGTGCTGTGACGCCCGCTCAGCGAATTGCCGCGCACGATCGCGCCGTAACCGCAATGGCGGATGACCTTGTAGCGGGCGCCGGCGGCAAGCGCGCGAACGTAAAGCTCGTAATCTTCGCCCAGCCGCAGGGCCTCGTCGTAGCGCAGCGCATGTTTGTCGAGAAAGTTGCGGCGTATCACCGGTTTCAGGAAACCTGTCTCTCCGCGCTCCACGCCGGGCCTGGAAATATTGCCTTCCACGAATTCCGCAAGCGACAGGAACCGGGCCTCAGGTTCGAAGCGGGCCGGCTGCATGGAGGATGCGCCCGGAACCGATTGCTGGATGAAGGCGATATTGTCGGCGACCAGATCCCAGTCATCATCGGCCAGCATGGCGGTGAAACGGCCCCTGAAAAAAAAGTCGTCCGCATCGAGGATGCTGATAAGCGGCGCAGATGAAATTGAGATCGCATGGTTGCGGGCAGCGGAAGGTCCGCGGTTGACGTCGAATCGCACCACCCGCAAGCGACCGCTACCGTCATCTGCCGCATGCGCGACATCGCTTGTCGTATCGGTGGAACCATCGTCGATCACCACCACTTCGCCGACCTCCGGTTCCACAAGCGCGGAGCGGATGGCGATATCGATCGTTTCGGATGCATTTTTCGCAGCGATGATGACGCAAATGGGCTGTGAACCACTCACCATGGGATGTCCTTTTGCTTTGACGACCGTCAGGATTTGGCCAGCAGAAAGTGTCAGGGATGTGGATGCAAGCGATTTTTTTGCGACGCAATAAAAGCCGATGCTTGAAAGCTTACATATCGGTGAGTTTCGCGCCATGCGGCGGGGCGCTTTTGGCTGTTTCGGCCGTCATGGTTTCAGCGCTGCGATCATGTGCGAATGTCTCACGCAACCGGCGCTTTTCGCGGGCGACCAGAACCAGAATTGCAATAAAATAACCGACTTGCAGAAGGACGGCGCAGATGAGGGTCTGGATGAACGCCGTATAGAACGACCCGTGAATGAAATATGTAGCAACCGCAAAGGTAAGCAACGCACCGATCATGCTGAAAAAAACACGAGGTGCATACATGGTGCTCTCCTCCCGAGAACGATTTCTCCGTTTTTGGCTGCGCTGCGGCATTTTTTTTCTTTGCAAGAAATATACGATGAGACTGGTGTTGTTTCAACACACATATACTTCTTCTATCTGGCGCAGCATGAAATTTCGGTAATCTTGATTGGTAAATTCCTTGGTAATCGATGATTTCCCTCTGTCGGGTCTGTTTTGAAACCCGGTTTCTGGCTTCGGACAGGCATAGAATCGCTCTTTGATAGGCTATTGCGGGTTGTCTCCGCCGCCCTGCAGACTTCGTTAACCATCTCGCCTTTAAAAAGTCGGTATTGATTCCTCGAAGAGCAGGGTGCCCGCGTGACGACGAGTTCAGAAGTAATCGCCTTTCCGGCAAAGAACCGCATTGCCGACGTAAAACGGTGCGCAACCATGCTTGACCGTCTGCATGGTGTGGAGGCGAATGATTTCTGGCGCAGGGAGTGCCGTGAACTGGCCGCTTATCTGACGGGATTGGGCTATGAAGACGCTGCCATGCGGCACGAGGTGATGGAATTTCAAAACGCGGTGCAGGCCGAATTGTGGTCCGGCGATGCTGCCCCCGAGGCTCGTCGCGATAGCCATTGAGGCTTTAAGTTTTCTCATAAAAAAGCCGGCGTGTGCTTTGCACCGCCGGCTTTTTTGTTGGCGTCCGCCTGGCTTCAGGAGGCGCTGGCGCCGCGTGTGCGGGCAACACCATCGAGCGCCGGCTTGTATTTCGGATCGAGCCGCGCCGCGTGGGAATAGGACTTGGCGGCCTTGGCCATCTCGCCGCGCCGCTCATAGACCAACGCCTGGTTGGCCCAGGATTCGGCGACGTTGCCATCAAGCGAAATAGCGTGATTGAAATCCGCGAAGGCGTTTTCGTCGTCGTTCAAGGCGACATAGGAGAGGCCACGGCCGTTATAGGGTTCCGGCGAGGTGGAAGACAGGGAAATCGCCTTGGAGAAGTCCTCGATGGCCTGGGCGTGCTGGTTGCGCAGCTGGTAGATCAAGCCGCGATTGTGCCATGCGCGTCCATCCGTGGTTTCAAGCTGGATGGCGCGGGAGAAATCGTCGAACGCTTCGTTGACCCGTCCCGACTGGCGGTAAAGATTGCCACGGCCGATCAGCGCCACATCATAGCTCGCGTTGATCTGCAGGGCGGCGTTATAATCCTGCAGGGCCTGCTGCTGCTGACCGGAGTTGCGATAAACCAGCGCGCGGTTGGCGTAAGCCTGGTAGAAGCGCGGGTTCAGCTGCAATGCCTTGTTGAAGTCTTCGATGGCGCGGCGGGAATCACCCGCGCGGCCGTAAGCCGAGCCACGGACATTGTAGCCTTCCGGATCCTGCGGATTGGCGTTGATGACCGAGGTGAGCGAGGCGATGTTTTCCTGCGAGCCCTGGGCGCGGTCGATCCTGAACACGTCTTCCGTCTGGTTGGATGTCGCGCAACCGGAAAGACCGGCGAGCACGGTGCAGACGACCAGAGAAGCACGAAACCCTCTGTTGTTTTTCAATGGCACCCGCCGCGTGGAGGCATCGGAGTTTTTCACAACACAGGCATCGACAGCGATCATTCGGTGTGGGTTCCCTCGCAGGCCGGTCTCATAATCGTTGTCCCACGATTTGTCTCCGACCACAAACACAAAGAGCGGCGGCGAATTGATCGCCCCCGCCCAACAAGCATTCAAAAACGTCCAAAAGACGGCCTATTAACGGCTCGCGCGCGGGGCCGCAATCAGACCTTCGCGCTGTGCGCGCTTGCGTGCCAGCTTGCGAACGCGGCGAACGGCTTCAGCCTTTTCGCGGGCGCGCTTCTGGGAGGGCTTTTCGTAATAATCGCGCATTTTCATTTCACGGAAAATGCCTTCGCGCTGCATCTTTTTCTTGAGGGCGCGAAGCGCCTGATCAACGTTATTGTCGCGGACTAGTACCTGCACGTTAAACCCGTTCCTTTAGTTTGGTTATCTTGCTGTGCGAATAAAGGCATTCGCACGCAAACACAAAATCGTTCGCTTGGCCTTTTTAGCCGTGCGATTGGTGTCGTGCATTATCAGATCATTTACGCCAAGTCCAGCCGATAACCCGCAAACAACAGCTAAAATGCGACCCCTCCGCTATTCTCGCGGTCATGTCGAAACAAAAGCATTGCGGCGTCGCAAAATGGATATTGCCTCCCATCCCGATTTGCCATGTGTATGATACAGGCCGGAACTATGCTTCCGGTTTCTGGCCGGTTCTTGAGGAGCAGATTGCGAATGCGCAAATATTCCGTTTTTGCCGTGGCGCGTGAGGCGCTCAGGGGTCATAAAGGCTGGGATGCGCAATGGGCATCACCCGAGCCGCGCAAGGATTACGATGTCATCATCATCGGCGGCGGCGGCCACGGGCTGGGGGCGGCCTATTATCTTGCAAAGGAACACGGCATCACCAATGTCGCGGTGCTGGAAAAGGGCTGGCTTGGCGGCGGCAATACCGGCCGCAACACCACCATCATCCGTTCCAACTATCTCTATGAAGAGAGCATGGATATTTACGAGCATTCCCTCAAGCTGTGGGAAGGCCTGAGCCAGGATCTCAATTACAACGTCATGTATTCAGCGCGTGGCGTGATGATGTTGTCGCACAATATTCACGACCGGCAGTCCTTCAGCCGGCACATCAATGCCAACCGTCTCTATGGTATCGACAATGAGTGGCTGACGCCCGAACAGGCCAAAGCCTATTGTCCGCCGCTCGATATTTCCGGCAATGCGCGTTATCCGATCAATGGCGCAGCACTCCAGCGCCGTGGCGGCACGGCGCGCCACGATGCGGTGGCCTGGGGCTATGCCCGCGCCGCCTCCGACCGCGGTGTGCACATCATCCAGAATTGCGAGGTCACGGCCATCAGGCGCGGGCCGGACGGGGCAGTGACGGGTGTCGAAACCAATCGCGGTTTCATCGGCGCCAAGAAGATCGGCGTTTCCGCCGCCGGCCACTCCTCGGTTCTCATGAAGATGGCGGATGTGCGGGTGCCCCTGCATTCCAACCCGCTGCAGGCGCTGGTGTCAGAGCCGCTGAAGCCGATCTTCCCCTGCGTCGTGATGTCCAACACGGTGCACGCCTATATTTCGCAGTCCGACAAGGGGGAACTGGTCATTGGCGCTGGCACGGACCAGTATAATTCCTATTCCCAGACCGGCGGCCTGCAGATCATCACCCATACGCTCGATGCCATCTGCGAGCTGTTCCCGATCTTCCGTCGTGTCAAGATGATGCGCCAATGGGGCGGCATTACCGACAATACGCCCGACCGTTCGGCCATCCAGAGCGTGACGCCGGTGCCGAACCTCTTTGTCAATTGCGGCTGGGGTACGGGTGGTTTCAAGGCGACGCCGGGTTCGGCCAATCTCTTTGCCCATCTCATCGCCCGCGGTGAGCCGCATCGCCTTGCCGCCGGGCTGACACTCGACCGGTTCCGCACCGGCCGGCTCATCGATGAGGCCGCCGCTGCCGCGGTGGCGCATTGATGCTGGCGGCGGCTGTGCTTGCGATCAATATATCTGGCGCGGTCGCGGTCGTGCCCGTCGGCAGCATCATTCCCGAGGCCGAGGATTTTCGCAGTCAAAAAATTGCGAAGATGCAGGGTGAGAAAGACTGGCCTTTCGTGGCGGAAAAAGGCCTGCTGCTGTGTGCTCCAAGTCTCGCGGACAAGATGGTCTATTTCGTCGGCGAGAAGGAGGATGGCGAGCAGGACTATCCCTTCGCAATCGATACCGACATGATGGCGGTTGCCATCGTCAATATGGGCCGGGCCTCGGCGCTACGCCCCTTCGATAATTTCGCGCAGCTTCTGACGCGGCTTTCCCCCTTTGTTGCGATGGGAAAGCGGCTATGTGACCAACCCGCCGGAAGCGTCCTTCCGGAAAATTCTCTCTAGGTGGAGCGACGATGCTTCTGATCCATTGCCCCTATTGCGGGGAAGACCGTTCCGAACTGGAATTCCGCTGGGCGGGCGAAGCCCATATCGCTCGGCCGGAAAACATCGCCGATATCTCGGACGAAGCTTTCGCGGAGTATTTCTTCATTCGCGACAATGACAAGGGCCTCGTTTTCGAGCGCTGGCGGCATATCCATGGTTGCGGCCGGTTCTTTAACGCCGCCCGCCACTCCGTCAGCGATAAATTCCTGATGACCTACAGGGCCGGCGAGCCGAAGCCGGATGTCGAGACTGTCCTGTCTGGAGAAAAGGGAGCCGGTCAATGAGCGGCGATTACCGTATAAAGGGCGCTGGCCGCCTGACGCCGGCCAGAACGGCGCGTTTTACCTTCGACGGCAAGATTTATTCCGCGCTGGAAGGCGACACGGTTGCCTCAGCGCTTCTCGCTAACGGCGTGCATTTGATCGGCCGCTCGTTTAAATATCACCGGCCACGCGGTTTCCTGTCTGCAGGGCCGGAAGAGCCGAATGCGCTGATCGACGTCTCACGCGATAGCATGCGCAAGCAGCCGAATGTGCGCGCAACGGTGCAGGATGTGTTCGACGGTGCAATCATTGCCTCGCAGAACCGCTTTCCGTCGCTGTCCTTCGATATCAGCGCGATCAATGACTTCCTTTCGCCGATGTTTGCGGCTGGCTTCTACTACAAGACTTTCATGTGGCCGAAGGCCGCCTGGCACAAGATCTATGAACCGATCATCCGCCGCGCTGCCGGTCTCGGCAAGGCGCCGAGCGAACCCGATGCGGATCATTATTCCGGCCGTTATGCCCATTGTGACCTGCTGGTGGCCGGTGGTGGCGTTGCCGGTCTGACGGCAGCGCTGGCTGCGGCGAATACTGGCGCCAGCGTCATTCTGGTGGATGAGAATGCCGAAATCGGCGGCGCGCTGCGCTTCGACACGGGAGCGGTTATCGATGGCCTGCCCGGTTATGAGTGGGCGCAGAAGGTTCTCGCCGAACTGAAGTCCCTGCCTAACGTCCGGGTTCTGACCCGCACGACAGCCTTCGGTTATTACAACCACAATTTCGTGGCGCTGGCAGAGCGCGTGACCGATCACCTCGCCACGCCCGCCAGACACCAGCCACGCGAGCGGCTGTGGCAGGTGCGCGCCAAAAAAGTCGTTCTGGCGGCGGGCGCGATCGAGCGCCACATGGTCTTTGCCAATAATGACCGTCCGGGCATCATGCTGGCATCGGCGGCACGCACATATCTCAATCACTACGGGGTGGCTGTCGGCCACAATGTCGGTGTCTACACCGCCCATGATTCAGCCTATGAAACGGCTTTCGACCTGAAGAAGGCCGGCGTGAAGATCGCCGCCATCGTCGATTGCCGCGAGAACCCGGATCGGCGGTTGCTGGATGAGGCGCGGGCGCTGAACATCGAAGTGTTGGCGGGCCACAGCGTTTACAATACGGCCGGGCGTCTGCGCGTGTCGTCCATGACCGTTGGCCGCAATGGTGGCTCCAACAAACGCAAGATCGCCATTGATGCGCTCGTCGTTTCCGCCGGCTGGACGCCGTCGGTACATCTGTTTTCGCAATCACGCGGCAAGCTGAAGTTTGACGCGGCTAACCAGCGCTTCCTGCCCGATATCCATGTGCAGGACTGTGTTTCCGTCGGCACCTGCAACGGCACGGACGATCTTGCGGCGGTGATTGCCGAAGCGGCGGCTGCTGGCGGTTCCGCTGTGGAGTTTTCCGGCGAGAATGCCCGTGGCTGGACCGGCGGTATGATCGGCGCTGCCGAAGGTGCGGGTGAGGGCACCGGCGTCAAGGCCTTCATCGATTTCCAGCATGATGTCTGCGCCAAGGATATCCGCCTTGCCGTGCGTGAGGGCATGCACTCCGTCGAGCACATCAAACGCTTCACCACCAATGGCATGGCGTCGGATCAGGGCAAGATGTCCAATATGCACGGGCTCGCCATTGCATCCGAAGCGCTGGGTCGGGATTTGCCTAAGGTCGGCCTCACCACTTTCCGTCAGCCCTATACGCCGGTCACCTTCGGTACGCTCATCAATCATTCGCGCGGCGCATTGTTCGATCCGGCCCGCAAGACGCCGATGCACGACGAAGAGGCGGCGGCAGGTGCGGTGTTCGAGGATGTCGGAAACTGGAAGCGCGCGTGGTTCTTCCCGCGTGCGGGCGAGGACATGCACGAAGCAATCAACCGCGAGTGCAAGATGGTGAGAGACAGCGTTGGCGTCTTCGATGCCTCGACGCTCGGCAAGATCGAGGTGGTCGGCCCTGACGCGGCGAAGTTCCTCAACCTCATCTACACCAATGCCTGGGATACGCTGAAACCCGGCCGCTGCCGTTATGGCATCATGACCCGCGAAGACGGCTTCGTTTACGATGACGGCGTCGTCGGGCGTCTTGCCGAGGACCGCTTCCATGTGACGACGACCACGGGCGGCGCGCCGCGTGTTCTGCAGCACATGGAGGATTATCTCCAGACCGAATTCCCCGATCTCAATGTCTGGCTGACCTCGGCCACCGAACAATGGGCTGTCATTGCCGTGCAGGGGCCGAAGGCGCGGGAGGTAATCGCTCCCTTCGTCGAGGGTATCGACCTTTCCCCGGAAGCCTTCCCGCATATGGCGGTGGCCGAGGGCAAGTTCTGCGGCGTGCCGACGCGGCTTTTTCGCGTCTCTTTCACCGGCGAGCTTGGTTTCGAAATCAACGTTCCGGCCGATTACGGCGCAGCCGTCTGGTCTGCCATCCGGGAAAGGGCCGAAGCCGTTGGCGGTTGCCTTTATGGCACCGAAACCATGCATATCCTGCGTGCCGAAAAGGGCTATATCATCGTCGGGCAGGATACCGACGGCACGGTGACGCCTGACGATGCGGGGCTCAGCTGGGCGGTTTCCAAGAAGAAGACGGATTTCGTCGGTATTCGCGGTCTTAAGCGCCCTGATCTCACGCGCTCCGGCCGCAAGCAGCTGGTGGGTCTGAAGACGAAGGACAGGCTGACCGTTCCGGAAGAGGGCGGCCAGATCGTTGTCGATCCGAACCAGCCGAAACCCATGACCATGCTCGGCCATGTGACATCCGCCTACTGGTCGGCAAATCTCGGCCATTCCATCGCCTTTGCGCTGGTGGCGGATGGCAGGGCGCGTTTGGGCGAAACGCTCTATATCCCGCTCGCCGATAAAACCATTGCCGTCGAAGTGACCGACATGGTCTTTCTCGACAAGGAAGGGGCCCGTCTCAATGGCTGATATGCTTCACGCAAAACGCAAATCCGTGCTTGAGGATTTCCATGGCGGCTCGCCCTTCGTCTCGCTGAAACCTGCCGCTTCCGCATCACGGCTGTCGCTGCGCGCGCGGGAAAGCGCTGTGCCGGCCCTTTCGGAAGCGCTTGGTCTTTCCTTGCCCACCAGCCCGAAAAGCGCCGTCACCTCGGGTCTGCGCTCTGCTCTCTGGCTCGGCCCGGATGAATGGCTGGTGATCGATCAGAGCGAAAGCGACCTGATGGCAGTGCTCTCCGGCGTCTCCGGCCTGTTTTCGGCAACCGACATTTCCCACCGTAATACGGCCATCATCGTCTCCGGCCCGGGTGCGGAGGCCGCGCTCAATGCCGGTTGCCCGCAGGATCTGTCTCTGACACGATTCCCGGTCGGCGCCTGCTCGCGCACGGTTTTCGGCAAGGCGGAAGTGGTTCTGCTACGCGTGACCGACGATACGTTCCGGGTGGAATGCTGGCGTTCCTTCGCCGACTATGTCGGCGGGCTGCTGCAGGAGGCGGCTGAGGACGTGGCGGTTTAAATCCCCTGGTTTTTCCAGCCGCGCCATTCCACCCAACGCCCGTGAAAATCGGCGCGGCCGATTTCCTGTTTCTCGCCAGTCGGCCAGATTTGCAGGGTAATCGCGGCGCTGCCCGGCGTTTGGTCCGCTTCCATCTGCAGGCGGGCAAGCGGAGCCTCCGGCGTGGCGCGGGCGCCTGCCTCCGCAATCAAGGCTTCTCCGGTCTGCTTCAAGGCATCCGGCAGATATTGCCAGGCGACGGAATGATAGATGACATGGGTGGCGCCCGAATGCGGTGCGGCAAGGCGTCGTTTCAGCCAGTCGATTGCATCGGCCTTTTCGACGTGTAAGCCGTTCTCCACGGCAATCTGTAGAGCCGCTGCCGTTCGCTCCAGCCTGTCGGTCTGGTCAGCCCAGACATAGGACATCAAGCGCAGGCGATCCTCGGCGGATGACGGATCGAGCGGGTTGAGATCGCAGCCGGCACGCTCGATGACCTCAATCCGACGATCGGGCGGCGATGCGTTTCCGCGCCATTCCGGCGAAAGAAAGACATCCGACTTCTCACCCCATGCGAGGTCGCCCAGTCGATACTGGTAACGGTCAAATTGCAGGTTCAGCCCGGCGCTGGCGCCAACTTCCGAAAGCGCCAGCGGCTTGCCGGCGAGCGCTGCAATGGTCAGAAACCCCGGCAGCAGCACTGCGGAACGGCGCACTTCGTTGGTCTGCGGTGGTGATTTCAACCTCTCGAGGATAAAGGCTGCATGAAAGCGCAATGCATCTTCGCAGGCTTGCCACAGCGTATCGTCGTTTTCGGGTGCGATATCGACAAGCGGCGTGATCTTGTCCTCAATGGCAAGCGCATGCAGGGCGCCCGCCAGCCGCAAGGGAACGGAATCGCCGGAGGGGCCGACATCGCCCGGCCAGGACAGGATTTTCTGGCCCACTTCCGTCTGGCGGTCCAGCCGCGCCGAGACTGCACGGCAAAGCCTTGCGGTAAAGGGCGAGCCGAGGCTGTCGCAAGCCCTCGCCTGAACGAGAAACGCATTTCTTACGGCTTCATCATGCATGCGGTCTCTCCCTTGGTCCGTGGGTCAGATATCTTCCGGCCTGTCCTCCGGATTGAACTGGGTGATCGTCGTCCAGCGGGCGGTGAGCGCCGGCTTTCTTTCGTTTTCAATCTCCACTGTCACGTCATAGGTCGTCATCAGCATGGCGGCGCCGCGAAAGCGGGCTTCCGCCAGAATGAACCGGCCGCGCACCCGCGCACCACTTTTAACCGGCGCGACGAAACGCACGGCGTCGAAGCCGTAATTGAGGCCCATGATCTGCTCGCGAATAGGGGGCACGGCGTCGTAATACAGCGCCGAAAGCAAAGACAGCGTCAGGAACCCATGCGCGATAGTACCGCCGAAGGGGCTTTCCGCTTTGGCGCGCTCCGGGTCCGTGTGGATGAACTGTTCGTCCAAAGTTGCTTTTGCGAAGGCGTCAATCATCGTCTGATCCACGATGATCCAGTCGGAAACGCCCATTTCCGTGCCGACGAGACTTTTAATCTCCGCCACCCCTATGTCCTTTGCCATAATGTCTCTTTCCGGTTGCGTCGCACGCCATATAAAGGTGCCGGTGCCAGGCATCAACCGCGCAGATAAAACACCACCGAACGGGCAGGCAGGAAAGCGGGATTACCGAAATCCGTGCCGATAGCTCTCCAGCCATTGCCGGGCAAGGTAAAGGGCACAATCTCGCGGCTGCGGTTGATGAGCACCGCGAGTTCGACCTCGTTTCCCCTCTCGTGATCGGAGGTGGAAAGTACCATGGCGAAGGCCGGTCCGTCCGGTCTTTCCCAGTCCGAAACCCTCATGGGTTCGCCGCCCGGAGCAAGCCACGCCACATCGTCCTTGCCGGAGAAAAATGCGGTTTGCGAAAACACGCTGAAGCGTTTGCGCAGTGCGGAAAGAAACGCAGTGTGATCGATCAGTTCCGGGGAAAGCGATGACCAGTCGACCCAGTTGATCTCATTGTCCTGACAATAGGCGTTGTTGTTGCCCTGCTGGCTGCGGCCGCCCTCATCGCCAGCGGTGAGCATCAACGCGCCGCGGCTGACGAAAAGCGTGGAAAGCAGCGCCTTCACATCAGCAAGGCGCGCAGCGACAATGGCAGGATCATCGCTTGGGCCTTCTACGCCATTGTTCCAGGAATGGTTTTCATTGTGGCCGTCGCGATTGTTCTCGCCGTTTTTTTCATTGTGCTTGTGTTCGTGGCTGACGAGATCGAACAGCGTGAAGCCGTCATGGGCGGCAAGGAAATTGACGCTGCGGCTTCTTGAGCGGCCATGGCGTGAAAAGATCGGCGACGAACCGGATAGTGCATCGGCGAGCGCCCCGGTGGTTCCCGCATCACCGTGCCAGAACCGGCGCATATCGTCACGGGCACGGTCGTTCCATTCCAGAAAGCTTTCGGGGAAATTGCCGAGTTGGTAACCGCCGGGGCCGATATCCCATGGTTCGGCGATCAGCACACGGTCGTGAAGCACTGTGTCCGAATGCATGGCATCAAGCGTTTCGCTGGCCATATCGAAGCCATTGGCCGTTCGACCGAGCACGGGTGCCAGATCGAAACGGAAGCCGTCCACACCAGCATTCACGACAAAATGCCTGAGCGCATCGATGATGAGCTGGCGCACATAGGGATGATCGCACGCGACCGTATTGCCGGTGCCGGTATCATTAATGAGCACGCCCGGTTCTCCGGGCGGGTGTCGGAAAGCGGTGAGATTGTCGAGGCCACGCAACGACAAAACCGACCCTTCAATGTCGCTCTCACCCGTATGGTTGAAGACCAGATCGAGAATGACGCCTATACCTTCCGCATGCAGCGCGGCTACCGTATCGCGTAATTCCCGCACGCCGCCGGGGCAGAGGCGCGGATCGAGCGCCATGAAGCCGACCGGGTTGTAGCCCCAGGCATTGGAAAGGCCGAGCGGCGGCAGGTGCCGCTCGTCGATCCAGGCAGTGATCGGCATCAGTTCCACGGCATCCACGCCGATTTTTTTCAGGTGCGCGATGATGGCGGGATGAGCCAGCGCCGCGACAGTGCCCCTTATGTTTTCCGGCACCTCGGGATGCAATTTGCTGAAGGATTTGACCGCAAGTTCGTAAATCAGCCCGCCTTCGGCAAAAAGCGGCGCTTGGCGTTTGGGCGGTTGGTATTGTGAAAGGATCGCCTTGGGCATGATGCCGCCCGTGTCTTCGCCAAAAGCGTATAGCGCCGGATCGTGCCGGAAGGGGCGGTCGATCTCCGTGGCATAGGGGTCGAGCAGTAGTTTTGATGGATCGAACCACAGGCCGTGTTCGGGGGCGTAAATTCCGTGGGCGCGGTAACCGTATCGCGTGCCGGAACCGGTGTCCGTCACCGTCAAACGGTGAATATCATCCTCTCCGCGCTTCATTGGCAGACGGGCGGTCTCCTTTTCACCGGCTGCATCGAAAAGGCAAAGATCGATCTGGGAAGCGTGCCGGGAATAGACCGTGAATTCCGTTCCGTTTTCCGTCTGGATTGCGCCTTTGGGGAAAACGGGTGGGTTCTGCATGGATCGCCTCCGATGGGGATGATGTTTTTTCTCAAAGGCATCGGCTGGATTGGAGGAGGCTTATGCTCTCACCCCCAAACTCCAAAAGGGCTGAAACCTCTCTTCCGTCATCCTCGGGCTTGACCCGAGGATCCACAACCCCGCCCCACCATGGATCCTCGGGTCAAACCCGAGGATGACGCCGAATGTGGCGAAGGGTGTGTCACCCCGATAAGCTGCCTTGCCAGATGCCTATTGCGCGGCGCGCTCTCCCGGAAGAGACGCGCGCCGCGGCAATTTCACGTAATAACGCTCGGTTCGTTGCGGCCGGTATGGGCCTTGATACCGGCGATCGTATCGGCAACGGCAATCAGGTCGGCGAGCGCCTCCTGGGTTTCGATGCCGTGACGGGCCGCATCCGCCTCGTAACGCTCCACGTAAAGTCTGAGCGTCGCGCCTGCCGTGCCGGTGCCGGAAAGGCGCAGCACGATGCGCGAACCGCCCTCGAACAGGATGCGGATGCCCTGATTTTTGCTCACGGACTGATCGACCGGATCGTGATAGGCAAAATCATCCGCAGCCGCGACCTTCAGATTGCCGTAGCTGGTGCCGGGAAGTGTGGCGAGTTTTTCGCGCAGCGTGGCGACCAGCGTGTTGGCGGCGTCTGAATCAACTTCTTCATAGTCATGGCGGGAATAATAGTTGCGGCCATATTCGGCCCAGTGCCTGGTGACGATGTCTTTTACGCTTTCCTTGCGGGCGGCGACGATGTTCAGCCAGAACAGCACGGCCCAGAGGCCATCCTTTTCACGCACATGGTTGGAGCCGGTGCCAAAACTTTCCTCGCCACAGATCGTTACCTTGCCGGCGTCCATGAGGTTGCCGAAGAATTTCCAGCCGGTCGGCGTCTCATACATGCCAAGCCCGAGCTTTTCGGCGACACGGTCCGCTGCGGCACTGGTCGGCATGGAACGGGCAATGCCGGAAATGCCGGCGGCATAACCGGGCGCCAGTTTGGCATTGGCCGCGATGATGGCGAGGCTGTCGGAGGGGGTGACGAACATGCCCTTGCCGACAACCATGTTGCGGTCGCCATCGCCATCGGAAGCCGCACCGAAATCCGGTCCCTGCGGGCTCATGACATCGTCATAAAGCTCCTTGGCATGGACAAGGTTGGGGTCTGGATGGTGTCCGCCGAAATCCGGCAGCGGCGTTGCGTTGCGGACAGAGCCTTTTGGCGCGCCGAGGCGCTTTTCGATGATGTCCACGGCATAAGGGCCGGTAACGGCGCTCATGGAATCGACCACGACCTTGAAGCCGCCGGCAATCAGCGCACGGATCGCATCGAAATCGAAGAGCTCTTCCATCAGGGCGGCGTAATCGGTGACCGGATCGATCACCTCCACCGTCAGCTCATCGACTTTGAAGCTGCCCACCTTGTCGAGATCGATATCGGCGGCATCGGAAATCTTGTAGCTGTCGATGACCTTGGAACGGGCATAGATCGCGTCGGTGATCTTTTCCGGTGCCGGGCCGCCATTGCCGATATTGTATTTGATGCCGAAATCTTCGTTCGGGCCGCCGGGATTGTGGCTGGCGGAAAGAACGATGCCGCCAAAGGCCTTGTATTTGCGGATAATGTTGGAGGCGGCCGGCGTGGAAAGAATGCCGCCCTGGCCGACCAGAACCTTGCCGAAACCGGCAGCGGCGGCCATCTTGATCGCCTTCTGGATAACTTCCCGGTTGTAATAACGGCCGTCGCCGCCGATCACCAGCGTCTGGCCCTGAAAACCTTCCAGTGCGTCGAAGATCGACTGGATGAAATTCTCGGCGTAATTTTCCTGGGCGAAGACTGGCACCTTCTTGCGCAGGCCGGAAGTGCCCGGCTTCTGGTCCTGATAGGGCTTGGTCTTGATAGTCTTGATCATTGTTTTAATGGCCTTTCGAAATAAGCTGGCTGTAAAGCGCGGCGTAAAGACCGGCGCTTTTTTCCCAGGAAACATCGGATTTCATTCCGAGTTTCTGCATTTGTGTCCATAGTTTCGGGTCGTGGTAATAACGCACGGTCCGGCGGATCGCCTGTTTGAGACCATCGAGCGTGACGGGGGAAAATTGCACGCCGGTCGCTGCCTTGCTGGCAAGGGCGGCGTGATTGGCGTCGATCACGGTGTCGGCAAGGCCGCCGGTGCGGGCAACCACCGGAATACAGCCGTAACGCAGTGCGTAAAGCTGCGTGAGGCCGCAGGGTTCGAAGCGCGAGGGAATGATGATCGCATCGCAGCCCGCCTGCATCAGATGCGACAGGGGTTCGTTGTAACCGATGGCAACGCCGACACGGCCGTGGTGGCGGGATGCGGCCGCCAGGAGCGCGCCTTCCAGCGCCACTTCGCCCGCGCCGAGCACGACGAGACGACCGCCGAGGGCAACGATCTCGTCCACGGCTTCCGCCATGAGGTCGATGCCTTTCTGCCAGGTGAGGCGGGAAATGATGCAGAAAAGCGGGCTGTCGTCATCATCGATGCGGAAATGCTCAGCGACCGCCTTCTTGTTCAGCGCGCGGTTCTTGAGATTGGCGGCGGAATAATTGTCGTGGATCAGATGGTCGGTGGCCGGGTTCCAGACATCGGCGTCGATGCCGTTGACGATGCCGTGCAGCACATGGGCGCGGCTGCTGATCACTCCCTCCAGCCCCATGCCGAATTGCGGGGTCAGGATTTCCTCGGCGTAAGACGGGCTGACGGTGCTGAGCGCCGTCGCCGTCTGCAGGCCGCCCTTGAGGAAACTGACATCATTATAATATTCGATGCCCTCCATGCCGAAGGCATGGGCAGGTAGTGCCAGGCGGCTGAAGATGTTGGCGCCGAACTGGCCCTGGAAGGCGATGTTGTGGATGGTGAGAAGGCTCGGAATCTCAGGCGTTTCGGCATAACGCATATAGACCGGCGTCATGGCGGCCTGCCAGTCATGGGCGTGCACCATATCCGGCCGCCAGCCGGGAAGCACACCGGCGGCAATACGGGCCGCCGCCAGCGACAACGCCGCAAAACGTTTCCAATTATCAGGATAATCCTTGCCGGCCTGATTGAGATAAGGGCCGCCGGACCGTTCGTAATAAGCGGGTGCATCGAGAATGAGGAGATCCAACCCCTCGTGCCGCACCTCGAGCACCTCGGCTTTTTCACCGAGCAGATCGGAAAATTCGAAACATTTGACGGGGTCCGTCACGGCGGCTTTCACCGCCGGATAGCCGGGTATCAATGTTCGCGTTCTGACGCCATGGGCTTCGAGCGCGATGGGCAGCGCGCCGACAACGTCGGCGAGCCCTCCGGTCTTGATCAGGGGATAGATTTCGGATGAAACCGAAAGGACATTCATGGGCTCTACAGGTCCAGCTTGTCGATCATCGATTGGGTGATAAGGCAAATGCCATTTTCAGTGCGGCGGAAACGTTTGGCATCCAGTTCTGGGTCTTCTCCTACAATCAGTCCTTCCGGAATGACCACGCCATGGTCGATGACGACATTGCTGAGCTGGGCATGACGCCCGATCTTCACACTCGGCAGTACTACGGCATTCTCAAGGCGGGAGTATGAATTGGCGCGCACGCCTGTGAACAGAAGGCTGCGCGTGAGGGCCGCACCGGAAATAATGCAATCGCCCGAGACGACCGACGACACGGCCGAACCGCGACGATCCTCATCATCATGCACGAATTTCGCCGGCGGGGTGATTTCCGCGTAAGTCCAGATCGGCCAGGATTTGTCGTAGATATCGAGGTCGGGCACCACATCCGTCAGGTCGATATTGGCCTGCCAATAGGCATCGATGGTGCCGACATCGCGCCAGTACGGGCCGTGTTCGAAATCCGAGCGCACGCAGGAATCCGCGAAGCGATGGGCGACGGCTTTGCCGTGCTTGACGATATAGGGAATGATGTCCTTGCCGAAATCGCGGCTGGAGGTCGGGTCGGCGGCATCGCGGCGCAGCGCTTCCATCAGGAATTTGGTGTGGAAGACATAAATGCCCATGGAGGCGAGCGCGAAGCCCTCATTACCGGGAATGCCGGGCGGATCGGCCGGTTTTTCGATGAAGTCGATGATCTCGTCTTTTTCGTTCACATGCATCACACCGAAGCCGGTCGCTTCCATGCGCGGTACTTCAAGGCAGCCGATCGTCACATCCGCACCGGAATCGACATGCTGTTGCAGCATGTATTCGTAATCCATCTTGTAAATATGATCGCCGGCGAGAATGACCATATATTCCGGCGCATAGGGCTCGATGATGTCGATGTTCTGGTAAACGGCGTCGGCGGTGCCTTCATACCATTGCGTTTCGGACACGCGTTGCGAGGCCGGCAGAATGTCGAAGCTTTCATTACGTTCGGGGCGGAAAAAGTCCCAGCCGCGCTGCAAGTGGCGGATGAGCGAATGCGCCTTGTATTGCGTGGCGACGCCGATGCGGCGAATGCCGGAATTGAGCGCGTTGGAGAGCGCAAAATCGATGATGCGCGCCTTGCCGCCGAAATAAACGGCGGGTTTTGCCCGGCGGTCCGTCAGCTCCTTCAGGCGGCTTCCTCTGCCGCCTGCGAGGACATAGGCCATTGCATCACGCGCCAGTGGCTGAACTCTTTTTTCCGACATGGTGTCCTCCCTCTCTGTCTGTCAGTTTTCCGGCTCAAGCATGATCGTCGCGAGCGGCGGCAGGACGAGCATCGCCCCGATTTCTCCGCCGGCATCGACCGCCTGAACGCGTCCGCCATTTCCCTTGCCGCTGCCGCCATAGATTTCGGCGTCGGTGTTGAGAATCTCCCGCCACCGCCCCGCCTGGGGCAGCGGCACATAATAACTTTCCCGGTAGACCGGGGTGAGATTGCAGATGACTGCCACCGGTTTTTCACCAGGCGCCATGCGCAACCAGGCAAAGACGGAATTGTCGTGGTCCTCGACCACCAGCCAGCGGAAACCTTCCGGCTCGCAGTCGCGGGCGTGCAAAGCGGGTTTTGAACGATAGGTGAGGTTAAGATCGCGCACGAGGCGGCGCATGCCCTCATGCATCGGATATTGGCGCAGGTTCCAGTCGAGAGCGCCCTTTTCGCTCCACTCGCTCCATTGGGCGAACTCCTGGCCCATGAACAGAAGCTTCTTGCCGGGATAACCCCACATGAAACCGTAGTAGGATCGCAAGTTGGCGAATTTCTGCCAGTCGTCGCCGGACATCTTGGCGATCAGCGATCCCTTGCCGTGCACCACTTCGTCATGAGAAAGCGGCAACACGAAATTCTCAGTGAAGGCGTAAAGCAGACCGAAGGTCAGTTCCTGATGGTGGAACTTGCGATGCACCGGCTCACGCGAGAAATAGCTCAGCGTGTCGTGCATGAAGCCCATGTTCCATTTGAAGCCGAAACCGAGACCGCCTTCATGAACGGGCTGGGAAACTTTCGGCCAGGAGGTGGATTCCTCCGCAATGGTCATGACGCCGGGATGGGTGCCATAAACGAGAGAATTCATCTTCTGCAGGAAGCGGACGGATTCGAGATTTTCGCGTCCGCCATATTCGTTGGGGATCCACTCGCCTTCCTTGCGGGAATAATCGAGATAAAGCATCGAGGCGACCGCATCGACGCGCAGGCCGTCGAGATGGAATTTCTCGGCCCAGTAAAGCGCATTGTTGATGAGGTAGGACATAACCTCAACACGGCCGAAATTATAGATGGCCGTGTTCCAGTCGGGATGAAAACCCTGACGTGGATCGGCATGTTCGTAAAGCGCGGTGCCGTCGAACCAGCGCAGGCCGTGCTCGTCGGTTGGAAAATGCGCCGGAACCCAGTCGAGGATCACCCCGATGCCGACCTTGTGAGCGCCGTTGACGAAACGCGCAAAGCCTTCCGGATCGCCGAAGCGGGCGGTCGGGGCATAAAGACCGGTCGTCTGGTAACCCCAGGAAGGGTCATAGGGATGTTCGGTAATCGGCAGGAACTCGATATGGGTGAAGCCCATATCCGTGCAGTAAGGAATAAGCTGGGCGGCCAGTTCATCCCAGCTGAGGAACGTGCCGTCCTCGCGGCGCTGCCAGGAGCCGGCGTGCACCTCGTAAATGCTGATCGGCTGGCGGCGCTGGTCCACCTGCGCCCAATGTTCGCGGTGAGCCTGGTCTTCCCATTTCTGAGCCAGTTCCGGCGCGGTGACGGAGGCGTTTTTCGGCCGCAACTCGCCGCGCCGGGCATAAGGGTCGGCCTTCAGCGGCAGAAGCTCGCCATTGGCACCGAGAATTTCGAATTTATAAGCGCAACCTGCATAGACGTCAGGCGCGAAGATTTCCCAGATGCCGGTATCCTTGCGGAAACGCATGACATGCCGGCGTCCATCCCAATTGTTGAAATCGCCGACCACAGAAACGCGCCGTGCATTGGGTGCCCAGACGGCAAAGTGGAAACCCTCGACGCCCTCAAGCTTCAGAGGATGTGCGCCCATCCTGTCGAAGAGCCGCAGATGCGACCCCTCGCGGACGAAATAATCGTCCATCGGTCCAAGAACCGGGCCGAAGCTGTAAGGGTCGGTCACCGCCCATTCGGCATCGTCGCGGCCGGCGCGGTAGCGCACCGGCTGGCGCGATGCAAGCTCGACCGGACCTTCGAAAAAGCCTTCCGGATCGAGCCGCTTTAGTTCGCCGATGAAGTTCCCGTCCAGCGTGAGGACGGACACTTCCTCGGCGCCCGGAATGAAACAGCGGGCGGAAAACCCTTCCGGCGTTTCATGAACGCCGAGAAGGGCAAAGGGGTTGGAGTGCAAACCGCTCTTGATCGCCTCGATTTCAGCCTTCGTGATTTCGCCAGTCTTTTTCTCTTCGGCCGAATTGAGCGGTTTTTTCATCAGGCTCTCCAGATCTCGGTGGCATATTGCCGGATCGTCCTGTCGGACGAGAACCAGCCCATACGCGCCGTGTTGCGCACTGTCTTGGTGTTCCAGCTATCCTGATCGCTCCAGATCGCATCCACCTTGCGCTGCGCGTCGGCATAGGCGTCGAAATCGGCGGCGACCATGAACCAGTCGCTGTTGTATATACCGTCGATGAGACCGGCAAAACGCGAGCGGTCATCGGGCGAGAACACGCCTGACGCAATGGACGATAGCGCCTGCGACAATTCCGTGGATTGTTCGATGATCGCACGGGGATTGTGACCTTCGGCACGCGCGTTTGCGACTTCTTCCGCCGTCATGCCGAAGATGACGATGTTGTCACTGCCGACATGTTCGAGCATTTCGACATTTGCGCCATCGAGCGTGCCGATGGTGAGTGCGCCGTTCAGCGCGAATTTCATGTTGCCCGTGCCCGACGCTTCCATGCCGGCGGTCGAGATCTGTTCCGAGAGATCGGCGGCGGGAACCATGATTTCCGCAAGCGAGACGTTATAGTTCGGAATAAATACCACTTTCAGAAGCCCGCGCACGGCCGGATCGTTGTTGATGACCCTGGCAATATCATTGGCAAGCTTGATGATCAGCTTCGCGTTGTGATAACTCGGCGCCGCCTTGCCTGCGAAGAACTTAACGCGCGGTACCCATTCCAGTTCCGGATGGGAACGGATCTGGTCGTAAAGCGCCACCGTTTCGATAAGGTTCAGAAGCTGACGCTTATATTCGTGGATGCGCTTGATCTGAATGTCGAACATGGCCGAAGGATCGACGCGGATGCCCATGCGCTGCGCCACCGTATTGGCAAGCCGCACCTTGTTCAGACGCTTCACTTCGGCGAATTTTTCGCGGAAACCGGCATCGTCGGCAAAGCGGTCGAGCGCGGTGAGTTTTTCCGCATCGTCGAGGAAGTCGTCGCCGATCGCTTCGCGCACCAGCCCCGTCAAGCCCGGATTGCATTGCATCAGCCAGCGGCGTGGCGTGATGCCGTTGGTCTTGTTGTTGATACGCTCAGGGTAAAGGCCGTGCAGGTCGGCAAACACCGTTTCCTTCATCAGTTCGGTATGAAGGGCGGAAACGCCGTTGATCGAATGCGAGCCGATGAAGGCGAGGTTGCCCATGCGCACGCGGCGTTCGCCGCCTTCATCAATGAGAGAGATCGAACGGATCTGCTGATCCGCCATCTTCTTTTCCTTGCGGGCATAGACCAGCGTATTGGCGTTGATCGCATAGACGATCTGCATATGTCTTGGCAGAAGACGCTCGAGCAGCGGCACCGGCCAGCTTTCCAGTGCTTCCGGCAAAAGCGTGTGGTTGGTGTAGGAGAAAGTCCCCTGTGTGATCTTCCAGGCCTCGTCGAATTCAAGGCCATGCACATCGCAGAGCAGGCGCATCATTTCGCAGATGGAAATGGCCGGATGCGTATCGTTGAGCTGGATCGAAACCTTGTCCGGCAGCGAAGTGAAATCAGGATATTGCTGCAGATGACGGCGCAGAATGTCCTGCAACGAGGCGGAGGAGAAGAAGAACTCCTGCCGCAGGCGCAGTTCCTGGCCCGCCGGCGTTGCATCCGCAGGGTAGAGAACGCGTGTCAGGCTTTCCGCCTTGTTGCTCTCGCGCAATGCGCCGATATGGTCGCCAGCATTGAAAGCGGCGAGCAGAATGGGATCGATCGGCTGTGCCGACCACAGGCGCAGCGTGTTGACGCGGGTGCCGCGCCAGCCGACGACCGGCGTGTCATAAGCCATGGCGATAACGCGTTCGGCCGGCTTCCAGACGAAACGCTGCGGGTCTTCATAGCCGCCGATGGTTTCCACCGATCCGCCGAAGCCGACCTCATAGGAGCTTTCGCGGCGTTCGAATTCCCAGGGGTTGCCGTGCGCCAGCCAGGTCTCCGGCAGTTCCACCTGCCAGCCATCCGCCATCTGCTGGCGAAAGAGGCCGTGCACGTAACGAATGCCGTAGCCATAGGCGGGAATATCGACAGTCGCCATGGATTCCATGAAGCAGGCGGCGAGACGACCAAGGCCGCCATTGCCGAGTGCGGCATCCGGCTCCAGCCCGGCAATGACGTCGAGGTCGACACCGAGCGAGGACAGCGCATCGCGGATTTCGTGCATGAGGCCGATATTGGAAATGGCGTCGCGCATCAGGCGGCCGATCAGGAATTCCAGCGACAGATAATAAACGCGCTTGGAATTGTTGGCATAGGCCTTGCGGGTGGATTCCATCCACTTGTCGATGATGCGGTCGCGAACGACGAGAATGGTTGCGGTCAGCCAGTCATGCGGCTTGGCTACCTTGACGTCCTTGCCGATACGGTAAGTCAGTCGCTCGATGATTTCCGCCGCCATGATTTCCGGATTGGAACTGCGCGGGGCGGGGCGGGGAAGATCGGCGGCGTTGAGATTATTGATCATTGGTCGGTCAGCACCTTGGTGGGAGGAGAGGGTCTGATGAGGTCGATCCGGTTTGCCTTTACTGACGCCAGTTTATGCATCGATATGGAGGCGTGGCAACAGCAATTTTCGCGGAAAGTTGGAGGGCTTAATATTATGAAAAATAAGACTTTTCCTTCAGCATTCCGAGGATCGCCAAAGGCATTGCGCGCTCTTTATGCGCCGTTCTTGAACGGGTTTGCGTGGTCGTTGCGATGCCGGGCATCGTTCAAAAAAGGGAGAGAGGCTGCAATATTTTCTGAAGTGGTTCACCGGCCCTGAAATCTGTTTCGGTCTATCGGATCACACACTAGCCTTCGCGGCCCGGAAAATTCAATGAAAATAAACGAGACGGCGTCGTGACGGCGCTCGCTCTGGGTGGCGAGCGCGGAAAAAGGCCCCGATCGTCGCAAAAACCGGTATTTATGACAGGAAAAAAGGTTCCGTCGTCATCTCGCCGGCGCGGATCGTCACTCTCGTATTCGGCGGAACGGCACACCAAGGGGTGCAATCGAAGGAAAACGGTTCCGAACTCAGTGCAATTCCCTCATCCAGCCCGCGCCAGTAAAGCGTCGGCGGCTTGTCATCGCTGGACCAGCGGAAAGCATGCAGACAATCGCCATCCATCAGCACGGCGCTGAACCGCAGCGCTGAGGAAACGCCCGCAGCGATCATCTTTTCCTGACAGAGGCGCAGCGCGGTTGAAATGGCGCGGATGGGGTCGATGACAAGGCCGTGGCCGGCGGCGATCAGGAAGATTGCTTCGCTGTCGCCGGTGCCGCGTCGCGACGCATAGATATCGTCGGGTATGAGGGAATCGATGTCGCGTCTTATCTGCTCGTAACCGCCGATCTGGCCGTTATGCATGAACAGATATTGCCCATGTGCGAAGGGGTGGCAATTGGCGCGGGAAACCTCGCCTGACGTGGCGGAGCGAACATGCGCCATGAACATGCCCGAGCGCAGCTGGTGGCAAAGTGCCGCGAGATTGGCGTCGGACCAGGCAGGTCTGGTGTCGCGAAAAACGCCGGGCGTTCCGCGTTCACCATACCATCCAAGACCACAGCCATCGCCGTTGACGACGGTTTTTGCTTCCCGTGCGGCCATGGACTGGCTGACCAGCGATGCTTCCGGCTCGATCAGCAGGCTGTCGAGCCAGACCGGTTTACCGGAATAGGCAAAGAGGCGACACATTCATGCGGCTCTGTTGAAGGCCTTGTTTCCGAGCGCGAAGCCGACGGCGGCCTTCGCGTGAATGGCGGTCGAATCGTAACCCGGTAGCGGCAGGGCATCGGGATCGATCAGCAACGAAATCTCGGTGCAGCCGAGAATGACGGAATCGACGCCGAGTGCGCGGGCCTTCTCGATGACCGCGAGATAGCGCTCGCGCGAGCAGGACTTGATTTCGCCCTGGCAGAGTTCACCGAAGATGATGTCGTGGATCGCGGCCCGGTCTTCCGCATCGGGCACAACCACATCAACACCGTGGCGGCGCATGCGGTCGGTGTAGAAACCATGTTCCATCGTGTAGCGGGTGGCAAGCAGCAGCGGCTTGCGGCGGCCATCGGCTTTCAGGGCTGCGGCGGTTTCGTCGATGATGTCGATGAGGGCGACGCCCGACATCTTCTCGACCGTTTCTGCGACGAGGTGCATGGTGTTGGTGCAGATGAGCACACAATCGGCACCGGCATTGGCAAGGCGTGCGCCGGCGGCGCCCAGAAGTGCACCGGCCTCATCCCAGCGATCGGCCTTTTGAAGGGCGACGACTTCGGAAAAATCAAGCGAATGCATGACGATATCGGCAGAGACCAGCCCGCCGCGGCTGTCGCGCACGGCTTCATTGATCATGCGGTAATAGGTTGCGGTGGATTCCCAGCTCATGCCGCCGATCAGACCGATGCGTTTCATAAGAGTTCCCTTACAAGTTTGATTGAAGACAAGAATGCCATCGCAAGGACGAAAACGGCATGCGTTTTTTCAGGGATTTAGATGTGCTTATGCAAATATCAGGCGCTATATAGGTCCAATGTGCAAATTTCTTGCGTCATTGCGTTAACCAGTGCATTGTTTGGCGATGATTGATGACCGTGACCGCCGAATCCTTGCGATTCTCCAGGAGAATGCCGAAACGCCGCTCTCCGATATAGCTGAGGAGGTTTCGTTGTCGCTATCCGCCTGCTCGCGGCGCATTACGCGCCTGCGTGCGGAAGGTTATGTGACGGGCACGATGGCGCTGCTTGACCGGCGAAAGATCAACCTGCCGACCACGGTTTTCCTGCTGGTGAGAACCGGCCTGCATGCGGAAGACTGGCTGGACCAGTTCCATGCCGCCGTCAGCACCATACCTGAAATCGTCGAGGTTCACCGACTCACCGGCAATTTCGATTATATTCTGAAGCTGGTGCTGCCGAATGTCGAATATTACGACACGGTCTACAAACAGATCCTGCGTCGCGTCCAGCTTTATGACATGTCCGCCTATATCTCCATGGAGACGGTGAAGCTGTCGTCTTCCCTGCCGACAACGCATATTTGAGGGATCATTGGGCCCTTCTCAGCGCGCCGCCTCGAAATGGACGCCGAAACGGAAGCTTCGTGTCTCGCCCGGTTGAAGTGTCACTGCTGCCGTCAGTTCCGGGTGGTTGAAGGCATTGGTGGGCATCTCTACCGGTTCTAGCGCGATTGATTTTCGCCTGTCACGGGCCAGCGTGTCGCCGGTGAAGACATGCATGTGGCCCCGCTCCTGCCAAACCGTAAGGCTCGAACCATCGTGCCGGTTTTCGAGCCGGGTCTCGAAAAGCCCGTTTTCGGACACGATGAGGTCGGTGAAGCAAAGATCCAGCACATGGTCGGCGATTGGCGTTGCGACTAGAAAGCGGCTGTCGTCGCGTTTGATAATTCCTGCATGCCCGTCATGCAGTGGGATTAGATGATCGTCGGTCACGATGGCCGTTCGCGATGGTAGCGTCAGATGGAGATCGTCAATGGATGACGGGCCTGGCAGGCGGAAATAGGGATGCCAGCCGGCTGCGAAGGGCAAAGGCTGGTCGCCGTGATTGACGCCGCGTATGTCGATGCTGACCGCCTGGCCGTCAAAGCGATATTCTACCTCGATGATGAGCCGATAGGGATAGCCCCTGAAATCGGACGGCGATATTTCGCTGCGAAAAATGAGCACATGCGCGCCGTTTTTCTCGAAAGATTGTTCGAGAGCAAAGGGCAAGGCTCTGGCAAATCCGTGGAAGACGAGGGCCTCGTGGTCAAGAACCGGCTTGATGTGGTGCATCTCCCCGCCGAAGTCATATTGGCCGTTGGGAATGCGGTTGGTGAAGGGCGCAAGAATCCCGTTTCTCACGCCGTTCTGTGAGTGTAGCTCCGCCGGCGTCAAGTAGCCGTCGACAAGGTTTTCGCCTTCGCAGCCATCCGCAAGCCGCGGTCGCCAGCTCAAAAGCGTAGCGCCCTCATAAGCGATCTCGGCGCTGAAGCTCTCGCCGGAAACCGTAACAGCGGCAATCCCCGTGCCTGTCGCGGAGGTGGTCATCGGGAAATTGTCCTTTGATGCATATGTTTGCGATCATCGGGACGACTGCCCCGATTCGCAGATCATCTTCGCTGTGCCAATATTTCGCAATGGCTGGAAGAGGTCGCAGCAAGCGCGACTTCCGTTATTTCGAGGCTTGGCCGCCCCTGTGATGGAACTCAGTCCGGAAAGGTCCGTTTCGCGCCGCTGAAAAATTCCATCAGGGCGGCTTGATCCTCACCGCCCAGTCCCGCTGCCGTCAGCATTCGGTGCACTTCGGCGCAAAGCGCCGTCAAGGGCATGGCCGTGTTGGTGCGTCGGGCCAGATCCTGCGCGCCGTTCAGGTCTTTCACCATATTGTCGATACGACCGGTACGACGGTAGTCCTTGGCCACATAACGCGGCATATATTCCTGCAGGATGGCACTGTCCGCCCGGCCGCCCTTCAGCGCCTGCGGTATCTTGGCGGCATCGACGCCGGCATCGAGCGCAAGCTGCGTTGCTTCCGCCACGGCCAGGAAGTTCAGGCCGCAGAGAACCTGATTGATGAGCTTGGTTGTCTGGCCTGCGCCGCAGGGTCCCATATGGGTAAAATTGCTGGCCACATGTTGAAGCACGCGATGGGCATCGGCCACGTCTTTTTCGCTGCCGCCTGCCATCAGCGTCAACTGCCCGATGAGCGCCTTCGGAGCGCCGCCGGAGAGGGGGCTATCCACCCAGCGCAGTCCCTTTTCTGCGGCTTCGGCCGCCAGTTCCTTTGTCGCCTCCGGATCGATGGAGGACATGTCGATGATCAGCGTGCCGGGCTTTGCGCCCGCCGCCACGCCATCCTTGCCGAAAACGGCGATACGGACGATCTTCGGCGAATTGAGGCTGAGGATCACGACATCGGAGGCGGATGCCGCTTCCGCCGCGGTGTGGGCGCTTCGCGCGCCGAGGCCGGTCAGCGCCGCCACCTTCTCCGCATCCAGATCGAAAACCGTCAGTTGATTGCCGGTTTCGATCAGCCGCGTGCCGGTTGCCCCACCCATCGCGCCTGCGCCGATGAGGGCGACTTTGTTCTTCTCGGTCATGGTGTTCACGGCCTCCTCCCAAAGTGTCGTGGTGTCATCGGTCCCATTCCGGATGGCGGCCGCAGCCTGCCATCCGGAATGATGTTTTTCAAAGCGAGGCGGTGATGCCGCCGTCGACGTAGAGAATATGGCCGTTCACGAATGACGAGGCGTCGGACGACAGGAAAATGCAGGCGCCGACAAGCTCTTTGACCTTGCCCCAGCGACCGGCGGGCGTGCGCTTTTCAAGCCATGCGGAAAAGGTCTCGTCGGCCACCAGAGCCGCATTGAGAGGTGTGTCGAAATAGCCCGGCGCAATGGCATTGCATTGCAGGCCGTATTTCGCCCAGTCCGTCGCCATGCCTTTCGTCAGATTGCCGACAGCACCCTTGGTGGCGGTGTAGGGCGCGATGCCGGGGCGGGCAAGAGCGGTCTGAACGCTGGCGATATTGATGATCTTGCCACGTCCACGGGAAATCATGTGGCGTGCTGCCGCCTGTCCGGCGTGGAACACCGAGGCGATGTTGGTCTGCAGCAGGCGCTCGAAGGCATCCGCCGGAAAATCCTCGAGCGGCGTGCGATGCTGCATGCCGGCATTGTTGACCAGAATATCGATGGGACCGATTTCCGCCTCGAAACCGTCGATAGCCTTGCGCACTGCTTCATGATCGGTGGCGTCGAAGGCAAGCGTTCTGGCGCCCTTGATACCGGCTGCGGCGGCTTTCAGCTTGGCTTCGTCGCGCCCGTTCAGCACTACTTCCGCTCCCGCTTCCGCCAGCCCTAGCGCCAGCGCGAAGCCGATGCCCTGGGACGAACCCGTGATCAGGGCGCGGCGGCCGGAAAGATCGAACAAATTAAGGCCCACTGTTTCCTCCAGTCTCTCGACATTGCATTCGTACAGGTTTATGTTATCGATAACATTCATCCTTTTCAGACGTGGATGTCAAGGCTTAAACGCCCGGTTTCGGTACGGATCGGGCGGGTAGGAGGCGGCACGACGTGCAAATGCGCGGCAGGCGGCGGTGACAGGGATGCGGATTATTTTGTCGAGCCGCTCAGGCGCGATGTCGAACGGGAGATATTTATGAAAGCGATTGTCGCCCACGGGGCAAAGGATGTGCGCATTGAGGAGCGGCCGGAGGAAGCGCCGGGGCCGGGAGAAGTGCGGCTTCGTCTGGTTCGGGGCGGGATTTGCGGCAGCGATCTGCACTATTACAACCATGGCGGTTTCGGCGCGGTACGCCTCCGTGAACCGATGGTGCTGGGGCACGAGGTGTCGGCCATTGTCGAGGAACTGGGTGAAGGTGTGGAAGGCCTGAAGCTTGGCGGTCTGGTCGCGGTTTCGCCTTCCCGCCCATGCCGAACCTGCCGGTTTTGCCAGGAAGGCCTGCACAACCAGTGCCTCAATATGCGCTTTTATGGCAGCGCCATGCCTTTTCCGCATATTCAGGGCGCTTTCCGGGAGGTTCTGGTTGCGGATGCCCTGCAATGCGTGCCGGCTGACGGTCTGAGCGCTGGCGAGGCGGCCATGGCGGAGCCGCTGGCGGTGACGCTGCATGCCACCCGCCGCGCCGGTGATTTGCTGGGAAAACGCGTGTTGGTGACGGGTTGCGGCCCCATCGGCATCCTGTCCATCCTCGCTGCGCGCCGGGCGGGTGCTGCCGAAATCGTTGCGACCGACCTTTCGGATTTCACGCTCTCCAAGGCGCGCGAAGCGGGGGCGGATCGTGTCATCAACAGCAAGGATGAGCCCGACGCGCTTGCCGCTTATGGTGTGAACAAGGGGACTTTCGACGTTCTCTATGAATGCTCTGGCGCTGCCGTAGCGCTTGCCGGCGGCATCGCTGCGCTCCGGCCGCGCGGCATCATCGTCCAGCTCGGGCTGGGTGGTGATATGAGCCTGCCGATGATGGCGATTACCGCCAAAGAACTCGATCTGCGCGGCTCCTTCCGCTTCCACGAGGAATTCGCCACCGGCGTCGAGCTGATGCGCAAGGGCCTGATCGACGTCAAGCCATTCATCACCCAGACCGTCGATCTCGACGACGCCATCTCGGCCTTTGAATTCGCCTCCGACCGCAGTCGGGCCATGAAGGTCCAGATCGCTTTTTCGTAAGCGCTTTTCCGCCTATTTTCGCGCGGGCGCTTTAACCGGCGGTGGATGGTTCCACCGCCGGTTTTTCATCGAGAGATTTCAGCCTCAGCAGACCATCATTGATGTTATCGGTATCATCAATTGCCTGCGAGAGGCTTCCTGTTCCTCCCCGGCTGTCCGGCTCTGCATCTGCCGACTCATCCCCCGTCGAACTGCACATTTTGACGCAGGTCAAAAAGGTGATTTGCCGCCTGCCATTTTTTGCGTTATCGAAATTTCAGAAATTACTGAAAATTCAGGAAACAAAGAAATGCCAACCAGCCTGTCACCGCTCGTTCAGTCCTTCGTGCTGCATTTTGGTGAGATGGGCAGCCGCTGGGGCATCAACCGCACGGTCGGCCAAGTCTATGCTTTGCTTTACATATCGCCGCAGCCGCTCTGCGCGGACGACATTGTTGAGGCGCTTGGCATTTCCCGTTCCAACGTCTCGATGAGCCTGAAAGAGCTTCAGGCGTGGAACCTTGCAATTCTCAAGCATTTCCCGGGCGACCGGCGCGATTTTTTCACGACGCCGGAGGATGTCTGGCAAATTCTCCGCACGCTTGCCGAAGAGCGCAAGAAGCGCGAAATTGATCCTACCCTGAGCGTACTGCGCGAAATTCTGATGGAGACGCCGGAGAACGAAGATGAGCGGCATGCGCAAAAGCGCATAGACGAGATGAAGACGCTGATCGAGCAGCTCACCGGCTGGTATGACGATGTGAAGCGGCTGGAGACGGAGAGGTTGGCTTCACTTCTGGCGCTCGGCTCAAAAGTCACGAAGCTGCTGGAGGCGAAGGACAAGATCGTTTCTCTCGCCAGACCCCGCGGCGCAAAGAAGGACAGGTGAGGAGATCGGTCGTGAACATGTCCGCACAAATCCGCCGGTCGGCCGATAGCAATGGCGCAGACTGTCCTGTGCCGGTTTCGGTCTCACCTGAAACGCCGAGACGGCGCTTCTTCAGCACCGCCAGCCGTAAGACCTCCCGCGACAAAACCGCAGTGAAAACGACGCGCGCACCGGCGGTAGGTAGATCCGTTGCCCTGTTGCATGTTCTGGCGGCCCTTATCTGGTTGCCGCAGGCAGGCCTCCTTGCCTTTTCAGTCGGAAAAATCGCCGATGGCGAGCCGATGACAGCGATTGTGCCAGTTGCCGTTGCGGTTCTCATTCTGGGTTTCCTGAAGGCGTGGCTGGAGAAAATTGCCGGGAGACTATCGTTTCGTGCTGCGCGTGCGGCATTGTCACAACGGCGGCTGGAAGCGCTTCAGGCAGTGGCGAAGGTTTCGCCGCTCGATTTGTCGCGCACGGCTTCCGGCGAGGCGGCAAGTGTCGTGGCCGAGGCGGCGGAATCGCTGGTGCCCTATCTTTCCCGTTTCCAGCCGGCGCGGATGAAGGCCACCATCATTCCCCTGGTTTTTGTGCTGGTGATCCTGCCCTTTACCTGGATTGCGGCGCTGGTGCTGCTCATCTCCATGCCGACCATCCCGCTTTTCATGGCGTTGATCGGCTGGCAGGCCAAGGCGGCGAGTGAAAAGCAGCTGGCCGAGACCGGCAATATGAATGCTTTCCTGCTGGATCGCCTGCGCGGGCTGGAAACGATCCGCGCGCTGGAAGCTGTCGATCTGACTGCCGGGCGCCTCAGCGCCGATGCGCATAACCTCAAGACGCGGACGATGGCGGTTCTGAGGATCGCTTTCCTGTCTTCGGCGGTACTGGAGCTTTTCGCCGCCCTCGGCGTTGCCATGACCGCCGTTTACATCGGTTTCCATCTGCTCGGTTTTCTTGATTTCGGCGCGTGGGGACAGAAGCTGACGCTTGCCGAGGGTCTGTTCATCCTGCTTCTGGCCCCGGCCTTCTTTGAGCCGCTGCGGGAGTTATCCGCGGTCTGGCACGACCGGGCGGCGGGGGAAGCCGCGCTTGGTGCGCTCGACAAGTTGACGCAGGGCGGTGCGGCCATTGCGGGTGAGGGCAGGGATGTGGCGTTGGCAATATTGCCCACTCCCGGTACGGTGGAGATGTACGATCTGGGCTTCGCCTATCCAGCCTCACCGCCCGTGCTTCGCAATTTCAATCTCAGCATTCGGGCGGGCGAAACGGTAGCGCTTCTCGGGCCATCGGGTTGCGGCAAATCCACGGTCCTGTCGCTGATCGCCGGGCTGGCTTCTGCCGGAAGCGGTACGATAAAAATCGGCGGCGTCGCTCTTGATGACAAGACGGCTGATACCCTGCGAACATCCATTGGCTGGATCGGCCAGAAGCCGTTCTTTTTTGCCGGTTCGCTTGCGGCAAATATCCGTTTCGGCCGCCCCGGCATCACGCAGGATATGGTCGAGACAGTGCTGGAGCAGACGGGTCTCGAAAGACTGTCGTCCGCCCGGCAACATCTGCTCGTCGGTGATGGTGGCCATGGCATTTCCGGTGGTGAAGCGGTGCGGCTGGCCATTGCGCGCGCTTTCGCCGATCCCGCGACACGCCTTATTCTGGCTGACGAGCCGACGGCGCATCTGGATCGGGAAACCGCCGCTCTCATCACGGAAAATCTGTTGCATCTGGCAAAAGGCAGGACTTTGATCGTCGCAACCCATGATCCGGTGCTGGCCGCGCGCATGGACAGGGTCGTGGATATGGCGGCGATCCATTCGGGGGATCGGTCATGATTGCGCGTTTTGCCATATTGAAACCGGTTATCGCACTTTTCTGGTCGGCGCGTCGCGGCATGCTGCTTGCCGGTGCGGTTCTGGCGGCCACCACGGTGCTGGCTGGCATCGGCCTTCTGGGTGTGTCCGGCTGGTTTATCACCGCCACCGCCATTGCCGGTCTGCTTCCGGCAACGGCCTATGCGTTTGATGTTTTTGCGCCCTCGGCGGCCATTCGTCTTCTGGCGCTGTCGCGTACCGCCGCCCGTTATGGCGAGCGCATGACCACCCATGAAGCCACGCTTTCCGTGCTTGCGGCGTTGCGCGAAAAGCTGTTTCGTGGGTTTGCAGCGCCGCAGGCGGCGCAAAATCTGGAAGCGAGGCCCGCCCGCCTGCTGAACCGGTTGACCGCGGATATTGACGCGCTGGATTCGCTGTATCTGCGCGTGCTGGTGCCTGCCGCCGTCGCGGTCCTTGCGGCTGTCGCAACCGGCATCGGGCTTGCATTCCTCAATCCGCTTGCGGGCATTCTGGCGGCGCTCTTTCTCATTACGGCAGGGCTCAGCATTTCGGTGCGCTCCGCCCTGCGGGCAGAGAAATTCTCGCGCCGGCGGGCAGTCGGGCTTGAAGCGCTGCGCGCCCGCACGGCAGATCTCGTCAACGGGCAGACGGAATTGCTCACGGCAGGTCGCCTTTCCGCCCAGCTTTTAGCGGTGAAGCGCGCCGATGACTACCTGCTTTCCTGCGACGAGGCCTTGAACCGCATCGAAACGAATGCCGGTTTTTCCTTCGGTCTTGCAACGGCGGTCCTTCTGAGCGCGGCTCTGCTCGGCATGGCCTGGCTGGCGGAACAGGGAACGGTGAGCGCGCCGGCCGCCGCGCTCGGGTTGCTCGTCTGTTTTGCCGCGCTGGAGCCTTTCACCGCGCTGCGGCGCGGTGCGATGGAACTTGGCCGTACGTTGTTTTCCGCAAGGCGCATCGCGCCGCGCCTTTCAGCGGCGACCGAGGCCCGCTGTCCGGCTTTGCCCGCCAGCGGCGTGGCTGCCGGGCTTGAAGGTGTGCGCCTGGAACGGCACGGCAACGACCAGCCGGTCCTGACCAAGATCAATCTTGCCATTGCCGCTGGCGAAAAGGTCGCAATCATCGGCCCGAGCGGTGCGGGCAAGACCAGCCTCATCCAGCTTCTGGCGGGTGAATTGCAGCCATCGGCAGGTACAGTGCGCGCCTTGCCCTCTTCGCTCATGACACAGCGGAGCCAGCTTTTCCGCGATAGCATTGCCGATAATCTGAGGCTGGCGAAACCCGCTGCGACCGAGCGTGAATTGTGGGACGTCCTTGACGCCGCAGGCCTTGCCGAACACGTCAAAACCCTGCCCGCCGGGCTGGAGACGAGGCTTGGAGAGGCGGGGCAGGGGCTCTCCGGTGGCCAGTCGCGCCGGCTGGCGCTTGCCCGTTTCCTGCTCATCGACAAGCCGCTCTGGCTTCTGGATGAGGTGACGGAGGGACTGGACGGCGAGACGGCCCGCGACGTGCTCAGCCGGCTGTTTGCCAGGGCCGAAGACAAGACTGTCGTGATGATCACCCATAATCGCCGCGAGGCGGAATTCACTGACCGCATCATCGTGCTGAAAGACGGGCGCCAATTTGATGAATGTCAAAGCGGGACGCCGGAATACGACGTAGTGCTGCAAACATTACGTCGGGACTGAGCATTTTTCGGAGCCGGCGTCATTTCGTAACAGAAGGCCGGCTTTCCATAAAGGTGGGGTAAAAACATGGAACTCGACATCGTGGCGCTGTCGCGCCTGCAATTCGCGGTTACCGCTTTATATCACTTTCTGTTCGTTCCCCTGACGATCGGGCTGTCGGTGGTCATCGCCATCATGGAAACGGTCTATGTCATGACCGGCCGGGTGATCTGGCGGCAGATGACGAAATTCTGGGGCACGCTGTTCGGCATCAACTTCGTGCTGGGTGTTTCGACAGGCATCGTCATGGAATTTCAGTTCGGCATGAACTGGAGTTATTACAGCCACTATGTCGGTGATATTTTCGGCGCACCGCTGGCGATCGAGGGCATGATGGCCTTCTTTCTGGAAGCCACCTTCGTCGGTCTGTTCTTTTTCGGCTGGGACAAGCTGTCGAAACTCGGTCATCTCGTTGCGACATGGTGCGTGGCGATCGGCTCGAACTTCTCGGCGCTGTGGATATTGATCGCCAATGGCTGGATGCAGAACCCGACGGGTTCGGCTTTCAACCCGCAGACCATGCGCATGGAAGTGACGGATTTCGCCGCGGTCCTGTTCAACCCGGTCGCGCAGGCGAAATTCGTTCACACGGTTTCCGCAGGTTATGTCACGGCCTCCATCTTCGTGCTCGGCGTTTCCGCCTGGTATGTGCTGAAGGGTCGCCATGTCGATCTCGCCAAACGGTCGATGACGGTTGCCGCCTCTTTCGGTCTCGCGTCAGCCCTTTCGGTCGTCGTGCTGGGTGACGAAAGCGGTTACCTCTCCACGGAACACCAGAAGATGAAGCTCGCATCCATCGAGGCCATGTGGGAAACGGAGCCGGCGCCGGCGCCCTTCACGGCAATAGGTTTTCCCGATCAGGAAGCGCGCGAGACGCATTTCGCGGTGAAGATTCCGTGGGTAATGGGACTTATCGGCACCCGTTCGCTCGATACGGAAATTCCCGGCATCAACGATCTGGTGGAACAGGCGAAGACCCGTATCCGCGACGGTATCAAGGCCTATGATGCGCTGATGCAGATACGCGCCAGCGGCAAGGGCGCGCAGCTGCCCGAAGAGGTGAACGGCACCTTTGCCGAACTCGGCCACGAGCTTGGTTACGCCCTGTTGCTGAAACGTTATGTCGACGATCCGCGTCAGGCGACAGAAGAGCAGATCGCCAAGGCGGCGGCCGATACGATCCCGCATGTGCCGACCCTGTTCTGGGCCTTCCGTATCATGGTTGGTCTCGGCATGTTCTTCATCCTTCTGACGGCGACCTTCTTTTATCTTTCGGCCCGCCGGCGGCTGGACCGTTATCCGCTGTTGCTGAAGGTGGCCGTCTTCGCCATTCCGCTGCCGTGGATTGCCGCCGAAATGGGCTGGGTGGTGGCCGAATTCGGGCGTCAGCCGTGGATCATCGAGGGTGTGCTGCCAACGGCGGCGGCCGTTTCGAGCCTCAGCGCCTCGACGGTTCTGATTACGCTTCTGTGTTTCATCGCCATCTACACGGTGCTGTTCATCGTCGAGATGGGGCTGATGCTGAAGGCAATCCGTAAGGGGCCTGATCCGGACCATGATCCGGAAGCGCCGCTCGTTCCTGAAAAACTCGTCGCTGCGGAGTAAACGATCATGATCCTGCACCAACTCATCGACTATGAAATCCTTCGCATCATCTGGTGGCTGCTGCTCGGCGTATTGCTTATCGGCTTTGCCGTAACGGGTGGTTTCGATCTCGGCACCGGCGCGCTGCTGCCCTTCGTCGCGAAAACGGATATTGAGCGGCGTGTCGTCATCAACTCCATCGGCCCGGTCTGGGAAGGAAACCAGGTCTGGCTCATCCTCGGCGCCGGTGCGATCTTCGCCGCCTGGCCGCCGCTCTATGCGGTGTCGTTTTCAGGGTTTTACCTGGCGATGGCCGCCATCATGTTTGCATTGATCCTGCGGCCTGTCGGTTTCAAATACCGCTCCAAGTGCGAGAGCACGGCATGGCGCAGCGGCTGGGACTGGGCCTTGTTCGTTGGCGGCTTTGTGCCGGCGCTGATCTTCGGCGTGGCCATCGGCAATGTGCTGCAGGGCGTCCCGTTCTATTTTAATGACGACCTCAGGATTTTTTACGACGGCACGACGCTGTTTGAGCTTCTGAACCCCTACGCTATCCTCTGCGGCCTCGTTTCCGTCGCCATGCTGGTGATGCATGGGGCGGCCTGGCTGGTGCTGAAAACCGAAGGTCCGGTTGCCACCCGCGCCCGCAATTTCGGCAGCATCGCGGCACTCGCCACCACCGTTCTTTTCGCACTCGGCGGCATTCTGCTGTGGTTTGGTGTCGATGGTTATCGTTTCACCTCGGAAGTCGTGACCGATGGGCCGTCCAATCCTTTGGCAAAGACGGTAGAGGTCGCAACCGGCGTCTGGTTCTCCAATTACGCGGCGCATCCATGGACGATGCTGGCGCCGGCACTCGGTCTAGCCTTCCCGCTGGTCGCCTTCATATTGCTGAGACTGCGCAGGGAAGTGATGGCGCTGCTTGCCAGCTCGCTTGCCATTTTCGGCATCATCGCCACCGTCGGGCTTTCGATGTTTCCCTTCATCCTGCCGTCCTCGGTCGATCCGAAGTCGAGCCTGACGGTGTGGGATGCTTCGTCCAGCCATATGACGCTGTTCAACATGCTGGTCGTCACCCTCATTTTCGTTCCGATCATCGTCGCCTACACCTCGTGGGTCTATCGCGTCTTGTGGGGCAAGGTGGATGAAAAGGCGATCCGCGACGACAGCGGCCATGCTTATTGATATTCAAAAAGGAGATCGCACATGTGGTATTTCGCCTGGCTGCTCGGCCTGCCTCTCGCCGCCATCTTCGCCGTCATGAACGCCATGTGGTACGAGCTGATGGAAGAAAATGCCAAAAAGGCTGAGGCGAACCTGGAAAAATAGCGCTTCTGCATGAGACATAAAAGGGCGGCATCCGGTCTGGATGCCGCCCTCTCGTAAAACAGCCGCGCCTGTCGCGCAGCTTTAGTGGATCGCGATGCCGCGTTTGTCCGCTTCTTCCTTGATGATGTCTTCGACGATTGCTCTCTTGAGATTTGGATTTCCCAGGAGATAGTCGTCGGCGATTTCGAAAATCGACTTCGGGTTGTCGCTCCCATGCAGGGTGTCGAGGTCCTGGCCGATCTGCTCTCGCAGGCTGGAATAGTCGTCCATTGCGGCTCTCCCGTTTACCGGTTCAATCCAAAAGGTCGGCCGGCACCTTGCCGCCGTTTTCGGAGAGTTTCTTGATGACGGCCTTGTGCAGCCAGATATTCATCGTTGCAGAATCCGATGTGTCGCCGGTGTAACCCAGTTCACCCGCCAGTTCTTTTCTGGCGCTGAGGCTGCTATCCAGATCAAGGGCTTTCAGCAGATCGACGATCGAGTGTTTCCAGTCGAGCTTCTGTCCGTTCTTTTTCACTGCCGCATCCAGAATGGAGGCGACGTCGACGCTGCCGGTGGATGCTGGAGCGCTGGCTGTCGGTGCCGGCGAAGCAGGCTGGGCGGGTGCTGCCGGGCTTGCGGCAGTCGTTGGCGTGCCGGCCGGGGCCGAAGTCTGCGGTGCGGCCTCGGCCTTGCCGAAAATCGCATTTTTGATCTTGTCGAAAAAGCTCATGCTTGTGCTCCCTTATCGGCGAAATGCACGCCCGACGGCGATGAGAATGCAGGCGCCGATGAAACCGGCGATGAGATAGCCAATCCAGCCTCCGAGCGAGACGCCAATGAGCCCCAGAAGGAAATTGGCGACGATGGCGCCGACAATGCCGAGGATAATGTTCATGAAAACACCCATATTGCTTTTCATGAACTGTTCGGCGAGCCACCCGGCTACGCCGCCGATGATGATTGCTGCAATCCAGCCAACTTGTGCGTCTTCCATAATAAGCCTTTCCTTTGTAAGAGAGGTCCGCAGGCATATGGACAGGCTTTTGCGCGCACTGATCCCCCCGCCTTGAATGACCCCAGGCGGGGTAACAACGCAGATGCGGACATTTGGTTCCGTGCGGCGCGCCCAGTTGGCCCTATTCTTTAGCCCCGGCTTTGAAAATCCAGTCCGATATCCAGAACCGGTGCGCTGTGGGTCAGCCAGCCGACGGAGATGAGATCGATGCCGCTCGCAGCAATGGCTGCCGCCGTCTGCGGGTTGATACGGCCGGAGGCTTCGGTGATGGCGCGCCCGGCGGCGATCGCCACGGCCTCGCGCAATTGTTCCGGCGTCATGTTGTCGAGAAGAACCACATCGACACCTTCGTCCATCACTTCGCGCAATTGAGCGAGCGTATCGACCTCCACCTCGATCTTGACGAGATGGCCCACACCCTGTTTGGCACTCCGGATGGCGGCACGGACGCCGCCCGCCACGGCAATGTGGTTGTCCTTGATGAGGACGGCATCATAAAGCGCGAAACGGTGATTCATGCCGCCGCCGGCGCGCACGGCGTATTTTTCCAGCGCCCTGAGGCCGGGCGTCGTCTTGCGGGTGCAGGCGACCGAGGCCTTGGTGCCGGAGATAGCCGCGGCGATTTTTGCGGTAACGGAGGCGATGCCGGACAGATGGCCGAGAAAATTCAGCGCCGTGCGCTCCGCCGTCAGAAGCCCGCGGGAAGGGCCTTCGATCGTCGCGATGATATTGCCGGGCACCACGGTCGCTCCATCCTCAACGTGCCGTGTCATTATGATCGCCGGGTCCACAAGCTGGAAGGCAAGCTCCGCCGCATCGAGACCGGCGATGACGCCCGGTTCGCGTGCCGCCATGACAACGACTGAGCGATGATCGGCGGGAATGACGGCGGCGGAGGTTATGTCGCCTGCAAGCCCCAGATCTTCCAGGAGGGCATTGCGCACGAGCGGTTCGATGATGAGACGAGGCAGGGGGGCAAGGGTCATGTCAGGCGCTCCGCGCAATGCTGGAAGAGGAAAAGCTGGATGAGGAGAGGTCGTGGCCAGTGGCGATCACTTCGGTCAGGCTCAGCCTGCGCCTTGTGGCTACCGCGTCCTTTCCGGGAAAATCGTCGCGGAAATGCGCGCCCCGCGATTCCGTGCGCAAGGCCGCGAAAACGGCGATGGCGAGGCCGACGAGGGAAGGATCGGATGCCGGGCCGTCCTGTTCGGCAAGTGGCAACAAATCCCGGATCGCTTCGAGCAGGCCTGCTGCATGTCTCACAATGCCGAGATGGCGGGAAACGATGGGCCGGACGGCAGCGAGATCGGCGGCCACACAGTCGGGAGCTGTGCGTGGCGCAATAGTTGCCGGCCCTGCCGTACGTGCCTGTCGACCGGCAATATCCTGTGCTGCGCGCATGCCCATGGCGGCTGCTTCCAGCAGGGAATTGCTGGCGAGCCGGTTGGCGCCATGCAGGCCCGTGCAGGCGGTTTCACCCGCAACCCACAGGCCCTGCACCGAGCTTTGGCCTCTGCCATCCGTGGCGACGCCGCCCATATGGTAATGCACGGCGGGACGCACGGGCACAAGCTCACGGGCGGGGTCTATGCCGGCCTCGCGGCAGAGCAGGTCAATCGAGGGAAAACGGGCGGAGAAGCCGGAACCGAGCGCCTTGCGGGCATCGAGAAAGACCGTGCCGCCGCGCAGGATTTCCCGATCGATGGCGCGGGCGACGATATCGCGTGACGCAAGCTCGGCACCCGGCACTGCCGCCATGAAACGCTCGCCGTTTTCATTGAGCAGAAGCGCGCCTTCGCCCCGCACCGCCTCGCTGACCAGCGCCAGCGGTCGTCTGGGCGAGGAAAGCGCCGTTGGGTGGAACTGGACGAATTCCATATCGGCAAGGATGGCGCCGGCGCGCGCGGCGAGCATGACGCCTTGTCCGAAATTGCCGGAGGGATTGGTCGTTGCCTCGTAAAGCCCCCCCAGGCCACCGGTCGCAAGAATGACCTGCGTGGCCGGCAGAGTGAAACTGCCTTTCGGGCCGATGCAGGCAAGACCGGCAATGACGCCCTCTGCCGTCAACAGGCGGCGCACTTCCGTGCCTTCCAGAACCGTGATTGATGGTGTGCGAAGGACTGCGGTTGCGAGCGCCCTGACAATGGCCGCGCCCGAACCGTCGCCTTCCGCATGCAGGATGCGCCGTCGGCCATGGGCAGCCTCCAGCCCGAAGACGAGCCTTCCCTCAGCATCGCGGTCGAAGCGCACGCCGGCCCGTTCCAGCGCCTCGATGACGGCGGGTGCGGCGGAAACGATTTCCTCGGCCATAGCCGCGTCGCAGAGCCCGTCGCCTGCGGCGAGCGTGTCGGCAAGATGCAGTGCGGCGCTATCGTTCGGGCCGAGACTTGCGGCAATACCGCCCTGTGCCCAGGCGCTGGAGGTTTCCCCCCCGAGCACACCGCGTGTCAGAAGCAGCACGGGCTGCGGCGCAAGCGTCAGCGCCGCCATCAAGCCTGCAATGCCGCTGCCGACAATGACTGTCCAGTCCTGCTGCGACGGAAGGCGTTCGCTCATACCTCCAGCATCCTCTCCACGGCGCGGCGGGCGGCAACCGCGATAGCCGGGTCGACTGTCACCTCATGGCGGTTTTCCTCCAGTGCCGTGCGAATATTGCCAAGCGTGATGCGCTTCATATGTGGGCAAAGATTGCAGGGGCGGATGAATTCGACATCGGGGTGATGCACGGCGACATTGTCGCTCATCGAGCATTCCGTCAGAAGCACCACGCGGGCAGGCCGCTCCCGGCCGACATAATCCGACATGACGGCAGTGGAGCCCGAAAAATCCGCTGCTTCCACGACATCCGGCGGACATTCCGGATGTGCCAGAACGGTGACGCCGGGATGGCTTTCTCTCAATTCCCTGATGTCATCGGCGGTGAAAAGCTCGTGCACCTCACAATGGCCACGCCAGGCGATCAGCTCGACATTGGTTTCCCGCGCCACGTTCTTCGCCAGATATTCATCCGGCAACATCAGCACACGTGGCACGCCGAGCGATTCCACCACCTGGCGGGCATTGCCGGAGGTGCAGCAGATATCGGACGCCGCCTTCACCGCCGCGGATGTGTTTACATAGGTTACGACCGGAACACCCGGATAAGCCTTGCGCAAAAGCGCAATATCCTCGGGCGTGATGGAGTCTGCCAGCGAGCAGCCGGCGGCCATATCCGGAATAAGCACGGTTTTTCCCGGATTGAGCAGCTTTGCGGTCTCGGCCATGAAATGCACGCCGGCAAGAACGATCACATCCGCTTCCACCTCCATCGCCTTGCGCGCAAGGGCGAGGCTGTCGCCGACGATATCGGCGACGCCGTGGAAGATTTCCGGTGTCTGGTAGTTATGGGCGAGGATGACGGCGTTGCGTTTGCGCTTCAGCTCAAGGATCGCATCCACATCGTCCTGAAAGCCCATCCATTCCGCCTTGGGAATGACGCGGCTGACCCGATCATAAAGGCTTGCGGCAGAAATCTGTTCGTTCACGGCGCTCTCCCATTTATACTCTTTTTGAGTATATCTATGGCAAAGAGATATTCTCATTGTGAGCATATGTCAATTGCGGGAGAGTGGCAGTTTCGTTCCGGAAAGGGCGCGTTCGTCGAGAACGGTTTGGCGGAAGCGGAAAAGCTTTGCCGGGCGGCCTCCGGTTTCGCTTGTCATGTCGCCGGTCTCTTCCACCAGTTGCTGCTGTTCGATCAGCCGACGGAAATTCTGCTTGTGCAGGGTCAGCCCTGCCAGCGCCTCTATCGCGCGCTGCAATTGCAGCAGGGTGAAGGCATCGGCCATCAACTCGAAAACCACCGGGCGATATTTGATCTTGGCCCTCAGGCGAGCGATGCCGGTGGCGAGAATGCGGCGGTGATCGGCGAACATCGGCCTGCCGAAATTGATCCGGGGCTCGCTCTGCGCTTCCTCGACAAGGCCTGCCTCATACAGCAACTCGTAGCGCTGCAAGGTCAGTTCCTCGTTCCAGCCGCCGCCATCGAGGCCGAAGGTGAAATCGGCCCGCAAATGACGCTGGCTTTTGCAGGCAAGATCGGAATCCGCCCAGGCCCGCAACCTGTCGATGATGGTATCCAGAACTGCGGGGCGGCCCTGCCGATGGTCCTCCCAAGGGAAATATTCATACCAGCCGTGCCAGAGCGCGCGTCCGTTGCCGGAGGATTCCTGCTCGCGAACCAGCCCCAGATAACCGATGGAGATGGTTCTTCCGCCGGGAATATCGTTGTTACGGTCGCGATCCGCGAAGGTGTAAAGCTGCTCGAGATAACCGACCGGATGATGGGTCTGCTCGTGGATCCACTCCCGCAGCCCGCTTTGCAGCGTCCTGTGCCCAAATTCGAATGGGCCTGAGGGAAGTGCCGCGCCCGCCCGGACGGTCATCACCCGCGGTTCGTCTGCCGTAATGGCGGTGACGACGGCAATGAGTTCAGCATGGGCAAGCCCGATGGTCACGGCGACTCCTGTCTTGGTTTGCGGTATCAACCTTCTTTGGCACAGGAAGGCTGGTTCGCCAACACGGGGCAGGCGGCAAAGTGCTTTCCATATCTGCATTAAGTCTAAAGTAGCATATAATCAAACAAATGGATAAAATCTTGTGATTAGTCATGCATTTTTTGTTATGTTATAAAAAAGTTATAAGCATCTATATAGTGTAGAAAGCCGATGTTAGAAGATATATCTCTGGAAGAGACGCTGATTGGTTATTATACGTGGAGCATAGGCCAGAATCTGGTTTATCTGGATGCGGTGGCTTCGCGTCTGCGCGATTTCTCCTTTGAAGAGGCTTCTCACGGTATCCCGGTGGAAGCGTTCATTGCGCAGGTGGAGGGTGGTTCCCGCGCCCGTGTGGCAAGGGCGGTCCATAATTCGCTGACAAGCGGTGATTTTTATGATCAGGAGTATCGGATCGGGCTAAAGGCCGGCGGCTTTCGCTGGCTGAGAACGACGGGCAGGGTGATCCACGACCGCGAGGGTGTTCCAATCATGGCAATGGGCACGGTGCGCGACGTTACCGCGCGCAAGGTCCTGTTGATGTAATGCTGCGTCTCTCCTACTCTGGAGCGAGATAGGGTCATATTTTATCGCTTTTGATGTTTTGGTGACATGGTTCGGCAGATCGCAATTTTGCTGTTTCAGATCATGCTGGTGATAGGGTTCGGCGTTGCCGGCATGCGCATCGCCTCGTTCCTCAATGGCGAAGATGGATATGAGACTGCCGGCCTTGCGGCGAACACGGAGATGCTGTGGACGACCTCCCCGGTGAAGGTCGATACCCGTCACCAGAATTACGAACGCATCCCCACTCCGCCTGATCCCTATCCGTTAAAAATACATGCGGATCAGCGCCTGCGCGTGGTCGCCAGCAATCGCTTCACTTTCAAGGGTCAGGAATTCCGCCTTGCCGGTGTAGAGAACGTCGACCGTAACCGCGTCTGTACCGGTGCTGACGGCCGCCGCTATGCCTGCGGCCTGAACGCCTTCAAGGCATTGGAGAACCGGCTGCGCGGCAAATATCTCGAATGCCGGGTAGCGGAAGAGGGTGGGGCTATCCTGATCGTTGAATGCAGGATCAAAGGGCAGGATGTCCGGGCGCTGCTGCAATAGCCGAGAGAGGCAGTAACAAGTAAGATAACGATGGACGATGCAGGACGCCAAAGAGACTCCATACCGGTTACTGATAGCGGGGGATTTCAAGGCGCTCTACCAACTTGCGAATAGTAAATAATTGAAAATAATTGGATGATCGTCCTCCGGTTGCCACGTCGAGGATGAGTCGTGAACTCCACCGAAAAAGGCGATAAGCTCGAAGACGCTTTCTATAAATATCTTGTCGATCAACAACGTCGGGGAGAGGATATCTATGGCATCTATCCCCATGGAAAGTGCAAAATCTTCCAAAAGAAGAAATATCCGTCCAGAGACCGAGGCGCTCCCATTCAATTCGATGTCGTTATTGAGCTATACCAGCCAGGACGGCAAAAGCCACATTTGTACGTTGTCTTTGAATGCAAGAACTATGCTGGCAGCGTTCCAGATGACCGCGTAAGGGAATTCTCGGATAAACTTCGTGAGCTATTTCCAAATAGGCACAAAGGGGTAATGGTCGTTTCGTCCAAGCTGCAATCCGGTGCGCGCAACGTTGCCGAAAGCAGAGGACTAGGAATCGCAAAATACGATGAGCATGGAGCGGAGATCGTAGTCGATCGCAAGGGTCGTTCTTTTGTAGACAGAAACTATGTAAAATCGCAGATTTTCCGGGACGACGACCCTGCCAAGCAGCTGAAATTTTCGGCTTACTCTGAGGGGAATTACTTCGGTACTGTCGCTGAATTTTTGGCAAGCCTTGAGCCGGGAACCCAGACACCTGAACTCGGAAACGCGAGCTCACGAGTTTCGGTCCCTTACATCTCTGTCGAAGAGATAAAGAAAACTACTGAGGAAATTTTGAATCAGATTGACTACGAGACTGGTCCAGTCGATCTGGCGAAAATATGCCAAATGAACGGCATCGATTTGAAGTTCACTGATGCTGTAGTCAGGGATGCTGACGGTGCGCAAATCTTGGGCTCCGCGAATTTCGATCTCAAGACAATTGAGATAAATCTTCACGAAGACAGCAATCAAAAACGTTTCACTATTGGCCACGAGATCGGACATTTCTGCCTGGGACACCATCACTATCTACGGTCAGAAACGATATTAGAACGAGACCTAGAAATAACGGGCGATTCTACAAATACCGTAAATTATGAGCGACTTGAGTTTCAAGCCAACACATTCTCAGCTGATCTCATCCTACCCCATAGGGCGTTCATCTTTGCAATGGCCAGATATCGGATTGAGCTCGGGATCAAATTTAAAGGCCAAGGGTACATCTTTGTAGATGACCAGCCGGACAACCTGCTGACCTATTACAAGTTTCTCACCCTCTTATCGATAGAGTTTGAGGCATCAAAGCAGGCGATTGAAATCAAATTGAAAAGAGCGGGATGGCTCAATGACCAGAGGATTAAAAGCCAATCCTCGGCTTCCGCCCGGCTAATAGGTTCATTTCATCTCTAAAACGCTTTACATGGAGAAATCGCAGAGATGGGCAAGGCGGCGAAAGTGCTTGCCAGTCGCGCATACTTCGCAGCTAAATCTGCAGAAGAACTAAATTATTATTCTAAAGGAAAAATCATCACGAAAGTGATTGGTGGAGCTAAGCGGGATCGAACCGCTGACCTCTTGCATGCCATGCAAGCGCTCTCCCAGCTGAGCTATAGCCCCATAAGGGTTCCGGCATTTCGTCCGGTTCCGGGAACCGAAGCGGCTGTTGTTCCGTTCGGTGGCGGCTTACTACTTCGGCTAATCGAAGAGTGCAAGCACAAAAAACAGCCCGGCTTCATTTTTTTGTCGCCGGGCTGGTTTATCCAATAAGATCAAGCTTCTTCGTCGTCGCCCGTAACGCCGATGATGCCGGACATGTCGTCATCGTCGTCGTCTTCGTCGGCTTCAAGGAAGGTGTCGTCGTCGTCGCCGATTTCCACGTCGTCTTCGTCGTCGCCCATATCCGGAATCTCGTCGCCGCTGTTGTCGCCATCGGCATCTTCCAGCGATACGAGTTCGACTTCCGTGTTTTCGGTATCGACTTCCGCTACTTCCTCTTCCTCAGCCTGCTCGAGCTTTGCCTGTGCCGTGCTTTCCTCGAAGAAGGAGAGCGGCCATGACTTGCCGGTATAGGGAGAAACGACCGGATTGCGGTTCAGATCGTAGAACTTCTTGCCGGTATCGGGGTCTGTGCGCTTGGTACCAAGGTCCGCTTTTGCCACTGTCTAAGCCTCAAATTGTCGAATGAGTTTCGGTGTGTACGCCGTAAAACCGGCATAGACTGTAAAATTTCTAGCCGGTCCCCTTAATCGTTGCGGTCTTTCGTGTCAAAGACAAACTTCGGGCGTTGCCCTTGCAACGCACCTTATATGCCGGGCTGCTGATGAAGATTGGAAGCTGCCGCACGCTATATTATATGAATGACGCACACACAGGCAGAGAGCTTCATGACATTCACGATCGCCATAGACGGGCCGGCTGCGGCCGGCAAAGGAACTTTGTCGCGCAGGATCGCGGAAATCTATGGGTTCCATCATCTCGATACCGGCTTGACCTATAGAGCCACCGCCAAGGCCCTTCTCGATGCGGGCCTGCCGCTTGATGATGAGGCCGTGGCGGAAAAGGTAGCGCTGGAGCTCGACCTTGCCGGCCTCGATCGCTCGGTGCTTTCCCGGCACGATATCGGCGAAGCTGCGTCGAAAATTGCGGTGATGACGCGGGTGAGGCGCGCACTCGTCAAGGCGCAGCAGCGTTTTGCGGCAAGGGAGCCGGGCACGGTGCTGGACGGCCGAGACATCGGAACGGTGGTCTGCCCGGACGCGCCGGTGAAGCTTTACGTTACCGCGTCGGCGGATGTGCGGGCGCGACGCCGCTATGACGAAATTCTGGCCAATGGCGGAGAGGCCGATTACGACGCCATCTTCACCGAGGTGAGGCAACGCGACGAGCGCGACATGGGCCGCGCCGACAGCCCGTTGAAACCGGCTGAAGACGCGCACTTGCTAGATACGTCGGAAATGAGTATAGAGGCGGCGTTTCAGGCCGCGCGGGCGATCATCGACGCCGCCCTGAGGAAATAGGTTTTTCGCGGAACCGCTTCATTTCGGTCCGCGTTTAGTCCGGAATTGCCTGAAGACATGTCCTTGCGCCGGAAAGCCTTTTAAAAGGCGGGCATGGGTTCGGGTATCAACAACACTAGCCCACCGGCGCTTTTGTATTCGCCTAGCGCGGATGCAACCAGGAGATTTCATGTCAGTATCTACCCCCACGCGCGAAGATTTCGCAGCGCTTCTCGAAGAATCCTTTGCCTCCAACGATCTTGCCGAAGGCTATGTTGCCAAGGGTATCGTCACGGCAATCGAGAAGGACGTTGCCATCGTCGACGTCGGCCTCAAGGTTGAAGGCCGCGTACCGTTGAAGGAATTCGGCGCGAAGTCCAAGGACGGCACGCTGAAGGTCGGCGACGAAGTCGAAGTTTACGTCGAGCGCATCGAAAACGCTCTCGGCGAAGCCGTTCTGTCGCGCGAGAAGGCTCGCCGCGAAGAAAGCTGGGTCAAGCTCGAAGCCAAGTTCGAAGCTGGCGAGCGCGTCGAAGGCGTCATCTTCAACCAGGTCAAGGGTGGTTTCACCGTCGATCTGGACGGCGCTGTTGCGTTCCTTCCGCGTTCGCAGGTCGACATCCGTCCGATCCGCGACGTTACCCCGCTGATGCACAACCCGCAGCCCTTCGAAATCCTCAAGATGGACAAGCGTCGCGGCAACATCGTTGTTTCGCGCCGTACGGTTCTCGAAGAGTCGCGTGCCGAGCAGCGTTCTGAAATCGTTCAGAACCTCGAAGAAGGCCAGGTTGTTGACGGCGTCGTCAAGAACATCACCGACTACGGTGCGTTCGTTGACCTCGGCGGCATCGACGGCCTGCTGCACGTCACCGACATGGCATGGCGCCGCGTCAACCATCCTTCGGAAATCCTCAACATTGGCCAGCAGGTCAAGGTTCAGATCATCCGCATCAACCAGGAAACCCACCGCATCTCGCTTGGCATGAAGCAGCTCGAGTCCGATCCGTGGGATGGCATCTCCGCCAAGTACCCGGTTGGCAAGAAGATCTCCGGTACGGTCACGAACATCACCGACTATGGTGCATTCGTCGAGCTGGAGCCGGGCATCGAAGGCCTGATCCACATTTCCGAAATGTCCTGGACCAAGAAGAACGTACATCCCGGCAAGATCCTGTCCACGAGCCAGGAAGTCGACGTTGTCGTTCTCGAAGTCGATCCGTCCAAGCGCCGTATCTCGCTCGGCCTCAAGCAGACGCTGGAAAACCCATGGCAGGCATTTGCCTACAGCCATCCGGCCGGCACTGAAGTTGAGGGCGAAGTCAAGAACAAGACCGAATTCGGTCTGTTCATCGGCCTCGAAGGCGATGTCGACGGCATGGTTCACCTGTCGGATCTCGACTGGAACCGTCCGGGCGAACAGGTCATCGAAGAGTTCAACAAGGGTGACGTCGTGAAGGCTGTCGTTCTTGACGTTGACGTCGAGAAGGAACGCATCTCGCTCGGCATCAAGCAGCTTGGCAAGGATGCTGTCGGCGAAGCCGCATCGTCCGGCGACCTGCGCAAGAACGCAGTCGTTTCGTGCGAAGTCATCGCTGTCAACGACGGTGGCGTGGAAGTGAAGCTCGTCAACCACGAAGACCTCACCTCCTTCATCCGCCGCAACGACCTCGCACGCGATCGCGACGATCAGCGTCCGGAGCGTTTCTCGGTTGGCCAGGTTTTCGACGCCCGCGTCGTCAACTTCTCCAAGAAGGATCGCAAGGTCATGCTTTCGATCAAGGCTCTGGAAATCGCTGAAGAGAAGGAAGCTGTCGCACAGTTCGGTTCTTCCGACTCGGGCGCTTCGCTCGGCGACATCCTCGGCGCGGCTCTGAAGAACCGCGGCGAATAATCGCTCTGATCTTTTGAAATGAAGAACCCGCCGGAATTTTCCGGCGGGTTTTTTATTGGCGCAGTTTTCGTGTCATCGGAGACGGGTGCGTCACCTGAAATTCAGAGCACGCCGCTCATTCTGAGATAATAATTTTCCGCACTGTCGTCATAAGCCGCTTCCGGTGGGCTTTCCTGTTCGCCGGTCTCGTCATTGGCGGCCAGCCGTTCTTCCGCCTCTTCCGGGGCTTCGGCGTTTTCGCCCTCAGCCTCGCCTTCCGCTTCATCTTCAGAAAACGGGCCGCCACCGCGTGGCGGTGTTTCTGATTCATAATCCTCTTCCGCCGGCGGATAGGCGACCAGCGGCAGCGGTGTGCCGTCTTTTGCGAGGGCCGCGGCGATCAGCGATTGTGAGGCCGATCGTTCGAGCATCGCCATCCTCGTTTCCGGATCGAGTGCTGCGCGCGGGAGGGGCTGGGCCTCCGGACGGTTGGCAATCGTCTCCGCCTCCTCGCCGGAGGGATGGGCGAGTGGGGTTGGCATCGCGGTCTTTTCGGCCGGCTGATTCTCAAGCTGCTGCGGCGCGGTGCCGGGTGGTAGGGCAGGCGGTTGCGCGCCGGGCGCGGCTCTGGCAGGAAGTTTTCCGGCAAGGGCAGCGAGCAGCAGGTTTTCCATGGTCTTGGCATCGCCCGCAGGCTGGCCTGAAGACGAGGCCAGGGGCGTGCGCATTTCCTTCTGCTCTGCCTTCACCATATCCCGATGCGGCAGTGCCGGGCGCATCTCGCCATTTTCAGCCCGCGGCGAACGCGCCGGGCGTGCTTCTGCCGTTGTTTCCGTGGTCACGTTGCCTGGTGGTGATTGAAGCGGACGTCCCACACCTTCTGCTTTTCCCTCCGGTTTTGAGGCTGCCGGCGCAAATTCGGGCATGTCTGTTGCCGGTACGGGAAGGCTCGTCCGCAGATCCGGTGGCCCTATCTGCGCCGCGATGATGTTTTTTACCGCTGCGCCACCAAGGGCGGGCGGACTGATGGGCAAAGGCAGAAGTCGGGCAGCCGTTGCCGCGTTGGCCGGTTGCGCTGCCGCCGCCGCATTCTGGTGGTTTCCGGAATTCGGGCTTTGAGGGTTCTGTGGTCTCGGCTGCGTGGGTGCCGAACTGGCGGGATTATTCTGCTGATAAGAGGAAACCACCGCTTTCGCCGCCAGATCCATTCCCTTGTAACGGGAAAGCTCGATCAGCAGGGCGAGACGGGCCGCCTCCGGGCCGGTGGGCTGTTTCAGAATTTCGGCCAGCATCGAAAGGCTCAAACCCTGCAGGGCCTTGCTGACCTGCTGTTCCAGCGCCAGGCGCTGCGCGGGGGGCATGGCGCGCAGCGCATCCGTCAGGCGCACCACATAAGTCTCGATGGCTTCACCGTCGCGCCGTGGCAGGTTCATCAATTTACCGAGCGTTTCCGCCAGTACGGCGGTGCTGCGGGAAAGTTGAAATTCACTGGTCAGCGAGGCGACCGCTGCTTTGGCAAAAATACTGCTGCCATTGTCGGGAGCAGGATTGGTCACCTGCGGGATCACGGCTTCTTTCGGCTGTCCGCGCGTCGCTGACGGAACTGTCGCTCCATAGGCGGCATCGGCTGCCGAAATTTTCGGTACAGGCGGTAACATGGGTGCGCTCCGTTCCTATCGATTACCGCCGCTGGCTTGCGAAAGGGCCAATCCCCACTGGCTCTCTGGTTCGCATCTGGCCCGTCTGTTGAAAGATTGCCGCGCCGGTGATGTACAGGTGTCATCTCGCCCGCTCATGCGGGAGCGCCCGTATATGCCGCTAGCGAGAATGCCAGCTCTCTTCGGCACACACAGAATCATCAAGTCGAAGCTTGCCGCGCAGATATTAATATTTGGCTAACCATAAATTGTGCCGGACGGCCTCGTTCAGGGCGAAACGCCGATGAACATGCGGTAAAGCCCGTTATCGTCTGAATTGACCGAGGAAATGTGGTCGGGTTCGCTGACGGGCACTTCCATGGCCTCCGGCGGCATGGCATCGAGCCAGCTCGCCTTGGGAAAACTTCTCTCGGGTCGAATTTCCACGGGATCGATGATGTCATCATCCTCGCCGGGCGCGAGGAAGTTTGCGTTGTCAGGGGCGAGTGGCGGCGCAGCTATCGAGAGCAATGCCTGGGCGGTATTCGGTTCGGCATCGAGACCGGCGCTGCCGGATAGGCCGGAAATATCGGACATGTCTGAACTCACATCATGTTTCGCTCAAATACGGTCGCAAGCGGCAATCATGCCGCCTTTTTCTTCAGCAGTTCATAAAGGCCATTGTCGTCGATCGCGATGGGCAAAATGGTGTTGCGGGCGTCATCGACAATCGCCATCGCATCCAGCAATGCTTCCGCATCGTCCGGTGTCGTGGTCGCGTCTGTTTTGGCCTTGTCCGCCTCGGCAGGCGCGTTATCGTTTTCAGCCGGGGCAGCTTCTTCGTCCGGCGTGGCCGCAAGCACCGAAATCAGGGCGATTTCCGATGAAATATCGACCGGACCTCGCCCCTCCGTGCCATCCGTTTTTTCACCGGCGGCTGCGTCGATGTGCTCCTTCACGACGTCCTGAAGTTCCTGAACATCCTCCAGTTTGCCCTGTGCATCACGGCTCTGGATATCCTGTTCCCGCTCGGCCTTCACTTCGGCATCGTTGACTTCGCCGATGCGATCTTCGCCGCGCTCGGCCTGTAATTCTTCCTTGGTTTTCGGGTCGGCGACATCTTCCAGGCGCTGGATGACCTTCAGGGTCTCGCGTGTCATGAAGCGTGTGCCCTGCGCCTGCTCGTTCAGGGCATCCTTCACGGCGCGCGCCGCGTCGCCGAAGGGATTGGCGATGGCGGCGATCATCTGCTGCGCTGAAACGCCGAGTTCCTTCAAACCGGTGGATTCTTCCAGATCATCGACACTTTTCGGCAAGGTCGCGCGCATCGCCATGATGGCATCCGACATCTGCACACCGAAATCTTCTTCCTTGCCCGTCAGGCCAGCGCTTTGTGCAATGCGGGCGGCAAGGGCCGCCATGGGGTCGGTCTTGGCGTTGGCGCCGTTGTTCAGTACGTCCACGACCTGCGCTTCAGAAACGCCAAAGGATTTCAGGGAAATTGTCGTGGCTTTTCCCTGCGCATCGGCCTTCTCGAAGCTGCCTGTCAGGGTCAGCGCGTCCTGAAGCCTTCGCGCAAACGAGAAGCTCGATTCGTCGTTTTCCTGGGTGACGCCAAGGGCTGAGGAGAAGCGGGAGACGAGCGACGCAAAGGCATCCGGGTCCGGTTTCATAATGCCGAACAGATAGGCGCTTATCTTTTCATTGGCGACACGCTGGCTTTCGTCCGGCTGCGGCTGGGTCTTGACCGCCTCATCCTTTTTGGTGCCGTTCGCCTTTTCCTGCTCTTCGCGCTGGCGTTCCTCGATGGTCTCGACCATCGACCGCATGAGGTCGCTGACGGCTATGCTGGCTGTCTGCTGCAGCGGAGTAATCATCTGAAAAATCCCGGCCACCCAAAGTTGCGGCCGAGAATAGGTAAATTCGGTAAATCAGTGCTTAACCAGGCGTAAAAACGCTCAGCTATGGGCGAAAATATCCGTTTCTTCCCAGCCGAGAAGGTCGAGCTTGGCGCGGGTCGGCAGAAACGCAAAACAGGCGTCGGCATGATCAAGGCGGCCATCGCGCACAAGGCGGTGGGTCAGCTTGTCGCGCAGCGCGTGCAGGTGCAGCACATCGGAGGCGGCATATTCGAGCTGTGCGGGCGATAGCGTCTCCGCGGCCCAGTCTGAGGATTGCTGCGCCTTGGAAATATCGACTTCCAGCATTTCCTTCAGATTGTCCTTCAGGCCGTGCCGGTCGGTATAGGTGCGGGTGAGGCGGGAGGCGATCTTGGTGCAGAAAACCGGTGTCGTCGTCACGCCAAAGGTGTGGAACAGGACGGCAATATCGAAACGGCCGTAATGGAAGATCTTCTGGTGGGCGGGATCTTCGAGCATGCGCACGAGGTTGGGGGCCTGTTTCTGTCCGGCGGCGATGCGGATGACATCCGCGGTGCCGTCGCCCGGCGAAAGCTGAACGACGCAGAGACGGTCGCGGCGCGGCACCAGCCCGAGTGTTTCCGTATCGATTGCGATGGCCCCGGTATAACGCGCAGTATCTTCGGCGGAAATATCGCCTTCGTGATAGCGAATGGTTGCGGCCATGTCTTGCTCCAGAAATTGCAGTCGGTTGCTCCGGCTATAACGGAAAGAATGGCCCGACGATACCGTTTTATGGGTCGGTTCGGTGCGGCTTCGCGCTTGCCTTTGCGAAAGTCCCCGGGTTAGGTTCGGGAAATCCTTTTCTTACAAAATGCATGAATTCCCGATGACAAAGAAAATCTATCTCGCCGGACCGGAAGTCTTCCTCCCGAACGCGCGTGAAATGCTCGATCTCAAGGCCTCGCTGGCGCGGGATGCCGGTTTTACGCCGCTTTCACCGGGCGATCTGCAGATTCCGCCGGCGGATACCCGGATCGGCCATGGCTGCAACATCAATGCCGTCGACGAGCGGATGATGCTGGAAGCGGATGCGGTGATTGCCAATCTCACACCGTTTCGCGGTGTCGCCGCCGATACGGGAACGAGCTTTGAGCTGGGTTTCATGTGCGCGCTGGGCAAGCCGGTTTTCGCCTATACCAATGTCGCGGCCAATCATTTCACCCGCATCAAGGCGCATTACGGCGGTGTTGCCACCATCGATGAAACGGGCCGGTATCGCGGGCCGGACGGGTTGTCGATCGAGAATTTCGATATGGTCGACAATCTCATGCTGCATGGTGGAATTTTGCGGCGTGGCGGCGTCATCATCGTCGGCAATGCACCTGAAGAGGCGCTCTATACGGACCTCGACGCCTATAAACGCTGCCTCGCGGCGGCGGCGGAGAAACTACTGGGACAGGCTGATCCTGACAGAACGAAATTAGCGGAGACATCATCATGAGCGGTACCATTCTTATCACCGGCGCCACATCCGGTTTCGGCCAGGCTACGGCGCGGCGTTTCATCGCGGAAGGCTGGAAGGTCATCGGCACAGGCCGGCGGGCGGAACGGCTGGAGGCGATGGCGGCTGAACTCGGCTCGGCCTTCCATGGTGCCGCTTTCGACATTACCGATGAGGATGCGACGGCAAAGGCGTTGGCCGCTTTGCCGGAGGGCTTCCGGGACATCGATATTCTCGTCAACAATGCCGGCCTTGCGCTTGGCACCGCGCCGGCGCCGCAGGTACCGCTGAAAGACTGGCAGACCATGGTGAACACCAATATCACTGGTCTGTTGAACGTCACCCACCTTGTCTTGCCCACGCTGATCGAGCGCAAGGGCATTGTCGTCAACCTCTCCTCGGTTGCCGCACACTGGCCCTATGCCGGCGGCAACGTCTATGCCGGCACGAAAGCTTTCCTGCGGCAATTCTCGCTTGGCCTTCGTTCGGACCTGCACGGCAAGGGGGTGCGCGTCACGTCCATCGAACCCGGCATGTGCGAAACCGAATTCACGCTGGTGCGCACGGGCGGCAACCAGGATGCGTCGGACAATCTTTATAAGGGCGTCAATCCGATCACGGCCGACGATATCGCCAATACGATCTATTGGGTCGCCTCGCAGCCCAAACACATCAATATCAACAGTCTCGAACTTATGCCGGTCAACCAGTCCTTTGCCGGTTTTCAGGTCCATCGCGAAAGTTGATTTCGACGGCTTTCAGGGAGTGCTGAAAAACCGGGCAGGTATTTCTAAGCTATGCAAAAATGCAATGCTGCATTGCGAGACTTGCTCTGTTAAAAATCGCAGATGTCGCTATATTTCAATCATCGAAGCGACGCACTCCTCCTCCCAGCGTCGCTCGATGTGGATCGGTGGCACTCCTCCTCCCAGTCGCCGATCAAGTTTGAAGCCTGCCGCACCTCCTCCCGCGGCAGGCTTTTTCCTTTTTAGGGCTATTTTTTCCGGAGCGGTTTGTCGGCGAGTTCTGCCCGGTGCCCTGGCAGCTGGCGGTCTACCCGCGTTTCCCCCTTGGATTTCCGGGGGATTTCAGATTTCTGCGTCAAGGCGACGAGCGCAGGAATCGGACACGTGTCGATCACGTTTTCGTTATGTCTAGATGAATATGCACAGTTTTGTGGCGGTACCCCCTGCTGGCCCATTGCTTAGCCCTCGGCCTGTGTTTAAGCATGGGCAAAAGAACGCTTGGGAGGTGGCCGACACGCTTGTGTCTGTGCGCCCGAAAGCGGCGGGGAGAGAATGGCAGACTTTCAAGAGGCGCTGAAGCGGTTTCAGCCGATCGCGGTTTCATCGATCGCTGAAGACGAGCTCAGGTTGCGGCTACGCGGCCTTCAAGCGCGGATGATCCAGGACAATATCAAGGCGGTCTGGCTCGATGCATCATCGTCGCTGACCTATTATACCGGTCTGTCACTTGGCCTTTCGGAGCGAATTCATGGCGCTCTGGTGCCAGCTGAGGGCGCACCGATCTATATCAGCCCGACATTCGAAGAGCCGAAACTTCAAACCCTCATTCGCATCAAGGGCGAAGTCGCTGTTTGGGAAGAGGATGAAAATCCCTTCGACCTGATGGCAGGACGCGTCGCGGCACTTTCCTGTCCCGGCCATCTTGTCGCCATCGACCCCGCTACACCGTTTGTTTTCGCATCCGCCCTGATGCAGCGTCTGGAAGGACGGATCATGTCCGCCCAGCCGATGATCGTCGCGCAGCGACAGGTCAAGTCCGCGGCCGAGATCGCCATCATCCAGACTGCGATGGATGCGAGTTACGGAGTGCAGAAGGCCGTATTCGAAGGGCTTCGTCCCGGCATTTCCACCACCGAAGTGGCTGATTTCGTTAACGCCGCGCATATTGCCCTTGGCATGAAACCGCTTTTTGTGGCGGTACAGTTTGGCGAGGCGACGGCCTATCCGCATGGCGTTCCCTATGCGCAGACGCTTGACGACGGCGATATGGTGCTGGTCGATCTGGGCGCCATTCTTCATGGTTATCGGTCCGACATCACCCGCACCTATGTCTTCGGAAACCCGACCGAGCGGCAGCGTTTCCTCTGGAACGCCGAACGCGATGCCCAAGCTGCGGCCTTCGCTGCGGCCCACGTCGGTGCTGCGTGTTCCGATGTCGACAAGGCCGCGCGCGACAGCCTGAAGGCGGCCGGTTTCGGCCCGGATTATCAGCTTCCGGGTCTGCCGCATCGCACCGGCCACGGGCTTGGGCTGGATATTCACGAAGAACCCTATATCGTTGCAGGAAATGCGACGGCGCTTGAGCCGGGAATGTGCTTTTCCATCGAGCCCATGCTGTGCGTTTATGGGGAATGCGGCGTCCGTCTTGAGGACATTGTTTATATGACGGAGGCGGGACCGCGCTGGTTCTGCCCGCCGGAAAAGAACCTCGACCGGCTGTTTCAGCCGGTCGCCGGGTAATTGGTCGGGAGGCAAAGGACCGAACGGCGACACGGGTTTCGTGCCGCTGCCGACCAGGAGAGGTAGGCCCCCGAACGGGGCCGCAGGAACTCAGAAAAAGAGGGAAAGGACCACCAGATGAAAACGCTGACCCGCAGTTTGCTTATCGCCTCTGCGATTGCGATCACTTCCGCCGTGCCTGCCATGGCGAAGACCTTCGTTTATTGCTCCGAGGCATCGCCGGAAGGCTTTGATCCGTCGCCTTACACCGCTGGCGGCACCTTCGATGCCTCCGCGCACCCGGTCTACAACCGTCTGGCCGAGTTCAAGAAGGGTACGACCGAAGTCGAGCCGGGCCTTGCGGAAAAATGGGATGTTTCGAGCGATGGCCTCGAATACACGTTCCACCTGCGCAAGGGCGTAAAGTGGCACTCCAACGAGAAGTTCACGCCGAGCCGCGATTTCAACGCCGATGACGTGATCTTCAGCTACAACCGCCAGGGTGACGCGAAGAACCCGTGGAACCAGTATATCGCAGGCATCACCTACGAATATTACAACTCCATGGAAATGCCGTCGCTGATCAAGGAAATCGTCAAGGTTGACGATTACACCGTCAAGTTCGTGCTGACGCGCCCGGAAGCTCCGTTCCTCGCCAACATCGCCATGCCTTTCGCTTCGATCGTGTCGAAGGAATATGCCGATACGCTTGATAAGGCCGGCACCAAGGAAGACTTCAACAACCTGCCGATCGGCACCGGTCCGTTCAAGTTCGTCGCCTATCAGAAGGACGCGGTCATCCGCTACCAGAAGAATGCCGACTACTGGGGTGACGCGCCGAAGATCGACGATCTGATCTTCGCGATCACGCCTGATGCCGCCGTGCGTCTGCAGAAGCTGAAGGCCGGCGAATGCCACCTGATGCCTTACCCGGCCCCGGCCGATCTTGCCACCATCCGCGCCGACAAGAACCTCAAGCTCGATGAGCAGCCGGGTCTGAACGTCGCTTATTTCGCCTACAACACCACCGTTGCGCCTTTCGATAAGCCGGAAGTCCGCAAGGCGCTGAACATGGCGATGAACAAGCAGGCGATCATCGACGCCGTGTTCCAGGGCGCCGGCCAGGTTGCCAAGAACCCGATCCCGCCGACAATGTGGTCCTATAACGACAGCATCAAGGATGATGCCTACGATCCGGAAGCGGCCAAGAAGGCTCTCGAAGCCGCTGGCGTCAAGGACCTGTCGATGAAGATCTGGGCGATGCCGGTTCAGCGTCCCTACATGCCGAACGCACGCCGCACGGCCGAGCTGATCCAGTCGGATTTTGCGAAGGTTGGCGTCAAGGCCGAGATCGTCTCCTTCGAGTGGGGTGAATATCTCAAGAAGTCGACCGAAGTGAACCGCGACGGTGCCGTCATCCTCGGCTGGACCGGCGATAACGGTGACCCGGATAACTTCATGGGCGTTCTGCTCTCCTGCGCCGCAACCGGCGAAGGTGGTGCAAACCGCGCGCAGTGGTGCAACAAGGAGTTCTCCGAGCTGCTTTCCAAGGCAAAGCAGACCACTGATGTTGCCGAGCGCACCAAGCTTTATGAGCAGGCGCAGGTGATCTTCAAGGAACAGGCTCCGTGGGCGACGCTTGCGCACTCCACGCAGTTCGTTCCGATGTCCGCCAAGGTTTCCGGCTTCACCATGAGCCCGCTTGGCGATTTCACCTTCGAATCCGTCGATATCGCGGAGTAATCCCAAACAACAGGACGCGCGGAAGAACCCTGTTCTTCCGCGCGTCTTTTCAGGAAAAAACCATGATCCGGTTCATTCTCGGCAAACTTCTCTATCTCGTTCCGACCTTCCTCGGGATCACCATCGTCGCCTTTGCCTTCGTGCGCGTTCTGCCGGGCGATCCCGTGCTGCTGATGGCCGGCGAACGTGGCATATCGCCTGAGCGGCATGCGCAGCTTGCCGAACAGCTCGGCTTCGCGCAGCCCATCTGGCAGCAATATCTTCATTTCCTCGGACGGCTGCTTCAGGGCGATCTCGGCAATTCGCTGGTCACCAAGAAACCTGTTCTGACCGAGTTCCTGTCGCTCTTCCCCGCGACGGTCGAGCTTGGCCTCGTTGCCATCATCATCGCCACCGTGATCGGCGTGCCGGTCGGCGTCATCGCCGCCATTCGCCGTGGCTCGTGGTTCGACCAGATTTCCATGACGACCGCGCTCGTCGGCTTCTCCATGCCGATCTTCTGGTGGGGTCTGCTGCTGATCATCATGTTCTCGGGCATCCTGCAATGGACACCGGTGTCGGGTCGCATCTCGCTGATGTATTTTTTCCCCTCCGTCACCGGTTTCATGCTGATCGACAGCCTGATTTCCGGGCAGAAGGGGGCCTTCGCCTCGGCCTTGTCGCATCTCATCCTGCCCTCGGTGGTGCTTGCCACCATTCCACTGGCGGTCATTGCGCGCCAGACGCGCTCGGCCATGCTGGAAGTGTTGGGCGAGGATTATGTCCGCACCGCCCGTGCAAAAGGCATGTCGGCCTCCCGCGTCGTTGGCGTGCATGCGCTGCGCAACGCCATGATCCCGGTCATCACCACCATCGGCCTGCAGATTGGCGTGCTGATGGCGGGTGCCATCCTGACCGAAACAATCTTTTCCTGGCCGGGCATCGGCAAGTGGATGATCGATTCCATCTCGCGCCGCGACTATCCGGTCGTGCAGAGCGGCCTGCTGCTGATTGCGGGCCTGGTAATGGTCGTCAACCTGCTTGTCGATCTGACCTATGGCCTCATCAATCCAAGGATCCGTCACAAATGAGCGATGTGACCACCACCCCCGGCGTCCGCCTTTCGGACGCCGCCATCCGCCGCCGGATGATCGCCGATTTCTGGTTCTATTTCCGTCAGAACCGTGGCGCTGTCATCGGCCTTGCCGTCTTTACTCTTCTGGTGCTGGTTGCGGTTTTCGCGCCGCTGATCGCGCCGCATGATCCGACGCAGCAATATCGTGATGCGCTTCTTGTCCCGCCCGTCTGGCAGGAAGGCGGTCGCGCCGGCTTCTTCTTCGGCACCGATGCGGTCGGTCGCGACATGCTGTCCCGGCTGATCTATGGCGCGCAATATTCGCTGTTCATCGGCGTCGTCGTCGTTTCCATCGCCCTTGTCGGCGGCATCGTCATCGGTCTGGTCGCCGGCTTTTTCGGCGGCTGGGTGGATACCGTCATCATGCGCGTGATGGATGTCATCCTGGCGTTTCCGTCGCTGCTGCTGGCGCTGGTGCTCGTTGCGATCCTTGGGCCGGGCCTTACCAACGCCATGATCGCCATCGCCATCGTCTATCAGCCGCATTTCGCGCGTTTGACGCGCGCGGCCGTCATGAGCGAACTCAGACGCGAATATGTCACCGCCGCCCGTGTGGCGGGTGCCGGCAATTTCCGGCTGATGTTCAAGACAATCCTGCCGAATTGCCTTGCGCCGCTGATCGTGCAGGCGACGCTGTCCTTCTCGTCTGCGGTCCTCGATGCGGCCGCCCTCGGCTTCCTCGGCATGGGCGCCCAGCCGCCCGCTTCCGAATGGGGCACGATGCTGGCCGAAGCGCGCGAGTTCATTCTGCGCGCCTGGTGGGTCGTGACGCTTCCCGGCCTGACTATCCTGATCTCGGTGCTTGCCATCAACCTGATGGGCGACGGTCTGCGCGATGCGCTCGATCCCAAACTGAAGCGGAGCTGAGCGATGAGCCTGCTGAAAATCAAGAACCTCACCGTCAAATTTGCCACCGCCACCGGCGCCTTTACCGCCGTCAACGGCATCGACGTATCTGTCGACAAGCATGAAGTCTTGGCCATCGTCGGTGAATCCGGTTCCGGCAAGTCGGTATCGATGCTCGCGGTCATGGGGCTTCTGCCCGATACCGCGACGATTACCGCGGATGAAATGACCTTCGACGGCAAGAACCTGTTGACCATGTCACCGCAGGAGCGCCGCAGGGTGATCGGCCGCGAGATCACCATGATATTCCAGGAGCCGGTCGCTTCGCTCAACCCGTCCTTTACGGTCGGGTTCCAGATCGAGGAAGTGCTGCGCCTCAATCTCGGCATGGGCCGCTCCGCCGCCCGGGCGCGCGCGCTGGAACTGTTCCGCGCCGTCGGCATTCCCGAGCCGGAAACCAAGCTCAATGCCTATCCGCACCAGATGTCCGGCGGCCAGTGCCAGCGTGTGATGATCGCGATCGCAATCGCCTCCAAACCGCGCCTGCTGATCGCCGACGAGCCGACGACTGCGCTCGACGTGACGATCCAGAAGCAGATTCTCGATCTGCTGATGAACCTGCAGGAAGAATACGGCATGGCGCTGATCCTCATCACCCATGACATGGGTGTTGTGGCGGAAACCGCGGACCGCGTCGTGGTGCAATATAAGGGCCGCAAGATGGAGGAGGCGGATGTGTTAAGCCTGTTCGAGGCCCCGCAGCATCCCTATACCAAGGCATTGCTTTCGGCCCTGCCGGAAAATGCCACCGGCGACCGCCTGCCCACGGTTTCCGATTTCTTCGGCAAGGAGGGCGTTCAATGAGCATTGTTGTCGAAGGCAAGGGCATTACCCGCGATTATCACGTTCCGGGCGGCCTGTTTGGCGCGGCCAAGACGGTTCAGGCCCTTAAGGGCGTCGATTTTGCCGTCGAGCGTGGCAAGACGCTCGCCATCGTCGGTGAATCCGGTTCGGGCAAGTCGACACTTGCGCGTATCATCGCGCTGATCGATCCGGCATCCGGCGGCGAACTCAAGATCGAAGGCAAGCCGGTCGATATCGCCAGGCGCCGCCCCGATACGGAAATGCGCTCCAAGGTGCAGATGGTGTTCCAGAACCCCTATGGCAGCCTTAATCCGCGCCAGAAGGTGGGTGACGTGCTGATGGAACCGCTCATCATCAACACGAAAATACCGGCTTCCGAGCGTCGCGAGCGGGCCGAAGCCATGCTGGTGAAGGTCGGTCTCGGTCCTGAGCATTTCAACCGTTATCCACACATGTTCTCCGGCGGCCAGCGCCAGCGCATTGCCATCGCCCGCGCGCTTATGCTCAACCCGGCACTGCTGGTGCTGGATGAGCCGGTCTCGGCGCTCGATCTTTCGGTGCAGGCGCAGGTGCTGAACCTGCTTGCGGATTTGCAGGAAGAGTTTCAGCTGACCTATGTCTTCGTCAGCCACGATCTTTCCGTGGTGCGTTATATCGCCGACGATGTGATGGTCATCTCCAAGGGCGTGGCGGTGGAGCAGGGGACGCGCGAGGAACTCTTCGCCGATCCGAAGCATCCCTATACGCGCCAGCTCTTCGCTGCGACACCGATCACGGATGTCGATGCCATCCGCGCCCGCGTGGAACGCCGCAAGGCGGCGCGGCAGGCTGCAACGGCCTGAGCGTAGAAGCATCAAGTTAGAAAACAGGCCGGGTTTCCGGCCTGTTGCTTTTTCAGGACTTTAAAAACATGCCGATAGCGGCAAGTGCGCCTTGCTCGCGGATGTCACGATAGGCGGCTTTCAGGGTGGACACGAAATTTTCGTTGCCCGGCAGGTCGTCGCCGAATGTGCGCGTGAAGGTGAGGAAGCGGTCAACGACAGCATCCGGTGCCATTGCCAGCTGGTCCGGCGCATCCCACTCCTTGAAAGCGGGGTCGAGAATGGTGATCGGCTGATCCTTTTCATCCCTGTCTGCGCAGGATCTGATCCACAAAGCGACGGCAAAAATAACGGCCCGACTGTCGGCCTGTTCTTCCAGCAATTCGCGCAATGGACCAAGAATACGCAGCGGCACCTTCTGCGAGGCGTCGGAGGCGATCTGCATGGTCTTGTGCTGCAGAGAGGGGTTGGCGAAACGCTCCCTGAGGCCGGCTGCGAATTCTGCTCCATCGACCGCAGGGTCCAACGTCCGGCCGACTTCGCGCCAATAGGCGTCGATGAAATCGCGCACGGTTTTTTCACCCCATGCATCGGCAACCGTTTTAAGGCCCGCGATCTGGCCTATGGCGGCGATGGCGCTGTGGGAGCCGTTCAGCATTCTGAGTTTCATATGTTCGTAGGGCTCGACGTCGCTGACGAACTCCACACCCGATCTTTCGAGCGCCGGCCTTCCATGCGGAAAACGGTCTTCGATGACGAAGCGGAAATAGGGCTCTGCCACCACCGGCCAGGCGTCGCGCACCCCAAGTGCTGTCGATATCGCATCCCGGTCCGCCTCGGTGGTGGCGGGAACGATCCGGTCCACCATGGAGCAGGGGCAGGCGATATTGGTTTCGATGAACGGGGCCAGTTCAGGGTCGGCAAGTGCGACGAATTCCAGCAGCAACTTTTGCAACACATGTCCGTTGGCGGGCAGGTTATCGCAGGAAAGAAGCGTCAGCGGCAGCGAGCCTTCTTTGCGCCTGCGTTGCGTAGCAGCGAGAATGAAACCGAAGATGGAGCGTGGCCGGTCCGGGTTTTCAAGGTCGTGGAGAATATCGGGATGGTCACGCAGCAGGCTGCGGGAAGCGAGATTGGTGAGATAACCCTTCTCCGTCACGGTCAGGGTGACGATGAGCACGCGCGGATCGGATAGCCGCTCCACCAGCCTTTCGGGGTCTTCCGGCGCCACGATGGTCTCCATGATGGAGCCGATGATGCGCAGGTGCTCGCTTTGGCCGTCGCGTAAGCAGAATGTGTAGAGATTGTCCTGCGGTTCTATGGCATCGCGCGTGTCCGGGCTGCGCAGCGACGCGGCTATGATGCCCCATTGTGTTTCACCGCGATTGAGGCAGTCATCAATGAAAACCGCCTGATGCGCCCGGTGAAACGCCCCGACCCCGAGATGCACGATGCCGGGTGTGACCGTTTGGCGATCATAGGTGGGCGTTGCCACGGATTGTGGCAGGCGGGGAAGGGTGGCGGCGGAAAGCCTGTCTGTCATCAATGCGAAATCCCCACGCGGAATGGGGTAGTCGCGGTTCGTGCCGCTGGAATTTCGGCATCCGGATTTTCGCGCATGTCAGTTCCTCCCGTTGTTTTCTGAATAGATCAGGGTCTTCTAAATGGATCAGGCCCCACCCTCTTTAAGCAGCCGGACCTGACGCAGCGTGTTCTGGCGGCTGCGCTCGAGATGCCGCCACAGGGCATCGACGATCTGGGCCTTGCTGCCGGCGGCGATGGCGTCGGCGATATTCTGGTGCTCCTCGACCGAACGGGCGTAATCACCGAGGATCGAGACGAAAACCGTGTGGGTCTGGTCGAGAATGCGCTCGTGCGAGCCGGAAATGACGGGAATGCGCGCGGCCGACACAAGGGTCGTATGGAAGCTGCGATCGTAAAAAAGCGCTTTCGACAATTCATCCAGTGTCGAGCCTTTGGCGAATTCGCGATGTTTCGCAAGGCTTTCCAGAAGCTGCGCATGCAGCGCGCCATCCAGCTGCCCGGCATCGAAAGCCACTTCGACAGCGCCTTTTTCAAGCAGCATTCTGGCGGCGTACAGCTCTTCCACATCCTCCACCGTGAAATCGCGCACCACCATGCCGCGCCTTGAAGAGTTGACCACCAGCCCGTCGGCCTCGAGTTTCACACAGGCTTCCTTGACCGGCGTGGGGCTGATGCCGAGATCGGCGGCAAGCTCGTTTGGCAGCAGTCGCTCGCCGCCGCGCAATTTGCCGCTGACGATGCGCGCGCGCAGTTCCCGGTGCGCCTGTTCGGCGAGCGTGACTTTGACGAGTGTGTTCATGGCCACATCATTGCCCAGCTTTGGAGGACAGGCAATAATCAAATATTAAAAATAAAAAATTTTTTATTTTACAATGACGGCTTTTCCGTTAGCTCTATTCGCTATCGGAAGCCGGCTGCTGGAGGAGGGTAGCGCGGCAATCCCCGACGGTCTCATCTCTTGCGGTCGCTGATCGCGGGACGATGCCTCACTGGGGAGTCCGCATGTTCCTCCCCAGAAGCGTTCAAGCATCGAGGAATGACCGATCATGAAAATTACCGCTGTCGAACCTTTCATCCTGCATCTGCCGCTCACATCGGATTCTATCTCCGATTCCACCCACAGCATCACCCATTGGGGCGTCGTCGGCGCAAAAATCACGACGAGCGACGGCATTGAGGGTTACGGTTTCACCGGCACCCACGCGCATCTGCCATCCGACAGGCTGATTACGTCCTGCATCAGCGATTGTTATGCTCCCCTGTTGCTGGGTGAGGATGCATCGGAACATTCGAGACTCTGGACGAAACTTGCCCGTTACCCCTCGCTGCAATGGGTCGGGCGGGCGGGCATCACCCATCTGGCGCTTGCCGCCATCGACGTGGCGTTGTGGGATATCAAGGCGAAAAAGGCGGGCGTGCCGCTCTGGCAATATCTCGGCGGCGCCCGCACGGAAGGCGTGGAGGCTTACAACACCGATATCGGCTGGCTCTCCTTTACGCTGGAAAACCTGCTGGCCGGCAGTGCAAAGGCCGTGGAGGAGGATGGGTTCACTCGCCTGAAACTCAAGGTCGGTCATGATGATCCGAATATCGACATTGCGCGGCTTGCCGCTGTCCGCAAGCGCGTCGGCTCCTCGATCCGCATCGCCATTGACGGTAATGGCAAGTGGGATCTGCCGACATGCCAGCGGTTTTGCGCGTCGGCGAGAGATCTGGATATCTACTGGTTCGAGGAGCCGCTCTGGTATGACGATGTCACCAGCCATGCGCGGCTGGCGCGCAGCACATCCATTCCGATCGCGCTCGGCGAACAGCTTTATACGGTGGATGCGTTCCGTTCATTCATCGATGCCGGCGCGGTCGCTTATGTCCAGCCGGATGTGACGCGGCTTGGCGGCATCACCGAATATATTCAAGTCGCCGATCTGGCGCTCGCCCACCGACTGCCCGTGGTGCCGCATGCCGGTGAGATGAGCCAGGTGCATGTGCATCTGAGCTACTGGCATCCGGCTTCGACCATTCTTGAATATATTCCATGGATCAAGGATCATTTCGAAGAGCCGATCCATGTGCGGGATGGCGTTTACAAACGTCCGGAGCAGCCCGGCGCCAGCACGACGCCGCTGGCGGAAAGCTTCGCCCGTTATGGCAAGGCGGTGAAGTAAAAAAGGCGGCGCAGAGAATGCGCCGCCTTGTTCATTTTTAGGGAAAAGCCGTTAGCGCCAGCCGAGAGCCGGCGCTACCTGCTTCAGGATCGTCTCGATCACATGGGCGTTGTAATCGACGCCCAGCTGGTTCGGCACGGTCAGGAGCAGCGTGTCGGCCTCGGCGATGGCTTCATCGGCTTTCAGCTGTTCGATCAGCGCTTCAGGCTCGGCGGCATAGCTGCGCCCGAAGATCGCACGCGTCTTGTCGTCGATATAACCGATCTTGTCGTCGCCTTCATTGCCGTAACCGAAATAGGACCGATCGCGATCGTTGACGAGCGCGAAGATGCTGCGGCTGACCGAAACGCGCGGTTCGCGGGCATGGCCAGCTTCCTTCCAGGCTTCCCGGAAGATACGGATCTGCTGCGCCTGCTGGACGTGGAAAGGCTCGCCCGTCTCATCCGTCTTCAGGGTGGAGCTTTGCAGGTTCATGCCAAGCTTTGCCGCCCACACCGCCGTTGCGTTGGAACTCGAACCCCACTAGATGCGCTCACGCAGCCCTTCGGAATGCGGTTCCAGGCGCAAAAGGCCGGGCGGGTTCGGGAACATCGGTCTCGGGTTCGGCTGCGCGAAACCTTCGCCCTTCAGAAGTTCAAGGAACACCTCGGTATGTTGCCGCGCCATATCTTCTTCGGTCTCGCCCTCGGCCGGGCGGAAGCCGAAATAACGCCAGCCATCGATCACCTGTTCCGGCGAACCACGGCTGATGCCGAGTTGCAGGCGTCCACCGGCGATGAGGTCGGCCGAGCCGGCATCCTCCGCCATGTAGAATGGGTTTTCATAGCGCATGTCGATGACGCCGGTGCCGATCTCAATGTTTTTCGTTCTGGCGCCGACGGCGGCCAGAAGCGGAAAAGGCGAGGCAAGCTGGCGGGCGAAATGGTGCACGCGAAAATAGGCGCCGTCGGCGCCGAGTTCTTCAGCGGCCACGGCAAGGTCTATCGATTGCAGCAGCGTATCGGCCGCCGAACGGGTCTGCGACTGGGGCGAGGGCGTCCAGTGTCCGAAGGATAAAAATCCGATCTTTTTCATGATGACCTTCCAGATGTCGGAGGATGCCGGCTTTCACAAACCGGCTTCGTTGTTGTCAGTCATATAGGCAACCGCACGCATCCTCCAATCCGCCACCCGTAAACACGGTGTCGCCGAAATGTGAACGATGGTCGTTTCAGGCAATCGTCCTGCGGTCGAGGATGAAGAGATTTTCGTGGGCGCGCGCAGTCGTCAGGATGAAATCCATCAGCGAGCGCACACGCGGCACATTGGCGAAATCTTGATGGCTGGTCAGCCAGTAACCGCGCCGCAGTTCCACTTCGTCGGCAAGAACCATCTGTAAATCCGGAAAACGGGCGGCGATGAAGTTCGGTAATATGCACAGGCCACGGCCGCTCAGCGTGGCGGTCAGCTGGGCGAAAATGCTCGATGATTGAAAGTTGGGGCGCAGGCCGGGCATCACGTCGCGCATATAATCGAGGCCCGGCGAAAAAATCAGGTCCTGAACGTAACCGATGAAAAAGTGGTCGGGCAAATCCTCACGCCGCGTGATTTTCGGCCGCCCCGCGAGATAGGAGCGTGAGGCGTAGATATGCAGCGTGTAATCGATGATCTGTTCGTTGATGTAGGGGCCGGCTTTCGGCGGATCGAGCGTGACGGCCACATCCGCTTCCTTTCTGGAAAGCGCCATGATTTGCTGGATCGTCACCATCTCCACCATGATGTGGGGATGGGTGGCGGCGAAGTCTTTCAGCCTCTCCACGAAGAAAAAATTGGAAAAACCTTCCGGCGCGCTGAGCCGCACCACGCCGCGCAGCAGGCTGCCGCTTTCGGAAATATCCGACTGCAGCCTTTCCGCTTCCGCCTCTATACGCTCGACCGTATCGACCAGCCGCCGCCCCACCGTCGTCAGTTCGTAACCACGCGGGTTTCGCTCGAACAGCTTGGTTTTTAGGGAGAATTCCAGCCGGTCGATGTGGCGGGAGACAGTGGCGTGGCTGGTGCGCAGGCTGCGGGCGGCAGACGAGAGCTGTCCGGTGCGGGCCACCGCCAGAAAATATTGCAGGTCATCCCAGGTAAAAGGCGTGGCCAATTCGGTCTCCCATTGCGAGTTCTGTTCAAAAATGAACAGTTCCTGTTCGAAATTTGATGATGCCGTGCTCTTGTGTCAACCGAGGAATTCGAGAAATCTAAAATGAGGATGCGTCGCTTTGAGGAGAGTGGCGTGACCGTTTCGATGCAGCACCCGCAACGATCGCCATGCGACTTCGTTCACTGTTGCACAGACAATCTGAGGCTCGCAATCATCTCTGGGAGGAGAAGTCATGCGCAAGAGTATCGTTTTATCCACGGCCATGGCACTGGCCGCCGGCACCGCCGCTTATGCCGCCGAGATTTCGGACGGCAAGGTCAAGATCGGTATCCTGAACGACCAGTCGGGCGTTTACGCCAACTTTGGCGGCAAGTACTCTTACGAGGCCGCGAAAATGGCGGTTGAGGATTTCGGCGGCAAGGTGCTGGATGCGCCGGTTGAGGTGGTGACCGCCGACCACCAGAACAAGGCGGATGTCGCCTCCAATATCGCCCGGCAATGGTATGACACCGAGCAAGTCGATTCGATCATGGAATTGACTTCGTCCTCGGTAGGTCTGGCCGTGCAGGCGCTGTCCAAGGACAAGAAGAAGATCACCATCAATACGGGTGCGGCAACCACCGAACTGACCGGCAAGCAGTGCAGCCCCTATGGTTTCCACTGGGCCTATGACACCTATTCGCTGGCGGTCGGCACTGGCGGCGCGCTGGTGAAGCAGGGCGGCGACAGCTGGTTCTTCCTGACCGCCGACTATGCTTTCGGTTATTCGCTGGAAGAAAACACCGCCAATTTCGTCAAGGCCAATGGCGGCAAGGTGCTGGGTTCGGTGCGGCACCCGCTGGCGACGACGGATTATTCCTCGTTCCTGCTGCAGGCGCAGTCATCGGGTGCGAAGGTCATCGGTCTTGCCAATGCCGGTCTCGATACCTCCAATGCCATCAAGCAGGCGGCTGAATTCGGCATCGTTGCCGGTGGCCAGCGGCTCGCCGCTCTTCTCTTCACGCTTGCCGAAGTGCATGGCCTAGGTCTTGAGGCGGCGCAGGGCCTGACGCTGACGGAAGGTTTTTATTGGGACCGCGACGATGAATCGCGCAAATTCGGCGAGCGTTTCAAGGAACGCACCGGCGCCATGCCGAACATGGTACACGCCGGCACCTATTCCGCCGTGCTGCATTACCTGAAGGCCATCGAAAAGGCCGGCACTGATGATGCCGATGCCGTTGCCAAGGCCATGAAGGAAATGCCCGTCAACGACGTCTTCTCGAAGGATGGCCATGTGGCCGCCAATGGCCGCATGATCCACGACATGTATCTCATGGAAGTGAAGAAGCCGGATGAGAGCAAGCAGCCGTGGGATTATTACAAGGTGCTTGCGACGATCCCCGGCAAGGAAGCCTTCATGGACCCCGCAAAAAGCGGTTGCCCGCTGGTAACGCAATAAAAGACTGAAGCAATAAAGGGGAAAGTTTCATGACGATCGCTCCCGCCCTCGCCGGGCAGGCGGAACCCAGCGTCGTGCTTTCGGCGCGCGGTCTCTCCAAGACCTTCGGCGCATTCGCGGCCGTGAAAAACGTCGATCTCGACGTCCACCATGCTCGCGTGCATGCGCTTATCGGTCCGAACGGCGCCGGCAAGACTACGGTCTTTAATCTGTTGACCAAGTTTCTCCAGCCGACAGGCGGGGCGATCACCTTCATGGGAACGGATATAACAAGGACGCCACCGGACAAGGTGGCGCGGCTCGGTCTCGTCAGGTCTTTCCAGATATCGGCGGTGTTTCCGCATCTGACGGTTCTGGAAAACGTGCGGGTGGCGTTGCAGCGGCCGAATGGCCTCGCAACGCAATTCTGGCTGCCGCTCTCGTCGCTCGACAGGTTGAATGCCCGCGCCGAGGAGCTGATCGCAACGGTTGGCCTGACAAGGGAAAAACATGCGCTTGCGGCCGATCTTTCTTACGGCCGCAAGCGGGTTCTCGAAATCGCCACCACACTGGCGCTCGATCCGAAGGTCCTGCTGCTGGACGAACCGATGGCCGGCATGGGTGGTGAGGATGTTGCCCATGTCGCCGAGCTTATCCGCGAGGTGGCAAAGACACGTGCGGTGCTGATGGTCGAACATAATCTGAAAGTCGTGGCCGATATCTGCCACCACGTCACTGTGCTCCAGCGCGGTGAAATTCTGGCGGAGGGCGATTATGCCGCCGTTTCCGCCGATCCGCGTGTGCGCACGGCCTATATGGGCACGGAGGAGGCTTGATATGGCGGCAATGCTCGAAGTCTCCAACCTGAAATCCTGGTACGGCGAAAGCCAGGCGCTGCATGGCGTCGATCTGACCGTCGGCGAAGGCGAAACCATCACCATTCTCGGCCGCAACGGCGTGGGTAAAACCACGACGCTGCGCACCATCATGGGCATCATCCGCAACCGCAAGGGCGTCATCAAGCTCGGGGGCAAGGATATGATGCCGGTGCCGCTGCATCGCACGGCAAAATACGGCATCGGTTTCGTGCCAGAAGAGCGCGGCATCTTCGCGACGCTGAGTGTCGAGGAAAACCTGAAGCTGCCGCCCGTCGTCGCATCCGGCGGCATGACGCTCGATGAAATCTATGAACTGTTCCCCAATCTCCATGAGCGCCGCATGAGCCCCGGCACGAAGCTTTCCGGCGGCGAGCAGCAGATGCTCGCCATGGCGCGCATCCTGCGTACCGGCGTGAAGGTGCTGCTGCTTGATGAGCCGACGGAGGGACTTGCCCCCGTCATCGTCCAGCGCATCGGCGAGGTGCTGCAAAAGCTGAAGAGCCGCGGCATGACCGTGGTGCTGGTGGAGCAGAATTTCCGTTTCGCAAGCCGTATCGCCGACCGCTTCTACCTCATGGATCACGGCCAGATGGTCAGCAACTTTCCGGTGGCTGAGCTTTCCGGCCGCATGGGCGAACTCAATAAAGTGCTGGGGGTTTAACGATGACGATGATCTTCGGCATTCCAATTCAGGCCCTGCTGGGGCAATTGCTGATCGGCCTTATCAACGGCTCGTTTTATGCCCTGCTGTCGCTTGGCCTTGCCGTCATTTTCGGGCTTTTGCGCGTCATCAATTTTGCGCATGGGGCGCAATACATGCTCGGCGCGTTCGTCGCCTTTCTCGGCCTGCAATATTTCGGCATCAATTTCTGGGTCGCGCTGGTGGTGACACCGCTCGTCGTTGCGCTTTTCGGCGCGATCGTCGAACGGTTCCTGCTGTCGCGGCTTTATGATCTCGATCCGCTTTACGGGCTGCTTTTCACCTTCGGCCTCGCGCTGGTGGTGGAGGGCACGTTCCGCTGGCTTTACGGCGCTGCCGGTCAACCCTATTCGGTGCCGCGTGAGCTGGCGGGCGGCACAAATCTCGGCTTCATGTTCCTGCCGAACTACCGCGCCTTTGTTGTCGTCATTTCGCTGGTCGCCTGCCTTGCCACCTGGGCGCTGATCGAAAAGACGCGGCTCGGCTCCTACCTGCGCGCCGCCACCGAAAACCCGACGCTGGTGCAGGCTTTCGGCATCAACGTGCCGGTGCTGCTGACGCTGACCTACGCGCTGGGTGCCGGCCTTGCCGGGTTCACCGGGGTGCTGGCAGCACCGATCTATCAGGTCTCGCCGCTGATGGGCACCAATCTCATCATCGTCGTCTTTGCCGTGGTCGTCGTCGGCGGCATGGGGTCGATCATGGGGGCCATCGTCACGGGTTATATGCTGGGCATCGCCGAAGGGCTGACCAAGGTGTTCTACCCGGAAGCCTCCAACATCGTCATCTTCGTCATCATGGCCTTTGTGCTGCTCATCCGCCCCGCCGGACTTTTCGGAAAGGACGCCTGATATGTCCAAAGCCACCCATAACCCCACTGCCGGTGCGATGCCGCAGACGGAAGTTTCGACGACTGCGGGAACAATCAAGGCTATTCTCATACTGGCGGGGCTCGCCGCTTTGATCGCCGCGCCGATGTTCGTTTATCCGATCTTTCTGATGAAGCTCCTGTGCTTTGCGCTGTTTGCCTGCGCCTTCAACCTCTTGATCGGTTATACCGGGCTGCTGTCCTTCGGCCATGCGGCGTTTTTTGGCGGCGCCGCCTATTTCACCGCCTATTCGGTGAAGGAATGGGGCGTGACGCCGGAGATCGGCCTTGTCATCGGCATGGCGGGTGCTGCCCTTCTCGGACTTGTCATCGGCTTTTTCGCCATTCGCCGCCAAGGCATCTATTTCGCCATGATCACGCTGGCACTGTCGCAGATGTTCTATTTCTTCTGCCTGCAGGCGCCGTTCACCCATGGCGAGGATGGCCTGCAGGGCGTGCCGCGCGGCCATCTCTTCGGCCTTCTCGATCTCAATGCGCCGCTCAATATCTATTACACGGTGCTGGCCGCCTTTGTTCTGGCACTTCTGGTCATCTGGCGCTTCGTCAATTCGCCCTTCGGCATGATCCTGAAATCGATCCGCGAAAACGAGCAGCGCGCCATTTCGCTGGGCTACAGCGTGCAGCGTTACAAGCTTGGTGCCTTCGTCATGTCGGCGGCGCTTGCCGGCCTTGCGGGCGGTCTGAAGGCGTTGGTCTTCCAGTTCGCGACGCTGACTGACGTGACCTGGCAGATGTCCGGCGAAGTGATCCTGATGACGCTGCTCGGTGGTATCGGCACCATGATTGGCCCGATTTTTGGCGCGGGCCTCGTCGTCACCTTGCAGAACTATCTCGCGACATCGGATTTCCCGGTCACCATCATTACCGGCCTTGTCTTCATGGCCTGCGTTCTAGTGTTCCGGCGCGGTTTGATCGGCGAATTTTACGCGTCGCGGCTTGGGAGAAAACTCGGCTTCCAGCACCGCGGCTAGACATTTTTGAAAACACTTGAACTGCCTCCTCCGCATCCGGGACGGTGCGGCAAGGCTGGCGTATGGAGAAAAATATGGGCGAATATGACTATATCGTCATCGGAGCGGGGAGTGCCGGATGCGTCCTCGCCAACCGCCTTTCGAAAGATCCGAGCAACCGAGTGCTGCTTCTGGAAGCGGGCGGCAATGACAATTACCACTGGATCCATATTCCAGTCGGTTATCTCTATTGCATCAACAACCCGCGCACCGACTGGTGTTTCAAGACGGCGGAAGAGCCGGGCCTTAACGGCCGCTCGCTGATCTATCCGCGCGGCAAGGTTCTGGGTGGCTGCTCCTCCATCAACGGCATGATCTATATGCGCGGCCAGGCGCGCGACTACGATATGTGGCGGCAGCTCGGCTGCGAGGGGTGGGGGTGGAACGACATCCTGCCCTATTTCCTGAAGTCGGAGGATTTTTATCGCGGCAAGAACGAGATGCATTCCACCGGCGGTGAATGGCGGGTGGAAAAGGCCCGCGTGCGCTGGGATGTGCTGGACGCCTTCCAGAAGGCGGCGGGTGAGGCGGGTATTCCCGCGACCGATGATTTCAACCGGGGTGACAATGAAGGCGCCGGTTATTTCGACGTGAACCAGCGCGCCGGCTGGCGCTGGAACACGGCCAAGGCCTTTCTGAAGCCCGCACTTGGTCGCAAGAACCTGACGGTTCTGACCAAGGCCCATGTCAAGCGTCTCGTCATCGAGGAGGGCCGGGTCACGGGCGTCGAGTTTCACCATGACGGCGTCTTGAAAAAGATGCGGGCACGGCGCGAGACGGTGCTTTCCGCCGGCGCGGTCGGCTCGCCGCATATTCTGGAGCTTTCCGGTGTCGGCCGTGGCGATGTGTTGCAAGCCGCCGGTATCGATACGGTGGCGGAGGTTCAGGGTGTGGGCGAGAACCTGCAGGACCATCTGCAGCTGCGCATGGTCTATAAGGTTTCCGGTGTTCTGACGCTGAATGAAAGGGCCTCCACCCTGTTCGGCAAGGCGAGGATCGGCCTCGAATATGCGCTGACGCGCTCCGGGCCGATGTCGATGGCGCCGAGCCAGCTTGGTGTCTTCACCCGTTCCTCGCCGGAAAAGGAAACCGCCGATCTGGAATATCATGTCCAGCCGGTTTCGCTCGACAAGTTTGGTGATCCGGTTCACACTTTTCCGGCCATTACCGCAAGTGTCTGCAATCTGCGGCCGGAAAGCCGCGGCTCAGTGCATGTGAAAGGACCGGATTTCGCCATGCAGCCGGAAATCCGCCCGAACTACCTATCGACAGAAGGCGACCGCCAGGTGGCCATCGATTCCATGCGGCTGACGCGCCGCATCGTCGCCCAGCCGGCCTTTGCCCGGTTCAAGCCGCAGGAATACAAGCCGGGGCCCTCTTTCGAAAACGACAATGATCTTGCCAAGGCGGCGGGCGATATCGGCACCACCATCTTCCACCCCGTGGGCACGCTGCGCATGGGGTCGGATATGGAAAGCGTTGTCGATAACAGGCTGAAATTCCGCAGGCTCGCCGGGCTGCGTGTCGCCGACGCATCGGTGATGCCACGCATCACATCCGGAAATACCAATTCCCCGACGATCATGATTGCCGAAAAGGCTGCCGACATGATCCTTGCGGATAATCGCTGAAAGGAGCGCTCCGATGAAGACCGTCGCTTTTATCGGGCTGGGACATATGGGCCTGCCCATGGCCGCCAATCTCGTCAAGGCCGGATATAACGTCAGGGGTTACGATCTTTCCGACGCCTGCCGCGCGGCGGCGAGAGAGGCGGGCATTCCCGTTGCCGCGGGTTCCGCCGAAGCCATCGAAGCGGCAGAGGTGATTATCACCATGCTGCCGAAGGGCGAACATGTGGTTTCCGTCTATGGCGATCTGGTCCGGAAAATCCCTGCCGGAACGCTTCTCATCGATTGCTCGACGGTGGATATGGAAAGCGCCCTGAAGGCGCATGAGCTGGCCGCTTCCGCCGGTTGCCCCTCGGTTGATGCGCCTGTTTCCGGCGGCACGGGCGGGGCCGCGGCCGGCACCCTGACCTTCATGTGCGGCGGCGAGGCTGCGGCCTTCTCTGCGGCAAAGCCGGTGCTGGAAGCGATGGGCAAGAAGATCGTGCATTGCGGCAAGGGCGGCAACGGCCAGGCGGCCAAGATCTGCAACAACATGATCCTCGGTATTTCCATGATCGCTGTTTCCGAGGCCTTCGTGCTGGGTGAAAGGCTCGGCCTTTCGCATCAGGCGCTGTTCGATGTCGCCTCCACCTCTTCCGGGCAATGCTGGTCGCTCACAACCTATTGCCCGGTGCCGGGACCGGTGCCGACATCGCCCGCAAACAAGGATTACCAGCCCGGATTTGCCGCGGCCCTGATGCTGAAGGATCTGAAGCTTTCGCAGGAGGCGGCGAATGGAGCCGGGGCTTCCACCCCGCTCGGTGCGGCGGCAGCGGCGCTTTATGAGAACTTCGTCGGCGAGGGCGGCGGCGGGCGCGATTTTTCCGCCATCGTCGAAATGCTGCGCGGGAGCGAGGCATGACGGACGCCGCGCCATCTGACATCTTATGGGTGCCACCGGAGAAGAGGCTGGAGCGCTCGGCGCTTTTCGCTTTCGCGACGACAACGGCAAAGCTGCACGGGCAGGCCTCTGATGATTATGCCGGCCTGCTGCGCTGGTCCATCGACGCGCCGGATGAATTTTACGATGCGTTGTGGGATGAACTCGGGATCATCGGCACACGCGGCGACGCGGCGTTCAAACCGGGAGCGACGATCCGGGAGGCTGAGTTTTATCCGGGCGCAAGGCTCAATTACGCCGAAAACCTGCTGCGCGATGCGGATGAGCGGTTAGCCATCATCGCCCATCGCGACGATGGCACACGGCGTGAGATAAGCCGCAGGCAGCTTTATGAGGATGTATCCCGTCTGGTGCAGGCGCTCCTCCATGCGGGCGTGAAGGAAGGCGACCGCGTCGGGGCCATCGTCACCCATGATATCGAGGCGATCGTCAGCTATCTGGCGGTCAGCGCCATCGGCGCCATCTGGTCGTCCTGCTCACCGGATTTCGGCCCGGCAGGCGCTTCCGACCGGCTGTCGCAGATCGATCCGAAAATCCTCATCGCCGTGCCGGAATATGGTTATGCGGGCAAGCGCATCGATGTCGGACCCACCATCCGCGCCGTGGCGGAAAGTGCGGCTCCTGAAAAGATCGTGTTGATCGGCGATGCCGTTCCCGAAGGCCTTGCCGATCTCGGCTGCGTAACGCTCACGGATTTCGTCGCGCCTTATGCGGCGGGCGAGATCGCCTTCAATCGGCTGCCCGTCAAGGCACCGCTGGCGATCCTTTATTCCTCGGGCACAACAGGCAAGCCGAAATGCATCACCCATTCCGGCGGCGGGCTGCTTCTTCAGCACATGAAGGAGCTGAAGCTGCAATGCGATATTCAGGAAGGCGAGCGCTTTTTCTATTTCACTACCTGCGGCTGGATGATGTGGAACTGGCAGGTGTCCGGCCTGGCGCTTGGCGCAACGCTCGTGACCTATGACGGCAATCCCGGTTATCCCAACCCTGCGCGGCTGATCGATCTCATCGATGCCGAACGGATCGCGACCTTCGGCACTTCGGCCAAGTTCATTGACGCCTGCCTGAAGGCCGGACTGAAACCGCGTGAAAGCCACGATCTTTCATCGCTGCGAACAATCCTTTCCACCGGCTCACCGCTCATCCCGCAATCCTTCGGTTATATCTATCGCGACTGGAAGGCGGATGTGCATCTCGCCTCCATTTCCGGCGGCACGGATATCTGTGCCTGTTTCCTCGGCGGCAATCCGCTGCAGCCGGTGCATCGCGGTGAATTGCAGGGTGCGATGCTCGGCATGGATATCGACACGCTGGATGATGAGGGGCGTTCCGTTCGCGGCGTTGCCGGCGAGCTGGTCTGCCGCAATGCCCATCTGTCCATGCCGGTCAAATTCTGGGGCGATGAGGATGGGTCGCGGTATCAGGCGGCCTATTTCGACCGCTTTCCCGGCATCTGGGCGCATGGCGATTTTGCCGAAATGCGCCCCTCCGGCGGATATGTCATTCATGGGCGCTCGGACACGACGCTCAATCCCGGTGGGGTTCGCATCGGCACGGCTGAAATCTACCGGCAGGTGGAAACCGTGCCTGATGTGGAGGAGGCGATTGCCGTCGGGCAGGATATCGACGGCGACCAGCGGGTCATCCTCTTCCTGCGCATGAAGGGTGGCGTGGCCCTGACGGAAGAGCTGGAAAAGACCATCCGCAACCGCATCCGTTCGGGCGCGACGCCACGGCATGTACCGGCAAGGATCATTGCCGTCAGCGCCATTCCCCGCACCCGTTCGGGCAAGATTTCCGAAATCGCGGTGCGCGATACCATTCATGGCCGGCCGGTGAAAAATGCCGATGCGCTCGCCAATCCCGAAGCGCTCGAACTTTTCCGCAACCTGCCGCAGCTGAAGGACTAGGCCGATGGAGGACCAACCGAAAACCGTGCTCGTTACGGGTTCCACCAGTGGCATCGGGCTCGCCATCGCCAAACGTTTCGCCGAGGCGGGATTTCTGGTCGCGGTGCATGGCATAGAGACGACGGAAGAAGCGACGCAGGCCCTGGAGATGGTTGCGAAGGTGGCGCGGCACAGGCCGGTCTATTTCTCAGCCAATCTCGCGCATTATGACGAGAGCGCGCATCTGCCGGAAACCGTTATCGCCGAGTTCGGTCGCATTGACGTGCTGGTCAACAATGCCGGCATCCAGAAGGTCGCACCGATTGACGAATTCGATTTCGCCGACTTCTCCCGCATTGTCGCCATCTCGCTGGACAGTGCCTTTCACACCATCCACGCGGCCCTGCCGGGCATGAAGGAAAGGGGCTGGGGCCGCATCGTCAACATCGCTTCCGCCCATGGTCTGCGCGCCTCACCCTTCAAGGGGCCTTATGTGGCGACCAAACATGCCGTGGTGGGGCTGACGAAAAGCGTGGCGCTGGAAGTGGCCGAACTCGGCATCACCTGCAACGCCATCTGCCCCGGTTATGTCTGGACGCCGCTCGTGGCCGCACAGGTTGCCGATCAGGCGCGGGTGCATGGCATGAGCGAGGAGGATGTGGTGAAAAAGGTGATGCTTGCGCCGCAGCCGACCAGGCAATTTGTGCAACCGGAAGAAGTAGCGGAAATGGCGCTTTATCTTGCGGGCGATATGGCGCGGTCGATCACTGGAACGACTATTTCCATCGACGGCGGCTGGACCGCGAAGTAATTTCTGCCAGCATGTTCTGCGAAGCCGCCTCGCTTCCTTGCTGCATTATTCTGCGATTTTCCATTCCATAGCTTTGTGGGACGCTGAAACGTGAAGATTTATGCTGCTGATCTGACATTTTATGGCGTATTATTAGCACAATCGGACTATTCGCTGTGGTTGTGGCGCAATAAGGGGTGCACATTCCCGGCGAACATGCCAGAGTGCGGACACTGTTTTTAATTGATCTATTTTCCTGATAATTATGATGTTGAGAATTTTTACTTTTCTGGAGATTCTGCCGGTATGGCGCAGCCGTCGCGCTGCGGCAAAAAAATATCGGGCTGCCAGTGGTCATTCCGAATTTGGCGGCGTGCGGCCGCCTGTGCGGTTGAACCAGACCCCTGCCGGCACCGCGAGCGCTGGGACCTTCCCGGACGCGCCGGGTGAAACGGCGGATGCCGATGTCTGGCGGACAATCTCCTGGCTGGGGCTCAGGCACAGCTTCAGCGCGATCGAGACGACCCCCTGTCCAGATATGGATATGCCTCGTCCGGCCGAGTGTAACTGAAGGCTCTCTCTTCTGTCTGGAACAAAACCGTGGCCCTGCGGATTAAATTGACAGGTTACAGGGAGTAAAAGACATGGCCAGAGAAAATGCCAGCTATCTCCACGGTCGGGACGCTCCGAAAAGGGAGACGGCAACCCGGGCGCGGCAGGGGTCCAGAGGACGGCCGGTTCTTGTCATTCTGATCGTCAGCTTTCTTCTCGCGCTGGTCGTCTGGGCGGTTGTTGAATATTCGGTTTTTGAGCCGGATGAAAACCGTCCGCAAAGCGCGCAGACCGAGACCGCACCTGTGCCGCAGCAGCCTTCCGGCTCCGGAACCTTCGACAACAACCCTGCAAATGGCCGTGTAGCGCCGCCCGCTTCCACCGACACAAACCCCTCGCGGCAGGACTCGACGGGGGCGCCACAAAACCCATAGCGACCATGACGTGAAATTTTTCACGACAAATGAATAGTTTGTGTGGAACCAGATTGGCCCCGATTTCATTTCACCCAAAGTGACAGGAATCGGGGGTTTCATTCATGGCAGTCACCGTCACTGCAGTTGTTCTCACGCTGATCGGCCTTGCGCTGTTTGGTTTCGGCTCCCAGCTGGTAATGCTGGGCGGCAGTTTTTATTATGTCCTTTCCGGATTGGCCTTCCTGTTGACGGCCATTCTGCTGTTCAAGCGCAATCGCGCCGCACTCCATGTCTACGCTGTCTTCATTGTCGCGACGCTCGCATGGGCCGTCTGGGAAGTCGGTTTCGACTGGTGGCAGCTTGGCCCGCGTGGCGGTCTGATCATCCTGATTGGTCTGTGGCTTCTGGTCCCGTGGGTTAGAAAGCCGCTTGGTTTTGCGAGCCCGACCGGGCTGAATTATGGCCCCAATGCCTGGCCGCTTGCGCTCTCCGTTCTCGCTTCCATCGTGGTGGCGGGATATTCGATGGCGCAGGATCCGCACGACAAGCCCGGCTCATTGCCTCAGGAGACGGCATCCGCTGCGCCCGCTTATGGTGGCAATGTACCTGACGGTGACTGGCATCAATATGGCCGCACACCCTATGGCCAGCGTTATTCACCGCTGACGCAGGTCAATGTCGACAATGTCTCGCAGCTGAAGGAAGCCTGGCGTTACCAGACGGGTGACGTGAAGCTGCCTGACGATGTGGGTGAAACCACCTATCAGGTGACCCCGCTCAAGGTCGGCAACACGCTTTATATCTGCACACCGCATAATTGGGCGATTGCCATCGATGCGGCAACCGGCAAGGAAAAGTGGAAATACGACCCGAATGTCGGTCTCAATCCGGACCGCCAGCACCAGACGTGCCGCGGCGTTTCCTATTATGCTGAACCGAATGCCGCGCAAGGCACGGCATGCGCCGAGCGCGTCTATCTGCCGACCTCGGATGCGCGGCTGATTGCGCTTGATGCTGCGACCGGTCAGGTCTGCACCTCCTTTGCCGATCAGGGTGTTCTGCATCTTGAACAGGGCATGAAATACAATCCCGCCGGTTATTATTATTCGACCTCGCCGCCCGTTATCGCGGCGGGCAAGATCATCATCGGCGGCGCGGTGAACGACAACTATTCCACACAGGAACAGTCCGGCGTCATCCGTGCATTCGATGTGAATAGCGGTGCCCTGATCTGGAACTGGGATTCCGGTAATCCGGAAAAGACCGAGCCGATTGCGGCGGGCGAGACCTATACCACCAACTCGCCGAACAGCTGGTCGGTGCTGAGCTATGACGAAGGCCTTGGCCTGGTTTATGTCCCGCTCGGCAATCAGGTGCCGGACCAGCTCGGCATGGGCCGCAGCGAGAATGTGGAGAAATATTCCTCCTCCATTGTCGCGCTCGATATCAACACGGGCAAGGACCGCTGGGTGCGCCAGACGGTCCATCACGATCTCTGGGACATGGATGTTCCGGCCCAGCCTGTGCTGCTCGACATCACCAAGGACGGCCAGAGCGTGCCGGCCCTTGTCGGTCCAACCAAACAGGGCGACATCTATGTGCTAGATCGGCGCACCGGCGAACCGCTTTTGCCGATTACGGAAGAACCGGCACCGGGCGGTGCGATCCCCGAAGACTTCACGTCTCCGACGCAGCCGACCACGGCGCTATCTTTCAAGCCGGAGCCGCTGAAGGAAAAGGACATGTGGGGCGTCTCCATGTTCGACCAGCTCGCCTGCCGCATCCGCTTCCATCAGCTGAACTACAAGGGCCGTTATACGCCGCCCTCGCTTAATGGCTCGATCATCTATCCGGGCAATTTCGGAACGTTCAACTGGGGCAGCGTGGCGGTGGATCCCGAGCGGCAGGTCATGTTCGGCATGCCGACATATCTTGCCTTCACCTCCAAGCTCGTCCCGCGCGATCAGATCCCGCCGAAGGGTCAGGACGAAAAGGGCAGTGAACAGGGCTTGAACCGCAATGATGGCGCGCCCTATGGCGTGTTCATGGGGCCGTTCCTCGGTCCGTTGCAAATCCCCTGCCAGGCGCCGCCATGGGGTTATGTCGCGGGAGCTGATCTGCGCACCGGCGATATCGCCTACAAGCACAAGAATGGCACGGTCTATGACATGACGCCGCTTCCGCTGCCCTTCAAGGTGGGCGTGCCGGGCATTGGCGGGCCGATGATCACCAAGGGCGGCGTCGCCTTCCTCGGTGCGGCTGTCGACAACTATCTGCGCGCCTATGACCTCACCACGGGTAAACAGCTCTGGGAAGCGCGTCTGCCGGCCGGTGGTCAGGCAACGCCCATGACCTATGCGCTGGAAGGCGGCAAGCAATATGTCGTGATGGTTGCCGGTGGCCATGGTTCCGTCGGCACCAAGCCGGGCGACTATGTGATCGCCTATACGCTGCCGTAAAAACGCGACAGCTTCAGATAAATAAAAAACCGGAATGGGAGACCATTCCGGTTTTTGCTTGTGCGGTCGAAGAGGCGATCACGCCGCCTTTTTCTGTGCCGCAGCATTGATCGAGGTCTTGGCGAGCGATGTCAGCGCATCGTCGGTCTTGTTTTCTTCCTTGAGTGTGGCATCCAGCAACGAAACCGCCTTGGTGTGGCCAAGCTTTTCCGCCCAGGCTTTCAGCGTGCCATAACGGGCGATTTCATAATGCTCGACGGCCTGGGCCGACGAAACGAGACCGGCATCGAGCGCCGCAGTCCCCTTGAAATCATCGATGATCTCCTCGCCTTCGGCGATGATACCCTGGATTGCTTCGCAGGTCTTGCCCTGCGCCCGCTTGCCGATGATTTCGAATACTTCCTGCAGGCGCTCCACATGACCCTGCGTCTCTTCCTTGTGCTTTTCAAAGGCCTGTTTCAGCTTCGGGTCGGTCGCTGCCCGGGCCATCTTCGGCAGGGCTTTCAGGATTTGCCTTTCGGCGTAATAGATATCCTTCAGCGTGTCGTAAAACAGGTCGTCGAGTTTCTTCTCGGCCATTGTTCCTTCTCCCATGATGTGAAAATGCATGATGTGCGCCATGCGCACGGGAGACAAACCTTTCGTTGCCGCTATGGTTCCGGCTCCGTTGCGCGCAACGTTTATATTGCCACGCGGAACCAACCAGCCTTCCCGAACTTACTGTGTTGAAATTTCGGGAGGAGAGGCAACCGTGCCCCAGAGCCTTGCAGAAGAATTTTCCATGAATGTTTCCATGCCTTTCGAGGTGCTGCTGGTGCGCGTGTTCGGCGCCGTCATTCTGTGCGGCCTGATCGGTCTGGAGCGGGAATTTCACAAGAACACCGCCGGTCTGCGCACCAACATGCTGATCGGCCTTGCCGCCGTCACCTTCTGTGTCATCACCATCCACATGATGGAAACCATGGCGGAAGGCCATGAGGCGGCGCGGCTCGATCCCATCCGGCTGGTGGAAGCCGTGACGGCCGGCATTGCCTTTCTCGCGGCAGGCGTGGTCGTTTATACCAAGGGTGATGTCAAAGGCCTGACGACGGGGGCGAGCATGTGGCTTTCGGCAGCGATTGGCCTCTCTGCCGGCCTCGGCATGTGGCCGCTCGCGCTGCTTGCCTCTGGCGTCGGCATCATCGTTCTCTGGACGCTTCGCCGCATGCAGGTGGCCGCCGGCATCAAGGACGAATGAGCGGGCATCAGCCCAAACGGAAAAGATCGGTGTCGGGGTCCGTGCCGCCATTGATGGCGGCAGCCACGATCTCGGCGGCGATCTGGCTGAAGGTGATGCCGTTGCCGCCGAAGCCCATGACGGCATAGACATTCTTCATGCCCGGAACCGCGCCTATCAGCGGCAGGCCGGTGGTGGTGGTGCCAAACGCCGCCGCCCAGCGATATTCCGGTTCGCCGATATCGACACCGAGCAGTTTTTCGATCTTGCTGCGGATAATCTTTGTTTTAGTAGCAAGCTTGCGCTCCGACTGGAAGGAGGTGGGACTTTCCTCATCCTCGCCGCCGGCAATCATGCGTCCGTTCCGATCGGTGCGCAGATAGAGATAGGGGTCGGAAGCCTCCCAGACGATGTGCTTCTCCAGCCAGTCTGGCAGCTCAAGTCCTTTCCTGCTCGCCAGGGCCCAGGTGGAAATGATCTGGTGTTTCGGGCTTTCCAGCATTTTCAGGAATTGATATCCGGTGCAGAAGACGACATTGCGGGCGGACAGGATTTTGCCTTCAGCGGTGGCGAGGACCACCTCGTCGCCGAGATTTCTAAGATCGGTGATTTCAAGCTGCGAGACGATTTCAGCGCCTGCACCCGCCGTGTGGCGCAACAGGCCCGCTGTCAACTGCGCGGGGTTGGCGGAGGCCGAGATGTCGCTGAGAATGGCGGCGGTCCTTTCCAGGCCATATTGTTCTTTCAGTTCCGCAGCATTGAGGAACTTGGCCTTGATGCCAGCCTCCTCGCGCGCAGCGGCTTCCGCCTTCAGCGCGCGTGAACCCATTTCATCTCCGGCAAGGTAAAGCGCCTGCTTGCGCGCCATGCCACAGGAGATGCCGAGCGAATTGACGATTTCCTCGAGACGCAAGACGGCGCGGGCCGAGCGCTGCCATGCCCTGTCGGCGGCATCTCTGCCGATCATCTTTCTCAGTTCCGTCAGCGGTGTGTCGATCTCGTGCTGGATCATCGCGGTGCTGGCCACGCTGCTGCCCATCACCGGTTGGCTTTTGTCGATAACCAGCATGGATTGTCCAGGGCGATGCAGCGCGTGAGACACCAGCGCACCGCTGATGCCGGCGCCGATGACGATCGTGTCGTAACGGTCGGCTTTTGGCGTCGTTCCGCTGCGGATGCCGATGCGTGGGCTATTGGCCCAGACCGGCTTTGAATCCCTGAGATCGCGTTCTTTCGTCAGTTTGGATGTCGGCATGAAATAGTCCTGAGAGGCTCATGGCTCGGTATAGCCGGAGACGTTGAGATTGAGTGTGCCGCGGCGGGGGTCGTTGCGGAAGAAAAGCGTGCCGGCATCCTTTGATTCCGAAGCGACATAATCGAATGTCACATCAGCGCTTTCCTGCATCGTGCCGTCTTGCTGCAGGTCGCCGCGCACCTGCACCTGTGCCGCCGTGGTCATCGAGAGATTGCGGATATCGAACTTGACGCGGTACTGACCGGACTGCTCCTCCACGCTGGTGACGGCAATTTCGAAACGGGCATCCTCCGGCTGGTAACGATAGATGTCATGGGCGATCCAGCCGAGCATGGCCGCAACGAGAAGCGTGCAGATCGCGCCTGTCACCCATTCTATCCAATGGGGATCGGAACTTTCGGTATGTTTGTTGCCCTTCGATATCGTCATCTTGTCCTCACAGGATCAATCGGGCGGAGGCCGCGCCGATCGAAGCCGGAACGCCGAGAATGACGGCGGCGCTCATGATCTGCGACAGCGAGGTATGGTCGAGACGCTCGAAGGTCCAGAGCGTGTAGATGCTGATGGCGATGGCGATGACATAGCCCGGCAGGGTGAAGCGAATGAAGGATTGCCACCATTGCTGCCCTTCGTGCAGCTGGTGAGAGCCCTTGAAATGGAGCGCATAGACGAAGCCGTGCATGATGGCGACCGACAGCAGGCAAAGCGCCAGAATATGATAGGGCGTCACCTTGTAGGCGATCAGGATCATCTCTTCCGTCGGCGCGACATTGAGGTTCAGAAAGAGCGCGCCGACCATCATCATGAACAGCTCGTGCAGATAACCGGTCTTGCCGGAATATTCGCCTTCTTCCTCGTCCTGTGCATCGGAATGCTGGCCGAGCTGACTGCGGCCGAGCAGCGCGCCGATGCTCGCTGGCACGGATTGCAGCGCAATCTTGGTGATGATGGTGGAGACGGTGATCTGGTCGTTCAGGATACCGAACAGCAACAGCACAGCGGCGCTGACGGCTATGCCCAGCCCATAGGCCGTGATCGCGTCGCGCACTGCCTGGCCCCAGGAATGAATATTCTCAAAGCCGATGCGACGGGCGAGAAGCAGCAGCAGCGGCAGGTTGAGAATGCAAAGCAGCAGCAGCCGCCACGGATTGATGTAAAGACCGAGGAACCACATTTCCATGGTCATCAGCATGGGCAGGGCAAACAGGAGGGCACCCGCCGTGCCGCGTGCCAGACCGGTCAAAAACTGTCTGACCTCATCGTCACCGGTGTCTTTTCGATTGATCGCTGCCGCCATGCCGCCCCTCACATGGGGGAATAACGCAATGGTGTTTTCCCGGTTCCGCCGGTTTATTTGGCGGGATCGATAAGGGCGATGCCGAATTCCCGGCGATAGCTGCGCCGCAATTCCGCGGGTGTTTCGCGGATGACCACTTCCAGGGTTGGTCGCACCACGCCCTTCAGAAAATGGCCGCCTTTGGTGGATCCATCCGCAAAGCCCAGAACCACATGCAGATGCGGATTGGGGTCATCGTTTTCATCAAGGGTAATATCGCCGAGCAGGCTCAGAACCTCGCTCTGCCGGGTGACCGGTATTTCCTGGTACGCCCGCGTCGAAAGATCGAAAAAGGCGAGGGTTGCCGTTGCAAAGGCACCGATCGCCGTCACTGACGCAGCGTTGATGTTTTCCACGCCCGCAAAACGGCGAATGGCCTCGAAGGCTTCTTCCTCCGGCTCGACGATGAGAATGAAGGTGCGCTCCGCGCCGCTGGCCAGCAATCTGCTTTTCATTGATGTCTCCCAATAAGAGTGCCGCCGGAGACCGGCGGCACGGATTGTACGGTCCTTAGGCGGCGCGGCGCTCGTGGCGGCCTTCCTCGACCTCTTCGACGATTTTCGCAACGAAGGCATCGAGGTCTTCGGGACTGCGGGAGGTGATGATGCCCTTGTCCGTCACCACCTTTTCGTCCTTCCAGTTGGCGCCGGCATTTTTCAGGTCTGTCTTTATCGACCAGTAGGAGGTGGCGTCACGACCGCGCAGGGCATCCGCTTCCACCAGAAGCCAGGGCGCATGGCAAATGGCGGCCACCACCTTGCCGGATTTGACGAAATCGCGCACCACGCGCATCGCATCCTCATCATGGCGCAGAATATCCGGGTTTATCTGGCCGCCCGGAATAACCAGCGCATCGAAATCATCTGATTTGACGTTTTTGGCGGAAAGGTCGACGGCGATGCTGTCACCCCAGTTCTTTTTATCCCAGCTCTTGATTTCGCCTGTTTTGATCGAGGCGATCTTTACATCGGCACCGTTTGCCTTCAGCTCATCGTACGGCACCCTGAGTTCCGAGCGCTCATAGCCATCGGTTGCGAGAATGACGATTTTCGCAGCGTTGATTGAAGTCATGTCTGTCTCCTTCTGTGTTCAGTCGTCCTTGTCCGAATTCACGGAGGGGAGGAAAAATTCCACGTCCTTGCGGCGTTCGGCCTCGAGATTTTCGATGTGCGTTTGCCAGAATGCCTCGGCGTCTGCCGGTTCCTGCTCCCATTGGCGCACGAAGGTCTTGTTGTCGTCGATCATTACCTGGCGTGTGCCGCCGAGCCGCAGGTACTCTTCCGCAAGTTTGCGCGTTTCGGTCTTTTCCATGTCGCAGCTCCTTGTGCGCGGAAATTGGGGACGGAGAGGCGCCGGATGGGTAAGAAGCTCGACTGCCGTTTCGTTGGCCACCGGGAGAAAACGGAAAAATCCCGATGTTCTTCGGCACCATCACGTCCGTTTGACACGGCGGCCCTCCTGCCAGAACAACGTGAGCTTTCCCGTATGGTTCCGCAGTTTTTCGGGTGGCGTCTTTGCCGGGGGCAAATTTATCGCGCACAATTTTTACCGGAACAAACGGGCAAGTCGCGCTGTTTTACACCCGATGCAGGGGAGGCAGCATGGCAGCCAGACAGAGCGACGGCGAACAGTACGGTCACAACGAAAACAAGGGTTTCTGGTCGATTGACTTCGGCAATTCCCCCGTCATCGGCACGGCCATTCATGATGGCCATTTCATTCGCCCGGAAATGGCGGGGCTCATGGCTCTTTCAGCCGAACAACGGCTGCGCGAGGAAGATCCGTTCACCGGCGAGATGATCTCGGGCCTGACCAATCGTCTCGTCGTTCATCACTCTCGCTTCGAAATCGATCTCAATCGTGCTGCTGATCAGGCGATATACCTGAAGCCCGAGCAATCCTGGGGGCTTGAGGTCTGGAAAGAGGAGCCGGCAGAGGAAGCGCTTCGGCAATCACTCGATTTCCACGCCGATTATTATGCGATGCTGGAGGCGGCTCTTTCTGCGCTGGAGCGGCGGCATGGCGCCTTTGTGGTGCTGGATGTGCATAGCTACAATCATCGCCGACAGGGCGCTGCCGCGCCTGCAACGGCGCAGGCGGAAGCGCCCGATATCAATATCGGTACATTTTCCATGGATCGCAGCCGCTGGAGCGATGTGGTCAGCGCCGTCGGTCATCATTTCGCGTCAGCGACCATTGGTGGTCGACGCCTTGATGTTCGCGAGAATGTGGCGTTTCAGGGCAAAGGGGAGCAGACCCGCTTCATCCATGAACAATTTGCCGAAAACGGCTGCGCGATCGCAATCGAGTTCAAGAAATTCTTCATGGATGAATGGACGGGAAGGCCGGACACACGCGTGATATCGGATATCCGTGATACGATCGCTGCCCTTCAACCCGTTCTTGAAAAATGCCTGGGGTCGCGGCGATGAGCGTTTCCTCCGCCCGCAGCGAGCCTTCCCCCATCGCCGACCTGGTGGATGATGTCGTCTCCTGCCTGGAGGCCGGCAAGGCTATCCGCCGTGATGTCGGAAAAGACGGCAGGTTGCACATCGACCGGCCGCTGCCGTTCCTCTGCCTGCATCTGACGGGGGGTACGAAAGATCTAGCCGCGCGCGATATCGCCGCCGCCCATGCATCCTATCTCATCGCTTCCACCATTCAGGAGGCCGCACCGCTTATCGAGGCTGTGGGCACCGTCATGCGGCAACGTTTCGGCGCCTTCATCGTCCTCGATATCGGTGAACTGGAACACGATATTCTGCTGGCCGACGATTCCCCCTTTCTGCCGCATTATGAGGTTTCCGTTTCAGCGACTTCAGAACCGGAAACGCAGAAAGCCCGCCGGGTCTTCATCAAGGCGGTCTGTGATGCCGAGGTGCGTTTTCGCACGCCGCGCATCACCCGGCCGGAACCGGATGCTGATCCGATCCTCAGGTTTCAGAATGCCGGTCTGGATTTTCCCTGCATCAGCGTGCGTTTCGCGCCGATCTATCGACAGCCGGAATCCGGTGCCGATTATCCGGGCCTGCGCGAAACGATGATCGCCGATCTTTTTGACGCGGGTCTGCAGGCTTTCTCGTCATTTTCCACCGGTATGGATGCGCTGAAGGTCGCCAGCCACCGGGCGCTTGGCCGCAAGGCCTTTGTCGATGCCGTCCGGCGTGCCGACCGCTCGGTGGATGAGATCGTTTCATCCTTCGATTTTCTTCTGTCCGTCACGCCGATCAATGCCCGCCGGGCGTTTGAGGAGTTTCGCGACGGCAGCTTTCAATTTGCGCCACGCCTGCTTTACCGGCCGCTCGGCGTTGATGTCGAGGAGCAGAAACGCAAGCTGTATTCCGTCGTCTTCGATCATCTGGAAGATCCGGTGCTCTATCATCTCTACCGGGAGAAACAGCAGGAGATCGACCTGCAGCTGACGATGCTTGCGAACCTGCATCATCGCACCTTCACCGATTTTTCACGTGCCTTGTACGGTGCGGTCGAACCGGCGCTCCTGACGCTGGCGCTTCGTGTGCTTGAGGATTGCCCGCGCAGGCAGGAGAGCGGCGAAATCGCCATGGTGGATTGTTACGCGGTCGCCCGGAAATCGCGCGAGATGGTCGAGACCTATCTGGCGGAAGAGCCGGAATTCAAGGCTCGCGTCGAAATCCGCGACGACCTGCCGCCCGGACTGATGGTGACGGGCGAGAAGCTTTTGATCTCCCGCCACACGGTGATGGAGCAGCGCCGTGTCGAGGCGCTGCTGTCGCATGAGATCGGCGTGCATCTTCTCACCTATTTCAACGGCTCCTTTCAGGGCCTGCGGCTCTTCCGTACCGGCCTTTCCGGTTATGAAGGCGTGCAGGAGGGGCTGGCGGTGCTGGCGGAACATCTGGCCGGCGGCATGACGCGTGAGCGCCTGCGGCTGATTGCCGGCCGCGTCGTCGGCTGCGCCGCCATGCTTGATGGCGCGACATTCGTTGAGACCTTCCGCATCATGACCCGTGAGCACGGTTTCGATGAGGCCGGCGCCTTCAACATGGTGCTGCGCATCTACCGTGGCGGCGGCCTGTCGAAGGACGCGATTTATCTGCGCGGGCTGGCCGAGGTGCTGGAGCATCTGCGCAAGGGCGGGGCGCTTGATCCGTTCTGGATGGGCAAGATCGCCGCTCAACATTTCCCGGTCATGCAGGAACTGGCCCTGCGCGGCCTTTTGCGTCCGCCGGGTGTCAGACCTGTATTTCTGTTGCCCGCCAAGGCCAATGAGCGGCTGGAAAAAATACGGGCGGGATTATCCATTGCCGAATTGGCAACATTATAGGAGGGGCTTCATGCGTATCGCATTTTTCGTCAATTCCATTGAAACCGAAGGGCCGAACTACGCAACCGGCCTGCTGGCCATGGCCGCACTCAACCGTGGCCACGAGGTGGTCTATCTGACGCCTGGGGATTTTACCCTGCGTTCAGATGACAGCCTGACCATTCACGCCACCGTGCTGCCGAAGACGAAATTCAAGAAATCGGAAGGTTTTCACGCGGCACTTCAGGATAAGGCGCTGGAGCGGCGGACGATGGATGTGGAAGAGATCGATGCGCTGATGCTGCGCAACGACCCCTCGCTCGACCAGACGACACGGCCATGGGCGGTGCATGCCGGCATCCTGTTCGGGCGGCTTGCCGAACAGCGCGGCGTCGTGGTGCTGAACGATCCCGAAGGTCTGGCGCTGGCGCAGAACAAGCTCTATTTCCAGAGCTTTCCCGAAATCGTCCGCCCGACCACGATCATTTCGCGCAATGTCGAGGAAATCCGCGCCTTTGCCGATGCGCATCCCAAGGGCGTCATCGTCAAGCCGCTGCAGGGCTCCGGCGGCAAAAACGTCTTCAAGATCGGCTCCAGCAAGGAGACCAATCTCAATCAGATTTTCGAGGCAGTCAGCCTTGAGGGTTATCTGATCGCGCAGGCCTATCTGCCGGCTGCGAAGGACGGCGATATCCGCTTCTTCATGATGAATGGCCGGCCGTTGATGCGGGACGGCAAATATGCCGCACTCCGCCGTGTGCCGGCGAAAGGTGACCTGCGCTCCAACATTCACGCCCATGGCACGGCAGAAGCCGTGAAGGTGACGGACGACATCGTGGCACTTGCCGAAATGATGCGGCCGAAGCTTGTGGAGGACGGCATGTTCCTCGTGGGGCTTGATATCGTTGGCGATAAGATATTGGAAGTGAATGTGTTTTCACCGGGTGGCTTATCGAATATCCTTGAACTCACCAATGTCGATTTCAGCGATACGATCATCGACGCGGTGGAAACCAAAGTCTCCATGCAAGCCGCATCGGGTGGTGCCCTCTCCAACCGGTTGCTCGCGACGCTCTGACTACTCCCGCAGTTCGGCTGATTGCTTTTGCCGATACCAGGCGACGAGGGCCTTGATGCCCTCCTCGACCGGGGTCTGCGGCACATAACCGGTCAGCGCCCTCAGAAGATCGGGTGAGGCAAAGGTGCGCGGAACGTCGCCCTGCTGCATCGGCAGCATGTTGCGGATTGCTGGCTTGCCGACTGCCTTTTCGATCGTTTCGACGAAATGCATCAGCTCCACCGGCTGGCCGCCGCCAATATTGACGACGCGGAAGGGCGCGTGGTGCGAGAGCGTATCGGTGACGCCTTCCTGCGTGACGCGGTTTTCCTCGGAAGGGATGACCGTGCTCAACCGGACGATGCCTTCGACCAGATCGTCGATATAGGTGAAGTCGCGGCTCATATTGCCTTGGCCGTAAATGTCGATCGGCCGGCCATTGGAAACCGCGTCGACGAATTTGATCGGTGCCATGTCCGGCCGTCCCCACGGGCCGTAGACCGTGAAGAAGCGGAAGGCGGTGGTGGGCAGCTTGTGTAGATGGGCATAGCTGTGTGCCATCAGCTCCATCGATTTTTTGGTGGCCGCATAAAGCGTCATCGGCTCGTCGGCCTTGTCGCTCTCCGCGAAGGGGGTTTTTTCGTTGGCGCCATAGATGGAGGAGGTAGACGCCAGCATCAGGTGTTTAACCTGCAGGCTCCTGGCAAGCTCCAGCATGTTGAAAGAGCCGATGAGATTGGAATCGATATAGGCGCGCGGATTTTCAAGGCTGTAACGGACGCCGGCCTGTGCAGCGAGATGGATGATGATCTCCGGCTCTGCGGCCTCTGCCGCGCGCTTCAGCGCATCGGTATCTTCCAGCATGCCGATTTGCGCCCGGAAGCCGTTGGAGCGGGAAAGAATGGCGTGGCGTTTTTCTTTCAGGCTGACATCGTAATATTGCGTCATGCCGTCGAAGCCGGTCACGAAATGGCCGGCATCCAGCAGCCGCTTTGCCACGTAAAAGCCGATGAAGCCTGCCGTGCCGGTAACCAGATAACGCATGATGACTATATCCCGAATCTGTTGGTGCGTTTGCGGTTAAACCGAAACGCGAAAATTGGTTCAGTGAAATTCCAGACGATAAACCGCTAGAGTTCCCTGTCGGAGCCGCCCTCATGTGGGCGGCCGACGGCAGCATAGATGAAGCCATGCGCGGCGACCTCATCCGTGCGGTAAATATTGCGCAGGTCCACTAGAACAGGGTTTTTCATGATCGCCTTCAGGCGCGGCAGATCAAGCGCGCGGAACTGGTTCCATTCCGTTACAATCACCACGGCATCGGCATCTTCCGCCGCCTCGTAGGGACCTGTCGCATAGTCGATATCCTCCATCAGATGGCGGGCATTCGCCATGCCTTCAGGATCGTAACCGACCACTTTCGCTCCACCGTCCTGCAGGGTCTGGATGATGGCGATTGCCGGGCTGTCGCGCATGTCGTCGGTATTCGGCTTGAACGTCAGGCCAAGCACGGCGATTTTCTTGCCGCGCACGTCGCCGCCCACGGCGTTGATGACCTTGCGGCCCATGGCACGCTTGCGGTTGTCGTTGATGGCGATGGTGGTTTCGATCAGCCGCACCGGGGCGTCATAATCCTGCGCGGTCTTGGCGAGCGCCAGCGTGTCCTTCGGGAAACAGGAGCCGCCATAACCGGGGCCGGCATGCAGGAATTTCGGGCCGATGCGGCCATCGAGACCAATGCCGCGCGACACGTCCTGCACATTGGCGCCGACCTTTTCGCACAGGTCAGCCATTTCGTTGATGAAGGTGATCTTCATCGCCAGAAAAGCGTTGGCGGCGTATTTGATGAGTTCCGAGGCGCGCCGCGTGGTAAACAGCAGCGGCGACTGGTTGAGGTAGAGCGGACGGTAAACCTCCGTCATGACAGGACGGGCGCGCTCGTCCGAAAGGCCGACGACGATACGGTCCGGCCGCTTGAAATCCTCGATGGCGGCACCTTCGCGCAGGAATTCCGGGTTGGACACCACGGCGAAATCGGCGGAAGGGTTTTCCTCGCGAATGATGCGCTCCACCTCATCGCCGGTGCCGACCGGAACGGTCGATTTGGTGACGATGACGGTGAAACCGTCCAGCGCATGGGCGATCTCTTTTGCCGCCGCATAGACATAACCAAGATCGGCATGGCCATCGCCGCGCCGCGAGGGCGTGCCGACCGCGATGAAGACGACCTCGGCATTGGCGACGGCAGCGGTTAGATCGGTGGTGAAGCTCAACCGGCCTGCCCGGGCGTTGTTGGCGACAATGGTCTCCAGACCCGGTTCAAAGATCGGAATATGGCCTTTTTTCAGGGCCTCGATCTTCTCCGGCATCTTGTCGACGCAGACCACATCGTGACCGAAATCTGCAAAACACGCGCCGGACACGAGGCCGACATAACCCGAACCGATCATCACAATCCGCATTCTTTTTCCTTTCGGTTAGCGAGGCCATGTTAACGCGGCAATACCAGCCGGGGAAATCGGCGGGTGAAAATCACACGATAATATTTAGCCGCCTTCACGCCCGTCGCCAAGCGCCACGATCAACATCGGCTAACCTCTTTCCATGACGGTGATGTGATGGCGGCGGCGGTACAAATTTGCCGCACCTTGCAGCCATTTGCACCGGTCGTGTTCAATCGTGTCATTTTGCGGTTTTTCCGGCTTGCACTCATAGGTAGCCGGGTCTAGCCATAGGGGTGAGGATCAAATCTGCCAGACTGTCTGTCCCTCAAAGGGGCGTCCGGGTCGCGTTTCACGCGGCCGGGAGAAGCTTTGCGTTGCGGTCGGTGTTCGGGGACGTTCAAATGCAAAAGGGTTTTCTGCTCGGTCTGTTCGCTTATGCGACCTTTTCCATGGGCGATGCCACCATCAAGTCGCTGGGATCACAGATCAGCGTTTTCGAAATTGGCTTTTTCAGCATCCTCTTCTCAGGCATCTTCATCTTCTTCAGCAAGCCGCGTGAGGAAAGGTGGCGTGAATTCTGGCGCATGAGCCGACCATTCGCCGTGCATGGGCGCGCGATTTCCGGTCTCTTCGCCGGCATTTTCGGCATCTATGCCTTCACCACCATTCCGCTGGCGGAAGCCTATGCACTGATCTTTCTGTCGCCGCTTTTCGTAACCGTCCTTTCCGCCGTGGTGCTGAAGGAGAATATCGGCCCTTGGCGCTGGGCAGCGGTTCTGGCCGGCATCGTCGGGGTTATTCTCGTGGTGCGGCCGGGTTTCAAGACGCTGGAACTCGGGCATATCGCCGCGATCGGTGTGGCCTTCCTGGCGGCGATGACCATCGTGCTGCTGCGCTCGCTTGCGGGCAAGGAAAAGCGCACCTCGATCATGGGTGTGCTGTTGATTTACGGCCTGACTTTTAATGGCATCGCTTCCATTCCCGATTTCGTCATGCCCAACCTGCACCAGCTTCTGGCCTTCGCCTTCATCGGCCTTTGCACGGCGACGGGACAGATCACCCTTCTGGTCGCGACCCGCATTGCGCCGGCGAGCCAGATTGCGCCCTCGCATTATTCGCAGATCCTCTGGGCGGTGGCGATCGGCATGACCTTCTTTCACGAATACCCCGATGCCATCGCGGTGCTGGGTCTGGCTGTCATCGCCGCATCCGGGTTGCTCACGATGATCCGCGAAAAGGTAAGGCTCGGCACCGTGCGCTGGAACCCGTTTTTCCGCAATCGCCTTTGAACGCATCTGCCGATCGGAAACAGTGCGTCAACCGAAGCGTGGCTTGTGACGCGGTGGCGACCCGGCCCATAAGGTTTTCATCTTTAGATGAACAGGGAGCCGCAAATGCTCGTGGATGGAAAATGGACCGCCGAATGGCATCCGGTGCAGGCAACCGACAAGAAGGGCGGCTTCGTTCGCCAGACCTCCGGTTTCCGCAACTGGGTAACGCCTGATGGTTCGGCAGGGCCAACGGGCGAGGGCGGTTTTGCGGCCGAGGCCGGTCGCTACCACCTCTATGTCGCGTTGATCTGCCCATGGGCATCGCGAACGCTGATCGGCCGCAAGCTCAAGAAGCTTGAAGAGGTGATTTCCGTTTCCGTTGTCGAGCCGGCGCTTTCGGACGAAGGCTGGAAATTCGGCGACTATCCGGGTTCGGATCGGGACACGCTGAACGGTTTCACTCACGTGCATGAGGCCTATACCAGCGCCGACCCGCATTACACCGGCCGTGCCACCGTGCCAGTACTTTGGGACAGGAAGACAAAAACCATCGTCAACAATGAATCCGCCGATATTCTGCGCATGCTGAATTCCGGTTTCGGTGATCTCGCCGATAATGCGATTGACCTTTATCCGGAGGCGCTGCGCGATGGGATCGACGCTCTCAACGAGCATATCTATCCGCGTCTCAATAACGGCGTTTACAGAACCAGTTTTGCAACGACGCAAGTTGCCTATGAGGAAGCCTTCGCCGACGTCTTCGCGACGCTCGATGAGCTTGAGACGCGGTTGGTAACGGGTGGGCCTTTCCTGTTCGGCGATCTTCTGACCGAAACGGATGTCCGGCTTTTCGTGACGCTGGTTCGTTTCGATGCCGCCTATTACGGCCTGTTCAAATGCAATCTTCGTCGCATCGCCGATTATCCTGCGCTGCAGGCCTATATGATGCGGGTGCTGAACGTTCCCGGCGTGCGCGACACGGTCGATATCGACCATATCAAGCGCGGTTATTATTCCATCAAGGCGCTCAATCCGACCCGCATCGTGCCGGTCGGTCCCGACCTTCCGGGCCTTGATGAGGTTTCCCTCCCGTCCTCGAAGTGACCGGATAACGGACTAGACCGGCTTGCCGACCTGATCGAGCAGCCAGACCTGAAAAGCGCGGGCAAGCGCATTGTCCTGCCGTCCTTCCGGCAGGGCGACGTAATAGCTCTTGTCGGTCTGCAAGGGGATGTCGAAGACGATTTCGAGGCGGCCGGAGGCAAGTTCCGCCTCGATGAGATATTTCGGCAGAAGGGCAAAGCCGATACCGCTTGCGGCGGCTTCTATGATCATCGAGAACTGGTCGAAACGGCTGCCATGATAGGCATTATCCGCCGTCACCCCGTTCATCTCCAGCCATTCCGTCCACAGTTTCGGCCGCGTCGTCACATGCAGCAATGACTGTCCGGCCAAATCCTGCGCCCGGTTCACGCCGGTACGGCGGAGCAGGGCGGGGCTCGCGACCGGCACGATCACCTCGTTGCATAAGAACGTGCAGGTTCCATGCGCCCAGACCGGCTGGCCATAATGAATGGCGAGATCGAACCCTTCCTCATCGAAATCGAAGGGATGCGAGCGCGAGCCGATCGTGATCGCCATATCCGGATTGGCCTCGATGAAGCGGGAGAGGCGCGGCATCAGCCAGCGGCTGCCAAAGGTTGGTAACGTTGCGACGGACAGGGAGGCGTGCGATGTCCCGGCCGAGACCGCACGCACCATCAGCTGTTCGGATTGCTGCAACAGGCGCCGCACATCGGGCAGGAATTTGCGCCCCGCCTCCGAAAGCACGACACGCCTGCGGATGCGCTCGAAAAGCTGCATTCCGGTCTGTGCTTCCAGTTCGCCGATCTGCCGGCTCACCGCGCTTTGTGTGAGGTTGAGTTCTTCCGCGGCGCGGGTAAAATTGCCGTGCCTTGCCGCGCATTCAAACGCCTGCAGGGTGACGATATCGGGGACCAGTCTTCTGCGCGGATCCATTCCATTCTCGCATCAACTTACCCGCTTTCCTCATTGGAAAAGGGTTGTTATGCCCATATATGATTACGGGAAAGAATGGAATGGTGTTTTGCCGGCTTGGCGGCACCGTTGACAAATTCGGGGAAAGAAGAGCGACGGGAGTTGAAAGCGCCGTATCAAAAACGGCCTTTCCTCCCCTTTAAGCCAAAAAGGACAATTGGACATGGATGCGACCACGAAGCTTGACGTGAAACAGGAAGCCGCCGCCCTCCTCGACAGGATGGGTGTTGCCCGCGATCTTTATACCGGCGGCAACATGGCGTCCTTCAGCCCGGTGACGGGTGAACAGGTCGCAAACCTGAAGACCGTTTCGGTCGAGGGCGTGGCAGCCGTGGTCGATAAGGCCGATGCCGCCTTCAAGCAATGGCGCAATGTGCCGGCACCCCGTCGTGGCGAGCTGGTCCGGTTGCTCGGCGAAGAGCTGCGCGCCTTCAAGGCCGATCTCGGCCGTCTCGTGTCGCTGGAAGCCGGCAAGATCCCGTCTGAAGGTCTCGGCGAAGTGCAGGAAATGATCGATATCTGCGATTTCGCCGTCGGTCTTTCCCGCCAGCTTTATGGCCTCACCATCGCCACCGAACGTCCCGGCCACCGCATGATGGAAACCTGGCATCCGCTCGGTGTCGTCGGCGTCATCTCGGCCTTCAATTTCCCCGTCGCCGTCTGGTCGTGGAACGCAGCGCTTGCCATCGTCTGCGGCAATTCGGTGGTCTGGAAACCTTCTGAAAAGACGCCGCTCACGGCGCTTGCCGTTCAGGGCATCTTCGAGCGCGCCGCCGCCCGCTTCGGCGATGCGCCGGAAGGTCTCTCGCAGCTGCTGATCGGCGACCGCGCCGTGGGTGAAGCTCTGGTGGACAATCCCAAGGTACCGCTGGTCTCTGCCACCGGCTCCACCCGCATGGGCCGTGATGTCGGCCCGCGTCTGGCGAAGCGTTTTGCCCGCGCCATTCTGGAACTCGGCGGCAACAATGCCGGCATCGTCTGCCCTTCCGCCGATCTCGACATGGCGCTGCGCGCCATCGCCTTCGGGGCCATGGGCACGGCCGGCCAGCGCTGCACCACGCTTCGCCGTCTCTTCGTGCATGACAGCGTTTACGACCAACTCGTGCCGCGCCTGAAAAAGGCTTATGCCTCCGTCTCCGTCGGCAATCCGCTGGAAACCTCCGCGCTCGTCGGTCCGCTGGTCGACAAGGCGGCTTTTGACGGCATGCAGAAGGCGCTCGAGGCGGCGAAAGCCCATGACGGCGTGGTGAATGGCGGCGGCCGCGTGGATACCGGCGCGGCGGGTGCCTATTATGTGAAGCCCGCGCTCGTCGAAATGCCTGAACAGGTTGGCCCGGTGCTGGAAGAGACCTTCGCGCCGATCCTTTATGTCATGAAATACAGCGATCTCGATCAGGCGATAGACGCGCATAACGCCGTCGCCGCCGGTCTTTCATCGTCGATCTTCACCCGCGACATTCAGGAATCGGAACGTTTCCTGTCGTCGGAAGGCTCGGATTGCGGCATCGCCAATGTCAATATCGGCACATCGGGCGCAGAAATCGGCGGCGCTTTCGGTGGTGAGAAGGAAACCGGCGGCGGCCGTGAATCCGGTTCGGATGCGTGGAAGGCCTATATGCGCCGCGCCACCAACACGGTCAATTATTCCAAGTCGCTGCCGCTGGCGCAGGGCGTGTCCTTCGACATCGAATGACATGTGTGACCTGTCGCTCGTCCGGAGCGATGATGATCTGTAGTATTGCTTTTATCGGCGCGGATTTTTCCGCGCCGATTTGTTTTGGGCAATGATGTCGCTTAGCCGATGCTCATCAGGCTGGCATTGCCGCCGGCCGCGGTCGTATTGACGCTGACCGAGACTTCTTCGACCAGCCAATCGAGATTATAGGGCTGACTTTCACCGGAAAGCGCTTCCGTGGTCGCGGCCTGCACGAGAACCAGCGGGCCAGGCAGGGTGGCGATCTTTTTGTTGATCGTCACGATACGTTCCGCGTCGCCCTCGACCAAGGCGCCGGCGAAGGGACCGGATTTTGCCCAGTCATCCGCCCAGACGATGCGCGAGGTGACTGTTGCCGGCAGCCCATAGATCGATTTTTCGAGGCCGGAGGCATTGTCGATGATGGCCGTGTTTCCGGTGGCAAGCGCTGCCGCAAGCTGGCGGTAAAGCCCCTGTTCGGTCGCCGGGACCAGCAGAATCCTGCCGCGCGGATGCAGCGCATAGACATTCCGTTCACCGACGGGGCCTGCCAGCTCGGTTTCGAAGCCGAGGCCGGAAAGTGCCGCTGCCTGCCGTGCGGCTTCGGCCGCAACGGTTTCGCCGTTTTCATCCAACCAGCGGGCAAGATCGACGGCGGCCTGATCCTGCTGGCTTGCAACCCGGTCAATCTTCGGGGCAGCCTGCGTCACGCGGCCGAGATAGAGCGGGCCGCCGGCCTTGGGGCCGGTGCCGGAAAGGCCGCGTCCGCCAAAGGGCTGCACGCCGACCACAGCACCGATGATGTTGCGGTTCACATAAAGATTGCCGGCCGCGACGCGCGACAATACATGCTGGATCGTATCATCAAGGCGTGTGTGCAGGCCGAAGGTCAGGCCGTAACCGGTGGCGTTGATCTCGTCGATCAGCCGGTCGAGATTGTCGCGCTTGAAGCGGATGACATGCAGCACCGGACCGAAAACCTCCCGCTTCAGATCGGCGAGCGTTTTCATCTCGATGATGGTCGGCGGCACGAAGGTGCCCTTGCCGGTTTCACCCGCAAGCGAAATCTGCTCGATCCGGTGGCCGAGCGAGCGCATGCCATCAATGTGCTTTTCGATGATGCCCTTGGCTTCAGCCGTGATGACGGGGCCGACATCGACGGAAAGCTGGTCGGTGCGGCCGATGCGCAATTCATGCAGCGCGCCTTTGAGCATGGTGAGCGTGCGGTCCGCCACGTCCTCCTGCAGGCAGAGAATGCGCAGCGCCGAGCAGCGCTGGCCGGCGCTGTCGAAGGCCGATGCGATGACATCCGCGACCACCTGTTCGGCGAGCGCCGAGGAATCGACGATCATGGCGTTCTGGCCGCCGGTTTCGGCAATCAGCGGAACCGGCTGGCCGTTCGTCAGAACCCGGCCGGCCAACTGGCCCTGAATGAGCCGCGCCACTTCGGTCGAGCCCGTAAACATTACACCGGCTGTAAGAGGTGAACCAACAAGTGCGGCACCCGTCATGCCATCGCCCGGCAGAAGCTGCACGGCATCCTGCGGAACGCCGGCATCATGCAGCAGGCGCACGCCTTGTGCTGCGATCAGCGGCGTTTCTTCGGCGGGCTTTGCCAGAACCGGATTGCCGGCAACCAGTGCCGCCGTCACCTGACCGATGAAGATGGCGAGCGGGAAGTTCCACGGGCTGATGCAGACGACCGGGCCAAGCGGCTTTTCGCCAGACTTGAAGTTTCTGCGGGCTTCCGCCGCATAATAACGCAGGAAGTCGATTGCCTCACGCACCTCGGCAATGGCGTTGGGCATGGATTTTCCCGCCTCGCGCATGATGAGGCCGAGCAGGGCAGGCATTTCCGCCTGCATGGCGTCGGCGGCGCGCTCCAGGCAGGCGGCGCGTTCTTCCACCGGGGTGGAGGGCCAGCTTGAGGCCGCCGCCCGCTGCATGGCCGCTTCGACATCGGCTTCGGTTGGCTCGGTCACGTGGCCGACGATATCATTGTGGTCGCCGGGATTGAGAACCGGGCGCGTGTTGCCACCTGCCTGCGGCGCGGCAGCTTTCCATTCCGTTGCAGCGCCTGCCTTCAAGGTGCCGTTCAGTGCGGAGAGCGTTGTTTCGCTGGAAAGATCGAGGCCGGCGGAATTTTTCCGTTCCGGGCCGAACAGGCTTTCGGGGGCGGCGATGCGGTCGTGCCGCGCGCCGGGCACGGCATAGGCCTTGACCACGGTGACCGGGTCTTCCAGCAGGGAATCCACCGGTACTGCGGGGTCGGCAATACGGTTGACGAAAGAGGAGTTCGCACCGTTTTCCAGCAGGCGGCGGACGAGATAGGCCAGCAGCGTCTCATGGGTGCCGACAGGAGCGTAGAAACGGCAGGGCCGGTCGAGCTTCTTCTTGCCGACGACCTCGCTATAAAGCGGTTCGCCCATGCCGTGCAGGCACTGGAACTCATAGTCGCCGAGTTTAAACTCAGGCCCGGCCAAGTGGTAGATCGTCGCCATGGATTGCGCATTGTGGGTCGCAAATTGCGGGAAGACCAGATCGCGCGCGTCGAGCAGCTTGCGGGCGCAGGCGATGTAGGAAACATCCGTGTGCACCTTGCGGGTGAAGACCGGGAAGTCTTCCAGCCCGTCTACCTGTGCACGCTTGATTTCCGCATCCCAGTAGGCGCCCTTGACGAGACGCACCATGATGCGGCGGCCCGAACGGCGGGCGAGATCGATGATATAATCCAGAACGAAGGGGCAGCGGCGGCCATAGGCCTGCACGACGAAACCGAGGCCGTTCCAGCCGGCAAGGTCCTTGTCGAGCGCCAGTTCCTCCAGAAGGTCAAGCGACAGTTCCAGCCGGTCGGCTTCCTCGGCGTCGATATTGAGGCCGATATCGTATGTCTTGCTGAGCAGCATCAGCGATTTGACGCGCGGAAGAAGCTCCGCCATCACCCGCTCGGCCTGCGCGCGGGCGTAACGCGGATGCAGCGCCGAAAGCTTGATGGAAATGCCGGGGCCGCCATAGATGCCCCGTCCGGCCGAGGCCTTGCCGATGGCGTGGATGGCGTTTTCGTAGTCCTTGTAATAACGCTCCGCATCCTTGGCGGTGGTCGCGGCTTCGCCCAGCATGTCGTAGGAATATTGGAAGCCCTGCTCCTCCAGCAGCTTCGAACGCTTGATGGCTTCGCCGATCGTTTCGCCGGTCACGAATTGCTCGCCCATCATGCGCATGGCCATGTCGACGCCGCGGCGGATGACGGGTTCGCCGGCGCGGGCGATCAGCTTGGTCAGCGCCGCCGAAAGGCCGCTATCGTTTACCGTCGAGGTCAGCTTGCCGGTGATGACGAGGCCCCAGGTGGCGGCATTGACGAAGAGCGAACGCCCGCCGCCAATATGGGATTTCCAGTCGCCGCGCGCGATCTTGTCGCGGATCAGCGCGTCGCGGGTGGCGGTGTCGGGAATGCGCAGCAGCGCTTCGGCAAGGCACATCAGCGCCACGCCCTCATGGCTGGAGAGCGAATATTCCTGCACCAACCCTTCGACGCCGGTGCCCTTGGTCTTGGCGCGCAGCGCCTCGATCAGCTTGCCGGCGGTGGCGCGGATGGCTTTCGTCTGCTCCGACGTCACCGTTGCCGCTGCGATCAGCGACGCCAGGCATTCTTCTTCGGGGCGGCGATAGGCGGCGGTGATCGCCTTGCGCAGCATGCTCTGTTCGCGCACCGACGGCGCAAAATTCTGGAAGATACCGTTTGCCACTACACCGGCGTTGCTTGCACCATCGGCCATTCTGAAAATCCTGAAAACGCTGTTGAAGACAGATCGTCGGCGGCAGCGTGTCCTCCGCCCGCCGCTTGTCATCCTGTCGCAGACAATATCATCACTGCAGAAATTGCTATGGCCCTATTTTTGGGATAAAACAGGCAATATGAACTTTTATTTTTGAGATATGGCGTTAAATCACATGGTAAATAGTCAAAAAACAGACGATCTGGATCACTTCGATCTCAAGATTCTCGAGGCGCTCAGCGAAGACGGGCGCATGTCCGTGCTGCAGCTCTCGAAAAGGGTCGGTCTTTCCAAGACGCCCTGCCAGACGCGGCTGAAGCGGCTGGTCGATGAGGGCTATATTCTCGGCTTCCGCGCCATGCTCAACCCGCAGAAGCTCGGCGTTGATCACATCGCCTTCGCCGAGGTGAAACTTTCCGATACGCGGGAAAAGGCGCTGGAGGAATTCAACACGGCGGTTCGCAAGATCAAGGAAGTCGAGGAATGCCACATGATTGCCGGCGCCTTCGATTATCTGCTCAAGGTGCGCACCAGCGACATTCGGAAGTACCGAAGGGTGCTCGGTGAAAAAATATCGAGTTTGCCATCCGTTTCCAACACCTCGACATTCGTGGTGATGCAATCGGTCAAGGAAACCGGCATCTAAAAAACGGTCACACAAAAACGGGCAGACGCAGGTCTGCCCGTTTATTGTCCTCAAGATTCAGCTATCTCAGCGCGCCGTAGCGGCGGCGGTGACCGCGCTCATCTGTGCATCGGGACCGAATTCGTTTTCGTTTTCGATGCCCAGCAACTCCTGCAGGCGCAGCCTTGCGCGGCTGACGCGGCTCTTGATCGTGCCGACCGGGCAGCCGCAAATCTCGGCGGCTTCCTCATAGGCAAAGCCTGAAGCGCCAATCAGCAGGATCGCTTCGCGCTGGTCATCAGGCAATTTCGCAAGCGCGGAGCGGAAATCCTGAAGGTCGACCGAACCATGCTGTTCGGGCGGGACCGACAGGCGCGAGGTGTAAACCCCATCGGTATCCTGCACTTCACGGCCGGATTTGCGTATCTGGCTGTAGAACTCGTTGCGCAGGATCGTCACCAGCCAAGCGCGCATGTTGGTGCCCGGCTGGAAACTATCCTGTTTCGCCCAGGCTTTCATGATCGTGTCCTGCACGAGGTCGTCAGCACGGTCCCTCGAGCGGATGAGAGAAATGGCGAAGGCGCGCAGGTTCGGCAGCGCCGCCAGCATTTCCCGCTTGAAATTATATTCTGTCTGCTCCGGCTCTTTCGCCATCATTCCTCCGAAGCCTTTGTTTTGGCTTTGCTTTCGGCTTCATCGAGTTTTTCGAGAAGATCGAGGAATTTGTCAGGGATGCCTTCATCCTGAACGGCATCATAAAGCTCCCTGAGCTTGCGGGAAATCACCGCCCGCCCGGAATGTGGAACCTGAGGGGCGGCCGAATTGTCCGGCGAATCTTGGTCCGATTGAAACATGCTCATAACGTCCGGTATTCCTTTTGTGTCGTGGCAAATAATGCGTGGTGAAAAAAATAGTTCCGGCCATCGGGAACTTTTTTTGCGATACGCACGTTGCTATCGTGGGTTTGCGTTGCAGACCGCATGAAAGGGGAGAATTCCATGTCAGTTTCTACACGCATCGCACCGCACCTGCCATATCTGCGCAGGTTCGCGCGTGCCGTTTGCGGCTCACAATCCACGGGCGATGCCTATGTTGCGGCAACACTCGAAGCTCTGATCGCCGATATCAGCATCTTCCCGCAGACAACCAGCGATCGCGTTTCGCTCTATCAATTGTTCGTATCGATCTTTAGTTCCGTCACGATCAATATTAAGGCCGATGAAAACCTGTCGGGATGGGAAAAGCGCGCTTCTGCGAACCTTTCTGCCGTACCGCCGCTAGCCCGTCAGGCCTTCCTCTTGACGACGGTCGAGGAATTCACGCCTTCGGAAGCCGCAGAGGTTCTGAAAGTATCGGAAGACCAGGTCGGCAGGCTGATAGACGAGGCCGCCTCGGAAATCGCCCGGCAGGTCGCAACCGATATCATGATCATCGAGGACGAACCTCTGATCGCCATGGATATCGAACAGATGGTCACCGATCTCGGTCACCGCGTCACGGGTATCGCCCGCACGCATACCGAGGCGCTCGACCTTTTCCATCGCACGCAGCCGAAAATGATCCTTGCCGATATTCAGCTTGCAGACGGCAGTTCCGGTCTCGACGCGATGAAGGACATCCTGCAGATGACCACCCTCCCGGTTATCTTCATCACGGCTTTCCCCGAGCGTCTTTTGACGGGCGAGCGGCCTGAGCCGACGTTCCTTGTGACGAAACCTTTCAACCCGGACATGGTGAAAGCGCTTATCAGCCAGGCCCTGTTTTTCAACGAAAGCTCGCGCGTCGCGGCGTGAATTTTGCCGAAACCGCGGACTTACCGGGAACCAGTGTGGTGCCCGGGCGTTGGCGGTTACGGTCGTGGGGTTGACCCGCGGCTTTCTGCAAGGAGACGAATTTGCATCGGCTGGCATGGCATAACGCGGAGAGGGACGAGAGCGAGCTGCATGATTCGCTCGTTCTCGCCTTGCTCGATTCGGGTGAGACAGTCATGCTGCAGGACTGGAAGCGCGATTACATATTCGTGGCCAATTTGCCGGATGTCTGGAAACTGCCGGCCGATTCCCATCCAACCGATGAAAATCTGTTCGGTAATGATCTCTCCGTGCGGCTAGCGGACCTCAAAAAGGACATGAGCACGGCTGGTAGCCGGGGCATGCTGGAAGTCAGCGCCGGCACGGACCGGGTCTTCCAGTTTCAGGTCCATTCGACCTTCAATCAATCGAACCAGATGGTGATGAAGACCACCATCCGCGAGGTGACGGCGGAACGGCGGCGCGAGCAGCTTCTGCGCTCGCTGCTGCGCGAAGTTAGCCATCGCTCCAAGAACCTGCTGGCGATCATCCAGAGTCTTGCGGGCCAGACGGCCCGTTTCAGCCTCACCAAGGATGATTTTCTGCGCAAGTTCCGCGGCCGGCTGCATGCGCTGGCCCAGAGCCAGGATCTCATCACCGACTCGGACTGGAGGGGGGCGCGCATATTCGAGCTTCTCCGCCAGCAGTTCGATCTCTATGTGCCGGAATATCCGAACCTCATCCACATGGAGGGGGAAAACCTGCTGCTCAACCCGAACGGTGCGCTTTATATCGGGCTGGCCTTCCACGAACTGGTCGTCAACACCGTTAGCCATAGCGGCAATCTTGCCTATCACCCGCCTATATCCCTGCAATGTCGCCAGGAAGGTGATTTTTATATCGTCGAATGGAACGAACCGATGATGCCGTCGAAGGAGCCGGCGGAGACGAGGCGCGGCAGTTTCGGCAGCGTCGTGCTGGAAAAGGTGGTTCCTTCCGCTCTTGGAGGAAGCGCCGAATACCAGCTGACACCGGAGCGCATCGTTTACCGGTTGAAGTTCCCTTCGGGCGACGGCACGGACTCCTGAGAGGATTTGCCGGGCCGCAGGTAAGACCGAAAGCCTGTCTTCATTCTGCAAAAATGCAACAAAAAAGCACGGCTCATAGGAGAGCCGTGCTATTTTTATGACGGGTTTTCAGGGGCGAAACCCGTTTATAGTCAGCCAAGCTTCAGGCGGGGACGGGGGAATTGCTTGGCCTGCAGTAAAAATGCATGCCGCGGTATTCGGTTCCCCAAAAAATGCATTTTTTTAACAATCGGCAAATTTTTGGCCACTCATGCCGCGGATCGGCTTCAATGTGCCGGGTCCGGTCGCTTCGGCGTGAAATAGCGTATCGGCGCTTCCAGAGACCATTCGAAGCCGGTTTCGCGGTATTCCGTCGTCACATACCCACCGAAGGCGCCTTCCGCATGTCTTTTGATGACCGTGGTGCCGAAACCCTTGCGGCTCGGCTCCCTGGCCGGTGGTCCGCCTGTCTCGGTCCACAGAAGATGGAGCATCTGCCGGCCGTCTTTTTCAAGCGGTTGCCACCTCACGGTAATTTTCCCGAGCGGTGCCGAAAGCGCGCCGTATTTAATGGAATTAGTGGTCAGCTCATGCACCACAAGCCCGAAATTCTGCGCCGCTTCGGGCGATAGCATGAAATCGTCGCCTGCCAGTACGACACGTTCTGATACCGTGCCGAAAACTTCGAGGTGGGTCTCGATCAGCTTGCGGATCGGCAGCCCCTGCCACTGAACTTCTGCCAGTGCCCGGATCGACATGCCGAGACCGCGCAGGCGATGGTCGACTTCCTTCTGGAACTCCGGAATGCTTTTATTTTCCCGACCCAATTGCCGTATCATCGCCTGAACCAGCGTCAGAATATTCTTGGAGCGGTGAACCAGTTCGTGCAGCAGCAATTGCAGCCGCTCTTCCGACTGGCTTCTGTCGAAGGAAGCGTTGGAGAGCGCGATGGCGACCTGGTTGGCCTCCTTTATCTTGGTATCCACAGGCGCGACGATCTCACCTTCGCCGATGCGCTCCGCCATATGAGTCAGATCGCGAATGGAGCTGCGCAATTGCCGGCCGACCAGATAGGCGCCGCCGATAGCGATCAGCACCAGCACAAGGCTGCCGATCATCATCTGTCGCCATGTATCGATCAGCGCCGCCTGGCTTGCGGCAAGTGGTCCCCACATTACCGTCTTCCATTGCCAGCCCGGCAATTGCGCATAGGCATAGAGATTGCCCTTGCCGTCGAAGAAATTGCCACTGAAGGCCTGCATTTCTGAAAGAACGGCCGGGTTGACAAAGGGCTTGCCCACTTCCGCCTCAGCCTGGGCGCTGGAAACGACGACACGATTTGTACCGTCGATAATGGCCACGGCCCAGTTGCGCGGCAGGTTCTCCGTGGGGATGAGCCGGCTCAGGTCACTGGCGTTCTGCGTCAAAATCAGCGCATCGCCGGCCAAGCCCAGGTCCGGATTCAACGGCATGGTAACGTTGAATACCCATTCCTTGCTGGTGGCGCCAAAAAACATGTCCGAGACGGTGATGCGGCGGGATTCGATTGCCTTGGCCAGCTTGGCCTCGTCCGGCACCTTGCCGAGAGGCTGGCCATAGGTAACGCGGGTATTGAGGCGCTGCTGGCCGTCTTTGGTGGCGAGAAGGGCATAGAGGCCCTCCCGTTTCAGGCTTTCGGCAACGCGTCCCTGAAATGCGGCGAGATTGCCATTCTCGAGTTCCGGAAATTGCGATAGCAGATTGAGGGATGTGGCTATTTCCTGCAGGCGGCGATCGATGTTGCGGCTGACGACCCGGACATCCTCGATGGTTTCCCTTTGCAGGTCGTCGCGTTTTTCGGCTTCGAGGCGCAGCATCAGATAGCCGACGAAGAGAATGAGCGGCAGGGTGATGACGGTTGCCATCACCACCAGATAAGTGCCGATGGAGGCGGTCGGGAAAAAATTCGCGCTGCGCCGACGTAGAGCCGAGATCATGTCTTTCAGTCTGTTGCCGGGTTGAGGCATACAAAAAAACTCCGGCAGTTATGGCATTGTTACGGCAGGGATAATACCGCGCTGTCCCCCGTTAGCAATGCCTGATTTTTACCTTCGGTCGTCGCGACATGCGGCAAATGCACCGGTGTGACCGAAAAAATCGGAACTATTTCAACCACCAGCCCGTTTGCAAGACGAACCGGCCAGCGAGCGGTAGCGAAATTCATCACCGCCCGGCCAGTTGAGAACGATGAAAGGAAGGTACGAAATGGCAAAGAAACTTACGATACTCGTCACCGCCGCCCTGATGGGCACGACGGCTTTCGCGCCGCTTGCCATCGCTCAGGGCACCACCCAGCCCGCACCGGCAAATCCGGGTGCGCAGACCGAGCCGGCAACGCCGCCTGCCACTCCGATGACGCCTGCGGCTCCTGCGGCCAATGACAGCGCGGCCACAACCACGGGCGGTGCTTACATCACCGAGCAGGGCGAAACGCAGATCAGCGCCAATGACTATATTGGCAAGTCGGTCTACACCGCAGCCGATGAAAGCATCGGTAACGTCACCAATCTCATCATGGCGGAAGATGGCGGCCTGGTCGCAGCCGTGATCGGCGTTGGCGGTTTCCTCGGCATCGGCGCCAAGGATGTAGCCGTGCCCATGGACAAGGTGACGATGACGCGCAATGCGCAGGACGGCACCATCCGCCTGACGACGACCGAAACCGCAGAGACGCTGAAGGCGGCTCCCGAGTTCAAGACGCTGGAACAGAAGACCAGCGAAAAGAACGCGGCAACCCCGGCGGCACCGGATAGTACAACGACATCCGCCACCAAGCCTTAATCCCATACCTGGGAGGCAGGAGCCGGGACTGGCTTCAATGCCGTCCCGCGAGAGACACCGGCTACTGGCCGGTGTCTTTTTTTATCTTGGCCTAAGGGCCGCTCAATCGCCGGCGTTGCGGGAAGAATGCCATGCCCAGGCGGATTTGATAATATCCGACAGGGAATAACGCGGTTCCCAGCCCAGAACTTCTTTAGCCTTATCGTTATTGGCCACGAGTGTGGTGGAATCGCCGTCGCGCCGGCCGGTATATTCGACCGGGAAGGGGCGGCCGGAGACCTCGGAGATTGCCGCCAGCAATTCCTTCACCGTGGTGCCGGTGCCGGTGCCGAGGTTGAGTTCCACGGTTTCCCCGCCGGCCAGCAGGTAATCCACCGCCCGCACATGGGCATCGGCAAGATCGAGAATGTGGATGTAATCGCGCACGCAGGTGCCGTCGCGGGTATCGTAATCCGTGCCGAACACCTTGAAGCCCTGACGCCGTCCAAGTGCGGCCTCGATGGCGAGCGGAATCGCGTGGGTTTCCGGCTTGTGCCACTCGCCGATACGGCCCTCGAAATCCGCGCCTGCGGCATTGAAATAGCGCAGCATGACCGAGCGCAGGCCCTTATAGGCGCTGTAGTCCTTCAGCGCCTGTTCCACCACCCATTTGGTGCGGCCATAGGGATTGATCGGCGCTTGCCGGTGCGTCTCGTCGATCGGCACCTGTTCCGGCAGTCCATAGGTGGCGCAGGTGGAGGAGAAAACAAAGGCGGTGACGCCAGCATCAATCGCGGCGGAGAGCAGGTTGAGCGAGCCAATGACGTTATTATCGTAAAAGGCGACGGGCTGCTTCACCGATTCGCCCACTTCGATCAGCGCTGCGAAATGCAGAACGGCTTCCGGCTGGTGTTTGGCGAAGACTTCGTCCAGTCGCGCCCGGTCGCGAATATCGCCCTGTTCGAAGGGGCCCCAGCGGACGAATTCCTCATGTCCATTGGACAGATTGTCAAAAACAACTGGTTCATATCCTCGCTCAGAGAGGAGAAGGCAGGTGTGCGAACCGATATAGCCGGCACCGCCAACGACAAGGACTTTCTTCTTCATCAAACGCCTTTCAAAAAATACGGACGCGCCGAGACTGTATGTCACTTTGTTCAAATAAGGGCGGCGTGGCGCGGGACGCCATTTGCCAGTCTATCCATTGCGCGTAACATAAAAAAAACTGCGCATCCATCGTCTGGATGCGCAGCTCTCATGAGGGTCGGTGACGTGCATAAAACCCGCCCGACGGTGTGTTTATTTCTTTTTCCTCGTATTGGCCCTTGTCGCCAGAAAACCGGCGGCCATGGCGACGGCGAGCGTCGCATAGGGCCGCGCCTGGATCGCCAGCGTCAAAAGTGACTGCAAGGCGAGGGGTGCTGCGGTCAGCGGGGCAGCCGTCAAGGGTGCGACTGGGCGTGCGGCATAGGCTCTGGGGCGTTTTACAATTGCCAGTGCCACCAGCATGATGACGCCGAGCAGGAACGCGGTGCCGGCGACGACAAGCGCGGCAGGACCCGCCCCGACATGCCGGGCAAGATAGATCGATCCTGCAACCACGGCGGCTACGAAGGCAATCAGGAAAAAGACACCGGTCAGCACCCACAGGATGATGGTGGCACGCAGGCGCCGCGTCACAACGCGTCCTTCGCGCTGGGTGTCTCCCAGATAGACCAGCAATGCCTCAAGCATGATGCGGCCTTATCGACGTGTGAGGAGAGCGAGCACGAAGCCCACGCCAACGGCGATGCCGAGGGACTGAAGCGGGTTCTTCTGAACCTGATCGGTCAGATTATCGTTCAGCGACGAAATTTCGCTGCGAACACTGTCGGCCATTTCGCCAGAGGCGGTGAGTGCGTCATCAGCCACGCGGGCGGCCTGCGCCTTCAGCTCATGCGAGGCGCCGACGCCAAGCGCCTTAACGCTCTTGGCAAGATTTGCCAGATCTTCGCGAAGCTGGGCGAGCTGCGCCGCAACGTCGGCTGCATCACCGTTTTCGAGGGATTGCTGGATCTTGTCATTAACGCTGCTACGCACGCTTGCCATAGGTGAGGTCCTTCCTGGAACATCGTTGATGGAAATCGCGGCGGGCCAACCCGACTGCCGCTGGAGGTAAATTCTGTCGCTCGAGAACCTCCGTTCCGGAGACTGAAAAACCTGCCTGTCCGCCATTCAAACGCGCCGATGCAGGCTTGGTTCCGCAACGTGACGTGTTTTCTTCGCAGGCATTTCCGGTTGGGGGCAATTTTCTGGGAATTCGGTGCCGGACATTTGTTTTCCTGTCACAAGCATCATATAAGGCCCATCATCGAGACGTACCTTGACTTCAATCAATATGTGAAACGACATGCTTCAAACGCCTTATTACCTCATCGACAAGACAAAACTTCTTCGCAACATGGAGAAGATTGCTTATGTGCGGGAAAAATCCGGCGCCAAGGCGCTCCTGGCGTTGAAGTGCTTCGCCACATGGTCGGTGTTCGATTTCATGTCGCAATATATGAATGGCACCACCTCGTCTTCGCTTTATGAGGTGCGTCTCGGCCGTGAGAAATTCGGTGGCGAAACCCACGCCTATTCCGTCGCCTATGCCGATTACGAAATCGATGAGGTGATTGCGAATGCCGACAAGATCATCTTCAATTCGATCGGTCAGCTGGAGCGTTTCGCCGACAAGGCCGCCGGCATCACGCGTGGCCTGCGTCTCAATCCGCAGGTCAGCTCTTCCAGTTTCGATCTTGCCGACCCCGCGCGCCCGTTCAGCCGTCTCGGCGAATGGGACGTCGCCAAGGTCGACAAGGTCATGGACCGTATTTCCGGTTTCATGATCCACAACAATTGCGAAAACGGCGATTTTTCGCTGTTTGACCGGATGTTGACGCAGATCGAAGAGAAATTCGGATCGCTGTTGTCACGTGCCGAATGGGTCAGCCTTGGCGGCGGCATTCATTTCACCGGTGACAACTATCCGCTCGACCAATTCTGCGACCGCCTCAGGGCGTTCTCGGAAAAATATGGCGTGCAGGTCTATCTGGAGCCCGGTGAAGCTTCGATTACCAAAAGCACTACACTTGAGGTGACGGTTCTCGACACGCTGTTCAACGGCAAGAACCTCGCCATCGTCGACAGCTCCATCGAAGCGCATATGCTTGATCTGCTGATCTACCGCGAAACCGCCAAGGTTGCGCCGAACGAGGGTGAACATCCCTATATGGTCTGCGGCAAGTCGTGCCTGGCGGGCGATATTTTCGGCGATTTCCGCTTCGACAAGGAGCTGAAGGTCGGCGACCGCATCTCCTTCCAGGATGCGGCCGGTTATACCATGGTCAAGAAGAACTGGTTCAACGGCGTGAAGATGCCGGCGATCGCCATCAAGGAACTGGACGGCACCGTGCGCGCCGTTCGTGAATTCGACTTTGCCGATTTCGAGCAAAGCCTGTCTTAAACCCTGTTTCAACATCCAACGAAGCTCATCCCTGCGGGGAAAAGGAGGCATCACCTGAAATGAAGAAGAACGTTCTGATCATCGGCGCCGGTGGCGTAGCACAGGTCGTGGCGCATAAATGCGCCCAGAACAGCGATGTATTGGGAGACATTCATATTGCGTCACGGACTTTGGAAAAGTGCCGCAAGATTGTCGAGTCCGTACGCGAAAAGAAGAGCCTCAAGACAGATGTGAAACTTGAGGCCCATGCGCTTGACGCTATGGATATCGAGGCGACGAAAGCCTTGATCAAACAGACCGGCGTGGAAATCGTCATCAACGTCGGTTCGTCTTTCGTCAACATGTCCGTTCTTCGTGCCTGCATGGACGCAGGTGTTGCCTATATGGATACAGCGATCCATGAGGATCCGACCAAGATTTGCGAGGCGCCGCCGTGGTACGGAAACTACGAGTGGAAGCGCGCGGCTGAGTGCAAGGAAAAGGGCGTCACCGCCATTCTCGGCGTCGGTTTCGATCCCGGGGTGGTCAATGCCTATGCGCGCCTTGCCAAGGATGAATATTTCGACAAGGTCACTTCGGTCGATATCGTCGATATCAATGCCGGTAGCCATGGCCGCTGGTTCTCGACCAATTTCGATCCGGAAATCAACTTCCGCGAGTTCACCGGCGTTGTCTATTCCTGGCAGAAGGGTGAGTGGCAGACGAACCAGATGTTCGAAGTCGGCCAGGAATTCGATTTGCCGGTTGTCGGCAAGCAGAAGGCCTACATGACCGGCCATGACGAAGTGCATTCGCTGTCCAAAAATATGGATGGCGCCGATGTGCGCTTCTGGATGGGCTTCGGCGATCACTACATCAACGTTTTCACGGTGCTGAAGAACCTTGGCCTCCTGTCCGAAAAGCCGGTCAAGACAGCTGAAGGCCTCGAAGTCGTGCCGCTCAAGGTGGTCAAGGCCGTGCTGCCCGATCCGTCTTCGCTGGCGCCTGACTATGTCGGCAAGACCTGCATCGGCGATATCGTCAAGGGCATCAAGGACGGCAAGGAACGCGAAGTCTTCATCTACAACGTGGCCGACCATAAGGACGCCTATGAAGAAGTTGGTTCGCAGGGCATTTCCTACACAGCCGGCGTTCCCCCGGTCGCCGCTGCCATGCTGATTGCGACCGGCGAATGGGATGTGAAGCAGATGGCCAATGTGGAAGAACTGCCGCCGAAGCCGTTCCTGAGCATTCTGAACAAGATTGGTCTGCCGAACCGCATCAAGGATGAAAACGGCGATCGCGCGCTCACCTTCTGAGTGATGGCGTTTTGATCTGTCGAGATAATTGAGCCCCGCGAAAGCGGGGCTTTTTTAACGGCTTCAGTCTTTGGTGAGCTGCCTTATAAACAGATGCATCGTTTGATGCATCGCCTCCGAAGGCGGCTCGGCAACATGCCATTCCGGAAAATGCCCATCGATCGCCATGCGGGCAAGGCCATAGACCAGAGCGCGAGCGCCCAGCACGAGCTGGTCCAGATCAAGGCCGGGGGCAAGCTGGCCGCTTCCACGTGCCTGTGTCAGCAGGCTGATCATCAGGCGCCTTATCGCGTCATTCTGCTCACGTAAAATATCGGACGAATTAAAGTCGATCAGCGTTCGCGAGCTTATGACCGCGAAATGCGTCGGATTGGCCAGCGCCCAGCGCAGATAACCGTGGCCAATGGCTTCGAAGACGGCGAGAGGATCGCCACCATCAGCCTCTGCTCTTGCTGTTTCGACGGATTCGGTCAGCCGGTTCATCGCCTGCTCCGCGACAGCGGTCATCAGGGCCGTTTTTGAGCGGAAATGCCGGAACGGTGCCCCCGGTGAGACGCCGGCGCGCTTGGCCGCTTCACGAACGGAGACGTTCTCGGCGCCCCGTTCCTCAATGATCGTGATCGTTGCCGCGACAAGTTCATCGACAAGGTTCCCGTGGTGGTAGGGCTTGTCGCGCCGCGTCGTCTTATCCTGGCTTTTTTCCATACGCTTTCGGTTAGCATCAAACCGCGATGTAAGCACCGTGTATTTTCCTTGCCTCGAGACGAGATTAAATGTAAACATCGATTACATTGAAGTATGGAGATTTCAATGTTGCATTCGTTTTTAAAAATCAGTCTCGCATTCGCATTTTTTCCGATCGGTGCCGCCTTTGCCGGGGAAAGCCCTAAGCTTGAGATCGTGTGGCCGAAGGCCGGCGATGTCATTGAATTGGGGAATGATCCGGAGCGCGCCATTGGCGTCGTCGTCACAAGCAACTTCAAGCTGCTTCCTGCCGGGCAATGTGGAGAGAACGACCGTTGCGGCCATGTGCACATGAAAATCGACCCGTCGGGTGATACATGCAACATTCCCGGCCGCGCCTATAACAGCATGAACAGCGACTTCGGTGGTGATCTCATCAAGGCCCGCTTCGGCCACTGCGCCAGCCCCACCGGCCGGCACGTCATTGGCATTCTGCTGGCGAACGATCACCATCAGCCCGTTCTGGTCGACGGCAAGCCGGTCACGGCCCTTGTCGAAGTGACGACGAAGGATTGACCTCAAGGACGGCAGTGACACTCATCCCCTGGGTTGACGCAATAAAAAAGGTCCCGCGCAAAACGGGACCTTTGTCTTAAGCAGCCTGAGAGCCGGGTGCGCGATCAGCCCTTCGTAGGCTTCGGTCCACGCTTCTCGAACGGCTTGTCTTTTTTACCTTCGAATTTCGGCTTGTCGCCGAAGGGCTTTTTCTTTTTCCAGGGCTTGTCTTCAGCCTTGCGGTCATCGCGCGGCGCGCTTGCATTGTCCGATTTGGTGAACTTCCGCTGGGCCTTTGCCGGCCTTGTGTCTTCACGGGCACTGCCGGTCATTTCCGGCTTGCCTTCCAGCGCCTTCAGGCGGATGCCCTTCTCCAGCATCATGTCCTTGCCGATGGCAGAGGTGAAGCGGTCAACGGCATCGGCCGCCAGCTCCACAAAGGTCTCCGTCTGCTGCATGCGGATGGCGCCGATATCCTGACGGGTGATCTTGCCGAAACGGCACAGCATCGGGATGAGCCAGCGCGGTTCGGCACTCTGTTTGCGGCCAACGGAAAGCGAGAACCACGCGCTGTCGGAGAAGTCGGAGCGCTCGCGGCGCGGTGCGTTGTTTTCGACCGTCTCGAAACTGTCACGGCGCGGCTTGCGGCTGTTATCCAGCGCGACCTCGAAAATGTCTTCCGGTGCCGAGCGCCCGGCGTGATAGAGACGCACGAAGGCGGCGGCGACTTTTTCCGCGCCGTGCTGTTCCAGCAGCTGGTTGACGAAATCGCGTTCTTCCTCAGCCACGGCTTCGCTGAGTGTCGGGTCGGCCAGAAGCCGTGCGCCGTCGCGCTCGACGATCTCTTCGACGGAGGGCGGGCGAACCCATGCGGGGCTGACCTTGGCGCCTTCGAGAAGGCGTTCGGCCTTGCGGCGCTGGCTCACGGGCACAATGATGGCGCTGACGCCCTTCTGCCCGGCACGGCCAGTACGGCCGGAACGGTGCAGAAGCGTTTCGGAATTGGTCGGCAGGTCGGCATGGATGACGAGTTCCAGGCCAGGCAGGTCGATGCCGCGGGCAGCAACGTCGGTCGCCACGCAAACGCGGGCGCGGCCGTCACGCATGGCCTGCAGCGCGTGCGTACGCTCGTTCTGCGTCAGTTCGCCGGAGAGGGCCACGACCGAAAAGCCGCGATTGTTCAACCGGGCCGTCAAATGATTGACGGCGGCGCGGGTGGAGCAGAAGACGATGGCGTTGCGGGCTTCGTAAAAGCGCAGCGCGTTGATGATGGCGTTCTCGCGATCAGACGGCGACACCAGAAGCGCGCGATATTCGATATCCACATGCTGCTTCTGTTCGGAAGCGGTGGCGATGCGCACGGCATTCTTCTGGTAGCTTTCGGCCAGCTTGGCGATGCTGCGCGGCACGGTGGCCGAGAACATCAGCGTGCGGCGGGTGTCGGGCGATTCTTCCAGAATGAATTCCAGATCCTCACGGAAGCCGAGATCGAGCATCTCGTCGGCTTCGTCCAGCACCACGGCGCGCAGCGACGACAGATCGAGTGCGCCACGCTTGATATGGTCGCAGAGACGGCCGGGCGTACCGACGACGATATGGGCGCCGCGTTCCAGCGCACGGCGCTCATTGCGGATATCCATGCCGCCGACACAGGATGCGATCGACACGCCGGCGAACTCATAAAGCCACTCCAGCTCGCGCTTGACCTGCATGGCCAGTTCGCGGGTTGGTGCAATAGCAAGAGCGAGCGGCGCGGAAGCCTGACCGAAGCGGGTATTTTCCGACAGCAGCGTGGTTGCGAGCGCGATGCCGAAGGCAACCGTCTTGCCGGAACCGGTCTGCGCGGAAACCAGCGCGTCCTTGTCGGCGAGATCAGGCGCAAGCATGGCCTTCTGCACGGGGGTCAAGTCGTTGTAGCCGCGTTTTTCCAACGCCTGCGCGATCGCCGGGGCGATACCCTGGGTGTCTGTCATCTACCGTCTTTCGGATATGAAGCTGCCCGCATCCGCCCGAAACCAATAGGTCCTAAAGTCTCCGGGGCAGCCGATACAGGCCATTTCGGCCATCTGGCCGGTTACATTGCCCGCGCTCATACTGCGAATAAGCCGGTTTGTACAGTGCACTGCGGTACGCTCTTTTACGGGTACTTTCTCCCGCCTTTTGTTCCAGCCCGCCATCGTCCTTCGCAAAGGCCATTCAAAAGGCGTACCGCATGGTTCATAAACGGCATTGCGTGCCCCCCGCCTTTTCGCTAAGAGACCCGCAACTTGAGGCTCTTTGTCAGGAAGGGCCGACTGGGTTTGTTCTTGTCCACACCGGGTGAAAACCGGCTGGCGGAAAAAAGGGATGTACTGGTCAAGGCTATGGCTCGCATTGTCATGAAATTCGGCGGCACGTCCGTCGCGAACCTCGAACGCATTCACAATGTCGCACGGCATGTGAAACGCGAAGTGGATGCCGGCCATGAAGTGGCCGTGGTCGTTTCCGCCATGTCGGGAAAAACCAACGAATTGGTGGACTGGGTGCAGAACGCCGCAAAGGTGACCGGCACCAACGCCGCCTCCTTCTATGATGCGCGCGAATATGACGCGGTTGTCGCGTCCGGCGAGCAGGTCACATCAGGTCTTCTGGCGATCACCCTGCAGTCCATGGGTATCAATGCACGCTCCTGGCAGGGCTGGCAGATCCCGATCCGTACCGATAATGCGCATGGCGCCGCCCGTATTCTCGAGATTGACGGTTCGGATATCGTCAAGCGCATGGGTGAGGGACAGGTTGCCGTCGTTGCCGGTTTCCAGGGCATCGGCCCGGATAATCGCATCGCGACGCTTGGTCGCGGCGGCTCTGACACGTCGGCTGTGGCCATTGCCGCCGCCGTCAAGGCGGATCGTTGCGACATCTATACCGATGTCGACGGTGTCTACACGACCGATCCGCGCATCGAGCCCAAGGCTCGCCGCATGAAAAAGATCGCCTTCGAGGAAATGCTCGAAATGGCGTCTCTCGGCGCAAAGGTTCTTCAGGTTCGCTCCGTGGAGCTTGCCATGGTACACAAGGTGCGCACCTTCGTTCGCTCCAGTTTCGAGGATCCCGATGCGCCGGGCATGGGCGACCTCATCAACCCGCCCGGTACTTTGATTTGTGACGAGGATGAAATCGTGGAACAGGAAGTCGTAACCGGCATCGCCTATGCCAAGGATGAAGCACAGATTTCGCTGCGCCGCGTGGCCGACCGTCCGGGCGTTTCCGCCGCGATCTTCGGTCCGCTCGCCGAAGCGCATATCAATGTCGACATGATCGTGCAGAACATCTCCGAAGATGGCTCGCGCACCGACATGACCTTCACCGTTCCCTCGGGTGACGTTGCCAAGGCTCTCAAGGTTCTCGACGACAACAAGGCCCAGATCGGCTTCGATGTTGCGCAGAACGAGACGGGTCTTGCCAAGGTGTCCGTCATCGGTATCGGCATGCGCAGCCACGCCGGCGTTGCCGCCAGCGCCTTCAAGGCACTTGCCGAGAAGAACATCAACATCAAGGCCATCACCACGTCAGAGATCAAGATTTCGATCCTGATCGACGGCGCCTATGCCGAACTTGCCGTTCGCACTTTGCATTCGGCCTACGGTCTCGATAAGAGCTAAATCCGAGACATCGGTTCCCGATGCTCCGATTCTTCGGAGTTGCGTTCTTCCGATGTGGCGTTTCTTGAAAGCGTGTCCCTTGCGGGACGCGCTTCTGGCGCTATAAATTTTTTAAATGACGTTTTGATTCTCGAATATTATGACATTCGGATCGGAAGCGTCGGGGAGCAAACGCGATGAGAGACCTTTCCGCAGGTCCGCGCGTCCTGCTCAAGCGGCTGCGCGAAATGATGGCGGAGCACCTTGAACCGCAGGATCGTCTGGACCAGATCGTCCGTCAGATTGCCAGCAACATGGTGGCAGAGGTTTGCTCCGTCTACGTGCTGCGTTCCGACAGCGTGCTGGAACTATATGCCACGGAAGGTCTCAACAAGGACGCCGTGCATCTTGCCCAGCTGAAAATGGGGCAAGGTCTTGTCGGCACCATTGCCGCTTCCGCTCAACCGCTCAATCTTTCCGATGCGCAGGCGCATCCCGCTTTCCGCTATCTTCCTGAAACCGGTGAGGAAATTTATCATTCCTTCCTCGGCGTGCCGATTTTGCGCTCCGGTCGCACTCTTGGCGTTCTTGTGGTCCAGAACAAGGCCAGCCGAACATACCGGGAGGATGAAGTTGAAGCGCTTGAGACAACCGCGATGCTTATCGCTGAAATAGTGGCGAGCGGCGAGTTGAAAAAGATCACCCGCCCGGGTGTGGAGCTGGACCTGACGCGTGCTGTTTCCATCGATGGCGATGGTTACGGTGAAGGCATCGGTCTTGGCCACGTCGTGCTGCACGATCCCCGCATTGTCGTCACCAACCTGCTGAACGAGGACGCGGATACGGAAATCCGCCGGCTTGCCGATGCCATCGGCTCGTTGCGCCTGTCGATCGATGACATGTTGCAGCGCCGCGACGTGCCGACCGAAGGTGAGCACCGCGAAGTTCTGGAAACTTACCGTATGTTCGCCCACGATCAGGGCTGGGTGCGGCGCATGGAAGAGGCGATCCGCAACGGCCTGACGGCGGAAGCGGCGGTGGAGAAGGTGCAGAGCGACACCAAGGCGCGCATGATGCGCCTGACCGATCCTTATCTGCGCGAGCGCATGCATGATTTCGATGATCTTGCCAACCGGCTGCTGCGTCAGCTGATCGGTTTTGGCGGGCGCGGACCGGAGCAGGATTTCCCGCTCGACGCCATCGTTCTGGCACGTGCCATGGGCGCTGCCGAATTGCTGGATTACCCGCGTGAGAAACTGCGTGGTCTGGTGCTCGAAGACGGCGCGGTGACGAGCCACGTTGTTATCGTGGCGCGTGCCATGGGTATTCCGATCATCGGCCAGGCGGCGGGCATTGTCGCGCTGGCGGAAAACAACGATCCGATCATCATCGATGGTGATGACGGCCAGGTGCATCTGCGCCCGATGTCGGACCTGCAGCGTGCCTACGAGGAAAAAGTGCGTCTGCGCGCCAAGCGGCAGGAGCAATTCCGTGCGCTGCGCAATGTCGAGCCGATCACCAAGGATGGCCAGAAGGTCAATCTGAAGATGAATGCCGGCCTGCTGGTGGACCTGCCGCAGCTGGAAGAATCCGGCGCCGACGGCATTGGCCTGTTCCGCACCGAGCTGCAATTCATGATCGCCTCCAACATGCCGAAGGGTGAGGAGCAGGAGGCTTTCTACCGCTCCGTTCTGCGCCAGGCCAAGGGAAAGAGCGTCACCTTCCGCACGCTGGATATCGGCGGCGACAAGGTCGTTTCTTATATGCGCGGCCAGGAAGAGGAAAATCCGGCACTCGGCTGGCGGGCGATCCGCCTGTCGCTCGACCGTCCGGGCCTGATGCGCACGCAGATGCGCGCGCTGCTGCGCGCCGCTTCGGGTGCGGAGCTGCGCATGATGTTGCCGATGGTGACCGAGGTTTCCGAAATCCGGGCGGCACGCGATCTTCTCCAGAAGGAAGTGCAGCATCTTTCGAAATTCAGCCATGCGCTGCCGAAAAAGCTGCAATTCGGAGCGATGCTGGAAGTGCCATCCTTGATGTGGCAGCTCGATGAGCTGATGCAGGAGGTGGATTTCGTTTCCGTCGGTTCCAACGACCTCTTCCAGTTCTCCATGGCGGTCGACCGTGGCAATGCAAGGGTTTCGGATCGTTTCGACAATCTTGGCAAGCCGTTCCTGCGCATTCTGCGCGATATCGTGCGCGCGGGTGAAAGGCACCACACATCGGTCACGCTGTGCGGCGAGATGGCGGGCAAGCCGCTGACCGCCATGGCGCTGATCGGTCTGGGTTTCCGGTCGATTTCCATGTCGCCGACGGCAATCGGCCCGGTCAAGGCCATGTTGCTCGGGCTGGACGCAGCGCGACTTGCCGACGAGCTGAATGCTGCGCTCGACGATCATAATTCGCTGGAAAGCGGGCGCGAGGTGTTGTTACGCTTTGCCGCTGCGCATTCCATTCCCATTTAAAAGACTTATTTCATTATCGGAGTGACTGGTGGCGAAGCTTCCCGTCGAAAAAATGCGCGAGTTGGAAAGGCGTTTCGGAGAGATCGAAGCGCGGATGTCGGCTGGCCCGGCGGCGGATGTCTATGTGAAGCTGGCTTCGGAATATTCCGAGCTTCAGCCGGTCGTGAACAAGATTCGCGACTACGAAAAGGCGATTGCCGAGGCTGCCGATCTCGAGGCGCTGCTCGCCGACAAGACGACCGACAGGGACATGCGGGATCTAGCGGAAATGGAACTGCCGGAGGTCGAGGCCCGCATCGGTGAGCTTGAGAAGGATATGCAGGTCCTGCTGCTTCCCAAGGATGCGGCGGATGAAAAAAGCGCGATCCTTGAAATCCGTGCCGGCACGGGCGGCTCCGAGGCGGCGCTTTTCGCCGGTGATCTGTTTCGCATGTATGAGCGCTTTGCATCGACCAAGGGCTGGAAAGTCGAAGTCCTTTCCGCCAGCGAAGGCGAAGCTGGCGGTTACAAAGAAATCATCGCCACGATCAGCGGGCGAGGGGTGTTCTCCAAGCTGAAATTCGAATCCGGTGTGCATCGCGTGCAACGGGTGCCGGAAACGGAAGCGAGCGGCCGCATTCACACCTCTGCCGCCACCGTCGCGGTGCTGCCGGAAGCGGAGGATATCGACGTCGAAATCCGCCCGGAAGACATTCGCATCGATACGATGCGGGCCTCGGGCGCAGGTGGCCAGCACGTCAATACCACCGACTCCGCTGTTCGCATCACCCATCTTCCCACGGGACTGATCGTCACGAGTTCGGAGAAATCCCAGCACCAGAACCGTGCGAAGGCCATGCAGGTTCTGCGCTCGCGCCTTTACGACATCGAGCGCCAGAAGGTGGATAGCGAGCGTTCGGCTGATCGCAAGAGCCAGGTCGGTTCGGGTGACCGGTCCGAGCGCATCCGCACCTATAATTTTCCGCAGGGGCGTGTCACCGATCACCGCATCAACCTCACCCTCTATAAACTCGACAGAATGATCGAAGGTGAAATCGATGAGCTTGTGGATGCGTTGATTGCCGACTATCAGGCCGGCCAGCTGGCACTGCTTGGCGAACAGCAGCTTTGAGCGGCGCTGAGGGGACCGTTTCGGCCGAACTCGCCGCCGCCCGCAAACGGCTGCAGATGGCCGGTGTTGCCGATCCGCTTCTCGACGCGCGCCTGCTGATCGGTGAGGTTATTGCCTTTTCACTGACCGATTTCGTGATGAAGCCGGACCGGCCCATTACGCGGGAAGAGCAGGCCCGCATCGCCGCCATGATCGAAAGGCGGGCCGGGGGAGAACCGGTGCATCGCATCCTCGGTCACCGGGAGTTTCACAGCCTCGATCTTCTGTTGTCGAAGGAGACACTCGAACCCCGTCCGGATACGGAGATTCTCGTTGATACGCTGTTGCCGGCGTTAAGGGAGGCGGTTTCCCAAAAGGGTAGCGCCCGCATTCTGGATCTGGGCACGGGCACGGGTGCGATCTGTCTGGCGCTTTTGAAAGAATGCCCTGACGCGACGGGTATCGGCAGCGATATTTCCGCTGGCGCGTTGGAGACTGCTGCGAAAAACGCGTCCAGAAACGGGCTCGAAACGCGGTTTGAGATCAGGCAGAGCGATTGGTTCGAAAAAATCTCCGGCAGCTTTGACATAATTGTGTCGAATCCGCCTTATATAAGAAGCGATATCGTTACAACGCTGGACCGAGAGGTTCGTCATCATGATCCGATGGCGGCGCTGGACGGAGGTCAGGACGGCCTTGCACCGTACCGCCTTATTGCTGCCGACGCAGGCCGCTTTCTTGTGGAAAACGGGATCGTTGGTGTGGAGATCGGTTTCGATCAAAGGCTTGATGTTTCCACGATATTTGCTTCTAACGGTTTCTCTCTTGTGGACGCCGTGAAGGATTATGGCGGCAACGACAGAGTTTTGATCTTCCGGAGATAGTTCTTCGCGATATGGCGGCGGATTTTTGCAGAGATATTTTGCACAGCAAAAGAAAAGGCTTGGATTTCCGCGGGAAGCGGGATAGTTTGCGGCCACATGCAGGGTGGCTGAGGACGAACGCAGATTCGTCAGGGTATGGGTCAGTCCCGAAGCGGGTTCTTTTGAGAGCCCTGAAAGGCTGGGCGTTTCCGGCATGTGAATCAGTAAACTTTGTTCGCAGGCGGCTCGGTGCAGCATTTGCGCGACCGGTCGTCACACGCGAGGTCTTGTCCGGGGTTATCTTCGGCAGGACGCGTGACGGAACAATTTCAGGAAAAATTTCCAGCGGTTTTCCGTCCGGAATTGCATGAAAATAACCAGATTGTCAGCAAAACAGAATTCAGGTGAGCAATTGATGAGGCCAGGACAGCAAAACAAGCGCGGCCGGGGGCGTGGAAGCAACAATAATAACAACAATAACAATGGTGGCGGTAATAACAACTTCAACCGCAAGGGCGGCAATCCGCTCACCAGGACTTATGACAGTTCCGGCCCCGATGTTAAGATTCGCGGTACAGCCCAGCACATAGCGGAAAAATACGCTGCCCTTGCCCGGGACGCGCAGAGTTCTGGCGACCGTGTGATTGCGGAAAACTATCTGCAGCACGCCGAGCATTACAACCGCATCATTGCCACGGCTCAGGCCCAGATGCAGGAACGTTTCCAGCGCGATGATCGCGGTGAATACAATGCCGCCGACGCGGATGCCGACGATATGGATGGAAACGATGGCGACGATGGCGTCGTTGCATCGCAGCAGCATTCCGAACAGGTAGAGCGCGTCCAGCAGCAGGAGCGCACCGAGCGGAGCGAGCCACGCCAGGAACGTCGCGAACGTCCGGACCGCCGTGAACGGCAGGAACGTCAGCCGCGCCAGCCGCAGGTCTCGGCCGAACAGCAGCCGCCGGTTTACGACGCCAGCCAGGCGCCGCAGCCCGTCATCGAAGGTACGCCCATGGAAGTGGCCGTCGAGGAAGAGCAGCAGCAGGCGGAAGCACCCGCGACCGAACGTGCGCCAAAGACCCGTCGTGCCACGACCCCGCGCCCGCGTCGTCCGCGCCGTGCCGCAGCGGCGGAAGGTGCTGAAGGTGAAGACGCGCCCGCCGGTGAAGACGCAACACCGGCCACCCTTGAAAACGCTGCTGAATAAGCAGGGGTTTCAAGCAGACCGCGCAAACACGCGGCCAGGCACGCTGCCAGACACGCGATTGAAAAACTCCGGCTTGCCGGAGTTTTTTGTTTTTAGGGCTTACATGGGGGGAGCCGTCGGCTGGCAAAAAAGGTGAGTGCGCGCCGGCAAGCTGATGTCTGTCAAAACAGGTGAAAATTTCCCGGATGGCGGTTTTTCGCCCCTTTAAACCGATGAAAATGCCTCCCATATTCGTGCAGGAAGGACGCAAGCCGCATTCGCCGGCAACCGACCTTCGAGAGGCGGCGATCGTGAAATCCTTTAAACACGGCTGTCGTAGCGGGGCTTGCCTTTTGAGGGAGCCTCAACCCTAACACCCGGAGCCGTGCCGAAAGCGGGCGGGCCGGTCAATGGAGGTTCGACTATGAATATTGAAAAATACTCCGAACGCGTTCGCGGTTTTCTGCAGTCGGCACAGACGTTTGCGCTTGCGGAAAATCATCAGCAGTTTTCTGCGGAACATGTTCTCAAGGTTTTGCTCGATGACGAGCAGGGCATGGCGGCATCGCTGATCGAGCGTGCTGGTGGCGACGCGAAAGAAGCGCGTCTTGCCAATGATGCCGCGTTGGCGAAATTGCCCAAGGTTTCCGGTGGCAATGGCGGCCTTTCGCTGACCGCGCCGCTTGCCAAAGTGTTTTCGACTGCAGAAGATCTCGCAAAGAAGGCAGGCGACAGCTTCGTTACCGTCGAGCGCCTTTTGCAGGCGTTGGCGATTGAAAGCTCTGCTTCCACTTCGGCTTCGCTGAAGAAGGCAGGGGCAACGGCGCAGGCTCTCAACCAGGTCATCAACGACATCCGCAAGGGCCGCACGGCTGATAGTGCCAATGCCGAACAGGGTTTTGACGCCTTGAAGAAATACGCGCGCGATCTGACGGAAGAAGCCCGTGAGGGCAAGCTTGACCCGGTAATCGGCCGTGACGACGAAATCCGCCGTACCATTCAGGTCCTTTCGCGCCGCACCAAGAACAACCCCGTGCTGATCGGTGAACCGGGCGTCGGTAAAACGGCGATTGCCGAAGGGCTTGCGCTGCGCATCGTCAATGGTGACGTGCCGGAAAGCCTCAAGGACAAGAAGCTGATGGCGCTCGATATGGGCGCGCTGATCGCAGGTGCGAAATATCGCGGTGAATTCGAAGAGCGTCTGAAGGCCGTACTCAATGAAGTGCAGGCTGAAAATGGCGGCATCATCCTGTTTATCGATGAGATGCATACGCTGGTCGGTGCCGGCAAGGCTGATGGTGCGATGGATGCCTCCAACCTCCTGAAGCCCGCGCTTGCCCGCGGTGAACTTCACTGCGTTGGCGCCACCACGCTCGATGAATATCGCAAGCATGTGGAAAAGGACCCGGCTCTTGCCCGCCGTTTCCAGCCCGTGCTGGTGGACGAGCCGACCGTTGAGGATACGATCTCGATCCTGCGCGGTCTTAAGGAAAAATACGAACAGCATCACAAGGTTCGAATCTCGGATTCGGCCCTTGTTGCGGCTGCGACGCTTTCCAACCGCTACATCACCGACCGGTTCCTGCCCGACAAGGCAATCGACCTGATGGACGAGGCCGCTTCGCGTCTTCGCATGCAGGTGGATTCCAAGCCGGAAGAGCTGGACGAACTGGATCGTCGTATCATCCAGCTCAAGATCGAGCGCGAAGCTTTGAAGCAGGAGACGGACCAGTCCTCCGTCGATCGCCTGAAAAAGCTCGAAGATGAGCTGGCCGATACGGAAGAAAAGGCGGATGCGCTGACGGCCCGCTGGCAGGCGGAAAAACAGAAGCTCGGCCATGCCGCCGATCTGAAAAAGCGGCTGGACGAAGCCCGCAACGAACTGGCGATTGCCCAGCGCAACGGCCAGTTCCAGCGCGCCGGCGAGTTGACCTATGGCATTATTCCGGGCCTTGAAAAGGAACTGGCTGCGGCGGAAGCCCGCGACAGCAGCGGTGCCGGCTCGATGGTTCAGGAGGTGGTGACACCGGACAATATTGCCCATGTCGTTTCCCGCTGGACCGGCATTCCGGTCGATAAAATGCTGGAAGGTCAACGCGAAAAGCTGCTGCGCATGGAAGACGAGCTTGCCAAGTCCGTTGTCGGGCAGGGTGAAGCCGTTCAGGCGGTTTCCAAGGCGGTTCGCCGTTCACGCGCCGGCCTTCAGGATCCGAACCGCCCGATCGGCTCGTTCATTTTCCTCGGCCCGACGGGTGTGGGCAAGACCGAGCTGACGAAGTCGCTCGCCCGGTTCCTGTTCGACGACGAAACCGCGATGGTTCGGCTCGATATGTCGGAATATATGGAGAAACACTCCGTTGCCCGACTCATCGGCGCGCCTCCCGGTTATGTCGGTTACGAAGAGGGGGGCGCTTTGACTGAAGCGGTTCGTCGCCGGCCCTACCAGGTCGTCCTGTTCGACGAGATCGAGAAAGCGCATCCGGACGTCTTCAACGTCCTGTTGCAGGTGCTGGATGATGGCCGCCTGACGGATGGCCAGGGCCGCACCGTCGATTTCAAGAACACCATCATCATCATGACCTCGAACCTCGGTTCGGAATTCATGACGCAGATGGGTGACAATGACGATGTGGATTCGGTTCGTGAACTGGTGATGGAGCGGGTCCGGTCGCATTTCCGGCCGGAGTTCCTCAACCGTATCGACGATATCATCCTGTTCCACCGCCTGCGGCGTGATGAAATGGGCGCGATCGTGGAAATTCAGTTGAAGCGGCTCGTCTCGCTGCTGGGTGATCGCAAGATCTCGCTCGAACTGGATGAGGATGCCCGCAGCTGGCTCGCCAACAAGGGCTACGATCCCGCTTACGGCGCACGTCCGCTGAAGCGGGTGATCCAGAAGTCGGTTCAGGACAGGCTTGCCGAAATGATCCTCGGCGGGGAAATCCCCGATGGTTCGCGGGTCAAGGTGACGTCCGGCACGGACCGGCTGCTGTTCAAGGTCAAGCCTCCGAAGGGCGAGGCCGAAACCGAAACTGCCGATGCGGCATAAAAGAAAGGGCTCCGGAAACGGAGCCCTTTTCATTTGGTCTGCTTTTCGGGGTGCAAAATGCCGGCGGATTACCGGCTCGCCACCTGATTTGGCTTGTCCTCGATGTTGAGAAGATTGTCGATGCGCTTTCTCTCGTCGGAGAACCGTGCAAGCGCATCGCCGGCAAGCGATTTGCCGCCCGGCAGGCGCACTTTCATCGCGTCCACTTTCGTGCCGTTGACGATCAGTTCGTAATGCAGGTGGGCGCCGGTCGAAAGGCCGGTCGATCCCACATAACCGATGACCTGACCCTGCCGGACCTTGGAGCCCTCGGTGACGCCCTTGGCGATGGCGCTCTGGTGATTATAGGAAGAGACATAGCCGTTGGCATGGCGAAGCAGGGTCTGGTTGCCGTAACCGGAGGCCCATCCGGCCTTCTCGACAGTGCCGTTGCCGGTTGCGATGATCGGCGTGCCGCGGGCGGCGGCCCAGTCGGTTCCGGTATGCATGCGGCTGAATTTCAGAACCGGGTGGCGGCGCATGCCGAAACCGGATGTCATGCGGCCGTTCGGAACCGGGTTGCGCAACAGGAACTGCCGGATGCTTTTGCCGTTCTCGTCGAAATAATCGATGCTGTTGTCATCAGGGTTCTGGAACCGGTAAAACCGCGTCTCGTTGTCGCCGAACTTGGCGTTGACATAGAGCAGTTCCGACTTGTCGGTGGCCTTGCCATCGGCATCTTCCACGGAGAAGAATGCTTCCAGCGTATCCGCCGGTTTGAGCTGCGCCTGAAAATCGACACTGCTGGCCAGCAGCTTGATAAGCTGGGAAACCATGCTCTGGTTCATGCCATAAGCGAGAGCCGCGCGGTAGACACCGTCATAGACGCTCGGCAGGTCGCGGCCGGCTGCAGGCGCCGGCGTGCTGTCGAAGGCGCTCGCTACCGCGTCGAGTTTCGGCGGTTCGCTGGCCTTGATGAAGTTTTTGCGGTCATCGACGGCCATGGTGACCATGTGGCGACCCTTGCGATAAAGGCTGACGCGCACGATGTCGCTTTTTTCGTCTTCCTGAATGATGCCGACACGCAGCACATCACCGCTTTCGACATTGTTCGACTGGAGTTGCGGTGACAGTAGCCCTGCGATTTCCGATGATTGTGCCTTGGAGTAACCCGCGCCGAACAAAGCGGCCTCGATGGTCTCGGTCTGGCGGGCAGGGATCACGTCGTCGGCATATTCCTTGACCGGCACTGAGGCCGATTGTGGGGTTGATACCGACATATTCTGTTCAACGACACGGGCCGCAAGACCGGCCGTGATATCGACATCGCCTTCGTCATTATCAAAGCGGCGCGGGTCGATGTAATAAAGTGCGGCAACTTGCTCGTTGCCATCCGTCAGGATCGAGCCATTCGAGCGTACCGCTTCCTCCACCTCGTCGAAGCTCAAGGAGCCGGCAAACGCGTATTTGGAGTGCTGGACCGGAAAGGCTACGGTCTTCAGGCTGACTTCGGATTCAACCTCGGAGCCGTAGATCGTTCCCGTGCGGCTCGGCGCCGGCGCGGCGGCGTCCTTGTCGTCGTTGCTCGCAAAAATGTTCAGGGGATCGAAGGCAGGATAATCATCCTGTTTGGCGTAATTCGCTGCCAGCGGAATTTTGACGTGAGAGAAGGGAACCTTGCGGACCACTTCCTTGTCGCCTTCATTGATGACGGTCGAGACTTCCATGATCGACCGGTCGGATGGTCGCGCCGCGATATTCGGGGCGATAAGACGCGTGCCGCGGCGCGCCGCTTCCGTCGCATTGTTACCCATGTCCGCCTTGGCAAAGGCCTCGGCGGGAATGGCGAGCTGCTGGCGGCCATCGAGGGCCGCAAACAGAGCCACACCCATCAATATGGAAGAGGTGATGCCGGTCAGGAATGTGCCGGAAAGCCATCTGAGCGAAATCTCGCGACGATCGGGTGCACGGCGCCCTTCCGCCAGAATTGGCGGTTCCGTGCCTAGCGACCGGATCACATTGCGATCCGCAGTCATACCAGCTGTGCCCCGTCGGTCATGCGCTCTCCAGAAACTTCAGGCGAAGGTGTGCAACTTTCAAAGCCATGAGTCAAATTGATCGACGCACCGAAAGATATGTCGCAACAGCCTACATAAGGACACGCGCACGCATGCCCGCATTAACGCTTCGTTGGCAAAGCAATTAGCGAGGAACCGGGCCAAAAGAAGGCGCGGGGCTCGACTTGATGTCGCGGGCCTTGTTCTCCTGTGCAAAACCGGCAGCGCTTCGGCGCCCTTTGCGTCGGAGAATTGCAGAAAATTGAAATTACATTTTAAAATCAATATCTTGATAGATTTTCTTATTTTTCGTGATTTGAGCTGTTGACTTGTTTGAGGGTGATCTCTTATAAGTCCGCTCACTG
>NZ_JBNWCI010000004.1:0-377616 GCF_053522525.1 Agrobacterium sp. 22-210-1 | reverse complement strand
TAGAGATTTAACAGAAATGGAGTCGAAGGGCCAGAATGGGCCTCCTTTATCTCCCGGCTGGCCCTGTTCCAGGAAACATGCAATAGGAACGGACAAGAGTTTCAGCCAGATTGGGGCGTCCAGCGCCCTTTATAGAGCCTAGAATTGGAGAACCCGTGCGCATTCTCGATGAAGCCGTCATTCCCGAGCTGCCGAATTACTACCGTGGCAAGGTGCGGGAAAACTACGATCTGCCTGACGGCAACCGCATCATCATATCCACCGACCGCCTCAGCGCATTCGACCGCATCCTTACGTCCATCCCTTATAAGGGACAGGTATTGACCCAGACGGCGCGCTACTGGTTCGAACAGACAAAGGACATCTGCCCCAACCATGTGGTCAGCTATCCCGATCCGAATGTCGTCATTGGCAAGAGGCTGGACATATTGCCGGTCGAGGTGGTGGTTCGCGGTTATCTGGCCGGCACCACCGGCACATCGATCCTTACCCTTTATAAGAAGGGTGAGCGGCAGATGTACGGCATGAGCCTGCCGGACGGGATGAAGGACAACCAGATTTTGCCCGAACCGGTCATCACGCCAACGAGTAAGGCCTTCGATGGCGGCCATGACGAACCGCTAACACCTGCAGAGATCGTCGAGAAGAAACTTCTGACGCAGGAGCAGTGGGACACGCTGTCTCGTTACGCACTGGCACTGTTCAAGCGCGGACAGGAGATTGCCGCAAAGCAGGGCCTCATTCTCGTCGACACGAAATATGAATTCGGCACGGATGAAAACGGCACGATCATTCTGGCTGACGAAATCCACACGCCGGATAGCAGCCGTTACTGGATGGCTGACAGCTATGAGGAAAGCTTCCGCAACGGCACGCGGCCGGCCAGCTTCGACAAGGATTTCGTCAGAGCCTGGGTTGCCGAACGTTGCGACCCCTATAAGGACGAGGTTCCCGAAATTCCGCAGGACCTCGTCTTGCAGACCTCGAAGGTCTATATTGATGCTTACGAACGCATCACCGGACAGAGTTTCGTTCCCGACGATAGCGGTGAGACGCCGCTTGCAAGAATACGCCGGAATCTGGAGCCCTTTTTCCCCGGAGTCTGACCGTGAGCAAAACAATAGAACAGGCGAGAAAGGTGGACAGGAAGAATGATCGTCCCGTCAAACGCCGACCTCGCCGTTCCGCCGAAGAAACGCGGCGGGACATTCTCACCAAAGCCGAAGAGCTTTTTCGCGAGCGTGGCTTCAATGCGGTGGCGATTGCCGATATCGCCGCAGCACTCGGCATGTCGCCCGCCAATGTCTTCAAGAATTTCAGTTCGAAGAACGCACTCGTCGACGCCATAGCTTTCGAGCAGATCGGGATCTTCGAAAGAGAGATTCGGCCGCTCGACGATGGCCACCCGCCGCTTGCCAGATTGCGCCACCTCGCCCGTACCCTGATGGAACAGCACCACCAGGACCTCAACGACAATCCCTATATATTCGAAATGATCCTGATGACGGCCAAGCAGGACATGAAGTGCGGCGACTATTATAAATCCGTCATCGCAAACCTGTTAGCCGACATTATCAGCGACGGTATCGACGCGAAGGTCTATGCGCCGGCGGATATTCCGCCGCTCGCGGAAACCGTGCTCCACGCGCTGACAAGCGTTATCCATCCCGTCCTCCTTGCACGGGAAGATATCGGCAATTTGGCAACACGTTGTGATCAACTCGTCGATTTAATCGACGCCGGATTGCGCAATCCGCTTGCTAAGTGACGATTCCCTATTTACGTCACCTTCTCGCAATTGCTTGCGAAGCGCCTAAGCCTGCGCTTCTATGCGCGTGGCGGTCCGGAATGAATGTGATGACGAAGGCCCCCAATAAGGCCTTTCCTGTCATACCTGCTCCTCCCGGACGCGCATCCGCCGAGCGACATTGCGCTTATAGTTGAATGCGATCGATACGCAGGGAAGAACAATGAGCCGACGTATTTTACCCCTATTTGCTTCTCTGTGTGTAACCGCGGTTCTTGCGGGATGCAGCGATGGCGGCGAGAGCAGCCAGACCGCCGGCCAGGGTGCCGAGCGCCCACCGTCGCCGGTCAGCATCATCGTGATGAAGACCAGCGAATATCCCTTGACCACCGTTCTTCCCGGCCGCGCCAGCGCGTTCCAGACGGCGGAAATCCGCCCGCGCGTTACCGGCATCATCCGCGAAATTCCCTTCAAGGAAGGCAGCGAAGTCAAGCAGGGCGATGTTCTCTACCAGATCGAGGACAACACCTATATGGCGGAAGTGGCGCAGGCCAAGGCCAGCGTGGCGAAGGCCGAAGCAAGCGTTCCGAGCGCCGAGGCAAACCTTGCCCGTTACGAGCGGCTGGTCAACAGCGGCGCAACCCAGATCGAATATGAAAACGCCAAGGTGACGCTGTTGCAGGCCCAGGCCGATGTGGCCCAGACCAAGGCGGCGCTGGAAACAGCTGAAATCAACCTCGATCTCACCAAAGTCCGCGCGCCCTTCGACGGCATTACCAGCGCGACTGCTTTCAGCATTGGCAACGTGGTCACGGCGAACCAGACAACGGCTTTGACGACGCTGCGCCGCATCGATCCCATCTATATCGACCTGATGGAATCCAGCATCAATCTCCTGCGCCTGAAAAAAGCGATCTCGTCGGGCCAGCTCGGCGGCGATACGAAGGAAACGGGTATTCACCTGACGCTGGAAGACGGCACAGAATATAAGCATGACGGCAAGATCGACATGTCGGACATGGCGGTGAGCGAAACCACGGGCACCTTCTCCATTCGCGCCCTCTTCGAGAACCCGGACGATCTGCTGCTTCCCGGCACCTATGTCCGCGCCACGCTGACCATCGGCAAGGAAAAGGGTTTCCGCATTCCGCAGCGCGCCGCAAGCCGCAACGCCAATGGCGAGCTGACGGCAAAGTTCGTGACGGCGGAAAACAAGGTGGAAACCCGCACCTTCCCCTCCAGCCAGCAGTCGGGCAACGCCTGGCTGGTGACGGAAAACGTCAAGGATGGCGACAAGCTCATCGTCGACGGCTTCCAGTGGATTGCCGATGGTGCGACGGTCGCACCGGTTGAAGTGACCATCGACGATCGCGGTATCGTCGTTATGCCGCAGCAAGCTCAGCCTGCCGCCGCCCCCTCGAAATAAACATGAGCACGACCCACCCCGCTCGAAGCTCGTAAAAGGTAAGGCAGGACTGCCATGGCCCATTTCTTCATCAGGCGCCCCGTTTTTGCATGGGTTATCGCCATCGTCATCATGCTGGGCGGCGCATTGGCAATTGCGACCCTCTCCATCTCGCAATATCCCGATATTGCGCCGACGACGGTACGCGTCAGCGCGACCTATAACGGCGCCAGCGCCGAAACCGTCGAGAAATCGGTGACAACCATCATCGAGGACGGCATGACCGGCCTCGACGACCTCACCTATATGACATCGTCATCCTCAACGGGCAGCGCCGAAGTGACGCTGACCTTCGGCAATACCATCCTGCCGGACATCGCGCAGGTTCAGGTGCAGAACAAGCTGCAGCTCGTCCAGTCGCAACTGCCCGACACCGTGCAGCAACAGGGTCTTCAGGTCAGCCGCTCCACATCGAGCATTCTGATGGTTGGCGCGCTGATCTCAACCGACGGCAAGCGCAACTCCGCCGATCTCGGCGACGTGTTCTCCTCGCGCGTCGAAGACCAGATCAAGCGCCTTGAAGGCGTGGGCAGCATCAACGTCTTCGGCTCCGAATATGCGATGCGTATCTGGCTGGATCCCTTCAAGCTCAACAAATACCAGCTGACCACGGCTGACGTGACCAGCGCCATCGAGAGCCAGAACACCCAGGTTTCCGTCGGTTCGCTTGGCGCCGTACCCGCCGTCAAGGGCCAGCAGCTCAATGTGACCGTGACGGCGCAGAGCCAGCTGACCACGGTTGCCGATTTCGAATCGGTCATCCTGAAAGTCGAGAAGGACGGCGCAACCGTTCGCCTCAGCGACGTCGCCCGCATCGAAATCGGCCAGGAAACCTATGGCGGCGATTCCCGCTCCAATGGTCGCCCGTCTGCCGGTTTCGCGGTCAACCTCGCCACCGGCGCCAACGCGCTCGACACGGCAGCACGCGTGAAGTCTGCACTTTCCGCCGTCGAAGGCTCGCTGCCGGAAGGCGTCGCGATCGAATATCCCTACGACACGACACCCTTCGTAAAGCTGTCGATCGAGAAAGTGGTGCACACGCTGATCGAGGCGATCATCCTCGTCTTCGTCGTGCTTCTGGTGTTCCTGCAGAACCTCAGAGCTACCTTCATTCCGATGATTGCGGTGCCCGTCGTGCTTCTCGGCACGTTCGGCGTGCTCGCGCTGACAGGATATTCGATTAATACGCTCACCATGTTCGCCATGGTTCTGGCAATCGGCCTTCTCGTCGATGACGCCATCGTCGTCGTCGAAAACGTCGAACGCATCATGTCGGAAGAGGGACTGTCGCCGGTCGAAGCAACCGAAAAGTCGATGGGCGAAATTACCGGTGCGATCATCGGCATCGCGCTCGTCCTGACTGCCGTTTTCATCCCGATGGCCTTCTTCGGCGGATCGACGGGCATCATCTACCGCCAGTTCTCGATCACCATCGTCTCGGCCATGCTGCTTTCGGCAGTGGTCGCCATCGTTCTGACGCCGGCGCTCTGCGCTACGATGCTGAAGCCGATCGACCATCACAAGAAGCAGCGCGGACCGGGAGCGTGGTTCAACCGCGGCTTCGGCAAGACGACAGACGGCTATGTTTCCTCCATCGGTTACCTGCTGAAGCGGCCCCTGCGTGTCATGATCCTCTTCGCGATAGTGATCGGCGGCTGCGCCTGGTTCTTTTCCAAATTGCCCAGCTCGTTCCTGCCGCAGGAAGACCAGGGCGTGCTTCTGACGATCATCCAGACGCCGACCGGTTCCAACATCGAGCGGACCAACGAGGTGGTGAAGCAGGTCGAAAACTACTTCCGCGAAAAAGAAGCCAACAATGTCGAATCAGTTTTCGGCGTGCTCGGCTTCAGCTTCGGCGGTTCGGGCCAGAACAACGCCATCGTCTTCACCAAGCTCAAGGATTTCGCCGAGAGAACCGCACCCGATCAGCACGCCGGCGCCATCGTGCAGCGCGCGATGGGCACTTTCTTCGGTTTCCGCGATGCGCAGGTGTTCCCGCTTCTGCCGCCGGCAATTCAGGGCATGGGCACATCGAGCGGTTTCTCGATGTATCTCGTGGATAGCGGCCGCAACGGCACCGAGGCACTGACCGCTTCTTCCAAGGAACTGATCGCGCTTGCCACCGGCAATCCGAAGATCAGCTCGCTTCGAAGCGACAGTCAGGACAATGAAACGCAGATGAAGATCATTCTCGACCAGGAAAAGATGGGGGCCATGGGCGTCGATCTCTCCTCCGTGAACCTCATGCTGTCGACGATCTTTGCCGGCCGGGATGTTAACGACTTCACCCTGAACGGCGAACTCAAGCCCGTTTATGTGCAGGGCGATGCGCCCTACCGCATGCAGCCGGATGATCTCAAATTCTGGTATGCCCGCAACACCAGCGGCGAGATGGTGCCTTTCTCCTCCTTCAGCGAGGTGAAATGGATCAACGCTCCGCCGTCTCTCGCCCGTTTCAACGGCACGGGCGCGATTTCGCTCGAAGGCACCGCCGGCGCCGGCGTTGCATCCGGTGACGCCATGGACGAAATGGAACGGCTGACGGCAAGCCTGCCGGGCGGTTACACCGTGGCGTGGCAGGGCATTTCCTACCAGGAACGCCTTTCCGGCTCGCAGGCGCCGATGCTCTACGCGCTGTCGGTGCTGATCGTGTTCCTTTGCCTTGCCGCCCTTTATGAAAGCTGGTCGATCCCCTTCTCGGTCATCATGGCCGTGCCGGTGGGCGTCCTCGGCGCATTGACCGCAGCACATTTCTTCGGCCAGTCGAACGACGTCTACTTCAAGGTGGGCCTGCTGACGACCATCGGCCTTGCCGCGAAAAACGCGATTCTGATCGTCGAATTCGCCAAGGAAAGGCAGGAACACGGGCTAACTCTGCTGGAAGCAACGCTGGAGGCAGCGAAACTTCGCCTGCGTCCGATCATCATGACATCGCTCGCCTTCATCCTCGGTGTCGTGCCTCTCGCAATCGCAACCGGAGCGGGTTCCGCCGCGCAAAATGCAATCGGTATCGGGGTGCTGGGTGGTATGCTTTCTGCAACACTCCTCGGAATTTTCTTCGTTCCGTCCTTTTTCGTCATCATTCGTCGCCTTTCAAGGCGTTAACAAAACAAAAATGGGCTGTGCCAACCGTTAATACGCTGCTAGAAATGTTGCCGATTTGGCTAATGCACGTTTCTACGGCATATCGACCGCGCAGCCCATTTGCCAGCAAGCCGCGCTCGGTAAGCCAACCAGAGAATTGGGAAAATTACATGCTGTCTATTCGCGCTACTCTTCCCCTGACAATGCTGCTGCTTTCAGGCTGCGTCGTCGGACCCGACCACAAGACGCCGGAAATCCAATTGCCGGGAAAGTTTGCGGAAGCCGGAAAAACCAGTAATGGCGACATCAGCAACGTTGCATGGTGGACGGCCTTTAACGACAACCGCCTGAACGGTTACGTTTCCACCGGCCTGGCGCAGAACCTCACCGTGATGCAGGCGATCGAGCGCATCAATCAGGCGCAGGCCCAGGTGATCGCGGAGGGCGCCGGCGGCCTGCCGAGCCTCACGGCGCAGGGTCAACACCAGATCAGCGAGACCAAGGGCAGCTACCGTGACACTCCCGTCACCAACGTGTCTTCCGGCGGCCTCAGCGTTTCCTGGTTCCTTGACCTCTTCGGCCGCTACCGCCGCGCAACCGAAAGCGCCAATGCATCGCTGGATGCCGCCTACTCCACGGTCGACGTTCAGCGCCTGACGCTGATTTCGGCCGTCGCCGCCGCCTATATCGACGTGCGCTACTATCAGGAACGTCTGGAGATCGCTCGCCAGAACCTGGGTTCGCGCCGCGAAACGCTTGACTTGACCAAGTTGCAGCTCGAAGCGGGTGCGGCCTCGCGCCTCGATGTCGTCCAGTCCGAAGGTCTGGTCAATTCCACGCTGTCGCAGATACCCGGCCTCGAAACCAGCTTCCGCAGGGCAGCACATCGCATCGCGACCCTGCTCGGCATGCCGGCCTCGTCGCTCATTACCGAACTGCAGAAGGGCGCACGCCAGCCCGTTGCGCGCGCAGTTCCCCGCACCGGTATCCCGGCCGACCTGATCCGCAACCGTCCTGACATCCGCGTCGCCGAACGCAATCTTGCCGCTGCGGTCGCCACGATCGGTGTAAGCGAGGCTCAACTTTATCCGAGCATCGAGCTTGGTGGCGCGATCACCCCGAGCTACAATTTCCTGAGTGGCGGCTCGAGAGGAACGGCCAACAGCTGGTCCTTCGGTCCAAGCCTCACTCTTCCGATCCTTGATGGCGGCAGGCTCCGCGCCAATGTCGACATCGCCAACTCACAGGCACGCGAGCAATATCTCGTCTGGAAGGCGACCGTTCTCACCGCCGTGGAAGAAGTCGAAAATGCTCTGGCCGCCATCAATCGCGACCAGCGTACCGTGGACGCGCTGAGAAAGACCGTCGCCTCCTACCAGGAAGCGCTGCAGCTCTCCACCGCCAGCTATCGCGATGGTGCATCGTCTCTGCTCGATGTTCTGGATGCCCAGCGCTCGGTCTCGGATGCGCAGGCAAACCTTGCCACGGCGATCCAGACGACCGCGCAGGATTATGTCTCGCTCAACGTGGCTCTCGGTGGCGGTTATGCCGTTGGCCAGCCTGCCCCGAAGAAGCCGGCTGGCCCAACCCGGACCGCCGCAAAGTCCATGTAAGAAAAGCCGCAAGGCAAACAAAAAGCCCGCGTCTCGACGCGGGCTTTTTGTTGTTCAGGACATAAATAAAAAAGCACCGGTCGCCCGGTGCTTTTGTTTAACCGGCCGTCAGGCTCAGTTCTTGGCGCGCTCGACGTAGGAATTGTCTTCCGTCGCGATGACCACGCGGATACCGGCATCGATATGCGGCGGCACCATGGTGCGGATACCGTTGGAGAGAATTGCCGGCTTGTAGGAAGAAGACGCCGTCTGGCCCTTCACGACCGGTTCCGTTTCCATGATTTCCAGCGTGACGTGGCGCGGCAGTTCGACGGACAGCGGATTGCCTTCGTGAATGGAAAGAACGCAGGTCATGCCTTCCTGCAGGTAGGCCTTCTGATCACCCATCGTATCCACGTCGACAACGACCTGATCGTAGTTTTCCGGGTTCATGAAGTGGAAGCCTTCGCCGTCTTCATAAAGGAACTGGAAGTTCAGGTCTTCAACGAAAGCGCGCTCGACCTGCTCGGTGGTGCGCCAGCGCTCGGAGACCTTCACGCCGTCAACGATGCGGCGCATGTCCACCTGCGTAACCGGCGTGCCCTTGCCTGGGTGGAAGTTCTGCGCGGTAAGAACGACGTAAAGCTTGCCGTCCACGTCGAGAACATTGCCCTTGCGGACGGATGAGGCGATAACCTTGACCATATGACTTCCTTGTAACTCGATGAAATGCGTCGTAAAGGACTGCGCGGCAGCACCGGCCCCGGCAGACATTTTGTCTTTTTTCTGGGGCGCAACTACCTTAAATCCGCGCGAATTGCCAGCCTTCTACAGCAATTCGCGGAAGAGTGCCTAGCGGTTTTCCGCCCGGAATTGCTTTAAATGACGCGATCAGGCGTTTTGCGGACTGTTTGGCCGCAATCGGACGCCGCAGAGAAGACGGAAACGAAGAAAAGATGCGCGCAAGCAACGAGACAATGTCGCCATGGTGGACGCCGGACGTCCACGCCGACCGCCGCGCTTTTCTCATTGGCCGCAATGCGATCCAGTCAGCATTTCGCAGCTATTTCGCCCACGCCGATTTTCTCGAAGTCGATACCGCCACATTGCAGATTTCTCCCGGCAACGAAGCCCATCTGCACGCTTTCGCCACTGAGGGCCTCACCCCGGCTGGCAACACCGTATCGCTCTATCTTCACACTTCGCCGGAATTCGCCTGCAAGAAGCTGCTCGCCGCCGGTGAAAAACGGATTTCCTGTTTCGCCCATGTTTACAGGAACCGCGAAAGAGGCCCCCTGCACCATCCGGAATTCACCATGCTGGAATGGTATCGGGTCGGCGAAACCTACGAGAGCCTGATGAAGGACAGCGCCGATCTTCTGGCGCTGGCCGCCGAAACCACGGGCACAAAAAACTTCACCTTTCGCGGCCGCAGCGTCGATCCTTTCCTGGAGCCGGAGCGTCTGAGCGTCGCCGAAGCCTTCGAGCGATATGCGCGAATTGACCTTCTGGCCACCATCAGCCGAAACGGCGAGACGGACGCGCGCCACCTTGCCGCCAGCCTCACCAATGCCGGCATCCGCGTCGCCGACGATGACACCTGGGCGGATATGTTCAGCCGCGTCATCGTCGAGCGGGTGGAGCCGGAGCTGGGTTTCGGCCGCGCCACCATTCTGGATGAATACCCGACCAGTGAAGCAGCCCTTGCCCGCAAGTCTGCGAAGGATGCGCGCGTGGCGGAGCGTTTCGAGCTTTATGCCTGCGGCGTGGAACTTGCCAACGCCTTCGGTGAATTGACCGACGCTGCCGAGCAGCGGCGGCGCTTCGAAATGGAAATGACCGAGAAGCAGCGGGTCTATGGCGAGACCTATCCGCTGGACGAGGATTTTCTGGCGGCTCTTGCCATCATGCCGCAAGCCAGCGGCATTGCGCTCGGTTTTGACAGGCTGGTAATGCTGGCAACCGGCGCTCCCCGTATCGATCTCGTCGTGTGGGCGCCCGTTGCGGAATATGGACGATGACAAGGCTTGAAACCATCAAGACACCCGAAGCACTCGTCGAAGCGGGGCTGGTCGAGGCCAGCGCGCTGGAGAGCCTGCGCGTCGTGACCCAGCGTTACGCGCTGGCGATCACGCCGGCCATTGCCGGGCTGGTGGATAGCGGCGATCCGAACGATCCGATCGCCAGGCAATTCGTCCCGGATCCAGCCGAACTCGTCCACCTTCCGGAAGAGCGGGACGATCCGATCGGCGACGAAGCCCACAGCCCGGTGCATGGCATCGTTCACCGTTATCCCGACCGGGTCCTATTGAAGGCGGTGCATGTCTGCCCGGTCTATTGCCGTTTCTGTTTCCGCCGCGAAATGGTCGGCCCGCAGGGCAACGGCATGATGAGCCCGGAGGAGCTGGACGCCGCATTTGACTACATAAATGCCAACCCGGCCATCTGGGAAGTCATCCTCACTGGCGGCGATCCGCTGGTGCTCTCGGCGCGGCGCCTGTCCGACCTGATGAAGCGGTTAAAAGACATACCGCATGTGAAGATCGTTCGCTTCCATACCCGCGTGCCGGTGGTCGATCCCGACCGCATCGACGCGGCGCTGATCGATGCACTGAAGGCAAGCGGCAAGACCACCTATGTTGCCCTGCACGCCAATCACGCGCGCGAACTCGGCGACGAAGCCAGAAGCGCCTGCGCGCGGCTGATTGATGCCGGCATAGCCATGGTCAGCCAGACGGTGCTTCTGAAGGGCGTCAATGACGACCCGGCAATTCTAGCGGAGCTGATGCGCGCCTTTGTTGAGACGCGCATCAAGCCCTATTACCTGCATCATCCCGATCTTGCCCCCGGCACCGGCCATTTCCGGCTGACGATCGAAGAGGGCCAGCGAATCGTTTCCGCTTTGCGGGGAAATCTCTCCGGTCTCTGCCAGCCGACCTATGTTCTCGACATACCCGGCGGCCACGGCAAGGCGGCAATTGGCAGAAATGCGGCCGAAAAAACCCGCGAGGGCTGTTATTCCATATCCGATTTCAACGGAAACGATCATATTTATCCGCCGCAGACAGCCGGCAGCAATTAAAAAAAACATAAAAAGCCCGCTGTGCCGGGCTTTTGCGAGCGGCCATCAACGAAAACAAAAATTTCACAATTCCGCCCCTCTCCTGTCATCATAAAGAAAAATATTCTACCTATAACAATCAGCATTGATTTTAGTGCAGGTCTGGATTATCAGTGTGTAACTGGAGAACGAGTCTCCTGATTCCGGGCCAACACCAATTACAGGGAGTGTGTCATGTCAAAATATATCAACATTAACGCAATCCTTGGTCTTGTGTCCTGGAATGCTGGATTTAAATCCACGTGTTCCCGCTGCTGTCGAATGTGACTTAACGGTCTCAATTTCCTGAAATTCAGTTCGACAACATGCTGTGAAGTAGCCACAGCGGGAGTATATCTATGCAAAAGCAAGTCATTGAATTCGCTGGCGAACCCGTCGGCATCGTCATACCGGACAACGACCGGTTGAAGTTCATCGCGGTGAAGTTCCACGTTCACGATCTGGACGAACAGAAGTTCGACAGCGCCGATGACGTGCGGATCGCAATCCGTGATCTCGTGCGCAACCGGAATCTGGCCGCGGCTTGATGCGGGAAAACTATCGCCCGCTCACAGAACCGTCAAAACCAGAGCGCGCCAAATATCGGACCTCAAATTGCGGGCCGATGGCGCGCTTTTATTTTGCATGACAATTCGTCTGCCGGTGTGACGCAGCCCATTCAGGGTGTATCAAAACACTCCGATCCGCTGATCTGAAAGCCCGGACAAGGCCTCCTCCCCAAAGATACACATCTCGATCCGATGAAGCGGCGTGGCGCCTCAGGGAGCCCGACCACCGCCTTCACAGCGATGATATCGATACGTGCATGAAGGCTTATCCGCGTCAGAACGCGGTGAAGGTCAGCGTCGTCAGCGAGCGGACGATCCCCGGAATATTGACGATGTTCTGGTTGATGAACTTGCCGATATCCTCTTCCTGCGGAAGATAGATTTTCAGCAGCAGATCATATTCGCCGCTGGTGGAATAAAGCTCGGAAACCAGTTCGGTTTTATAGATGGCGTCGGCGACATCATAAGTCTTGCCGGGCTCACATTGAAGCTGAACGAAAATGGGCTTCACGGACATCTCCCGTATTGGAACTTTCGGTGTGTGGCGTCTGGCGCCACACGTCATGGCGCACTATTGGCTGAGCCGCAGCAGACTTGCAAGACCGCCCGCCAGTTTACGCCGAAAACGCCCCCGCCCCACGTGCCGCCTCGGAAACGATCCAGCGCCGGAAGCTCTCGAGCGGCGCATAACCGGCGCGATCAGGCATACAGGCAAGATAATAGGCCTCCTCGCTTTGCACTTCCCCCGCAACAGCCGCAACCAGACGCCCGCTTCGCAACTCTTCCTCGATCATGAAGGAAGGAATGAGCGATACGCCGAGCCCCGCACCTGCGGCTTCGGCATTGGTGGTGAACTGATCGAAGAGCATGCCGTGCACATTGTCGAAACGCACCTCATGGCTGCGAAACCATTGTTCCCAGGCATCCGGCCGGGTCGTCATATGCAGCAGCGGCACTTGCAACAGATCGCCCGGCCTTGAAAGTCCATGGCGCTCCCTGAAGGCCGGGCTGCAAACCGGAACGACCTTTTCATGCATCAGGAAAACCAGCTCGGTGCCCGGCCAGTGCGGTAGGCCGAAATGGATCGCCGCATCAACGGTATCGGTCCGGAAATCGAACAGTGACGACCGCGTTAAAAGATTGACCGAAACACCCGGATGCCGAGCGATGAAATCGGGAAGGCGCGGCACGAGCCAGCGCGTGCCGAAGCTGGGCAGCACACCGAGATTGAGCGTGCCCCCATCCGGATTGGCACGCAGATTTAGCGAAGCGGTCGATATGCGCCGCAGTGCTTCGCGAATTTCCCGCGCATAACCCTCCCCCGCCCTTGTCAGCCGGATCGTCTGCCGCTCGCGGAGAAACAGCGCCACACCAAGCTGTTCTTCCAGCGCCAGGATTTGCCGGCTGACCGCGCCCTGCGTCAGGCCCAGTTCCCTCGCCGCGGCGGTGACGCTGCCCGCGCGCGAAGCGGCTTCGAAGGCCGCCAGCAGCGAAAGCGACGGCATAAAACGGCGCGGTGGCAGAACCATATTCCCTCACGGAATGAACTCTTGACGATATGTCGATATTCAACAGGCACGACCGCTTGTAAAGTCTCATAAACAAGGGCTTGCCACTCATACGAAAAACAAATGAACTGGCCCGGAATATGGTGGAATGATGTATAACGACCCCCGCTCGCACGGCCTCTGGGAAAAGACCGCGCCGCAGCCGCCCGTAACGTCCGCTTTGCAGGGCTCGGCGGTTGCCGATGTCGTGGTCGTCGGTGGCGGCTTCACCGGGCAATCCGCTGCCCTGCATCTTGCTGAAAGAGGCGTAGACGTCGTCCTTCTCGAAGGCAAGGAAATCGGCTTCGGCGGCGCAGGCCGTAATGTCGGCCTCATCAATGGTGGTATGTGGGTCATGCCAAAGGAATTGCCGGGCGTATTGGGCGAGGTTTATGGGGAACGCCTTCTCGGCCTTTTGGGTGATGCGCCGCTGCTCGTGCGCGCATTGGTGGAGAAACACGAGATTCCCTGCGAGATCGAAAAAAACGGCACTTTACATTGCGCTGTCGGCGAGAAGGGCCTCACCGAAATTCGCGAGCGCTGTGAACAATGGGCTGCGAGGGGCGCACCCGTCCGCATTCTCGATGCCGATGAAACGGCAATGCGCACCGGCAGCACGGCTTATTCCGGCTCTCTTCTGGACACTCGCGCCGGCACGATCCAGCCGCTTGCCTATGTTCGTGGTCTCGCGGCCTCCGCACAAAAGGCAGGCGCACGACTGCACATTGCAAGCCCCGTGGTGGCGACCGAACGCAGCGGTGGACAATGGGTGGTGAAGACGCAGCAGGGAGCGGTAACCGCCAACTGGATCGTCGTGGCCACCGAAGCCTACAGCACCGGCCCATGGCAGATTGTCCGCGACGAACAGACCTACCTGCCCTATTTCAATTTCGCCACCAAGCCGCTCGGCGACAACCTTAAAAAAAGCATTTTGCCGGGCCGTGAGGGCTGTTGGGATACGAAGGAAATCCTCTCATCCTTCCGCATGGACAAGGCCGGCCGACTGGTGTTCGGCAGTGTCGGCGCCCTGCGTGGCACCGGCGCCGCCATTCACCGGGCTTGGGCGAAGCGCTCGCTGAAGCGGCTTTTCCCCCAGCTCGGGGATACGGAATTCGAATGTGAATGGTATGGTCAGATCGGCATGACCGACAATGCCGTACCGCGCTTTCACAAATTCGCAGACAATGTCGTCGGCTTTTCAGGATATAACGGCCGCGGTATCGCACCGGGCACCGCCTTCGGTAAGATAATTGCGCACCATATTCTGGGTGACATAGCCGAAAGCGACCTGCCTCTGCCGATAACGGAACCCAAGGCACAGGCTTTCCGTGCGGTGAAGGAAGCTTACTACGAAGCTGGCGCACAGATCGCCCATTTCGCCGGCGAGCGTTTCTAATCGGACATGCGGGCAGTTATGCTTGCAATGTTGGGCGCAGACCCGAACATGACGAATGCAAGGTTTTCGAACTTTTTCACTGCCCCGCACCCGCCAAAGCTGCGGCCTTTTCCCTGACCCATCGATATATTCTTGAAAATATAATGATTGCCCTATAGGCCTATCGATATATTCAACAGAATATCTCGAACCGGGGGTAACAGATAATGAGACTTTTGCGTCGCAGCTTCTTCAAAACCATTGCCGCCGCCACCTCCTTCTGGGTGGCAGCTTCCTTTGTGGGTGTTCCGGCCCATGCCGCCGAAAAGGTTACGGTCTTTGCCGCCGCGAGCATGAAAAACGCGCTCGACGCTATCAATGCCGAATGGGCAAAGGACAGCGGCAACGAAGCGACCGTTTCTTACGCCGCAAGCTCCGCGCTTGCCAAGCAGATCGAGCAGGGCGCGCCGGCGGATATCTTCATTTCCGCTGACCTTGCATGGATGGATTATGTTGCCGAAAAGAAGCTGATCAACGCTGACAGCCGCTCCAATCTTCTCGGCAATCGCATCGTTCTCGTCGCTCCCGCAGACAAGGCAAAGCCAGTCGATATCAAGCAGGGTTTTGATCTTGCTGCTCTCGTGGGCGATGGCCGTCTGGCCATGGGCGCGGTCGATTCCGTTCCCGCCGGCAAATACGGCAAGGCCGCTCTGGAAAAGCTCGGCGCCTGGTCTTCGGTCGAAAAGAAAGTCGCCGGCGCGGAAAGCGTGCGTGCCGCCCTGTTGCTCGTCTCGCGCGGCGAAGCGCCCTATGGCATCGTTTACCAGACCGACGCCGCCGCCGATCCGGGCGTGAAGATTGTTGGTACTTTCCCGGAAGACAGCCACCCGCCGATCATCTACCCGGTCGCCATTCTTTCGGAAGCAAAATCACCGGCAGCAAAAGCCTATCTGGATTTCCTGAAGTCGGCCAAGGCAACGCCCTTCTTCGAAAAGCAAGGCTTTACCGTTTTGAAGTAAGCTTGCCTCAGGCCCACCTCCCGGTGGGCCATGAAACTTGACAATTGCAGGATATGGCATTGCATTGGTGGACCCTCAGCCCCGAAGAATGGACGGCGATCAGGCTCAGCCTGTGGGTGTCCTCCATCGCCATGCTTGCCAGCCTGCCCTTCGGCATTGCGGTGGCCGTGGCACTTGCCCGCGGCCGCTTCTGGGGCAAATCGCTGCTGAACGGCATCGTCCACCTGCCGCTCATTCTGCCGCCCGTCGTCACCGGCTTTTTGTTGCTCGTTCTCTTCGGCCGCAGGGGCGCCATTGGGCAATTTCTCGATAGCTGGTTCGGCATCGTCTTTTCCTTCCGCTGGACGGGGGCGGCACTCGCCTGCGCCGTCATGGCTTTCCCGCTGATGGTGCGCTCCATCCGCCTCTCCATCGAGGCGGTGGACCGCAAGCTGGAAGAGGCAGCGGGTACCTTGGGGGCAAGCCCGTTCTGGGTATTCCTCACCGTCACCCTGCCGCTGACGCTCCCCGGCATCATCGCCGGCATGATCCTCGCTTTTGCCAAGGCCATGGGCGAATTCGGCGCGACCATCACCTTCGTGTCCAATATTCCCGGAGAGACTCAGACCCTGTCCGCCGCCATCTACACCTTCACCCAGGTGCCCGGTGGCGATGCAGGTGCATTGCGGCTGACCATCGTTTCCGTCGTGATTTCCATGCTCGCCTTGCTCGTCTCGGAGTTTCTGGCCCGCATCATCGGCAAACGGGTGAGCATGGAATGACGCTTTCGGTCTCCACCCGCCATCGCCTCGGCTCTTTCGAACTCGACGCGTCATTTGCCTCCGAAGGCGGCGTGACCGCACTGTTCGGACGCTCCGGCTCCGGCAAGACATCGATGATCCGCATCATCGCCGGCCTGCTGAGGCCGGATGAAGGAAAGGTCTCGCTCGACGGCGAAATGCTGGCCGATAGCGGAAACCGGCTGTTCCTGCCGGCCCATAAACGCCGTTTCGGTTATGTCTTTCAGGAGGCGCGGCTCTTCCCGCACCTCAGCGTGGCGCAGAACCTGAATTATGGCAGATGGTTCACCTCAGACAAAACCAAGGCTGTACAAGAAGACCGTATCGTCGACATGCTCGGCATCGGCCATCTCTTGCAGCGCCGTCCGAACAAACTCTCGGGCGGCGAAAAACAGCGCGTTGCCATCGGCCGCGCATTGCTTTCTTCCCCCAGACTGCTTTTGATGGACGAACCGCTCGCCTCGCTGGACGAACAGCGCAAGGCCGAGATCATTCCCTATCTCGAGCGGCTGCGCGACGAGACAAAAATTCCGATTGTTTATGTCAGCCATTCCATCCAGGAAGTCGCACGCCTTGCCGACCGCATCGTGGTGATGAAAGACGGTAAGGTGGAGGCGCAGGGAAATGCGGCCGATGTGCTCGGGAGACCCGATTTCAGCAGCCATCTGGAGCGGCGGGAAGCGGGCAGCATCCTGTCAGGGCGTATCGAAAGCTTTGATGAACGGCACGGGCTTGCCGCCATCAGAATAAGCACAGCGCTGCTTCAGGTTCCGGCAAAAAAGGGAGCATCCGGCAGCCCTGCGCGGGTGCTGATACCGGCTCGCGATGTGATGCTGGCTTTGGTGAAGCCCGAGGGCCTCAGCGCACTCAACATTCTCGAAGGCCATGTCGCAGATATCTCGGTCAGCGAGGACGGCATGGTGACGGTTCAGGTGGATTGCGGTGGCGATATCATCCAGTCGCGCATCACCGACCTCTCGCGAGAACGCCTGCAACTGCAGCCCGGGAAACCGGTTCATGCGATCATAAAATCGGCGGCTCTCGATCCGTATTGACCGCGTCCTCCGGATTGCGGTTGGCCTCCAGCCACTCAATATCCTGACGCAAGACCTCGACCATCCGCCTTTCCATGCCGCGATAGCGCTCAAGCAATTCCGTGCCGAAGGCGGTCAATGCCGCACCGCCTCCCTGCTTGCCGCCGCGCTGGGATTCGATCACCGGCTGCCTGAACATATGGTTCAGCGCATCGACCAGCAGCCATGCGCGGCGATAGGACATATCCATCGCCCGCCCGGCGGCCGAAATCGAGCCGGTCTCGACGATCAACTCCATCAACTCGATTTTGCCGTGGCCCAGGCGCTCGCCGGGGGGGAAGTCGATGCGGAGGACGGGTTTCAGCGGTGCTCTCGTTTCGTTCATCGCTCAGCGGTCCTGCCTATGAAGATCGCGATAGGCCTTTTGAGCGCCCGCAACCGGCAGCGCCATCGCCTCATAGACGCCGCGCGCCACCGCTCGCGCCATCACGATCGTGGCGAGATAGCAGAGCTCGGCGAAATGAACGCCGCCTTCAAGCGGCTTGTCGCCGGTCGCAGCCGCGAACATGGTGTCGCCATCGCTCGGCAAATGGGCAGGGAGAACCGCACGCGCCAGCCCGTCATGCGCCATGATGGACAGGCGGTGCGCCTGCGCCTTTGTAAGCGTCGCATCGGTCAGCACCGCGCCGATGGTTGTCGCCGTGAGATTGATCCCCTTGAGCCGCAGTGCGGTATGGTCCGGTTGGAAACGCTCCGGAAAACCGCAATCGCCGAATTCACCCTGCATTTCAAAAGGCGCGGACCAGAAATGGCAGCTTGTGCCGACCGTCGCGGAACCAAGCGCATTGACCGCGACGATGGCCGCCACCTTATAGCCGCCGGAACTGATGGCACTGGCCGAACCCAGACCACCCTTGAAGGTGGCGGTCGTCGCACCCGTTCCTGCACCCACCGTTCCAAGTTCGAACGCCTCGCGGCCTGCCGCCTTGAAGGCCGCATATCCCATCTCGCGATAGGGTGAATGCAGGCCCCAGCCCTTGTCGCCACCATTCAGCAGATCCATCAGGATCGCCTGGGGCACGATGGGCACGCGGGTGGAACCCACCTGCAACCCACGACCGATCTCACGCAACCCGGCCTGAACCCCGCCCGCCGCATCCAGCCCGAAGGCCGAACCGCCGGAAAGCACCAGGGCATCCACAGTTTCAACCGTCATCGCCGGGTCGAGCAGGCCGGTATCGCGCCCGCCGGGCGCACCGCCGAGAGCCGAGCCGGAGGCGATGGCGGACTTTTCGAAAACAATCGCCGTGACGCCGGAGCCGAGGGAAAGATCGGTGACATTGCCGACCGAAACACCGTCGATATCCGTGAGAAGATTGTTGCGTGTCGCCATGCCGTTCCCCTTTTCTCCCGGTATCCCGCCGCCGCAGGACACTGTCAACGCAAAAGGTGACGTGCCCGACCTTGGCGGAAAACCGTGATCAGGAGAAAACCGCCGTCCCGATAACCGGCGTCGAAGGAACAGCCATATCCCTCGGCTCCAACAGCCCGGAAAGAAATGCCTGATGGCCAGCCTCGATTGCACGGGCAAAAGCCTCCGCCATGCCGACCGGGTTACCCGCCCCGGCAACCGCCGTGTTGAGGAGGACGGCATCGTAACCAAGTTCCATCACCGTCACCGCATGTGACGGCCGGCCAATACCGGCATCGACGATCAGCGGCACATCGGGAAACCGCGCCCGCATCGATTTCAGCGCCGTCAGATTGAGCGGCCCCATGGCGCTGCCGATCGGCGCACACCATGGCATCAGCACCCTGCAGCCGGCCTCCAGCAGCTTTTCGCCCGCGACAAGATCATCAGTCGTATAGGGAAAGACCTCGAAACCCTCGGCGCAGAGGATTTTCGCCGCCTCCACCAGTGCAAAGACATCGGGCTGCAAGGTATCGTGATGACCGATGACTTCGAGCTTGATCCAGTTGGTGCGAAACACCTCACGGGCCATCTTCGCCGTCAGCACCGCTTCCTTCACGGTGTGGCAACCGGCGGTATTGGGCAGGATATGGCGATCCAATTCGCGGATCAGCTCGAAAAACTGACCGCCTTTCTTGCCCCCCGCCATTTCCCGGCGCAGCGAAATCGTCAGAATATCCGTATTGCTGACCCGCACCGCATCGGCAAGCACGGCGGGAGACGGATAACGCGCCGTGCCAAGGAGAAGGCGGGACGCGACCTCACGGCCATAAAGCGTCAGCATGGCCTCAACCTCCCTGCATTGGCGAAAGGATTTCGACACGGTCGAACGCCTTCAGTTGATAATCGGCGCGCTCTTCCGAATGCACCAGCTCGCCATTCACTGCCGTCGCCAGCCACCCGCCTTCATATTCAAGGTTGGCGAGCAACCCGGCCAGCGTCTCGGCGGCAAGATCAAGCTCGTCGCCATTCACCAGAAGTTTCATGATCCTTTTCCTTTTGAATAAGAGTTTGGCAGACGATCTCAACCGCCTTGCGCGCCATCGCCGGCGAGAGCAGAAAGCCGTGCCGGTACGCGCCGTTGATGAAGATGGTCCCGCCGTCTTGCGTGACATCAGGCAGATTGTCGGGATAGGCCGGGCGCACGCCCGTGCCGGTCTCGATGATTTGCGCTTCCGCAAAGGCCGGATGCACGGCATAGGCGGCATTGAGGAATTCCATCATCGAACGGGCGGAAATCGCCCCGGTCTCCTCCGTCTCGATCATCGTCGCGCCCACCATGAAGCGGCCAGGCTCGCGCGGCACGATGTAAAGCGGTATGCGCGGATGCAGCAGTCGGACGGGACGGGAGAAAGAAATGTCACGGGTGGCGAGATAAAGCATCTCTCCCCGCACGCCGCGAAGGTTGCAAATCTCCCCCACCGCCGCAGATCCGGTGCAATCCACCACCCGGTCGAACCGCTGTTCATCCAAAGGAACACCCATATGGAACTGCACACCCATCGCGCAAAGCCGCTCATGCAGCGATTTCAGAGCAAGGCGCGGATCGAGATGCCCTTCGCCCGGGAAATAAAGTCCGGACCGGAACCGGCCGGCAAGATCGGGCTCCAGATCGGCGATTTCGCCTTCATCCACCCAGCAATAGCCGCTGGTCCGCGATGCAAAGCGCGATAGCTCCGCCTTGTCACGGACGGGTGCGACGACCAGCGTGCCGTTGCGGACCACCAGGCCGGAGGTCGCCTCGTCCCACCAGTCGAGCGCGGCCCGGCCGAGCTTCAGAACCACCTCTTCAGCACTTTCACGCTCGCACCAGGGCGCCAGCATGCCGCCCGCGTAGAACGACGCCCCGCGAGAAGGCTCGGCATTGCGCTCCGACACCTCGACAGTAACGCCGCTCCGCGCCAGTTCGAAGGCCGCCGTCAATCCGGCGACCCCCGTTCCCTTGACAAGCACGCGCATTTTATTCGGCATTTGCAGGCGTCGGCAGCGGCATATAAAGCTCGCCGCCTTCCTTGAAGCGGGCGGCCATCGCTTCCAGCCCCTCTTTCTGCGCCTCGGCGCGGATATCGTGGGAAATCCGCATCGAGCAGAATTTCGGCCCGCACATGGAGCAGAAATGCGCAACCTTGTGCGCCTCCTTCGGCAGGGTCTCGTCATGGAAGGACCGCGCCGTATCCGGGTCCAGCGACAGATTGAACTGATCCTCCCAGCGGAACTCGAACCTTGCGCGTGACAGCGCATCATCCCGCACCTGCGCAGCCGGATGCCCCTTTGCAAGATCGGCAGCATGGGCGGCGATCTTGTAGGTGATGACACCGACCTTCACATCGTTACGATCCGGCAGGCCGAGGTGTTCCTTCGGCGTGACGTAGCAAAGCATCGCCGTGCCAAACCAGCCGATCATCGCCGCACCGATACCTGACGTGATGTGGTCGTAACCGGGTGCGATATCGGTGGTCAGCGGTCCAAGCGTATAGAAGGGCGCCTCGCCGCAGGTCTTCAGCTGCTTGTCCATATTCTCCTTGATCTTGTGCATCGGCACATGACCAGGGCCTTCGATCATCACCTGGCAATCTTTCGCCCAGGCGATCTGTGTCAGCTCGCCCAGCGTTTCCAGCTCCGCGAACTGTGCGGCGTCGTTGGCATCGGCAATCGAGCCGGGACGCAAGCCATCGCCCAGCGAGAAGGAGACATCGTAAGCCCGGCAGATATCGCAAATCTCATCGAAATGCTCATAAAGGAAGCTTTCGCGATGATGATGCAGACACCACTTGGCCATGATCGAGCCACCACGCGAGACGATGCCGGTGACGCGGTTGACGGTGAGCGGAATGTAATGCAGCCGCACGCCGGCATGGATGGTGAAATAATCCACGCCCTGCTCCGCCTGTTCGATCAGGGTGTCGCGAAACACCTCCCAATTCAGATCCTCGGCAATGCCATTGACCTTCTCCAGCGCCTGATAAAGCGGCACTGTGCCGATCGGCACCGGCGAATTGCGGATGATCCATTCGCGGATATTGTGAATGTTGCGCCCGGTGGAAAGGTCCATGACGGTATCCGCACCCCAGCGGATCGCCCAGACCATCTTCTCCACCTCTTCCGCCATGGAGGAGGTGACGGCGGAATTGCCGATATTGGCGTTGATCTTCACCAGAAAATTGCGGCCGATGATCATCGGCTCGAGTTCCGAATGATTGATATTGGCGGGGATGATGGCCCGGCCCGACGCCACTTCCTGCCGAACGAATTCCGCCGTCACGTAGTCAGGTATATGTGCACCAAAGCTCTCACCATCGCGGACCAACTTCTCCTTTGCCGCCTCGCGCCCGAGATTTTCGCGGATGGCGATGAATTCCATTTCCGGCGTAATGATGCCGGCCCGCGCATAAGCAAGCTGTGTCACCGCCTTGCCGGCCGTCGCCCTGAGTGGCTGATGGCGCACGGTAAATTCGGGCGTCAGGCGCTCGCCGGTGGCAAAGCCGTTATCCTCCGGCTTGACGTGCCGCCCTTCATAAGTCTCGACATCGCCGCGCGCCATGACCCAGTCGTGGCGCAGTCGCGGCAGACCCTTTTCAATCAGAACGGGATGTGTGGGATCGGTATAGGGGCCGGAGGAATCGTAAACCGTCACTGGCGGTTCGCCGGCTGTCGGGTGCACGGCGATCTCGCGCATCGGCACACGGATGTGCGGATGCAGTATCCCTGGCTTGTGGATTTTCGTGGAAGCAGCATGCGGTCCGGTGGTGACCGAAAGCGGAAGATTCTTGGCAGCGATATTCATCTTGAGGCTCCAAAGTTTGACAGTGGAGACCCAGTTCGAGCCGGAATGATGGAAAATACCGCAGCGCCGACAGCGCATTGCACACGCCAGCCGACCGTCGGTCTTTGCACCGTCCCTACGCCAGTATGAACTGGATCAGGTTCAACGGGTCACTGCGCATGAAAGCAGAATCTCAGCCCCTTGACGGGACACCCCTGGTGAATGGCCACAGGAAAAAACACCCGCCGCCTTTTGTCAAGGCCGCCGATCAACGCTTGGCAAAGGTGCGGGAATGGCGCATGCTGCCGTTAGTTGTAATTAACCTAACGGTTTAGGTGAATATTATCGTTTGCGACATAACGATAAGCACAAACCTTCCTAATGTTAATTTCATTGGAGATACGTCGGAATGAATGCGACTATTCGTGAAATACTGGCAAAATTCGGCCAGCTTCCCACCCCCGTCGATACGATTGCAGATGAAGCAGATCTTTATGCGGCAGGCCTTTCTTCCTTTGCATCGGTGCAATTGATGCTGGGTATCGAAGAAGCATTCGATATCGAGTTTCCCGACAATCTGCTGAACCGCAAGTCCTTCGCCAGCATCAAGGCCATTGAAGACACCGTTAAGCTCATTCTGGATGGTAAAGAGGCTGCCTGATGAACGTGACCGTAGCGCCGCAGGATGAAACGCTGTCCGCGCGCGCGGGCCGTGTCGCGACCATTTCCGCCAAACATGCAGACGAAGTGGATGTCACCGGCCGCTTCCCGCAGGAAGCTGTCGATGCATTGCGGCAGGAACACCTGCTGGGCATCCAGGTCCCCGCCTCCCTCGGCGGCGAAGGCGCATCCCTGCAGCAAATCGCCGATATCTGCGCCCGGCTCGGCCAGGCCTGTTCGGCAACCGCAATGATTTTCGCCATGCATCATATCAAGCTGTCCAGCCTGGTGGAACACGGCGAGGCAAGCGCGTGGCATGCGGAGTTCATGCAACGCATCGCCAGCGAACAGCTTCTGCTCGGCTCCGCCACCACCGAAGGCGGCATTGGCGGCAATCTGCGCAACTCCATCTGCGCGATCGAGGTCGAAGGCGACTTTTGCCGGCTGGAAAAGGATGCCACCGTCATTTCCTATGGCAGCAACGCCGATGCGATCCTCATCACCTCGCGCGCCCACAAGGATGCCGCGCCGGCCGATCAGGTGATGACCGTTTTCCTGAAAAACCAGTACACGCTCGAAAAGACCCATGTCTGGGATACACTCGGCATGCGCGGCACCTGTTCGGACGGCTTTCTGTTCCGAGGTGAAGCGCCGGCGGCGCAAATTTTCCCGAAGCCGTTCGCGGAAATCGCCGCGCAATCCATGCTTGCAAGCTCGCATCTCCTGTGGAGCGCCGTCTGGTATGGCATCGCCTCGGATGCCGTGCTGCGCGCCCAGTCTTTCGTCAGAGCGGCGGCACGCAAATCACCCGGCACCGCCCCTCCCGGCGCGATCCGGCTTGCCGAGGTTTCCACCAAGCTGCAGGTTGTGAAATCCAACATCATCGCCGGCATCAAGGCTTACGAGGACACCAAGAGCGATGCCGAAAAACTGATGTCCATGGCCTTTGCTGTTGCCATGAACAATGTGAAGATCTGCTCTTCGGAAACCATTCTCGAGATTATCGATCACGCCATGCTGGTCTGCGGCATCATGGGTTACAAGAACGGCACGCCCTATAGCCTCGGCCGCCACCTGCGCGACGCGCACTCCGCGCGCCTGATGATTTCCAACGACCGTATTCTCGGCAATTCCGCCAATCTCCTGCTGGTTCACAAGCAGGACACCAGCCTCTTGGGATAAGACCATGGACATGCAAACATCGTTCCTCGATCGACTGTTCGAAGAAGGCCTGCTGATTGAAACGGGTGTGGACGGTCTTTATGGACGCAGCGGCCAGTTCGAGGACGTCATCGCCGCATTCGAGCGGCTGATTGACCGCACGGGCGCTGCCGATGGCGCCGAAGCGATCCGTTTTCCGCCTGGCATCAACCGCGCCTATTTCGAAAAAAGCGGCTACATGAAGAGCTTCCCGCAGCTGGCCGGCACAGTCCATTCCTTCTGCGGTTGCGAGCTTGACCATGTCAGCCTTCTGAAATGCATGGATGAGGGTGACGACTGGACCAAGGACCAGAAAGCCACCGACATCGTGCTGACGCCGGCAGCCTGCTATCCCCTTTATCCGACGATCGCCAAGCGCGGCGCGTTACCTGCCGGCGGCGGTCTCTATGACATCCAGTCCTATTGCTTCCGCCATGAACCCTCCAAGGATCCGGCGCGCCAGCAGCTTTTCCGCATGCGCGAATATGTTTGCATGGGCACCGAGTCCGACGTCACTGAATTCCGCCAGACCTGGATGGATCGCGGCGTCGAAATGATGAAGGCGGTCGGGCTCGACGTCACCATCGATGTTGCCAACGATCCTTTCTTCGGCCGTGCCGGCAAGATGCTCGCCAACAACCAGCGCGATCAGAACCTGAAATTCGAACTGTTGATCCCGGTCACATCCACGACCAGCCCGACGGCCTGCATGAGTTTCAACTACCATCAGGATGCCTTCGGCCAGAAATGGGGTCTGAACCTCGCCAACGGCGATGTCGCCCATACCGCCTGTGTCGGTTTCGGCCTTGAGCGCATTGCGCTGGCGCTGTTTGCCCATCATGGTCTGGATGTGAAGAAATGGCCTGCAAAGGTCGTGGAAACCCTCTGGGGCTGATTATCCATGCGGCAGATTTTTCCCGGTCTCGACCCCAAAAACTATGTGCAGCACCCGCTCCATTCCTCCGAAAGAATGTGGCCGGAAACCAATTGCTACATTGATTTGTGGATCGAGGTTCTGGCCTCGAAAGGCTTAGCCCCGGAAGCCATGTTCGGTTTCACGCTCACGCAGGACTTTGAGGGTGACCAGTTCACCTTCTTCAAGGTGCCGCTGGAAGATCTCGAAGCGCTTTATGGCATTCGCGCCACCGAACTGGCGATCTTCGACCGGGTGGAAAACCACATTGAGGCGCAGCTGGAGCGCGGCCGCATCTGCCTGATCGAGATGGACAGTTTCTATATGCCCGACACCCATGGGGTGGGCTATCAGAAGGAACACGGCAAGACCACCGTCGCCATCAACAGGCTCGACCTAGCGAACCGGGAACTCGACTATTTCCACAATGCCGGCTTTTTCCATCTGTCGGGCGAGGATTTCGACGGATTGTTCCAGCACCATCTGGCCGAGACCGATCCGCCCTTCCTGCCCTACACCGAATTTGCGAAATTCGCAGACAGCGATCCGTCACCGGCCCATATTCGCAAGACAGCCGAGCGGTTGCTGAGATTTCATTTTTCGCGGCGGCCATCCGCCAATCCGGTCAGGGCTTTTTCAGCCGTGTTTCCGGCGCAGGTGGAAAAGGTTGCGGACAGGCCCTTCGGCTTTTTCCACAAATATGCCTTCAACACGCTGCGCCAGCTCGGCGCCAATTTCGAACTGGCGGCAAGCCACCTTGAATGGCTGGACAAGCAAGGTTTTTCCGAAGCAAGAGAGCATGCGCTGCGCATCTCCGAGGTCGCCAAGACCGTGCAGTTCCAGCTTGCCCGCGCCGTCACCCGCCGTAAGTTCGATGCGCTGGCATCCGTGCTCGATCCGGCAGCGGATGCATGGGATGGTTTGATGGAAAGCCTTGCGGCGAAACTATCTGATGCCAGCGAGGCCGCGTGAGGACCTATTTTCCGGGCGAAAGCGAGGAATTGCTGAGTGAAGGCTGGACGCTGACACTGACGCCTGCCGATGCCTGCGAAACCCCCTCCGACATTCCGGCAGCGCTTGAAAGCCTGCACGTCTCCGTACCCGGCACGGTGGCACAGGCCCTGGAAGAAGCCGGGAAATTCAATCGGTTTGCCCCTGTCGCGCTCAACGACAAGGATGCATGGTATCGGCTGACAATGATTTCCGATGCGCGGGAACGGGCCACGCTGCGCTTCGACGGCCTTTCCACCATTGCCGAAATCTTCTTCAACGGTGAGCTGATCGCCGCCAGCCAAAGCATGTTCGAAAGGCTGGAAGTGCCAGTCGCGCTCACTGGCGCGGACGAACTTTCGATCTGCTTCCGAGCACTTGCACCACGGCTCGAAAAGACCGGTCCGCGCGCCCGCTGGCGTCCGCAGATGATGAATACGCAAGGGTTGCGGCTGATCCGCACCACCGCACTCGGCTATATGCCCGGCTGGTGCCCGGAAATCCATGCCGCAGGCCCATGGCGGCCCATCAACCTCATCAAACAGGAAAGCGTGCTTTGCACCCTGCGATCTTCGCTTGACGATACCGGCAGGGGGAAGGTCAGCATCGTTCTCGAAGCGAACCGCGATATCCAGTCCGCACGGGTGATCTGCGCTGGTTACAGCATCAATCTTTCGAAGGGCGAAGACGGCAAACTCCTCGGCGAACTGCTTATACCCGGGGTCGAAATCTGGTGGCCGCACACCCATGGCAGGCCCGCACTGCACGACATCATTCTGGAGCTGGATGGCAAGCAACACAGGCTTGGGCGCACCGGTTTCCGCCAGGTGGAGATCGATCACGGCGAGGACGGCAACGGTTTCGGGCTCAAGGTGAACGGGGAACCCGTCTTCTGCCGCGGCGCGGTCTGGACGACGGCCGACATCGTGCGCCTGCCGGGAACACGACCGAATTACGAGCCATGGCTCAAAAAAGCTGCCGAAGCCGGCATGAACATGATCCGTATTGGCGGCACCATGGCCTATGAGACGCCGGAATTCTTCGCGCTTTGCGATGAACTCGGCATCATGGTCTGGCAGGACGCCATGCTTGCCAACTTCGACTACCCGGCAAAAGATGATGGCCTGCGCCAGCATATCGTTACGGAAATCTCGCAATTCCTCGAGGCGACAGCGCTTTCTCCGTCACTCACCGTTTTCTGTGGCGGCAGCGAGATGTACCAGCAGGGCGCCATGCTCGGCCTGCCGGAACAGATATGGAAGGCGACGCTCACCGAGGAGATTATTCCGGATGTGATGGCTGAGAAACGGCCGGATACGGCCTATGTCACCAACTCCCCCTCCGGCGGCGCGCTGCCATTTTCCCCCAATGCCGGGGTTGGTCACTATTATGGTGTGGGCGCCTATTGCCGTCCGCTGGAAGATGCCCGCCGCGCCGATGTGCGCTTTGCCGCCGAGTGCCTGGCCTTTTCCAATATTTCCGAACAGGAAACGCTGGACAAATATCTTCCCGGCGTGGCCGTGCATGATCCACGCTGGAAAGCTCGCACGCCGCGCGATCGCGGCGCGTCCTGGGATTTCGAAGATGTTCGCGATCATTATCTGAAGCTGCTTTACGACGTTGAGCCGGACGTTCTTCGGCGCGAGGACGGCGGGCTTTATCTCGACATGTCACGCGCAGCAACTGCCGAGGTCATGGAAACGACCTTCGCCGAATGGCGGCGCAGCGGTTCCTCTTGCCGGGGTGCGCTGGTCTGGACCCTGCAGGATCTCGTTCCCGGCGCTGGCTGGGGTATCATCGACGCCACCGGCCGGCCCAAATCCGTCTGGCACGCGCTGAAAAGAGCGTTCCGCCCCATCCAGCTCAGCCTTTCCGATGAAGGCACCAACGGGCTGGATATCCATCTCATCAACGAAACCGGCGACGGCTTTGAAGCCATGCTGGAGCTGACCTGCCTGCGCGACGGCATGCAGCCGGTCGTGCACGCCAAACGCCCGCTGACGCTTTCACCGCGGCAGAGCCATATAATTGCCGCAACAGATTTGTTCGGCGCTTTTTTCGATACGACCTATGCCTATCGTTTCGGCCCGCCATCCCATGATGTCACGGTCGCCCGGCTTCGTGATGTCGCAACCGGGCTCGTCATCGCCGACGCCTTCAATTTCCCGCTCGGCCGGAAAAAGGCGCTGCATGCCGCCAATCTGGATCTGGATCTCAGCGAAACCAACGGCAACTGGTCGCTCGAAATCGGTACAGACCGGCTGGCGCAATCCGTCCACCTATCGGCGGAAGGCTATCGGGCTTCGGAAAACTGGTTCCACCTCGCCCCCGGCGAGAGCAAGACAATCAATCTTATGCCGGAGGCCGGAACAATCGAAACGCCACCTTCCGGAGAGGTGGTATCACTGGGTTCCGGCCGACGCTTCTCCTTTTAGAGCCAGCCGTGTCACCGCATCGATAAAGATCGTTTTTGCTTCCGGTGTCGAAAGATTGTGGTCGGCATCGGCAATAATTGTCAGCGATACGTTGTGATAGGCAGAAAGCCCGCGACCATCGGCATCGAAATAATAGCGGAAATGCTCAAGCCCGTCGTCATTGTCGCTGTAGAGCAGGCTGACGGCGGTGCCCTTTGCCTTGAGTGAATCGAAAGCTCCGTATACGGCGCGCCCTTCTTCACTGCCCCGGCGGAACAGCCTTGCCGTTTTTGTCGAGAGCTTCTTCATCGTCGCCTTGACGATGTTCAGCCCGGCACTGACAACATCCACATCGCCGCTGAAGAGACGTTTGAATGTCGCCCCCTGGCGAAAACGCTGGCTGTACTCCCCAAACGAGCGCGGCCGCTTGTGCAAGGCTTCATCCACCGAGCGGCCTTTCTGCCAGTGGAAGACGACCGGATTGACCGCAGCTACTGCGCTGATCCGAGCATCCGCAAGCGCGCCGTTAAAAGCGAGATAGGCGCCGCTGCACCGGCCGGCCGCGATGAAGGGACCTTTGCCGCGCCGCTCGAGAAAATCGAGGGCGGCAGAGACATCGTCATTCTGCGAGACATCGTAAAGAACCTGATCCGGAACGTTTTTGACCGGCGGGCTGTCGGCAATATTGGCCGCATCGAAGCGTAGCGAAGCGACGCCGGCACGCGCAAGTACACGGGCGGTCTGCACGGAAAGCCTGCCCCAGCCCGCATGCCGGTCATAGGCGGCACCAAGCAGAAGGACCGAAGAAACCGGTTGCCGATGATCCGGCTCGCAAAAGATGCCGAAAAGCCGTCCGCCCTCGCCAAATTGCACCGGCTGTTCGAAAAAACCCTGGCCGCGCTGCGGAGCGTTGATGGTGAAATCTTCCTGGAGTGCCGCGGGGTTCCCGACTTGGGTCTGTGACAAGACCCAATCCAACAGTCGGTTCACGACATCGCTTGATATTTTCGAAAGCGTCGGGCTGGAAACAAGATCGTCATAACCCGAAAACGCCGCCTCCTTCACCTCACCGCCAATCGCCGCAAGATGTCTGGCGAGATCGCTGTCGGTCACCCGACCGGCTCTCGAAAGCACAAGGACATTGGGGGCTGGAACAGTTTCGAGACTGGAGAGATTGATCTTCTTGATCGTATCCGCAACACCTGACGGCATGGTCATTCCGGCGATCGCCCCGGGCTGTGCCGAACGTTGCCCCGGCAACAGACCAAGACCATCATCAATCATGGAAGACCACATCGCCAGTTCACGCAGATAGGCGCGACCGGAAACGACTGGCGCCAGAAGAACCATGGAACCGATGGCGGAAGCGCCGGCAAATGCCTGAACTGCAATCGCACAACCAAGACCCTGCGCGACGACGACAATCCCGGAGCAGCCGGAAAGACGCTTCAGATACTCAAACGCCGCGCGCGTGTCGGAAAGCCAGTCCGCCGCCCGACCGACATCTTCCGGATCGAGCGCGTCGCCTGAGCCAAGATAGTCAAAACGCAGGCTGGCGACGCCGGAAGCGGCCAGCCGCTCGGCCAGAACGCGCTGGAACTTACGGCTGCATAGCTCTTCCATTCCCCACGGGCTGACGAAAAGAACGGCATGATCCCGTTGCACATCTTTGCGCGCCGGATGAAAAATACCGGCAAGCCCTTCAAAAGAAACAGGATGCGCGATCGTCCCATCCGCTGCAATGTCGAAAAGCTGCCGTGACTCAAGGGGAGATTCGCCGCCTGCACACTCTGAAATATCTATCGCCATCGACCTTGCCACTATTGCGCCAGCGTCTGGCTCAACCACTACGGGATCACTATACCCAAGTGTCTTAACGCCTGTTCTACACTAAAAACAATAATATTAGAGAATTCTAAAAATACTGTCGCATTTATATCGATTGCGACACACGGGTTGCAAAAGCAATCTTTCAGTGTGGCGGGTAAGCCTCGGTGCGGATGCTATTTTGCTCGAAACCGCTTGAATATACTGATAAATAGCGAGTCACGTACCTATTTGCAGGAGGAGCTTGCGCCACCCGGCCACCGGATCGTCTAGACACCGCGCAAACCAACACCCCGGGGCTTGCCCCGACAGGTCATAGAAGTTTTATATGGAACAAAGCCTTACGCGTTATATCTGGTCGCACACGAGGCGGCAGCAGCTTTTCATTCTGCTGATCGTGGCCCTGTCCATGATCCCATACTTCCTCGCCTTCGATCTGCCCAAGCAGATCGTCAACGGCCCCATTCAGGGAGACGGTTTCGAAGGGGCGAATGCAACGCAGCTTTTCATGCATCTCACGGTCGATATTCCCTATTGGGGCACCGTGACATTGTTCCCCGGGCTTGAACTCAACCGCATGTCGATGCTGATGGCGCTCAGCCTCACATTCCTTGCGCTTGTCGTCATCAACGGGCTTTTCAAATATTATATCAATACGTTCAAAGGCCGCCTTGGCGAACGGCTTCTCCGGCGTGTCCGCTTTGAACTGATCGACAGGATCCTGCGGTTCCCACCCAGCCATTTCAAGCGGGTCAAAGGCGCTGAGATATCCAGCATGGTGAAGGACGAGGTTGAGCCGCTGGGCGGTTTTACCGGCGACGCCTTCGTGCAGCCGGCGCTTCTCGGCGGTCAGGCTCTCTCCGCTCTCTTCTTCATCCTCGTGCAGAATTTCTGGCTGGGACTGATCGCTGCTTTCATGGCCGCCATTCAGGTCGGCATCATCCCCAAGATGCGCCGTCGCCTCATTGAACTCGGTCGCCAGCGGCAGCTGAGCGCCCGCCAGCTTGCCGGACGTATTGGCGAAATGGTCGACGGCATCGGCACTATCCACGCTTATGATACGTCCAATTTCGAGCGCGCCGATGCCTCCCACCGGCTCGGCGACATCTTCAAGATCCGTTATGATCTCTACCAGTGGAAGTTTCTGGTCAAATTCATCAATAACTTCCTCGCGCAGCTCACGCCCTTCTTCTTTTATGCGCTTGGCGGTTATCTCACCCTCAAGGGCAGCCTTGATGTTGGCCAGCTCGTCGCCGTCATCAACGCCTATAAGGAATTGCCCGGACCGCTGAAGGAGCTGATCGATTGGGATCAGGCACGTCAGGATGTCCAGGTGAAATACGAGCAGGTCTTCGAACAGTTCAATGCCCCGAACATGATTGAAGAGAACGTGCAGAAACTGTCGCCGCGAACCGTCGCAGCCATCACCGCACCGATCGTCATCACCAATCTGACGCTGGAAGACGATAGTGGCAGCCGGCTTCTGGAGCAGGCATCGCTGAAGATCGAGCCGGGTGAAGTCATCGCCATCGTCGGCGGTGCGGGAGGCGAGGCGCTTGCGGATGCGATCGGCCGTACACTCTGGCCGGCCTCCGGCAAGATCAGCATCAACGATGTCGACATATTGGAATTGCCTGAATCACTGACGGGACGGCGCATCTCCTATGTCTCCTCGGACAGCTATTTTTTCCACGCCAGCCTGATGGACAATCTGCTTTATGGCCTGAAACACGCCCCGCTCGCAGATAAGAACTACGAGGGTGCGGCTCTGGAACACCGCAAATGGGAAATTCGCGAAGCCAAGATGGCGGGCAATCCGCTGATCGACATAAACAGCGAATGGATCGACTACGCTTCCAGCCCGGCCGGTGACGGCAAACCGGAAAATCTCATTCGGGCAATCCTGGCCGTCCTAGACAGCGTGGAACTGTCGCAGGATATCCTCGAATTTGCACTGCGCTCGTCGATCGACCCTCTGACCGACCTGCATCTTGCCGCCCGCATCGTTGAACTGCGGCATGTCCTGCGCGCTGAACTGGAAAAGGAGAACCTCAGCGGCCTCATCGCGCCCTTCGAGCTTGAGAGCTACAACAGCGAAGCGACGGTCGGCGAAAACCTGCTGTTCGGCACCATGCGGGACTCTTCCCAGACGATCCGGACCATCATCGAAAGCGATTATTTCCGCTCGCTGATGCGCGAGACCGGTCTTGTCAAAACCCTGTTTGAAATGGGTTACACGATTGCCGAAAACATCGTCGAAATCTTCGCCGACCTGCCGGGAGACCACCCATTCTTCCAGCAGCTGACATTCATGACGCCCGATGACATTCCGGTCTATCAGCAGATGTTGCAGCGCCTGCAGGGCCGCGGTTTCGATGATGCCAATGAGAGCGAAAAACGCGCGATGCTGCGGCTGAGCTTCTTTTACATCGAGCCCCGGCAGCGTTTCGGCCTGTTGTCGCCGGAAATCATGAACCGGATCGTCGAGGTCCGGCACATGTTCCATGAAAACCTGCCCGACAGCCTGAAAAACGTCATCGAAATATATGATCCGACGAAATATATGAGCGCCACCAGCCTGCTGGATAATATCCTCTTCGGCAAGGTCAGCCATCGTTATACCGATGCCTCGCGGCGCATCACCCGCATCGTCGCCGATGTCATGCGCAAGCAGGGCGTCTACGAGCGCGTTCTGGCAGTCGGCCTCGATTTCAACCTTGGTGCCGGTGGCAAGCGGCTTGGCCCGCTCCAGCGCCAGAAGCTCAATCTTGCCCGCGCGCTGATCCGCAAATCCGATTATTACGTCTTTAATCGCCCCCTTCCCGGCCTTGACCCCCGACAACAGGAGGAAATTGTCGAACGGGTCATCACACTCCTGAAACAGAACAACAATAACCCGTCAATCATATGGGTTCTGTCGAATGCAACGCTCTCGCGCATGTTCGGCCGGGTCATATTCGTCCATCAGGGACTAATCACCGCCGACGGAAGTTACGAGACTCTGGCGCAGGAAAACGGTACATTCAAGGACATGGTCGCAACATAAGTCCAAGAACGTGGCCGAGGTGGAACAAGAATAGGGTAAGGCAATGCTCTTCAAAGACGAAATTCAAATGCTGAAACGCGTCCCGTTTTTTTCGGAAATGGAACCGTCGAAGCTCAAACTACTCGCTTTTGCATCGGACCGGGTGTCCTATCATACGGGTGACGTACTATTCCGGCAGGGGGATGTCGGCGATGCGGCCTATGTGGTTCTGACCGGCAAAGTGGATGTTCTGGTCGACTCCCCGTCAGGCACATTGAAGGTGGCGGAAATGACCGGCAACGCCATTGTCGGCGAAATCGCCATCCTCTGTGACAGCGTCAGAACCGCGACCGTGCGCGCCTCCACCAATGTCGAAGCCCTGCGGATCGGCAAGGAACAGTTCTTCAAGCTCATGTCCGATTTCCCTGACATCACCATAAAAGTCATGCGCGTTCTTGCCGAACGCCTCACCCAGACGACGACGGAACTCAGCAAGGCGCGCGCAAGCGCCAGAACATGAGCGGCAATTCCTTGCTACCCCAACGGGCGATATTAGAAAAATAAATGTCGCACCATTGCAATATAAATGAAATGCTGACTGAATAAGAGGTAAAGGCATCCGCCAAAAAAGGCGGATATAAAAATCTGTAGAGACAACGGGCTTCATGGGAGGAAAGCGTGCAAGATTCCGTTGTTATTGGGGTGTGTCATGGCGTTCGATTCCGACACAGCAAGTCGGGAAAGTAATAGAAATTTTCGGGTAAAGATCTGGGGCGCGCGGGGAACGCTTCCTGTTTCAGGTGAAAACTTCCGAAAATATGGCGGCAATACCATCTGCATCGAGGTACGATGCGGAGATCATGTTCTTTTGTTCGATGCAGGGTCCGGGCTTCATCCCGCCGGTCTTGCATTGCGGGCGGAAGGCATTACCGACGTTGATCTGTTCTTCTCGCACTGCCATTACGATCACATTGTCGGCTTCCCCTACTTCAAGCCATTTTACAACAGCTGCAACGACGTCGCTATTTGGTCTGGTCACCTGGCCGGCGTTATGACAACGCGGGAAATGCTCAAGGATTTCATGAGCCCACCCTGGTTCCCCGTGCCGCTGGAGGTTTGCTGCGCAAGAATGGCGACGCGGGACTTCATGCCCGGCGACACGCTCAACCCGCGCCCCGGCCTTTCAATCAGAACCGGAATGCTCAATCATCCCGGTAATGCCATCGGATACAGGCTGGACTGGGAAGGAAAGTCCCTCGCTATCATCACCGATACCGAACATGAGCCGGGCAGCATCGACGAAACCGTGCTCGATCTGATCAGGGACGTCGATCTTTTCCTCTACGACGCCATGTTCACCGACGACGAAATGGGCCTTTATCGCGGTTATGGCCATTCGTCCTGGCAACAGGCGATCCGCCTCGCCAAGCTGGCCGACGCAAAAAATGTCGGCTTCATCCACCATGCCCCAAGCCGCAGCGACGAAGAACTGGACAGTATCGAAAAACAGGCAAAAGCCGAGTTCGGCGGCGCATTCGCTGCCATGGACGGCCAGATAATCGAACTCTGATCGCGGTCACCGCAACCTCTTGGTCGCGGCGAAGGTTTCGGGGTGCCTGGCAACGTCCCCAAGTCGCGATTGCGATCGTGCCTCCAGAAAATTTCCAGTAAAAATGCGCAGCGGTTTTATGTCCGGAAAATGCGTAAAAACAAAGAGCGAGAGCACACTGGGCGATTCCTTTAAACAGGCCGTGCGCTGGCGACATTCGAACACGCACAATTGACCGTTACCAGCCTTTTGCTCCACGATATTGCCACGAGATTCCCTGCACTAAGAACATCACGGCTTATTAAATGATGATTCTGCTCTGAGCGACCACATGATGGGATTTGCATGATCCGTTTCTTTTCGGAGACCAACTTGAGACAGGCCCGGATTTTATCCGGTCTCATCATATTTGCTTTTGTATTTTCCCATCTTTTCAATCACTCCCTTGCACTCATCTCAATCGACACCGCCGAACGGGCGCGCAAATGGTTCAGCCTGATCTGGCTCAACCCCATCAGCAGCCTGCTTTTTTATGGTTCGGTTCTGGTGCATGTCTGTCTTGTTCTGCGCTCGCTTTATCTGCGCAGAACATTGCGCATGCCGTTGCGCGAAGCGCTTCAGGTCATTTTCGGCCTGTCGATCCCGTTTCTGATCATCGGCCACGCCGTCAATATCCGCGTGTCGCACATGCTTTATGGCATCGATGTTGGCTACTACTCTGTCATCCGCAGGCTGTGGATCAACAATCCGATACAGGGCGCATGGCAAAGCCTCGCCTTGGTGGTGATCTGGGTCCACGGATGCATCGGCCTGTATTTCTGGCTGCGTTACCGCGACTGGTATCCGCGAATAGCCGGGTTATTCATGACGGTGGCGGTGCTGCTGCCGCTTCTGGCGCTGCTGGGCTTCAGCGATGCCGGCCGATGGCTGGCGGAGATCGACGAAAAATACGCGCTTCCTCCGGGACTCGTCGACAATACCATTCAAAAAGATGAATTACCGCTGCAACGGGAAATGGAGACGCAGATCCGGCTCATCACCGGGACGGTGGAAACATCGTTTATCGGCGCGGTAATGCTGGTTTTCGTCCTGCGCGGCGTGCGCAGCTGGCGGCAACGGTTGACGGCCATCGAAATTCGTTACGAACATGGCGCGCAGGCGCGTGTGCCGGCCGGGCTCAGCATTCTGGAGGCCAGCCGGCTTGCGGGCATACCACATTATTCCGTCTGCGGCGGCAAAGGGCGCTGCTCAACCTGTCGGGTCAAGATTCTGGACAGCAAAGGCCCGCTTCCGCCGCCCGGAGACATAGAGCAAACCACATTGCGGCGCATCCATGCCGATTCGGATGTGCGGCTCGGCTGTCAGCTACGCCCCACAAGCGATCTTGGTATCGCGCTTCTCGTTTCGCCGCCTCAGCAGAACGACCTGCCGGTCGATGCGCAGCTGGCCCGCCCCGGCCGGGAAGAGGAAATCGCCATCCTCTTTTGCGATCTGCGTAACTTCACCACGCTGTCCGAGGCGAAGCTGCCTTATGATGTCGTCTTCCTCCTCAACCGTTATTTCACCATAGTCGGCCAGGCCGTCGAGCACGCAGGCGGGCATCTCGACAAGTTCATCGGCGATGGCGCCATGGCCCTTTTTGGACTTGGAGAGGATGAGGAACACGCCTGCCGCAATGCCATGAAGGCGGCTGCCACCATATTGCGCGATATCGCAATCTTAAACGAGGGGTTGGAGAAACAATTCGCCGTCCGCCTGGAAGTCGTTGTCGGCATTCACGCCGGCCCGAGCATCGTCGGTGTCATGGGATACGGCGCCGCAAAAACCCTGACGGCTATCGGCGATACCGTCAATGTGGCAAGCCGGCTCGAATCCAAGGCCAAGGAATTCGGCGCAGCCATCGTTGTTTCCGAACCGGCGCTAACGCAGGCAGGGCAGGATACCGCCGACCTTCGCAGCGAGCAGATCACCATCCGCGGACGGAACTCGCAGATGAAAGTTTTCCTGCTTTCGAAGGAAGAGAGCGAACGTTATCTATAGGACAAGGCCGGGGCCCTTGCTGTTTACCTGCGCGGGTTCAAATCTTGCGATAGAGAAAATAGCGGTCCGTCGGCACGCTTTTCGGCACCGGCAGCGGATTGAGCAGGGGATGATCCAGCGGCAGACCGCTGACGGCGATGCCGCCTTTCGCCAGCACGCCGGCGGCAAGATCCGGCAACCACGTCAGTGTAACCGCATCCTTTTCCGGATAGCCCGTGCCGATATCGGCATGAACCATCGCCGCATCCGCACCGATGAAGGCGGGCGCGGTCTCAGAAATTTCACCAATAACAAGATCCTCCGCCGCCGGAACGGAGGAGGCATGAGCACCCATGGCCCTGTCGAAGGCGATGATACGACGGCTGGGAAACAGTTCGCGCAGGTGATTGAAAGTGCGTCCGTTTCCCAGGCCAATTTCCATCAGCGCACCCTCTTCCGGCAGATCGAGATCGGCCGCGAGGTGGTTGAGAATATCCCGCTGCGCGGTCAACCGGCGAATAAAACTGTCCAGTCTGCTCATGGTCCGTCCGTATCAGGCTTTGATGATGTGTTTTGCGGCAATATCTCGCCGCGCAAAGACATTTCGCGTGTCGATGATCAGCGGCGCCCATTCACCGAGCGCGGCATAATCAACATTGTCATGGTCGGTGGCCACGAGAACGGCGTCGAAAGCGCCGATCGTCTGCCTGTCCCATGACACCGATTTCATGCCCATCAGATGGCTGTATTCGCGGGTTTTCGGAATTTCCGCCACATGCGGATCATAATAGGCCGCTTCACCACCGCGCTCCTGGATAAGTTCGATGAGCTTCAGCGAGGGGCTTTCGCGAATATCGGGCACATTCTTTTTGTAGGCGAGGCCGACGACCAGAACCTTCGAACGGCTGAGCGCCTTGCCGGAATGAATATCGAGCGCTTCCGCAACCCGCCCGACGACGTGGCGTGGCATGCCGGTGTTGATTTCCCCGGCAAGCTCGATGAACCGCGTCGGCAATTCATATTCGCGTGATTTCCAGGTGAGGTAGAACGGATCGATCGGTATGCAGTGGCCGCCGAGGCCCGGACCAGGATAAAACGGCATGAAACCGAAAGGCTTGGTTTTCGCCGCGTCGATCACTTCCCATATGTCGATGCCCATGGCCTCGTAGACGACCTTGAGTTCATTGACGAGCGCTATATTGACGGCACGGAAGACGTTTTCGGTGATTTTCACCGCCTCAGCCGTAGCGTTTGTCGAAACGGGCACGATCTTTTTGACAACCGAACCATAAAACGCGGCCATCAGTTTTCCGGCCGCTTCGCCATCGCCGGCGACGACCTTCGGAATGGTCGAAGTCTCGAAATCGCGATTGCCGGGATCTTCCCGCTCGGGCGAAAAGCCGATGAAGAAATCGACGCCGGAAACAAGCCCGCTGCTCTCCAGAATGGTCTTCACCACCCCGTCGGTCGTGCCGGGATAGGTGGTCGATTCCAGTACCACGAGCTGCCCCTTGCGCAGATGCGCGGCAATATCCCGACAGGTCTTTTCGACATAGGAAAGGTCAGGCTCGCGATATTTCGTAAGCGGCGTCGGCACGCAGATGGCGATCACATCACATTCGGCCAGTCGGGTGAAATCTGCGGTCGCGGCGAAACCGTCGTCCTGCCTGACACTTGCCAGCACCTCATCGGATACCGCCTCGATATAGCTGCGGCCCGCATCGATCGCGGTAATTTTACCGGGGTCGATATCGAAGCCGACGACCCTGAACCCGGCCTTGGCAACCGTCATGGCCAGCGGCAAGCCGACATAGCCGAGGCCGATCACGCCCGCCTTGGCGGTTTTGTTTTCGATGCTGGAAAGCAGGTTCTGGGAAACGTCAGAAGAATTCAAAGCGTGTCACGCTCCGCGCATGTGCAAAAGATGCCTTTCAGTTGGGCAAGAATGGCCGGGCTGTCAAGGCTCGGCCCTTTCAAATTCCGGTTGACGCAGGAACCGCCGCCAACGCACAACCATCGGCATGAAGATCGCTTTTTATTCGCCGCTCAAATCGCCCAACCATCCCGTTCCTTCCGGAGACCGGTTGATGGCGCGCCTGCTGATGCAGGCGATGACGATGGGCGGCCACACGGTCTTCGTTGCTTCCGAACTGCGCAGCTTTTTGAAGCAGGCGGATGATCCGGCACGAACCTCGCTTGTCGATGCGGCCGAGCGTGAAATCGAGACGATTACCAAGCGCTGGGAACAGGAAGGCGCGCCGGACCTCTGGTTCTGTTACCACCCTTACTACAAGGCCCCGGATTTACTCGGGCCGGAACTCACCAGCCGTTTCGATATTGCCTACGTCACCGCCGAGGCCTCCTATTCGCCAAAGCGCAATGCAATGGGCTGGCAGGCGATACAGGATGAATTGCTGGCCGCATTGAACGCGGCCGCGGTCAATATCTGCTTCACCGCACGGGATCGCGAAGGGCTTTTGCGCGCTTCCCCAACCCTGCACTCTGCAATGTTGCCGCCCTTTATCGATACCGAAAAGTTTCTTGCGAATGCCCCAGACCAGACACCGGCAAAGCTCATCACCGTCGCCATGATGCGGGCGGGCGACAAGCTGAACAGCTATCGCGCGCTTTCTGAAGCACTCGCTTTGTTACCGCAGGATCTCGACTGGACGCTGGATATCATCGGTGACGGGCCGGAACGCGGCGCTGTAGAGGCCATGTTCAGCGAATTTCCCGACAACCGTCTTGTCTGGCACGGCGAAAAAACCGCAACCGAGATCGCCGCGCTTCTTTCCAAAGCATCCCTCTATGTCTGGCCCGGCCATGGCGAGGCCTATGGTCTTGCCTATCTTGAGGCACAGGCCGCCGGCCTGCCGGTGGTGGCCGAAAAAGTGGCCGGTGTTCCCGAAGTGGTAAAATCCGGCATCACAGGATTACTGACACCGGAAAATGATACAGCCGCCTATGCCGACGCAATCAAAACCCTGCTGGGCAATGACAGGCAGCGCGAAGAACTGGCAAAAGCGGCCCGCCATTTCGTCGTCAATGAAAGATCTCTGGAAAACGCCGCAACAACGCTGGACCATATCCTGCTGCAAGCAAAGGCGCGAAGATCATGAGTGTAGAAAAACTGGTTGCAGCACTGGATGAATGCAGCCGGCGCGGCATGACCGCCGATCTCTGGCTCCGGGACGACGATGCCGTGGAGCCGACATCCGCGCTCGATACGCTGCTTGATCTTTGCCGCAGCTTTTCCGTTCCGGTCACCCTCGCAGTCATTCCCGAAATGACGACGGACAGGCTCGCGCAATATCTGGATGCGTCGGATATTGCCCATGTGGCCGTGCATGGCTGGTCGCACACAAATTATGCCGGGAACGGCGAGAAGAAACAGGAACTCGGAGCTCACCGGGAGCTTTCCCTCGTGCTCGACGAATTGCAATCCGGACTGGATAAACTCCACGACCTGCATGGCACACGTTTCGTGCCGATGCTCGTGCCGCCATGGAACCGCGTGGATGGCATTGTCATCGAGGGATTGGCGGGTCTCGGATATCGCGCCCTGTCCGTTTTCGGCCCGGAGAAAAACACCCTGCCGCCGCGTCTGAACACCCATGTCGACGTGATCGACTGGCACGGCAGCCGAGGCGGCCGCGACGACGACATCCTTTTCGCCGAAACCGCTGCCCGCATCCTGAAGACTGCCGAAGACGGGGGCACCACCGGCATCCTCACGCATCATCTCGTGCACGACGAGAATGTCTGGCGTTTTCTTCGTCGGCTTTTCGAAGCAACCAAAAATCATCCCGCTGCTAGATGGCGCTCTTCCAGAGACCTCGTTGACGAAATCTCACCATGATTTCCAGGCGATCAGCAGACCATTCGCCTCGGTGAGCTCCTGCCGAAGCGCTTCGACCGCCGCAAACGGCGTGCGATCGGCAAGAGACGCAGCAACGAACGCCGCCGGTGCGAGGCTGATGCTTCCCTCCCGGGCGATGACAGTAAAAATCAGCGGTCCGGTCGACCACCAGGCCGGTGCACGTGGCATCTCCTTGACGATACCGGGAAACGCCTCCAGCATCCTGCGAAAAACGGGATGACCCGCCGGGGCGGCGATAAAGGAATTGGCAAGCAACATGCTGCCCTGACCAGTATCACGCGGCGTTTTTTCGTCGAATGCCGTCAGCCCCACCAGAGGCAGGAATGCATCGAAACTCACATCGTCCCGCGCCGGATACCAGTCGCAATCGAGATAAATGCCGCCAAACCGTTCCAGTACAATATAACGGGCCACATCCACCGCGCCCGGATAATCTCCCTGATCCAGCATGGTCTTGAAGACGGCGTCTGCAAACACGCCTTCCCGCTCAAGATCGGCCTCCCGCCAGAGACGGTAGCCATAGCCGTGCCTTGCGGCATGAGCGGCCCAGGCTTCCACCGATACCGGCGGGGCTTTTTGCCCGATCCATATCTGGTGGATGAACCGAGGCACATTTTCCCTGCTTTTGAGATTGAGCGTGTGGCGCTCTTCCGGCGAAAACTGTGCATATTTTGCCAGCACATGAGGCGGCGGCACCAGCGTATATTGGTAACCGATTTTGGCAACCATATCGCCTTCCGCCTTGGCAAGGCGCAATCGCGCCGCGTGCAGCCGGCGTGGCAGGCCAAGCACCGTCCGCTCGCCCATCAGGTGCCCATCTTTTTCCGCAACCAGAGATAGAAGAAGCACGTGCGCTTCCGCATATTGGCCGTCATTTTGCAACTGCCGGGCTTTCTCCAGCTGCGCGTCATAATATTTCTTGTCGGACATGGATCCTCATCCAGAAACACTCGTTAACATATCGCCAAACAAGAGCCGTCAGGCAAGCCATTGCGTTTCAGAAGCCGGCTTTGAATTTGCTGCACAATTCGATGTTTCAGAAGCATAGACAGACAACAAACCCTGCGATAACGTGCCTTTAAGCCCTCCTGAGCAAATTGTCACAAGGCAACGATAAAGAGACGGCAAGGAACCCTTTGGCATGAGCGCAGGCGCAGATTTGCTCCGTATTGAAAATCTGCGGGTCTCGTTTTCTCTTATGGGCGGCACCATTGATGCCGTGAGGGGCACCAGCCTTCGCATCCTTCCCGGAAAAGTCACGGCACTTGTGGGAGAATCCGGCTCGGGTAAATCCGTCATCGGCCAGACCATCATGGGCATCCATCCCAAAACGGCGCGGGTGAACGGCCGGGTGCTATTCACCGATCCGGAAAATGCTGCAGCCGGCCCCGTCGATCTGCTGCAATTGCCGAAAGACGGCCGGGAAATCCGCTCGATACGCGGAAACCGCATCGGGCTGATTTTTCAGGAGCCCATGACCTCCTTTTCGCCGCTGCACACCGTCGGTAATCAGATCGATGAGGCGCTGCGCATCCACAGCATTCTGTCACCGGCGGAACGCGCGGAAAAAATGTATGAAACGCTCGACCTCGTAGGGTTTTCCAAACCCAAGAAGGTCGTAAACATGTATCCCTTCGAATTATCCGGCGGCATGCGCCAGCGCGCCATGATCGCCATGGCGCTGATCTGTCGTCCGGCGCTGCTGATCGCCGACGAGCCGACGACGGCGCTCGACGTGACCATCCAGGCGCAAATCCTCAAGCTGCTGCGTGATCTCCAGAGCCGTCTGAACATGAGCATGCTGCTCATCACCCACGATCTCGGCGTGGTGGCAAATATCGCCGACGAAGTTGCCGTGATCTATCAGGGCGAGATCATGGAAGCCGGAACGGTCGACGAGATTTTCAAGTCGCCAAGCCATCCCTATCTCAAGGGCCTGATGGCCGCCGTGCCGCATTTTGACATGAAGCCCGGTGAGAGGCTGAAGGCGCTGCGTGAAATCAAGGTTGATCACGAAAGCCTTGTCGGCAAAAAAACCGCTGCGGTGAACAAGACCCCCGGCCCGCTTTTGACCGTTGATAATATCAGCAAGACCTTCACGACCCGCAAATCCAGCTGGTTCCGCAAAGGTGATGCCAACGCCACCAAGGCCGTCAACAGCGTCAGTTTTGAAATCCACCGTGGCGAATGCCTCGGGCTGGTGGGCGAAAGCGGCAGCGGCAAGACCACCGTCAGCAAGATCCTCATGCGCGCCGTCCGTCCAGATGAAGGCTCCGTCACCTTCCACCGTCCGCAGGGCGATATCGACGTCCTCAATGCCAGGGACGGCGACCTCAAGGAGCTGCGCTCGAAAATACAGATGGTCTTTCAGGACCCCATCTCCTCACTGTCTCCGCGCATGACGGTCGGCAACATCTTAAGCGAGCCGCTGGAAATCCACGGGCGGGGTGATGCGAAATACCGCGCCGAAAAAGTCCGCAATCTCGTCAAGGCCATCGGCCTTGGAGAAAGCGCGCTGAACCGCTATCCGCACAGCTTCTCCGGCGGCCAGAGGCAGCGCATTGGCATTGCGAGAGCACTGGCGCTCGGGCCCGAACTGCTGATCTGTGACGAACCCGTTTCCGCACTCGATGTCTCGGTTCAGGCACAAATCCTCAACCTGCTCAAGGATTTGCAGAAAGACCTCGGCCTCACCTACCTCTTCATCTCGCACAATCTGGCGGTGGTGGATTACATGGCCGACCGCGTGGCCGTGATGTGCGAAGGCCGCATCGTTGAGTTGGCACCACGGGAAATCATGATGCGCTCCCCCGTGCATCCCTACACGAAATCGCTGCTGGCGGCCGTGCCCTTTCCCGACCTCGACCGTCCGCTCGATTTCCGTACCATTGGGAAAATCAGCGCGACGGGCAAATTCGACTGGGGCAAACAGTTCCGTGACGAGGGTGATGGCGACATGATCTCCGCCGATCTGGGCGACGGCCATTTCGTTCTCGCAAACGGCAACGTTGATATCCGGGAGCTTCGCCCTTGATCACGCGCCGCACCACTCTCGCCCTGCTGGCCTCCGTCTTCCTGCCGGCCTATGCGCGCGCCGCCTATACGGACCCCGATTATTTCAAGGAAAAGCGGGAAAAGGGCGAGTTGCCCGACGTTGCGGAACGCCTGCCGAAAAACCCCCGCGTCATGAATATGAAATCGCTCGGCCGCGAGCCGGGAAAACATGGTGGCTCCGTGCGCATGCTCATCGGCGGCCAACGCGATATCAGGCTGATGCCTATCAGCAATTATGCCCGGCTGGTCGGTTATGACGAAAAATTCGAGCTGCACCCGGACATTCTGGAAAGCTACGACGTTCAGGAAGAACGTATCTTCACTTTCAAGCTGCGCGAGGGCCACAAATGGTCCGATGGCAGCGACTTTACCTCGGAGGATTTCCGCTATTTCTGGGAGGATGTCGCTCTCAATAAGGAAATCCATAAGGGCGGTCCGCCGATCGAACTTCTGGTCAACAACAATCCGCCCCTGATCGAAGTCGTCGACCAGATGACCGTGCGTTACACCTGGGAAGGTCCGAACCCGGATTTTCTGGCGAAACTTGCAGCTGCCTCGCCGGCGAGACTGTTCCTGCCCGCCGCTTATATGAAGCAGTTCCACATCAAATATCAGACTGCCGAAAATCTCGCCAAACTCATCAAGAAGAACAAGGCGGATGACTGGAGCGGTCTGCATATCAAGATGTCGCGGCAGGTGCGTCCGGAAAACCCCGCTTTGCCAACGCTGGACGCATGGCGCAACACGACCTCGCCACCGGCCGAACAGTTCGTATTCGAGCGCAACCCCTATTACCATCGCGTCGATGAAAACGGCCTGCAGCTGCCTTATCTCGATCGCTTCCTGCTGAACGTCACCTCATCCGACATCATCTCGGCCAAAACGGCATCCGGCGACAGCGATCTGCAATATTTCGGCCTCGATTTCGCCGACTACACCTTCCTGAAGGATGCCGAAAAGCGCTTCCCCCTGAAGGTCAACCTTTACAAGCGCTCGCAAGGATCGCGCGTTGCGCTTCTGCCGAACCTCAATTGCGCCGACCCGGCATGGCGGGGTTATTTCCAGGATGTGCGGGTGCGCCGTGCACTGTCCCTTGCGATCAACCGGCACGAAATCAACATGGTCTGTTTTTACGGGCTGGCGAAGGAAAGCGCCGACACGGTTCTGCCGGAAAGCCCGCTCTACCGGCCGGAATTTGCCGAAGCCTGGAGCGCCTTCGACCGCGCGGCAGCCAACAGGCTGCTCGATGAAGTGGGTCTCGACAAGCGCGACAATGCCGGCATAAGGCTCCTGCCCGATGGCCGCCCGGCCTATATCATCGTCGAGACGACAGGCGAAAGCACGCTCGAGACAGACGTGATGGAACTGGTGACGGATCATTGGCGGCATATCGGCGTTGCGGTTTCGGTCCGCCCCACCCAGCGCGATGTCTTCCGCAAGCGCGCCATGGGCGGTGAGGTGATGATGTCGGTATGGATGGGCATGGACAATGGTGTGCCGACCCCGGACATGCTGCCTTCCGGCCTTGCGCCCACCGGTGACGACCAGTTGCAATGGCCGGTCTGGGGCATCCATTATCTTTCCGGCGGTCGCGAGGGCAAGGAGCCCGATTTGCCGGAAGCGGCACATCTGCTCGGCCTGCTGAAAAAATGGCGCCGAAGCGTCACCGAGGAAGAGCGCGAGGCCATCTGGCTGGAAATGCTGGGCATCTATACGCAGCAGGTATTTTCCATCGGCATCGTCAACGGCGCGCTTCAGCCTGTCGTCCATGTCAAACGCATGCGAAACGTGCCGGAAAAAGCGCTTTTCGGTTATGAACCCACATCGTATCTCGGCGTCTACCTGCCGGATGCCTTCTGGTACGACGGGGACGCCTGATATGCTGCGATATATTCTCAAGCGCATCCTCGTCATGATCCCCACGCTGATCCTGATTTCGATGTTGGTCTTCACCATCATCGAACTGCCGCCGGGCGATTATTTCGAAAGCTATGTCGCCGAACTGCGTGCCATGGGCGAGACGGCCAACCTTGCCGAAATCGAAGAGCTGCGCGCCCGCTACGGCTTCGACCAGCCTGCCCCGATCCGCTACTTCCGCTGGGCGACGGGCATGCTGGTCGGCGATTTCGGTTATTCCTTCGAATATCAGCTGCCCGTTAGCGATGTCGTCGGAGACCGCCTCTGGCTCACGGTTCTGGTGTCGTTCCTCACCATCATCGTCACCTGGCTGATCGCCTTTCCAATCGGCATCTACTCTGCCACGCATAAATATAGCTGGGGCGATTATGGCCTGACCTTTCTCGGCCTGCTCGGCATCGCCATCCCCAACTTCATGCTGGCGCTGATCCTGATGTATTTTGCCAATATCTGGTTCGGCATCTCCATCGGCCATCTGATGGACCGGGAATATCTGAACCAAGCGATGAGCTGGGCGAAGTTCAGATCGATCCTCGAACATATCTGGATACCCGTCCTCATCATCGGAACGGCTGGCACAGCCGGCATGATCCGCCGCCTGCGCGCCAATCTTCTGGACGAATTGCAGAAACAATATGTCGTCACCGCCCGGGCCAAGGGCCTGCACCCCTTCAAGGTGCTGACCAAATACCCCTTGCGCATGGCGCTGAATTTCTTCATCTCGGATATCGGCTCGATCCTGCCCGCCATCATATCAGGTGCGGAAATCACCGCCGTCGTCCTGTCGCTCGAGACCACCGGCCCCATGCTCATCCGGGCCCTGCAAAGCCAGGATATGTATCTGGCCGGTTCGTTCCTGATGTTCCTCGCTTTCCTGACGGTGATCGGCGTTCTGGTGTCGGATATCGCCCTTGCCATACTCGACCCGCGAATCCGCTTCGGAGGTGGTAACGTCAAATGACTTCATCCATCCCGAATTCAGGCGAAGCGCTGCCCCATTACGTCTCGACCGCGCCTTTCGATCCTTCGCTGATCGAACCGAATACATCCGGAATGGCAGCCTTCAGCAAGGCATCGCAGCTGAAGCTCATGTGGTGGCAGTTCCGCCAGCACAGGATCGCGGTGTGGTCCGGCGCCTTTCTGGTGGTGCTTTATCTTTCGATCCTGATCAGCGAGTTCCTCGCGCCCTACAATCTCCATACCCGCAATATTGAACATATCTACGCCCCGCCGCAGGCCATTCATTTGTTCGACAACGGAAAATTTGTCGGGCCTTTCGTATACGGTCGGGAAATGACGCTCGACATGGACAATTTGAGGCGTGTCTATCGCGACGTGCCGACGGATGTTCAGCCGCTACGTTTCTTCTGCAAGGGCGATACCTACCGTTTCTGGGGCATGTTCGAAGGCAGAACCCACTTTGTTTGCCCCGCTGAAGGTGGCGAAATGTTCCTGCTCGGCACCGATCGCCTCGGACGCGATGTGCTGTCGCGGATCATCTACGGTGCGCGCATCTCGCTTACCATCGGCCTTCTCGGCGTCGCCATGAGCTTCGTTCTCGGCATTGTGATCGGCGGTCTCGCCGGTTATCGCGGCGGCACCTTCGATCTGATTGTCCAGCGCATCATTGAGGTCCTGCAATCCATTCCAAGCATTCCGCTATGGTTGGCGCTCGCGGCAATCATGCCGGTGACCTGGAGCCCGATCCTCGTCTATCTCGGCATTACCATCATTCTCGGCATGCTGGACTGGACGGGGCTGGCGCGTGCAGTGCGCTCGAAATTGCTGGCGCTTCGCGAGGAAGACTATGTTTTGGCTGCACAATTGATGGGTGCGGGCACACCGCGCATCATCGGCAGACATCTTATTCCCGGCTTCATGTCGCATCTCATCGCCTCGGCCACATTGACGATTCCGGGCATGATCCTCGGCGAAACCGCGCTGAGCTTTCTCGGTCTAGGTCTGCGCCCACCGATCACAAGTTGGGGAATTCTGCTCACGGAGGCGCGCAGCGTCAGCGTCATTGCGCTATATCCATGGCTTCTCATACCGACGATCCCGGTCGTTCTCGTCATTCTGGCCTTTAATTTCTTCGGTGACGGACTACGTGATGCTGCGGACCCTTTCAGATAAAATGGAATACGCCTTGATGAACTGCCTTTCCGCCATCGCCTTTATCGTGAAAGGCAATAAGAGGTGTGGCCCATGACCTCCCGTTTGAACGACGCGCGTATTCTCATGTACAGCCACGATTCTTTCGGCCTCGGGCATCTGCGGCGTTGTCGCACGATCGCCCATGCGCTGGTGGAAGATTATCGCGGCCTCAACGTCCTCATCATTTCGGGCGCCACCATTGCCGGCGCTTTCGATTATCGCGCCCGCGTCGATTTCGTGAAAATCCCGAGCGTCATCAAGCTGCGCAATGGCGAATATACTTCGATGGACAGGCACATCGATCTTCAGGAAACCCTGAAGATGCGCCGCTCCATCATCTATCATACGGCCGAAAGCTTTAAGCCTGACATCTTCATCGTCGACAAGGAACCCATGGGTCTTCGCGGTGAAGTGGAGGAAACCCTCGCCTATCTCAAGGGACAGGGAACCAAGCTCGTCATCGGCCTGCGCGATGTCATGGATGCGCCGCAACTGCTCGAAGCCGAGTGGAAGCGCAACAACGTCATGACCAAGATCGGCCAGTTTTATGACCATGTCTGGGTCTATGGCCCGCCGGATTTTCACGACCCGCTGACGGGGCTGGATGTCCCCGAAAACGTTCGTGACAAGATGGATTTCGTCGGCTTCCTGCAAAGGTCGAAAACGCAGGCAGAAACCGTGGCACACCGGCCGGTAGGCGATTACCTTCTCATCACCACCGGCGGCGGCGGCGATGGCAGCGAATTGATCGACGATGTCATCAACGCCTACCGCCATGACAGCGAACTGACACATAAGGCACTTGTGGTGCTCGGCCCCTATATGCCGGCCGATCAGCGCCAGCGCTTCATGAGCAGCGTTGCCGATATTCCCCATATCGAGATCATCGAATTCGACAACCGCATGGAAGATCTTGTCGCCGGCGCCCAGGCCGTCGTGTCGATGGGCGGCTATAACACCGTCTGCGAGATTTTGTCCTTCGACAAGCCCGCCCTCGTCGTGCCGCGCACCGTGCCGCGGGAAGAGCAGCTGATCCGCGCCAGCCGCGCCTCGGAACTCGGCCTTTTCGACATGCTTCTGCCGGAGGACGCCGAAAACCCCGCAAAAATGGCGGAAGCTCTCAAAGCCCTGCCGAACCGTGCACCGCCCTCCGTCAATTCGCGGGAGCTGAAGCTCGACGGCCTGGAAAACATATCGAAACGGATCGCCGAATGGCTGCCGCCCGAGGGCGAGCGGATGCCAATCACGCTCACCGCGTGACCGGCTCCCTGATAATCACCGCTTCAAAAGAGACACGCGCAACGTGACCGATACAAAAAAAATCGTGGTGCTCCTCAAGGGCTATCCGCGCCTGTCCGAGACTTTCATTGCCCAGGAACTTCTGGGACTTGAAAAGGCCGGACTGAAACTCGAACTCATGTCCATGCGCCGGCCGACAGACAAAAAGCGTCATCCCGTTCATGACGAAATCCACGCGCCCGTCACATACCTGCCGGAATATCTGCATGAGGAACCCCTGCGTGTTCTGAAAGCGCTCTGGGCCTGCCGAAAAAAGCCGGGCTTCACCAAGGCGCTCCGCCGGTTTTTCAGCGATCTGCCGCATGATCTCAGCCGCAACCGCTTCCGCCGTTTCGGGCAGGCCGCCGTGCTGGCGCATGAATGGCCTGTGGATGCCGAGTGGCTGCATGTTCACTTCATTCACACGCCCGCCTCGGTCGCCGCCTATACGCATCTGATCACCGGAACGCCCTGGACGATTTCCGCTCACGCCAAGGATATCTGGACCTCGGACGATCGTGACCTTGCCGCCAAGTTGCAAAGCGCCCGTTGGGCAGTGACCTGCACCGCCGGCGGTTTTCAGCACCTGCAGACCCTTGCCGGGGCAAAACGGAATGTGCATCTCAGCTATCACGGGCTCGATCTCACCCGCTTCCCGCATTTCGAAACATCGCGACCGGCAAGAGATGGATCGGACGCAGATGATCCGGTCCGGATTTTAAGCGTCGGCCGGGCAGTCAAGAAAAAAGGCATCGATATTCTGCTGCAGGCGCTGGCCTCGCTGCCGCAAGAGGTCCATTGGCGTTTCACCCATATCGGTGGCGGCGACGAACTTGCCGTGCTGAAGAAACTCGCCGATGAGCTTGGCATCGCCGACAGGATCGTCTGGACCGGCGCCATGGACCAGAAGCAGGTGCTGGAGAATTACCGCGAAGCGGATCTCTTCGCACTTGCCTGCCGCATCACCAGCGACGGCGACCGCGACGGCCTTCCCAACGTGCTGGTCGAAGCCGCCAGCCAGGCGCTGACCTGCATTTCCACCAATATTTCCGGAATTCCGGAGTTTTTCGTCTCTGGCGAAAACGGCCTGCTGACCGAGCCGGAAAATCCCGCCGCCTTCGCCGAGGCGTTGCGCGCCGCGATCACCGATCCACAATTGCGTCAGCGTCTGGGCGCTGCCGCGGAGAACCGCGTGCGAACCGCCTTCGATCACCGCACCAGCATTAACGAGCTGAAAGCCCTGTTTGAGACCGAATGGGAAAAAGCACCATGAGTGATCCGGAAAAACGCCCTTCCGTCTTTTTCTACGTCCAGCACCTTCTGGGTATCGGCCACATCGCCCGCGCCAGCCGCATTGCCAATGCCCTTCAGGCGGATGGTTTCGATATTGTTCTGGTGACGGGCGGCACCCCGGTTCCGGGCTTTCCGGGTGAGGGAATCCGCCATGTCGAATTACCGCCGATCGCCGTCAGCGATGGCAGCTTTTCCGGCCTTGTCGACAGTTCCGGCAAACCAGTGGACGACGGCTTCAGGAAGCTTCGAACCGATATGCTGATCGGCGCCTATCACGGTGCAAAACCCGATATCGTCATCATCGAAGCTTTCCCCTTCGGCCGCAGGCAGGTGCGGTTCGAATTGCTGCCGCTTCTGGACGAGATCGAGGACAGCGAACCGCGCCCACTGGTCATGACATCGCTGCGCGACATCTTGCAGGAAAAAACCAAGCCGGGTCGGGACGAAGAAACCGTGTCGCTGGTGAAAAAACATTTCGATGCCGTGCTGGTGCATGGTGATCCGGATTTCGCCCGGCTGGAAGACACCTTTCCCCTCGCCGGCGAGATCAGTCAGCGCATCATCTATACTGGCCTTGTCGCCCCGAACCCACCGCCGCAACCGGCGGAGAAATTCGATATCGTAGTGTCCGCCGGCGGTGGCGCAGTCGGTGCAGCACTTGTTCGGGCCGCCCTTGAGGCCGCACCGCTGCTGGACGGCATCAAGAACTGGTGCCTCGTCACCGGCCCCAACATGCCCCAGGTGGATTTCGATGCAATTTCGGCTGAGGCACCGGACAATGTCTCTGTCTTCCGTTTCCGCAAGGATTTCGCGAGTCTGCTCGCCGGCGCGCGCCTTTCGGTTTCGCAGGCCGGTTACAATACCGTCTGCGATATTCTTCAGGCCAAATGCCGTTCTCTCCTCATCCCCTTCGCGGCGGGTGGCGAAACCGAACAGAGCGCCCGTGCCGAGCGGCTCGTGCGGCTGGGGTTGGCACATGTGCTGGAGGAAAGGGATATCTCCGCGAAATCCATGGCCGATGCCATCACGGCGGCATTGGCCCTGCCGGGACCGGACACGATCCACCTTGATCTCGATGGCGCGGCCGGTACGGCTAGAGCTTTGCGCCGCCTTTATGATGAGCGGTGAGGATCGCCCTTAATTCGCGAACCGCCGCCTCATCCGTGCCCTTGCGGCCATCGCCGGTGAAACCGAGCTTCGCTACCCGGCTTTCCGGATCATAAGGCGGGACGGCGGAACAGGATGCGTGGATTTCCGTGATTGGAAAGCGATCCAGCAATGCCTGCACGCTCTGCGGACGCACGCCGGCACCCGGCATGATGACGATCCGGCCTGCGGCGATCTCCGATAGATGCGCCAGAGCCTCGATCCCCTCAAGCGCTGAACGTGCGCCACCGGAAGTGAGAATTCTCGGGAAACCCAGCGCAATGGCGGCCTCAAGGGCCTCATCCATGTCGGGAACGACATCAAAGGCGCGGTGCAGCGTCATATCCAGCCCATCGGCGTGACGGCACAGTTCTTCGAGCAGGGCAATATCAAGCGAGCCGTCGCCAAGCGATGCGCCAAGCACCAGGCCGGAAAGGCCTGCCGCACGTGCCGCGTCGATATCGCGTTTCATCACATCGGCTTCGTCGCGCGTGAACACGAAGTCACCGGCGCGTGGCCTGATCATCACGCTGACGGGCAATCCACAGGACGCCGCCCGTTGCATGAAGCCGGCAGACGGCGTGACGCCGCCGCCGGAGAGCGCAGCGCACAACTCGATCCGATCGGCTCCGCCCCGAACCGCCGCTTCCAGACCGGCCACATCGTCCACGCAAATCTCGAGAATCATCCTAACCTCTTTCATTTGAACGTGCCCTGTTTACGCACCGGACCATCCGAAACCCGCCCGCACTTTTCGGTCCGACGCTCTACCTGCGGCGACCCGTCCCATCAAGCGTGTAGAGCATATAAACGCCGCCAAGACCCACGATCGCCCCCAATATGGAGGTTCCCGAATAGGTGGAAACCATCGTTCCCAAGGCAAAAATCAACGCGCCAAGACCGGCGCCGAGGAAGATATTGACCGCGATCAGCGAGCTTCCAAGCCCCGGCCGGTCTGCGATCAATTCCTGCAGATAAGTGATGGGGATGCTGATGATGGCAGCAGCCCCCAGCGCGCTGATGAAAGTCTGCGCGTAGATATGCCAGGGCTCCGTCGCAAGCCCCTGCAGAATGAGGTAAAGCGCATAAAGCACCGCTCCCGCCGCCAAGGTCAGTGTTTGCGGCACCTTCTTCTCGATCCAGCCCCATAGGAGAATGAAAACGATTTCCAGTGCGGCGACGATGCCCGCCACGATGCCGATATCCGCAACCGTACCCTTCGCCTGCCCCGTTATGATGAGCGAACGTATCGAATCATTGAGATGCAGCATCGAGCAGATGAGCGCGATGGCGATGATCCGCAGCAATACTCGCCGCGATCCGATTTCCGCAAGCGAGGCGCGCAGGCCGAAGCGCGCTTCCGTATTCACCACCGCCGGCGTGGCGGCCCGAGGCAGGCAGAAGGCCACGAGCAGAAAGCAGACGAGTGCGCATAGGCCCGAAAACAGGAAGGCCGTCAGCATATTGCCGGAACTGATGAGAAAAATGCCGACGATGCCCGGCACCAGCACCCATGACAGCGAGATGGTGGCCCGCATGATCGAGTTTACGGCAATCATGTCGCCCGTCGAAAGGTTGCGGGCATCGGCGCGTACATGCGCGAAGATCAGCGAGTTCATCGCCCCGAAAATCGGCAGGAGAATGAGCTTCGCGCTCACAAACGCCGTGGCGTTACCCGCCAGATAAACCAGCATATAACCGCTGACACCGAAGAGCGCGATGAACAGCATGGGCTTGCGATATTCGCCCAGCCTGTCGGCGACGATGCCCATCAGTACGCTGGCGCTGACATTGATGATGGCGGCAAACAGCATCAGCAGGGAATAGACGGTGTTGCTGAGTCCGATTTCGCGAATGCCGATGACCGCCTGATAAGGTGCGGTTGCCGCATTCGAAAATCCGAAAAACAGGATGGCGAGCGCCCCGATGCGGATCGACGGATTGTTGATGACGATGGAAAGAGCCGACGGCATGGATATTCGCCTGAGATGATCCGGCCCCGCCGGATCGCTGGATAAAAGCTACCGGACCGCTGTCATCGCCAGCGGGCCGAAAGAATGGGTTTGGGCATATAATCGAAATGCGGCTTCCATGGGTAAAAATCCCCATCCCGGCGGCGGTTGGGAAGGTTTTCGATATCTTGATTGATAACGCCTTCCGTCAGCGCCATCAGGTTGGGATTGGCGATCGGCGCAAGTTCCGGCGAAAGATAACCTGACTTGACGACCAGCAGCTTCACCGCCTTCGGATCGAAACCGAGACGGGTGAAATCCGAAATCATGTGATAGGGCCTGCGCCGCGCCGCCAGAATGACGGTGATGCCACCGATGCCCACCACCGCCTGTCGCTGATCCGCAGCGCCGGAACCGTCCAATTTCAGGACCTTGGCTTCGACGGTGACCGACGGGCTCTGCGGGTCGAGGCTGCCGCCAATCGTTAGGGAAAGGCTTGCCCCCTCGCCAGCCGCAAAGCAGGCTTTAACCGCCGGTCGGTCGGTTATGCCGCCTAAGAGAGCACCCTGCCAGTTGTGCGCAATCAGCGCTGCCAGAACATCGGCACGATCGCCCACCCCGCCACCCGTTGGATTGTCGCCTGAGTCAGCGAGAATGATCGGCCCGGTAGCCGTCTTTTCCGCAATATCCAGAATGGCTTCAAGCGGCTCCGTCACGGGTCCGAAACGAAAATCCTGCCGGGCATCCCAGTAAGATTGCGCGATTTCGGCCGCAACGGCCCGTGCAGCCTCTCGATCCGATCCCGTCACCACCGCGCAGGCCGTCGCCCGTGGCTCATCGGCCCAGACGTAACCGATCATAAAATTCGCATCCCATATACCGGGCCGGGCGTCATAACCCGGCAGAACCGCATAAAGGCTTTTGGCCGGTTCATCTTCGGTGGACGTCTTTTCACCGGGCAGGAGAACCGGAATTTTCGCCCAAACCACGCCGGGCTTTTCACCCGTTTTCAGGGCTTTGAGCAACATCGTCCAGGCCCGCACCATCGTCTCGCGCACGTCGATATGTGGCGCAGTTCGGTAGCCGGCGAATATATCCAGCTGATCGATGATGGTCTGGCTGACATTGCCATGCAGGTCGTAGCTTGCGGAAATGATCACATCCGGCCCAACGACAGTGCGGGCGCTGGAAATCCAGTCCCCCTCTGCATCATCCATGCCTTCGACATTCATCGCGCCGTGCATGGCTAGATAAAGCCCGTCGAGCGGCAGGCAAGCCTTGAGACGGTCAAGAAACTCCGCCTTGAACGCATCATAAGCCGCACGCGACACCGGGCCACCCGGCACGGCACGAGCGTGCAAAAGCGGCAGCACGTCCGCCCCACCTTCACCGAGAAAATTGAAGTATTCCGCCTCCAGAAGCTCCGCGCCGCGAAAGACGCGAAAATCCTGTTCGCCCATCAGCACCGGCGAATAGGTGCTGCATTCGGTATGGATTCCACCAACGGCAATACGCATGGCACCTTCCCCCTTAATAAACCGGGCTCAAGGGAACGATGGCGGAGAACCGCAGCCAGTCCTTCTGCGCCTTTGGCGTCCATGCCGCCTCGGCAATGGCCGGTAGCCGCGGGAAAACCAGATGGTTGAAATAGGCGCGGTTGAGGAAATGTTCGGACCAGATGCAGGCCTGAACACCTTTCATCCGCTCCTTCAATTCCTCGGGAAATTCGCCGACGGCCTCATAGGCATAGGTATGCGAAGGCGGAACGGTGCCGGCCCAGCTTGCACCCGGCTCCTGCCAGGCTTCATCCTGCACCATGTCGAGATAATAGGCCTGACCCGGCGTCATCACCACGTCATAACCCTGTTTTGCAAGCTCAAGACCCACTTCCGGCTTCTGCCACGCCATCAGCAATGTTCCCGCCGGATCGACACCGCCGCCGTGCGAAACCTCGTCCCAACCGGCAAGCTGGCGACCGCGCTCATGCAGCATCCCCTGAATGCGCTTCATGAAATAGGACTGGATGCCGAAGGTACCGTCGAGCCCCTCCTTTTCCATCAGTGCCTTGGCAAGCGGCGAGGCCAACCATGAACCATCCGCAACCTCATCGCCGCCGATATGGATCAGCCGCGACGGGAACAGCTCCACCATCTCGTCGAATATCTTGCCGAGGAACTCATAGGTCGGTTCGATGGCGGGGTTGAGCGCATTGTTCGGATATCCCTGCACTGAACGATAGCTGTCCGGCGCTTCCTGCCCGTCCGTCAGATCCGGATAGGCGGTGAGAGCCGCGGTGCTATGGCCGGGAATATCGACCTCTGGCACAATTTCGATATTCAATGCCGCCGCATGGGCAACGACCCTGCGCACGTCGTCCTGGGTATAATAGCCCGAAACCGGTTCAGCCCCGTTGCCGAGCTGCGGCAGAAGCGGCGCATCCGGACCACGTGTCGCGCCAACGGTGGTCAGCAGCGGATAGGCCTTGATTTCGAGACGCCACGCTTCGTCATCCGTCAGATGCCAATGGAAACGGTTCATGCGCAGCCATGCGAGAATATCGATAAGCCGCACGACATCGCCGGTCGGATAAAATTGCCGCGAGACATCCAGATGGCAGCCGCGCCAGCTGTAACGTGGCGCATCACTGATGCTGCCCGACGCCGGGAAGCGGAATTTGGGATCAATACGCGCGCCATGCAGCAATTGCGCCAGAACCGTCAGGCCATATTGCAGACCGGCAGCGGCCGAATATTCCACAACCACCGCTTCTCCGGAAAAGGTGAGACGATAACCCTCGGCTTCCAGCCCGCTATGCTGCTTGAAATGGAGCGGTTTACCCTCATGAGTCGGCGCAAGGCTGAACGGCACATGGCCAACGGCAAAAAGCCTACGGAACAGCGACAGCACGGTTTCCACCGCAAAAACTTCTTCCGTACTAGCGTCTTCCGTCGGGAAAAGCGCGACTGGAAAGCCCTCCCCCGGTTCGGCATTGATTTCAGCAGGCCACGGCTGGATGGCGAAAGGCAGTTCGAGCTCGCCTTCCGGAAGCAGCACGGGCGCCGGCTCGCTATGCCGCCCATCCAGCATCAGATCGCCGACATCAACTGCACGATGTGTCCCATCAGCAAGGCTGACATAGGCGGATTTCGCCCCGTCGGTGCGATGCCGGGCAGGCCTCAGGAGACCGTCGACGGTGAAGCGCCAGGATTTCCCCGCTTCAAGCACGAAACCGGCTGGCGGCGCAAACTCATGGAAATTGGCATTGCGGCGCAGATAAACGGCATTGCCGCAAGCCGGCTTGTCCACCGTCCGCGTCAGCGAGGTGTAGACGATGCGAAAATCCTTCAGCGGTTCGCGGGAAAGATTGACCAGCGTGAACGTAAAGCCGCCGGATGCGGACTCTGCGAGCGGGTGCCATGAATTTTCGAGACGGTAATTTGCGAGCGCCATGATGCTCCCCTTCATTGCGTTTTGAGCCCGTGAAAGGGCTTCGATCAGTAGTGTTCGGATTGCGAAAAAGTCCGGGCCAGCGGCGCCTGCCCCGCCGTCAGCCCGCAATCGACCGGCAGGCACACGCCGCTGATGGCCTGCGCCTGTGGACCGGCCAGAAAGGCTACCGCGCTGGCCACATCTTCGGGCCGCACGATCCGCTGCAGCGGATACCAGTGCTTCGCCTCCTCGAAGACCTGCGGATTGCTGGCCGCCCGTGCTTCCCATGCCTGTGTGCGCACGGTTCCGGGCGCAACGGCGTTAGCGCGAATACCGAATTTGCCGTATTCGACAGCGATCAGCTTCGTCAGATGGATCAATCCGGCCTTTGCCGCGCTATAGGCCGGATGGCCGAATACCGCCATGCCGTTGACGGAGGTAATGTTGACCACCGACCCCTGTGTCCGCTTCAGCGCATCCTCAAAAGCCCTGAAGCAGAGAAACGGCGCTTCGAGATTGAGGGCATTGTCCTTGCGCCATATGTCAGCGGTCGTGTCGTGCAGGCTTACGGCCCTTGCGGCACCCGCATTGTTGACGAGGGTTGCGACGTCGCCCAATTCCGCAACCTCAGTGGCCAGCCGCGCAAGGTCCTGCGGATCGGTGACATCACAGGTTTTCGTAACGAAGCCGGGACCGGAAAGCTGCGAAAGCGCATTGGACAGGGCGCCGCCATCGATATCGACCAACACCACCTTCGCGTGGCTTTCAGAAAGTGCTGCCGCAATCGCCCGACCAATGTCACCTGCCGCGCCGGTAACGACGGCGAGCTGGTCTTTCCTGTCCTTCATCTCCTACCACTCCCTTGAAGCTTTCCAACCCGCCACGGTGCGGGATATCAGGCAATGCAGCCCCTATTTTTTTATCATCCGCACTCAGTCACCGAGCAATTGCTTGTCATCCGAATCGCGATGCTCCACGAGCTGCTGTTTGATGTGACGCAACGTCACCATCGACCTTTGCCGGTGGTGATACGCGGCAAGCGTCGCAAGAATATCGACGGCCGCCAGATAGGCGTAACGCGATGAGGTCGGGCGGAAGATGTTGTTTCCCTCGGGCACATTGACGGCCACGACGATATCGGCCGCCACGGCCAGCGGCGTGTCACTCTGGGTCAGCGCGATGGTGGTCACCCCCATTTCCCGCGCCAGCCTGAAACACTTCACCAGTTCCATATTGCGACCGGAAAAGGACGAACCGATAATCACGTCTTCCTTGCGCGCGGCGGCCGTCATCATCAGTTGCATGCTGTGATCGGCACTGGTGGAAACGCGCAGCCCAAGGCGGAATAGCCGGTTCTGGATTTCCGAGGCGATCATCGAGGAGTTGCCGCCGGCACCGAAGGCGTAGATCATGCCGCCATTGGCAATCTTGATCGCCGCCTTTTCGGCAAGGGCGGGGTCAAGCGTCTTGTGCAGCAGGAAAAGCGCCTCCTGCGCCTTGGCAAGCACCTCCTCGGCAACATCCGACGGGCCCGTGCTTGATGGTTCCGAGGTTAGATAACGAATGCCCACATAAGCGGTCTTGGCGAGGCTGACCTTGAAATCTGAAAAGCTCAGACAACCCACACGACGGCAGAAACGCGTCACCGTCGGCGGAGAAACCTCGGCGCGGGCCGCAAGCTCGATGATCGAGGCATTGACGGCAAATTCGAAGTCCGAAACCAGAATATCGGCGATCCGCCGTTCCGATTGCGAGAACTGCCCCCTGTCTTCCTGTATTCTTGCGAAAATATCCATGTTCACCGGTCTCCGTTCCGCCAAAACTTAAGGCTTGGCCCCGTTACCGATGCATCCTAATCCGAGACGCCCGTCAACCGTACATACCCCTGAATCGATCATCTTTCGTCCCGATGACGACACGCCGCACATCCTTGATTTGAAAATAATTTTCTCTGTTGATTGCGAGATGAGCATATGCCAACAATCTGCGCCAGAGAAATCTCCAAATCCTGAAAATAATTTCAACAACGGACCACAACCATGCGCGATCCATTCAAGAACCCCTTTGCCGAAACAGACACCGCCCGCCATTCGATCTGGGAAATGCTGGTGACGCGGGACATCGATGCGTTCCTCACCGCCGACTGGTCGCAGGTCGCAGACGATTTCGTCGAGGACGGCTTTCTCGGCATTAACGCCAATCGTGAGGCTAACCCGGACAATTGGCGCCTGTCCTTCCCGTCGCTCGCCGCCTATCGCGACGAGTGGCTGAAACAGGCCAAGGATTTTCAAACCCAGCAATTTGCCGAAGACCCAAGGGGCGCCATCTTTGCCACCACCACGCTGGAAGAAATCGAAGTGGAAGGCGAAACTGCGCTGGTTCGCAAGAAATTCGACGGCGGGCTTCGCAAAGCCGATGGTGGCTTCGACGTCATGAAATGGCAGACGCTCTATTATTGCCGGCTGCACGAAGGACGCTGGAAGATCAGCGGTTTCACCGGTTACATGCCCAATCCCATGCCATGATAGAGCAGGCATGCGGGAACGCTGCGAACGCCGGGCCGAAAGCCCGGCGTTGTTTTTTCGTCTGGCGGCGACGACGGAAGACCGCCGGAAATGCATCGCATCAGAAACAGCCGGGCACGGGAAAACAGATTTCATGACCCGGTTCCTGCCCCTTATTGGATAAGCTTGAGGACTGAAAGGTCGACGCGCCGTTCCAGCGCAATGCCACTTTCATCGAACAGGTGGCAATCCGATGCCTTGATGCCGGTGATGATCGGTTCATCAACGACGACAGGCGCGGAACCGGACAGCAGCGCGCAATAGTTCTCGCCCGTCGGGGCTACGCCATAAGCGATCGTGTTCACCCCCAGCCGCTCGATGACGCTGGGCGACACCTTCACATTGAGGTCAGCCGTTTCAAGACCGGTATGTTCCGGGCGAATGCCAAGCGTCAGTTGCCTGCCTTCAAGGCCGGCGCGAGGCTCCACCGGCACCGTTACCGTCTGGCCCTCATATTCCACAGTCACGCCTTCGGCGCCGACGGATTTGCAAATGACCTTCAGGAAATTCATTTTCGGATTTCCGATGAAACCGGCGACGAACAGGTTGGCGGGCTTGTGATAGAGCTCGAGGGGCGCGCCGACCTGGGCGATTTCGCCGGCATTCAGCACCACGATGCGGTCGGCCATGGTCATGGCCTCGACTTGATCGTGGGTGACATAGATCATCGTCGCCTGCAACGTCCGGTGAAGATTGGTAAGCTCGATGCGCATATCGGCGCGAAGCGCCGCATCGAGGTTGGAAAGCGGCTCATCGAACAGGAATATCTTCGGCTCGCGAACGATGGCGCGGCCGATCGCCACGCGCTGGCGCTGGCCGCCGGACAACATGCCGGGGCGCTGCTGCAGACGCTGGTCGAGTTGCAGGATCTTGGCAACCCCTTCGACCTTTTCCTTGATCTTGTTCTCTTCCATCTTTTCGACGCGGAGCGGAAAAGCGATGTTTTCGAAAACCGTCATATGCGGATAGAGCGCATAGGACTGGAAGACCATGGCGATGCCGCGTTTGACCGGCGGCAATTCATTGACCTTCACGCCGTTAATGACGACGTCACCGGCGGTAATATCCTCAAGGCCGGCGATCATGCGCAGCAATGTGGATTTGCCGCATCCCGAAGGGCCGACAAAAACGACGAACTCGCCATCCCTGATGTCGAGCTGAACGCCCTTGATGACTTCGAAATGTCCATAGTTCTTGCGGACGTTGTTGAGATAAAGCTGACCCAAAACTTGCCTCTCCCGTCACCAGCCGACATCAGGCTGCGTTCAGAGACGTTCCGCAACACGGGGGGAAAACCGCGCCTTACCGGAACCGTTGAAAAACACGGGAAGCCCCTTCCGTCACAGCGGCTGGCATTCTCGCGGCGAATTCATGAGGTTGCGGGCGACCTGCGCCCGCAACCGTCGCATTGTGGATTATTTATACTGCTCGAGAGCGGTGGAGGCCTTCTTCGCGGCATCCTCCGGCGTAGCCTTGCCGGTGACGACAGACTGCACCATCTCGATCATCGTGTCCTGGAAACCCTTGTAGTCGGTGAAGAGCGGCTCGGGACCACCATAGGCGATACCGTCGATCAGCGGCTTCCAGAAGGGATCCTTGGCGATGAATTCATCGACCTTAGGCGACGGACGCAGCGGGGTGAGGCCAGCGCCGCCCTGCAATTCGTATTCGCCCTGCGGGCCGGGCGAAGTGATGAATTTGGCGAATTCTGTCGCCTTTTCTTCCACGCCGGTTCCCTTGAAGATCGCAAGGCTGTCGGTGATGAGCAGCGTGCCGGGACCCTTGGCTTCGGGACCGAGCGGCAACGTGGCAATGCCCCAGTTGATCTTGGTTTCCTGCAGGCGGGTTGCAGCACCCGAACCGGCCTGGATCATGCCGACCTTGCCATCAAGGAAGATGGCGCGGATTTCGTTCTGCTCATAGGCCGTCGGACCTTCGACGGAATAAGGCGTGATGTCCTTGTAAGCCGTGAGGGCTGCAACGACCTGCGGGCTGTCGACGGTGATCTTGTCGCCGTCGATGACCTTGCCGTTATTGGTGTAAACCCAATGCATGAACTGGTGCATGGTGTTGTCGAAGGTCTTGGCGGGCAGGCCATAACCGGCAATGCCGGTCTTTTCCTTGATCTGCTTGGCGAAGGCGATTTCTTCAGCCCAGGTCTTCGGCGGCACTTCGGGGTCGAGACCCGCCTGCTTGAACAGGTCCTTGTTCCAATAGAGCGCCTTGGTCGAGAAGGCGACCGGTACACCCCACTGTGTGTCCTCGAAGGTTACAGTGTCGACGATGTTGGGATAATAGGTCTTCTTTTCGTCTTCCGTCATCGGCACCGGAACGATGAGATCGTTCTGCGCGAACTGCTTCAGCGTGCGCGAACCGACATAGGCCATGGCGACCGGGGTGCCGGCAGCGGCGAGCGTGGTCGCCTTGTCCTGGCACTGGGCCCAGCCGACGACCTCGGGCACGACCTTCCAGCCCTCGTTCTTGCCTTCCCATTCCTTGATGTATTTCTCATGGATGGGGTCCATCTTGTCGCCGCAATAGATCCAGCTGATCTCCTTGTCGGCGGCGTGCGCCGTCACCGTCGTAAGGGCAGTGGAACCGGCAAATGCGAAAGCGCAGAGCGCCAATCCGTAATGTTTCAGTGCCATAGGTAGTCTCCCGTTTGGTGGTCGTTCCGGTTGTTGATTATTTCACCGCGCCGGCGGTAAGGCCGCTGACGAGATATCGTTGCATGAAGAAGATCACGACCATGGCCGGCGCAATGCCGACGAAGCTGGCCGCCATCAACTCATTCCAGATGACTTCCTGGCGACCGAAATAGGCGAATAGGCCGATGGGCAGCGGCATATATTCGGTCTTGGAATTGAAGGTGAGCGCGAAGATGAACTGCTGGGCATAGGCGCCGATGAAGGTGGTGATGGAGACGACAGCGATGCCCGGCATCGCCAGCGGCAGGATCACCCGGCGGAAGGTATAGAAATAGCTCGCACCGTCCACATAGGCCGCCTCTTCCAGCTCCCGCGGGATACGCAGCATATAGGTGCGCAGCAGCCAGATGGCAGTCGGGATCAGGAAGGCCGCGCCGGGAATGATCATCGCCAGATAGGTGTTCAGCACACCCATGTTGCGCATCAGCCGGTAAAGCGGGATCAGAAGCACCGCGCCCGAAAACATGTTGATCGCCAGAAACGCACCAAGCAACTGCCCACGCCCACGAAACTCAAAACGGGCGAAAGCATAGGAGGCCGGCACCACCAGGATGAGGACGATGATGGTCGAAATGGTGGAGATGAAGAAGGAGTTGAAAACGTAGCGGGCAAAGCCCGGAACGCTGACCCACATGGTCCGGTAGGCCTCGAAGGAACCGTTTTCCGGCCAGAACTTGTAGGGCGAGGAGAAAAGCAGGCTGAGCGGTTTCAGCGAAACCAGAAATCCTTCCACGAAGGGCGCCAGCACGAAGGTCAGGAATACGGCGATACCGCAATAAATCCCGACGATTTCATACCACCTGTAGCGGTTGATCATCGCATTCTTGTCGCTCATCGGCTGGCCTCCTGCGAGATGCGGCTGGTGATGCGGAAGTAGAAATAGGTGAAGATCGACAGGAAGATGCAGATCAGCACGGCGCGGGCCGCACCTTCACCGTATTTGTAGGAGCCGATCGCCGTCTTGTATGTGTCGATGATCATGGTCGTGGTCTGGCCGGTCGGACCGCCCTGCGTCAGGATCCAGATGATATCGAAGGAATTGAAGGTCGAAATCAGCGAGATCATCGACATGGTAATCATGGCCGGCAGCATCAGCGGCAGCGTGATACGGCGGAAGCGGTAAAAACGGCTTGCCCCGTCTGTCCACGCGGCCTCGTAGAGATCCTGCGGAATGGCCTGAATGGCCGCCAGCAGATAGAGCGTCACCATCGGCACGCCGATCCAGACGTCGGTGACGATCGTCGCCCAGAAGGCCGTTCTGCCATAGGCGAGGAACGCAACCGGACCATCCACCAGGCCAAGGTTCTGGAGCACCCCGGAAATCATGCCGAACTGGCCGTTATACATCCAGCCCCACATGAAGATGCCGATAGCCATCGGCACGATCCATGGCGGCATGGTCAGGATACGGAACAGCGCCCGGCCGGGCACGGCCGAATTCAGCAGAACTGCACCGAATGTGCCGATGATCATCTTTATCGAGACGGAAAAGAACGTCCAGATAAAGGTCCGCGTGATGACATCGGCAAAAGTCGCGTTGAAAATCTTCTCGTAGTTGATGAAGCCGACCCAATTCGTCGTTTTTCTAAGCGACGCATCGGTAAAGGACAGGATGAAGGTATCGACGAGCGGATAAGCAACGATAACCGTGATATATAAAAGCGCCGGCAGAAGAAGAAGCCAGGCAAAGACGACCGCGCTGCGTTTCGCATCCATCGCGCCGCCCCCTCAAGCCGATTTCACAGCGGGGGATTTCGGCTGCCCGTGCAGCGCCAGATCGTATTCCTCCCACACCGGCTTGAGATCGATCACTTTACGGCCATGGCGCGCTTCGTCCATGGCAAGCGCCAGAATACCGGCCTCGATCGCATCGAGTGCGGAAACCGGAAGGGCCGCACCCTTGACGATATGGGCGATCACGTCCTCGGCCATCTGCTCGTCCGCCCCGTAATGCTGCGAGAGCGCAGTCGCCGCCGAATAGGTCTTGGCCACGGTCTTTTCATTTGTCCGGGCATTGTGCACGTTCAGGAAGCCGCGCACGAAATCACCCTCGGCCATGCCCTTGGCGCCAATGACGCAGAAACGGCGGAAATCGTCGGGAACGTTGAGATTGGTATGGAAGGCGAGCGATGCGCCGTTCTCATATTCGACGATCGCCGTCTGGTAATCGATGATGTCGCCGTCGCTGTCGAATACCTTGTCAGAACCCATCCAGCCGCTCGGCTTGCGATGGTACACCTCCATGTCGTTGATGCCGTCATGCTGCGGCGCGTTTGCCGGCGTGAAGCTCTTGCGCCCGCCGAAGCTCGAGACGAAACGCGGCCGCGCACCGACCACGCCATTGTAGAGATCGAGGTCGTGGCAGCATTTTTCCAGCATGAAGGAGCCGGAATAATGCTCGTAACGCCGCCAGTCGCGCATGAAGAACGCGCCATGATAGGGCGGAATATGTTCCGAGGCCTCGATGGAAACAACATCGCCGAGCTTGCCTTCGGCCTGAGCGGCGCGCAGATCGCGGTAAAGCGGCGAATAACGCAGGACAAGGCCCACCAGTAGCCGCTCATGACCGTGCTTGTTGAGCAGTCGGGCAAGCTCAAGGCTTTCCTCGATGCTGACGACGATCGGCTTTTCACTGAAGATGGTGCAACCGGCTTCGAGCCCGAGGCGGATATGCTCCAGGTGCATATGGTTCGGCGAGCCGATCATCAGAAGATCGAATTTTTCGTTGGCGATCAGTGCCTCGGGGCTGTCATACGCCTTGCCGACCGAAATGCCCTTTTCCTGCAGACCCGGCAGGCCAGCCGGAGCGGGATCGACATAACCGACGATCTCGAAATCCTTGTCGATTTCATGAAAAACGTAGCCCAGATAACCGAGACGGAATCCGAGTCCGATAATTCCCACCTTCATGAACTTTGTTCCCTGTTCATTCGTAATTCATTTTCGCAGAAGTGACCATTTCTACGTTGGCCATTCAGTTATCTGCGATAATTTCCTGCCACGATGAAATTAATTTTCAAGACGGTCAAGTTAAATTCGATTTCGCACGTCCAACTCAGGACCGGAGACCGATTTTTCCCAGCGATACGAGTGCGCAACAGAGCGCCGTCGACCACCGCTGCGAAAACAATACCAAAAAAATGCCAATCGTCTAGAGCAATATCTGCAACCGGAAAAATTTTTTGGTTAATGGACGAATTTCAAGCATAAAGCCTTATTATTCGGCAAACTACCGAATAAATCCCCTATTAATCGTACAAATTCGTTAATGGTTTTATTTTGGTATTGCTGATTATGGCGCGTATGGTATAGCCAGAATTGGCCACATTAATTGTGACAGAGGTTATGGATGAACGGGGCAGTGCTTAATCTGGATGACCTGCAATCGGGAGGCGGCGGCCCGCTCTATCTGAAACTGCGTCAGACGATTGAAGACGCCATCAATGGCGGTCGACTGAAGCATGGTGACGCCCTGCCGCCCGAGCGTGACATTGCCGAAAGCGCCTGCGTCAGCCGCGTGACGGTGCGCAAGGCGGTGGATGATCTGGTGCGCGACGGTCTTCTGGTCCGCAGGCACGGTTCCGGCACCTTTGTCGTCAAACCCATCACCCGCATGCAGCAGCCACTGACCAAGCTTACCTCGTTTACGGAAGATATGCGCCGCCGCGGCATGGCCGCAAGCACGCGCTGGCTGGACAGGGGATTGTTCTATCCGACCGGCGACGAGATGATGGCGCTCGGCCTTTCCCAATCCGCCATGGTGGCGCGGCTTACCCGCCTACGCCTTGCCAATGACCAGCCGATTGCGCTCGAAGTGACGAGCCTGCCCGGTGATCTTCTGCCCGACCCGCAGCTGGTCGAGAACTCGCTTTATCTGGAGCTTGAGAAAAACGGCATTCGCCCCGTCCGTGCCATTCAGCGCATTTCCGCCCGCAATCTGACGGATGAGGAAACGCTGCTGCTGGGCGTTCCGCCGGGCTCGGCAGCGCTGTCCGTTCAGCGTATGGCCTATCTGGAAAGCGGACGGCTCATGGAAATATCACGCGCCCTTTACCGCAGCGACGCCTATGACCTCGTCGCCGAATTGACGATGACCTCAGAGTGAAACACACCGACCAAGGACACGAAACGATGACAACCCTGATGCGCCAGGAAATCAACGAGATTCCCGATGCCGTCGCCCGTCTGCTGGACAATGCGAAAAATGATTTTCAGGAAGCCGGCAGCCAGCTGAAGGCCCGCGATCCAGCCGTTATCGTCACGATTGCGCGCGGATCCTCAGATCACGCCGCGCATTTCCTGAAATATGCGATCGAATTGCAAACCGGACTGCCGGTCGCGTCGCTCGGGCCCTCGCTCGCCTCGATCTACCAGACGAAACTGCGGCTGGAACGGGCGGCGGCCTTCGCCGTATCGCAATCGGGCAAAAGCCCTGATATCGTTGCGCTGGCGGAAAGCGCCGGCAAGGGCGGCGCGCTCACCTTCTCTCTCGTCAACACCCTGCCCTCTCCGCTTGGCAATGCGGCCAATCAGGCCATCGACATTCAGGCGGGACCGGAAAAAGCGGTCGCCGCCACCAAATCCTTCGTCAACTCCATCGTTGCCGGCCTCGCGATCCTTGCCGAGTGGACGGAAGACAGCCTGCTCGCCAAAGCCGTCAGCGACCTGCCGCAGAATTTCGCAAGAGCCGTTGCGCTGGACTGGAGCCAGATTGCCGAGGCGGTGAAGGGCGAAGAATCGCTTTATATGCTGGGCCGAGGCCCTGCCCTTGCCATTGCCGCAGAAGCCGCGCTGAAATGCAAGGAAACCTGCGAACTGCACGCGGAAGCCTACTCCTCGGCGGAAGTCATGCATGGCCCCGTTTCGCTGGTCGCACCGAAATTCCCGGTCATCGCCTTTGCCGCACGCGACCGCGCCGAGACTTCGGTGACGGATATCGCCGCAAATCTTGCCCATAAGGGCGCAAATGTTTTCGTCACATCTTCAAAAGGCAGCCCGGCCAAGCCCCTGCCCTTCGTCGAGACCAACCATCCGCTGACCGATGCCCTGTTGCTCATCGCGCCGTTTTACGGCTTCATCGAGCAATTGTCGCGCGCACGCGGCTTCAACCCGGATGCGCCGGCGGCATTGAAGAAGGTAACGGAAACCCAATGAGCGGCATAAAGGCATTTGTCGGCGCCCGTATTTTCGATGGCGCCGCCTGGCATGATGGCAAGGCGCTACTGACCAGCGACGGACACGTCACCGCCATCTCACACAACGTGCCTGCCGAAGCCGAAGTGATTGATGCGAACGGATTGCTCATCGCGCCGGGCTTCATAGACCTTCAGGTCAATGGCGGCGGCGGGGTCATGTTCAACAACCAGCCGGATGTGGCCGGCATCGCGCGCATCTGCTCCGCCCACGCAAAATTCGGCACCACGGCGCTGATGGTCACGCTCATCACCGACCAGCCGGATGTGACCTCCAAAGCGGCACAGGCGGGCATCGCCGCCAGTACGGCAAATGTGCCGGGTTTCCTCGGTCTGCATTTCGAGGGGCCACATCTTTCGGTCGCACGCAAGGGCACCCATGATCCGGCGCTGATCCGAAAGATGGAAGCAGCCGATCTTGAGGTTCTGACCCGTTGCAAGGCGGAGCTTGCCTTCGTGCTGACCACCATTGCGCCGGAAAACGTCACCGAAGAGCAGGTTGCAACGCTCCGAAAAGCCGGCATCGTCGTCAGCCTCGGCCACACCGACACAGGTCTCGATGTGGCGACGGCCTATGCTGATGCCGGCGCTTCCATGGTAACTCATCTCTTCAACGCCATGAGCCCGCTTGGCCATCGCGAACCCGGTCTGGTGGGAGCCGCACTTTCAAACGGAAAACTGGATTGCGGTCTGATCGCCGATGGTTTCCATGTCGATCCGGCCGCAATCGGCATTGCGCTGCGCGCCAAGAATGGCCCCGCCCGCATCTTCCTCGTCACCGATGCCATGTCCACCATCGGCACGGATGATGACGGCTTCGAACTGAACGGCCGGCGCGTCTACCGCAATGGCGGACGCCTGACACTAGCCGATGGCACGCTGGCGGGAGCGGACATCGACATGCTCTCCTGCATCCGTTTCATGCATGAGAAGATGGGCCTGCCGCTGGAGGAGGCCTTGAGAATGGCCTCCGCTTATCCGGCAAAAGCCATCGGTGCGACGGCTAAGGGAAAACTCCAGACCGGTTCCGATGCGGATTTCGTGGTGCTGACACCTGACCTTCAAATGCATTCCACATGGATCGGTGGAGAAAAAATCCACGATGCAGCGCGCTCCGGAGCCTGAACAATGATCGTTTGTTTCGATATTGGCGGAACGACCATCAAGGGGGCCATTGCTTATGCCCCCGATGATATTCGCCCCGTGCCGCGCATACCGACACCGAAAACCAGTTTCGAGGATTTCGCAGCCGGCCTGAAGTCCGTCATCGACGAGAGCGGCGGTTCGCCCGCCTGCGTGTCGCTGTCGATTGCCGGCGTCATCGATCCCGAAACCGGCAAGGCCACCGTTGCCAATATTCAGAGTATCCATGGCAGGGTGCTGAAGGACGAGTTGGAAAAAGCGCTCAACCTTCCTGTCATCGTTTCAAACGATGCCGATTGTTTCGTGATCGCCGAATCGGAAATCGGTTCCGGACAGGGCCATCGTGTCGTCTTCGGCGTCATCCTCGGAACGGGTGTCGGCGGCGGGCTGGTCATCGATGGCAGGCTCATCAACAGCGATGGCGGTTTCGCCGGTGAATGGGGCCATGGGCCGGTGGCTGCCACATTGGCGGGCAACCCGCCGGTAGCGCTACCGCGTTTTGAGTGCGGCTGTGGCCTCACCGGTTGCGTCGATGCGATCGGCAGCGCCCGCGGTATGGAAAAGCTGCATTTGCATCTTCACCGGCAGGAGATGACCAGCGAGGACATCATCTCCGCCTGGCAGGCGGGCGATGCGCAGGCCGCGAGAACCATCGATGTTCTCATTGATATTCTCGCCTCACCATTGGCGATGGTGATCAACGTCACCGGCGCAACCATCGTGCCTGTCGGCGGTGGGCTTTCGAATTCACGAGAGCTTCTGATCGCTCTGGACGAAGCGGTCAGGGGCCGCGTTCTCCGGCGTTTCAATCGCCCGCTGGTCGTGCCTGCCATTTGCCGGATCGAGCCGGGGCTGATCGGTTCCGCCGTCATCGGACTGAAATATGAGAAGGAAATCGCCGTCCCTGCCTGAGCGGTCTTATGTCTCGATCTTTTCCCGGCGGAAGCCCAGCCCGACCAGCCGCCCGGTCAAATGGGCAAGAAGCGGAAATCGCATGAGCGCCAGCACGAGGGCCGGCGGACCTTTCGGCTTTTCCGACTCCTCCGCCTGCCCCTTCTTGCGACCGATACGCATCATCCGCTGCAGAAATTGCGTGGCCTTGGTTGGGAAGGATCGCCGTTTTTCGATTGCGGCGAGATCATCGTCACCAACCGGCCGGCCGGACAAAAATACCGGCACGAGCACGTTGGCAGCGGCAACGGCATCCTGAACGGCCAGATTGACGCCGACACCGCCAACCGGCGACATGGCATGGGCCGCGTCCCCAATGCAGATCAGACCGGGTTTCCACCAGCGCTTCAGCCGGTCGATGCGAACGGTCAGGAGATGCACGTCATCCCAGCTATTAAGCTCGTCAAGCCTCTCGCGCGGGAAAGGGCAAATTTCCGCCACCCTGTCCCTGAACGCTTCAAGTCCCTGCAGCTTTATGTCCGCGAAAAAGCCTTTGCGCACCACATAACCGCATTGCCAGTAATCACCCCGGTTGATCATCACGAACCCCTGCCGCGAACCGACGTGTCCCATGGTTTCGGTCGAATCACCCGGCTGCTTCGAAAGGCGCATCCACAGCACCTCGGTCGGAATACCGAACCGCTGGATTTCGAGCCCCGCCGCCTCCCGGACTATGGAAGTGCGGCCATCCGCACCCACCACCAGATCAGCGGCAATCTCGATCACACCATCAGGTGTATTGACGATGAGACCGCCGACACGCCCGGCGCGCTCGATCAGGCTGGTGACCGGCGCATTCATAAGCAGCCGGAAGTTCTCATATTGCCCGGCCTTGCCGACGATGAAATTGAGAAAATCCCATTGCGGCATGAAGGCGATGAAACGATGGCGGACCGGCAGCCGGGAAAAATCCGCAATCGTGATACGCTCGCCGCCGATAACCGCGTTCAGCCGTGGCGCACGCGTATGCGGCAAGCTCAGGAACTCCTCGATGAAACCCAGCTGCTCCATCAGTTCAAGTGTGGAGGGATGAATGGTGTCGCCGCGAAAATCGCGCAGGAAATCCCCGTGTTTCTCGACCACCGTTACATCGATACCGCTGCGCGCAAGCAGCAGGCCAAGCATCACACCCGCCGGCCCACCGCCGGCAATGGCAACGGAGGTATGGATGTACTGAACCGCCTTACCGTCATTTTCCGGCACGACCTTCGCTTCTTCCATCACATCTCTCCGTTTCCGCCCCGTTAAACGTCCCTATCCTGGATCCGCCACCGGAAGATTTGCATTTTTCGGCTGCGGCCAACCATAGGCATCGAACCGAAACAGCATTTCGGACCGAGCAAAGATAAAAGCGAAGGCCATGGCCGTCCACATACCGAGCAGCAGCCCCACGGCGACATCACTTGGATAATGCGCGCCAACGATGACACGCGAAACGCCGATGACAAGGGCGAGCAAGAGAAACGCCCAGCGGAAGCGCGGCATCAGCATGGCGAAAACGCCGAAAAACGCACCGGCAGCGGTCGAATGACCAGAGGGAAAGCTTTCGTAGAGATTATCCCCGGTAAATGGCGTGAGGCTATAGGCCCCCATTTCCAGGAAAAGCTCCGGCCGCGCCCGCCCGATCAGGAATTTCAGCGTGTGGACGAGAATGCTCGCCGTTCCGATCGTCAGGAAAAAATAGGCGAGAAGCCGCCATGCGGTTCTCAAGCGACCGGCATAGGTCTGCGCCTGCAAAACCCGTGCGCCGACATAGGCAAGAATGGCAAGGGCGCCCGTGGAATAAAGCATCCAGCTGAAGGTTCCGAAATCGGTGATGGCGCGATTGAAGGAGACGATCGTTCCGGGCAGGGCCTGCGCGCTTTCGGAAAGACGTGGATCGAGAGGAATAAAGACCAGCACCAGCACAAGGCTTGCTGCAAAAATCCATCCGCTGGAAACCAGGAAACGTCGCATCTAAGTCCTCTCATCGTTTTTCTTGCATATGGCTTTGCCATCCGCAAAAACAATAGCCGGGCTTTATCCTTGTTATGGCTGATTTTCGCGAGTAGAGGCTAGTGCATGTCACCGAAACTGTGCAGCGGTTTCGCAAGAATGGCATGCTCTAAAAGGTGCGAACCGCACAATACCAACGGACCGAAGATGACGAATGCCAGTGAAATGCCACGCAAACTGACGATATTGGGTTCGACCGGTTCGATCGGCACCAACACGCTGGATGTCGTGCGTCAGCTCGGCGGCCGCGACCAATTCCAGATCATGGCGCTGACTGGCGCGGGAAACATCGCACTTCTGGCAGAGCAGGCGCGTCAATTCGGCGCACAGATGGTGGTGACGGCCGAAGATGACAAATATGAAGCATTGAAATCAGCCCTTGCCGGCACCGGCATAAAAGTTGCCGCTGGCAAATCAGGCCTTGAAGAAGCTGCGTCGATGGATGCCGGCTGGGTGATGGCGGCGATTGCCGGGACGCCCGGCCTCGCCCCGACGCTGACAGCCGCCCGGCGCGGCGCCGATATCGCCCTTGCCAACAAGGAATGCCTCGTTTCAGCCGGTGATGTTTTTCTGCGCACGGTCAAACAGGGCGGCGGCAGGCTGATCCCGGTCGACAGCGAACACAGCGCGATCTTCCAGTGCCTGACGGGCGACCACAAACAGGCGGTGGAGCGTATCGTGCTGACGGCCTCCGGCGGGCCATTCCGCACCTGGTCACGCGACGAGATGGCCAATGTCACGGCCGATATTGCCCGCGCCCATCCCAACTGGTCGATGGGGCTGAAGGTATCCATCGGCAGCGCCTCGATGTTCAACAAGGGGCTGGAAATGATCGAGGCGAAATATCTCTTCGATCTCCGGCCCGATCAGGTGGAGGTGATCGTCCACCCGCAGTCGATCATACATTCAATGGTCGGTTACACCGACGGCTCCTATATCGCCCAGCTCGGTTCGCCAGACATGCGCACCGCCATCTCCTATGCCCTTACCTATCCTGAGCGCGGTAATCTCAGCGTGGAACGACTGGATTTCGCAAAACTGGCGCGGCTCGATTTCGAGGCACCGGATGAAGCCCGCTTCCCCGCGTTGCGGCTCGCCCGTATGGCGCTGGAGCGTGGTGGTTTGCAGGGCGCGGCCCTGAACGCAGCCGAAGAGACCGCCTTTCACGCCTTCGTCGCGGGCGGCATCGGCTTCCTCGACATGGCCGAAATCGTCGAAACGGTCATGGACCGCATGCATGACGGCCGCTCCGCCTCCACGATTGAAGATGTGTTTGCGGCGGACGAAGAAGCCCGCCGCCACGCCCGCAAGTTGATCTCCACCAAAGAAAAGGCCGCGTAAACGCGGCCCGGTCTGCTTTTATTTGAGCTACGGCCTCACGCCACCGCCCGCGCCAACGCGCAATGCGACCAGAGCTGATGCAGCGCACCAACCAGCTGCTCAATATCGGCATCGCTATGCAGCGGTGTCGGGGTGATGCGCAGGCGCTCGGTCTTGCGCGGCACGGTCGGATAATTGATCGGCTGCACATAGACGCCGTGATTGTCGAGCAGGATATCCGAAATCCACTTGCACTTGGCGGCATCGCCGACCATGACGGGTACGATGTGGCTCGGATTGTCCATATGCGGAATACCGCGCGCGTCCAGAAGGCCGCGCAGCTTGCGCACCCGGTCCTGATGGCGGGCGCGCTCGAAAGGGCTGGCCTTCAGATGCTGGATCGAGGCAATGGCGCCGGCAGCGAGCGACGGCGGCAGGGCCGTCGTGAAGATGAAACCGGAGGCGAAAGAGCGGATGAAGTCGCAGACCGCAGTGGAGCCGGTAATATAACCACCCATCACGCCGAAGGCCTTGCCAAGCGTTCCTTCGATGATCGTCAGGCGATCCATCAGGCCTTCGCGCTCGGCAATGCCGCCACCGCGCGGGCCATACATGCCAACGGCGTGAACCTCGTCGAGATAGGTCATGGCGCCATAACGGTCGGCCAGATCACAGATTTCCTTGATAGGCGCGATATCGCCATCCATCGAATAGACCGATTCAAAGGCGATGAGTTTCGGCGCATTTGGATCAGCGGCCTTGAGCTTTGCCTCGAGATCTTCGAGATCGTTGTGCTTCCAGATCACCCGTTCGCAACGACCGTAACGGATACCTTCGATCATCGATGCATGGTTGAGCGCATCGGAGAAAATGATGAGGCCCGGAATCTTCTGGCCGAGTGTGCCGAGGGTGGCCCAGTTGGACACATAACCCGAGGTGAAGATCAGCGCCGATTCCTTGCCGTGCAGATCGGCAAGTTCCTGTTCAAGAAGCACATGATAATGGTTGGTACCAGAAATATTCCGGGTGCCTCCCGCACCCGCGCCACAGTGATCGATCGCCGCTTTCATGGCTTCGATGACTTTCGGGTTCTGGCCCATGCCGAGATAGTCGTTGGAGCACCAGACCGTTACGTCCTTGCGCTCGCCATTGGCGTTATACCGTGTCGCGCGGGGAAAATTGCCCTGCTGGCGTTCGATATCCGCAAAAACGCGATAACGTCCCTCAGAATGCAGGCTTTGCAGTTCCGTCGTGAAAAATGCCTCGAAGTCCATGCCATGCTCCAGAATTGACCAGACCGTTTTCCGCTCCGACACCGGGACCGTCAACCCTTTCGGGCCACTTTAACCGCGTCTGCGTCAATTCGCCGTTGTTTTGAACCATTCCAATAAACCGTTTATAGCCGTCAATGAAAAGTACAAAATTGATTCACATCAAAAAACCACGAATTTTGGAACCTTTTTCGCGTAGCTCCGTTGTCTGGCACGCAATCGATTTACGCGCGGAGGAATCCCCGAAACATGAGGCTTCCCTTAACGGCATCGAATTGTTAGTTATCTGTGGCGGTCGGAGGTAGCAGTCGCCGCAGATAAATATGGGACGCCTACCGAGCCGAAGAGCTCATTGTAACGTTGGAGAGAGTTTCATGAAAAAGGCAATCATATTTGCGCTGGTCGGCCTGTCGCTTGCAAGCTGCACGCAGACCGAAAAGGGTGCTTCGATCGGTGCCGTTTCCGGTGCGGTCCTTGGCGGCGCTATCACGGGCAATGTTCGTGGCGCGGCAGTGGGTGCGGCCATCGGCGGCGTGGGCGGTGCCTTGATCGGCAATGCTTCCGAGCCGGGCTATTGCTATTATCGCGACCAGTACGGTCAGCGTTACACGGCGCGTTGCCGTTAATCGCACCGCGAAATACCGTTGCACAGAAGCCCCGGTCACCCGGGGCTTTTTGCGTTAAGGCGGGCAAAACGCAAGCCAAAGGGTCCTCAACGCCGTTTATTTATGATTAAATTGCAATGTTAACGGACAGGAAACGGGTTGGAGCCAAAATAAATGCTCAACCATAAAGCAGCTTATGCGAAGAACACGAACTAACCCGAAGACAGGTATTGCGTATCGGAAAGCTGGCACCGCACTTGCGGTTGCTTTCACGTTCGCCCTGTATCCGGCGTTTACCCGTGACGCCTTTGCCTTCAAACTGTTCGGCATGCGCCTTTGGGGTTCGGAAGAACCTGAGGTCGAGGTTATCAATCCCGTCAAATACGCCATCACGCTTGACGCTCCCGATGCCGATAAGTCCCTTAAAGGCAGCCTCGAAAACAGCTCACTTCTTCTCGCCGACAAGGACAAGCCCGCCTCCGGCGATCTCGGCCTTCTGATAAAGGCAAGAGACGACAGGGACAGACTGATTGCAGCACTTTACGAAAACGCCCGTTACGGCGGCATCGTCAAGGTCACCGTCGCCGGCAAGGATGTAGATGCCCTGCCGCCCAATCCCGTCTTTGATCACAGCGCGCCCGTACCGGTGGTCATAACGGTGACGCCGGGTCCGAAATTCACGCTAGGCAGCGTCCGGCTCGAAGGCGACGTGACGGGCCGCGACCTTGAGGAATACGGTCTGACCACCGGCGGCGAGGCCGGGTCTCTGGCAATCATCCGCGCCGGCAACAAGCTGATCGACGATCTGAAGGCCGAAGGCCGTCCGCTTGCAAAGCTGACGAAACGCGAGGCGGTGGCAAACCACGCGACAAATACGGTTGACATTACCATGGCAGCGGAAGGCGGGCCGGTTGCCCCACTGGGCACGGTTACCGTAACAGGCGAAAAAACCGTCGATGGCGATTTCATCCGCCGTTATTCCCGCCTCAATGGCGGCGAACCCTATTCGCCGGAAAAGCTGCGCAAGGCCGCGGACCGGCTGCGCCAGCTGGGCGTCTTTTCCAGCCTGACGATCAAGGAAGCCGGCACGCTGGCGCGCGACGGCACCATTCCGCTCACCATCGAAGTGTCTGAAGGCAAGCACCGTTATTTCGGTGTCGGCGCCCAATATTCCACCACGGAAGGCATCGGCCTTCAGGGTTATTGGGGCCACAGAAACCTGTTCGGGCAGGCGGAATCGCTGCGTATCGAAGGCTCGGTCTCGCGCATCGCCGAGGCATCAAGCGTCGAAGGCATGGATTATTCGGCGGGCATCACCTTCACCAAGCCCGGCATGTTCAATCCGCGCACCACGTTCAAGACCAGCCTGATTGCCAAGACCGAACATCCCGATACATACGACGCCAAGACCGTGACGGGCACGGCCGGTTTCGCCTACGAGCTGAACGATACCGATACAGCCGCAGCCGGCCTTGAGGTGCAATGGGCCGATACGGAAGATGCATTCGGCAAGAACGAATATCTCACCACCTCCATTCCGCTGGAATTCGTTCGCGACACACGCGACGACAAGCTCAATCCGACCGAAGGCTTTCGCGCATCGCTGGCCGCCAAGCCGAGCTATGAAGCGCTGAACGGCACCTTCTTTTCCTCTTTCGAAGGCTCTATTTCGGGCTACAAGGGGCTTGGTGCCGAGGACCGGCTGATCATGGCCGGAAAGCTTTCCGGCGGTGTGCTGGTCGGCGGCAGCGATCTGCAGGACATACCCACCACCAGGCGCTTTTATGCCGGCGGCGGCGGATCGGTACGCGGCTACAGCTATCAGGAAATATCGCCCTATAATGCCGCCGGCGACGCGACGGGCGGCCGCTCCTATGTGGTCGGCTCCGTTGAGGCCCGCATCAAGGTCACGGATACGATCGGCATCGTGCCCTTCATCGATGCGGGTGTGGTTTCGGATGAAGTGACACCCGATTTTTCCGATATCCGGGCGGGCGCCGGCATCGGCCTGCGTTACGCGACGCCCTTCGGGCCTCTGCGTCTCGACGTCGCCATGCCGCTTGATAAATATGATGGTGGTAACAGTTTCGGCATTTATGCTGGCATCGGCCAGTCTTTTTAAACGCCGCCATCGAACACCCTTAAAACAGAGTGTAGATTACCTTTGATGAAAACGTTGATTCGATTGCTGAAATGGCTGGGCTACGTTGCCTTGTGCGGCGTGGTGCTGGTGCTGCTTGCGGTTCTGTTCGTCGGGTTTACGCCGATGGGCGCCAGAATTGCCGCAAAGCAGATTTCAACACTTGTATCGACGCCCGATCAGACGATCGAGATTTCTCCCCCGAGCGGCCTTTTGACAGGCCGCCTCCGGCTCGACAACGTCACCCTTTCGGACCGGCAGGGACCCTATGCCCGCGTGAACCAGATCGCCGTCGACTGGTCGCCGCTCTCGCTTCTTGCCGGAACCTTTCATGCCGACCGGGTCTCGGCCGGATCGATCGATGTCGAGCGTAAACCGCTAGCCTCCGAGCAGACGACCACCAAAAGCTCCGGTAGTTCTTCGCTGCCGATTGAAGTCGGCATCGATAATTTCAGCTTTCCAGATATCAGCCTTGGGCAATCACTTCTCGGCAGCCCTTTCGAGTTGACGGCCGAAGGCAATCTCAAGGCCGCCCGTGATGATATCAGGCTGTCACTTACGGCCCATCGGATGAATGCGGTGGATGCCGCCGTGAATGCCGACATCGCCTTTTTGCCAAATGAAAATGTGCTGAAGCTGAAAGCGGAAATGAAGGAGCCCGAAGGCGGGCTTCTCGCCACGCTGCTTTCGCTGCCAGGTACGCCCGCCGTGGCGATCGACGTGAATGGCGAAGGACCGCTTTCCAACTGGACCGGTACGCTGCGCGGCAATGTCGCCGGTAACCCCGTCGTCAATGTTAGCGGCCGCCATATTCTTGGCGATGACGGCACGCGCCGTGTCGAGATCGCGGGCGGCGGTCAGCCGGATCTGCTCCTCCCCCCCGCCTTCCGCCAGCTTTTTGCCGGCGAGACGAAGCTTGATGCAAACGCCACGCTCTCACAGCAGGGCCGCATCGAAATCGGCAGCAGCACGCTGGAGACCGGCACATTGTTGCTGACTGCTTCCGGCACCATCGATCCGAACGGCCAAAACGATCTTGCCGCCAACCTCATCGGCACCGCCGGTCCCGTCGATTTTCGCTGGCCTCTCAACAATGGCGAAGTTCAGGCCCTCATCAACGGCCTCGACCTTTCGCTGAAAGGCGACGCGGATGCCGCACATTTGAAGACCACGGCATCATTGCGCAGCCTTGCCCTGCCCCAGGGCCGGCTTGACGATGTCAAACTGACGGCCGAAAGCACCGATCTCAACATTGCCAGCCGTAGCGGCACCATCGCCACCGTCCTGTCGGTTGCGCAATCATCCTTCGTCAGCCCTGATATCGACCGGCTGGTGCGTGCGCCGCTCACCATCAAGGCGCCACTCAGCCTCACCTCTTCCGCCATCGGCTTTGACGGTGCGACGCTCGAAAGCGCCAGCGTCGGCGGAACCCTGAACGGCAGTTTCGATCTCGCCAATAATCGCCTGACCTCCAACGTGCAGCTCTTCGCCCTGCCGGCCACCCTGCCGCCGGCGCTGGCGGAAAAATTCGACACCACAATCGCCCTGCAGGGCGATATCGACCTGACCATTGGCGGGCGCACCAGCGTTGAGAACCTCACCGTCAAATCCGGAACGATCGAGGCGGCAGGCAATGTCAGCCTGGAAAACGATGCGTTAAACGCCAGCCTGACCGGCAAATTCCCAGCTCTCGAAAAGCTGACACCGCAGGCAAAGGGTGTCGCCGAGTTTGCAATCGATGCCAGCGGCGCAATTTCCGCACCGGATTTCAACGTCACCCTCAGTTCTGAAAGCGCGGTTCTCGCCGGACGAACCCTCGAAGCACTGAAAATCAACGCCACAGGCAAGGCTGATCCCACGGCACCGCAGGCGAAACTCACCGCCAGCGGCAGCCTCGACCGGCAGAAAATCGACGCCAACGCCAACGTGGTGCAAACGGAAAACGGCACGGCGATACCTGAACTGCACGTGGCCGTGGGCCGCAACCTGCTGAACGGGCAGCTGCAATTCTCGCAGCAATTCCTGCCGACGGGTAATCTTTCGTTCAATTTTCCCGATCTTGCCCTGCTGGCCGCACTTGCTGCGCAGCAGGCGGATGGGGATATTGCCGGCGATATCGCCCTGAGCAACGCCAATGGCCGGATTGCCGCAACGATAAAGGCGAATGGCGGCAGCATCCGTCAGGGCACGACGACAATCTCCAAGCTCGCCGCCGATATCGCCATCGATGACCTGCAGGCGCTGGCCATTAACGGCAAGGTCAGTGCCGACAGCGTCAACGCCGGCGCCGCGTCGATTTCCGGCCTGAATGCCACAATCGGCCATTCCGGCACGACAACGCAATTCGACGTCAACGGCCGTTACGACAATGCACCGCTGGTGGTGAAGGGCAGCGCCGATACCGGCGGAACACCGATGACGGTAAGGCTCGACACTTTTTCCGCCGCCCCGAAGGGCATAGCCGTGCGGCTTGAAAAACCAAGCACCATTGCCATCCAGAATGGCACGGCACGCATCTCCGATCTGACCATCATCACCGGCGATGGCCGCATTGAGGTCAACGGCACCGCCGGATCGGCGCTCGACATCAATGCCGATATCCGTTCGCTTCCCGCCAGTCTCGCCAACGCCTTCGCTACCGGGCTGGATGCCGCGGGCAACATATCCGGCACCGTCAGCGCCAAGGGCGCGGCATCCGATCCCTCGGTCGATTATAATCTGAACTGGTCGAATGCCGAGGTCTCGCAGACCCGCGCCGCAGGGCTTGCGGCGCTTGGCATCAAGGCGAACGGCCGTTTTGCCGGCGGCACACTGCAGATCGATACGAATGTAACCGGCCAAGGCGGTATGGCGCTCTCTGGCGGCGGGTCTCTCGGCATCGCCGGCAATCGCCCGCTCTCGATGGCTTTTACCGGCAGATTGCCCTTTTCCGCCGTTGCGGCGCAGACTGCCGCCCAGGGTCTCGATGTGGATGGCACGGCTGCCATCGACGTGAAAATTTCCGGCAGCGCCACAGCACCTGTTGTTACCGGCAGCATCACCACCGATGGCACACGCCTGACCGACGTACGACGGAACCTGACCGTTAACGGACTGGGTGCAACCATCACCTTCGATCGCGACCGCGCTGTCATTTCCCGATTGACGGGTAAACTGGCAGGCGGCGGAACGATCTCAGGAACAGGCAGCGTCGGTATTGCCGGCGGATCGGGTTTCCCAGCCGATATTTCAATCACGCTGGATCGCGCCGGCTATAATGACGGAACATTGGTGACCACGGTGGTGAGCGGCACGTTGACGTTGAAAGGTCCGCTGCTGAACTCGCCAGTTCTGGGCGGCAACCTGACGCTGGACAGAAGCGCCATCACCATTCCGGAGAAACTCCCGGCCTCGCTGACGGAAATCGACGTCAAGCACAAGAACGCCCCGCCAAAGGTACGTGCGCAGGCAAAAGCGCTCGGTGGCGATCAGGGCGGCAGCGGCAGCTCTTCCACCATCAATCTCGATCTGCAGGTGAATGCACCGAGTGGCATCTTCGTGCGTGGACGCGGCATCGACGCAGAACTGACCGGCAATCTGACGATCCGCGGCACAGCGGCGGTTCCGGTCATTTCCGGCGGTTTTGAAATGCGTCGCGGCCGGCTGGAAATCCTCACCCGTCGTCTTGATTTCACCACCGGCAACATCAGCTTCGGTGGCGGCCTTATCCCGGTTCTCGATATGAAGGCGGATTCGACGGTCGGTTCAACCACCGTCACGGTTGCGGTTTCCGGCAATGCCAACGACCCGACATTCGCCTTCTCCTCGGCCCCTGCCCTGCCACAGGATGAGGTCATGGCACAGCTGATCTTTGGCCAGTCCATGTCGAAACTCTCCGCTCTGCAGATCGCCCGGCTGGCAGATGCCGCCGCCCAACTGGCCGGCGGTCGCTCAACCTCGCTGTTCGACAAGCTCAGAAGCAATCTCGGCGTCGATGATCTGGATATTTCCACCGATTCAGAGGGCCAGGCCCGCGTTTCCGCCGGCAAATATCTCAATGAGAGAACCTATCTCGAGTTGCAGCAGAGCGGTGAATCCGGTGCCAAAGCCATCATCAACCTCGATGTCGGGCGCGGTGTGAAACTGCGCGGTGAGGCGGGCGGCGATGGCGAAGGCGCAGCCGGTATATTTTACGAGAAAGAATACTAAGCACTCCAGTAAAAATGCGTAGCGGTTTTACGTCCGGACAATGCGTAAAACAAAAAGAGAGTGTTTTCGCGATTCGAAGAAAACGAAAACACTCCAGAGCCGTTCGCATTTAGGTTTGCGAAACCATCTCATGTTACGAATCTTCCATTGAAGACGGAAATTGTATTTCCGGCTGTTCAGGCACCAGGCAGAACGCCAAATCCGCATATGCAAGTGTCGGTGCACTTGCGCCGGCCTCCACAGCGAGCATTGGGAAGAATTCTGATGGCAATGATAAACTCTACCAATTTTGGCGGTGAGACGCTGGAAATCATCGCGTTCCGCCTGCACGATCAGGAATTCTGCGTGAAGACGACGACTATCCGCGAAATTCGCGGCTGGGCGCCTTCCACGCCTATTCCCCACGCACCGAAAGACGTTATCGGCGTCATGAACCTGCGCGGCTCGGTCATTCCGATCATCGATCTGGCCCACAAGCTCGGCATGAAGAGCACCGTCGCCAATGAGAGAAGCGCCATCGTGGTGGCCGAAGTACACAACATGGTCATCGGCATGCTGGTTGACCGCGTGTCCGACATTCTGACGATCCCGGCAAACCAGGTTCAGCCGGTTCCGGAAATCTCGGCCTCTTTTGACAAGTCCTATTCCGAAGGCATCATCGCCAACGAACATGGCATGATCTGCTTCCTGAACCTCGCAAAGATGTTCAAGGGCACTGAAGCGGAAGATCTCGCGGCTTAAGCCCGCCTATTGGCGGGCTTTCCCTCAGCGGTTTGCATTCTGACGCAGACAAAAGAGACGAGCCCGTTTCGCTCCCAATATCGACAATCAGGCCAGACCGCCGGAGCATCGCCCGGCGGTTTTGTTTTTTCTATTCCTGCATTTTGTAAATAAGAACATTTTAATATTATAGATATCTAATATTAAAAGCTGAAAATCAGTACCGCACCGACACGCCATCTCGCGGGTCCGATACCTGACCTAGGCCGAAAAGACGCAAGTGCCTGCATTGCCGCTTTCGGCGGCAAACCTGTTCGTTGTTCAACATGATACGGCGCGAACCGCATCCTCTTATGCGGCTGGCCGCGCTGTGGCCGATATTCGGGGGACGTCCAATGCTGGGGTTAGGGAAAAGCGCAGATAACCGAAACATGCTCGATGCGATCTCCAGATCGCAAGCGGTCATAGAATTCGATCTTAAAGGTAATATTCTCACGGCAAACCGCAATTTCTGTGCCGCGCTGGGTTACGATCTCGCCGAAATCACCGGCAAGCACCACCGAATCTTCTGCGACGGCGATTTCGCCGCATCGCGTGCCTATCAGGAGTTCTGGCAATCTCTCGCCCGTGGCGAGTTTCAGGCCAAGGAATATCGGCGTATTCGCAAGGATGGCGCGGTTATCTGGATCGAGGCTTCCTACAACCCGGTTTTTCGTTCGGGTAAGCCCTACAAGGTGATCAAGATCGCCACCGATATCACCGCCAAGAAGATCAAGGCCGCGGAAGACGCCGGCAAACTGGAGGCACTTTCCCGCTCGCAGGCCACCATCGAGTTTTTCCCCGACGGCACGATCATCACCGCCAATCCAAATTTCTGCACCACCGTAAATTACGACCTCAAGGAAATCGAGGGCAGGCACCATCGCATCTTCTGTGATGCGGCCTATGCCGCCTCGCCCGCCTATGCCAGTTTCTGGCAGCGCCTTGCAGCGGGAGAATTCATCTCGGATGAATTTGTTCGCTATGGCAAGAACGGCAAGGAAATATGGATCCAGGCCGCCTATAATCCTGTGCTGGATGACGCTGGCAAAGTGGTGAAAGTGGTGAAATTCGCCACCGACGTGACGCCGCGCATGAGCGCCATCAGCGTGCTTGCCGATGCCCTGCGGGCGCTGGCGGCTGGCGACCTCGTGCAGCGCCTGGACAATAGTTTCGTGCCCAGCATGGAGAAATTGCGCCAGGACTTCAACGAAGTTGTCGGCAAGCTTCAGGTCACCATGCAGACGATCGCCCACAATGCCTCCACCATCGCATCGGGCTCGGGCGAAATCCGCATTGCTGCCGATCAACTCTCGCAGCGCACCGAACAACAGGCCGCCTCGCTGGAAGAGACGGCAGCCGCGCTTGAGGAAATCACCACAACAGTAAGCGATGCCAGCCAACGCGCCGGCGAAGCCGGCAAGCTGGTGCTGCGAACGAAAGACCATGCCGAACATTCGGGCGAAATCGTTCAGCAGGCGATTTCCGCAATGGACGCCATTTCGCGTTCGTCAGGCGAAATCACCAACATTATCGGTGTCATCGACGATATTGCCTTCCAGACCAATCTTCTCGCGCTGAATGCGGGCGTTGAAGCCGCCCGGGCCGGGGAGGCGGGCAAGGGTTTCGCCGTCGTGGCGCAGGAGGTCCGCGAACTCGCACAGCGATCCGCCGTTGCGGCAAAGGAAATCAAATCCCTCATCAACACCTCCCGCGAACAGGTCGCCAATGGTGTGGATCTGGTGGGAAGAACCGGTGGCGCCCTCAAGGATATTCAATTGCAGATGGGCGAAATCGACGTCAATGTTTCGGCCATCGTCGAGGCATCGCGCGAACAGGCCAACGGGCTGAAGGAAATCAATCAGGCCGTCAACGTCATGGATCAGGCAACCCAGAAAAACGCCGCCATGGTGGAGGAAACCACCGCCGCCAGCCACGGCCTCGCCAGTGAGGCAGAAAATCTGCACGAATTGCTGCGGCAATTCAGAATATCGCATGAGGCATCGGCATCACTTGCCCGCCCGGCCGACAAAAAGCCAGCCATCGTCACCCGGCTACCGACATCGCAACCGCGATATGCCGCCGCGCCAAGATCTCACGGAAACGCAGCAGCCGAATGGGCGGAGTTCTAGGCCGCCTCTGAAGCCAAGGGCCGCCGGGAAACGGCGGACTCAATGTTATAGAATGATACGATCCGCCCGGGTGAAGATTTCAAAATCTTCACCCCGCACCAGCGCCACAAGTGTGACACCCGAACTCTCGGCTGTTTCGATGGCAAGCGCAGTGGGCGCGGAGATCGCCGCCAGAATGGGGCTGCCAAGAATGGCCGTCTTCTGGACCATTTCCACCGACAGGCGGCTGGTGACCACCACAATTCCCGCATCAGGCGATAGGTCCGCATTGATAACCGCACCTGCGAGCTTATCGAGCGCATTATGGCGGCCGACATCTTCGCGGACAGCAAGCAGCCCTTTTTGATGATTGTAGAAACCCGCGCCGTGAACTGCCCGCGTTTCGCGATTGAGGCTTTGCGCTTCATTCAGCGCTTTCATCGCGGCGATGATGTCATCACCCTCAACGGCGACTTCCACGCTGCTCAACTCCGGCACCACCCGGACCGCCTGTTCTATGGACTCGATGCCACAAAGACCGCAGCCGACAGGGCCTGCCATATGCCGCCGTCTTGCCCTTAGCGCATCCGCATTGGCATCCAGCAAATCCAACTGAACATCGAAGCCCGCCCCGGCCTCGATCACCTCAATAGACCGGATTTCCGCCCTTGTGGATATGATGCCTTCCGTAAGACTGAACCCGACCGCGAAATCGACGAGATCGGCGGGGCTGGCCATCATCACGGCATGGGTGCTGCCACCATAAGAAAAGGCAACCGGCACCTCCTCGGGCACCGCCCGCTCACCCTCGGTTATGGCCCCTTCGCGCAAAGCGGTTCTTGCGACCCTTCGGTAACTTGCCTTTGCCGACACGCCGATCACTCCTCCATGACGAAAATCTGCCTCGTCTCGCTCACGATCCCAAAACAGCATTTCTTCCCGGTATTACATCTAGCCGAAAGTCCTGAAAATCGGAATCGGTTTCCCCGGTTTACCCGTTGAAACAGAACCGTTGAAGGCGCTCCTCGCCTGACCCATTTTCCGCACGTGAATCGCTAATGCAATCCCGCCAACGCCGGTCAGAAGCTTAGACCAGGCCAACTGGCCCGCTCCTATGCGAAAGCAGCCATGTTTCGCCTGACATGGGGAGGCAACAGCCCAAAACAAAAAAAGCGACCGAAGCGGCCGCTTTCTGTTTTAGTTTTTTGTGGGCAGTCATTCTTTCGAACCCGCCCGGTGCTTTCAAGCAGCGACGAGAACCTCATGCAGGTTCGTCAGTTCGTAAAGGTGCTTTTCAAGCTTGGTCAGATGCTCGTGGTGATGATTACCCTCCTGGATTTCGGCCTTGGCCGCATCGATACGCTTCTGCAGCGTGTCGGGGGACATATCATCGGCCGAAACGGCGGATTCTGCCAGAAGCGTGCAACCCGTCGGGAGAATATCGGCAAAACCGCCGAAAACGACGTATTTATGCGTCTCACCGGAGGCGAACTTCACCGTCACCAGACCCGGCTTGATCGTCGTCATCGTCGGAGCATGATTGGCCAGAACCGTCATCTCACCCAGCGTTGCCGGGATGACGACTTCCGTAACCGTTTCGGAAACGAGCAGACGTTCCGGGGAAACGAGATCGAATTTGAAACTGTCAGCCATGGCTATTCACTTCTTTTCAATTACGCGGGCGTCACGGACTTGTCTTTTACAACGCCGGCCTCACCATTTCGGTTTCGCCGTCATTGCCGGCAAGGCGCGCGGTTGAACCACGCGCCCGCCAATTCATAATCAGGCAGCTTCGCCAGCCAGCTTCTTTGCCTTTTCGATGGCTTCTTCCATCGAACCGACCATGTAGAAAGCAGCTTCCGGCAGGTTGTCGTATTCGCCATTGACCAGACCCTTGAAGCCCTTGATCGTGTCTTCGAGCGCGACGAGCTTGCCCGGAGAACCGGTGAAGACTTCAGCAACGAAGAACGGCTGCGACAGGAAGCGCTCGATCTTGCGGGCGCGAGCAACCGTCAGCTTGTCTTCTTCCGACAGTTCGTCCATGCCGAGAATGGCGATGATGTCCTGGAGAGACTTGTAGCGCTGCAGAGTCGACTGAACCTTACGGGCAACTTCGTAATGCTCTTCGCCAACGATCATCGGGTCGAGCATGCGCGAGGTGGAGTCGAGCGGGTCAACAGCCGGGTAAATACCCTTTTCGGCGATCGAACGCGACAGAACCGTCGTTGCGTCAAGATGCGCGAACGAGGTGGCCGGCGCCGGGTCGGTCAAGTCGTCGGCGGGAACGTAAATTGCCTGAACCGAGGTGATGGAACCCTTGGTCGTGGTGGTGATGCGTTCCTGCATCTGGCCCATGTCGGTTGCCAGCGTCGGCTGGTAGCCCACGGCCGAAGGAATACGGCCGAGCAGAGCCGACACTTCCGAACCAGCCTGCGTGAAGCGGAAGATGTTGTCCACGAAGAACAGAACGTCCTGGCCTTCATCACGGAAGTTTTCAGCGATCGTCAGACCGGTCAGAGCGACGCGGGCGCGCGCACCCGGCGGTTCGTTCATCTGGCCATAGACGAGCGCAGCCTTGGATCCTTCGCCGCCGCCGAGCTTGTTGACGTTGGATTCGATCATTTCGTGGTAAAGGTCGTTGCCTTCGCGGGTACGTTCACCCACACCGGCGAATACCGAGTAACCACCATGCGCCTTGGCGACGTTGTTGATCAGTTCCATGATGAGAACCGTCTTGCCAACGCCGGCGCCGCCGAACAGGCCGATCTTGCCGCCCTTGGCGTAAGGAGCCAGAAGGTCGACGACCTTGATGCCGGTGACGAGGATCTGCGCTTCGGTCGACTGCTCGACGTAAGACGGTGCATCCTGGTGGATGGCGCGCTTCTTGGCCGTAACGATCGGGCCTGCTTCGTCAACCGGCTCGCCGATGACGTTCATGATGCGGCCGAGCGTTTCGGGACCAACCGGAACTTCGATCGGCGCGCCGGTGTTGGCGACGGCCTGACCACGAACCAGACCTTCGGTCGAGTCCATGGCGATCGTGCGGACGACGTTTTCGCCGAGATGCTGCGCGACTTCCAGAACGAGGCGGTTGCCGTTGTTCTCGGTTTCGAGCGCGTTCAGGATCGGAGGCAGTTCGCCTTCGAACGCCACGTCGACAACAGCGCCGATAACCTGGGTAACCTTGCCCGCGCCGTTCACCGCTGCGGTTTTCTTGGGGGTAGCTGCCTTAGCCATTATCCTTACCCTCTTTCCTTACCTCAGAGCGCTTCCGCGCCCGAAATGATTTCAATGAGTTCCTTGGTGATCTGAGCCTGACGCTGACGGTTGTAGGAAAGCGTCAGCTTGTTGATCATCTCACCGGCATTGCGCGTTGCATTATCCATCGCGCTCATCTTGGCGCCCATTTCACCGGCAACGTTTTCGAGCAGAGCTCGGAAAACCTGAACCGAAATGTTGCGCGGAATAAGGTCTTCCAGAATAGAAGCCGCATCCGGCTCATATTCGTAGACGGCGTTCTGCGTCGCGGCATCCTCTTCCACAACAGGCGTTGCGGCCGGAATGAGCTGCAGGCCGGTCGGGATCTGGCTGATGACGGACTTGAATTCCGAATAGATCAGCGTGCAGACATCAAACTCACCGGCGTTGAAGAGCGAGATCACCTTCTTGGCGATCTGGTCGGCATTTTCAAAACCGACCTTCTTCACTTCGCGCAGTTCGATGCGCTCGATGATGTTCGCTGCAAATTCGCGGCGAAGGCTGTCATAACCCTTCTTGCCGACCGTGATGATCTTGACCGTCTTGCCTTCCGAAATCAGCTTGCGGGCCTGATCGCGGGCAAAACGGGAAATTTGCGAGTTGAAACCGCCGCAAAGACCACGTTCGGCCGTGCAGACGACGAGCAGATGCACGTCGTCCTTGCCGGTGCCGGTCATCAGTGCCGGAGCAACGTCCGCCTCGACCGCATTGGCGATGTTGGCGAGAACGGCGCTCATGCGCTGAGAGTAAGGCCGGGCGGCCTCCGCAGCTTCCTGGGCGCGCCGAAGCTTCGCCGCGGCGACCATTTTCATCGCCTTGGTAATCTTCTGCGTCGCCTTCACGGAGGCAATGCGGTTTTTCAGATCCTTTAGTGAAGGCATCCGTTATCCGTCCGAGTAAAAGAGCCCTGATTACGAGAAAGACTTGGCGAAGTTATCAAGAGCGCCCTTGAGCTTGCCCTTGGTATCGTCGCTGATAGCCTTTTCCGTGCGGATGGTGTCGAGGATCGCCTTGCCTTCCGAACGGAGGTAGGAGAGGAAACCCTGCTCGAACTTGCCGACCTGTGCGACCGGAATCTTGTCGAGGTAGCCGTTGACACCGGCGAAGATCACCGCAACCTGTTCTTCCGTCTTGAGCGGCGAGAACTGCGGCTGCTTCAGAAGCTCTGTCAGGCGGGCGCCGCGGTTGAGCAGGCGCTGCGTGGAAGCATCGAGATCCGAACCGAACTGCGCAAAGGCAGCCATTTCGCGATACTGGGCAAGCTCACCCTTGATCGAACCGGCAACCTGCTTCATCGCCTTGATCTGAGCGGCGGAGCCAACGCGCGAAACCGACAGACCGACGTTAACAGCCGGGCGGATACCCTGATAGAACAGGTCGGTTTCAAGGAAGATCTGGCCGTCGGTGATCGAGATCACGTTGGTCGGAATGAAGGCAGAAACGTCGTTACCCTGGGTTTCGATAACGGGCAGAGCCGTCAGCGAACCAGCGCCCATTTCGTCGGAGAGCTTTGCAGCGCGCTCGAGAAGACGGGAGTGGAGGTAGAAAACGTCGCCCGGATAAGCTTCGCGGCCCGGAGGACGGCGCAGCAGAAGCGACATCTGACGATAGGCAACAGCCTGCTTGGAAAGGTCGTCGTAGCCGATGAGAGCGTGCTTGCCGTTGTCACGGAAATATTCGCCCATGGCGCAACCGGCAAACGGTGCGAGGTACTGCATCGGAGCCGGATCGGAAGCCGTTGCAGCAACGATGATCGAATACTGCAGCGCGCCGCGCTCTTCCAGAACCTTCACGAACTGGGCAACGGTCGAACGCTTCTGACCGATAGCGACGTAGACGCAATAAAGCTTGTCGCCGTCAGGACCATTGTCGTGAATGGCCTTCTGATTCAGGATCGTGTCGAGAATGATGGCGGTCTTGCCGGTCTGGCGGTCGCCGATGACGAGCTCGCGCTGGCCGCGGCCAACCGGGATGAGGGCGTCGATGGCCTTGAGGCCGGTCGACATCGGCTCATGAACCGACTTGCGCGGAATGATGCCGGGAGCCTTGACGTCAACGCGCGAACGCTTGGCGGCATTGATCGGGCCCTTGCCGTCGATCGGGTTGCCGAGCGCGTCAACGACGCGGCCGAGCAGTTCCGGGCCGACGGGAACGTCAACGATAGCGCCAGTCCGCTTTACGGTGTCGCCTTCCTTGATGTCACGGTCCGAACCGAAGATAACCACACCGACATTGTCGGCTTCAAGGTTGAGCGCCATGCCGCGGATGCCGCCGGGGAACTCGACCATTTCGCCGGCCTGAACATTGTCGAGGCCATAAACGCGGGCGATACCGTCACCGACGGAAAGCACCTGCCCGACTTCCGAGACTTCCGCCTCGTTGCCGAAATTTTTGATTTGATCTTTCAGAATTGCGGAAATTTCCGCGGCGCGGATATCCATCAGCCAACCTCTTTCAGTGCAAGCTTAAGGGTGGAAAGTTTGGTGCGAAGAGACGTATCGATCTGGCGGGAACCGACCTTGACGATCAGGCCGCCGAGGATCGACGGATCGACGGTAACGGAAATCGTCACATCCTTGCCGGTAACGCTCTTCAGCGCCGCTTTCAGTTCAGTTTCCTGCGCCTCGTCGAGCGCATGTGCCGAGGTGACCTCGGCGGTGATTTCGCCGCGGTGGGCGGCGGCAATGGTGCGGTAGGCGCGGATCATGCCGGGAACGGCAAAGAGACGGCGGTTATTGGCAACGACCTTGAGGAAATTAACAGCAAGACCGGCAATGCCGGCCTTCTCGCAGATCGCGGTGATTGCCTTGAACTGATCCTCGGCGGAAAACACCGGGCTCGCAACCAGACGCTTCAAATCGTCGCTTTCGTCGAGAAGTGCGCCGAACTTGTCCAGATCGGCTCCAACCGCTTCAACCGCACCCGCTTCCAAAGCAAGCTCGAAAAGCGACGACGCATACCTTTCCGCTACACCGGATGTTCCCTGGGAGGTGTCTGCCACGGGCACTTTTTCCCTGCTAATCATCCAAGATTGTCAGCGATGGGGCTCCACCGCATCAAATTCTTGAAATCGTTTCAATTTCCCCGAAAAAGACCGGAATTCCCCCGCCTTTTCCCAATTTCGCGGTCCGTCTAGCATAGGACGCCGGGACTCGCAACACGCGTAATAGCGGAAAGCGCCGTTTGGGCAAGGGGGAATGCGTTTAAATTTTCCGTTTTCGCCCAGGATGCGGGTTTGGTGCGGCACAAAAGCCCAAAAGCCTGCCTCAGACGAGCCCGAAGACGTAGCTCAACGACAGTGCGGACAGCAGAAAGTGTACAACCAGGAGTATGAAATTCCGCATGGTTGCGCCTCCATCCGAGAGAATGGAGAGAATGCCGCCGAACACGCTGAGACCGAAAGCCGCGCCGAAAGCGAGATAGACCATGGGCTGCGCCAGAAGCAGGGCGGCGGCGCCAAGACCAAGATAGAACCCGGCAAGCGATGAACGCACGAGCGCGTAGCCGTCCCTACGCTCACCAGCCGGCTGCAGACCGAAAGCGCGCAGCGTAATACCGGGCGCGAACATAAAAAAAAGGCCGATCACGGCCGACACCGCCGCCGCACCGAAGGCCAGCTGCTCGCCGAATTCGGCAGGAAAATAAAACTCCATCTCGTTCCCCAAATCATTCTTTTCGCCTGCTGCGTTATGACACGGTCATGACAGCGGGAAAACGCCTTGATTGGCAAAGTTCAAAGGAAACTTTGCGGATCGATGTCGAGCTGCACATGCACGCTGCCCCGTTCCTTGGGTCCGTTGGCCAGCAGCGTCCGGAGAAAAGACTGCATGTCGGAATTGCGTCGCCCATGCACCAGGAGACGGAAACGATGACGGCCGCGGATCAGGGCAAGCGGCGCTTCCGCCGGGCCGAGCAGCATGATGCCCGTAACCTGCGGGGCGGCGGCCCTTAAACCTCGCGCATGGGTTTCCGCTTCCGCGCGCGTATCGGCGGAAACGATGATCGAGGCAAGGCGACCGAAGGGCGGCAGAACGGCCTTTTCCCGCTCGACGATCTCTCTTTCGTAAAAGGCCGAGGCATCCCCCGAAACGATTGCCTGCATGACCGGATGCTGCGGCTGGTAGGTTTGCAGGAGACCATGGCTCTTCAAGCCTGTGCGCCCGGCGCGGCCCGTCACCTGCGAGAGCAGCTGGAACGTTCGCTCCGCCGCACGCGGATCGCCATTGGCAAGGCCGAGATCGGCATCAACGATGCCGACAAGCGTCATCAGGGGAAAATTATGCCCCTTGGCGACGAGCTGCGTGCCGATGACGATATCCGCCTCACCCTTGACGATCGCCTCCAGCTCCAGCCGCAGGCGCTTGACACCCATGAGATCGGAGGAGAGCACGATGGTGCGGGCTTCGGGGAAATGTTTCTCCACCTCCTCGGCAATGCGCTCCACACCCGGCCCGCACGCCACCAGGTGATCGAAGGTGCCGCATTCCGGGCAATGATCGGGCGTCGGCTCACTGTGGCCGCACTGGTGGCACTGCAATTGATTGCGGAACCGGTGCTCCACCAGCCAGCTGGAACATTGCGGGCACTGGAAACGGTGGCCGCAAACCCGGCAGAGCGTCAGCGGCGCATAACCGCGGCGATTGAGGAAAAGCAGCGCCTGCTCACCCTTCTCGATGGTCTTGCCGATGCCGCGCAGCAGGACGGGTGAGAGAAACCCTCCCCTCTCCGGCGGATGACGGCGCATATCGACAAGATGCAGATCGGGCATCGCCGCATCGCCGAACCGCGTGTGCAGGTGGATTGTGTTGTAACGCCCCGAACTGCCATTGACCTGGCTTTCCACCGATGGCGTGGCCGACACCAGCACGACAGGAAATTCTGCTATTCGCGCCCGGACAACGGCCATGTCACGGGCATTATAAAAGACACGGTCTTCCTGCTTGTAGGCCGGGTCGTGCTCTTCATCGACAATGATGAGACCGAGATTGTCGAAGGGCAGGAAAAGCGCCGAGCGTGCGCCAGCCACCACCTTCACTTCGCCCGTCACCGCCTGCCGCCAGACCTTTTCACGCATGCGCGGCGACAGGTCCGAATGCCATTCCGCCGGTTTCGCGCCGAAACGATCCTGAAAACGCTCCAGAAACGCGGCCGTCAGGGCAATTTCGGGCAGCAGGATCAGCACCTGCCTGCCTTGCCGGAGCGTCTCGGCTACCGCCTCGAAATAGACCTCCGTCTTGCCGGAGCCGGTCACGCCGTCGATCAGCGAGACATGAAAACCGCCTTTGCGCACGTCCTCGAGGATTTCCGATGCCGCCTGTTTCTGCGGGCCTTCCAGTCGCGGCTCGGCATAGTCAGGATCAGGCTCGGCCACAACAGGCGGCGCCGGCAGAAAAACCGTCTCGAATACGCCCTGCTTGACGAGGCCATCGACAACGCTGGTGGAAACGCCGGCGGCATGGGCAAGCCCGCTCTTCGTCCAGCCATGCCCTTCCGCCGCCAGTTCCATCACCCGTTCGCGGGCGGGGGTAAGGCGCTCCGGCCGGCCTTCGGTCAGCCGGAGGCCCTCGATCATCGGTTCTGGATCGAAGGCGGCGGGCGCTCGAAGCGCCATGCGCGCCACGAGACCGGGCGGCGAAAGCGTATAGGCGGCGACCCAGTCAACGAAGCGGCGCATCTCCGCCTTCAGCGGCGGGCACTCGAAACTCTTGGTGATGGGCCGCAATTTCTTCGGATCGACGCCCTTCTCTCCGGCATCGTCCCACACCACGCCAAAGACCTGCCGCGGGCCGAGCGGCACCTGCACGACAGAGCCCGTCTCTACCACCATATCTTCCGGCACGGCATAACTATAAGGCCCGGGCGCCGGCATGGGCACGAGAACGGGCACCGTGCGCGTGGGCGACGGCGGGTCGAACAGAGCCCCAAACAGATCGGACGAATCTTTTGCCATGATGTGGCGACCATGCCCCGGCGAAATGAAAAAGGAAACCGCTCGCATGTAGTGGGCGGGCTTTGCAAAGTCCATCTCTTAACCAAATGCTGACCATAAGAGCATAGCGTCAAGACACGGAATGGAGCGCTGCGTGACTGAAATCCTGACATTTGCCGAACCGGATCTGTTGAACGAACGCCAGTCCTGGCTTACCGCCCTTGCCGGCGAACGCCGTCTTTCGGACAATACCGTCGAGGCCTATGAGCGCGACACCCGCCAGTTCCTGACGTTCCTTACAGGTTACATCGGCAAGCCCGCCGCCATTGCCGATATAGCCGATCTGCGCCCGGTCGATCTTCGCGCCTTTCTGGCCAACCGGCGCAAGGAAGGTGTTGGTGCGCGTTCACTCGGCCGGCATCTGGCGGGACTGCGCTCCCTTCTTCACCACCTGCAAAAAAAGGGCCTCGTCAATGCGGCCGGCGCCACCGCCATGCGCGCGCCAAAACAGCCGAAATCCCTGCCGAAACCACTAACCGACCGGCAGGCGTTGAAAATCACCACGGCCGAGGCGCAGTTGAACGAGGAACCATGGATCGCCGCCCGCAATGCAGCGGTCCTCTCGCTGCTTTATGGCTGCGGCCTTCGTATTTCCGAAGCGCTCGGTCTGACGCCGGCCGATATCCCGCCCGGTGCCCGCAGCCTGCGCATCACCGGCAAGGGCAACAAGACCCGTATCGTGCCGCTGCTGGCGGTTGTGACGGAAGCGGTCGACGCCTACAAGAAGCTTTGCCCCTATGCTCTGGCGGCGAATGAACCGATGTTCCTTGGCGCACGCGGCGGAAAACTCCAGCCTGCCATCATCCAGCGGGAAATGCAGAAGCTGAGAGGCGCTTTCGGCCTGCCGGAAAACGCCACGCCGCATGCGCTGCGCCATTCCTTCGCCACACACCTTTTGGCCGGCGGCGGCGATCTGCGCACCATTCAGGAACTGCTGGGCCATGCCAGCCTGTCCACTACCCAGGTCTATACCGGCGTCGATACCGCAAGATTGCTGGAAATCTACGACAACGCCCACCCGCGTGCATGAAGCAGGAAATGGTTAACCACAATCATTAACCAGACATCCAAACCGCCGTTCTATAAGCAAACAAGAACCGGATTGGACCCATGCACAGCCTGATAAAGCCACAAAACTTCACCGCCACCCTGATGGGCAAAACCGGCGACGCCCTGCTTTGGCTGCTGGCGGCCCTGCATGTCACGGCCATCGCCATCCTGCTCATGACGTTGCTTTCACTGGGTGAAGCGGAAGCCGCGGAGCAACAGATCACTTGCACCGGCAGCGATATTCTCGTGGACATGCGCAAGACCGATCCGCAGGCCTTCGCGAAGATCGAACAGGAAGCGGCCGCGATCCCCAATGGCAAGGGCAATTTCTGGCGCATCGAAAAGGCCGGAACGGAACCGTCCTATCTTCTCGGTACGATGCATGTCACCGACCCACGCGTCCTAGGAATGCCTGCCGCCGCGACACCTGCCTTCGAAAAATCCGCGACCGTCATCGTGGAATCGGACGAAATCGTCGACGACAAGAAGGTCGCGACCTCGCTGCTGAGCAAACCCGAACTCACCATGTTTCTGGATGGCAAGTCGATCACCGACATTTTGTCACCCGAAAATGTCACGCGCCTGGAAAAGGGTCTCAAGGAGCGTGGCATTCCGCTGAATGCCGTTTCGCGCATGAAGCCGTGGATGCTGTCAAGCTTCGTCGCCCTTCCGGCCTGCGAGTTCGCCCGCAAGGCAACCGGCCTCTCCTTTCTCGACAAAAAACTGGCCGAAGATGCGCTCGCGGACGGAAAACGTCTCGTCGGTCTGGAAACGATGGTCGAGCAGTTGACGGCCATGTCAGAACTGCCGATGGAATTTCATCTGCAGGCTTTGATCGAAACATTGGAACTCGGCGATCGCATGGACGACATCATGACCACCATGACCGATCTCTATGTCGCTGGTGATATCGGCATGACCATGCCCATGCTGAAAAGCCTCGACACCAAAAAACCGGCAGAGGGCGATCAGGGTTATGCCGCCTTCGAGCAACGCATCATCACCGATCGCAATCACGTCATGGCGGATCGGGCGACCCCCGAGCTTGCCAAAGGCAATGTCTTCATGGCCGTCGGCGCGTTGCACCTGCCGGGTGAAGAAGGCGTGATCCAATTGCTGCGCGCAAAGGGCTTTACGCTCACGCGGGTCGACTGACCGTCTCCTCCCTAATCTTGACGGGCCGAACGTTGGTGCAAAACGGGCGCATCGTCGCTGGCACGATGCGCCGATGAAACGGTCCGACCACGAAAATGTAAAGCCGCCCGAAGGCGTTCTTGCGCCTGACGATGGTGGTGACATTCACCAACCGGCAGTTAGGGCTCCCTTCGAGATCGACAACGATCCGGAAATCGAGATGGTGGTCATCGAAGCCGAGAATTGTCCGCTGCGGCGTGGATGACAGAACCGGAAAACCGCCCGCCGAAGTGCCCGCCGCCAGTTCGACCGTTTTCAAGCCGAAAAGCGAGACGACGCCGTTTCGAAGCGCCATCAGGCTGGTGATCCATGCCGGGGGATGATCGAGAAGAAGCCTGCTCACATCCAGCGATGATGATTCCGGCGTCACCATCTCGCCCTCAAAACAATCCCGCCAGTCAGCGCCCGGCAATATGTCTTCGCTATCCGGCATCCCTGAACCCCCAACCGCGCGATGCGGCGAGGCTCATCATCTTCCTTTTCAGCCGGACAGAAAACGCGACAAACCGCCGCTTGGCATTTCCGGCAAAAGTACGACGTGTGTCCTAGATCATGATGATTTTAGGTCGGATCGACCTAAAATCATCATGATCTAAATCATAAAGTTAGAGCGGAATTTCAGGCGAAAACCGCTTACACTTTTCGCCATCCCGCTCTAGCCGTGCGTCATCCGTTTCAGGACATTGGTGCGCCAATAGAACTGGTGAACCAGGACAGCTGCAACATGGCCGACGATCAACACCCACATCAGCGCTTTGAAGGGGCCGGAATGTAACTGCCCCGCCGGCTGGGCACCAAAGTAATAGGCAGCGATACCGGACAGGGGCAGCACAAAGAACAGGGCATAAAAGGTGAAATGTACCACTTTGGCGGCGATCTGGAATGGTCGAGGCTCCTCGGCGGGATGCGGCGGCACACCCTGAAAGAAGCGTAGACAGAGGCGTAGAACCGCAAGCAGCAGCACGGCAAAACCGACATAAGCGTGAATATTGGCCGAAGAAATCTGCTCCGGCGTCAATGTTTCACCCCGCCGCATCAGCCGATAGGCATGGGCCATGGCATCGGGAAACAGCAGGTTGAAGAAGATCAGAAGCGCCATCGCCCAATGGATGACACGTTGCGGAACGGAGAAGGAAACTTGACTGGAATACGCCATTTTATTGCCTTTTATCAAAAGGTTAGACAGGCTATGGCGCAGTATGAAAAACCCCGGCCTGCATGGCAAGCCGGGGTTCAGCAGATGACTGAAATTTAATATTTGAGCGTCAGGCTCAAACGCCGATCACATGTGGATCGGCTTGAAGAACGTCGCAAGTGCTGCTTCCTTCACGGCTTCCGACATGGTCGGATGCGCGTGGCAGGTGCGGCCGAGATCTTCCGAAGAACCGCCGAACTCCATCAGCACAGTAATCTCGTGGATCATTTCGCCAGCGCCGAAGCCGACGATGTGGCCGCCGAGAACCCGGTCGGTTTCCTTGTCGGCAAGGATCTTCACGAAACCATCCGTCACCTGCATGGCGCGGGCGCGGCCATTGGCGGTGAAGGGAAACTTGCCGACCTTGTAGGCAACGCCAGCAGCCTTCAGTTCTTCCTCGGTCTTGCCGACGGAAGCGATTTCCGGCTGCGTATAGACGACGGCCGGAATGACGTCGTAGTTCACGTGTCCACGCTGGCCAGCGAGGATTTCCGCAAGCGCAACACCCTCGTCTTCCGCCTTGTGCGCCAGCATCGGGCCTTTCACCACGTCACCGATCGCATAGATACCGTCGACATTAGTCTTGTAGTGGCCGTCGATTTCGACGCGGCCACGGCTGTCCAGCACCACGCCTGCTTCCGCAAGGCCAAGACCTTCGGTGTAGGGCTTGCGACCGGTGGAAATCAGCACGACATTCGCTTCCAGCGTTTCGGCAGCGCCGCCCTTGACCGGCTCGAACACGACCTTTGCACCGGCAGCGGTCTTTTCAACGGCCGTCACCTTGGCGCCGAGCTTGAAATCGAGGCCCTGCTTGGCCAGCAGACGCTGCGCCTGCTTGGAAACTTCGCCATCCATGCCACCGAGAATATTGTCAAGATATTCGACAACGGTGACCTTCGCGCCGAGACGCGACCAGACCGAACCGAGCTCGAGGCCGATAACGCCGCCGCCAACAACGATGAGCTTTTCCGGAACCTTGGAGAGAGCGATCGCGCCAGTGGAGGAGACGATGACGCTTTCATCGATATCGACCTGAACGCCCGGAATGCCCGCAACATCCGAACCGGTGGCGATGACGATGTTCTTGGCTTCGATTTCCTGAACTTCACCCTTGTCGTTGGTGACGGAAACTTTGCCGGCGGAAACGACCTTGCCAGTGCCCTGGAAGGCATCGATCTTGTTCTTCTTGAACAGGAAGGCGACGCCATCGACATTGGCCTTCACCACGCCGTCCTTGTGGCCCATCATCTTCTCGAGGTTCAGTTTCGGCGCGGCGACTTCGATACCGAGCGAATCGACGCCATGGGCAACATGCGCAAATGTTTCGGACGCGTGCAGCAGCGCCTTGGAGGGAATGCAGCCGACATTCAGGCAGGTGCCGCCATAGGTCGCACGCTTCTCGATGACAGCGACCTTCAGGCCCAGCTGTGCCGCCTTGACCGCGCAAACATAACCGCCGGGGCCCGTGCCGATTACAACTACATCATATGCCATGTTCGTTTTCCTGATTGATGTCGGGCAAGATACCGGATCATTGCCCTGCTTGCGTTTGACCTGAAACTCAGGCCGCTTTTTCCGTTGCGAGTTTTATACCGAGTGCAATGAAGACCACGCCGCTGGTGCGGTCTATCCATTGGCTGGCGCGCTGAAATGCAGCGCGCATGCGCGGCGTCGTCATGAACAGGCTGACGCCGACGAACCACAGGATAAGGCAGCTCGCCATGACGAGACCGTATCCGAATTTGATGGCGACCGGCGTATGGGCATGAACCACCGTCGAAAAGATCGACAGGAAGAAAAACACCGGCTTGGGATTGAGCGCATTGGCGGCGAAACCGAGCGTGAAGGCCTTGAGTGCCGTCTGGCTGCTTTTGACCTGAACACCACCCTCGCCTTCAGCCGACGGTAATTCCGTCTTACCGGCGCGCAGCGCCTTGATGCCGATATAGATAAGATAGGCGACACCAAGCCACTTGACGATGTTGAAGAGATAGATCGACTGGGAAATGATGAGACCAAGCCCGAGGATCGTATAGGTAACGTGGAACATCAGCGATGTGCCGACACCGAAGCTGGTGATGATGGCCTGCCTGCGCCCATGCACCATGGCCTGGCGCATGACCATTGCCAGATCGGCGCCGGGGGACACGATCGCGAAAGCGAAGATCGCCATCAGGGATGCAAGTTCGATCAAATACTGATGCATCTGAAACAAGCCTCTAGAACATCAACACGAAAAGCATCAGCGCGAGGCCGAGCATGGAGCCGAGCCAGACCAGTGAGCGGATATAAGGCACGCCGGCCAGATAAAGCGGTATGTAAATCACCCGGCAGATCAGCCATATCCACGCGCCGGTCAGTGCCAGTCCGGATGGATCGCCGGCCATGATGACGCCGAAGGCGAGTGCTATGAAAGCGGGATAGGTCTCCCGGAAATTTTCAGACGCGCGGGCTGCACGGCCGGTAAGCCTGCCTTCCGGTTTCTTCTCCGCATCCCGCGGGCCGGCATTCCAGTCCAGCCCCAGTTCCCGCGTCGCCGTCATGGCTTGCAGCATTACATGCACCACAAGCAACAGGACGCTGAGACCGATCAACGGTAAAAAGGGGGAAGCGGCAAGAAATGTCGGCTGCACTTTCGCTCTCCTGATGCGATTTCAGCGGGACCTCAGTTGAAATCCCGCTGAAAGGAAAAGCAAGACCGATTAGAGATCGAGAACCAGACGTTCCGGATCTTCCAGGCTTTCCTTGACGCGAACGAGGAAGGTCACGGCTTCCTTGCCGTCAACGATACGGTGATCGTAGGAGAGCGCAAGATACATCATCGGGCGGATGACAACCTGACCGCCGATGGCGACCGGACGCTCCTGGATCTTGTGCATGCCGAGAATGCCAGACTGCGGCGCATTGAGGATCGGCGAAGACATCAGCGAGCCGTAGACACCGCCATTGGTGATGGTGAAGGTGCCGCCCTGCATGTCGGCCATGCCGAGCGAACCGTCGCGCGCTGCCTTGGCGAGGCGACCGAGTTCCTTTTCGACGCCGGCGATGGAGAGCTGGTCGGCATCGCGAATGACAGGAACGACGAGACCCTTGTCGGTGCCAACAGCCATGCCGACGTGACAATAGTTCTTGTAGATGATGTCCGTGCCGTCGATTTCAGCGTTAACAGCCGGCAGTTCCTTCAGCGCGTGGGTCACGGCCTTGGTGAAGAAGCCCATGAAGCCGAGCTTGACGCCATGCTTCTTCTCGAACACGTCCTTGTAACGGTTGCGCAGGTCCATGACCGCGCTCATGTCCACCTCGTTATAGGTGGTCAGCATGGCGGCGGTGTTCTGTGCGTCCTTCAGGCGGCGGGCGATGGTCTGGCGCAGGCGGGTCATCTTCACGCGCTCTTCGCGAACCTGATCCTGCTCGGCGGAAACCGGACGGGGAGCAGCAGCAACCGGAGCCGGCGCGGCGGCAGGCGCCGAAACGCCCTTGGCGACAGCGGCGAGAACGTCGCCCTTCAGAACCTGGCCACGCTTGCCGGAACCATCGACCTGATCGGCAGACAGGTTGTTTTCAGCAAGCAGCTTGCCGGCGGCAGGTGCCGGCGGCATGCCGCTGGCGGCGGGCGCAGCAGCGGTTGCTGCGGGTGCCGGTGCGGCAGCGGGCTTTGCAGCCGGTGCTGAGGTCGCAGCGCCGGCAGCACCTTCGGCGATCTGGCCGAGAAGCGCGTCGAGACCGACAGTCTCGCCGTTCTGTGCAACGATTTCGGTCAGCACGCCGGAAGCGGGCGCCGGGACTTCGACGGTAACCTTGTCGGTTTCCAGTTCAACGAGAGGTTCGTCGGCCTTGACGGTATCGCCGACCTTCTTGAACCAGGTGCCGACGGTCGCTTCGCTGACGGATTCGCCGAGGGTTGGTACGCGGATTTCAGTGGCCATGATCTAGTTCCGTTATTCAGGTGTCTTTTTTGCGGGGCGATGCGGGAGAGTTCTCACTCTCCCAGCGCGTCTTCCAGGAACGCAGCAAGCTGCGCCAGGTGCTTGGACATCAGGCCGGTCGCCGGAGAGGCGGCAGCCGGACGGCCCGTGTAACGGACCTTCTGGTACTTGGCGTCGATATGCGCCAGAACCCATTCCAGGTAAGGATCGATGAACGACCACGAACCCATGTTCTTCGGCTCTTCCTGGCACCAGACCATTTCCGCGTGGCGGAAACGGGAAAGCTCGTTGATGAGCGCCTTTGCCGGGAACGGATAAAGCTGTTCGACGCGCAGCAGGTAGATGTCGTCGATACCGCGCTTTTCACGCTCTTCGAGAAGATCGTAATAGACCTTGCCCGTGCAAATGACGACACGGCGGATCTTCGAATCCTTCTGCAGCTTGATCGGACCATCCTTGATGACCTCCGCATCGTCCCACAGGAGACGGTGGAAGGAGGACTCGCCGGCAAGCTCCGCCAGCGACGAGGTGGCGCGCTTGTGACGCAGCAAGGACTTCGGCGTCATCAGGATCAGCGGCTTGCGGAAGTCACGCTTCATCTGGCGGCGCAGGATGTGGAAGTAGTTGGCAGGTGTCGTCACGTTGGCGACCTGCATGTTGTCTTCCGCACACATCTGCAACCAGCGCTCCAGACGGGCAGACGAATGTTCCGGACCCTGACCTTCATAACCATGCGGCAGAAGGCAGACGAGACCGGACATACGCAGCCACTTGCGCTCGCCAGACGAGATGAACTGGTCGAACACGACCTGCGCGCCGTTGGCGAAGTCACCGAACTGTGCTTCCCAAAGCGTCAGCGCATTTGGGCGGGCGAGCGAGTAGCCATATTCGAAGCCGAGAACGGCTTCTTCCGAAAGCATCGAGTTGATGACTTCGTAACGGGCCTGCGTCGGGGCGAGATTGGCGAGCGGGATGTAACGCTCTTCGGTTTCCTGATCGTAAAGAACCGAATGGCGCTGCGAGAAGGTGCCGCGTTCACAATCCTGGCCGGAAAGGCGGATCTTGTGACCGTCAACGACGAGCGAACCGAAAGCAAGCGCTTCCGCCATCGCCCAGTCGATGCCTTCACCCGTCTCGATCATCTGCGAGCGGTTTTCCATGAAACGCTGGATCGTGCGATGCGCGGTGAAACCTTCAGGAATGGTCGACAGCTTCTTGCCGATTTCCTTCAGCTGCTTCATCGGCACGCCGGTCTTGCCACGACGCTGCTCATCGGCATTGTCGGCAGCGCGCAGGCCCGACCACTGACCATCCAGCCAGTCAGCCTTGTTCGGCTTGTAGGACTGGCCTGCCTCGAATTCCTGCTCGAGATGGGCGCGCCAATCGGCCTTGACCTTCTCGAAATCACCTTCGGTGATCAGGCCTTCCGCAATCAGGCGGTCGGCATAGATGCGGGCGACGGTCTTGTGGCCACGGATGACCTTGTACATCTTCGGCTGCGTGAACGCCGGCTCATCGCCTTCGTTATGGCCGAAGCGGCGGTAACAGAACATGTCGATGACGACAGGCTTGTGGAACTTCATGCGATATTCGGTCGCAACCTTGGCCGCATAGACAACAGCTTCCGGATCGTCACCGTTGACGTGGAAGATCGGCGCTTCAATCATCTTGGCGACGTCGGACGGATAAGGCGACGAGCGCGAGAAGGCCGGGTTCGTCGTGAAACCGATCTGGTTGTTGATGATGAAATGCATGGTGCCGGCAACGCGATGACCGCGCAGGCCGGACAGGCCAAGAATTTCAGCAACCACGCCCTGACCGGCAAAAGCGGCATCACCATGTAGAAGCAGCGGCAGCACCTTGGCGCGTTCGGAAAGCGGAATGATGTCGCCGTCCCACTGCTTGGCCAGTTGGTCCTGCTTGGCGCGCGCCTTGCCCATGACAACGGGGTTGACGATTTCAAGGTGCGACGGGTTGGCAGTCAGCGACAGGTGAACCTTGTTGCCGTCGAATTCGCGGTCGGAGGAGGCACCGAGATGGTACTTCACGTCGCCCGAACCCTCGACATCGTCAGGCTTGAACGAACCGCCCTTGAACTCGTGGAACACGGCGCGGTGCGGCTTGCCCATGACGTTGGTCAGAACGTTCAGGCGGCCACGGTGGGCCATGCCGAGAACGACCTCTTCCAGGCCTTCCTGACCGCCGCGCTTGATGATCTGTTCCAGCGCCGGGATCAGCGATTCACCGCCATCGAGGCCGAAACGCTTGGTGCCCTTGAAACGCACGTCGAGGAACTGTTCGTAACCTTCGGCTTCGACCAGCTTGGACAGAATGGCCTTCTTGCCCTCGGGCGTGAAGTCCACACCCTTGTCCGGGCCTTCGATGCGCTCCTGAATCCAGCCCTTTTCTTCCGGGTTGGACATGTGCATGAATTCAACGCCGAGCGTTGAGCAATAGGTACGCTCGAGAATCTCGACCATCTCGCGCACACTCGCATATTCGAGGCCGAGCACGTTATCGATGAAAATCTTGCGATCGTAATCGCTTTCCTCAAAGCCGTAGGACTTCGGCGAAAGCTCGTTGTAATCTTCGACGGCGCTGGCGATGCCGAGCGGATCGAGCTTGGCATGCAGGTGGCCGCGCATACGGTAGGCGCGGATCATCATGATGGCGCGAACGCTGTCACGGGTCGCTTGCAGCACTTCCGCTTCGCTGACGGGCTTGCCGGTAGCGGCGCTCTTCGTCTCTGCCTTTGCCTGAACCTTCTTCTCGATGGCCTTCTCGACCGTGGCCCAGTTGCCGTCGAGTGCGGATACCAGTTCACCATTTGCCGGGATCGGCCAGTTGGCGCGCTTCCAGGAGGCGCCTTGTGCGGCCTTCTTCACGTCTTCCGGATTGTCGGACAACGCCTTGAAGAAGCTCTGCCACTCCGGCGACACGGAAGAGGGATCCTCTTCGTACCGGGCATAGAGCTGCTCGATATAGGCTGCATTCGCGCCGTCCAGAAACGACGTGATCTGAAACTGCTCGTTCGCTTCTTGCCTTGCCATTGTGTTCCTGCGGACTTGTCCGTCCGCCTCCTCGATGCCGTTACGGCCGTTTCACCGGCCTGCCGCTTTGATTACTGCTGTCTGCCGCCGGGGCGGTATGCTGTTCTGTCTATCGTCTTTGCGGCATCGGGCAGCGCAGCGTTGAAGCCGCACCGCCCGTTACCGGTCTCATGTGGTCTCAGCCCTTGAGGACTTCAACCAGCGTCTTGCCGAGGCGCGCCGGGGAAGGCGATACCTTGATGCCGGCTGCTTCCATGGCGGCGATCTTGGACTCTGCATCGCCCTTGCCGCCGGAAACGACAGCGCCAGCGTGGCCCATGGTGCGGCCCTTCGGAGCCGTACGGCCCGCGATGAAGCCGGCCATCGGCTTCTTGCGGCCCTTCTTGGCTTCGTCGATCAGGAACTGCGCCGCATCTTCTTCAGCCGAGCCGCCGATTTCGCCGATCATGATGATCGACTGCGTGGCTTCGTCGGCGAGGAACATTTCCAGGATGTCGATGAACTCGGTGCCCTTGACCGGGTCGCCGCCGATGCCGACAGCCGTCGTCTGGCCGAGGCCTTCGTTGGAAGTCTGGAACACGGCTTCATAGGTGAGCGTGCCCGAACGGGAAACGATACCGACCGAACCCTTGCGGAAGATGGAGCCCGGCATGATGCCGATCTTGCATTCTTCCGGCGTCATGATGCCGGGGCAGTTCGGACCGAGCAGGCGCGACTTCGAACGGTCGAGGCGGGCCTTGACGCGCACCATGTCCATAACCGGAATACCTTCGGTGATGCAGGTGATGAACGGAATCTCGGCCTCGATGGCTTCGATGATGGCGTCAGCGGCACCTGCCGGCGGAACGTAGATCACAGATGCGTCTGCACCGGTCTTTTCCTTGGCTTCGGCAACCGTTGCGAAGATCGGCAGGCTTTCGCCCTTCGATCCGGTCCAGGTTTCGCCACCCTTCTTCGGGTGAATACCGCCGACCATCTGCGTGCCGTAATAGGCAAGCGCCTGTTCGGTGTGGAAGGTACCGGTCTTGCCGGTCAGACCCTGAACAAGGATCTTCGTGTCTTTATTAACGAGAATAGACATTATTTCCGGTCCCTCAATTAGCCGTTGATCGCCGCGACGATCTTCTTGGCTGCGTCGTCCAGATCGTCAGCAGCCGTAATCGCAAGGCCAGATTCGTTCAGGAGCTTCTTGCCAAGTTCGACGTTGGTGCCTTCGAGGCGAACAACGAGCGGAACCTGCAAACCGACTTCCTTCACCGCGGCAATCACGCCTTCGGCGATGACGTCGCACTTCATGATGCCGCCGAAGATGTTGACGAGGATGCCCTCGACCTTCGGGTCAGCCGTGATGATCTTGAATGCTGCCGCAACCTTCTCCTTGCCGGCGCCACCGCCGACGTCGCAGAAGTTAGCCGGCTCTTTGCCGTAAAGCTTGATGATGTCCATCGTCGCCATGGCAAGGCCTGCACCATTGACCATGCAGCCGATGTTGCCGTCGAGCGCCACGTAAGCGAGGTCCCACTTCGAGGCTTCGATTTCCTTGGCGTCTTCTTCGGTCTCGTCGCGCAGCGCCTTGACATCATCATGGCGGAACAGCGCGTTGCCGTCGAAGGACATCTTGGCGTCGAGAACGCGCAGATGGCCATTTTCCATGACGATCAGCGGGTTGACCTCAAGGAGAGCCATGTCCTTCTCGTTGAAGGCCTTGTAGAGGATCGGGAACAGCGACTTTGCGTCTTCGGCTGCAGCACCCTCAAGCTCGAGAGCCTTGGAGATCGCGGCAACGTCAGCGTCGCTCACACCCTTTTCCGGGTTGATGGCGATGGTGTGGATCTTTTCGGGCGTGTCGTGGGCGACAGCCTCGATATCCATGCCGCCTTCGGTGGAAACCACGAAAGCAACCTGGCCGACCGAACGGTCAACCAGCAGCGAGCAATAAAGTTCGCGGGCAATGTCAGCGCCGTCTTCGATATAGAGGCGGTTGACCTGCTTGCCGGCATCGCCCGTCTGGGCCGTTACCAGCGTGTTGCCGAGCATGTCCTTGGCGTGGGAAACGACTTCCGCGATCGACTTTGCCAGACGAACGCCACCCTTGGCGTCGGGGCCGAGTTCCTTGAACTTGCCCTTGCCACGGCCGCCAGCATGGATCTGGCTCTTGACGACGTAAAGCGGGCCGGGAAGCTGCTTTGCCGCAGCTTCGGCTTCTTCGACCTTGAGGATGGCGACGCCTTCAGCAACCGGCGCACCGTAGCCCTTCAGAAGAGCCTTGGCCTGATATTCGTGAATATTCATGGAATAATCCCTGTTTGGAGCCGCTTGGAGTATTACTTCAGCGACGGAGCGATGTTGACGCAGGCTTCGCAAAGACCAGCGACAGCGCCGACGGACTTCTGGAAGGCGGCTTCTTCTTCCTTGTTCAGTTCGATCTCGATGATGCGCTCGATACCGCCGGCACCGATGATGGTGGGCACGCCGACATACATGTCGTCAACGCCATACTGGCCCGAGAGATGAGCAGCGGCGGGCAGAACGCGCTTCTTGTCCTTGAGGTAGGATTCAGCCATTTCGATTGCCGAAGCGGCCGGCGCATAATAGGCCGAGCCCGTCTTCAACAGGCCGACGATTTCCGCACCGCCGTCGCGGGTGCGCTGGATGATCTGCTCAAGGCGTTCGGCGGTCAGCCAACCCATCTTGACGAGATCGGTCAGCGGAATGCCGCCAACGGTGGAATAACGTGCCAGCGGCACCATCGTATCGCCATGACCGCCAAGAACGAACGCCGTGACGTCCTGAACCGAAACGTTGAATTCTTCAGCCAGGAACAGGCGGAAACGCGCGCTGTCGAGAACGCCGGCCATGCCGACGACCTTGTTCTTCGGCAGGCCGGAGAACTTCTGCAGCGCCCAGACCATGGCGTCGAGCGGGTTGGTGATGCAGATGACGAAAGCATTCGGGGCATATTTCTTGATGCCGGCGCCGACCTGTTCCATGACCTTGAGGTTGATGCCAAGAAGATCGTCGCGGCTCATGCCGGGCTTGCGGGCAACACCGGCAGTGACGATGCAGACGTCTGCGCCTTCGATGGCGGCGTAATCGGAAGCACCGGTGAGCTTCGCATTGAAACCTTCAACCGGGCCGGACTGGGCAATATCCAGACCCTTGCCCTGCGGAATGCCGTCGGCGATGTCGAAGAGGACGATATCGCCCAGTTCCTTCAGGCTGGCGAGATGTGCCAGCGTACCGCCGATCATGCCAGAACCAATAAGTGCAATTTTTTTGCGAGCCATCGAATGCTTCCTCTTGAGCTTCAATTCAATTTCACCGCGCCAAACCGGCAGCCAAATTGTCGCACTTCGATTAGCCCCATTGGCCAAAATTGGCAACAGATTCTTTTGTGATGAATATTTTCAATCGTTTAGATCATTATTTTCTTACGTAAACGTAAGAAAATGCGTCACGAAAATGTCAAACTTTCAGCCGCTTTTCGTGATGCAGAGCGAGATAATCCGCACTGCGCATCTCAAACAGCCGCGAGGCCGTACGATCGAACTCGAAACCCTCCGTCCCCTTGCGCTTGCCTAGCAAGTCCTCCGGCATAGCTGCGGCGGAAGCAAAAAGCCGGACACTGTGGTCGTAAAGCGCATCGATGAGGATGATGAAACGTTTGGTCTCGTTCCGCTTGTCCGCATTGAGCAGCGGGATATGATCGATGAAGACCGTATCGAACCGATTGGCAATGGCGAGGAAGTCGGAAGCCCCGAGTGGCTTTTCGCAAAGGTCGGAAAACGAGAAACGGGCGACCCGGCCGCTGGCACGCGGCACCAGAATGGAGCGGCCCTTCATTGGTATTTCCGTCGGCGCGACGAGATGGCCACCGGTCATGTGACGCCAGGCCATATCCATCGCCTGATCCGCCGAACCGTCGAGCGGCGTGACATAGACCGGCAGGCTTTCCAGCTTTTCCATCCGGTAATCGGTCGGGCTGTCCAACGTCACCACATCCACATACTTCTTCAGCAGATCGACGAAGGGCAGGAACAGTCCGCGATTAAGGCCGTCCTTGTAAAGATTGTCGGGCACGACGTTGGAGGTCGTCACCAATGTGCAGCCATTGGCGAAGAGCTCGCTGAACAGCCGGGCAAGGATCATCGCATCGGCAATATCCGTGACAGTAAACTCGTCAAAGCACAGAAGTTCCGCTTCCGCCAGCAGCTGGGCCGCGACGGGCGGAATGGGATCGGCCTGTTTGGTTTCGCCATTCTTCAGCTTCTGCCGATGCGCATGCACGCGATTATGCACGTCCGCCATGAACTCGTGAAAATGGCAGCGCCGCTTGGAAGAGACGGGCGCCATCTCATAGAACATGTCCATAAGCATCGTCTTGCCGCGGCCGACGCTGCCATAGACATACAGTCCCTTGACGGCGGCGGCAGGCCCGGCCTTGCGCGCAAACATCCAGCCGAGCGCGCTTTTTTTCTTGGCGGGTTTGCGTGCCTTCAGGTCGGCAAGGATACGGTCGAGGTGGGCTGCTACACCGAGTTGTGCCGCATCCGCCTGCAAGGTGCCAGCCGCCGTTAATGCGTTGAGCTGTTCAACGACACTATGATTGTAATCGGGCAATGGCTTCATGGAAAAGCGCTCCGGTCGCGGACACCGACAGGCTTCCGCGACGAATGGAATGGCTCAGAACAGGCAAGGCGATCCGGATACACCGGAAATGCTCTATCGGCTGAGGCTGAGTGGCTGGCCGCTATTGGTCGTTCCGTCAAAGCGCGCATCGGCGCTCTTGTAGACGCGACCGATCGTGTCACCTGCACGGTTCTTGAAGAGAACCATCTTGCCGGACACTTCCCAGGAACCCATAGCCGTCAGCTCGCCGGAGCAGCCACGTGTGCCGCCGCGCGAACCGCTGCCGAGATTGGTGAGCGTCAGGAACATGTCGCAATTTGCGCCGCCATTGGAAATGCGCCAGTTGCCGACCATGGATTCCTTGGTGACGTCGAGCGCCGTCGTCGGCGGAGCGGCAGAAGCAACATCGGTGCCGCCAGGCGTTGCCGAGGCGGGCGCCGACGGGAACTGGCTGCCCGAAGCGCCACCGGGCGGTGGCAGGGCGCCGGACTGAACGGAGGGAACCGGCTGCGCCTGCAGCGGCGGCGTATAACCGGGATTATTGCTGCCGTTGTTGTTGTAATCGTAGGAGGTACGTTGGCAACCGGCAAGGCTCATTACAACCGCAAGGCCCGTCACCACATATCTGAATTGCATATCAAGCTCCCGATTCTCTCGCTTCCGGAAAGACCATGATCGAACAAGAAGGCTGAATTATTACTAAAGCCTTACCTTGCGCAAGCGATGGCCGGCATAATTACCATTTCGGTCAATTTTTACCGAAAATTCCCAGGCCCGGTTGAAAAAAGAGCCGCGGTGGAGACCGCGGCCCGGATAAATCGCCGTCCCCAGCGAATCGCTTTTAGACGCGGCGTTCGACCATCATCTTCTTGATTTCCGCGATCGCCTTGGCCGGGTTAAGACCCTTCGGGCAGGCCTGCGCGCAGTTCATGATGGTGTGGCAGCGATAAAGGCGGAACGGGTCCTCGAGATTGTCGAGACGCTCACCGGTTGCCTCATCGCGGCTGTCGATCAGCCAGCGATAGGCCTGCAGCAGAACGGCGGGACCGAGGTAACGGTCGCCATTCCACCAGTAGCTGGGACAGGAGGTCGAGCAGCAGGCGCACAGAATGCACTCATAGAGACCATCCAGCTTCAGGCGGTCCTCATGGCTCTGTTTCCATTCCTTGGCGGGCGTCGGCGAAACCGTCTTCAGCCAGGGCTCGATGGAACGATGCTGGGCGTAGAAGTTCGACAGGTCAGGAACGAGGTCCTTCACCACGGGCATATGCGGCAGCGGATAAACCTTCACCGTGCCGTTGATCTCTTCCATGCCCTTGGTGCAGGCAAGCGTGTTGGTACCGTCGATATTCATGGCGCAGGAACCGCAAATGCCTTCGCGGCAGGAGCGGCGCAGCGTCAGCGTCGGGTCGATATTGTTCTTGATGTAGAGAAGCGCATCGAGAACCATCGGTCCGCAATCGTCGACATCGATATAATAGGTATCGATGCGCGGGTTCTGGCCGTCATCCGGGTTCCAGCGATAAATGCGGTATTCGCGCACATTCTTGGCACCGTCAGGCTTCGGCCAGACCTTGCCTTCGTTGATCTGGGAATTCTTGGGGAGAGCGAGTTCAACCATATCCAGTTCCTCAAATCAGTAGACGCGCGCCTTCGGCTCGATCTTTTTCGGATCGATGCCGTCGGCGATCAGGTCGGTGTGAACCGGGCGATAATCGAGCTTGACGTCGCCTTCGGGGCTGACCCAGGCAAGCGTGTGCTTGCGCCAGTTCACATCGTCGCGACCGGCGAATGGACCATCGACGAAATCCTCACGAGCATGCGAACCGCGGCTTTCCTTGCGCGCTTCCGCGCCATAGACCGTGGTGATCGCGTTCGCCATCAGATTGTGCAACTCAAGCGTCTCGACCAGATCGGAATTCCAGACCATCGAACGGTCGGTGACCTTGACATCAGGCAGTTCCTTCCAGATGGCGGAAAGACGCTGGCATCCGCTTTCCAGCGATTCCTGCGTGCGGAACACCGCCGCATCGTCCTGCATGGCGCGCTGCATCTTGTCGCGCAGCACCGCCGTCGGCGTCGAGCCATTGGCGAAACGCAGGCTGTCGAAGCGTTCCATGATCTTGTCGCAGGCAGCAATGTCGAGCGCCGGAACCGCCGCGTCGCGGTCGATAACCTGTGCGGCGCGAATGGCGGCGGCACGGCCGAAGACCACGAGGTCGATCAGCGAGTTGGAGCCGAGGCGGTTCGCACCATGAACCGAGGCGCAACCGGCTTCGCCGACAGCCATCAGGCCGGGCGCGATACGTTCCGGGTTGTTGGCATCGGCATTCAACACTTCACCCCAATAATTGGTCGGAATGCCGCCCATATTGTAGTGAACGGTCGGCAGGACCGGGATCGGTTCGCGCGTCACATCGACACCGGCGAAAATCTTGGCGCTTTCGGAAATGCCCGGAAGACGTTCATGCAGGATCGCAGGATCGAGATGATCGAGATGCAGGAAGATGTGGTCCTTGTTCTTGCCGACGCCTCGGCCTTCACGGATTTCCATCGTCATGCAGCGCGACACCACGTCACGCGAGGCAAGGTCCTTCGCGGACGGCGCATAACGCTCCATGAAGCGTTCGCCTTCGGAGTTGACGAGATAACCGCCTTCGCCGCGTGCGCCTTCGGTGATCAGGCAGCCCGCGCCATAAATGCCGGTCGGGTGGAACTGCACGAATTCCATATCCTGAAGCGGCAGGCCGGCACGGGCGATCATGCCACCGCCGTCGCCGGTGCAGGTATGGGCAGACGTTGCCGAGAAATAGGCGCGGCCGTAACCGCCGGTCGCCAGCACCACCATCTTGGCGGAGAAGCGATGGATCGTGCCGTCATCGAGGTTCCACGCCACGACGCCGGTGCAACGACCGTCTTCCGACATGATGAGGTCGAGCGCGAAATACTCGATGAAGAATTCCGCATTGTTGCGCAGCGACTGGCCATAAAGGGTGTGCAGAATGGCGTGGCCGGTGCGGTCGGCGGCGGCACAGGTGCGCTGCACGGGCGGGCCTTCACCGTAATTCTGCATGTGACCGCCGAACGGGCGCTGGTAAATCTTGCCTTCGGCATTGCGCGAGAAGGGCACGCCGTAGTGCTCCAGCTCATAGACAGCCTTCGGCGCTTCCATGGCGAGATATTGCATCGCATCAACGTCGCCCAGCCAGTCGGAGCCCTTCACGGTGTCGTAAAGGTGCCACTGCCAACAGTCAGGCGTCATATTGGTGAGCGAGGCGGCGATGCCGCCCTGCGCCGCGACCGTGTGCGAGCGCGTCGGGAAAACCTTGGTGATGCAGGCCGTGCGGAAACCCTGTTCCGCCATGCCGAGCGTTGCGCGCAGACCCGCGCCGCCGGCGCCCACCACGATCACGTCGTAGGAGTGATCGACATAGGTGTAAGCTTTGCCATTCTGGGAAGGTGAACTGATCGATGCCATGGCGGAATTATCCTGCGAATGCGATTTTCAGAATGGCGAAGATGCAAAGACCGCCAATGAGAACCGCGAAAAACGTATTGAGCATCAGAAGAACGAGCTTCGAAACCTCGGCGTGAATATAGTCTTCAATGATGACCTGCATGCCGAGCTTCATATGGATGAGGCCGGAAACCAGCACGAGACCCATGATAACGGCAACAAGCGGGTTCGACAGCGCCGCGACGACTTCCGCATAGGGCGCGCCAGCATACTGGATGAGGAAGACCACGAAGAAGATCAGCAGCGGAACGTTGGCAACCGCCGTCAGTCGCTGGCGCCAGAAATGGTCGGTGCCTTCCTTGGCGGAGCCGAGGCCGCGAACCTTTCCGAGAGGGGTACGCATATCCATGATAAATCTCCTCAGCGCACGATCAGGGCGACGACCCAGATCAGCGCGGTCAGACAGATCGACACCACCCACGAGGCCTTTGCCAGCTTGGTGGTAAAATGCTTTTCGAAGCCGTATCCCAGATCCCACATGAAGTGACGAAGACCACCCACCAGGTGATGGACGAGAGCCCATGTATAACCGATCAGGATAAGCCTGCCGATGATCGTGCCCATCGCCCAGTTGACCCAGTCGTAATAGGCCGGGCCGGAAGCAAGCGCGATCAGCCACCAGGCAACCAGCAGCGTTCCGAAATAAAGTGCACCGCCGGTGATGCGGTGCACGATGGATGAGACCATCGTCGGAATCAGCTTGTAAACTTGAAGATGCGGCGACAGAGGCCGGTTATTTGTCAGATTCGCCATCAGAACCTCGCGGCGTTTTCCCGTGCGCCCTTCAAACCGGACGCCCCCAAGCAACTACACATGACGAAAGAATGTGCATTGCACCAACCGCGACGTTTAATCACATGGGGGCGTCACGACAAGCATATTTCAAGACCGATTCGAATTTAATCGATTGGTTCACGAATTTTTTTTGGATTTTTTTGCCTCAAAATAAAAAATCGAGCGTTTCCAAGATTTACACCCTCGAAATATTTACCTTTACGTAATTCATAAATCGTGTAATTTACCTTTGATTAACCAAGAAAATCCGGAGAATGAGGCTCATGTTACAGCGCCGAATCGCCGCTCTGACCATGATGGTCGCAGGCGTCATTTTCACCGTAATGCCGCCCGCAGCGGCAGAGGATTTTCACGGCCGCCATGATTATCGGCATCAACAATCGCAGGCAAGTTTCTCTACCGACGGGCTGCCTTCCACTCTTCCCGGCGGCACCTATGTAGGGGCGATATCGGGGCTTCGCATACGCGGCAACGGCAATTATTTCGCGGTAGGCGGTCGGCTTGCGCGAAACGGCGCAGGCGTAACAACGGCCGCGCAGTTTGCGCCCAAAGCGAAGATAATAAATGCCCGTGCCGAAACCGCCAGCGATGCCTGCGCCTACGAGCACGGCGTCTGCATCATCCGGCCTTAAATCAAACAATCAGACAAAACGCCAAACCGTGGTCTTCTTGACTTCGCTGTCTTCCAGAGCCCGCGTCACCGGAACCTGATAGGTAGCCTCGGCGAAAAGCCGCTGTTTGGGCAGATAAGCCCGCCCCGGATCGCCGACAAACACGCTCACGCCCTTCGCCGTCAATTCCAGAAACCATGGCAGGAGAAGGTCGGCGAAGGCGCGATCGTAAAACACATCTCCCGCCAGCAGAACATCCGCGTCTACCGGTTTGCCAACCAGATCAACACCAGTAAACCCTATATCCACGCTGTTGAGCGCCGCATTCAACCGAATGGCGGTTTGCGTCCACGGGTCGATATCGGCGGCGAGAACCTTGGCTGCGCCGGCCTTTGCCGCAGCAATAGCGACTAAGCCGGAGCCACTGGCGAAATCCAGCACGCGCTTACCGGAAACGCTTTCAGGATGATCGAGAACATAACGGGCAAGCCCCTGCCCGCCGGCCCAGGCAAAGGCCCAGAAAGGCGGCGGCAGACCGATCTCTTCCAGCTCCTCCTCCGTCTTCAGCCACAGCTCATGAGCTTCGGTGGCAAGATAAAGGCGCAATTCCGGCACATGCGGTGGATGCATGATCGCAGCATTGTCGAGAATGAAGCGTTCGGGATCAGTCTTCACCGAAGGATCAGTCCGGTGACTTCGGCGGATTGGCAAGGCTGCCCATGCGGCAGACCTCGAGATATTCCTCTTCCGTCACGGGCTGCACGGAAAGCCGCATGGAGGTGACGAGCGACATCTTCTCCAACTTGGGGTTGGCCTTCACATCCTTCAGCGAAACCGGCTGCGGCATATCGCAAACGGCGCGGATATCCACGCAGTCCCATTTCAGATCGCCTTCGGCAGTCGAGTCCGGATGCGACAATGCGCAGACTTCGACGATGCCGACGACATCCAGCCCCTCATTGGAATGGTAGAAGAAACCCTTGTCGCCGATCTTCATGGCGCGCATGTTGTTGCGCGCCTGATAATTGCGCACGCCGGTCCATTCTTCACCCGCCTCGCCCTTGGCCTTCTGCATCTCCCAGGACCATTTGAACGGCTCGGACTTGTAAAGCCAGTAATTCGCCATGCCCGCTCAAGCTCCCGGATTGTTGAAGACCCAGTTATAGGGCTTCACATCGACGCTTTCGAACAGGCCGGCCTTTGCATAGGGATCGGCATCGGCCAGCGCCTTCGCCGCATCTATATCAGCGGCTTCAACGATCACGAGGCTGCCATTCGGCTTGCCTTCGGCATCCAGAAACGGGCCGGCGATCTTCAGCGTGCCCTCGGCATTCAGCTTGTTCAGATGCTCCAGATGGGCCGGGCGCGTTTCCATACGCACATTCAGATGGCCGGGCTTGTCCTTGCAGATAAAGGCAAACAGCATTTCAGTCTCCTCGCTAGAGCATGTCTCCCAAAAGTGTCAGCGGTTTCGGGACCAGGACATGCGTAAAAACTATTCAAAGGCCCCACCCTCATTCGGTGGTAATGGGCCGTGTCATCAATTGTTGCATGGCGCTCGCCACATCCAGATTTCCGTCGATGATGGCAGCCACCGCTTCGGTAACCGGCATGTCGACGGCGTGACTTTCTCCAAGTCGGGCGGCGACGGCAGCCGCAAAAGCGCCTTCCACCAACCCGCCGGACATGTCCTTGCCCTCACCCCGGCCAAGCGCGATGCCGAAACGCAGGTTGCGCGACTGGTGGCTGGTGGCGGTCAGCACCAGATCACCAAGACCGGAAAGACCGCGTACAGTATCAGCCTTGCCGCCCATGGCGACAATGAGACGCGACATCTCGGCAAGCCCGCGCGAAATCAGCGCCGCCCGGGCGGAATCGCCAAGACCCGCGCCTTCGACGATGCCGGCGGCGATGGCGAGAACATTCTTCAGCGCCCCGCCAAGCTGCACGCCGATGCGGTCAGTGGAGGCATAAAGCCGGAAGGTCCTGCCGGAAATCGTGGTCGCCAGCCGTTCGGCAACCGCTGCGTCTTCCGCCGCAATCGCCATGGCGGTCGGCAGCCCGCGCGCGATATCCGCCGCAAATCCCGGACCGGAAAGGACTGCAATCGGGTGATGCGGCAGTTCCGCTTCCAGAAGCTCCGTCAGCAGGCGACCGGAGTTGCGGTCGATGCCCTTGGCGCACGTGACGATGATAGAATCATTAGCCAGATAAGGACCGTAATGACGCGCCGCATCCGCATGGGCCTGCGAGGGCATGGCGAAGAGCACGATACTGGCGCCAGCCAGCACATCCGGCTCGGCCGAAAATTCAAGCGCATCCGGCAGCTCGACACCCGGCAGAGCCGCATCGTGAACACGATCAACCTTCAGATCGGCCATCAGGGACGCATCACGGCCGAGCAGGGTGACGTCATGCCGGTTTTCCAGCGCAATGACGACGGCAAGCGCGGTTCCGAAGGCGCCAGCACCGATGACGACGATTTTTTCCCGCTGCATCAGGCCTTGGCTCCCCTTTTGCCGAAACCGATCAAAGTCTCCGCATTGCCATCAAGTGGCCAGCGCGAGCGCGGCGGTATCTCCAGCGGATCTGCCTGCCTGCCATCCGCCATGCGCTCCAGTCCCGCCCAGGCGATCATCGCGGCATTGTCGGTGCAAAGCCGGTGTGGCGGCGCAACGAAACGGAAGCCATGCGTATCGCAAAGCGCCTGAAGCGTCTGGCGGATTTCCTGATTGGCCGCAACACCGCCGGCCACGACCAGCGCCGGTTTGGTTTCCAGATGCGGAAATTCCTGGCTGAAACGGGCAAGGCCGCGGCCGATGCGATCCTTGAGGGTGCGCGACACCGCTTTCTGGAAGGACGCGCAGATATCGGCAATATCCTGCTCCGAAAGCGGCGCGATGGCAGTTGCGGCCTGCCGCACCGCCGTCTTCAAGCCGGAGAAGGAAAAATCCAAACGGGTTTCGCCGACCATCGGACGCGGCAGCGGAAAACGGTTCGGGTCACCCTTCACTGCCGCCTTCTCGACCGCTGGGCCACCGGGATAGGGCAGGCCTAAAAGTTTCGCCGTCTTGTCAAAGGCCTCACCCAAAGCGTCATCGATGGTGGTGCCCCAGCGCTCATAATCGCCGACGCCACGCACCAGCACCAGCTGGGTATGCCCACCTGAAACCAGCAGCATCAGATAAGGGAAGGAAAGACCGTCCGTCAGCCGCGCCGTCAGCGCATGGCCCTCCAGATGGTTGATGGCGTAAAGCGGCTTATCCGCAGCCATGGCAATCGCCTTGCCCGTCATCAACCCCACCAGCAAGCCGCCGATAAGGCCGGGACCGGATGTGGCGGCAATGGCGTCGATATCGGCAAGTGTCACGCCCGCCTGCTCCAGCGCCTCTTCCACCAGCGTGTCCAGCGCCTCGACATGGGCGCGCGCAGCAATTTCCGGCACCACGCCGCCATAGGCGCTGTGTTCCTCAAGCTGCGACAAAACGACGTCGGAAACGATCTCGCCACGGCCGTCCGCATGCCGAACCACAATGGATGCAGCGGTTTCGTCACAACTGGTCTCTATGCCGAGGATACGAAGAAAGGGGGTCATCAAATCTGTTCGTTCATTGCGATCATGCGCTGAGTTGGTCTAAGACAACTCCGGTAACAATGGATAGACGCGGATGCAAACAAAACCTTTCCGAATCGGCACGCGCGGCAGCCCGCTGGCGCTCGCGCAGGCTTACGAGACGCGCAACCGGCTGATGTCGACGCATGGCTTGCCGGAAGACATGTTCGAAATCGTCGTGCTGTCCACCAAGGGTGATCGGATAACCGACCGCGCCTTGTCGGAAATCGGCGGCAAGGGCCTGTTCACGGAGGAACTGGAAAACCAGCTTCTGTCCGGCGAACTCGATATTGCCGTGCATTCCTCCAAGGACATGCCGACCGTTTTGCCCGAAGGCCTCTATCTTTCCGCCTTCCTGCCACGCGAAGACATGCGCGACGCCTTCATCGGCCGCACCGCGCCGAGGCTTCTGGAGCTGCCGCAGGGCGCCGTTGTCGGCTCCGCCTCCCTGCGCCGTCAGGCGCTGATCCGCCGCCTGCGGCCGGATCTGAGCGTCATCATCTTTCGCGGCCTGGTCGATACCCGCCTGCGCAAGCTGGAAGAAGGCCAGGCGGATGCAACGCTTCTTGCCTTTGCCGGCCTGAAAAGGCTCGGCAAGGAGAATGTCCCGACGGAAATTCTCGATCCGAAGGAATTCCCCCCTGCGCCGGCGCAAGGCGCGATCTGTGTGGAAAGCCGCATCGGCGATACGCGGATGGACGAGCTGCTTGCCCCCATAAATGACAGGCCGACTTTTGACGCCGTGACCTGTGAGCGCGCCTTTCTGGCCGCGCTTGACGGCTCCTGTCGCACGCCAATCGCCGGTTATGCCACCTGCGACGGCGAGGAGCTGCATTTTTCCGGGCTCATCCTTACCCCCGATGGCCAGACGAGCCACGGCATCGAAATCTCCGGCAACCGCAGGGACGCGGCAAAACTCGGCCGACAGGCCGGCGAAGACGTGCGCGCCAAGGCGGGCAGCAATTTCTTCGAAGGCTGGAGCTGAGCCGATGCGGATCGTCGTCACCCGGCCGCAGCGTTCGGGCGAAAGGACGGCCGCAAAGCTTGAAGCGCTCGGCCATGAGCCGGTGCTTCTTCCGCTGTTTCATCCCATCCATCATGGCGAACGCGCCATCTCAGCGCTATCCGCCCCGCTGGCGGCCATCGCGGTAACCAGCGCAGAGGCATTGCGGGCGCTGGATACATTCGGAGAGCAGCTGGCACCGCATCTGTCGAAACCACTTTTTGCCGTCGGTGGAGCAACAGCGCAAGCGGCGAAAAATACCGGTTTCGGGCAGATACTCACCGCCTCCGGAGATGCCTTGGGTCTGACGGCGCTGGTGACGGAGCACCGCGCTCTTCTTTCCGAAGGGCAACCCCTGCTCTATCTCGCCGGCAGGCCACGTGGCTCCGTCTTCGAGGAAGGCCTTGCCGCAGCGGGCATTCCCTTCAGAACGGTCGACTGTTACGAGATGCTACCCTCGAACATCCCCGAAACCATGCTTGAAACGGCCCTTCTCGACACCGCTGCCGATGTAGTCCTGCTCTATTCGTCCGAAGCGGCACGGGCCTTTTTTAGCCATGCGTCGGCGGAAAAATATGCGGCAGCGCTGGCGGCGGTCCAGTTCATCTGCATCAGCCGCAACGTGCTTTCTCTGGTTCCGGAAATTTTCCGCTCAAAGGCCATCGCCGCCGAAGAGCCGAGCGAGGCGGCGATGTTCGAACTTCTGTGCCAGTACTCTGGAACCTAATTGGCGTTCGCCCCTTTCCTTTGCCGCCGTCACTGACTAGGTTTAGAGTACTGCAGGCAGAAATGAGGTTGTCATGGTATCGGGAAAGCCGCCACGCCACTCCAAGTCCAAAGCCGAACCGGTCACAATCGACCTGGACGCAAAAGACGTGAAAGCAATTTCCGCCGATGGGGACGCTGCCAGGATGGACGAAAAGCCCGATGACAAAACGCCGTCGTCGCCTGTAGAGCCGGGCACTCCGGCAACGAAGCCTGAGGCAGCCGCAACGGGCAATCCCGCCCCCATCTGGGACCAGCCCGGGAAAACCCCTATCGAGCCCGAGCCCAATGTTGGCAAAGCGGACCCCGCAGCCGCCGAACCGAAGGCCGAGCCCCCCGGGGACAAGCAGAAAGAGCCGGTATCACAGGCCACTGTTCCGCCCAAAGCCGAGGCAAAACCGACCACGGATACAGCCGGAACAAGTGCCGCCGCAACCGCTGCTGCGGCTTCGAAACCGGCCTTCGGCTCCACCGCCTCCTCCAGCACATCCGGCAACGCCTCCGCTGCCAAACCCTCGACCACGACCTCGTCTTCAGGACCGGACAAACCGTCCACCCCGCAGCAGGCGGACCGCAAACAGGCGGCGACCTCCGGCCTTATCGCAGCAGGTATCGTCGGCGGCCTCATAGCACTCGCCGCCGCCGGCAGCATGCAATATGCAGGTATACTGCCCTCCTCCAATTCCGGAAGAGCCGGAAGCGATGAGATCGCTGCACTGAAAACCGATATCACCGGCCTGCGGCAGCAACTCGCCAATGCCCCGGCAGCCGATACCTCGGCACTGGAACAGCGCATCGCGACGCTCGAAGGCGCAAAGGGTGAGGCCCCGCAGGTGGATGGGCTTTCGGAAAAAGTCACCGCGCTGGAAGCCGCCCTGCAATCGGAACGATCCGCACAGGCCTCGGCAACCGCGGAACTGACGCGCCGCCTTACCGATGCGGAAACCAAGATCAACGAACCGCGCGACGATATCGAAGTCGCCCGCGCCATCGCCTCGGCCGCGCTGAAGGCCGCGATCGATCGCGGCGGGCCGTTCCTGACGGAGCTCGACACGCTCTCCAAGGTCACGCCTGACGATCCAGCCATCGCATCGCTGCAATCCTTTGCCGCAACCGGCGTGCCGTCGCGGTCGGAGCTGATGCAGAAATTCCCTGATGTCGCCAATGCGATGCTGTCGGCCATCAACCAGCCCGACCCCAATCAGGGCATCATGGAGCGCCTGACAGAAAGCGCCTTTTCGCTGGTGAAGGTCCGCCCGGTCGGAAATATCGAGGGTGAGACACCCGACGCCATGATCGCACGCATGGAAAACAAGCTGCGCAACGGTGATCTGCAGGGCGCAGCACTTGAATGGAACGGGCTTCCAGAGGCGGCCAAAACGGCATCCGCCGATTACAAGAAATCTCTGGATGCGCGCATCGAGGTCGAAAATCTGGTCGGCGGCACATTGAACCGCGCCATCACCAGCACCGGCAGGCAGGGGTAAGGGCATGACCAGAATTCTGACTTTCGCCCTTATCGTTCTGGCGCTTGGTTTCGGTTTCTCGTGGCTTGCGGACCGGCCGGGCGTGCTTTCCATCGTCTGGCAGGGCCAGTTGATCGAAATGAGCCTGATGGTCGCCGCCTCGATCATCGCGGCGCTGGTTGCAGCCGTCATGCTGGTCTGGTGGATCGTCAACGCCGTCTGGACCTCGCCCAATGCCGCCCGCCGCTATTTTCGTGCCCGCAAGCGCGACCGCGGTTACCAGGCGCTCTCCACCGGCCTCATCGCCGCAGGCGCCGGCAACGCCATCCTCGCCCGCAAGATGACGGCCCGCACGCAAGGATTGCTCAACGCCGATCAGGAGCCGCTGATCCACTTGCTCGATGCGCAGGCCGATCTCATCGAAGGCAAATATGACGAAGCGCGCCGCAAGTTCGAAGCCATGGCCCGCGATCCCGAAACCCGCGAGCTTGGCCTTCGCGGCCTTTATATCGAGGCGCGCCGTCAGGGTGCTTATGAAGCCGCCCAGCAATATGCCGAGGACGCGGCGGAAAAAGCCCCCTACCTGCCCTGGGCAGCACAGGCGACGCTGGAAAATCGTTGTCGCAACGGACAGTGGGATGACGCGATCCGCCTGCTCGACCAGCAGAAGGCAGCCAGCGTCATCGAACGCGGCGAGGCGGAACGGCTGAAAGCCGTGCTTCTCACCGCCAAGGCCGGCGAAAAGCTGGAAAGCGATCCCGTCAGCGCGCGCGAGGACGCCAAACATGCCCTCAAGCTCGCAAAGAGCCTCGTTCCGGCAGCGCTGATCGCAGCAAAATCCTATCTGCGCGAGGACAACCTGCGCAAGGCCGCCACGGTTCTGGAGCCCGTGTGGAAAACCGATCCGCATCCGCAGATCGCCGAGCTTTATGTCCGCGCCCGCAGCGGCGATACCGCCATCGACCGGCTGAAACGCGCCGAGCGGCTGGAAAGCCTGAAGCCCAACAACATCGAATCCCTGTTTGCCGTGGCGCAGGCGGCGCTCGACGCCAAGGAATTTGCCAAGGCGCGGGCCAAGGCCGAAGCCGCAGCCCGGATCGAGCCGCGTGAAAGCATCTTCCTGCTGATGGCCGATATCGAGGAGGCTGAAACGGGTGATCAGGGCCGGGTGCGTTACTGGATGGCGCAGGCGCTGCGCGCGCCGCGTGACCCCGCATGGGTGGCGGATGGCGTCGTTTCGGAAAAATGGCTGCCGGTTTCGCCAGTGACGGGCCGTCTCGATGCCTTTGAATGGAAAGCACCTTTTGGCCAGCTCGAAGGTCCAGTCGAAGACCTGACAATCGAAAATGCGATGGCCGCAGCACCCGCAAGGGCGGAACCGGTTGCGAAAACAATCGTCGTCGAAGCTGCTCCCGAGCCTCGCGCCGAGCCGAAACCCGTTCCCGCCGCACCGATAGAGGTCGCGCCTACCGTATCGGCTCCGAAGGAGAAAAAGCCCGCCACTATCGAAGCGCCCGTTGAAAGCAAAGCAGCGGACGAGAAGGCGGAAGCCGTACCCTTCTTCGGCGGCGCGCCGGATGATCCCGGCGTCAAGAAACCCGGCGCAGAAGCCGAACCCAAGACCCGGCTCAAACTCTTCTGACGAACAGGATATCGATGCTCAACCGGATTCAGTCGTTTATTCAAAACCTCGTCGGCCCGCATGCGGATGATTTCAGCCCGGATGATTTAAGGGTGGCAGTCGCCGCCCTCTGTTTTCAGGTAATGGAAGCGGATGGCACCGTCTCGAAAAGCGAGCGGGACCGCCTGCGCGAAATCCTTCAGGATTATTACCACCTCGATTCCGGCAAGCTTGATGCGCTTCTCGCCGCCGGTCAGGAGGCGGGCAAGGAAGCTGTTGATTATTACCGCTTCACCACCGATATCCGTCGCCATCTCGATGAAGATCAGCGGGTGGAGCTTATTGGCATATTATGGGATATTGTTTACGCTGACGGCGAACGAAGCGAAATGGAAGACCATGTGATCTGGCGAGTTGCCGATCTGCTTGGTGTTTCAGTGCGCGACAGGGTTCTGCAACGTCAGCAGGCCGCCACGAGGTCCGGGCCGGCTGAAGAAAGCGAAAACCACGACGATGCTGTTTGACCCTTCCAGGCAACAGGGAAAACAACCTTCGCTGCTCATCGTCCTGCATCAGGAACGTTCCACGCCCGGCCGCGTCGGCCAGATGCTGGTGGAAAAAGGGTATCGGCTGGATATAAGGCGACCCGCGCTCGGCGACGACCTGCCGCAGACACTCGAGAAACACGCGGGCGCCATCATCTTCGGCGGCCCAATGAGCGCCAATGACCCGCATGATTATGTCAAAGCCGAAATCGACTGGCTGAAGGTTCCGCTGAAGGAGAACAAGCCCTTTCTTGGCATCTGTCTTGGCGCGCAGATGTTGTCCAAACATCTGGGCGGCAAGGTTGAGGCCGACCGGGACGGCAAGGTGGAAATCGGCTGGTATCCGCTTCACGCTACCGAACACGGACGGCTTTTGATGCCGCATTGGCCGAAGATGGTTTATCATTTCCACAAGGAAGGGTTCGAGCTGCCGCGCGGAGCCGAGCTTCTGGCATCGGGCGAAACCTATCCCAACCAGGCTTATCGGTATGGTAAAAATGCCTGGGGGCTACAGTTTCACGCCGAACTCACCCGCGCCATGATGCACAGCTGGGTGGTGCGCGGCGCGCAGCGCTTTGGCATGCCGAATGCGCAGGTCGGCAGCCAGCACCTTGAAGGCCGCATGTTGTTCGACACGCCGCTCCGCTCTTGGCTCAGCAATTTCCTCGATCTGGTTTTTGAGGGCAAGGCCCAGCGCTGAGGCCCGTTGCCGTCAGCGCGGCGCATCCAGATTATCGATCTTGCGCAGTTTCGAAAAACCGAGCGCCCAGATAACCGCGACAGCAAGCGTGCCTGCTCCACCAATGACGACGGCAGGCACCGCCCCGACCACATGCGCCATGGTGCCGGCACGGAATTCACCCAGCTCGTTCGATGCACCCACAAACACCATGTTCACCGCATTCACACGCCCGCGCACCTCATCCGGCGTCCAGAGCGCGATCAGGGTTTCCCGCACATAAACCGACACCATGTCCGATGCGCCCATGACCACCAATGCGGCAATGGACACCCACGCGGTTTCGGAGAGACCAAACACGACAGTGGAAATGCCGAAGAGGCCAACACCAATAAACATCAGCAGGCCGGCATGGTGGCGGATGGGCCTGAAGGCCAGAATGACCGCAACGGTAATTGCACCAATGCCGGGGGCGGCACGCAGCAACCCGAGACCCCATGGCCCGAGCGTCAGAACTTCCTTGGCGAAAATCGGCATCAGGGCGACTGCGCCGCCCAGCAGGACCGCGAAGAGGTCGAGCGAAATGGCGCCAAGGACGATTTTTTCCTGCGAAATGAATTTGAAGCCTGCCAGCATTGTTTCGAGGCTGATGGCTTTCGCCGGGCCGCGTTGTTCCGGCTTGCGGATTGTCACCGCCAGCATCGCTGACACGATGAAGAGCATGAATGCCACAATGTAGGCGACGGAAGCGCCGAGACCATAAAGCAGACCACCCGCAACCGGGCCAAGAATGGATGCCATCTGCCAGGAAGAAGAATTCCACGCTATGGCGTTCGGCAAATCCTCGACGGGCACAAGATTTGGTGCCAGCGATTGAACCGCCGGCCCCATGAACGCCCGCTCAATTCCGAACACGACCAGAATGGCGAAAACCGGCCACGGAGAAAAGCTGTGCGTCAGCGTCAAACCAAGCAGGGCGGCGGCGCAGCCAGCCGCGACCACAAGGCAAACGGCCATGATACGCCGGCGATTGTGTCTATCGGCAACTGTTCCGGTAACGAGGATCAAAAGCAGCGACGGCAGAAACTGAAAAAGCCCGATCAGACCGAGATAAAAGGCGTTACCGGTCACCTCATACATCTGCCAGCCGACTGAGACGCTGACAATCTGGATGGCGAAGGCTGAAAAAAAGCGGGCGCTGAAGAAGCGACGATAGGAACTATGCCGGAATGCACCGAAACGGTTTTCGGCAGAAGGCAGGGACATCGGCTGGGTGCTCTCGAGAGAATATGAGACGTTTGCAATAGAGCGATATCACAAGAATCGCCAGCCCTATTGGCGCAACACTTGCCCGTTCACCAGCGAATGTCTAAATGTCTTGCAACCAAGATACGGAGATATTGATGCTTGCCCTGTTTCAGACCATCGATCTGGCTTTGAACCTCTACACGTGGGTGCTGATCGCCAGCGCCATTTTTTCCTGGCTGTATGCCTTCAACGTCATCAATTCCCGCAACCAGTTTGTGAATGCCATCGGCAGCTTCCTGGTCAATGTCACGGAACCGGCCCTGCGCCCCATCCGCCGCATTCTGCCCAATCTCGGCGGCATCGACATTTCGCCGATCATCCTGCTGCTGATCATCTTCTTCATCCGCTCCTTCATGTGGAACACGCTTTATCCGATGACCGTTTGAGTGGCTGCTGGCAGAAACACGATGATCATGTCCGCCTGTCCGTTCGCCTGACGCCGAGCGGCGGGCGGGATGCGATTGACGGTGTGGAGCAGCATGCGGACGGACGCGCCTATCTGAAAGCCCGCGTCAGCGCCGTGCCGGAAGACGGCAAGGCGAACAAGGCCCTGATTGTTTTGCTGGCAAAAAAACTCAGGCTGCCCAAATCGTCCATCACCATCATTTCAGGCGAAACAGCGCGCAAAAAAATCCTCCGGATCGACACCGACCCGGAGGATTTCGAAAAGCTCTTTAAAAAGCTGATGGGTTAAGCCGATCAGCCCTGCGCCTTGTAGCGCTCAATAGCTTCGACGATCAGCTTCTTGGCGACGTCGACATCCTGCCAGCCGCCCATCTTCACCCACTTGCCGGGCTCCAGATCCTTGTAGTGCTCGAAGAAGTGCTCGATCTGCTTCAGCGTGATTTCCGGCAGGTCGGTGTAGTTGTGAACCTTGTCGTAACGGCGCGTCAGCTTCCGAGCCGGAACAGCGAGGATTTTCTCGTCCTTGCCGCCATCATCTTCCATGATCATCACGCCGATGGGACGGACGTTGATAACACAGCCGGGAACCAGCGGGCGGGTGTTGCAGATGAGAACGTCGATCGGGTCGCCATCGTCGGACAGCGTGTGCGGCACGAAGCCATAGTTACCCGGATAGGTCATCGGCGTGTAGAGGAAGCGATCAACGATCAGCGCACCGGCGTCCTTGTCCATCTCGTACTTGATCGGATGGCCACCGACCGGCACCTCAACGATAACATTCACGTCATCCGGCGGGTTCTTGCCTATGGAAATTGCATCGATACGCATTCGCTTCCCTCAATTCGACGGGTTGGATTTGGTTTTCGATACTGGGAAAGTCGCCGCATTGCAACATGGCTTTGAGCGGATTAGGCAGAATGCGGGATTTGAGGTTATCGCGATTACGCATGGCGACGGGAAAAACCACGCCAATACGCAATCCATCCGCAGCTTTTGTCAGTTCCAGACGAAACCAACCTTGCGTAACGACTTGCCGCCGAAATCTTCCATACCTTCGGCAATGTCGCGGCCGCCATGCGAACGGAAGAACCGATTGGCGACGTCACTGTCTTCGAGGCACCACACGACGATGCCATTGCAGCCGAGCGATGTCAGCAGCCTGCGGGCCTCCGTAAACAGCAGCGAGCCGAGCCCGATGCCCTGATATTCCGGCCGCAGATAAAGTTCGTAAATCTCGCCGTCATGCGGCAGCCCACGCGCCCGGCTGAGGCCCAGCGTCGCATATCCGGCAACCACACCGGCCACTTCCACCACCAGCATGGTGGCGGAGCCTCTGGTCGCTTTCTTCCACCAGATTTCGCCGCGGCGTTCCAGCATCTGCGTCAACGGCCGGTGCGGGATCAGCCCCGCATAGGCCTGTTGCCACGACAGACGGTGCGCTTCGGAGATGGCGCGCGCATCATGCGGCTCGGCACGGCGAACATCGATGGATAACGTTTTCATAACGCGATTCTGGCCCCGGCCACGGAAACTTGCCAGTCATAAAGGTTAACACCGGCAAGCTTACCCACAGCCTATTCATGTGGACGACCAGCAAAAATTAACGCATCCTTAACCTTTGACACAAGCACCTTTCGACTCATGCACACATAAAAACGAATGCATAAAAAAACCCGGCTCGAAGCCGGGTTCTTTCAAATTCGTCACAACAAGTCGCAATCAGACAGCAAGCTTGGCCTTTTCGAAACGCTTGCGGTCGTTGGCATCGAGGAACATCTTGCGCAGACGGATGGACTTCGGCGTCACTTCCATCAGCTCGTCTTCCTGGATCCAGGAAAGAGCGCGATCGAGCGTCATGCGGATCGGCGGGGTCAGCTTGACGGCTTCATCCTTGCCGGCGGCGCGAATGTTGGTCAGCTGCTTGCCCTTCAGCACGTTCACTTCGAGATCATTATCGCGCGTGTGAATGCCGATGATCATGCCAGCATAAACCTTCTCACCCGGCTCGATGATCATCGGGCCGCGATCTTCAAGGTTGAACATGGCGTAAGCGACGGCTTCGCCCGAACCATTCGACAGCAGAACGCCGTTGACGCGACCAGCGATCTGGCCCTTGAAGGGCTGATAATCGTGGAACAGGCGGTTCATGATTGCGGTGCCGCGCGTGTCGGTCAAAAGTTCAGACTGGTAGCCGATCAGGCCGCGGGTCGGGGCGTAGAACTTCAGGCGAACGCGATTGCCGCCGGAAGGACGAAGCTCGGCCATTTCAGCCTTGCGCTCGGACATCTTCTGAACGACGACGCCGGAATGCTCTTCATCAACGTCGATCACGACTTCTTCGATCGGCTCCAGCAGGGTGCCGTTCTCATCCTTGTGCATCACAACGCGCGGACGCGACACAGCAAGCTCGAAGCCTTCGCGGCGCATGGTTTCGATCAGAACGGCCAGCTGCAATTCGCCACGGCCGGACACGAAGAACGAATCCTTGCCTTCGGCTTCTTCAATCTTCAGCGCAACGTTGCCTTCGGCTTCCTTGAACAGGCGGTCGCGGATAACGCGGCTCGTAACCTTGTCACCTTCGGTGCCGGCAAGCGGGCTGTCGTTGACGATGAAGGACATGGTAACGGTTGGCGGATCGATCGGCTGCGCGGTCATCGCCTCGGTGACGGAGGGATCACAGAAGGTGTCTGCGACAGTGCCCTTGGAAAGGCCGGCGATCGCAACGATGTCGCCCGCATGAGCCTCATCGATCGCGGTGCGCTCGATACCGCGGAATGCGAGAATCTTGGAAATACGACCGGTTTCGATCGTCTTGCCGTCCTGGCCGAGCACCTTCACGGCCTGGTTCGGCTTGATTGAACCGGAGGCGATACGACCGGTGATGATACGGCCGAGGAAAGGGTTGGCTTCAAGGATCGTGCCGATAAGACGGAACGGGCCTTCTTCGACCTTGGGCTCCGGAACATGTTCGAGAACCAGGTCGAGCAAGGGTGCAAGACCCTGATCCTTCGGACCTTCCGGGTTGACGTTCATCCAGCCGTCACGGCCGGAACCGTAAAGGATTGGGAAGTCGAGCTGCTCGTCGGTGGCGTCGAGGTTCGCGAAAAGGTCGAACACTTCGTTGATGACTTCTTCATGACGGCCATCCGGACGGTCGATCTTGTTGATCGCGACGATCGGGCGAAGACCAACCTTCAGCGCCTTGCTGACCACGAACTTGGTCTGCGGCATCGGGCCTTCGGACGAATCGACCAGAACGATCGCGCCATCCACCATCGACAGGATACGCTCGACTTCACCGCCGAAGTCGGCGTGGCCGGGGGTGTCGACGATGTTGATGCGGACACCCTTCCACTCCACCGAGGTCGCCTTGGCGAGAATGGTGATGCCACGTTCCTTTTCGAGATCGTTGCTGTCCATCACACGCTCGGCGACGCGCTGGTTGTCGCGGAACGAGCCGGACTGCTTCAGAAGCTCGTCCACGAGCGTCGTTTTTCCATGGTCAACGTGCGCGATGATCGCGATGTTGCGAAGTGCCATTGTTCAAAATCTCTGAGGTTGGGCGCTACTATCGTGAGATGCGCCAATTTAGTTTGGCGCGCTCATAACCTTTTTTTTGCAAATGCGAAAGGGGGGGCTTGTCATAAGCCCCCTGCGCTCCGGTTCTAGCTCAGAAATATGACAGTCTTTTATAGCGTGCTCTTATACGAGGCCGCGCTTCAACAGCATGGCGTCCGGGCTAGGCATCTTGCCGCGGAAGGCAAGATAGGCCTCCTCCGGATCGATGGAACCGCCAACAGAATAGATATTGTCCTTCAGCCGGCGCGCCATCTCACCATCAAAGGCATTGCCGGCTTCCTCAAAAGCGGAAAACGCATCGGCATCCAGCACCTCCGACCACATGTAGGAATAATAACCGGCGGAATAACCGTCACCGGAGAACACATGCTGGAAATGCGGCGTCGCATGCCGCATGACGATGGATTTCGGCATGTTGAGCGCGGAAAGCACCTCACCCTGCACGGCCATTGGATCACCGACGCTGTCGCGGGTGTGAAACGCCATGTCGACAATGGCCGAAGAAGTGAATTCCACCGTGCTGAAACCGGCATTGAAGGTCTGCGCGGCCAGAACCTTGTCCAGCAGCGCCTTTGGCATCGGCGCACCGGTTTCATAATGCAGGGCATATTTTTCCAGGATTTCCGGAACCGTCAGCCAATGTTCGTAAAGCTGCGACGGCAATTCGACGAAATCGCGCGAGACACCCGTTCCGGACACGGAAGGGTAAGTAACATCAGACAACATGCCATGCAGCGCGTGGCCGAATTCATGAAACAGCGTGCGTGCATCGTCCAGCGAAAGCAGCGCCGGTTTTCCTTCGGCCGGTTTTGCGAAATTGCAGACATTATAGATGATCGGTATTTCGCCGATGGTGCCGTTCTTCAAGGGCAGCTTGTGCTGTGACTGGAACGAGCTCATCCACGCGCCGGAACGCTTGGAAGGACGGGCGAAATAATCGCCGAGGAACATGGCCTTCAGATCGCCCTGTTCATCGCGGATTTCGAAAACCCGCACATCCGGATGGTAGGCGGCAACGCCCTTTGCTTCCACGGCGCGAATTCCGAAGAGCCGGTTGGCCACATCGAAGCAGGCCTCGATGATCTTTTCCAGTTGCAGATAGGGTTTCAACTCAGTCTCGGAGAAGCTGAATTTCCGTGTCCGCAACTTTTCTGCATAATGCCGCCAGTCCCATGGCAAAACCTCGTGGTTCCTGCCTTCCTCGACAATGATGGCGGCAAGCTCGGCCTCTTCTTCAGCGGCGCGAAGAACTGCCTTTTCCCAGACCTGGCCGAGAAGGCCGTTCACGGCGTCGGGCGTTTTTGCCATTGTGTCGTCGAGCTTATAGGCGGCAAAATTCGCGTAACCGAGAAGCTTTGCCTTCTCCTCGCGCAGTTCGAGTGTGCGATGGACGATCTCGCGATTGTCGGTCTCGCCACCGTTTTCACCCCGCGCCGCCCAGGCCTTGAAGGCTTGTTCGCGCAAATCCCGGCGCTCGGAAAAGGTCAGAAAAGGCTCGATGATCGAGCGGGAAAGGGTAACGGCGAATTTCCCGTCTTCGCCATGCTCGCGGGCAGCACCCGCCATCGCATCGCGCAGAAAGCCGGGAATGCCGGCAAGCTCCTCTTCCGTGGCAAGTAGCAGTTTCCAGCTCTTTTCATCCGCCAGCACATTCTGCCCGAAGCTGGCGCCAAGACCGGCAAGCTCCTCGTTGATGGTCGCCAGCCGTTCCTGCCGGTCCTTCTGCAACTTGGCGCCGGAGCGCACGAAACCCTTCCAGTGGCGTTCGAGAACACGCTTTTCCTCGCCCGTCAGCCCGAGCGAATCGCGCTTCTCCCATAACGTATCGATACGCTTGAAGAGGGCCTCATTCATGCCGATCTTCGAATAGTGCCGCGACATTTTCGGTGCGATTTCCCGCTCCAGTGCCTGAATGGCGCTATTGGTATGCGCCCCAGCCTTGTTCCAGAACAGGGCTGAAATGCGCGAAAGTTCGTCGCCTGCTATTTCGAGCGCGGTCACGGTGTTTTCAAACGTCGGCGCCTGAGCATTGCCGGAAATCGCATCAATTTCCTGTTCGTGCGACAGAAGGGCAGCTTCGAAGGCCGGAGCGAAATCCTCATCCTTGACCGCATCGAATTTCGGCAGACCGTTGTGACCGTTCCAGGTAACGAGTGCGGGATAAAGCGCGGTCTTGGATGGCATTTCATCTTCCTTGTACAATTCCGGTTTAAACCCATATGGGCACGCCTCCACCGCCAATTCAATATCCGGAATTTGGTGTGGAATACGCCAATGTATCCACGGCAAAGTATTGACCGGAGCCGCGGCGACATGATCTGGTTTATTGAAATAATATCCCATGATGGAGATATGTATTATGGAGATTTATTCTTTAAGGTCCTCTAATAATTTCCTTTTCAGGGACAATTCCAGAAATGCCAGATCCGTGGGCAATACCGATTTCGGCAAGGCGGCCAAATCCGATGCAGGTGCCGGCTTCGAGGAGACGGTGAAACGCATCGATTTCACCCGCATCAGCCCGCGCGAATTGCGCGAAATCGCCAGGGAATATTACGATGCGGGGAAAATCGGCCACGATACCTGGCTTGAGCTTTCCTCCGAACTGCCGGTGCAGACGCTGAACGCCAAAGGTGAGGTAATCGACATATCCGACGTGACCGATGATACGGATTTCGACTTCCTGTCGTATTTTTCCGACCGGGCCGAAATCGCCAGCTCCATCGGCACGGCGGATGAGGCGCAAAAAATGCAGGACGTCCTGTCTTTTTTTGCTTTGGCGTAACGATCTTCGACTATCTTTTTGAGCATATAGCAACCGAACTGACACATACTTTACTCGATTTTCGACAATATGATTTGTGTACCATTGATTATCGCCCGGAATTTAGTAAGGCTGACTTACGAAAAGGCGAAGCATGGGCACGAAACGCGAAAAAGATTCATTGGCATTTTTGCTGAACAGCGGCGCGCGTCTGCTGAACAGTGCATTTGAGCGCCGCATTTCCGAAGCCGGACTGGGCTTGACCCCCGGCGAGGCAAGAGCATTGCTGACGGTTGCCGTCGTTGATGGCAGCAAACAATCTGACATCGCCGCCCGCCTCGGCATTGAGCCCATGACGATCTGCGCCTATCTCGACAAGCTGCAATCCCTTGACCTCATCGAGCGCCAGCAGGACCCGCAGGACAGACGTTCCAAGCGCATCGTGTTGACGAAAACCTCCGCCGACATGCTTGAAGCCGTGCGGCAGGAAATCGACCAGCTGGTTCGTCACGCCACCCAGGGTCTGAACGAGGAAGAAGTTGCGCTCTTCCGCAGCTTCCTGCAGACACTTCGTAACAATCTGCAGCCGGAACAGCCGAGCCAGAACAGCTGATCGCAATGTCGCCAGAAACGATCATGTCCAGAAAGCGTACGGCAATACTGGGTGCGTTACTGACGGCGCTGGCGCCCATTTCCATGGCGATCTATACACCTGCCATGCCGGAGCTGACACGGGTTTTCGCCACCACCGAGCCCGCCGTCAAACTCAGCCTGTCGCTTTATTTTGCCGGTTTCGCCATCGCCCAGTTGATAGCCGGACCGGCATCCGACGCTTTTGGACGGCGAAAGGCCAGCCTGTTCTTTCTTTCAATCTTTCTCGGCGGCGGGCTGCTTGCGGTTTTTGCACCGACGATTGAAGTCCTGCTTGTCGCCCGGCTGGTACAGGGCATCGGCGCCTCCGTCGGCATGACAGTGGCGCGCGCGGTGGTCCGCGACCAGTTCACCGGCGCTGACGCCTCCAGCATCATAAACCTCATCGGCATCATGCTGGCCGTCGGCCCGGCCATGGGACCAACAATCGGCGGGCTATCCCTTGCAGCCTTCGGCTGGCAATCGGTGTTTTTCCTCATGGCCGGTCTCGGGGCCATCGCCATCTTTTCGGTCGTGGTCTTTCTGCGCGAAACGACAGTCCCGGACAGAAACCTGATCCGCCCCCGCCGTCTCCTGTCTGCCTATGGCACATTGCTCACACAGCCACGTTTTCTTCTTGCCGCACTCGTGCTCGGCGGTTCCATCGGCGCGCTTTATGCGCAGGCCACCATGCTGACCTTCATTCTCATCAATGAAGTCGGCATGACCCCCACCGCATTCGGCATCGGCATGCTGATGCAAACCGGCGCCTATTTCTTCGGCTCCATCGCCCTGCGTTATATCGCGCCGCGATTGGGTGACCGCCGTTCAGTCATACTTGGTCTCTGTTTTTCGGCAACAGGCGGTCTCCTCATCCTGCTGTCGGTATTCCTGATACCGCCATCCTTCCTTTCGATCATGGGGCCTGTGGCGGTCGCAACAGTCGGCATAGCCTTGCTGACGCCATCCATGGTGACGGCGGCCCTCGCACCGTTCCCGCATATTGCCGGTTCGGCATCGGCGATGATGGGCTTCATCCAGATGGGATCGGGGTTTGCAGGCGGGGCTGCGGCCTCACTCATCGGTTCCCCGCTGACCGGCTTCGGCATCATCATTCCGGTGATGGAATTCACCGCCGTCGCCAGCTATATCGGCTTCCGCATCGTCTCCAGAAGAGAGACGTGAAAAAACCCGCCGGCGTCGCAGCCAGCGGGTTTCATTATTTCCACGACAGCAGAATTATTTGCTGAGGTTACGCTTGGCGAGTGTGCGAAGACGCAGTGCATTGAGTTTGATGAAGCCTGCCGCATCCTTCTGGTCGTAAGCGCCGTGGTCGTCTTCGAAGGTCACCAGCGCGTCGGAATAAAGCGACTTTTCGCTCTCGCGGCCGGTTACCATGACATTGCCCTTGTAGAGCTTCAGCGTCACTTCGCCTTCCACATGTTCCTGGCTCTTGTCGATCAGCGCCTGAAGCATTTCACGCTCCGGCGAGAACCAGAAGCCGTAGTAGATGAGTTCAGCGTAACGCGGCATCAGATCGTCCTTGAGATGCGCTGCACCCCGGTCGAGCGTGATGGATTCGATGGCGCGATGTGCGGCAAGCAGGATCGTGCCGCCGGGCGTTTCATAAACGCCGCGCGACTTCATGCCGACGAAACGGTTCTCGACCAGATCAAGACGGCCGATGCCGTTTTCGCGACCATAATTGTTGAGCGTGGCGAGAAGCGTCGCGGGCGACATTTCAACACCATTGATGGAGCAGGCGTCGCCCTTGCGGAAGCCGACCTTGATGACGGTTGCCTTGTCGGGGGCCGCTTCCGGGGAAATGGTGCGCATATGCACATATTCAGGCGCTTCCCGTGCCGGGTCTTCCAGAACCTTGCCCTCGGAAGAGGAGTGCAGCAGGTTGGCGTCAACCGAGAAAGGCGCTTCGCCCTTCTTGTCCTTGGCGACCGGGATCTGGTTCTGTTCGGCGAATTCCAGAAGATCGGTACGGCTCTTGAACGCCCAGTCGCGCCACGGCGCAATGATCTTGATGTCAGGGTTCAGCGCATAGGCCGAAAGCTCGAAACGGACCTGGTCGTTACCCTTGCCGGTGGCGCCATGGGCAATGGCGTCAGCGCCGGTCTTCTTGGCGATCTCGATCAGGTGCTTGGAAATCAGCGGACGGGCAATCGAGGTGCCGAGCAGATAGACGCCTTCATAAACGGCGTTGGCGCGAAACATCGGGAATACGAAATCGCGGACGAATTCTTCGCGGACGTCCTCGATGAAGATTTCCTTGATGCCCAGCATCTCGGCCTTCTTGCGCGCCGGCTCAAGCTCTTCGCCCTGGCCGAGATCGGCAGTGAAGGTCACGACCTCAGCGCCGAGTTCCGTCTGAAGCCATTTCAGGATGATCGAGGTGTCGAGACCGCCGGAATAGGCGAGAACGACTTTCTTAACGTCTTTCGGAAGTGCCATAGTGATGTCCATCTGCATGATGACGGCATCCGGGCACCGCCATTTCCTTGGGATTTCGGCACTTTTACAGTGCAACCCGAAATGTGTGAAGCGCTTTTCCGTGAGATAAGCGACAAAACAATTGATGGGGGCGTCTGGCGACGGGTGATGACAGGCCGCGCCGCTGGGAACGAAGCGATTGTCACATGCATTTAGAAAATTCGCGCTTTATCATGAAGCGGCGCGATCGACTTGAAGACCGTGAATGAAGCCACTCAGGTTCAGGCAACGTTGCAAACCGCTGGAAACAGCAGAAACGACGCGAAGGAGAAACCTATGACGACCATCCACCCTGCATTCAAGGAAGATAATGTCGCTGTCATAACAGGTGCGGCATCCGGCATCGGACTTGCCGCCGCCCGCAAATTCGCAAGCTTCGGCATGAGTGTCGTGCTCGTCGATCTCGACGGTGAAAAGCTCGCCGCAGCGCATGCGGATATTCTGAACGTCGCCAAGGACGGTGAAGCGCAGATCGTCACCATCCCGACCGACGTATCGAAACTTGATGAGCTGGAGGCGCTGGAACGCGCCGTCATCCAGCGTTTCGGACGCATCCACGTCCTCATGAACAACGCCGGCATCCAGCCCGGCAGCGCCATTTTCGGACCACAGGCCAATTGGGAAAAAGTCATCAACGTCAATCTGATGGGGGTGGTGAACGGCAGCCGTGTCTTTGGCCAGGGCATGGTTGCCCATGGCGAGGCGTCGCTCATCATCAATACCGGCTCGAAGCAGGGCATCACCACGCCGCCCGGGGATCCCGCCTATAACGTCTCCAAATCGGGTGTCAAAACCTTCACGGAGGCACTTCAGCACGAATTGCGCAATATTCCCAACGGCGCGGTTTCTGCCCACCTGCTGATCCCCGGTTTCGTCTTCACCGGCCTGACCGCCAATGGCAGGACGGAAAAGCCGCAGGGCGCATGGACCGGTGAGCAGACCGTCGATTTCATGATCGAGAGTATCAGCCGGGGCGATTTCTACATTCTATGCCCGGATGGCGAAGTGGACCGCCCGACGGACGAGAAACGCATTCTCTGGGCGGCGCAGGACATCGTCCAGAACCGCCCGCCGCTTTCACGCTGGCACACGGAATATTCCGCCGCCTTCACCAGCTTCCTGAAAAACTGAATGTTCTCGGCCGCCGCGATTTGAAAATTGCGGCGGCTTTCTAATTGATCAGCTGCTTTCGCGCCAACGCACCGACGCGCAAAAACATTGGCAGGAACACGAAATCGCGTTAAGCAACGGCAATCTCCAGATTTCATGGGTGCCGCGATGGATTTCGTTCCGAGCCTGCCAACACTTATCGCCTTCACCATCGCCATTCTGCTTCTGGCGGTGACGCCGGGGCCTGACATGACGCTGTGGATCAGCCGGTCGCTGCGCGAGGGCCGGACAGCGGGTTTCATGACGCTTCTGGGAACCAATATCGGCATCACGGTGCACACGATGCTGGTCGCTTTCGGGGTCGCCGCCCTCATTGTCGCCTCGCCGACGGCCTTCATGATCCTGAAGACCGGCGGGGCCGCCTATCTGGTCTGGCTCGCCATTCAGGCGATCCGCAAGGGCTCGGATTTCGTGATGGTCAAGACCACCGGCGAGAAAGCCCAGTCCTCCCTGAAATCAGCGCTCCTGAACGGCATCTGGGTCAATCTCCTGAACCCGAAGATCATCATCTTCTTCATGACCTTCCTGCCGCAATTCGTCAGCGCGTCCGATCCGCATGTCACCGGCAAGCTTATTTTCCTAGGGCTCTGGTCGATCATCGTGGCGCTGCCGATCGGCATCGGCATCGTGATTGCCGCAGATGTTCTCTCCGCCTGGCTGCAACGCAACCGGAAGGTTCTGCGCGGACTGGATTACACGATCGCCGGCGTCTTTTCGCTTTTCGCCGTCAAGATTTTCTTCACGCAGACGCGCTGAGTGCAAAAAAAAGGCGCCCGAAGGCGCCTTTGGGAATGATCAGCCGATCAAAAGCTCGTCGTCATCCAGCTTCTGGCCGCGTATCTTGCGGAACATGTCGATCAGATCCTCAACTTCCAGGTCCTTGCGGCTGTCACCGGACACGTCGAGTACGATTTCACCGGCATGCAGCATGATCGTGCGGGTACCATAATCCAGCGCCTGACGCATGGAATGCGTGACCATCAGCGTTGTCAGCTTGCGCTCCGACACCACCTTGCGGGTCAATTCCATCACGAACTCAGCCATGCCGGGATCGAGTGCTGCCGTATGTTCGTCGAGCAGCAGCACATCCGAACCGGAAAGCGTCGCCATGACAAGCGACACTGCCTGTCTTTGCCCGCCGGACAAAAGGTCCATGCGATCCTTCAGTCGGTTTTCGAGACCGAGATTGAGCGAGGCGATACGTTCTCTAAAGAAATCCCGCCTGCCGCGTCCAAGCGCCGACAACAAACCGCGACGTTCTCCGCGCGACGCCGCCAGTGCCAGATTTTCTTCAATGGTGAGTGCGCCGCAACTGCCCGCAAGCGGGTCCTGAAACACGCGTGCCACCCGACCGGCCCGGCTGGCGGTCGGCTTACGGGTAACGTCGGCACCACCAATCATCACCTTGCCCGCCGTCGGCAGCACGTCGCCGGCCAAGACGCCAAGAAGCGTGGATTTGCCGGCGCCATTGGAGCCGATGACGGTGACGAAGGAACCATCCTCGATGGTGAGATCGATCTTGGCCAGCGCCTGCTTTTGCAACGGCGTGCCACGTCCGAAGACGACCTGAATATCGGAAAGGGAAATCACGATGTTGCTCCCCCGCGGCGCAGTCGGGGCAGGATCAATGCAATGGCCACCAATACCGCCGTTACGAAATTGAGATCGGACGCCTTGAGACCGAGCACATCGCTCGACAAAGCGAGCTGGATGGCAAGACGATAGGCAATGGAGCCGAAGACACAGCCGATGAGCGCGATCAGAATGCCGCGTGCGCCAAACAGCGTCTCACCGATGATGACGGCCGCAAGCCCGACAACGATGGTGCCGACACCGGAGGTCACATCGGCAAAGCCGTTGGTCTGTGCAAACAGCGCACCGCCGAGTGCAACCAGCGCATTCGAAAGCGCCATGCCGAGATAGATCTGGTTGCCGGTCTTCACGCCCTGCGCCCGCGCCATCCGCGCATTGGCCCCCGTCGCCCGCATGGCAAGGCCCGCATCGCTTTCAAGAAAACGCCAGACGAGAATGACCGCGATCAGCACCAGCGCGCCGACGAAGAGCGGCCTCACCAGATATTCGGAAAGGCCGAGGCCGTAAAACGGCGATACCATCGTATCCTGATTGAGCAGCGCCACATTCGGTTTTCCCATCACCCGCAGATTGACGGAAAACAGCGCGATCATCGTCAGGATCGAAGCCAGCAGGTTGAGGATTTTAAAACGAACGTTGAGCGTTGCGGTGACCATGCCCGCAGCGGCACCGGCAACCATCGCAACCGCCGTCGCCACCCAGGCATTCAGACCGGCGATGATCAGCACGGCGGCAACGGCAGCGCCAAGCGGAAACGAACCGTCCACGGTCAGGTCAGGAAAATCTAGCACCCGGAAAGCGAGATAGACGCCAATCGCCACAAAAGCGAAGACCAGTCCCAGCTCCACGGCACCCCAGAAGGCGATTTGGCTCACGGTAATGTCCTTGTTATTGCCGCCATCAGGCGGATACGGGCACCGTCTCGTGCCACGTAAAACGGGCGGCGTAATACCGCCGCCCGCAATTCAGTCTGGTTTCGGTTCAGTCGATGACCTTGGTGGCGCGCTTCGTCACGCTTTCAGGGAAGGTGACGCCAACTTTTTCGGCAACCTTCTTGTTGATCACGAGATCGGTGCCAACAGCGACGGTTGCAGCAATGTCGCCCGGCTTTTCACCCTTGAGGATGCGGACAACGACGGCGCCGGTCTGTTTGCCAACGTCGAAATAGTTGAAGCCGAGGGCTGCAACCGCACCACGCGCGACGGAATCCGTATCAGCGGCATAAAGCGGGATCTTGGCTTCGCTCGCAACGCCCGCTGCCGCCTCGAAAGCAGAAACGATGGTGTTGTCGGTCGGAACGTAGATCACATCAGCCTTGCCAACCAGAGCGCGCGTCGCGCCCTGAACTTCAGCGGACTTGGTGGCGACGGACTCGACGACCTTCAGGCCAGCCTTCTCGGCCTCGGCCTTCAGCAGGGCGAGCGTCGAAGCGGAGTTGGCTTCGGCCGAGTTGTAGATGAAGCCGATGGACTTGGCGTTCGGCGAAATTTCCTTGATGAGCGCCAGATGTTCGCCAACCGGCAGCATGTCGGAAAGGCCGGTCACATTGCCGCCGGGCTTTTCCATGCTCTTGATGAGCTGTGCGCCGACGGGATCGGAAACCGCCGTGAAGACAACCGGAATGTCACGCGTGGCCGCAACGACAGCCTGAGCCGACGGCGTGGAGATCGGTACGATGACGTTGGGCGCATCGCCGACGAACTGGCGCGCAATCTGCGCCGCGGTGCCGGGATTGCCCTGCGCGGACTCGTAGAGGAATTTGAGGTTCTCGCCTTCCTTGTAGCCAGCTTCGGCAAGGGCAGCCTTGACGCCGTCACGGGCAGCGTCAAGCGCCGGATGTTCAACAATGGCGGTGACGGCAACGGTGACGTTTTCAGCCTTGGCCGGCAGAACGATGGCGCTCGCAGCAGCGAGAGCCAGAATGAATGCGCGCATGGATATCCTCCTGTTGGTTCCCTGTTTTCGTCTTTCTAGGAACAAGACAGACCGAAATCAATCGGAGAACCGCCGGAAAACCAGCTTTATGGCGCAAATGCGGCTGATTCAGTCATCCGCACCGTGATTGGCGATCATCATCGCCTCGAAAGCCAGCCTTTCGGTCTTGCGCATGCGTTCCGATTCCGACTTCAACTGGCCGCAAGCAGCGAGAATATCGCGGCCGCGCGGCGTGCGGATCGGCGAGGCATAACCCGCCTGATTGATGAAATCGGCGAACTTCTCGATCTGCGCCCATTCGGAGCACTGGTAGTTCGTGCCCGGCCACGGATTGAACGGAATGAGGTTGATCTTGGCCGGAACGCCCTTCAGCAGCTGCACCAGCATCTTGGCGTCTTCCAGGCTGTCATTCACATCCTTCAGCATCACATATTCGAAGGTGATGCGACGGGCATTGGAAAGACCCGGATAGTTGCGGCAGGCCTCGATCAGTTCCTTCAGCGGATATTTCTTGTTGATCGGCACCAGCATGTCGCGCAGATCGTCACGCACCGCATGCAGCGAAATCGCCAGCATCACGCCAATCTCGTCACCGGTACGAAAGATTTCCGGCACGACGCCTGAGGTGGACAGCGTCACACGTCGCTTGGAAAGCGACAGGCCGTCACCATCGGTCGCGATCAGAAGCGCGGTCTTAACGTGCTCGAAATTATAGAGCGGCTCGCCCATGCCCATCATCACGATGTTGGATACCTTGCGGCCTTCGCTCGGCACATAAGCGCCGACCGGTGTCGAACCATCGGGAAAATCGCCGAGCCGGTCACGCGCCAGCAGCAGCTGGGCAAGAATTTCCTCGGCCGTCAGGTTGCGCACCAGGCGCTGCGTGCCGGTGTGACAGAAGGAACAGGTGAGCGAACAGCCGACCTGGCTCGAAATGCACAGCGTGCCGCGACCCTCTTCGGGAATATAGACCGTCTCGATTTCGACCGGGCGTCCCGCACCGCGCGGTGGAAAACGCATCAGCCATTTGCGGGTGCCATCATTGGATATCTGCTCCTCGACGATTTCTGGACGGGCGATGGTGAAGGCCGCCTTCAGCTTCTCGCGAAGCTCCTTGGCGACATTCGTCATGTTGTCGAAATCCGAGACGCCGCGCACATAAAGCCAGTTCCACAACTGGCTGACGCGCATCTTCACCTGCTTTTGCGCCACGCCGATCTCGGCCAGCGCCTCGCCCATTTCCTCACGCGTCAGGCCGATCAGCGACGGCTTGCCGGACATGAGATCGCTATTGGCGATCAGCGGGGTTTTGACTGCCAGGCCGGCAGGGGCTTGCATTACGGACATCACGCTATCCCATCGTTCCATGCATCGCACGACCGGCCTGTCTGATAGGCGGAAAATCGTCTGCATGTCGAGAAAATCAAAGGCGGAGCACTTTTCGCGCATCCGCCTGTCAATGTTGCCGCGCCTTTAGCATCAAACAAGCAAAAACGCAAATGGCCGGTCGATGACCGGCCATTATCAAACGCGATAAAGCGTCAGGATTACTTGCAGCTCTCGATCTGCTTGAGAGCAGCCGAAATACCCGAGAGCGAATAGGAATAGGAGGTCGCGGTGCCGCGACCGGAAACCGCCTTGACCGTCATCGACTTGCCGCCCTTCATGGCAGCCACGAGAGCGGGCTCTTCGGCAGCGTTTTCAACCCAGGCAGCCTTGTCCTTGGTGAACATGACGAAGTTCTTGTTGTCGATCGTCACATTGACCTTGGAGCCCTGCTTCAGCGGATAACCCACCATGGCCTGCGGCTCATAGGAAATGTTCTGGCCCGGACGCTGCGAGACGATGAAGAAGATATCGCCGTGATCGACGCTCGCCGGTTCCTTGGCGGTCGGAATGGAAAGAACGTAGCAGACGGTGCTGTTGCCCGATTTGTACGAATAGGCACCCCAAGCATTGAACTGCTGGATGCGCGTGGGCGACTGTGCAGATGCTACGCCGACGCTGGTCAGCAAAATGGCCGCTGCGGTTGCTACACTTCTTACAAACATAGAATTTCCTGCCGGGTTATTGTCTTCCATTAGCCCGAAGCAGCGGCGGGCTCCATTTTCTGGATCGGCCACGTTCAGGTGCGGATCGTCTTTTCTCATTGTGGTCGGGAAGCGGTTACCAAACCGTCAACAACACGCATAAAATGCCTAAAACGTCTTGCAGTGTTACAGATTGGCGACTCCCCGCACCCTGAAGGAAGGGCGCGGAACGACCTTCCTTCATGTGTATGACACACAAATTCAGGCAAGAATTTGTCACCCGTCAGGCTGCGTCGGGCGGGCACATCACAGAGGCGTTACCCGGCTTCCTGCTGTCTCTTCAGCATGGCATCCGCCGCATCGTAATGCTCCATCTTGATATGGGCGCGGATCATGGCGAGCGCGGCAGTGATGACCGCGATATCATCGGTAAAACCGACGACCGCCAGCATATCCGGCACGGCGTCGATGGGCATGATGAAATAAGCGAGCGCAGCGAGAATAATGCCCTTGGCGCGCAGCGGCGTGTCACGGTCGATCGCGCAATAATAGGCCGCAGCCGCGTCGCGCGCGAACGGCACCTTGGTCATCACCCGCTTCAGCTTGGGCCAGAATTTGGCGCGCACGACATTCTCGCGCTCCTGCTGCTTGTCGGTTTCACCCGGCAGAAGAATTTCACCGATTTTCACATCATCCATGATCGACGGTCCTCCGGTCACGGCTATTATATGGGAGTTAACGCCCGCCGTTCAATTCCCCCGGCCTGCCGCTGCCTTCTGCATGGCCTCGGCCAGAAGAAAATCCCGCTCGGTTACGCCCTGTGAATCATGGGTGGTGAGGCAGACTTTCACGCGCGAGTAGACATTGGACCATTCCGGGTGATGATTGAGCCTTTCCGCCGCAAGAGCCGATTCCGCCATGAAACCGAAGGCTTCCGCAAAACTGGAGAACTTGAAGGACCTGACGATCGCCGCCCCGTCCTCGCGCAGGGCCCAGCCTTCGAGTTTAGACAATGCCTGCCGGATGGCTTCCGGTTCAACTCTGGGATATTTCATCAATCTTGCCTCCGCTTGATACCCATTAACGCCTCAACGACCGGATCGACGCATATTCCATGAAACATATAGCTGTTCTTTTTGTCTGCATGGGCAATATCTGCCGCTCACCACTTGCCGAAGGCGTTTTGACAAACCTTGCCGATAGAGATGGTGTATCCCGCCAATTGACGGTCGACTCCGCCGGCACCGGCGGCTGGCATACCGGCAATGCCCCGGATCGCCGATCCATCGCGATAGCCCGCAAGCATGGCATCGATATTTCAGGGCAGCGCGCGCGGCAGGTCAGCCAGGCCGATTTCGAAAACTTCGATCTCATCCTTGCCATGGATACGAGCAATCTGGCGAAACTGCTTCAAAAGGCGCCGGAAAACCGCAGGCACAAAATCCACCTGTTTCTGGACTATGCTTCGGGACGCCACGAGAGCGTCCCGGATCCCTATTTCGGTGGTGAAGACGGATTTCTGACCGTCTACAACATGCTTTTGGCGGGATGCAGCTCGTTGCTCGAAAAGATGGAGCTGGACCGCGCTTCGTGAAGTGGGAACGCCTCTTCCACGACATAGGGGCCGCCTCCTACCGATTCCTTCGACGACATCAGCACGAAACGTCCGACGGTGAAGGGCGATGTGCGGAAATTGCCGCGTCCGGAAAGATAATGCACCACATCGTCCAGACGCGAGGAGCGCAACCGCGCCAGCGTCACATGCGGCATGAATTTGCGCGGATCAGGCGGGAGACCGATCCTTTGACAAATTCTCTCGACTTCGGCCTGCAGCGCATGCATTTCCGGTGAGGGAGAAACCCCGGCCCAGATGGAATGCGGTTTCTTGGAGCCGAAGGAACCCATACCGGTGAGATTGAGCTGGAACTCAGGCCTCTCGATCCGATCCAGCCTATCGACAACCTCATCGGCGGTCCGTCCGTCGATGTCACCGATAAAACGCAGGGTTATGTGATAATTCTCCACATCGATCCACCGGGCTCCCGGCAGACCACCGCGCAACAATGAGAGGCTCATAGCCGCATTGCGCGGAATTTCGAGGGCGGTAAACAGTCTCGGCATGGCGAGCTCCCCGAATCTCTTGGCAGAACAAGCATAGCGAATCACGCAATGCAGACGGGCGCAAGTGCTTATTTTTTTTGCGCACCGATTGTCTTGATGAAGCTTTCAACAGCCGGCAAAGATTTCTCCACCATCACGGCAACACCTTCGGTATTGGGGTGCATCTTGTCATCCAGTTTCAGCTTGTCATCGCTCACTACGCCATCCAGAAAGAAGGGATAAAGCGGCAGGTTGTATTTTTCCGCAAGCTTCGGAAAGATCGGATTGAAGCGCCTGGCGTAGTCGTCACCCATATTCGGCGGCGCCATAATGCCGACCAGCAGCACCGCTATATTGCGTTTCTGAAAACCGGAAATGATGGAATCGAGGTTCTTTTCCGTCTGTTCCGGGGCAATACCACGCAGCGCATCGTTGGCGCCGAGTTCCAGAATGACTCCGTCCGTACCATCAGGAACCGACCATTCCGCCCGCGCCAGACCACCGGATGAGGTATCGCCGGACACGCCGGCATTGGCGATGGCGACATTGACGCCCTTCGCCTTTAATGCAGCTTCAAGCTGTACGGTGTAGCTGTCGGTGGGTGGCAGCTGATACCCGGCCATGAGACTGTCGCCGAGGCCGACCAGTTGCAATGTCCGTTCCTGAGCCGTGGCAGCCGTGCCGGAAAGGGCGGCGGAGAAAATGACGATGAAGTGAAACAGGGCAGCTTTAAATCTCATCACGGCTTTCCTAACTTGGCCTAACTTGGTTTCCATTGTCTGAAATACCGACCGCATCGACACCGCCAGACCATTTTCATCACCTTATATAGGAACGAGAATTGTGACGAAAAGCATCATAGAGCTGAAGAAGGCCGACCTCACGCTCGGCAACGCCGCCGCCTCCGTCCACGTTCTCAAATCCATCGATCTTTTGATAGGTGAAGGTGAAGCAGTCGGCATTGTCGGCCCTTCCGGCTCGGGGAAATCGACGCTGCTGATGGTGCTTGCCGGTCTCGAACGGCTGGACAGCGGTGAAATCATCATCGCGGATACGCAACTGCACAGGCTCGGCGAGGATGCGCTGGCGGATTTTCGCGGCAAGAATATCGGCATCGTTTTCCAGTCCTTCCACCTCATCGCCAATATGACGGCGCTGGAAAACGTCGCCGTTCCGCTGGAACTGGCCAATACCCCCAATCCCTTCGAGATCGCCAGGCGTGAACTCGTCGCCGTCGGTCTCGGAGAACGCCTCAACCACTATCCCGGCCAGCTCTCCGGTGGCGAACAGCAGCGTGTCGCCATCGCCCGCGCGCTTGCCCCCTCGCCGGCCGTGCTGATCGCCGATGAGCCCACGGGTAATCTCGATACCGATACCGGCAAACAGATCGCCGATCTTCTTTTTACCAAACAGGCCGAACGCGGCATGACCATGGTCCTCGTTACCCATGATCCGTCACTCGCCGCCCGCTGCTCTCGGCAGATCAAAGTGCGCTCCGGCGAGATTGAGGGCGACAGCGCGCGCCCCCAGATGGCGCGGGCGGTATCGGCATGATGGGATCCCTTCTTCCGTCTTTCGCGAATATCAGAAATGCCATGAGGCTCGCACGGCGCGAAATTCGCGGCGGGTTGAGCGGCTTTTACATTTTCCTCGCCTGTATCGCGCTTGGAACCGGCGCAATCGCCGCCGTCAATTCCGTGTCGCGCGCTGTCACCAGCGCCATTGCCACCGAAGGCCAGTCGATTCTGGCCGGCGACGTGCGTTTCGAATTGCGCAACAGGGAGGCGACGCAGGAGGAACAGGCCTATCTGGATGGCCTTGGCACGGTCGCGGTTTCCACTGGGCTTCGCTCCATGGCCCGCCTTGCCGATGGTTCCGAACAGACGCTGACGGAAGTGAAAGCCATTGACGGCGCCTATCCGCTCTATGGAACCTTCGTAGCCGATCCCAACCGGCCGCTGAGTGAACTTCTGGCCGGCAATGGCGACACCTATGGCGCCATTGCCGCACCGCTGTTGCTGGAACGGCTCGGCATCAAGATCGGCGACGAAGTCCTGCTTGGTAACACAAAGCTGAAACTGACCGGCACGGTGGTCGATGAGCCGGATGCGCTATCCGACGGTTTCGGTTTCGCGCCAAGGCTGATGATCAGCCGCGACGCCCTTTTCGCCTCCGGTCTCGTTCAGACCGGCAGCCTCGTCGAACACGCCTACAAGATCAAGCTGAGTGACCCTGCAGCGCGGGCAACGATGACCGACGCGGCCAACAAGGCCTTTCCCAATGCCGGTTGGTCCATCCGCACCAGTGATCGGGCAGCACCGTCGCTGACCGAAAACGTCAACCGCTTCTCGCAATTCCTGACATTGGTGGGCCTCACCGCCCTTATCGTCGGTGGTGTCGGTGTCGCCAACGCCGTTCGCGCCTTTCTCGATTCCAAGCGCACGACGATCGCCTCGCTGAAATGCCTCGGCGCACCGGCCTCCGTGGTCACCATGACCTATCTTTTCCAGATCGCCTTCATTGCCGCCGTCGGTATCGTCATCGGTCTCGTTGTTGGCGCCATCGCACCTCTGATTGCCATGCGGTTTCTGGAAGGCGTGCTGCCCGTACCGGAAGAGCTTGCCTTCTATTCCAGTGCGCTCGGTCTCGCCGCTTTGTTCGGCCTCTTGACGACGTTCGCTTTCGCCATCGTGCCGCTAGGCCAGGCGCGTGAGGTTCCGGCAACGGCACTTTTCCGCGAACAGGGTTTCGAGGAAGGCAACTGGCCGTCCTGGCCCTATCTGGCAGCAACGGGCCTGTTGCTGGCAGCGCTGGCCGCCCTTGCCATCTTCTCGGCGGAAGATCGCTTCATAGCCTCGGTGTTCCTCGCCGCCATCGCTTTTGCCTTCGTGGTGCTGCGGCTGGTGGCCTCCGGCGTCAAGGCCATCGCCAAACGCAGCCCGCGCGTCCATTCCGCCGCCCTTCGTCTGGCGATCGGCAATATTCACCGGCCGGGAGCGCTCACGCCTTCGGTCGTTCTCTCACTTGGCCTTGGCCTGACATTGCTCGTGACGCTGACACTGATCGACGGCAATCTGCGCCGCGAGCTGACCGACAGCCTGCCGGAACGTGCACCGAATTTCTTTTTCGTCGATATTCAGGGCAGCGAGGTGCAGGGCTTCCGTGATCTGCTGAAACGGGAAGCACCCCAAGGCACACTGACCGAAGTGCCAATGCTGCGCGGCCGTATTCTGGCGCTCAACGGCGAAGATGTGACGAAGATGGAGGTGCCGCCATCCGGCCGCTGGTTGTTGCGTGGCGATCGCGGCATAACCTATTCCGAAAACATGCCGGAAAACACGAAGCTCACGGAAGGTACATGGTGGGGGCCAGACTATAGCGGTGAACCGCTGGTCTCCTTCGCGGCAAAAGAGGCACAGGAACTTGGCCTCAAGATTGGCGACACAGTAACCGTCAACGTCCTCGGCCGCAGCATTACGGCAAAGATCGCCAATCTGCGCAACGTCGAATGGGAATCCCTGTCGATCAATTTCGTCATGGTATTTTCGCCGAATACATTCCGCGGCGCACCCCATGCCTGGCTGGCGACACTTGCCGATCCTTCCGCTTCCGCAAGCGACGAAGGCCGGATATTGCGCTCCGTTACCAACACCTACCCGACGATAACAAGCGTGCGCGTGAAGGACGCTCTCGATGTCGTCAACCGGCTGGTCGGCCAGCTCGCCACCGCCATCCGCGCTGCCGCAGCCGTCGCATTGATCGCATCCGTTCTCGTTCTCGCCGGCGCACTCGCTGCCGGAAACCGAGCCCGCACCCATGATGCCGTCATCCTGAAAACGCTGGGCGGCACGCGAAATCTGCTCATTCGCGCTTTCTCCTACGAATATATGATGCTCGGTCTCGCCACCGCCGTCTTCGCGCTTTTCGCCGGCGGCGTCTCCGCATGGTTCGTGATCGCCCGCATCATGAAGTTGCCTTCCAGTTTCCTGCCGGATGTGGCGATCGGGACCCTCGTTGTCGCTCTCGTCATGACTGTTGGCATAGGCCTCATCGGCACCTGGCGCATTCTCGGCCAGAAGGCCGCGCCGGTTCTGCGGCAGGCGGGGGAATGATCATCGGTTGTGCCCCGCTTAACTTTAGCGATTAATTCTTTGTAATGATCGCCAAAACGTGAGCGCTTTTCGCGCATATGGTGTCTTTTCGGCTGCAAAAGGCCTTGTATCGAACACGTTCTGCCATCATATTCTGGACAGGCTTGCTGAAGCTCCGCAGCGGCGCCCGGGAGGTATCCCGACACCGTAGCAATTACGGAGCTCAAAAGAGGAAACAATGGCTGACTTCAATAACTACCAGAACCGCATGGCGCAGACCCGTGCACAGACTGGTGCGATGATCGATGAAGGTCTCCGCGCCTATATGCTGAAGGTTTACAACCTGATGGCGCTGGCTCTGGTCATCACCGGCGTTGCGGCTTTCGCAACCTACTCATTCGCTGCGTCCAACCCTGCCTTCCAGCAGCTGCTTTATGCATCCCCGCTGCGCTGGGTCATCATGCTCGCACCGCTGGCACTGGTTTTCTTCCTTAGCTTCCGTATTCAGAACATGAGCGTTTCCGCCGCGCAGACGACCTTCTGGGTCTATGCCGCGCTGATGGGCGTGTCGCTGTCGTCGATCTTCATCGTCTTCACCGGCCAGAGCATCGTTCAGACGTTCTTCGTGACCGCCGCTTCGTTCGGTGCGCTCTCGCTTTACGGTTACACGACGAAAAAGAACCTTTCCGGTCTTGGTTCGTTCCTGATCATGGGTCTGTTCGGCCTGATCATCGCGTCCATCGTCAACATCTTCCTTGCATCCTCCGCGCTGCAGTTCGCGATCTCCGCAATCGGCGTGCTGATCTTCGCAGGCCTGACCGCCTACGATACCCAGAAGATCAAGGAAATGTACTTTGATGGTGACGACGTTGCCGTTGCCGGCCGCAAGGCCATCATGGGTGCGCTGACGCTCTACCTCGACTTCATCAACCTCTTCACCTTCCTGCTGCAGTTCATGGGTAACCGCGACGACTAAGGTTGAGAGTTCAACAGACGACAGATGAAAGGCGGCCCTTCGGCCGCCTTTTTATTTTTAAACATCCATAACTGATAATCGCTTTCCCACGGTCGCATCCGCCAAGCGAGCCATCTATTTTAGAAGCTCATTCGATCAGCTTCAGAACCTTGTCGAAAACCTTGAGAACCTGCGGCAGCTCATGGCCACGCTTGAGAATGCGGCCATCGGTATTGACCACACAATAAGCGCCCTGTTTTGACGCCAGCTTGGGGTTCTTCTCAATCCGGTAAAGCGGCATTTCGCCTGAGCGTTTAAAGACGGAAAACACCGCCTTTTCCTTCAGGTGGTCAATGGCATAATCACGCCATTCCCCCTCACCCACCATGCGGCCATAGATGCGCAGGATCGCGTCCAGTTCGCGCCGGTGAAACGTGACCGGCAAAGGGTCTTTGTCTTTTCTGTATTCGCGGAGATCGACAACGGTGGAATTATCGCGTGAAGCGGTCTGCACCTGCTGCACATCCGGTTGATCGGTCATCCAATACCTCCGATTCCACCCAAGTCTTCTCATCAATGTGAGCCTGTGAAAGCGAAATTGCAAGCCTTGCGAGACGCTTGTGCACCAGTGCAGAAGTCGCTGGATGGGCCTCAACATCTTTCAGCCGGCTATAGAACGGGAAGAAGGTAACCCTGAAAAATTGCCGCCCAACGATGCCAAGAACACTGCCTGCAACAAAAGCAGGGGTAAAAAATGGTAACCATTTAGGCAGCCATTTTCGCATGGCCTGCCGTATTTCGGTCAAACCATGGCCCGAATTGGGTGGAATAGTCCTATTGTCAATTGATGCCTAGGCACCAAGATGACCCGGTCCGGTGCATTGACCCTTTACCCCCAGCCCCCAATGCCCGGACCGGATCTTCAATCGCCCGACAGGCGATCAGGGGGTTTCATTTCCAAGCAGGATACTTGCGCCGACGATTGCTGCGGGATCTCCGCTGGCATTGGCCGTCTGCAGCAGAACGGCGCAGCCGCCCTTTTTCACCTTTGCCACAACGCTGGCCGGCAGCTTCACCGTCATCGGCGAACCATCCCACATGCCAACAGTTTGCACGTCATAAACGCTGTGCCAGTAGGACATTTTTTTCCCCTGGTTCTCGCCCTTCTGCACATCCACCGTCTGTTCGCGGGTGAAATAGGCAACGACGACATCGGCCTTGCCATTACCGGCGCCAATATCAATCTCCACCTCGTCGCCGGCAAATTTTGACGAGACCGGCACGCTCAGCCCCTGGCCTTCGCGCTTGAAAGCATCGAGCCTGTCATAGATACCGCGCACATCCGCACCCTTGACATGGTCGCGGCCGTTGAGAATGGCCTGTGGCGTATAGACCCCGTTACGGCCGAGCGCCCGCATGTAGCCATATTGCCGTTCAGTATTTTCCTTGGATGCCAGCGAATCCGTCCAGCCAAGATAATTCCAGTAATCGACATGGTAAGAAAGACCGACGACATCGCCTTTCTGGATCATCTTGCGCAGCGCTTCATCCGCCGGCGGGCAGGATGCGCATCCCTGCGATGTGAACAATTCGACGACGCCCTTCACAGCCTCCTGCGCCTGCGCGGAGGTGACCAGTAACGTGCCGAGAAGACATATCGACAGGGGGAATTTCAGTGGCATTACGAAAACCTTTGTCCGGCAGGATATCCAGACGAATTGATGCGATCAATCCTGCCGGGATGCAAACCGGAAAATAACGTCTATTGCCCTTCAATAGAAAGTCACGAAGGGGTGAGCGGCAATCACAAAAAAACAGAACAAGAAATGAAAGAGACGCCGGGATTTTGCCCGGCGCCTCTTGCTCATCTAGGCTTTATCAGCCAGCCAGATCGCGAAGAACGGTCTGCAGAATGCCGCCATTGTTCATGTAAATCACTTCATCCAGCGTATCGATGCGGCAAAGAAGCGGAACTTCCTTCACCGAACCGTCGCTGTAAGTGATCTTGGCGATTTTCTTTTCACGCGGCTTGATTTCACCTTCGAGACCGTCGATCTCGACGACTTCGTCACCCTTGAGATCGAGGCTTGCCCAGGTCGTGCCTTCCTCGAAGACGAAAGGCACAACGCCCATGCCGACGAGGTTCGAACGGTGGATGCGCTCGAAGGACTGCGCGATCACAGCCTTGACACCAAGCAGATTGGTACCCTTTGCCGCCCAGTCGCGGGAAGAGCCGTTACCATATTCGACACCGGCAAAGATGACGAGCGGAACGCCCTCCGCCTTATACTTCATGGCAGCGTCATAGATCGACATCTCTTCCTTGGACGGATAGTGGATGGTGTATCCGCCTTCCTTGCCGTTCGGGCCGAGCATGTGGTTGCGAATGCGGATATTGGCGAAGGTGCCGCGCATCATCACCTCATGGTTGCCGCGCCGCGTGCCATACTGGTTGAAGTCGACAACGGCAACGCCGTTTTCCGTCAGATAGGCGCCGGCCGGCGAAGCAGCCTTGATCGAGCCGGCCGGGGAAATATGGTCGGTGGTGATCTTGTCGCCGAAGAGGCCGAGAACGCGCGCGCCCTTGATGTTCTTCAGACCCGTGCCCTTCTTGCCCATGCCGACGAAATAAGGCGGGTTCTGCACATAGGTCGACTTGTCGTCCCAGGCATAGGTCTGGCCCGGAGGAACCTGAACGGCCTGCCAGTTCGCATCGCCCTTGAACACGTCGGCATATTTCGTTTCATAAAGTTCTCGGGTGACGTATTTCAGGATGAATTCCTGAATTTCCCTGGAGGTCGGCCAGATATCCTTGAGATAGACCGGGTTGCCGTTCTGGTCGTCGCCAATCGGCTCCTTGGTCAAGTCCTTTTGGACCGTGCCGGCAAGGGCATAAGCCACGACGAGCGGCGGCGAAGCGAGGTAGTTCGCCTGAACGTCAGGGGAAATACGGCCTTCGAAGTTACGGTTGCCCGAAAGAACACCCGCGGTGATCAGGCCCTTGTCGTTGATCGTCTTGGAGATGGCCGGCGGCAGCGGGCCGGAATTGCCGATGCAGGTGGTGCAACCAAAGCCGACGAGGTTGAAGCCGATGGCGTCGAGATCCTTTTGCAGGCCCGCCTTTTCAAGATATTCGGCAACAACCTGCGATCCCGGCGCAAGCGAGGTCTTCACCCATGGCTTGGACTTCAGCCCCTTGGCCACCGCATTGCGGGCGAGAAGCCCGGCAGCGATAAGAACCGAGGGGTTGGACGTGTTGGTGCAGGAGGTGATGGCGGCAATTGCCACATCGCCATGGCCGAGATCGAAGTCTTCGCCTTCAACCGCATAACGGTTCGAAAGCTGGCCGGGCTTTTTGTACTCGCTTTCGAGAGCCGTTGCGAAATTCGGCGCAATGGTTTCGAGCGGCAGGCGGCCTTCCGGACGCTTCGGGCCGGCCATGGAGGGCACGACGTCGCCGAGGTCGAGTTCAAGCGTGTCGGTAAAGACGAGGTCGGCACCATCGCCTGTGCGCCACATGTCCTGCGCCTTCGAATAGGCTTCGACGAGTGCGATGCGGTCCTTGGCACGGCCGGACATGGTCAGGTAATTGATGGTTTCGCCATCAACCGGGAAGAAGCCACAGGTCGCACCATATTCCGGCCCCATATTGCCGATGGTCGCGCGGTCGGCGAGCGTCATCGAATCGAGGCCGGGGCCGAAGAATTCAACGAATTTGGAAACAACACCCTTCTTGCGCAGCATCTGCACGACGGTCAAAACGAGGTCGGTCGCAGTCACGCCTTCCTTCATCTTGCCGGTCAGCTTGAAGCCGATGACCTCGGGCAGCAGCATGGAGACCGGCTGGCCGAGCATGGCGGCTTCAGCCTCGATGCCGCCGACGCCCCAGCCGAGAACGCCGAGACCATTGATCATGGTGGTGTGGCTGTCGGTGCCGACGCAGGTATCCGGATAAGCAATCGTCTCGCCATCCTCTTCCTTCGTCCAGACGGTCTGGCCGAGATATTCAAGATTGACCTGGTGACAGATACCGGTGCCTGGCGGAACCACACGGAAATTCTTGAACGCCTGCTGGCCCCACTTCAGGAAGCGGTAACGCTCGCCATTGCGTTCATATTCAAGTTCGACGTTGCGGGCAAAGGCGCTCGGCGTACCGAATTCATCGACGATGACCGAGTGGTCGATGACGAGATCGACGGGAACGAGCGGATTGATTTTCTCCGGGTCGCCACCGAGCGACACCATGGCATCACGCATGGCGGCAAGATCGACCACGGCGGGAACGCCGGTAAAATCCTGCATGAGAACGCGGGCGGGACGATAGGCGATTTCCGTCTCGGTCAGACCCTTATTGTTCAGCCATTCGGCGACGGCCAGAATGTGCTCCCTGGTGACGGACTGGCCGTCCTCGAAACGAAGCAGGTTCTCCAGAAGAACCTTCATGGAATAAGGCAGCTTGGAAACGCCCTTGAGACCGTTTGCCTCAGCCTTGGGAAGGCTGAAATAAACATAGTCCTTACCGTCAACAGTAAGGACGGAACGACATTGGAAACTGTCGAGAGATTTGGCCACGGTTTAAAACCCCGCATAATCTGATAGCCAACACGCGCGTGCGGACCCCTGTGCTCGCAAGCACATCAGGATGCGGGTACGACCATTTCCGCTGTCCGCACGTGAAAGTTACTCCTCGTAACATTCAGGTCCGGCGCAAGATGATGTTCACGCCGGCCGCTAGCGTGGTTGACATCCATATAGATAATTTCCGAGAAACGTGCCAGACCATTCAGTGACTCAAATCGATTTTTTTACGATTGTGATGATGAAAATCTCAAACGGAACCCCGGCATGGATTTGACGGCGGAAAATCTTGGCGTAAGACGCGGCGAAGATTTCATATTCATGAATATTTCCTTCAAGTTAAGCAACGGTGAGGCACTGGTGCTGACCGGTCGGAATGGCTCGGGAAAATCCACTCTCCTGCGTACCGTGGCCGGCCTGCTACGCCCCGAACAGGGATGGATAAAGATAGCCGGCGAAGGAATAGAAGAAGACATGCGCCCCTCGGAAGCCTGCCATTATCTTGGCCATCGCAATGCGATGAAAATGGAACTGACCGTTTCGGAAAATCTGAGTTTCTGGAAAGATTTCCTCGGTGATTTTTCCGGTGGTGCGGGCATCGCAATCGATGAGGCGGCTGAGATCGTCGGTCTCGCCGGCATTACTCATCTGCCCTTCGGTTATCTCTCCGCCGGCCAACAACGGCGTTTTGCCATGGCGAAGCTTCTGATTGCCTGGCGGCCCATATGGATTCTCGACGAGCCGACGGCGGCACTCGACAAGGCTGCGGACGGTATGTTTACCGGTCTCGTGAAAGACCATCTTGGGAAAGGCGGCATCGTCCTGGCGGCGACTCATCAGCCGTTGGGACTGGAGAATGCGCGAGAATTGCAGATGACGGGGTTCGCGGGCGTGGAGGCTTGGGCATGATGGGTTTGCGGGTGTGGTTTACCCCCCTCTGCCCTGCCGGGCATCTCCCCCTCAAGGGGGGAGATCTATCTGCGGCTAGGCCTCGACAATCTCAACGCTCGAAAATGGAGTGGTGGAAGAGCATCTTGCCAATCTCCCCCCTTGAGGGGGAGATGCCCGGCAGGGCAGAGGGGGGTAAACCACACCCACCGAGGGTGCCCCGATGACCGCCCTCCTCCTCCGCGACATCAAACTCTCCATCCGCGCCGGCGGCGGCGCCTTGATCGGCGTGCTGTTCTTCATGACTGTGGTTGCCGTCATCCCCTTCGGTGTCGGCCCCGATCTCAATCTGCTTGCCCGCATCGGCCCCGCCATCGTCTGGATCGGCGCTCTTCTGTCCGCCCTTCTCGGCCTCGACCGGCTGTTTCAGGCGGAGCGGGATGACGGGTCGCTGGACCTCATTCTCATGCAGGAAAACCCGCTGGTGCTGACGGTCTTGGTCAAATGCCTGGCGCATTGGGTCGGAACCGGCCTGCCGCTGGTGCTGGCCTCGCCACTGCTCGGTCTGTTCATGAACATGGACGAAGTGGCGATCGGCGCTGTGATGCTGACACTTCTCGTCGGCTCTCCAGCCATCACCTTCATCGGGGCGGTAGGAGCCGCCGTCGCGGTCGCCCTGCCGCGCGGCGGGCTTCTTGTCTCCATCCTCGTCCTGCCACTCGCCATTCCGGTGCTGATCTTCGGCGTCAGCGCTTCTTATGCGGCGGTGCAGGATCCTGCGCCATTCATGCCGCCGTTCCTCATTCTCTGCGCGATCACGTTATTTTCAGCCGTGACCGGTCCTTTCTTTGCCGCTTTGGCCCTGCGCAATGTTATGGATTGATGAAGCCGCGATTGACGATCCCTTGTTGACAGGGATCAATTGCGGGGCGGCCATTCTCGGGTTACACAAGCGGCATGAACGAGCAGACCTTCACCATCACCAAATTCAGTGATCTCGCCAATCCCACACGGTTTCTGGCGCTGGCCGCACGCATTCTGCCCTGGCTCGCTGCACTCACGGCGATGGTGCTGGCCGCTGGTCTTTATCTCTCCTTCACCACCGACGGTGATTACCAGCAGGGTTACACCGTGCGCATCATGTATGTGCATGTGCCATCCGCCTGGCTTGCGATGATGTGTTATTCGATCATGGCGGTTTCAGCCATCGGCACCCTCGTTTGGCGTCATCCGCTGGCGGATGTCAGCCACAAGGCCGCCGCCCCCATCGGTGCCGCGTTCACGCTGATTGCCCTCATTACCGGCTCGCTCTGGGGCAAACCCATGTGGGGAACGTGGTGGGTGTGGGATGCACGACTGACCTCCGTATTCGTGCTTTTCCTGATGTATCTCGGCCTCATTGCGCTCAACCGTGCCATGGACGATCCATCCAGAGCCGCCCGCGTCAGCGCCGTGCTGATCCTCGTCGGTTTCGTGAATATTCCGATTATCAAGTTCTCGGTCGAATGGTGGAACACGCTGCACCAGCCGGCAAGCGTTATCCGCATGGGTGGTTCCGCCATCGACGCGGAATTTCTCTGGCCGCTTCTGACCATGGCGATCGGCTTCACGCTGCTGTTCTTCACATTACACATCGCCGCCATGCGCAACGAAATCTGGCGCCGGCGCGTGGCCGCACAACGGCGGCTTGCCGCCCGCATGGCCAACCGGGAGGGCTGAGGCATATGACGCACGCCTTTTATATCGGCATGTCTTACGCGGCGACCGGGCTTGTCGTTCTCTGTCTCATCGCCTGGGTTGTCGTGGACGGTCAGGCACGCAAGCGTGAACTGAAGCAACTGGAGGCATCCGGTGTGCGCCGAAGGGCGAGAGCCGGTTCCGCAGGTGACGCGCAATGACGCAGACCAGCCAGAATCAGGACTCCAAAACCAAGGCGACCGGCCGCGCGCGTTATGGGCTGGCGCTGCTGCCGCTTCTGCTTTTCGGGGGTTTTGCCCTCGTCGCCGGCAAGATGCTTTATGATCAGGACGTGAACGGGCTGGATATCAGCGCCATTCCCTCCGCACTCATCGGCGCCAAGGCGCCGTCCCTGTCGCTGCCGCCGCTGGAAGGCTCGAACCTGCCGGCGCTCACCGATGCCGCCATCAAGGGCAAGCTGACGCTGGTCAACGTCTTTGCCTCCTGGTGCATTCCCTGCCGGCAGGAGCATCCGCTATTGCAGGAACTGGCGAAAGACAGCCGCATCACCGTCGTCGGCATCAATTATAAGGATAAGCAGGACAATGCGCTCCGCTTCCTTGGCGAACTTGGCAATCCCTTTGCCGCAATAGGCGTCGATCCGAACGGCAAGGCCGCAATCGACTGGGGTGTCTATGGCATCCCCGAAAGTTACCTTGTCGGCGCCGACGGCACGATCCTTTATAAAAAGGTTGGCCCCTTCGATGCCCGCAGCGTCGAGCGCGACCTGCTGCCAGCCATCACGGCCGCAGCCGGCAGATAGCCCCCGAGCAGGAAAGCTCAATTCTTCGAAATAACCCGGAGCGACGGGCCTTCGGCCGGCATGCGTATACCTTCCAGCACGACCTGGTCACGACCGCTGCGCTTTGCGGCATAAAGGCTGTCATCGGCCCGCTTGATGGCATCATGGATGGAATGATCTCCCCTTGCGACGGCCGAAACACCGAAGCTTGCGGTGATCTGACTGGCCACACCCCGGTTGCGCCAATCGAGGGACGAGAGGTTAGAGCGCATGCCATTGGCAAGCTGACCGGCAGCCGCAGCCGTCTGGCCGGGCAGAAAGACCACGAATTCCTCGCCGCCGAAACGCGCCACCAGCGCGCCTTCAGGTGCGTTCCGCCTGAGAAGATCGGAAAGGCCGATGAGAACGATATCTCCGGCAGCATGGCCGTAAACGTCGTTGATGCGCTTGAAATGGTCTATATCGCAGGCAATGACCGCCCCATCAGGCGTATCGTTGCGAAAATCGGGAACACGCCGGTCAAAGCCGCGCCGGTTCAGCACATCCGTCAACGGGTCGTGTTCCGCGGCATGCAGGTGCCGGTCGACGGTGACGGAAATCTGGCTTGCGAGCACGGAAAGCGCGAGCAGGAAGCCGAATATGCTCGCGGCAAGCTGCATGTAGAAGGCATAGTCCGACTCGAAAAATTCGCTGAGCTCGATCATCGAGCCGTTCGGCGTCATCACCAGCAACATGCCGATACGCACCAGCGTTTCCAGCACCACCAGAGAAGCAATCGCCACCATCAGTCGATCCGCGAGGGTCACCGGCCGCTTCCGCACAAGCCAGACCGGAAAAGCGAGCAGCAGGGCGCAAACGAGATCGCCGATGACGAGCTCGCGCTTCAGATCCGGCGTGATGAAAACGTGAAATGAAACCAGGACAACGGCTGCAAGCACGAGCGACAGCCGTGCCATCGTGTGGAGCGGCCGCCCGAAATGGGTAAGCAGCGCATGGCCGTAGAGAAAAAAGGCGGAAAAGAACAGCAGGTTCGAGATAATCGCCTGCACTTCGAAGGGCAGACCGCCGAGCACCAGGGGGGCAGCAAAACCAAAAGCCGCGGCAAGATAGCCGACACCCCAATACCGCGCCGAAACATGACCGATCCTTTGCAGGAACAGGAACACTACGCCGAATGTCAGCATGATGAAGGGGAGAAGATAGGCGAAATTATCTTGCAATGTGTTCTGCCGGAACGAGAGACAAGCCTTTAAGCACCGGACATTACCGCAATGCCATTAAGAAAACTTGCATATATCGCCCGTGGGCTCGTTCACATTTGCGGGAGTGCGTTTTGCCATTCCTTGATCGCATCGAGCGGCCAGACCAGCATGACCACGTTCAGCGTCAGATTATCGCGGATTAGCCACCCCGTGAAGATTTCGAAGAAGATGGCGATTATTACCGTCAGCCACACCGGCACGCGGGCGGCAAAAAGGAAACCCAGCGCCATGAAAACCGTGTCCATCGCCGAGTTCAGAATGCTGTCGCCGGTGTAACCCAGCGCCATGGTCGCTGTGCGATAACGATCGATGATGATGGGTGAATTTTCGAGAAGTTCCCACGCCGCCTCGATCAGAACCGCGAAGGAAAGCCGCATGGAAAACGGTTTGTTGCGGAACAGCAGCCAGGCGAACCAATAAAACAGAAAGCCGTGAATGATATGCGAGGGCGTATACCAGTCGGCCAGATGCTGGGAATTGCCCGGCGTGTTCACACCCGGCTCGAACAGCTTCACGTAACCGCATTCGCAGATGGGAATACGGCCCATGGCATAGAGAATGACGATCTGCAGCAGAAGCAGCCCGGCGGCCACGCCGAACCATCTAAGCGAACGCGAACGGGAAGCCGACATTTCCGCAATTGTCATTTTTCGTCCTTGCCGAGAGGCTCGACAGAATGGCGCATGACGAGCGGCATTTGCGCCATGGTGAAGATGATGGTGATCGGCATCGTGCCCCACACCTTGAAGGCAACCCAGGTGTCGGTGGTGAACATGCGCCAGACGACCTCGTTCAACACCGCCAGAAACAGGAAAAACACGCCCCAGCGCAGCGTCAGTTTGCGCCAGCCTTCATCCGTCAGCTTGAAGGCCGAATTGAAGACATAACCGAGCAGCGACTGGCCGAAGAACAGACCGCCCAGCAGGATGACGCCGAACAGCGTGTTGACGATGGTCGGCTTCATCTTGATGAAGGTATCGTTCTGCAGCCACAACGTCAGCGCGCCGAACACAAAGACGACGATGCCTGATATCAGCGGCATGATCGGCAACTTCCGCGTCAAAATCCAGGACACGGTCAAAGCGGCGGCGGTCGCGATCATGAACAGGCCGGTGGCGATGAAGATCGGCCCACCGAATTCCGTCAAAACCGGAAAAGTCGAGGCCAGCCATTCGCCGCGGGAATTGGCGAAAAAGAAAACCATGAGCGGGCCAAGCTCAAGCACGAATTTCAGGAGCGGGCTGATTTCCGCCACCATCTTTTCGCTTTCCTTGGAATTGCTTTCAATATCCATACTCAAACTCCCGCAATGGCCTTGGCGAAATCTTCCGCCTCGAAGGGCTCCAGATCATCAACGCCTTCACCCACACCGATGAAATAAACCGGCAGCTTGTGTTTGGCGGCGATGGCGACGAGGATACCGCCCCGCGCCGTGCCATCCAATTTTGTCATAATCAGGCCCGAAACACCCGCAACATTGCGGAATATCTCCACCTGGTTCAAGGCGTTCTGGCCGGTCGTCGCATCCAGCGTCTGCAGCACGGTGTGCGGCGCATCCGGATCGAGCTTGCCAAGCACACGGACAATCTTTTCCAGTTCAGCCATCAGCTCCGTCTTGTTCTGCAGACGGCCGGCCGTATCGATGATGAGCACATCGCTTTTTTCCGCCCGCGCCTGCTCATAGGCATCGTAGGCCAGACCGGAGGCATCTGCCCCGAGCTTCGTGCCGATAAATTGCGAGCCGGTGCGATCCGCCCAGATTTTCAGCTGCTCTATCGCCGCCGCGCGGAACGTGTCGCCAGCTGCGAGCATCACTTTAAGGCCCGAGCCTGAGAGTTTGGCAGCAAGCTTGCCGATGGTCGTCGTCTTGCCGGTGCCGTTGACGCCCACGACGAGAATGACATGCGGCTTGTGCGAAAGATCGAGTTCCAAAGGTTTGGCGACCGGCTTCAGGACCTTGGTGATCTCACCGGCCATGATACGCGCCACATCCTCACCGCTCACATCCTTGCCGTAACGTTCGGAAGACAAAGCGCCGGTGATGCGCATTGCGGTCTCGACGCCCAGATCCGACTGGATGAGAAGGTCTTCCAGCTCGTCAAGCGTGTCCTCGTCCAGCTTGCGCTTGGTAAACAGCGCCGAAATCTGCGTGGTCAGCTGCGACGAGGTGCGGGCAAGCCCGGCCCGCAGGCGCTGAAACCAGCTGAGCTTCGGTTGCGGTGCTTCGGCGACAGGCTCTTCACGCTCGCTTGCCGATGAAAAGCCCTTCGGCAAAGCCTGCGGCACTACAGGGGGTTCGACGGCATCTACCGACTCCGCCTCATCGAGCAATGCATCCATCGCGTCAGCATCGAGCACGGCATCGACAGCTTCCGGCAAAGGCTCGGCCTGCTCTTCGGCGGCGGCTTCCGCCTGCAGCAGCGACAGCGGCACCAGCCCCATATCCCCGGAAAGCTCGGCCCCGGGCAGAAGCGGCGCCTCCTCATCGTCTTCTTCTTCCGAAGGCGTGGCATCCGCTGCCTCGTCCGGAACAGGCCCGCCCGCCGTCTCCATCTCCAGTTCGGAAACCGGATCCTCGTCGACAGGTACATGCGCTTCGGCCTCGCTCAACGCCGCTTCGAAAGAGGCGTTTTCATTGCCGCGCACAAGTGCAGCATCCTCTTGTGGCCGCTCATTCGTTTCGGCCTTGTCCTTGCCGAACGAAAAGACTTTTTTGATGAAGCCGAGGGCCATGGTCGTTCCCGTGTCTTTTCTCTTGAGCCGCCTCAGGCAGCGTTCGCCGCCAGAAGCTTCATATTCAGATGTTTGCCGTTGTGGCTGGTAATCGCAACCTGCGCAAGAGTGCGCGGGGCAAGATCAGGCGCCGCCACCAGCGTGAAATTATCGGTATGGGCAAAACCGGTGTTTTCCACCAGGATCGTCTGCACCGAACCGACCATATTCTGCAACTGCGCCACCTTAAGCGCTTCACCGCGTTCGCGAAGCCTCGCCGCCCGGTCCTTCACCAGCGCCCGGTCGAGCTGCGGCATGCGGGCCGCCGGCGTGCCGGCACGCGGGCTGTAAGGAAATACATGCAGGCTGGAAATACCGCATTCTTCCGCAAGCGTGGCAGCGTTTTCAAACATTTCTTCCGTCTCGGTCGGGAACCCGGCGATCATATCCGCGCCGAAGGCGATGTCAGGCCTCAGCGACCGCACGTCATGACAGAAGCGGATGGCATCAGCCCGTGAATGGCGGCGTTTCATGCGTTTCAGGATCATGTCGTCGCCATGTTGAAGGGAGAGATGCAGATGCGGCATGAAACGCGGCTCATCGGCAATCAGATCCATCAGATGATGATCGGCCTCGATACTGTCGATGGAGGAAAGGCGCAGGCGCAGAATGTCCGGCACCTGCTTCAGCAATGTCTTGGCGAGGTAGCCGAGAGAAGGCTCGCCCGGCAGATCAGCCCCATAGCTGGTCGCATCCACTCCGGTCAGCACGATCTCGCAATAGCCGCTTTCCGTCAGCCTGCGCGCCTGATCCACCACCGCACCCATCGGCACGGAGCGGGAATTGCCGCGCCCATAGGGAATGATGCAGAAGGTGCAGCGATGATCGCAGCCATTCTGCACCTGAATGAAGGCGCGCACGTGCCCGTCAATATGCTTGACCATCTGCGGCGCGGTCGCCTTGATGCTCATGATATCGTTGACACGCAGCTTTTCTTCCGCCGAAACGCCAAAATCCGGCAGCGCGCGGTAGGAGGAGCTTTTCAGCTTTTCCTCATTGCCCAGCACCGCATCCACCTCGGGCATTTCGGCAAAGGTCTGTTTTTCCGTCTGGGCAGCACAGCCGGTAACGATGATACGCGCATGCGGATTGTCCCGCCGCGCCCGGCGGATGGCCTGACGCGCCTGACGTACCGCTTCACCTGTGACGGCACAGGTATTGACCAGTACGGCATTGTTCAGCCCGGCCTTTTCGGCCTCCGCCCGCATCACTTCCGATTCATAGGTGTTGAGACGACAGCCGAAGGTTATGACCTCGACGCCGCTCATACGGCCCCCCACTCCACCGCATCACGCGACCACGCGCCGGTAACGGGATCGACGGTGCCGGACCATTCCCATTCGGCCGGCCCGGTCATGATGACGTGATTGTCCTCGCGCCAATCGATGGCGAGCGGCACGCGCACGGGGCTGGAGGCGACATCGATAGTTACCTTTCTGCCCGTGCGGCCGGTGCGGGCCGAGGAAACGGCGGCAGCGCAGGCTGCGGAACCGCAAGCAAGCGTCAGCCCGGCGCCGCGCTCCCAGGTGCGGGTGCGAAGCGCACTGTCGGACATCACCTGCGCCAGCGTGATATTGGCCTTTTCCGGAAACATCGGATGGTTTTCGAGCAGCGGCCCGAACCGCTCAAGATCGAAACTCATCGGGTCACGATCCACCCAGAAAATCGCGTGCGGATTACCCATCGACATGACGGCGGGCGAATGCAGGATCGGCGCGTCGATCGGCCCGATCTGCAATTCGATGCGGCTGGTGTCGTGGAACTCTTCCGAAAGCGGAATATCGCTCCAGCGGAAACGCGGCAGGCCCATATCGACTGATATCATGCCGTCTTCATGCTCGACGGCGTTCAGAATGCCCGCCACCGTCTGGAAGGTAAAGCTGGTCTTTCCGGTTTCGGAAGACAGAGCCTGTACCACACAGCGCGTTCCATTGCCGCAGGCCTGGGCCTTCGTGCCGTCGCAATTGAGAATATCAATGAAGGCATCCGTGCCGCCAACACGCGGATCATGGATTGCCATGATCTGGTCGAACTGGGTCGCGGGATCGGCATTGAGCGCGATTGCTGCCGCAGGCGTGACCATATCCTTGCGGCCGCGCATGTCGACAACGAGGATCTTGTTGCCAAGCCCGTTCATCTTCGCAAATTCGACCGTATCCGCCATCGCCTTGAACCTGAAAACTATCTGAAACCGGATTTCATACGGGATTTACCCGCGCTTTCGCCCTATATGGCGGAAAGACCGGCAAATTACCAGACTGTTGCGGCGCAAACCGGACAGCGCTCAGGCGGAGGGTACGTCGAAAACCTCACCGGGGCGCATGGGCCGGAAACGGCTTTCCTCCACACCCTGCTCCACAAGCGCCGTTTTCAGCGCCGCAAGTGGCGCATCGACAGCCTCGTCGGTGAGTTGCACCGTACCCCAATGATGGCCGCAGACATGCGCGGCACCGCAAAGCTTCATGCCCTCAACGGCTTCCGCCGGGTTCTGGTGCTGGCCTTTCATGAACCAGCGCGGCTCATAAGCACCGAAAGGCAGGTTGGCGAGGCGGAATTCGCCATGTTTCTTGCGCGCAGCGTGATAATTGAGGCCTTCGTGAAAGCCGGTATCGCCGATGTGGTAGATTTTCCCACCCGGCCCCTCGATGACGAAGGCAGCCCACAATGCCATGCTGCGGTCGTTGAGCCCGCGGGCTGACCAGTGGTGGCACGGTTCGAAATGAATTTTGACCGACCCCGCCTCCACGACATCGCCCCAGTCGCCCACCTTGATACGCGCCGCCTCCACGCCGGTGCGGATGATGGCGTCATTGCCGAGCGGCGTGATGAAAAGCGGCTTGTGCGCCACATGCAGCCGCTTCAGCGTTTCCATATCCAGATGGTCGTAATGATTGTGCGTCAGCAGCACCAGATCGATGGGCGGCAGATCCTCGAAACGGATGCCGGGCGGATTGACGCGCTTGGGACCGGCGAAACTGAACGGACTGGTACGCTGCGACCACACCGGATCGACGAGAATATTCAACCCTGCCGTCTGGATCAGAAAGGAGGCATGGCCGACGAAGGTGACACGGATATTCTTGCCATCAACCCGGCTTTCCGGCTTTGCGAAAGGAAAAGGGCTCGGATAATTTTCCGGCCACGTGGCGCGCTCACCATTGAAGCGCCATTTCAACAGGCCCATGAAATTGCCGGGCGGCGAGCCGCCGGGATTGAAGAAGCGCACCCCGTCGAAATGATCGGAGATCGGCCCGCTATAATAGGCGCTGGCGTTCAAACGGCGGGCAAACAGCGCCCCGCCCGCCACAGCGAGCAATCCAAGGGTTGAAAAACGAAAGAAATTTCGACGGTTCATGCTAAAGGTATAGGGAGCGGAATGGTGCCGTTCAAGCCGCGCCAATCGCGGTTTGCAGCCGATCACACAAAGATGAAATGCAAGGCCGCACGGCTGAAAACCGGCAACGCCTTGACTTTTCCAGCGCTTTCCTGTTTATCCCCGCCAATCAGCTGGCAGTTTCACGACTCCAAGCCGCCGACCGGGACCCGCAGAGGTATAAAGAGATCCCGGAGGTCAACACCCGACAGCGCGATGCGCCCTCGGGTGCTTTTTGGCTTTGCGTCTTGTTTTTGCCAGCGAAAGCACCGACGTTTCGGAAACCCCGGAACGAAGAAGGAAGAAACGATGTTTGAAAACCTCCAGGACCGCCTTGGTTCCATTCTGAATGGACTGACCGGCCGTGGCGCGCTGACGGAAGCCGATGTTGCCGCCGCCCTGCGCGAGGTTCGCCGCGCGCTTCTGGAAGCGGACGTGGCGCTGGAAGTCGTGCGCTCCTTCACCGACAGGGTGCGTGAAAAGGCCGTTGGTGCCGCCGTCCTGAAGTCCATCAAGCCCGGCCAGATGGTCGTCAAGATCGTGCATGATGAACTTGTCGAGATGCTCGGCACCGAAGGCGTCTCGATCGACCTGCATGCGGCCGCCCCCGTCGTCATCATGATGGTCGGTCTGCAGGGTTCTGGTAAAACCACCACGACAGGCAAGATCGCCAAGCGCCTGACCGACCGCGAGAAGAAGAAGGTGCTGATGGCATCTCTCGACACGCGCCGTCCCGCCGCACAGGAACAGCTTCGCCAGCTGGGCGTCCAGACCGGTGTCGACACGCTGCCGGTGATCGCCGGCCAGTCGCCGACCGATATCGCCGCGCGCGCCGTGCAGGCGGCCAAGCTCGGCGGCCACGACGTCGTCATCCTCGATACCGCCGGCCGTACCCATATCGACGAACCCTTGATGCTGGAAATGGCCGACATCAAGAAGAAGTCCAACCCGCATGAAATCCTGCTGGTCGCGGATTCGCTGACCGGTCAGGACGCCGTCAATCTGGCGCGCAACTTCGATGAGCGCGTCGGCATCACCGGTCTCGTGCTGACCCGTATGGACGGCGACGGACGCGGTGGTGCGGCCCTCTCCATGCGTGCCGTCACCGGCAAGCCGATCAAGCTGATCGGTATCGGCGAGCGCATGAACGAACTCGACGAGTTCCATCCGCGCCGTATCGCCGACCGTATTCTCGGCATGGGCGACATCGTCTCGCTGGTCGAAAAGGCCGCCGAAAACATCGATGCGGAAAAAGCCCGCGCCATGGCCGAAAAGATGGCCAAGGGCAAGTTCGACCTCAACGATCTCGCCGACCAGCTTGGCCAGATGAAGAAGATGGGCGGCATGGGCGGCATCATGGGGCTGATGCCCGGCATGGCCGGCATGAAGGACAAGATGGCTTCGGCCGGCATGAACGACAAGATGTTCGACCGCCAGATCGCCATCATCTCCTCGATGACCAGGGCGGAACGCGCCAATCCCGATATTCTGAAGCACAGCCGCAAGAAGCGCATCGCCGCCGGTTCCGGCACGGATGCCGCCGAAATCAACAAGCTTTTGAAGATGCACCGCGGCATGGCCGACATGATGAAAGCCATGGGCGGCAAGGGCAAAGGCGGCATCATGAAGCAGATGATGGGCGGCCTGGCGGGCAAGATGGGGCTCGGCGGCATGGGCGGCGGTATGCCTGATCTGTCGAATATCGATCCGAAGCAGCTCGAAGCGCTCCAGAAGCAGGCTGAAGCAGCCGGTCTCGGCAAGCCGGGCGCAATGCCCGGTCTTGGCAGCCTGCCGGGTGGATTGCCTGGTCTTGGTGGCGCCAAGCTGCCGGGTCTTGGCGGTATGCCGGGCCTGCCCGGCTTCCCGAAAAAGAAGTGAGGGGACGCCAGTGAACAACACAGAAGTGAAAGCTCAGCTTTCCGAATACCGCCAGTCGATCGACAATATCGATGCCGCACTGGTCCATATTCTTGCCGAACGTTTCCGCTGTACCAAGGCGGTGGGCGTGCTGAAGGCAAAGTACAATTTGCCGCCGGCAGACCCGGCGCGCGAGGAATACCAGATCGAACGCCTTCGCCGCCTGGCGAAGGATGCCAATCTGGATCCGGATTTCGCCGAGAAGTTCTTGAACTTCATCATCAAGGAAGTCATCCGGCATCATGAAGCAATCGCCGCCGAACATGGCGGTAACGAAAAGACCGCCTGAACGGCGGACAAGCCATCTTAAGGAGTAAACAACATGGCACTTAAAATTCGTCTCGCACGCGGTGGTTCCAAGAAGCGCCCGTATTACCAGATCGTCGTTGCTGACGCCCGTTCGCCCCGCGACGGCCGTTTCCTCGAGAAGGTCGGCTCCTGGAACCCGATGCTCGCCAAGGACAACCCGCAGCGCATCGAGCTGAAGGCTGACCTCATCAAGGAATGGATCGCCAAGGGCGCACAGCCGACCGACCGCGTTCTGCGCTTCCTCGCCGAAGCCGGTCTTGCCGAGCGCGCCGCTCGCAGCAACCCGGAAAAGGCAAAGCCGGGCAAGCGCGCCCTGGAACGCGTTGCTGAAAAGAAGCAGAAGGCTGAAGATGCAGCCGCTGCTGCTGCGGAAGCCTCTGCTGCAGAATAATCTGCACGGTAACTTTTGAAAAACGGGTGGCGTGGTTTTCCATGCCGCCCGTTTTTTGTTTATTTTGGCGTCAACAAACCTTAAAGCTGACGCAACCACCACCAGAAGACGGACGGCCCGATGGCAAAGCTGGAAAACCCGGTACTCATGGCAAAGATCGGCGGCGCGCAGGGCCTGCGTGGCGAAGTCCGTGTCAGCACCTATACAGCCGACCCGATGGCGCTCGGCGACTATGGCAATCTGGTTACGGCCGATGGCCGCATCTTCGAAATCCTGGAAGTCCGCGAAGGCAAGAATGTCGTCGTTGTCCGTTTCAGGGGCATCAACGACCGCAATGCGGCGGAGAGCCTGAACGGTCTGGAACTGTTCGTCGACCGTGACAATCTGCCTGACGACGAGCTTGACGATGACGAGTTTTATTATGCCGATCTCGAGGGGCTGGAAGCCGTCGATGCTGAAGGCAAAAGTTATGGCGCCGTCAGCGCCGTTTACGATTTCGGCGCAGGTGACCTGCTGGAGTTGAAAGGTGCGGGCCGTCGCCCTGCCCTCATTCCCTTTTCGGAAGCGGCCGTGCTGGAAATTGACCTGGAAGCCGGCCGCATTCTCATCGACCCGATGGCCGCCGGCCTGATCGATAATCCCGACGACAAGGACGAAACCGGCGTATCGCCGTTCGGCAAGACATAAATCCATGACCTTCAAGGCTACCGTTCTGACGCTCTACCCGGAAATGTTTCCGGGACATCTCGGATATTCTCTAGCAGGCAAGGCGCTGGAGCGGGGGCAATGGTCGCTGGATGCCGTGCAGATCCGCGAATTTGCCACTGACAGACACAGAAGCGTGGATGACACACCGGCAGGCGGCGGCGCCGGCATGGTGCTGAAACCCGATGTGCTGGCAGCAGCCATCGACCAAGTTTCGGATGGCGACACGCGGCCGCTGCTGCTGATGAGCCCGCGTGGCAAACCGCTATCGCAGAACCGCGTGCGCGAACTGGCGGCGGGTGAAGGCGCGATCATCGTCTGCGGTCGCTTCGAAGGCGTCGACCAACGGGTGATCGACGCGCGTGGGCTGGAGGAGGTGTCTATCGGCGATTACATCCTCTCTGGCGGCGAGCCGGCGGCCCTGACGCTGCTGGACGCCGTCGTCCGCATACTGCCTGGTGTCATGGGCAACGATCTTTCCGGCGTGCATGAAAGCTTCGAGGGCGGGCTGCTGGAACATCCGCATTATACCCGCCCGCAGGTCTGGGAAGGCCGCGACATTCCCGCTGTCCTCACATCAGGCAATCATGCCGTCATCGACAGGTGGCGACACGAACAGGCTCTGGCACTGACCAAGGAAAGACGGCCAGACCTTCTCAAAAAAGCTCAGGCCGAAACGAAATAATAGGCCGTCAATATCAGACCCACCGCAATCACCAGCCAGCGGATGATCCATTGCGGCACCCGTCTTGCGGTGTGAACGCCGACATAACCGCCAAGCGCTGCCGCCGGAAACATGATGAGCGCAGCCCACCAGGACACGACGCCGCCGCTGACGAAGATCGCGATTGCAATAACTGCGATCACCACCGACAGCAGGTTCTTCAACGCGTTCAGGTGATGATAGCTACCGCCCGAGGTTATTCCGAGGATGGCGAGCATCATGATGCCCATGCCGGCACCGAAGAAACCACCATAAATGGATGCAAGCCCCTGAAAGGCGAGGCTTGGCAGATTGCCGGGCGAACGCTCGGCACTCGTCTTGGGGCGCAGCCACGGGCCAGCAGCGAAAACGGCAGTAGCCGCCAGAAGCAGCCATGGCACCAGTTGGCGAAAGGATGGATTGTCAAGCGATAGCAGCAGCAAAGCCCCCCCGAGCCCGCCGACAACGGACACCGCCGACAGCAGGATCGCCTCACGCCAGTGCGCACGAATTTCCGGCCCATAGGCGATCACGGAGGTAATGTAGCCCGGAAACTGCACGATTGCCGACGTTGCATTGGCAACGATGGGCGGCAGGCCGGCAAGCGTCATCGCCCCGAATGTCAGGAAAGTGCCGCCACCGGCAATCGCATTGACGACACCAGACAGAAAGCCGGTCGCAAACAGCATGAGAACGATGAAAACTGACATGGCCCCTCCCAAGGTACTCATGCCATATCCGGCAAGACGCCCCTTCGCAACTGCTGCGAGGCAACGCATAATTGATAAAATTTTGTCATGAAAGGGATGACAAACGGCGCATGCTAGTATATGTGCGCGCTTGGAATTGGGGTTTGCCCCTTTAACCGCAAGCAAAGAATGGCGAACCCGCTCCTGCCGCAAGGCATGGTCTGAAGGCATTGACCGACAGACGAACGTTGAGCGCTCTGGCTGTTTCAGAAGAAATCAGAGGTTAATATGACCAATATCATTCAGCAGCTGGAAGCCGAACAGGCTGCCAAGATCGAAGCAAAGCGTACCCTGCCGGACTTTTCTCCGGGCGACACGCTGCGCGTCAACGTTCGCGTGACGGAAGGTAACCGTACCCGCGTTCAGGCTTACGAAGGCGTTTGCATCGCCCGTTCCGGCGGTGGTCTTTCCGAAAGCTTCACCGTTCGCAAGATTTCCTACGGCGAAGGCGTCGAGCGCGTATTCCCGATCTACTCCCCGCTGGTTGAAGGCGTTGAAATCGTTCGCCGCGGTAAGGTTCGCCGCGCGAAGCTCTACTACCTGCGCGATCGTCGCGGCAAGGCTGCCCGTATCGTTGAAAACACCGGTACGCGCGCCCGTAAGCTGAACGAATCCGAGCGCCAGGCAGCAGCCGAAGAAAAGGCACGTCTGGAAGCCGAAAAGGTAGCAGCAGCACAGGCTCTCGCCGCCGAGAAGGCAGCAGCCGAAGCCGCAGAAGCCAAGGCAGCGGAAGAAGCAGCAAAGGCTGCAGAAGCCACAGCGGAATAAGATTTCCATTTCAATGGATTTACGGGAAAGGCGGCCTTCAGGCCGCCTTTTTTGTTGCTTGTATTTTAAGTAAGCCGGATCACAGCCGAGCGCTTGCATGCGCGATCGGCGACAGCGTCCCATCCGTCAGGATCAAAGCAAGCACAAGCAACAATGACATTAGTCTGCACGGCGCAAATTTCGCTTCTTCCGTGTAATCCACTGAAAGAGCATGGATTGCATTACCGCAAAAGGAGGAGCCAATACCTTCGTCTTTCAATGAGTATGGCACGGGAACTAGCTTGGGCTACCGACTTTATCTTTGCCTTTGAGAAGGCGCAAGAGGAGCTGAAGCTGGTTATCAAGACAATCGACAACCACGGCATTATGATTATCAATAATAGTTGTTTATTTTATATATAAAATTTGTTATTACTTTAATAGCAGCATTATTTAAGTGTTTTATTATAATAAATATGTATTTTTTATAAAAACTAAATAAATAATAAGTATTTTTTGATAATTTACATTTTATGTAATGAGTTATATTGATAATATCACTGAAAAATAGAAATATAAACGTAAATATATAAAAAATAAATTTCAAATTTTACAAAAGTCAAAAGGATATTAAAATGGTAATAGCAGTAAATTTCGGTAACGGTGGCGCGGCTTCTGTATCATCGCTTACCAAGTCGACCGATCAGGAAGTCTACCAACTGCTTACGGTGTCCACCACTCAGGAAAAGAACGGCGTCTCGCTTGAAACTGGTCCATTAGGTACAATCAACGTCGCTGGAACCGGCAGCAAGGTCGACGTTGGATACGACGCAAACGAAAATGGCTTCACCTTCGATGTGTCCTCCGAATGGAATTCCGTAAAGAATGCTCTCATAAAGTCCGAGAGGCCTGAGAACATTAAACTCAAGGATTTTGTACATGTGGACGTTCAGCTCGGCGGTACAGGCTCTTCCAACCTCGAAGTTCTTAACACCAAGCGCGGCAACATCTCAACAGGTGCTGGTAACGACACTGTCGCGGTCTCTCTCCTTTCGAATGAAAACACTTGGGTGAATGCCTTTAATATCGATACGGGCGCAGGCAACGACACGATCAATGTAAAAAGGGGTGCTGCGTTCAACGATGCTTCCTCCGCAAGCCCGGGTGGCATTGTTGCTGGCACCTACGTTGCGAATGGTGGAGTCGGTGTTACGAATGGTCGCTTCACCTCCGTCAAGATCGACGCAGGCACCGGTAACGACGAAATAGACCTAAGTAGTGTAAATCTCGCTTCGTCGGTGATAATCGGAGGTAAAGGCATGGATCGTATGACGGCAAGCGGTGGCACAGATACCTTTGTTTTTAATAAGGGCGACACGGGGACTTGGCTCGCTACCGATACCATCTTTGGCTTCGACGCATCCATGGACAAGCTGAAACTCGTCGGCACAACTATCGATGACTGGGCGGTGACAAGTTACGGTGTCAACACTCTTATCGTCAACATTACGCTTGAGCGCGGAGACGAGTCGATCATTCTGTCCGGCGTTCGGCTGGAAAACAATGACTGGTTCACAGCATAGTTCTCCAAAGCGCTGGCAGTATTTTGAACAATGATGGTGGCTCGGCACACGTCCGAGCCACGATTTCTTGTTCCTTCAAAACACTTCAAATAAACGCATCCAACAGCCACAACTGTAACACGCAAAGGCGGTGACATAATCCCATGCGGCAACTTAGGTGCAAACGGGCTGTACTCTGAGTAAAGCCACCTGATCCAAGAACTCCCTACGTAAAACCCACGCCGGCAGAACCGGCTGTCGTATTGACAAAGGAAATCAGGCCGTCTTGGCCTGATCACCCATTTTACGCGCGGCGATGATGACCAGCACACCCGCAAGCGCCAGGCAGAAGGCGAGGAAGAACATCGGCGCAATCGTGCTGCCGGTCTGATCCTTGATCCACGGCACCACATTCTGCGCCACGAACCCACCGAGATTACCGACGGAATTGATGGCGGCAATGCCCGCGGCCGCACCTGCACCCTTGAGGAAGCGGCCGGGCAGGCTCCAGAACACCGGCTGGCCGGCAAAGATGCCCGCAGCGGCGATGCAGAGGAAGCTGAACTGTAGGACCGGATCGCTCAGCAGCGCCGACATCAGCAAGCAGAACGCGCCGACAAAAGCCGGGCCGACGATGTAGGGCGTCTTGTTCTTCGCCTTGTCGGCAGCGTTAGGCACAACGAACAGGGCAATAGCCACGATCACCCAAGGGATGATGTTGATGAAACCATTGGCGGTGTTGGAAACGCCGAAGCTCTTCACGATCGTCGGCAGCCAGTAGCTGAGACCATAGGCGGCCAGCGGAAAACCAACATAGCAAAGCGCCATGAACAGCACGCGCGGATTGATCAGCGCCTTGAAGCCATCCTCCGCATGCTCTTCCATGCCCTTGTTTTCTTCAGCCAGCCGGTTCTTCAGCCAGTCCTTTTCATCCTGCGTCAGGAACTTCGCCTTTTCCGGCGTATCATCCAGATAAAAGAAGGTGGCGATACCGGCGATGACGGCAGGAATACCGGTTGCCAGGAACACCCACTCCCAGCCGGCATAACCGAGGAAACCATCCAGATCGAGCAGCATGCCGCCAAGCGGCGCACCAATCGCATTGGCAAGCGCGCTGAAAATCATGAACAGGCCGATCATGCGGCCGCGATAATCACGCGGGAACCACAGCGTCATCAGGAACAGCACACCGGGGAAGAAACCAGCCTCGCAGAGCCCGAGCAGGAAGCGCAGGATGTAGAACATCGTGGCGTTCTGCGTATAGGCAAGCGCGATGGTGACCGCACCCCAGGAAACCAGAATGCGGGCGAACCATTTGCTGGCGCCGAAACGGTTGAGGAACAGATTGCTCGGCACTTCGAAGATGAAGTAACCGATGAAGAACAACGAGGCGCCAAGGCCGTAGGCATATTCGCTGAGGCTCAGCGCATCGACCATCTGCAGCTTGGCATAGCTGACATTCTGGCGGTCGATATAGGCGATGAGGTAGAGAAGGCCAAGAAACGGCATCAGCCGCCAGGTGATCTTCGAGATGAGGGCTTTTTCGGATACCATGTGCTTTCCTCCCTTCGATTTCTCGTCGAATGCAAATGATAAGGGAACCCATCTATATGTGCAGCGCAAAATACGCAAGTTGCGCTGCATCATAACCATTGGAACGCGTTATGAGACCGGCATTTACTGTTGACGCAGCGCATATGAACGACACCCTGACGGCCAGTAAGCATTCATATTGCCGTAAAACTGCCGATCTGCTATGAAAGTTGCCATGGGATCTAAATTCGGATGTCTCGCTCAGAATGTTTATGTGCTGCAGGACCACAAGCGTCTGCCGGCACGGTTCTTTGCGCGCGTTTCCGGGGCGCTCACCAGCCGACTTAGGCTCGCCTGACAGCACCTGCTGTCCATCGCCTTACTGAACCCTGATTACCCTTTTCCATGACAAGGCATAGAGCCATGAGCGCACCCCGCACTTTGTATGATAAAATCTGGGACGACCACGTCGTCAATCGTGACCCGGACGGAACCTGTCTTCTCTATATCGACCGTCACCTGGTCCATGAGGTGACGAGCCCGCAGGCCTTTGAAGGTCTGCGCATCGCTGGCCGCCCGGTGCACTCGCCGGCCCGCACGCTCGCCGTGGTCGATCACAATGTCCCGACCACCGCCGACCGGCTGGAAGGCATCAAGAATGAGGAAAGCCGCATTCAGGTGGAAGCGCTTGCGCAGAACGCCAAGGATTTCGGTGTCGAATATTATTCCGAACGCGACAAGCGCCAGGGCATCGTCCACATCGTCGGGCCGGAACAGGGTTTTACCCTGCCGGGCATGACGATCGTCTGCGGCGACAGCCACACCTCCACCCATGGCGCTTTTGGCGCGCTGGCGCATGGTATCGGCACATCGGAAGTGGAACATGTTCTGGCCACCCAGACACTGATCCAGAAAAAGGCCAAGAACATGCTAGTGCGTGTCGATGGCAAGGTTCCGGAGGGCGTGACCGCCAAGGATATCATCCTCGCGATCATCGGTGAGATCGGCACGGCCGGAGGCACCGGCCACGTGATCGAATTTGCCGGCGAGGCGATCCGATCGCTTTCCATGGAAGGCCGCATGACGGTTTGCAACATGACCATCGAGGGCGGTGCCCGCGCCGGTCTGGTCGCACCGGACGAGACCACCTTCGACTACATCAAGGACAAACCGCGCGCGCCGAAGGGCGAAACGCTGGAACAGGCCATCGCCTACTGGAAGACGCTGAAATCCGACGAAGGCGCCCATTATGACAAGGTCGTGGTGCTGGACGCCGCCAATCTGCCGCCCATCGTCTCCTGGGGCTCATCACCGGAAGACGTGACTTCGGTCGAAGGCGTCGTTCCCAATCCTGATGATATCGAGGAAGAAAACAAGCGCACGTCCAAGTGGCGCGCGCTGGAGTATATGGGCCTTCAACCCGGTACCCGCATCACCGATATCGCCGTTGATCGCGTCTTCATCGGCTCCTGCACCAATGGCCGCATCGAGGATTTGCGTGCGGCGGCGAAAATCGTCGATGGCCGCAAGGTAGCCCCCACCGTCTCGGCCATGATCGTGCCCGGCTCCGGTCTGGTCAAGGAACAGGCGGAACAGGAAGGCCTGGACAAGATTTTCCTCGACGCCGGTTTCGAATGGCGTGAACCGGGCTGCTCCATGTGCCTTGCCATGAATGACGACCGTCTGAAGCCCGGCGAACGCTGCGCCTCCACCTCGAACCGCAATTTCGAGGGCCGTCAGGGTTACAAGAGCCGCACCCATCTCGTTTCCCCGGCAATGGCGGCGGCGGCGGCAATCGCCGGTCACTTCGTCGACGTGCGCGAATGGCAATAATTGCCGCAAAATGACTTAAACAACAAAACCCCGGAGTGATCCGGGGTTTTTCTTTGAGACATTATTCCGAAATGATCTTCACCCGCTGGCCGGGCTGAAGCGTGGCGGTGGCGCTCATCGCATTGATCATGCGGAACATATCGAGCTTGCGCTCGGTTCCCATCATTCGCGCCGCGATCGTTGCCACGGTTTCGCCGGGCTTCACCGTCACCACGCGCACGCGCAGCGGCTTCAGCGATGCGATTTCCTGCGGGGTCATCTTGCGGAAACTCGTGCGCAGCACGTTGGCGATGGAATCAAGCTGCGCATTGCCCTTCGGCACCGCCGTCAGGAACCGGAATATCTGCTGGCCGACACGAATGACGGTTACGTCGAAATCCCATTTATCCGCGCTTGCCCGGGCTGTCGCGGCCTCCAGACCGTTGATCTGCGTTTCCTTGACCGTTTCCGGCAGCAGACCGGCAACCCAGCCGCTGGTCAGGTAATTGGCAAGGGTGGTCTGTTTCGGATCGGCAACACCATCAAAACGGATGGCCATATCGCCCGGTCCGGTCGCCAGAACGGCCTCCACCTTATTATCGATGACAAAACCTTCCGGCACGTCAAAACGGATGCCAAGCGTTCCGTGCAGGAACGTCTGCCCGCGGACGTAACCTTCCTGCGGGCTGTCGCCGTAAAGCAGACCGTCTATGCCATCCAGGAACCAGTCGCGTCCACGATCCCCGACCTGACCGTCCTGGCCGAAGGCGCGGGCATGGCGGCGCGCAAGCTCGATGCGCTGCGGCGTGTTGGGGTGGCTGGAAAGGAAGTCGAGGCTCTGGTCGTTTTCAGGATCGGCCGAAGAGAAGCGCGCATAGGCCGCCATGGAATCCAAAAAGCGCGGCGAGGCAAAGGGGTCGTAACCGGCCTCGCCCAGCATCCGCACGCCGATCACATCCGCCTGCAATTCCTGCTGGCGCGAAAAGGCCGCGAGCCGCAGCTTGCCGCGCGCCAGCGCCTGCTTGCCGGCGAGATCGCTCGACAGCACTTCGGCAACCACGCGGCTTGCAATCACCTCCGCCTCTTCCCGGCGTTGGCGTTCGATGCCGTGATTGGCGGTGACATGGCCCATCTCATGTGAAAGCACGGCGGCCACTTCCGAAGCATCGTTGGCAAGCGCCAGAAGCCCGCGTGTCACGTAAAGATATCCGCCCGGAAGCGCAAAGGCATTGATGGCCGGCGAGTTGAGGATAGTGATACGGTAAGACTGTTGCGGATTTTCCGAAACGGCCGTCAGAGCGCCGGCAATACGGGCGACAAGCCGTTCTGTCTTGGCGTCACGATATTCACCGCCATAGCTCGCCACGATGCGCGGATGTTCGCGCGCACCCATCTGGGCGCGGGGATCATTCTTCTGCACCTCTTCCACGGTTTGCGGATTATCCGACGGGCGCAGGGTGGACTGGTAAGCCGGGCTGAAGAGAGACTGGCACGACGACAGGAACACGGCGGACGCCGTCAGCACGGAACAGGCGGCAACCATCCTGCCCGAACGGCGAAGGCCTGAACGGGAGAAGAGCCTCCACTGTGCAGTCATGCTATTTCTCATTCTCTATGCCTGCCCCTAACGTTCCTGATCATCCGTTAATTGCAGACCAGAATAACAGATTCGCCCCAACGAGCCATGAATGCCGATACGGTAAAAACGATCCATCAAGTCCGGAATATTCCTGAAGAACGCAATAATTCCCGTCTTTTCTCGGGCAACAACTTGAAACTGGCAAGTGCAAATTAGCGTCATTGAAGTCATCTAAAGCGATTGCCAGCGGCACGCGTCGAAAATAAGGCGATCAGCCGTTCAGAAAACTGTCCACCGCCTTCACATTTTGTGTGGCGAAGAAATCTGCGGTCGGGCCTGTGTAGACAACGCGGCCGCGATCAAGAAAAACCACCCGCTGCGCCAGCTTCTTTATGTCGTCCGGATGGTGTGAGACAATAATCACCGTATTTTTTGTTTCGGCATGCAAGTCGAGGAGCAGGGAGGTCATGCCTGCGCGGAGTCCCGGATCGAGCGCGGCAAAGGGCTCATCCAGCAGCATGACCGGTTTTTTCCTCACCAGCGCACGCGCCAGAGCCGCCCTTTGTCTTTCCCCGCCGGAAAGCGTGCCCGGCAGGCGCTTGTCAAAACCAGCAAGACCAACGCGCGCCAGCGCCACCCCGATGCTTTTCCGATCTTCCGCCTGCAATTTCAGCCCCGGACTGACGCCGAGCGCGACATTGGTGAAAATATCGAGATGGGCGAAAAGATTATTGTCCTGAAAGATCGACGACACCGGCCTTTCGGAAGGGTCGAGCGCCGTCATGTCCCGCCGGCCTATCACCACGCGACCGGCATCCGGCGCCTCAAAACCGGCGACCAGATTAAGGAGTGTCGACTTGCCGGAACCGGATGCGCCGACAACGGCGGTCACCTGGCCCTGAGGAAAGCCGCAATCCAGATCGAAATCCTGCGTTCCAAGCCGCAGCCTGACGTTATCCAGCTGAACCGCGAAATCATCGCCAGTCATATGCTCGCCCTTCCCGCCCGTGCCTCTGCCGATTGCGATTGCCGCGAAACGCCGCCTGCGGCAAGCAGCAGGCAGACGACACCGAGGATAAACGCGTATCCGGCGGCGTCATTGGTGCGGTAGCTGCCCATATTGCTATAAACGAGCCATGGCAAGGTGACGAAACTTTCCGAACCGAACAGGGCAACCGCCCCGAGATCGCCGAGGGACAGGGCCATGGCGAAGGAAAACGCCATCGCCAGCGGCCGCCACAAAACCGGCAGATCCGCAAATCTCAACCGCGCCATCCCCTGCAACCCGAGGCTGGTGGAGAGCCGGCCGGTGCGCAGAAAATGGCTGTTAAACGCCGGCTCCAACACCCGCATGGCAAGCGGCAGCGCCATCAGCATATTGATGATCGCCACGAGAACCGGCGCATAAATGCTGACATCACCGAGGGGCCGTAACAATAGAAACCATCCGCTTCCGAGCACAACAGGCGGCACCAGCAGCACAAGCGAAGACCCCGCGCCGAGCGTGGCGGATAGAAAGCGCAACGGCTGAACCGCCTGCCGCCGTGAACCAACGGCCTGACGTGCACCGATAATCGCAAAACAGCAGAGCACGACGAGAGTTGCGGAGAGTGCAGCAATGGCAAGGCTGGTGAAAGCCGCGCGCAGGAAGATCGGCGTGATAAGCAGACGCGGCAGGTCGGCCTTCAACCCCGAGACGGCTATCGCGACAAGCGGCAGGCCGATCAGCAGAACCGCAAGATTGATTGCCGCCCCATCCCAAAGACGTGCACCAGCCCCTTTGCCATCGAAGCGGCGAAGGGGCCGCCCAAGCGAGGCGATTTCCGCTTCCGGCGATGGCAGAAAGGCAAGAAGGCCGAGCAGGATTGCGGTAAGGACAATCTGTAAAACTGAAAGCGCAATCGCCCGCTGCGGATCGAAATCGAACCGCAGCGCCTGATAGATCGCCACCTCCAGCGTCGTGGCCGCCGGGCCGCCACCAAGCAGCAGCACAAGCGTGAAGCTGGTGGCGCACAGCATGAAGACAAGTCCGGCAATGCCGGGAACAAGCCGCGAAATCGCCGGCCATTCGATGAAGCGGAACGTCGAAACCGGCCCCATGCCGAGGCTTGCCGCCATGCGCCAGTATTCGCCCGGAATGCGTTCCAGCCCGGCCAGCATCAGCCGCACGCACAGCGGCAGATTGAAGAACACGTGGGCGATAAGAATCCCGGAAAGGCCGTAAATGCTGAAGGGTTGCTCCGCGCCGGCAAAAACGAGAGCCGTATTCAAAACGCCCTGCCTGCCCCATATGGCGATGATGCCTAAGGCGCCGACGATCACCGGCAAACCCATCGGCACCGCCATCAGCCGGATGATCCATATACGCCCCGGAAAGTCGCGTCGCCGCGCAAGCGCCAACGCCACCGGCAGGCCGAGAACAATGGACAAGAAGGTGGAAAGTGTTGCCTGATAAAGCGTGAAGCGAAGGATACGCAGCGTATAGGCATCCATGATGCTGGCAGCGGATGCGCCGACGTCAAAAGACAGGAGGGCCGCAACGGCGAGCGCCATGAACAGGAAAACGGCGGTAAAGGCCGCCGTCCCGAAAACAACGGATCGCCGGTAATCGCGACGCAGCATCATGGGTAGGTGTGCCTTTTCCTCAATTCATGCTCATGGCGGCAAGCCATTCGTCGACCCAGGCTTTGCGGTTCTTCGCCACCTCTTCCGGGTCCATAAGGAAGGTCTTCTGCGGCACGACGAGTTTGGAAAACGCCTCGGGCAAAGGCTTCGATGTCGCCGCAACCGGCATCATCCAGTTGTTTTCGGGGATCGCATCCTGAAAACCTGATGTGAGCGTGAAAGCAAGAAACTGCTTTGCCAATTCCTTGTGCGGCGCGTTTTTGAGAAGGCCGGACACTTCGATCTGGATGTAATGTCCTTCGGAAAAAGCCGCGGCCTGATAACGGTCCGTCTTCTCGGCGACCATGTGATAGGCGGGCGATGTGGTGTAGGAAAGCACCATCGGCACCTCACCCTTGGTGAAGAGACCGTAGGATTCCGACCAGCCCGGTGTGACAGTCAGGATGCGTTTCCTGAGCTTCGCCCATGCTTCCGGGGCCTTGTCCCCATATACCGATTTCACCCAGAGAAGTAGCCCAAGCCCCGGCGTGGAGGTGCGCGGGTCCTGAATGGCGATCTTCTGTGAAGGATCGCCTTCCACCAGTTCCTTCAAGCTCGTCGGCGGGTTTTTTACCGTCTGCGTGTCATAGATGATCGCGAAATGCCCATAATCATAGGGGACGAAAACCTCGTCCTCATAGCCGCCCGGCACCTTGGCCGCCGAGGTATCGATGCCGCTGACATCGAAAAGGCCGGTCTGTTTCGCTTCTGCGACGAGGTTGGTGTCGAGACCGATGACAACATCCGCCTTGGACCCAGCCCCTTCAAGTTTCAGGCGGTTGAGCAGCGCCACACCATCCGCCACGCCGACGAAATTGACCGTGCAACCACAAACCTTCTCGAAGGCTTCCTTGACCTTCGGACCGGGTCCCCATTCGGACACGAAGCTCTCATAGGTGTAGACAGTCAGCTCCTGCTTGTCCTGCGCGACGGCAAGGCCGGGCAGAAACACGGAGGCGGCGACGAGGGAATTCAGGAAAAGACGACGGCGCACGGGTATCTCCTCAAAACAAAAAGGGAAATAGCCGCCTGCCTTAAAGCCGTCTAATCCCTCCGCCGGTATGAACCGGATCAGGTTCTTCGGGTTGGCAAGCCTCTCAGCCTTTTGCACGCAAGCACAAAAGACACCCCGTTAGATCAAGATGATGGTGTAGTCCCGCCGTCTGCGATTGGCAAGACAGTGCCGTCAGCCCTGCGCCGTCATATGCACCAGTTCCCAGACGTGACCATCCGGATCCTGAAAACTGCCGGCATACATGAAGCCGTGATCCTGAACGGGTTTCCAGCCGCTGCCACCGGAGGCAAGCGCAGTTGCGATCATCCGGTCGATTTCCTCGCGGCTTCCGGCGGAAAGACAGGTCAGCACTTCGGTGCTACTCTTCGCATCGGCGATATCGCCATTGATGAAATCGCGAAAACGCTCTTCCTGGAGCAGCATCACGAAGATGTTCTCCTCCACGATCATGCAGAGCGTGCGATCGTCGGAATATTCCGGATTGAAGCTGAAACCCAGCGCCGTGAAGAAGTCTCTCGATGTCTCGATATTCTTGACGGGCAGATTGACGAAGATCATGCGCATTTTCTGAACTCCTCCGAACCCGCACAGGAAACGGCAATTCCGCCTCCCTGTCAAAGGCGGATGCCGTTCAATCAGTAAAAGACGATCCCCTTCAGCCTTCCAGTTCCTCGCGCAGCATCTCCAGCTCCAGCCATTCTTCTTCCATGGTTTCGAGCTTTTCACGCAGCTTGGTCATTTCCTGCGCCAGCGTATTGAATGTGGCTGGATCCTTGGTGAAAAGCGCGGGATCGGCCATGCGCTGCTCGCGTTTTGCGATCTCACCCTGGGCTTTTTCCATCTCCTTCGGCAGATTTTCGAGTGCGAATTTCTGCTTGAACGAAAGCTTGCCCTTGGCCTTTGCAGGATCTTGCGAAGCGGAAGTCGAAGGTGCGGCCTTCGCCTTTTCCTGTTTCTCCGCCTTGCGTTTTTCATCTGCCGCGCCCTTGCGCTGCGCCATCATATCAGAATAACCGCCGGCATATTCGATCCAGCGTCCGTCCGGCTGATCCGGATTGGCGGGTGCGATGGTGGAGGTGACGGTACGGTCAAGAAAATCACGGTCGTGGCTGACGAGGATAACCGTGCCGGAAAAGCCCGCAACGATTTCCTGCAACAGATCAAGCGTTTCGATATCGAGATCGTTGGTCGGCTCGTCGAGGATCAGGAGGTTGGTCGGCCGTGCCAGAATGCGCGCCAGAATAAGACGGGCACGCTCGCCGCCAGAGAGGTTGCGGATCGGCGTGCGGGCCTGTTCCGGCTGGAACAGGAAATCCTTCATGTAACCCGTAACGTGCTTCACTTCGCCATTGACCAGCAGATTGTCGCCGCGGCCGTCAGTCAGGTAATGCGCGAGCGTATCGTTGGGATTGAGATCCTCACGCTTTTGGTCGAGCGTCGCGATTTCCAGATTGGTGCCAAGTTTCACCGTGCCGCTATCGGGCTCAAGCTGGCCGGTCAGCATTTTCAAAAGTGTGGTTTTGCCGGCGCCGTTCGGCCCGACGAAACCGATACAATCACCACGATGCACCCTGAGCGAAAACGGCGCGACGATCACGCGCTCATCGTAAGCCTTGGTGATGGCCTCGGCCTCGATGACCAGCTTGCCGGATTCCCGCACGTCCGAAGCCGTCGCCTGCACGGAGCCCTGCGGCCCCTTGTGGCCGCGATATTCGGCGCGCATGGCCTGAAGTTCGCCGACGCGGCGCATGTTGCGCTTGCGTCTCGCGGTCACGCCATAACGCATCCAGTGTTCTTCGCGCTCAATGGCCTTGCCGAGCTTGTGCTGCTCCAGCTCTTCCTCCTCCAGCACCTTGTCACGCCATTCCTCGAAATGGGCAAAGCCGCGATTGAGACGGCGGGACTGGCCGCGATCGAGCCACACGGTCGAGGTCGAGACTTTTTCGAGAAAACGCCGGTCGTGCGAAATCAGCACCAGCGCGCTGCGCGTCTGCTGCAACTCGCTTTCAAGCCATTCAATGGTGGGCAGGTCCAGATGGTTGGTTGGCTCGTCCAGCATCAGAATATCAGGCTCCGGCGCCATGACGCGGGCAAGGGCCACACGCCGCGCTTCACCGCCGGAAAGGCTTGCCGGATTTTCCTGTCCCGTCAGGCCGAGATGTTCGAGCAGGTACGTCACCCGATAAGGGTCGTCACCCGGCCCAAGCCCCGCTTCGGCATAGGCCTGAACGGTATCGTAACCGGCAAAATCCGGTGCCTGCTCCAGATAACGGATGGTAGCGGAAGGGTGGCGGAAAACCTCGCCCGACTGTGCCTCGACCAGCCCGGCCGCAATCTTCATCAGGGTCGATTTGCCGGAACCATTGCGCCCGACAAGGCAGATGCGGTCGCCCGGCTCCACCTGAAAATTGGCGCCGTCGAGCAGCGGGGTCACGCCGAAAGTCAGCTTGATATCGTCGAGTTTCAAAATTGGGGGTGCCAAGGCGTCAGGCTCCGGTCAGATCATAAGGGCGGGCGAGGACGATGGCTTTGCCGCTTTTCAGCGAGAAATGCACAGGGCCGCCATTCGCGACATTGGAAATAGTGCGGGAAGAACCGAAAGCAAGCGCGAAATCGTCAAGCGGATAACGCACATTGCCGATATCAAGGCCCGCAAGGGCGGTAAATCCGGCCACCGAAAACAGCGAACCGGCCGGCAGATCGACATCAAGCGAACCGGGAAGCAGTGGCTGCGCCTCCTCGTCTCCTGACGTCAGTGTCACGTCGAGACCCCGTTCGGCAAGCGCCACCGCATAAAGAAGATGTTGCAGCGCATGGTCGCTTCTCTCGCCTCCAAGCGCACCCACCAGCAGCAGCGAAGACGCGCCACGGGAGAGTGCTTCCGAGACCGCAATCTCGCCATCCGTCACGGCCTTTGCGGCCGGGTAAGGCTGCCGCTCCACATCTGGCCAGGCGCCCAGCAGCTCTTCGCTGGCGGAATCGAAATCCCCCACCCAAAGCTCCGGCGCAAGACCGAGTGGTCCGGCATGGCGCATGCCGCCATCGGCCGCGATCACGCGGCTATCGGCAACCGCCAGCTTCAGGCGGTCGGTCACCGTGACATCGCCGCCAAGCAGAATGGTGAAACGCTCTTTATCCATGCCTTGCCTTATCTCACCTCAGCCAAAAAGGGAAAGCCGAAACCCGATGAAATCAGCCTATATTGATTTTCGCCGGCTTCGGGATTATGAAACGCTTCAGTGGTGATTTGCCGACCGGCTTGCAGCCACTTTAAAGAAGTCGCTAAAGGGTCGAGGAAAAAGGCAATTTCCTGGGACCGGCTGCGATTTCGCTGCCGGTTTTTTTGTTTTCGCAACGTTCTTTACGTCATCCGAAAAGAGAGTTCGACATGCCGATCAAGATTCCCGATACGCTTCCCGCCTTTGAGACCCTCGTTCATGAGGGCGTGCGGGTCATGACCGAAACGGCGGCCATCCGGCAGGATATCCGCCCGCTCCAGATCGGGCTTCTCAACCTCATGCCGAACAAGATCAAGACGGAAGTGCAGATGGCCCGCCTCGTCGGCGCCTCGCCGTTGCAGGTGGAGTTTTCGCTGATCCGTATCGGCGGCCACCGCGCCAAGAACACGCCTGAAGAACATCTTCTGTCCTTCTATGAGACGTGGGAAGAAGTGCGCCACCGCAAGTTCGACGGTTTCATCATCACCGGCGCGCCCATCGAGATGCTGGACTATGAAGATGTGACCTACTGGAACGAGATGCAGAAAATTTTTGAATGGACGCAAACCAACGTCCATTCGACGCTGAATGTCTGCTGGGGCGCGATGGCGGCCATCTACCATTTCCACGGGGTGCCGAAATACGAGCTGAAGGAAAAGGCGTTCGGTGTTTATCGTCACCGCAATCTCTGCCCGTCATCGATCTATCTGAGCGGCTTTTCGGACGATTTCCAGGTTCCAGTCTCACGCTGGACGGAAGTGCGCCGCGCCGACATCGAAAAACACCCCGAACTTGAAATCCTGATGGAGTCAGAAGAAATGGGCGTGTGTCTGGTGCATGAGAAGGCCGGCAACCGGCTCTACATGTTCAACCATGTCGAATATGATTCAACCTCGCTTTCGGATGAATATTTCCGCGACGCGAATGCTGGTGTGCCCATCAAGCTGCCACATGATTATTTTCCGCACAACGACCCGGAACTAGCTCCGCTGAACCGCTGGCGCAGCCATGCCCATCTGTTTTTTGGCAACTGGATCAACGAGATATACCAGACGACGCCCTACGATCTCGAATCCATCGGCAAACTCGCCGCGTAAATTGCGGATTGCGAATTGCCGGGAAATGACGCAACGTCCGCCCGGCAATTCATGGCAATCGGGAGAATGATGCAATGAGCGACGGGGCAGCACGGGAGAATTTCGGTTTCACGGCAACCGGCGAAAAGGTCGAACGCGTCACCATCTCGAAGGGCGGATTGACGGCCAAGGTCATTACCTGGGGCGCAGTCATTCAGGATCTGCGCCTCGATGGTCACCAGCCGCCGCTCGTTCTGGGCTTCGATAAATTCGAGGACTACAAATATTCCTCCTATTTCGGCGCCACCCCTGGCCGCAATGCCAACCGCATCGGTGACGGCAAATTCTCCATCGACGGGCATGAATACCAGCTGGAGCTGAACGAAAAGGGCGTAACCCATCTGCATGGCGGCAGCGATGGCATGGGCAAACGCAACTGGATGCTGATGGAGCATGGCGAAAGCCATGCCGTTCTGCAGATCATCGATCCCGACGGCCGCGCCGGTTATCCCGGCAACTGCACGGTCACCGCCACCTATACGATCCTCGACGGCGGCGTGCTTTCGGTGGTCTATGAAACGGTGACCGACAAGCCGACCATCGCCAATGTCTGCCAGCACTCCTATTTCAACCTCGACGGTGCGGATACCGCTCTTGGGCATGAGATCAGCATCGCCGCTGATTTTTATCTGCCGACCAACGACAAACAGATACCAACAGGCGAAATCCGCTCCGTTGAAGGCACCGTCTTTGACCTGCGCCAGCCGACGCCGATGCGGCGCAAGGAGGATGGCGAGCAGGTTCTCTACGATCACAATTTCTGCCTCTCGCCCGAGCGCCGCGCAAAACGCAAGGTTGCCCGCGCCTATTCCCCGGCCTCGGATATCGCCCTTGAGGTTCACACCACCGAACCCGGTGTGCAGTTCTATTCGGCCTTCAAGCTGAACGTTGCGGTCCCCGGCCTCGATGGCCGCCACTATGGTCCCTTTGCCGGTTTCTGCCTGGAAACGCAGATTTGGCCTGATGCCGTCAATCACCCTGATTTTCCGCACGCGATCCTGCGGCCGGGCGAAACCCTGCGTCAAGAAACAGATTATATTTTCAAGAAAGGCTGAGCGGATGGGCTGGATCAGTCCAGCACGCAGCCGACATAAGCGCCCGAGGCCCGGGCGCGCCGCTCGATAAGGCCAGCCAGCCTTTGCAGACCACGACCCGGTTTGCTGGCGACCCGGTCAATGGGATTGGGCAGGGAAACGGCAAGCAGCGCTGCCTGACGGGAACTGAGCTTTGCCGCCGGCACCTTGAAATGATGCTGCGCGGCGGCCTCGATGCCGTAAATGCCTGGCCCCCATTCGGCAACGTTGAGATAAATCTCCATCATCCGTTTTTTCGACCAGACGAAATCCGCCGCAATCGCCAGCGGCAGTTCCAGTCCCTTGCGCAGGAAAGAACGGCCGTTCCATAGAAACAGGTTCTTGGCTGTCTGCATTGGAATGGTGCTGGCACCGCGGGTGGAGGCCCCATCGAGCGCATTGCTGACCACGGATTGCATCTGGTTCCAATCCACACCGCCGTGGAAACAGAATTGCCCGTCTTCCGACATCATCACGGATTGCACAAGGCGCGGAGAAATATCCTCAAGCGGCACCCAGCGCCGGTCATAGCCCTGCAAGGTTACCAGATCGGCAAGCATCAGCGTCGAGACCGGCCGGAAGAACGGCAGTGCATAGACCGGGATCAGCAGATAGGGCAGGATCAGCAAAGCCAGCAAGGTCATGATAATGCGCTTTGCCAACGTGCGAAAATCCACCTTCGGACTGCTCCGGTCTTCTGCCAGCACGGCGTAATCTGCGTCGCTTTCAGGCGTACTGCTCAATATCCGTCTCAGCCCCGCGCCAATCGAAGCCTTTCATAGTCCATTGCCGCCTTCAAGGCGAGTCTGGTCAAACAGTTACGCCCGGGAATCACGAAAAGGTTGCCTGGCCCCGCGCGGCATGTCAAAGAGCGCGGCATGGACGCTCAGATGACGAATTTCGAAACGAGGCTGCGCGAAAACGCGGCAAAAACCGAAGCCTTGCTTGGCCGCCTGCTTTCCGGTGAAGCGCGCGCAGACGAGATCACGCGTCCGCAAAACCTGCTAGACGCCATGCGCCATGGCGTGCTGAACGGCGGCAAACGCTTGCGGCCCTTCCTCGTCATCGAAAGCGCAGCCCTTCTGGGCGGAGACGCCGAAGCTGCACATTATGTCGGCGCGGCGCTGGAATGCCTGCATTGTTATTCGCTTGTGCATGACGACCTGCCGGCCATGGATGATGATGACCTGCGCCGCGGCCAGCCGACGGTGCACCGCAAATTCGATGAGGCGACCGCCATTCTCGCCGGCGACAGCCTGTTGACGCTCGCCTTCGATATTATCGCCGCGGACGAAAACCCGCTTGCGGCCGAGCGCAAGGCCGCGCTCGTGCTTTCGCTTGCCCGCGCAGCCGGCATCGGCGGCATGGCCGGCGGGCAGGCGTTTGATCTTGCAGCAGAAAAAAACACGCCGGATGAAGCCGGCGTAGTTACATTGCAGGCTATGAAAACCGGCGCTTTGCTGCGTTTCGCCTGCGAGGCTGGCGCGATCATTTCCGGAAGCGACGTCTCCGAACGGCAAAGGCTACGCCTCTTCGGCGAAAAAATCGGCCTCGCCTTCCAGCTCGCCGATGATCTTCTCGATCTCACTGCCGATGCCGCCACCATGGGCAAGGCAACCGGCAAGGATGCCGCGCGCGGCAAGGGAACATTGGTCGCCTTGCGCGGCGAAGACTGGGCGCGCGCCAAGCTGCAGGAACAGGTAACGGAAGCCAGTGACCTCCTGGCCCCCTATGGCGAAAAGGCCGCAATTCTCATCGCGGCCGCAAGGTTCATTGCCGAACGGAAAAACTGAGCCGGTTTCCCCGCTCAGCTCCCTATGCCCAATCAGCCCTTGAGAGGCGAAATCAGCACTTCAACGCGACGGTTCTGAGCGCGACCGTCAGGTGTTGCATTCGATGCGATCGGCTGCGAAGCACCGAAACCAAGCGTCGAAATACGGCGCTGATCGACGCCGCGCGCACCGAGATAATTGGCAACCGAAGCGGCACGACGCTCCGAGAGGCCCTGATTGTAATCGGCGCGGCCGGTAGAATCGGTGTGACCGTTGATGTCGATCAGCGTGCGGTTGAACTTGTTCAGCACGATTCCGACGGAATCGAGCGTTTGATAGAAGGGCGGGATGACTTGGTCCTGATCCGTCGCAAAGGTGATGTTCGACGGCATGTTGAGGACGATGCTGTCGCCGCGGCGGGAAACCGAAACGCCCGTACCCTGAAGCTGGGCGCGAAGCTCAGCTTCCTGACCATCCATATAATTGCCGATGGCGCCGCCGGCGAGTGCACCGATGCCCGCACCGATGAGCGCGGCATTACGGCGACCGGTCGGCGAACCGCCGACAGCCAGACCACCGAGCGCGCCAACCACGGCGCCGATGCCGGCACCACCAGCGGTGTTCGACATCTTCTGCTCGCCCGTATAGGGATCGGTGGTGGTGCAGGCGGAAAGATAGGTCCCGCAAAGGGCGACGATCGCGATTTTTTTGATCATGTGTTTTGATGCTCCGAGAGGTTCAGGAGGTATGACAGTGGAATTTCGGGCCTTTGAGGATACTCATTACTCCGCCGCGTCTTTCCGGCCGAAACGCTTTTCGATGTAATCGGCCACAAGCGCTTCGAAATCACCGGCAATGTTGGGACCACGCAGGGTGAGCGCCTTTTCCCCGTCGATGAAGACCGGCGCTGCCGGGCTTTCGCCGGTTCCGGGCAGGGAAATGCCGATATCGGCATGTTTGCTTTCACCGGGACCATTGACGATGCAGCCCATGACGGCGACGTTCAATGCCTCGACGCCGGGATATTTTTCACGCCAGACCGGCATGTTCTTGCGAATATCGTTCTGGATATTCTGCGCCAGTTCCTGAAAGACGGTGGACGTGGTGCGCCCGCAGCCGGGACATGCCGCAACGACCGGAATGAACTGCCGGAAGCCCATGACCTGCAGCAATTCCTGCGCCACCTGCACCTCGCGGGTGCGGTCGCCATTCGGCTCCGGCGTCAGAGACACGCGGATCGTATCGCCGATACCGTGCTGCAAGACGTAACCCATGGCGGCAGACGAGGCGACGATGCCCTTGGAACCCATGCCGGCTTCGGTCAAGCCCAGATGCAGGGCGTGGTTGGAGCGCTCCGACAACATGGAATAAACGGCGATCAGGTCCTGCACCTGGCTGACCTTGGCCGACAGGATGATGCGGTTACGCGGCAGGCCGATCTCTTCGGCAAGCTCGGCGGAAATCAGCGCCGACTGGACGATGGCCTCACGCGTGACCTGACGGGCGGAGAGCGGAAAACCCTCTTCCTTGTTACGGTCCATCAGAGTGGTCAGCAATTCCTGATCGAGCGACCCCCAGTTGACGCCGATGCGGACGGGCTTGTCATAACGGATCGCCATTTCGACGATTTCGCCGAACTGCTTGTCCTTCTTGTCCTTGAAGCCGACATTGCCGGGATTGATGCGGTATTTCGCCAGCGCCTCGGCGCAGGCCGGATGATCGGCCAGAAGCTTGTGACCGATATAATGGAAATCGCCGATCAGCGGCACATCCATGCCGAGACGCAGCAGCCGCTCGCGGATTTTCGGCACGGCGGCAGCGCTCTCGTCGCGGTCAACGGTAATACGCACCATTTCCGAACCGGCCTGGAAAAGTGCCGCCACTTGGCTGACGGTGGCGTCGATATCCGCGGTATCGGTATTGGTCATCGACTGCACGACGACGGGCGCACCGCCACCGACGATGACGCCGCCCACGTCGACGGCGACGGATGCGCGGCGGGGCTTTGGATCGTAATCGGCGTGTGACGTCATGGCGGTCTCTGGAGCTTGCGGCAAGGTCTGGCAATTGAGGTGAAACAAGGGGGCCTGCTTGTCAACACCCAACGCATAAGAGCTTCTACTTTACCGCAATCATGGCAAAATTCGAGACGCCTATTCTTTCCCAGCTCCATCCGCATGTCGGGCGAGCCGCGAAAGCAGCAAAACCACCACATGCAACAACGGCAGCGCGAGGAAGACACTGGCAAGGCCCGTATGTTCGGCAATGAAACCGATGGCGGACGGCGCCACCAGAATGCCGGAGTACCCCATGGTGGTGACGACGGAAAGCCCGATTCCCGGCGCCAGCCCCGGCATGTTGCCCGCCGCCGAAAAGGCAATGGGCACCATGTTGGAAATGCCGATGCCGGCAATGGCGAAGCCGATAATCACGAAAGTAGAGCTTCCCGCAAGACCGGCAATCAAAAGACCGGTGATCGACATGACCGAGCAGAACCGTAGCGTGTTGACCGCGCCGAACCGGTCGCGCACCAGATCGCCGGCAAAACGCATGGCCGCCATGGTCATGGAGAAAGCCGCAAAGGCAAAACCGGACTGCGAGACGGAAGCCCCCAGTTCATTGCGCAGATAAAGCGCACCCCAATCGAGGATGGCACCCTCCGGCACCATAGAAAACAGCGCCATCAGGCCGATGATCCACGGCAGCGGCGTCAGCGGCAAGCCGCCTTTCGGACGTTCGGCCTCGGCATGCGGACGATCCGCGAGAACCCGCGGCCAGGCAATAACCAGCAAAACAAGCGCGATGACGGTCAACGCAATGGCATGGCCCTGCACACCGATTGCCGTGATGAGATAACCGCCAAGACCGGCCCCGATCAGGCCGCCAAGGCTCCAGAAGGCGTGGCACGACGACATGATCGCCCGGCGCATGTCCCGCTCCACTGCCACGGCATTGGCGTTCATGGCGACATCCATCGCCCCCGTGAGACCGCCAAACAGGAAGACTGCGATCACACCCGCCCAGATCGTGCTGGCCCAGGAGATGAAAAGCAGTGTCGGCAAGAAGATCGCCGCAGTGACGAGGCTCACCGTACGCGAACCGAAACGGGCGATCTGCGAACCGGCAATCGGCATGAAAACCAGCGAGCCGATACCGAAAACCAGAATGATCAGGCCAAGCGCGCTTTCACTGAGCGACAGGCGCGCCGCAAATTCCGGAATCTTGGGCGCCCAGGACCCCATCATGAAACCGTTCATCAAAAACAGCAGGGAGACACCCAGCCTGTGCCGCGTCAGATAGGATGAGCGAATGCTTGTCGGCGAAAATGTCGTGGGGCCATTCATCGGCAATATTCCTTCAGACTTGACCATGAGAAAACTGAGCGACGTCATCGTCGCCGCAATGAACCTGCACCCCTTTTCCCGACAGCGCCTCGACCAGTGCGGGGTCGGCATCCCGTTCCAGCACAAGGGAAAGAGGCGGGGAAAAATCATGCACGTGAAAAGCCGCCCTGTGGCCAAGCTTTTCCGTGGTGATTGCGGCGACAATCCGCTGGCTGGCGCTGCAGGCGAGCCGCTTGAACACCGCATCCTCGAAAACATCGGCCGAAAGGCCCGTCTCGGCCGCAACGCCGCAGACACCGAGAATACAGAGATCGGGCCGCATCAGTTCAAGCTGCCTGAGCGCCATGGCGTCGATTGCAGCGCCGACAGCCGGATCGACCTTGCCGCCGATCAGCACAAGATCGATATCGGCCCGCCCCGTCAGTTCGGCGGCTATCGCGGGCGTATTCGTCACCACCGTCAACTTGAGACCGGCAGGAATGGCTCTTGCGACAGCGAGGTTAGTGGAGCCGGCATCGATGAAAACGACCATGCCCGGATCGAGAAGCGGGATGACGGCACGCGCCAGCAGGGCCTTGCGATCGGCATCTTCGGCAATCCGCGTCTTCAGCGGCACCGTCGTACTATCAGAGAGCAGCGCTCCGCCATAAACCCGCAGGCATTCGCCCCGCGCCGCCATCTCGCGCAGGTCGCGGCGAACAGTATCTTCGGAAACACCGAAGTTCTGGGCAAGATCCTGCGCAAGCACGCGGCCGCTTTGCCGCAACTGCGCGAGGATGAGCGCCTGCCGCTCACTGACAAAATGATCGCTCATGGGGACTCATGCATAAACAGGAATAAACGTGCACGAACATGCATATTCGAGTTTTTGCAGAAGCGCAATAAAAAACGCCCGCCGAAAGGCGGGCGTCTGCAATCTTATTGCCGATGTAATACGCCTTTATTCGGCGTAGGAGATCAACAGATCCTTCGCGTCGATCTGGTCGCCTGGGCGCACCAGAACTTCAGCGACCTTGCCGTCCCGCTCGGCGTGAAGTGCGGTTTCCATCTTCATGGCCTCAATGGACAGGAGCACGTCGCCGGCCTTGACCTCCTGGCCCTGATTGATGAAGACGCGGCTGATCACGCCCGGCATCGGCGCGCCGATATGCGACGCATTGCCGGGTTCGGCCTTGCGGCGCACGGCGGAACCGGAAGCGCCATGGGCGCGGTCCGGCACCTTTATGCGGCGCGGCTGACCATTGATCTCGAAGAACACCGTCACCATACCCTTGTCGTCAATGCCGGACGAGGCCTGATTGACGATGACAAGCGTCTTGCCGCGCTCGATATCGGCAAACAGCTCTTCACCATCCTCCATGCCGTAGAAATAGGCATGGGTGGGCAGCACGGAAACCGGGCCATACGTCTCGGCGGTAAAGGCAAAGTCGGTGAATACCTTCGGATACATCAGATAAGACGCGAACTCGAAATCGTCGACCTTACGCTCCAGCTTGGTCTCGATCACCTTCCGTTCCGCATCGAGATCGGCATCTTCCAGCAACGAACCGGGGCGAACCGTATAGGGGGCTTCGCCTTTCAGCGCCTTTTTCTGCAGGGCTGCCGGCCAACCGCCCGGCGACTGTCCAAGATCGCCCTTCAGCATCGACACCACCGAGTCCGGGAAAGACACTTCACGATCAGGGTTTTCGACATCGGCAACCGTCAGATCCTGGCTGACCATCATCAGCGCCATGTCACCAACAACCTTGGAGGACGGCGTCACCTTGACGATATCACCGAACATCCGGTTGGCGTCGGCATAGGCCTGCGCCACCTCGTGCCAGCGGCTCTCAAGACCCAGCGAACGGGCCTGCTCCTTGAGGTTGGTGAACTGGCCACCCGGCATCTCATGCAGATAGACTTCCGAGGCCGGTCCCTTCAGATCGCTTTCGAAAGCCGCATACTGGTTGCGCACGGCCTCCCAATAGAAGGAAATCCGGCGGATCCATTCGGTATCGAGACCCGTATCACGCTCCGACCCCGCCAGCGCCTCCACAATCGAGCCGAGGCAAGGCTGCGACGTATTGCCGGAGAAGGCATCCATTGCAGCATCGACGGCGTCGACACCGGCATCCACGGCCGCAAGAACGGTCGCGGCGGAAATGCCCGAGGTATCGTGGGTATGGAAGTGGATCGGCAGACCGGTCGCCTCACGCAGCGCCTTGAACAGAACCCTGGCGGCAGCCGGTTTCAGCAGGCCCGCCATATCCTTGACGGCGATGATATGCGCGCCAGCCTTTTCAAGCTCGGCGGCAAGGTTGGTATAATATTTGAGATCGTATTTCGGACGCGCCGAATTCAACAGATCGCCGGTATAGCAGATGGTCGCCTCGCAGAGCTTGTTCTCCTCGGCAATCGCATCCATCGATACCCGCATATTCTCCACCCAGTTCAGGCAGTCGAAGACGCGGAAAAGATCGACCCCGCCCCTTGCGGCCTGACGGACGAAATATTTGACGACATTATCAGGATAATTCTTGTATCCGACGCCGTTTGCGCCGCGCAGAAGCATCTGCAGCAGCAGGTTCGGCGCACCTTCGCGAATAAGCGCCAGACGCTCCCACGGGTCTTCGGTCAGGAAGCGCATGGAAACGTCAAACGTCGCACCACCCCAGCATTCCAGCGACAGAAGCTGCGGCAGCGCCTTGGCGTAAACGCTGGCAACGTGGGCAATGTCATGGGTGCGAACACGGGTAGCCAGAAGCGACTGGTGCCCGTCGCGCATGGTCGTATCGGTGACCAGCACGCGCTTTTCATTGCGCATCCAGTCCGCAAAACCCTTCGGGCCGAGCTTGTCTAGCAGCTGCTTGGTACCGTCGGGCGTCGGCGCATCGATATAGGGCACGATGGGCTTTGCCGCCTTTTCGGACGGCCTGGCACGACCCTTGGTTTCCGGGTGGCCGTTGACGGTCACGTCGGCGAGATAGGTCAGAAGCTTGGTGGCGCGGTCCTGCCGCTTGACCTGCGCAAACAGTTCCGGCGTCGAATCGATAAAGCGGGTCGTATAGGTGTTGTTGCGGAAGCTGTCGTGACCGATGATGGCTTCGAGGAAGGTGAGGTTGGTCGCCACGCCGCGGATACGGAATTCGCGCAGCGCACGGTCCATGCGGCTGATCGCCTCGTCCGGCTGCGGCGCCCACGCGGTGACCTTCACCAGCAGTGGATCATAATAACGGGTGATGACAGCGCCCGTATAGGAAGTGCCGCCATCCAGACGAATACCGAAGCCCGAAGCGGAGCGGTAGGCGGTGATACGGCCGTAATCCGGAATGAAGTTGTGTTCCGGGTCTTCCGTGGTGATGCGGCACTGCAGCGCATGGCCGTTGAGGCGGATATCCTCCTGTTTCGGAACGCCGGATTCCGCCGTGCCGATCGCAGCCCCTTCCAGAATGTGAATCTGCGCCTTGACGATATCGATGCCGGTCACGACTTCGGTGACGGTATGCTCCACCTGAATGCGCGGATTGACCTCGATGAAGTAGAATTTGCCGGTATCGGCATCCATCAGATATTCGACCGTACCGGCACCGATATAATTGGTCGCGGCTGCGATCTTCAGGGAGTAGGCCGCCAGTTCCTGACGCTGCGCTTCGCTGAGATAAGGTGCCGGCGCACGCTCGACTACCTTTTGATTGCGACGCTGGATCGAACAATCGCGCTCGAACAGATGCACGACGTTCCCATGCGTGTCGCCGAGAACCTGGCTCTCGACGTGGCGGGCGCGCTCTACCAGCTTTTCGAGATAGACCTCGTCCTTGCCGAAAGCGGCCTTCGCCTCGCGCTTGGCCTCGGTGACCTCACGGGCGAGATCCTCCTTTTTGCGGATGGCGCGCATACCGCGTCCGCCGCCGCCCCAGGAGGCCTTCAGCATGACGGGATAGCCGATCTCCTCGGCCATGCGCTCCACTTCCGATATATCGTCCGGCAGCGGATCGGTGGCGGGAACGACGGGCACATCAACCGAAATCGCCAGATTGCGGGCAGCCACCTTGTTGCCAAGCTGGCGCATCGTATCAGCAGTCGGTCCAATGAAGGTTATGCCGGCCTTGTTGCAGGCCTCCACGAATTCAGGACTTTCGGATAGAAGGCCATAACCGGGATGGATAGCATCCGCTCCAGAAAGCCTGGCCACGCGGATGACCTCCTCGATCGAAAGATAACTCTCGATCGGCCCCATATCCTTGGCGAGATGCGGACCCCTGCCGACCTGATAGGATTCATCCGCCTTGAAGCGGTGCAAAGACAGCTTGTCCTCTTCCGCCCAAATCGCGACGGTTTTTATCCCAAGCTCGTTGGCTGCCCGGAAAACGCGGATCGCTATTTCGGATCGGTTGGCAACAAGTATTTTCGATATTTTCAAGACGGTCTCCCCACACGCCAAAACAAAATTTCTGCTGCACTGCGGAATTAAGCAGCAAAACCCGGTCTTGGAAAGGGCAATTCGGGAGAGAACCGTCCTGTCGACGTTAGCTCAACAGGCCATGACGAAAAGCAAGTGCTACGGTATGCTGCCGGTTCTTGGCGCTGAAACGGCGCTGGATTCCGTTGATATACCAATCGACCGTATGGTTGGAGATCGATAGCTGGCGTCCAATTTCCGTCGAGGTCATGCCATCCGCCATCAGCGTCAGCACTTCCATTTCACGCCTCGTCAACTCCAGAGCGGAAACGTCAGGGGCATTACTGAGACCATGTGCCTGACCGGAAAGATCAAGCAGGCGCCAGAACACTGCGCGTGTCGCCGCATCAAGCAGTTCGACCTGCAGTGACGGCAATTGCCGGTCCTGGCCGCCAATGAAGACCGCGCCGATAAACCCCGCGCGGCCGTGCACCGGAAAGGCGTAACCACCCTGCAGACCATAACGGCCGGCATCGTGAAAAAAGACGCTCGCCCTTTTTCGGTGCATCGCACGCGGCAATCCTTCCAGCGCTTCTTTCCATTGAAATGGCTTGTGCACCATGCCGATCACCTTGCGGACGGGATCGACGAGATTGTATTTTTTGGCCCTATAGACCTCGAGCCAGCCGTCAGGCAGATGTTGTGCGAGAACCTGACCGGTGGAGGCGATCTCACCCGTCATCCGCCTGCTGATGAGGAAATATTCGAAACCATATTCGCGAATGAGCGTGGCAAATTCGGTGCGAACGCGATCGGCGTTTCCCGCCTGGTAACACGCAGAGATGAAATGAAGAATATCGTGCATAAAGACACAGGGTCCGGAGCTTGACTTAAAAGGGATGGCACGAAGGACATGGTCCCGCGATGACGTCATGTTACTCGGGCGCCGGTCGGTTCAGATTGAACATATCGTCGTTAGCAATCCCTGAAACGAAGATGCGAAATCTTGTGACAGCGTCCCAGAAACATCGGGTTCGGTTTTTTTCGGTTCGCACGCGCGGTCAATTTGTTAAGCCGCCATTCAGACAGAAAGAGCGATAATTACACAAATTTCGCCGTCTCATGCAACCTTGCTAAAGTAGCATGGCGTTGAGGCCGAACAATTAACCGCTCGAAAAAGACGCTCGGACTGGATTGAAAATTTGACCTTGTTTCAGGTTTACACACGCGCTCTGCGCTATCTGACCGTTCATAAATGGCGGGTGACGGTGGTCGTCATCGCCAACGTCATTCTTGCAGCGATCACCATCGCCGAACCGGTGCTGTTCGGCCGGATCATCGACGCCATTTCCTCCGGCACCAATGTTACTCCTATCCTCATTTTGTGGGCGGGCTTCGGCGTCTTCAACACCGTCGCTTACGTCGCGGTCGCCCGCGAGGCCGACCGGCTGGCGCATGGCCGGCGTGCGACATTGCTGACGGAAGCCTTCGGTCGCATCATTTCGATGCCGCTTTCCTGGCACCATCTGCGCGGCACGTCCAACGCCCTGCATACCCTGCTGCGCGCCAGCGAGACGCTCTTTGGCCTCTGGCTGGAATTCATGCGCACCCATCTGGCCACCTTCGTGGCGCTGGTGCTGCTCATCCCGACAGCCATGGCAATGGACCTGCGCCTCAGCTTCGTGCTGATTGGCCTCGGCATCGTCTACTGGTTCATCGGCAAATGGGTGATGGGCCGCACCAAGGATGGCCAGGCTTCGGTCGAAGAGCATTATCACAGCGTTTTTGCCCATGTCAGCGATTCCATCAGCAACGTATCGGTGCTGCACAGCTACAACCGCATCGAAGCTGAAACGAAAGCGCTGAAATCCTTCACCGAAAAACTGCTGAGCGCCCAATATCCTGTTCTCGACTGGTGGGCTTTCGCCAGCGCGCTCAATCGCACGGCCTCCACCGTTTCGATGATGATCATTCTCGTCATCGGTACAGTGCTGGTGAAGAACGGCGAACTGCGCGTCGGCGACGTTATCGCCTTCATCGGTTTTGCCAATCTCCTGATCGGCAGGCTGGACCAGATGCGCCAGTTCGTAACGCAGATTTTCGAAGCCCGCGCCAAGCTTGAAGATTTCTTCGTGCTGGAAGATTCCGTCAAGGAACGGGAAGAACCGGGCGACGCCCGCGAATTGTCGAATGTCTCCGGCACCGTGGAGTTCCGCAACATCAATTTCGGTTTTGCCAACACCAAGCAGGGCGTTCACGACGTCTCGTTTACGGCCAAAGCCGGAGAAACCATCGCCATCGTGGGGCCAACCGGCGCCGGCAAGACCACGCTCATCAACCTGTTGCAGCGCGTCTATGATCCGGATTCCGGCCAGATCCTGATCGATGGAACCGATATTTCGACGGTAACGAAGAACTCGCTCCGCAACTCCATCGCGACCGTGTTCCAGGATGCCGGTCTGCTCAACCGTTCTATCCGCGAAAACATTCGTCTCGGTCGCGAATCGGCAACCGATGCGGAGGTGGTGGAAGCGGCGGCAGCAGCTGCGGCAACGGATTTCATCGACAGCCGTATTACCGGCTACCTGACGCAGGTCGGCGAACGCGGTAACCGCCTGTCCGGCGGTGAACGCCAGCGCATCGCCATCGCCCGCGCCATCCTGAAGAATGCCCCCATTCTGGTTCTCGACGAGGCGACCAGCGCGCTGGACGTGGAAACGGAAGCCCGCGTGAAGGCCGCCGTGGATGCGCTGAGAAAGAACCGCACGACCTTCATCATCGCCCACCGCCTTTCCACGGTTCGCGACGCCGATCTCGTGCTGTTCCTCGATCAGGGTCGCATCATCGAAAAGGGTACTTTCGATGAGCTGAGCCAGCGCGGCGGACGCTTCACCTCTCTGCTGCGCACCAGTGGCCTGCTGACGGAAGACGAAGGCCAGCCCCGGCCAAAGGCCATAGCGTCCTGACGCTCTGGCGAACGGAATACGGAAAGGGCGGACAACTTGTTGTCCGCCCTTTTTCTTTGTTCGCTTCCCGACGGCCGTGTCAGATCACAGGTCAGGCTATGGGAGAACTCCGGCTAAAGAACTTGCCAGCCAGAAATCGATCTGCCCGAATGGGAGGACATTTCCCAGAAAGGCAACGATACCTGCTGCAAGATTGGTCAGGAAAACTCCGAGCACCACGCCAAGCGTTATTCCGACACTGGTCTTCCGTGGGTAGCGCGCCAACCAGCAGGACAACACCAAGGAAAGAATGGTGAGCAATACCAACAGTGCAGATTCTGTGAAGGATGTGCTCGATTGCAAGGTAATTCCCTTTCCGATCTACCGAAAAATATTGCGAAACTTGCAGCGCCCCTTCCATATCCCTGCCAGCGATCCGTGAAAGCGACCATAGATGACAGATTCCTGCCGTCGCCCAACTTCGGAATGGATCGCTCGCAGCAGCTGCTTCTGCCCGGGGCGGTTGACGGCTGCCGGACAACCCGGCCCGCATATCAAGGCTTTCGTGGATAATCTCATCCCGGTGCCGCCGTTTTCAGCCCGTGGCTACCAAGGAGACTGGGCTTCCGGATTATGATGCGGCCAATATGCTGAACCAGAGGCAAGTAGACCCTAAAAAATTCAGGCCCCTGCGTCACCACAGGAGCCTGACTTTAAAGCGAACAGAGACCTGATCGTCTCAGTCGAAGGGGATCACCCGATCACCTGCCGGGAGAGCCTTGCCATCGACGGATACGGAAACTTCCGCCGTGCCGGCCTTACGATCAACGGCGATGTTCCTTGCCTTCCCGTCGAGCGTGATCTTCACCGAGAAACCGCTCCAGTCTTCCGGTAGCGACGGCGAAATATGCAGCTTGCCGTCAGTGCGGGTGATACCGAGAATACCCTCGACCGCAGCACGGTAAAGCCAGCCGGCGGAACCCGTATACCAGCTCCAGCCGCCACGACCCGCATAAGCGCCCTCACCGTAAACATCGGCGGTCACCACATAGGGCTCGACCCGATAGGTTTCCGACGCCGCCGCATCGAGCGCATGATTGACGGGGTTGAGCAGCTTGAAGCAGTTCCAGGCCTCCTGCGCCCTACCCTGCTTCGCAAGGGCAAGAACCACCCAGGTCGCCGCATGGGTATATTGCCCGCCGTTTTCGCGTACACCCGGCGGATATCCCTTGATGTAGCCCGGATCATGTGGCGCACGAGAGAAGGGCGGCGTGAACAGCCGGATGATGCCGGTCTTTTCATCGACCAGATGCTCCATCACGGCATCCATTGCCTGCCGCGACCGACCTTCCTCGCCCTCACCGGAGAGAACGCTCCAGCTCTGGCCGAGCGAATCGATCCGGCATTCCTCGCTGCTGGCAGAACCGAGCGGTGTGCCGTCATCGAAATAACCACGCCGATAATAGCTGCCGTCCCAACCCGCCGTTTCGAGAACATTGCGCAGCTTTTCACGGTGCGCCGCCCACTTGCCGACACGATCTGTATCCCCACGCTTTTCGGCGATCTCGATGAAATCGCGCAAAGCACCGGCCAAGAACCAGCCGAGCCAGACGCTGGTGCCCTTGCCGCCAACGCCGACACGGTTCATGCCGTCGTTCCAGTCACCGCCGAGGATCAGCGGCAGACCGTTTTCACCGGTGCGATGAATGGCGAGATCAAGCGCCAGCGCCGCATGTTCGTAAAGCGTGACGGACCTGTCGCTCGTCTCCGGCTGGAAGAAAGCGTCATGCTGGCCGGGCATCAATGCCGGGCCTTTCAGGAAGGGAATGCTTTCATCGAGGATGGCGGCATCGCCCGTGGCCGAGACATACTGGTTGATCGCATAAGCCAGCCAGACGACGTCGTCCGAAATGGTTGTGCGGACACCTGCACCCGTCAGCGGCAACCACCAGTGCTGCACATCGCCTTCCGGGAACTGGCGGCCGGCCGCACGCAGGATCTGCTTGCGGGCGAGATCCGGCTGGTAGAGCAGGAAGGCCAGCGTATCCTGAAGCTGGTCGCGGAAACCGAAGGCGCCGCTCGACTGGTAAAAGGCGGTGCGCGCCAGAATGCGGCACGCCAGCGCCTGATAGGGCAGCCAGTTGTTGACCATGTGGTTGAAGCCGGCATCGGGCGTGGAAACCTGCAACTGGCCGGTAAAGCCAGTCCAGAACGCCTTGCTCTCGTCCAGCACCGTCTGGAAGTCGGCCTGGCGTGCATCTTTCACCAGCGCTTCGGCCTCTTCCGCATTGTCGGCATCGCCGAGAATGAAGGTCATATGCCGTTCTTCGCCGGGCTTCAGGTGGATTTCCTGCATCAGCGCGGCACAGGGATCGCCATCAACTTCGGTGCTGCCGCTGAGTGCGGCGCCGGACACGATGCCCTGCGGCGCCTGCGCGGAACCGAAGCGACCGATGAATTCCCGGCGGCTGGTGGTGAAACCGCTCGCCTCGGTGTCGAGCGTCAGGAAGGACGTGCGGGCGCTATAGTCGATGCTGTAAGGGTTCGACGCGAAAATCGCGTTGCTGGCAGCATCGTGCCTGCTCAGAATGAACGGCGCGGATTTCTGGCCGTTATTGCCAAGCACCCACTCCACATAGGCATAGACCTTCAGGCGGCGGCTTTTCGAGCCCTTGTTGCGAACGATGACCTGCGAGAACTTGACCGGTTTTTCGCGATCAACGGTCTGTGTCAGCTCGACTTCGAGCGTATCCGCTACACCGGTCAGCACGGAATATCCGAGACCATGGCGGGTTTCGAACATGGCTTCGGGATCGCGCGAAAGCGCGGCGCAGGGCGTATAGAGCTTTCCTGTCTCCACATCGGCGACATAGAAGGCCTCACCCGGCCGGTTGATGACCGGATCGTTGCTCCATGGCGTTAGCTGATAGTCGCGCGAATTGCGGCTCCAGCTGAAACCGGCGCCTTCGGCCGAAATATGGAAGCCGAAACTCTCGTTCGAGACGACGTTGATCCACGGATGCGGCGTCGACTGCCCGCCATTGAGGCGCACGACATATTCCTGGCCGCCCTTGGCGAAGCCGCCGAAACCGTTCCAGAAATCGAGATCGCCCGCATCCTCGACCGGCTCCGCGACGGGGAAGGCCGGCACAGGCAGACGCGCCTGCGCAGCGTCACTCGTACCGTCAGGGCCGCGATGGGCCGCAAACAGCGATACAGCGCGGTTGATCTGATCAACAATCTTGCCGTTACGCACGTGAAGAACAACGCGGGAGGCGGCGAGAAGCGCGCTCCAGGTCTCTTCGTCCATCAGGTCGCGACGCACGGAGAAGACGTGCGGACGACCGCCGTCCGCAGGATTGATGCGGCGCTGCGCCTCGGAAATATGATCCAGCGCATGCTGCATATCCTGGGCATAGGACGCAGCCCGCTCATTGACGATGACCAGATCGAAGATCACGCCGCGTGAACGCAGATATTCATGGGCGCTCAGCGCCTCACGGGCGATATCCATGTCCATATCGTCATTGATACGCAGGCTGAAGATCGGGAAATCGCCGGAAATGGCAAGCGGCCACAGGGCGCGCTGCGAGGCGAGACCCGTTTTCAGCGTTTCCGAATCCGCACGCAGATGCATGTCCGGATAGGTCAGATAACGACCGAGATGCTGGAAGGCGGCCGCCTGCTGCGAGGTGACGCCCACATGGCGCATCTGGACCTGCGTACGTGTCCAGGCATGCACGAGTTCATGCGCGAAAGCATCCGGATGACGGTAGCGGTCGATCGCCTTGTCGACTTCCTCGCGGCTCGGCGCGGCAATCGTCCAGAAGATCACACTCACCTTCTTGCCCGCCGGCACACGCACGGTGCGGCGCAGCGACAGGATAGGATCAAGAGTGAAACCATCCGTGCTGGAAAGCGTCGCACCCATATCGAAAGCCGCCGCTTCCCGCAGGGACCGGCCGCGACCGATGAACTTGGCGCGATCCGTCTCGAATTCCGTCGGGCGCGATGGGCCGGCATTGTCGGCGGCCAGATGCGCGATGACGGTGCCCGGCTCGTTCGGGCTGCGGCGGTTGCGCCAGGCGCGGATGACGTCACCGCGTCGACCGATCTCCGTCTGCACGAACATGCGCGAGAACAGCGGATGGGCGTTGTCATCATCTTCAGACGCGATGACCGGCTCCATATAGGAGGTCACTTCAATGTAGCGATCCTCGGAACCGACGTTCAGCAGGGTGATACGGCGGCCTTCGGCATCATGCTCGGTGGCGACGATGCACTCAACCACGCTCTGCAGATCGCCTGTTGTCTTGTGGAACTCGGCCTTGTCGTCGGTGAAAATCGTCTTGGTCTTTTCGCCTTCGACGACGCGCGGCTCGGCCGTCGCACTCCACCATTGTCCATTGGTGGTGTCGCGCAGGAAGATGAAGGTGCCCCAGCGATCTTCTGTCGGGTCGGCCTTCCAGCGGGAAATCGCCTGCCCATTCCATTTCGAATAACCCGCACCCGTGGAGGTGAGCATCGTCGAATAATGGCCGTTCGAGAGGAACACCACTTCGCGGTCGCGCACCGCAGGATCGGCGATGGAGCGCACTTCCGCACGCAACAGGTCGGCCTGTTCCTTGCCGGGTGTTTCCGGCTCGTATTTGGCGCTCATAACAGGCACTTCGCGCGGTGCCTTTTCCTGCAGCAGCAGTTCGGCGGCCTCGATCACCGGATCGGAGTGGAACAATTCACGCAGCACGCCATCAAAGGCGACGTTGGCGACAGCCGCAATCGACATGCCGTGGTGGTGGGCATAATAGTTGTAGACCACCGCGCAGACCTTGCCGTCAGGCACACGCGTCGGTGTGAAGTCCACCGCATCGTGGAAACCGTATTGGCCAAGCGCGCCAAGCTTGCGCAGCTTGTCGAGGTTTTCGAGCGCGCCGTCAGGATCATACTGGCTGGCGAGGATCGACGCATAGGGCGCAATCACCGCATTCTGGCCAAGGCCACGCTTGAGGCCAAGGGTCGGCACACCGAAATTGGTGTACTGATAATTCATGTTGTGATCGCGGGCGTTGAACGCCGCTTCGGAAATGCCCCATGGCGTGCCAAGGCGACGACCGTGGTTCATCTGTTCCTTGACGATCAGATTGTTGGTCTGGTTGAGAATGCCACCCTGACGCTCCTGCATGACGAGCGGCGGCATCAGATATTCGAACATCGAGCCGGACCAGGAGACCAGCGCACCCTGCGCGCCAATCGGCACGACCTGGCGGCCGAGACGGTACCAGTGCTCGGTCGGCAGATCGCCCTTGGCGATGGCGAACAGGCTGGTCAGGCGGCATTCGGAAGCCAGAAGGTCGTAGCAGGCCTCATCCAGCTCCTTGCTTTCGACGCGATAACCGATCGACAGAAGACGGCGATCCTTACGATAGAGGAACGTGAAGTCCATCGAGAAGGCAAGGTTGCGGCTGCGGTCGCGCAGCGATGCGAGGCGCTGGCGCAGCGGCTCCATATTGGTGAGGTCAATGGCGCTGTCGGAAATATGCGCTTCGCAGCAATCGACGAGCAATTGCGCCCAGCGTGTCACTTCCGCGCTTTGTGCGGATTTCACCTCGTGATCGACATTGGTAGCGAGTTTCTGGATATCGCGCGCAAGAACCGCGAGATTGATGACGCGGATCGAGGCGAATTCATGCTCGCGCTTGACGGAGGCGAGAGCGTTCGAGAAGCCGATGATGCGCTCTTCAAGACGGCGATGCAGCGGTCGCAGGTTCTTGCGGTCATCGGGCAGCGCCTTCAGCGTTTCGCGCAGAATGCCGGCAAGATCGCCGATACCGTCCAGATTGCCCTGAAGATGTGCGGACGGCGCCTCCGCCCATTGGCGGCAGGCGGACGAAACCGCGATCAGGTGACCGGCAAGGTTGCCGCTATCCACCGCCGAAACATAGCGCGGTCCAAGCGTCTGCAGGGTGTCGGTATGATACCAGTTGTAGAGATGGCCGCGATGCTTCTCCATCTTTTCGACGGTCTGGATCGTATTCTCGATCCGCTCCAGCGTATCGGCGAAGCTGATCCAGCCGAACTGACGCGCCGAAATAATCGAAAGCAGATAAACACCAATATTGGTGGGCGATGTGCGCGAAGCGACGATCGGCTCCGGTGTTTCCTGGAAGTTATCAGGCGGCAGGTGGTTTTCCTGCGGCGTCACGAAGGCTTCGTAATAACGCCATGTGCGACGCGCGATCTTGCGAAGCTCGAAGGAGACGTGCTCCGAAACGAACAGCCGGTCTTCGGTTTCAGCCGACTGGCTGACATACCAGGCGACTGCCGGAGACAGCACCCAGAGAAGCGTGAAGGGAATGCCGATCAGGAAGGCGTTGTCGCCCGGCAGCGCCGCAAACAGCAGGCCGAGCATCGCCACCACGGGCGCATGCCACATCTGTCGATAATAATCGACGATGCTGCCCTGGGCACTCGACTGCATGCTGGCGGCGGTACGCCATTCCAGCATCAGCTTGTGGCTGACAAGCAGACGGTAAAGCGAGCGGGCAATCGCATCCGTCATCATGCAGGCGGCATCGGCGATGAAGACTATGCGCAGCGCAACCTGCGCATTGGTCGCGCGAATTTCCGACCAGATGGTATGAAAATGCGCCTGCGGCACAATATCGGTAGAGCGCGGCACGAGGCCGGACAGCAGGGAAAGCGTAGGCGCCACGAACAGCGAGAAGATCAGCAGGATCTGCCAGATCAGCGCACCGAGCGGGTCCATGAAATACCAGCCGAGGATCGACGCGAAGAACCAGGCGATCGGGGTCAGCGAGCGACGCAGGTTATCGACCATCTTCCAGCGGCCGATGGCGGTAACGCCACGGGCACGGTCAAGGATGAAGGGAAGCAGCTGCCAGTCGCCACGCGCCCAGCGATGCTGGCGCGAGACTTCCACCTCATAGCGGGTCGGGAAGTCCTCCACCAGCTCCACGTCGGTCACCAATGCGCAGCGCGCGAAGGAGCCTTCGAGCAGATCGTGGCTGAGGATGGAGTTTTCCTCGATCCGGCCCTTCAGCGCCGCCTCGAAGGCATCCACATCATAAAGACCCTTGCCAGTGAAGGTGCCTTCGGAGGTCAGGTCCTGATAGACGTCGGAAACGGTGAAGACGTAAGGGTCGATACCGCGGTTGATAGAGAAGACGCGCTGGAAAACGGAGGCGTCCTTGCCGGTGGTGAGCGAGGGTGTAACGCGCGGCTGCAGCAGGCCGTAACCTTCGACAACCCGTCCGGATACCGGATCGATCACCGGACGGTTGATCGGGTGATGCATCTTGCCGACGAGCTTGGTCACCGCATCGCGCATCAGGCGCGTATCGGCATCCAGCGTCATGACGTATTTCACGCCCTCCGGCACGACATTGGCGCCGCCCAGGAATGTCGTATCCTTGTCGCCGCGCAGCAGCATGTTCAATTCATGCAGCTTGCCGCGCTTGCGCTCCCAGCCCATCCAGCAGCCTTCGGCCGAATTGTAGATGCGGCGGCGGTGCAGCAGGTAAAAGCGCGTCTTGCCGTCAAAGGCATAACGGCTGTTCAGCGCCGCAAGCTCGCGCTTGGCATAGTCGAGGATTTCGAGATCCTCATCGGATTGCTCATATTGCGCATCGCGCCAGTCGCTGACGAGCGAGAAATAAATCTCGCCATGCGGATTGGCGAGATAGTGCACCTCGATATTGCGCATCATCTCGTCGACGCTGTCGCGGCTGGTGAGCATGCAGGGCACGGCGACGAGCGTGCGGGCATCCTGCGGAATGCCGTTCTTAAACTCGTATCCGACCAGCCGGAACGGCTTCACGAAGAAGGTGACGAGCGTGTTGAAGAGACCGGTCGCCCCTTCGGAGGCCGGCAATGCGAACATCAGCAGGAAGGCAGTGACGACATACCAGGGCATGCCCGCTTCCGCGAGGAACCAGCCGACCGCCAGCATGGCAATCGCAGTGATCAGAAGCACCGGCGCGGCGATTGCCAGCCAGTTGAACTTGCGCATCGAGCGGACGATATGCTGCGACACCAGCGGCCGGTAACCCAGTGCCTTTTCAAGCTCGAACCGGCGCTGGCCGACAAGCACGGAGCCGACATTGACGCGATGATTTTCATCCGCACCGGCAGGCATATCGGAGCGCGCCATTTCGACGGCGGCGCGCGCAACCTCAACTTCGGTCTTGGGAGAACGGCGAGCCAGAAGCTCGATCGTGTTGCGATAGGTGTTGCGGGAACCGAAATCGAGAACTTCGTAATCGGTCTCCTCGCGCAGAACCTTGTCGATATGGCTGACTTCCTCGAACCACACCGACCATTCGGTATCGTCGATTTCGCGCAGGCTCTTGACGATATTGCCCATCGTCACATTGCCGGAGGCGAGACGATTATGTTCCGACATCATGACGTTTTCGGCATCGGTGCCGGCGGCATGCAGGCGCTCTTCCAGCCACGCAACCGCAAAACCGGAGGTCTGCGAGCCGTTGCGGAGACGATAAAGGAACTGCGTCGCGAAAGTCGGATCATCGACCAGCGAATCGACCTGCTTGAGCAGCACAGCCGACGCTTCTGCATCATTCAGCCGGATGATTTCATCGACGACCTCATTCGCCTTCTGGCGCATACGGCGCGAACGCTCGACGCGGATGGAGATACGGCGCAGATTTTCGATGAGGACAAAACGAATGATGGAAGGCAGCGCCCACAATTCGCCGATCTGCAGCGTCTTGGAGGTCTGGTAGCCATCCACCAGCGCCGTCATGTTCTCGCGCGAAACCGTGCTGTGGGTATGGGCGACATAAAGCCAGCCGAGCGCCATGACTCGCGGGATCGTCACCCCGCCCACCGTCATCGTCGGTAGCTGGCGATAGAACTTGCGCGGAAAATCGCGACGCACTTCCTGGATTGCTTCTTCGATGACGTAGTGATTGTCGAGCAGCCATTCCGCCGCTGGCGTAATCGTCGCACCATTCTCCGCATCGACGGCCGTCGTGCGGTAGACCCTGAGGATTTCCTTCTCGTTCTCACGATGACGCTCGAAGAAATCGAATTCCATGAAGCCAGGAAGACCATCGGCACCATCGCGGGAAAGCGCGGCGCCCGCATCATGCAGTTCCTCAATCGTCATATAGGACGCGCGGATCGAATCATTGTGATCAATCTGCTTCGTCTCGGAATCACGGGCGGCGGCGGTCGGGGTGATATGAAATGACATCGGGCTCGTATTCTGAACTTAAGGGATACTTGTTCGACTTGACCGGCATTCGTCCGTGGCGGAAGCACACACGAAAATCAGGCCACGCTATATTTATGACTTATCCTGAACCTTCGGTGAACCGGACCGGCCGTCGGGCGGATCGTATCATCCGATGAAGGATATCCGTCGTTGCCACATCGGGTGGCACAATTTTTCCGAAATATTTGCAAGGCGAGTGATCAGTGCGAACAGGGGATTTCCGGCGACAGGAAAATCTCATCCCACGGCCCGGCAGAGCCGTTCCGACCGGATTTCGCACACTCCTCAACGGCGAAAATTGTTCGCGCAACGCCCGATAGTCCCCCGTTGACAACCTGAAAGGCAACACGAAACCGAGAAGGCCCGCGCCACATCCGAAAGGAGCTAATGCCCCAGGACGTCAATAGTTCCATGCCACCTGTCGCGGCACGATGCAAGCGCTGAATTTCAGGGCATTTCGGGTGCCGGAACGCCTCTTACGCGCGGAGACATATGCTGCTATGTCCTTGCTAAAAGGCGCCGGAAAAAAGCGGCGTAAACCGGGACTTCGAAAATGACCAGACAGACCGCCAACGCCACCTCCTTTGCCAACCACATGCCGGATGTGGTGGCGATCCGCCATCACCTGCACCGCCATCCCGAAATCGGCCTTTCCGAATTCAAGACGTCGGATTTCATTGCCGAGAAGCTGGTGGAAATGGGTTATGAGGTGACACGGGGGCTTGCCGGCACCGGCATCGTCGCGACGCTTCGCAATGGCGACAGCACCCGCACGCTCGGCATTCGTGCCGATATCGACGCCCTGCCGATCCACGAGGAGACCGGGGCGGCATATGCCAGTGCCAATCAGGGCGTTATGCATGCCTGCGGTCATGACGGCCACACCGCCATGCTCCTGGGTGCGGCAAGGATCATTGCCGAACGCCGGAATTTCGATGGAACGCTGCATCTTATCTTCCAGCCGGCAGAAGAGAATTTCGGCGGCGCCCGCATCATGATCGAGGACGGCCTGTTTGACCGCTTCCCCTGCGATGCGGTTTTTGCCCTGCATAACGATCCCGGCGTGCCTTTCGGGCAATTCGTGCTGCGCGACGGACCGATCCTTGCCGCCGTCGATGAGTGCAAGATCACCGTCAACGGTTATGGCGGCCACGGCGCCGAACCGCAGGATGCCGCCGACCCCATCGTTGCCGGTGCGAGCATCATCATGGCGCTGCAAACGGTCGTGTCCCGCAACATCCATCCGCAACTGTCGGCCGTCGTCACCGTGGGCGCGTTCCATGCCGGTGTTGCCAGCAACGTCATTCCCGAAACGGCGGAGATGCTGCTCACCATCCGCTCCTTCGATGCGGGCGTGCGCGATGAACTGGAAAAGCGCATTCGGGCGATAGCCGAAGGCCAGGCCGCAAGCTATGGCATGAGCGTCACCATCGAGTACGAGCGCGGCTATAACGCAACCATCAACCACAAGGCGGAGACGGACTATGTCGCCGATCTCGCTCGCCGTTTTGCCGGCGCTGAAAAAGTGGCCGAGATGCAGCGCCCCTCGATGGGCGCGGAGGATTTTGCTTATATGCTGGAAAAACGGCCGGGCTGTTATTTCTTCCTTGGCACTGCGCGCACCGACAACGACCCACCGCTGCACCACCCGAAATTCGACTTCAACGACGACATCCTGCCGATCGGAACTGCCTTCTGGGTCGATCTGGCCGAGGATTATCTGAAGGCGTGAATGCGCATGAAAAAGGCCGATCGGAGGAGCGACCGGCCTTTTGTTCTCAAATACCCTGATGGAAAAGACGGGAGGATCAGGGAACGAGACCGAATATGACGGCGGCGACAAACGCCACACACACGCCGACAAGAGCCGCATGCACCGAATCTCTCCAGTTGCGTGGTGACTGGGGCTGCGAGACAAAGTCTTTTACTTTTCCTGCTTTGGAATAAGACATCGTGCGCTCCCTTCCCTGTCTGGCCCGTCGAACGGGTAGTGGTTAATCTCACCCACAGAATAGCTTCATCCCCTACCGTTCCAGTAGAGATAAAATTCCATAAGAAGCGCCAATTGGGAAAAATAGGGGTCGCCACTTGCCTCCCGACAAGCATCAATCTACCCATCGCGGAATATTGGCGCGGCGCGGCGGCGTTCGTTCAAATGGACTATCTGCGGACAGGGAGACATGATGGATATCGACGCCATCATCATCGGGGCAGGAGTAATCGGGCTGGCGGCGGCCCGTGAACTGTCGATGCGCGGCCTCTCTGTCATCATCCTGGAGAGCGAAAAGGAATTCGGCTCCGCGACCTCTTCCCGCAACAGCGAGGTCATTCACGCCGGGCTTTATTATCCGGCCGGAAGCCTCAAGGCCCGGCTCTGCGTGGAGGGCAAGGCGCGGCTCTATGCCTTCTGCCAGAGCCACGGTGTTTCGCATCGCCGCTGCGGCAAAATTATCGCGGCGGCCGATGACGCTGAAATGACCCTGCTGGCCGGGCTCAAGCACAAGGGTGAGGCCAACGGCTGCGACGACCTGGAGCTGATCGATGAACGGCAGGCGCTTTCGCTTGAGCCCGCTCTTGCCTGCAGGGCAGCCCTGCTCTCACCTTCGACCGGCATCATCGACAGCCACGGCTATATGCTGGCCTTGCTCGGTGAGGCGGAAGACCATGGCGCCGCCCTTGCCTTGAACGCACCTTTCGAAAGGGCGCAGACAATCAGCGGGGGGTTCCGTGTTGATGTCGGCGGCAAGGAGCCGATGAGCATGACATGCCGCCTGCTCATCAATTCCGCCGGCCTCATCGCGCCGATGGTGGCAAAAAAAATCGTGGGCCTGCCGGCACAAGTGATCCCTCAGGCGCGCTTCGCCAAAGGCAGCTATTTTTCGTTGAAAGGCAAGTCGCCGTTTTCGCGGCTCATCTATCCCGCACCGCACACCCACGGCCTCGGCGTGCACCTCACGCTCGATCTCGCCGGTCAGGCTCGGTTCGGCCCTGACGTGGAATGGGTCGAAACCATCGATTACGCCGTCAATCCCCGCCGCATGGAGGGTTTCGGCGATGCTATACGACGTTATTGGCCGGGCCTTCCGGACGATGCCTTGATCCCAGCCTATTCCGGCATCCGGCCAAAGATTTCCGGACCCGACGAACCCGCCATGGATTTTCGCATCGACGGGCCGGAAACCCACGGACTTGCCGGCCTCGTCAATCTTTTTGGCATAGAAAGCCCCGGCCTGACCGCCTCACTGGCGATTGCCGCAGACATTGCGGCACGGCTCAGGGATTAATCTCAGACTGCCGCCTCAGCCAAAGCGAGCCAGCGCATCCGCCATGATTCCGGGATCCACATTGCCGCCGGACGCAACCGCAATCACTGTTTCACTCTCCAGTTCACCACCATGGAAAAGCGCCGCGGCAAGGGCGACCGCGCCGCCGGGCTCAACAACGACCTTCAGCCGGTTGAAGGCGAGGACCGTGGCCCGCAGCGCTTCCTCATCGGTCACGGCAATGCCTTTTCCGCAAAGCCCGGCCATGATCGGGAAGGTGATGTTGCCGGGTTGCGGCGTAACGATCGCGTCGCAGATCGAACCCGAGGCCGTTGCATTACGCTCTATCTTACCCGCGGCAAGGGAGCGCGCCACGTCGTCGAACCGCTCCGGTTCTGAAGTCCTGACCTTGTAGTTCGGTGCTTTCGCGGCAAGCGCGAGCGAGATGCCCGAGGTGAGACCGCCTCCACCGCAGGGCACCAGAACCTCTGCCGCACCGATCCCCAGCTCCGCGCCCTGTTCAGCGATCTCCAGCCCCACCGTGCCCTGCCCGGCAATGACGAGCGGTTCGTCGTAAGGTCTGATCAGTGTCAGCCCACGGTCGCGCGACAGTCGGTCGCCGATGGCGTCTCGATCCTCGTTGGCCCGATCATAAAGCACCACCTCCGCACCATAGGCGCGTGTATTGTCGATTTTGATCTTCGGCGCGTCGGAGGGCATGATGATGACGGCGGGAACGCCATGCAGGCGGGCGGCAAGCGCCACGCCCTGCGCGTGGTTACCCGAAGAAAAAGCGAGCACGCCCTTAGCGCGCACCTCGGCAGGCAGACCGGAGACGGCTGACCAGCCGCCGCGAAACTTGAAGGAACCTGTCCTTTGCAGGCACTCGGCCTTCACAAACAGTTTTCGGCCCGCAATCTCATCCAGAAACGGTGATGACAGCAGCGGTGTCCGCACCGCCTGGTTGCCGATGCGCTGACGCGCCGCCTCGATCATCGAAATATCTGTCACGCCCTGCTCCTGTGATGCGGATTTGCAGGTACATTAGGAGGTCACAATCAATTGTGAAACCGCCCGGAAAAGAAAAATCCCCGGTCGTGGCCGGGGATTTTCATCATGTCTGTTCATTGCCGAATTAGTGATTGTGCCGGGGCATCTTCTCGGCAATCCTTCGGAAATCCGCAGCCCCATCCAGAACCGCGCCATCCGAAAGCTGTGTCACCGATTGACGGTAGATGCGCTGCCAGGGCGTCGCATCAGCCGGCACCGCCGGGATGCCATCAGCCTTGCGCGCTTCAAGCTCAGCCTCCGGCACCAGCGCGTTGCATGCCCCTTCATTAAAGTCGATACGGATCACGTCGCCGGTGCGAAGCCAGGCGAGCCCGCCACCGGCTGCACTTTCCGGCGAGGCATTGAGGATCGACGGGCTGTCCGCCGTTCCCGATTGCCGGCCGTCGCCGATTGTCGGCAGGCTGGTGATGCCTTTTTTTAACAGCGCATCCGGCGGCTGCATGTTGACGACCTCAGCCGAACCCGGCCAGCCGAGCGGCCCTGCGCCGCGAATGACAAGAATGGTGCGTTCGTCAATACCGAGGGATGGATCGTTGATGCGGGCGTGATAGTCCTCAGAACCATCGAACACCACGCATTTTCCCTCGAAAATCCCCTCGCGGCCCGGTTCGCTCAAATAGCGCTGCCGGAATTCCGCCGAGATCACGCTTGTCTTCATGATGGCGAAATCGAAGAGATTGCCCTTGAGAACGAGGAAACCGGCCCGTTCCTTCAGCGGCTTATCGTAAGGCAGGATCACGTCGCGGTCGGTCGATTCCCGACCTTCCAGATTTTCCGCCATGGTTTTGCCGGTTACGGTCGGACAGCTTCCGTCGAGCTTGCCCGCCTTGAGAAGCTCCCACATGATGGCGGGCGTGCCGCCGGCACGGTGATATTTCTCACCCAGCCATTTACCGGCCGGCTGGACATTGGCGATAAGCGGAATGTCGTAGCCGTGGACCTGCCAGTCCTCCTCGCGCAGCTCAACACCCGCATGTTTCGCCATTGCCGCCAGATGCGGCTGGGCATTGGTGGAACCGCCAATTGCCGAATTGACGCGGATCGCGTTCAAAAATGCCTCGCGGGTCATGATGTCGGAAGGTTTTATGTTCTCGACAACCAGCTCGACGGCGCGGCGGCCAGTGCGATAAGCCATCTGGCCGCGTTCACGGTAAGCGGCGGGAATCGCACCGCAGCCAGTCAGCGACATGCCGAGCGCCTCCGCCATGGCGTTCATGGTGGAAGCGGTGCCCATGGTGTTGCAATGGCCCACGGAAGGAGCGGATTCGAGCGCCGCCTGCAAAAACTCCTCACGGGTGATTTCGCCCGCACCATATTTGCGGCGCATGCGCCAGATGACAGTGCCGGAACCAACCAGATCGCCGTCATGATATCCGTCAAGCATCGGCCCGCCGGAAAGCACAATGGCCGGGATATCGACCGTGCTTGCCGCCATCAGTGCCGAAGGCGTGGTCTTGTCGCAGCCCGTGGTCAGAACGACGCCATCGAGCGGATAACCGTAAAGCACTTCCACAAGGCTGAGATAGGCAAGATTGCGGTCAAGCGCCGCCGTCGGGCGCTTGCAGTTTTCGAACATCGGGTGCGTCGGAAACTCGATGGGGATGCCACCCGCGTCGCGGATGCCATCGCGCACCCGCTTGACGAGTTCCACATGGACGCGGTTGCAAGGCGTCAGATCACTGCCGCTCTGGGCGATGCCGATGACCGGCTTGCCGGAACGCAACTCTTCCGGCGTCACGCCGTAATTCATGAAGCGCTCCAGATAGAGTGCCGTCATGTCGAGATGGTCAGGGTTGTCGAACCAATCCTGGGACCTCAGGCGGCGCATGGGTGTCTTGTCGTCGCTCATGAGATCGCTTCAGCCCTGTTCGCGGTTGTTGAGTTTTTCGAGGTAAAGCAGGATACCGCTATGGTCGATATCGGCTCCGCCATCACCCACGAAGTCATCGAATTCCCGCGTCACCTGCTGGGTCAGCGGCAACGTCAACGACATATCCTTCGCCATCGCCAGCACGCCGTTCAGGTCCTTGAGCTGAAACTTGGATGGACCACCCGGCACGAAATTGCGCTTCACCATGCGCTCGCCATGCAGCTCCAGAATCCGGCTTTCGGCAAAACCGCCGCGTATGGCATTGCGAAAACCTTCCCGGGATGCGCCGCCCGCTTCCACTAGCATCATCGCCTCGGCAACCGCGCCGATCGTAATGGCGACGATCTGCTGGTTGGCGAGTTTGCAGAGCTGGCCCGCGCCTGAGGGACCGACATAGGTCAGCCTGCCCATCGGCGCAAAGACATCTGCAAGACCCGAGATCAGCGCCTCGTCGCCACCCGCCATGATCGCGAGTGTGCCAGCAGTTGCCCCCGGCACACCGCCGGAGACCGGGGCATCGATGTGATGAATGCCGAGCGCCTCAAGCCGGGAGGAGTGTTCGCGCGCAATCGGCGGCGCAATCGAGCTGCTGTCGATCACGACAGCTCCCTTTTTCAGCGCATCGGCCACGCCGGCCTCGAACAGCACCTCGCCCACAGCCTTGCCGTCGCTCAGCATTGTGATGACGATATCGGCACCCTTGGCGGCCTCCGCCGGCGATGCCGCGAGAACCGCGCCATCGGCAACAAGAGCCTCCGCCTTATCCGCGCTACGGTTCCAGACCGTGACCGAAAAGCCGGCACCCAACAGACGCCGCGCCATCGGCCCACCCATCAGGCCCGTGCCGATAAAGGCAATCGATCGCTTTTTCTCCTCCCCACTGATCCTCATTTCAGTGAACCTCCCAGTTCGTCTTCGATATGAACCTGAATGATTTCTTCGAAGGAGCTTTCAGCCGTAAAGCCCAGTTCGCGAGCGCGCTTGGCTTCGAAACCGGGTGCCCAGCCTTCGCACATGCGCATGATCATCTCATTCGGCTCGCGACGGATGAGGGCGACGGCCTTTTCGCCAGCCACCTTGCGCAGCGCTTCAATCTGCTCACCAACGGTGGCGCTGAGGCCGGGCATCGACAGGTTGCGGCGCGGACCGACTTTTTCGACGTCGATCGTCGCACCATGAATGAGGAAACCGACGGCGGAACGCGGCGAAGCATGCCAGTGGCGAATGCTTTCCGGCACTGGCAGAACCGCTTCCTGGCCGACCAGCGGCTCGCGCAGGATATTCGAGAAGAAGCCGGAGGCCGCCGCATTCGGCTTGCCCGGACGAATGCAGATAGTCGGCAGACGGATGCCGATACCATCGAAGAAACCGCGACGGCTGTAATCGGACAGCAGCAGCTCGCAGATTGCCTTCTGCGTGCCATAGCTTGTCAGCGGCGTGGTGTGGAATTCATCCGGGATCGGATAGGGAAGCGGCGCGCCGAAGACGGCAATCGACGAGGTGAAAACCACGCGCGGCTTGTAACCATCCTTACCGTTAGCAATGCGGATGGCGTCGAAGAGATAACGGGTGCCGTCGAGATTGATACGGTAGCCCTTGTCAAAATCGAGTTCCGCTTCACCAGACACGATGGCGGCGAGATGGAAGATGGCATCCGGACGGGCGTCCACCAGCTTTTCAGCTTCACCCGGGGCGGAGAGATCAGCTGCGCGCGCATCGACAGCACCGGAAAAACCGGCAGGCGCTTCGGGCTGGAACACGTCGATAAGCGTGAATTTCTCGATCGGCTTGCCACCGAGCGATCCATCTTTCACGAGACGCTGCGTCAGCTTGCGGCCAACCATGCCTGCGGCGCCGATGATTGCGATATGCATGTCTTCCTCCTCTGTGTCCCGGTCATTCTCCCGAGACCGAAAAAACATCATCGGCCGATGGACCGATAAATTAGCTTGTAAGGTTGTCTGATAACCTTATATGATCCGATTGAAAATAGTATTTTTTCACAAACTAACAAAAGCAAGGGTGCCGGCAAATGCAAGGCCACAAACCCTTGCCCTCATATTTTAGGGCGGATTGGACGGAGAGGGTGGAATGACGATCGTGAGTGAACACGATATCGAGGAATTGCGGTTCTCGCTGAAGAACAGGCTTGGTGAAGCCCTGCTGCTGACATCGCAGGAAGACATGCTGCGCTATTGCCGTGACTGGCACGGTGATGTCACCAGTTCGGCCGTGGCCGTCATCCGCCCTCGTTCTACGCAGGAAGTGTCCGACACGGTGCGCGCCTGCGCCGAACTCGGCCTCGCCATCATCCCCCAGGGCGGCAACACCGGCTTGGTGCTCGGCGGCATTCCCGATGCCCCGAAACATCAGGTCGTGCTGAGCATGGAGCGCATGAACGCCATCCGCGCCATCGACAGCGACGATTTTTCCGCTGTCGTTGAAGCCGGCTGCATTCTCTCGGAATTCAAGGATGCGGTGGAGGACAAGGGCATGTTCTTCCCGCTGTCCCTCGGCGCACAGGGCAGCTGCCGCATCGGTGGCAACGTCTCAACCAATGCCGGCGGTATCAATGTCCTGCGTTACGGCATGACCCGCGAGCTGGTTCTGGGGCTCGAAGTGGTCCTCCCGGATGGCACCATCTGGAACGGCCTGTCCACGCTGCGCAAGGACAATCGCGGCATTGATTTAAAGCAGCTTTTTATCGGCGCGGAAGGAACGCTCGGCATCGTCACCGCCGTTGCCGTCAAGCTTTACCCCAATCCTGAACATGTCGAGACTGCGCTGCTCGGCCTCAATTCGCTTGACGATGCCATCAAGCTTTATCGCCGCGCTCGCCGCGAATGCTGCGACCTGATGTCCGCCTTCGAATTCATGCCGCCGGTGGCTTTCACACTTGCGATCGAGGCAATCCCCGACCTCAAGATGCCGATCGCCGGCGATTACCCGGCCTATGTGCTGATGGAAATTTCCGGCTCCGGTCTGGTGGATACTGCCGATCTGATGGGCCGTTTCCTCGAGGGCGTCATGGAAGACGGACTGGTGCTGGACGGCGTCATCGCCTCCTCTCGCGCACAGGCGCAGTCGTTGTGGCTCTTCCGTGAGGGCATGAATGAAGGCCAGGCACTGCGCGGCAGCCATATGCGCACCGATATCTCGGTGCCGCTTTCGAAACTTTCGGCTTTCGTGGCCGAGGCGGAAGCGGAACTGGCGGAAAAGCTGCCGGAATGCCTCGCGGTTTCCTACGGCCATGTCGGCGATGGCAACGTCCATCTCAACGTGCTTCCGCCAGACGGTGCCACACCGGAGGAGCGTGATGCGTTCATCTACAAGTCCAAGACACTCGTCAACGAGGTCCTCGACCGCTACGTCGGCAGCATCAGCGCCGAGCACGGCATAGGCCGCCTGAAACGCTCCGATTTCGAAAGCCGGCTATCTGATGTGCAGCGCCGGATGATCACCGGCCTGAAAAACGCCTTCGACCCCGATTTACGGATGAATCCCGGTTGCCAGATAAGCCTGCAACCGGATAGCTAATCGAGGAATGGCGAGGGCGGCCGCATACGCCGCCTTTGAAAACCCCGCTCGTGGCGAAGGAGGAAGTCGCTGCCGTGGGAAAACGAACCAATCGTTTCTATGGAACGGGAGCAACCATGACGCTGGAGTTCAATCAGATACATCGCAACGACCATCTGCCCGGCCGGATCGCCGCAGAGATCGCACGCGAGATCAATGATTCGAAACTCGGGCCGGGAGACAGGCTGCCGACGGAACATGTGCTTGCAAAAACCTTCGGCGTCAGCCGCTCGGTCATCCGCGAGGCAATCGCGCAATTGCGCAACGAAGGCTTCGTTGAAACGCGGCAGGGCGTCGGCGCATTCGTCACCGATCCTCGGCAAAGACTGTCCATCCGCATCGAGCGCTCCCGCCTGAACGACCCGGAAAATTTCCGCGATCTCTTCCAGCTTCGTATGCCGCTGGAAATCGAGGCAGCGGGTCTGGCAGCGCTGCACCGCAGCCCGCAGCAGCTGACGCGGCTCGCTGCAGCGTTGGAAAAGATGAAGACTGCCGACGACTGGTCGACGGAGGGCGTGGCGGCCGATCTCGACTTCCACCGCATTCTGGCGGAAGCGACGCAGAACGAATATTTCCTGATGTTCCTCGGCTTCATTGCCGAACGCATCAGCTCGGCGATCAACATTGCTTTCTCACGCGCGGTTTTCGGAGAAATTCTCGAAGTGACAATCGCCGAACATGTGGCAATCTACGAGGCAGTCGAAAGCGCAGACGCGACTGCGGCCAAGAATGCGATGCGCAGGCATCTGATCGGCGCAGCAAGCCGGGTCAACCTCGAACTGGATATATTCTGAGGATAATAAGGCCTCAACCGCAAAGCTATAGGACAGGTTTTACGGCTTTCCGGTATTCCAGGGGCGAAAGACGATAATTTTGTCTTCTGGACCGCTAGACTCGTCAGAAAAGTCATACTAAGAAGAATAAGATTAGGTTGTCAGACATCCAGACAATAAGACCGCAGGAGGCGGATTGTCTGGAGGGCTGAAGGGGAGGACTACATGACCGGCACCAGGTCCATCGACGCTACCGCAATTTTGCCTGAAGATTCCGAGAACGCGCTGCTCGTCGGCCGCGTCTGGTCGAAAAGCGAAGGCGGCCCCTGCCCGGTTCTGCTCAAGGACGGCGTCCTTTACGACCTTACCTCCATCTCACCCACCATGTCCGAACTTCTGGAAAAGACGGATCTCGTGGAGCGGCTTGCCGACACAGGCACTTTCGTCGCACTCGGCGCGCTCGAAGCCTTTCTGGACGGCTCCGCCGGTGAACTTCTTGCTCCCAACGACATTCAGGCCGTCAAGGCCGCCGGTGTCACCTTCGCCGACAGCATGCTGGAACGCGTGATCGAAGAGCAGGCCAAGGGCGACCCGCTTCGTGCGCAGGAAATCCGCGGAAGGCTGGCGCCGGTTCTCGGAGACAATCTCAAGGGACTTGAGGCCGGTTCTGAAAAAGCGGCCGAAGTGAAAAAACTGCTTCAGGAAATGGGCCTCTGGTCGCAATATCTGGAAGTGGGTATCGGCCCGGATGCGGAAATATTCTCCAAGGCGCAGGCCATGGCTTCGGTCGGTTGCGGCGCGCTGATCGGCGTTCACCCGAAGTCGCAATGGAACAACCCGGAGCCGGAAGTGGTGCTCGCCATCGCCTCCGACGGCCGCATCGTCGGCGCGACGCTTGGCAACGACGTCAACCTGCGCGATTTCGAAGGCCGCTCCGCCCTGCTGCTCAGCAAGGCGAAGGACAACAACGCATCCTGCGCGATCGGCCCCTTCATCCGACTGTTTGACGGACGCTTCACCATTGACGACGTGAAGAAGTCGCAAATCTCGCTTCTGGTTGAAGGCGAAGACGGTTTCACCATGACGGGCGTAAGCCCCATGGAGGCCATCAGCCGCACGCCGGAAAACCTTGCGTCCCAGCTCCTGAACCGCAATCATCAATATCCTGACGGAGCCGTCTTTTTCCTTGGCACGATGTTCGCGCCGGTAAAGGATCGTCATGGGCCGGGTCTCGGTTTCACCCATTCCAGGGGCGACCGTGTCGAAATCTCCTCGCCCAAGCTCGGCAAGTTGATCAATTGGGTCGCGACAACAGACGAATGCCCGGAATGGACATTCGGCACCGCGGCCCTGATGCGCAATCTGGCGAAACGCGGGCTACTCTGAGCGATCAGCAGAGGGTGCGTGCAGTTTTTGCGAAAAACCCATAGGTGGAGCATTGGCGGCAATCCTTAGCCGTAAATGCTTCAGATATTTCTTCGGGAGGGGAAAATGCAAAAGACCATCAATCTCTTTTACCGGATTCTCGAAATCATTCTCGTCCTGCTGCTCGCCGGCATGTCGATCATGGTCTTCGTCAACGTCGTCATGCGTTACACGATGAATTCCGGCATCAACATCTCGGAAGAACTGTCGCGCTATTTCTTCGTGTGGCTGACTTTCATCGGCGCCGTGTTGACCTTTCGCGAAAACAGCCACATGGGCATTGAAACGCTCGTGATGTTCCTGTCGCGCCGCGCCCGCGTCTTTTGCATGATCGCGTCGAACATCATCATCCTGGCCTGTTCCGCCATCTTCTTCTGGGGAACCTGGAAGCAGTCCGCCATCAATGCCAGCATGCATGCCCCTGTCACCAAGCTTTCGATGATCTGGGTCTATGGCATCGGCATGTTCACCGGCGGCCTGATGTTCATCATCGCACTGGAACGCCTGTACCGCTATTTGACCGGTCGCGTCACAGAGGATGAAATCGCCCAGTTCGCGGGCGAGAACCTGACGATCGAACAGCTTTCGGAGCGCTGATACCATGACACTTTTCGTTTTTGTCGGCTCTCTGCTGGGAGCAATGGCGATTGGCGTTCCCGTCGCCTTCTCCCTGATGTTCTGCGGCGTCGTGCTCATGTGGTACATGGGCATGTTCAACACCGCGATCATCGCCCAGAACATGATTTCGGGCGCCGATACCTTCACGCTGCTCGCCATCCCCTTCTTCATTCTGGCTGGCGAACTGATGAATTCCGGTGGTCTCTCCCGCCGCATCATCGACTTCGCGATCGCGCTTGTCGGCCATATCCGTGGCGGCCTCGGCATCGTGGCGATCGTCGCGGCCATCATCATGGCCAGCATCTCCGGTTCGGCCGCAGCTGATACCGCAGCCCTTGCCGCAATCCTCATTCCGATGATGGCGAAGGCCGGCTACAATATCCCGCGCTCCGGCGGCCTCATTGCCGCAGGTGGCATCATCGCCCCGGTCATTCCGCCGTCCATGGCCTTCATTGTCTTCGGTGTCGCCGCCAACGTCTCGATCACCCAGCTTTTCCTCGCCGGCATCGTTCCGGGTATTCTGATGGGCACATCGCTCATCATCGCCTGGCTGATCGTGGTGCGTAAGGACAACGTAAAGCCCCTGCCCAAGACTTCGGGCAAGGAACGTCTGCTCGTGACTGCTCGTGCCGGCTGGGCGCTCGGCATGCCTGTCATCATTCTCGGCGGCATCAAGGCCGGCATCATGACACCGACGGAAGCAGCCGTCGTTGCCGCCGCCTATGCGCTGTTTGTCGGCATGGTGATCTATCGCGAATTGAAGCCGGCGGACCTGTTTCACGTGCTCCTGCGTGCCGCCAAGAGCACCTCGATCATCATGTTCCTCGTCTGCGCAGCACTCGTCTCCGCGTGGCTCATCACGGCTGCGAATATTCCGAACGAAGTGGCAGGCTATATCGAGCCGCTGATCGATCGCCCGATGCTGCTGATGGCCGCCATGATGGTGCTGGTTTTCATCGTCGGCACCGCGCTTGACCTGACGCCGACCATCCTGATCCTGACGCCTGTTCTGATGCCTATCGTCAAGCAGGCAGGCATCGATCCGGTCTATTTCGGTGTACTCTTCATCATCAACAACGCCATCGGCCTGATTACCCCTCCGGTTGGCGTCGTTCTGAACGTCGTCAGCGGTGTCGGGCGCATCCCGCTCGGCAAGGTCACGGTCGGCGTCTGGCCGTTCCTCGTTGCCGAAACCATCGTCTTGGCGCTGCTGGTGATTTTCCCGGATATCGTCCTGGTACCTCTGCAGTACCTTCGTTAACCGATACTTTTTCTCGACCACAATCCAAGGGAGGATATTATGAGAAAGCTTCTTCTGACCACCACCGCCATCGCTTTTGCCGTTGGCGCCGCAGCACCGGCAATGGCTGAATTCAACAGCCGGAACATCCGCGTGTCGAACGGCATCAACCAGGATCACCCGGTTGGCAACGGTATCAAGGCCATGCAGGCCTGCCTCGACGACAAGTCGGGCGGCAAGCTGAAGCTGACGGCATTCTGGGGCGGCGCTCTCGGCGGCGACCTTCAGGCAACACAGGCCCTGCGCTCCGGCGTTCAGGAAGCCGTCGTGACGTCCTCGTCGCCGCTCGTCGGCCTCATCCCGTCGCTCGGCGTATTCGACCTGCCGTTCCTGTTTGCGAACGACAAGGAAGCTGACGCGGTCATGGACGGCGCTTTCGGCGACATGATGAACAAGAAGCTGGAAGAACAGGGCCTCGTAAACCTGGCCTATTGGGAAAACGGCTTCCGCAACCTGTCGAACTCCAAGCATGCCGTAAACAAGTGGGAAGATTTCTCGGGCCTCAAGGTCCGCGTAATGCAGAACAACATCTTCCTCGACACCTTCCAGAACCTCGGCGCCAATGCGACGCCGATGGCTTTCGGCGAAGTTTTCTCGGCGCTTGAAACCAACGCCATCGACGCGCAGGAAAACCCCTATGTGACGATCGACACCTCCAAGTTCTACGAGGTGCAGAAGTACATCACCGAGACGAACCACGCCTACACGCCGTTCCTCTTCCTCTTCTCCAAGCCGATCTTCGACAGCTATACGCCCGAAGAACAGACGGCTCTGCGTGAATGCGCAGTCGTCGGCCGCGACGAAGAGCGCAAGGTCATCCGCGAACTGAACCAGAAGTCGCTGGAAAAGATCAAGGCTGCCGGTCTCGAGGTCAACTCGCTGTCTCCGGAAGAGCAGGCGCGTATCCGCGAGAAGTCGATGGTCGTTTACGAAAAGCACAAGGCTGAAATCGGCGCAGACGTTGTTGACGCCGTTCTGGCGGACCTGAAGAAAATCCGCGGCCAGTAAGCCTGACTGTATTGAATAAAAAACACCCGGAAGCTCGCTTCCGGGTGTTTTCGTTTGCAGAACGAAAAAGGTTGCCGAAGCAGCCTTTCCAGAAAATCAGGATGCAGTGCGGTTCTGGCGGTTGGCGATAAGGTCTTCCACCACCGCGGGATCGGCAAGCGTCGACGTATCCCCCAGTGCACCAAAATCATCCTCGGCGATCTTGCGCAGAATACGCCGCATGATCTTGCCCGAGCGGGTCTTAGGCAGGCCCGGCGCGAACTGGATCTTGTCCGGCGTTGCGACCGGTCCGATCTCGTTGCGCACATGCTTCACCAGCTCCTCGCGCAGCGCATAATCGCCATTCTGCCCCGCCATCAGCGTGACATAACAATAAATGCCCTGTCCCTTGATGGGGTGCGGATAACCAACCACGGCCGCTTCCGAAACGAGATGATGCGATACCAGCGCCGATTCCACTTCAGCCGTGCCGAGACGGTGGCCTGAAACGTTCAGCACGTCATCGACGCGACCGGTGATCCAGTAATAACCATCCTCGTCACGCCGGCAGCCATCGCCGGTGAAATACTTGCCCTTATAGGTCGAGAAGTACGTATCGATAAAGCGTTGATGATCGCCATATACCGACCGCGACTGGCCCGGCCAGCTGTCGGTGATGCAAAGATTGCCGTCCGCCGGCCCTTCCAGCACATTGCCTTCAGCATCGACAAGCTGCGGCTGCACGCCGAAGAATGGCCGTGTCGCCGAACCCGGTTTCAGATCGGTCGCTCCGGGCAGCGGCGATATTAGAATGCCACCCGTTTCCGTCTGCCACCAGGTATCAACGATCGGGCTCTTGTCCTCCCCGACCACATGGTAATACCACTCCCATGCTTCCGGATTGATCGGCTCGCCGACCGTTCCAAGCAGCCGCAGGCTTTCGCGCGACGAGCGCGTGACGAACTGGTCGCCCGCCCCCATCAGTGACCGGAGCGCCGTCGGTGCGGTATAGAAGATATTGACCTTGTGCTTGTCGATGACTTCCCAGAAACGACCCTGATCCGGGAAGTTGGGAACGCCTTCGAACATCAGCGTCGTCGCGCAGTTCGCAAGCGGCCCGTAGACGATATAGGAATGGCCGGTCACCCAGCCGACATCGGCCGTACACCAGAAAACCTCACCATCCTTGTAGTCGAACACGTATTCATGCGTCATCGACGTATAGACGAGGTAACCACCCGTCGTGTGCAGAACGCCCTTCGGCTTGCCGGTGGAACCTGATGTGTAGAGGATGAACAGCGGATCTTCCGCCCGCATCTTCGCTGGCGGGCAATCCGGTTTCACCGTGGCGATTTCCTGATGGTACCAGATATCGCGGCCTGGCGCCCAGCCGGTCTTGCCACCAGTGCGGCGCACGACAAGAACCTTGTTGACGATGACATATTGCTTGGCGGCGATATCGATCGCCTTGTCGGTGTTTTCCTTGAGCGGGATCGGCTTGCCGCCACGCACGCCTTCATCGCAGGTGATGACGAAGGTTGATTCGCAGTCGACGATACGGCCGGCCAGCGCTTCCGGCGAGAAGCCGCCAAAGACGACGGAATGCACGGCACCGATGCGGGCGCAGGCGAGCATGGCATAGGCCGCCTCGGGGATCATCGGCATGTAGATGGTGACGCGGTCACCTTTCTTGACGCCGTGCTTCTTCAGCACATTGGCCAGACGGCAGACGTAATCATAGAGCTGGTTATAGGTGATCTTCTTGTCGATATAGGGATTGTCGCCTTCCCAGATGATCGCCGTGCGCTCGCCATGCGTCTTCAGATGCCTGTCGATACAGTTGTAGGAGACGTTCGTCAGGCCATCCTCGAACCACTTGATCGGTACACGTCCCTTGAAGGAGGTGTTCTTGACCTTGGTATAGGGCTTGAACCAGTCGATCCGCCGGCCGTGCTTGTCCCAGAATTTTTCCGGATCCTCGACGCTCTCCTGATACCATTTCTGGTACCGCTCATTGTCGATGAGCGTGCGGGCTTTCGCGGATTTGAGCACCGGGTAGATTTTGGCAGACATAAACTCCTCCTGAAACCAAGTATGTCCTGTTATGAGCGCGCCTTGAGACTCCCACCTCAGGCATGTGTTGAATTCATAGCAGTTCAAATGCACACGGCAATTAGACAAAGGTCATTTGTTTCGCAAAGAATTGCAATTCTGATGCAATGCCGCTATAGAGCCGTCATATCCCGGAAATTCAGTGGTTGATACCACGCCCGCGACACCGGCGCGGACGGACAGAAGGACTGTATCTATGGCTCAACAATTGCTCATGCCAAAGGCAACTGCTGTATGGCTGGTTGACAACACCGCGCTGTCGTTCGACCAGATAGCCACGTTCTGCAAATTGCATCCGCTGGAAGTCAAGGCGATTGCCGACGGTGAAGCCGCACAGGGCATCAAGGGTCTCGATCCAATCGCAACGGGACAGCTTTCCCGCGACGAGATCGCCCGCGCTGAAGGCAACCCCAACCACAAGCTCAAGCTTTCCGAGCCGAAGGTGCGCGTGCCGGAATCCAAGCGTCGTGGCCCGCGCTACACGCCGGTTTCCAAGCGCCAGGACCGTCCGAACGCCATTCTCTGGCTGGTTCGCAACCATCCGGAACTGAAGGATGCGCAGATTTCGCGTCTCGTCGGCACAACCAAATCCACCATCGAGCAGATTCGCGACCGCACCCATTGGAATTCGGCCAACCTGACGCCGATGGACCCGGTAACGCTTGGCCTCTGCAGCCAGATCGATCTCGACCTTGAAGTCGAACGCGCTTCGCGCGGCCGCCCGCTGCCAACAGCCGAAGAGCTTGGAAACACGCTGCAGCCGGCAACGGCGACGGAAGGTCTGGATTACAACTTCCAGCGCGAGGAAGAAGAGCAGATCGACGCCGACGCCGTGTTCAAGAAGCTCTCCTCGCTGAAGTCTGCACCGAAGGACGAAGACGAGGACGATCAATACTGATCGAAGTCCTTTCGAGATTTGAAACCCGGCCGCAGTGCCGGGTTTTTTGTTTTCGAGATTTTACCGGCTGCCGAAGATCGCCGAGCCGACCCGGACGCTGGTCGCACCGAACTCGACAGCGGTTTCGAAATCGCCGGACATGCCCATGGAAAGCTTCTCAAGGCCGCATTGCCCGGCAAGCTTGGCCAGAAGCGCGAAATGCGGCCCCGGATTTTCCTCCGCCGGCGGAATGCACATCAACCCCTCGACCGGCAGTTTCAAGTCGTCCCGGCAAAAAGCCACGAAGGCAACGGTTTCACGCGGATCGATGCCGGCCTTCTGCGGCTCAAGGCCGGTGTTGACCTGCACATAAAACCGCAGGCTACGGCCCTGTCTGGCGCACTCTTCGGAAAGCGCGCGGGCGATCTTCTCCCGATCGATACTCTGCACGACATCAAACAGCGCCACCGCATCCGCCGCCTTGTTGGATTGCAGCGGTCCGATCAGATGCAGCTCGATATCGGATGTCTTCTCCTTGAGGGCAGGCCACTTGCCCTGCGCTTCCTGCACGCGGTTTTCGCCAAACACGCGCTGGCCGGCATCGATGACGGGCTGGATCGCTTCCGCGTCAAATGTCTTCGACACCGCAACCAAGGCAACATCCGTCGCCTTGCGGCCGGATTTTTCCGCAACATCCGCAATGCGCTGCCTGACATCCTCAAGACGTGCTTCGATTTCCATCACAAGACCTTTTTTAAACCGTTCGAACCGCTAACTAGACGCCGATTGCCTTGATGCCAAGCGGGTTTAGCACCATTTGAGGCACGCTGGCCAAGATTGAACGCCCGAATGCCCCGCCAAACTTGACGCCCCGGTCGTTTCATGGTGAAGGTCAGCGCAAATTTTTCCCCTCGATACCCGGAATTTTAGACAATGGCCATCGAACGTTACAATCCTCGCGACGCCGAGCCGCGCTGGCAGCAAAAATGGAACGAAGACAAGGTTTTCGTCACCGACAACAGCGATCCGCGCGAGAAATATTACGTTCTGGAGATGTTTCCCTATCCCTCGGGACGCATCCATATGGGCCATGTCCGCAACTACGCGATGGGTGATGTGGTTGCGCGTTACAAGCGCGCGCGCGGCTTCAACGTCCTGCACCCGATGGGCTGGGACGCCTTCGGCATGCCTGCGGAAAATGCGGCCATGCAGAACAAGGTCCACCCCAAGGACTGGACCTACCAGAACATCGCCACCATGCGCGGCCAGCTGAAATCCATGGGCCTGTCGCTGGACTGGACCCGTGAATTCGCAACCTGCGATGTGGAATATTATCATCGCCAGCAGGCGCTGTTCGTCGATTTCATGGAAAAGGGCCTGGTCTACCGCAAGCAGTCCAAGGTCAACTGGGACCCGGTCGACCACACCGTTCTCGCCAATGAACAGGTGATCGACGGCCGCGGCTGGCGCTCCGGCGCGCTGGTGGAACAGCGCGAACTGACGCAATGGTTCTTCCGTATCACCGATTTCAGCCAGGATTTGCTGGACGAGCTGGACGAACTGGATCAATGGCCGGAAAAAGTGCGCCTGATGCAGAAGAACTGGATCGGCCGTTCCGAAGGCCTGTCGCTGCGCTGGCAGACCGTCGCTGAGACGGCCCCGGAAGGTTTTTCAGACATCACAGTCTATACGACGCGCCCGGATACCCTGTTCGGCGCCTCCTTCCTGGCGATCGCCGCCGACCATCCGCTGGCAAGGGAGCTGTCGGCGAACAACCCAGATATTGCCGCATTCTGCGACGAATGCCGCCGCCATGGAACCTCTCTGGCCGCGCTGGAAACCGCCGAAAAGAAGGGTATCGATACCGGCGTCAAGGTCGTGCACCCGCTGGACCCGACATGGGAACTGCCGGTCTATGTCGCCAATTTCGTGTTGATGGACTATGGCACCGGCGCGATTTTCGGTTGCCCGTCCGGCGACCAGCGCGATCTGGATTTCGCCCGCAAATACGGCCTGCCGGTCGTGGCCGTCGTTGCACCCGAAGGCCCGGATGCGGCAAACTTCACCATTGACGAGACGGCCTTCGCGGACGACGGCGTGATGATCAATTCCGGCTTTCTGAACGGCATGAATACGACTGATGCCTTCGAGGCGGTCGTGCAGAAGCTGTCCGCTGAGATGCTGGGCAATGCGCCGCAGGCCGAGCGCAAGGTCAATTTCCGCCTGCGCGACTGGGGCATTTCCCGCCAGCGTTACTGGGGCTGCCCGATCCCGGTCATTCACTGCGAAGTCTGCGGTGTGGTGCCGGTTCCGAAAAAGGACCTGCCGGTCAAGCTGCCCGACGATGTGACTTTCGACGTGCCCGGCAACCCGCTGGATCGCCACCCCACATGGCGTCATGTTTCCTGCCCGCAATGCGGCCATGACGCGCGGCGCGAAACCGACACGATGGACACCTTCGTCGATTCCAGCTGGTATTACACCCGCTTTACTGCACCGTGGGAAGACCAGCCGACCGACCCGAAAGTTGCCAATCACTGGCTGCCGGTCGATCAATATATCGGCGGCATCGAGCATGCCATCCTGCACCTGCTCTATTCGCGCTTCTTCACCCGCGCCATGCGCGAGACTGGCCATGTCGGCGTCAAGGAGCCCTTCAAGGGCCTGTTCACGCAGGGCATGGTGGTTCACGAGACCTATAGCCACGGCGAAGGCATGAGCCGCGAATGGATATCGCCCGCCGACCTGCGCATCGAAGAGGCAGACGGCGCACGCCGGGCATTCCTCTTGTCTTCCGGCGCGGAAGTGAAGATCGGCTCCATCGAGAAGATGTCGAAGTCCAAGAAGAACGTGGTCGACCCTGACGATATCATCGCATCCTATGGGGCTGATACCGCACGCTTCTTCGTTCTGTCGGACTCTCCGCCCGATCGCGACGTCATCTGGTCCGAAGCCGGGGTGGAGGGTGCAAACCGCTTCGTCCAGCGCGTCTGGCGCATCATCGGCGAAGTCGCCGAGGAGCTGAAAAACGTCAAGCCGAAGCCGGCGACGGAAGGTGAAGGGCTGGTAGCCTCCAAGGCCGCCCACAAGACCCTGAAGGCCGTTCAGGAAGATCTGGACAAGCTCGCCTTCAACAAGGCGATCGCCCGCATCTATGAGCTGGTCAACGCGCTTGCCGGGCCACTTGCGGACGTCGCAGCAGGCGGTAAGCCGGATGACGCGAAAGCGGCTGCACGCGACGCCGTCGAAATCCTTATCCGCATCATTGCCCCCATGACGCCGCATCTGGCGGAAGAATGCTGGTCGGCGCTGGGCAATGAGGGTCTCGTGGCCCAGACGCCATGGCCCGTCTTCGTCGCCTCGCTGGTTGAGGAAAACGACGTGGTCATGCCGGTGCAGGTCAACGGCAAGAAGCGCGGTGAATTGACAATCGCGCGCGATGCGGATCAAGATGCGGTCCGTGCGGCTGCCCTTGCTCTGGATGCCGTCAAATCTATTCTTGCCGGTGGCGAGCCCAAGAAAGTCATCGTGGTTCCGCAGAGGATTGTGAACATTGTTGTCTGACGTTTTTTCGAGATGGAGCCGCGTCGCGGCAGCAATTTCCGTCGTGATGATGGCCGGTCTTCTGGCGGGATGCCAGGTGCGCCCGCTTTATGGCGAAGCCTCTGGAACAAAGGAGAGGCTGGCGGCTGTCAGTGTCTCCGAAGTCGGTGGCAGGGTTGGTCAGGAAGTTCGCAACCAGCTGATCTTCCTGATGGCCGGCGGCGCGGGTGAACCGGCCACGGCGCAGTATAATGTCAAGATTTCCGTAAGCTCGAGCGCCACCTCCACGGAAGTCGAGAATTACGACCTGACGACCCGCACCAACAACAACTATGACGGCCCTTATCCCGGCCGCGTGGTGATGAGCGGTCAATATGTCCTGACGCGTATTTCCGACGGCCAGATCCTGCGCTCCGCACGCCGCAGCGTGACGGCGCAGGTGGACCTGCCGCAGCAGGAATTCGCCAAGATCAGGGCGACCCGCGACGCCGAGAACCGTGCAGCCCGGGAACTGGCTGAAATCATCCGTACCGATATCGCCGCCACCCTCGGTCGCTGAGAGCCAAGGCCGTGGCGGAGATAAAATCGCATGAATTTGAGCGCTTCGCCGAAAATCCGGCGGAGCGCTTTCGCGTTTTCGTGCTCTATGGTCCGGATCGCGGCCTCGTGTCGGAGCGGGCAAGCCTCATCGCCAAAAAGACAGGCATCGATCCCGATGACGCTTTCGCATCGCTGAAGTTGACCGCATCCGACCTGCAGGGCGATCCCGGTCGCCTTCTCGACGAGGTGAACGCCATCGGTCTTTTCGGTGGTGAGAAACTCGTTTGGGTAAAGGGTGCGGCGGCAGAAAAGGCGCTGGTGGACGCGCTCCAGATTCTGGCCGAGACACCGCCTCAGGCAAGCTTCCTGATTATAGAGGCAGGCGACATCAAGAAGGGCACGGGGCTGCGCAAGATCGCGGAACCCGCGCGCTCCATCGCCGCAATCCCCTGCTATGCGGATGATGCGCGATCGTTGAACGCATTGATCGATCAGGAGCTTTCCAACGACAATCTGCGCATCGCGCCCGCCGCGCGACAAAGGCTGATCGAATCCCTGGGAGGCGATCGCATCGCATCGCGCAACGAAATTCGCAAGCTCGCGCTTTATTGCCGTGGTGCTGATGTAATCGAGGAAGAGGACGTGCTGGCCATCATCGGCGATGCCAGTACGGTTTCCGCTGACGATGCCGTTGACGCCATCCTGAAAGGCGACAGAAACGCCTTTTTCCACGCCACCCAGAAGATCGTCGCATCAAAGACGCCGATCTTCCTCGTGCTTCAGGGGTGCCTCAAGCAATTCCAGCTGCTCGACCAGATGCGGGCCGAGATGGACGAGAAAAAGCAGCAGGCCGGTCAGGTGATGCAGACACTCGGACGCCACATCCATTTTCGCCGAAAGCCGATCATCGAAAGGGCGCTGCGGACGTGGCAGCCGGCGGCGATCGCCCGCGAAATGAACCGTCTGCAGGCCGCCATATTGCAAAGCCGCCAGCGGCAAAACCTGGAAGACAGCGTGGCTCTTTTGACGCTGCTGTCGACCACCCTGCAATCCGGCCGCGGCGGATGACCTGCTGAAATTCAGCAAAAAGCCCTCGCGCCTGGGCTGCGAGGGCTTTTAAAATAACGGCGTAAAAGATGCCGTATCGTCGAAAAATCAGTCGCCTTGTCCGGGCTCGGCGGAGAAATAAAGCTCCAGCTTACCTGCGACGCCATCCATTTCCTTGGCTTCCGGCATCGGGTCGCGCTTGATCGTGATATTTGGCCAAATCGCCGCATATTCGGCATTGAGCTTCAGCCACTTGTCGAGACCCGGCTCCGTATCGGGCTTGATCGCCTCGGCGGGACATTCCGGTTCGCACACACCGCAATCGATACATTCGTCAGGATTGATGGCGAGGAAATTTTCGCCCTCGTAAAAGCAGTCGACGGGGCAGACTTCAACGCAATCGGTGTATTTGCAGCGGATGCAATTGTCGGTCACGACATATGTCATGATGAACTCCAGAATATGCAGACCGGGTCTTTGGGCTTCGGAACACAAGCCGACGCCCGGAATTCAGACAGGGCAATTTCGCAAAGGACGTAATGCCTTTGACTTCAGATAGCAAGGATAAACAATTCTGAAAAACGGGTCTGGCCGGGAGGTTTATTCTAATCTTTGCTTCCGTCACTATCAGACAGAAACCTGTCGAGCGCCCGGCGCTCTTTTTTTGTCGGACGACCGCTGCCCGGTTCACGCATCGCCTGCTCCAGCGGACTAAACCGGTCGGATGGGTCGCGGGGCGGCGTCAGATCGTCATAGAGAAGTTTTGCTTCCTCGTAGGGTCCGCGCCGCGCCCCTCCGGACTTGACGACCAGCACCCTGTCCATGCGCTCGAAACCGATATCGAGCCTGTCACCCGCCTTCACCGTATGGCTGGGCTGGCGGATAGTGACACCGTTGACCTTGACCTGACCCGACTGCACGTAGCCCTGGGCAAGCGAACGCGACTTGGCCATGCGGGCAAAGAACAGCCACTTGTCCAGACGCTGACGCGTGCTCTCCAGTGGCTGTTCGTTGCTCCCCATGGGCTTACTTCTTCAGCTGCTCCTTGAGAGCAGCGAGCTTTGCGAAAGGCGAGTCCGGATCGATCGGCTTCTCCTTGCGAGGGGGCTTGGCTTCGAAACGCTGCTGGCCCTGCGGCTTTCCGCCACGGTCGTTGCGGTCCGGCCGGTCCTTGCGCTCGCCGCGATCCTGACGATCATTGCGATTGCCGCGATCAGGGCGTCCGCCATCACGCTTGCGCTCACCCTCACCACCACGATTGGTAGCTTCGCGATTTGCGCCGTCACGATTGTCGCGACGGCCTTCGCCGCGACGCTCGCCCTGCTCGCGCGCTCCCTGTTCACGACCGTGACCGCGATTGCCCGGACGACGGTTTTCGCCGCGCTGGTTTTCGTTGCGGCCACCCGGACGCCACAGAAGAACGGGCTTCGGCTCGGTTGCCTCAGCACTTTCGACAGGCATGGCTTCGCTAACCGCAGCCTCTTCGCTGACAGCTTCCGCAACCGGCGTTTCATCGGTGGCTTCGACTTCCGCAACAGCCACCGTCTCGGATGCCTGCTCTTCCGAAGCCGGCTCGTCCTGCTCGGTCTCAGCGCTTTCCTCGTCAGCCGTCACCTGATCGGCAGTGGCCGGAGCAACAGCACCGGTCTGATTGGCGAGGAAGGCCTGCGCCTCTTCTGCTGTCACCTGATCGGCGCGGTAACCAAGACCCTTGAGGATCTCTTCCATATCATCAAGCGTTGCGCCGAGAATGGAAAGCATCGCGGTCGTCGTCGTGAAACGACGGCCGTCATAAGCGCCTTCCGGACGCGGCTGCTGGCCGGGCTTCCACTGCAACAGCGGACGGATGAGATCGGCCAGGCGCTCGAGAATGTCGATACGCACGGCGCGCTTTCCAAGGAAACGGAAACCGGCAAGCTTGTAGAACATCCGCTCGAAAGCGGGGTCCGTCACGACAGAGGTGCGGCCGGCGGCCAGAACCGGAATGAGATCGCCATAACCCGGCTTGCCGAGGCCGTCATTCTTCAGCGCCCAGAGCAGCGTGACAAGCTCGGCCGGAGCCGGCTTCAGCAATGCGGGCAGGAAGACGTGATAGGCGCCAAAACGCACGCCGTAGCGGCGCATGGAGGCACGCGCATCCTGATCCAGCGACTTCACGTCTTCCGTGACGTCACGGCGGAACAGAACGCCAAGATTTTCGACCAGCTGGAACGCCAGACCCTTCGCCAGACCCTGAAGGTCTTCGGCGCGCGAAATATCATCCAGCGGCTTCAGCACGGTCGCAATCTGGTGATTGACGAAACGTTCGACGCGCGCCAGCGCATGATCACGGGCATTGCCGCTCAACTGTTCGTCGGCCAGCAGGATCACCCGCGGCTTCATGATGTTATCACCTGCCGAAAGGCGGGCCACCGGTTCGCCCAACCAGCGAACCAGACCATCGGAGCTCAAAGCAAGATCGCCGTTTCCACTGGCATGCAGACGCGCTGCACGCGCCTCGTATTCGAGAGCGAGCGCCTTCTGGGCCGCACCTTGCACGGCCTTCTGATCCGGCCCTTCCATTCCCGACACCGGCGTGAACCGGAATCCGGCCAATTGACCGACGTGATGTCCTTCTACGAAGACATCACCATTTACACTGATTTCAGCTTCAAGCATCGCATTCTCTCTCAGGCGCCTCATGAGCACAGATGTCCTGCGATCAACAAAGCGTTTCGTCAACCTTTCATGTAGCGCATCGGACAATCGATCCTCGATTTCCCGCGTCTTTTCTTGCCAGTGTGTCGGATCGGCAAGCCATCCTGGGCGGTTCGATACATAAGTCCATGTTCTGATCTGCGCAATCCTCGCAGACAAGGTATCGATCTCTCCATCCGTGCGGTCGGCCCGGCGCACCTGCTCACCCATGAAATCTTCGTTCACCGCGCCACGTTTCACAAGATCGAAATAGAGTGTCGAAATGAGGTCGGCATGCTGGGCGGGCGCGATACGTCGATAGTCGGGAAGCGCGCAGGCCTCCCAGAGTTTTTCCACCCGCGCCTCGCTCGTCGTCACATCGATGATTTCGGGGTAACGCGACAGATATTCCAGCGCCTGCTGGTCGATTGCCGGCAGGGCACGGGAAAGTCCCTGGATAGCAGGAGCGGCGTCAAGGCTCGCACGAAGATTGGCGATGGAGGAGAAATCGAAATTTTTCGTCCGCCACTGCAGCACTTTCACCGCATCGAACTGATGGGTTTCGATCCGCTCCACCAGCTCGTCGTCGAACGGATCGACGCGCCCCGTTACGCCAAAGGTGCCATCGCGAAGATGGCGGCCGGCGCGACCGGCAATCTGGCCGATTTCCCCGGGATTGAGATTTCGGAACTGGTAACCGTCAAATTTCCGGTCCTGCGCGAAGGCGACGTGATCGACATCGAGGTTAAGGCCCATGCCGATGGCATCCGTCGCCACCAGATATTCGACATCGCCGGACTGATAGAGCCCCACCTGGGCATTGCGCGTGCGTGGCGAAAGCGCGCCAAGCACTACGGCCGCACCGCCTCGCTGGCGGCGCACGAGTTCAGCGATGGCATAAACCTCATCGGCGGAAAAGGCGACGATCGCCGTGCGTTGTGGCAGACGAGTAATCTTTTTCTGCCCTGCATAAAAGAGCTGCGACAGACGCGGCCGCTCGACCACGGTAATTCCCGGCAGCAGTTTTTCGAGGATCGGACGCATTGTGCCGGCACCGAGGAGCAGCGTCTCCTCCCGCCCGCGCAGATGTAGCACACGGTCGGTGAAGATATGGCCGCGCTCGAGATCTCCGGCCAGCTGCACCTCGTCTATGGCGACGAATGCGGCGGTCGTCTCGCGCGGCATGGCCTCCACCGTACAGACGGAATATTTGGCTTTGGGAGGAGATATTTTTTCTTCGCCGGTAATCAGCGCCACATTCGGCGCGCCCACCTTCTCCACCAGACGGGTATAAACCTCCCGCGCCAGAAGACGCAGCGGCAGGCCGATGACACCGCTGCCATGGGCGACCATCCGCTCGATCGCGTAGTGGGTCTTGCCGGTATTGGTGGGGCCGAGAACGGCCGTGACACCGCGGCCGCTCAGGATCATGGGGCGAAAATTCAACGTACTATCCGCGAATCGACTTCATCTGCTTGCCGTGTCCCGCTGTCATCATGGACATGGTCACGCGCACCACACATGGCAATGCCTGCCGGCAAAGGCAATAGGCCTTGATTGCAAACTGATGCAAGATGCCTTTTTCCTGCAATTTTACATGCAGATTCAGCCGGTTAATGGAGAAAAAAGAATCCGGCGAAAACGGAATCGTGAGGGGCAAAGAACAGTCTGCGAACGAATCGAATACGAATCGCTGACTCAGCGTGATTCAGCTTTTGTTCTCCGCAACATCTGGTTGGCGAAGGAGCAGCTCATACCAGATTATGAATCCGGATAAGTCCTTGGCCGGATTCAGCTTTATGGAAAAACCTTCAGACAGAAAATACCGGAATCGACTGTCAAGCGGCAATCGCGGAAAAGCCGATCCAGAACCTGCGGAAAGGGCCGGATCAGAGCGTCTGACCGACAAGCAGGCGCGGCGCATTTGCATCCGTCGTTCCGGCGGCCTGCCCGATGAAATAGGATTTCAGACCCGGCAAACGATCGACCACGCCAAGACCGAAATCGCGCATGATGCGGATGGGACCGACATCATTGGAGAAAAGCCGGTTCAGCACATCCGTCGTCACGCCCATCCGCAACGTGTCGAAACGTCGCCAGGACTGATAACGCTCCAGAACATTGAGAGAGCCTATATCGAGGCCGAGACGGTCGGCCTCAACCACGGTTTCGGCGAGAGCCGCGACGTCCTTGAAGCCGAGATTGAGACCCTGTCCCGAGATCGGGTGAATACCATGCGCCGCATCTCCGGCAAGCGCAAAGCGCGGGGCGACGAAGGAGCGCGCCAGCGTCAGACCGAGCGGAAAGGCCCGGCGGGGACCGACAGGGCGGATAGACCCGAGCTTGTAGCCGAACCGGCGCTCGAGTTCTTCCTCAAACACCAGATCATCGGAGGCCACCAACCTGTCGGCGTCAGCCTTGCGTTCGGTCCAGACGAGCGACGACCGGTTTCCCTTCAGCGGCAGGATGGCGAAAGGTCCTGACGGCAGGAAATGTTCTTCCGCGCAGCCCTCATGCGGCCGCTCATGTTCGACGGTGGTGACGATACCAGCCTGGTCATAATCCCATTGCACGGTCTTGATGCCGGCCATATCTCTCAGCGCTGAGCGAACCCCGTCGCAGGCAATCAGCAATCGCGCGTCGAGCGACGAGCCGTCGGAAAGGCTGATTGCCGTCGATTGCGCACCTGCGGTAAAGCCGGAAACGCTGAGGCCATGGCGGATTTCGATGCCGAGGCGATCACACAGCCCCCTCAGCGCCCCGACCATCGCAACATTCGGAACCATATGGGCAAACGGCCTGCCCTCCTCCACCGCTCCATCGAAGGTCAGAAACACCGGACGAACCGGATCGGCAGTCTTCGAATCGGTGACGATCATCCTGTTGATCGGCTGTGCTTCAGGCTCGATTTCGCTCCATATGCCGAAGACATCGAGCATGCGCGTGGCCGCCGCAATAATGGCGGAGGCGCGGACATCTTTCTTCCAGACATCATCAGGAGCAGCCTCAATCACCTGCACATTGAGGTGCCCGGCCGCCTGCTTGATTGCGACAGCAACCGAAAGGCCGACATATCCGCCGCCTGCCACCACCACGTCCAGCATCGCGCTTCTCCTCAAATCTTGTGCACGCATCATCGGCGCACTATAGACCATGTGACATCTTCCTACAGCCGGAGCAGGTCGAAAAAATGTCGCATCCCTCGCAAACGTCAGACCCGATGGCCAATCTCATTGCCACGCTCGATCTCGAGAAGCTGGAAGAGAACCTGTTTCGCGGCGAAAGCCCGCAAATCGGCTGGCAGCGGGTTTTCGGCGGCCAGGTCATCGCGCAGGCCCTGATTGCGGCGCAAAGGACGGTGGATGATAACCGCCAGGTGCATTCGCTGCATTCCTATTTCATGCGCCCCGGCGACCCGCTGGTGCCTATCGTCTACCAGGTGGAGCGTATCCGCGACGGCGCAAGCTTCTGCACCCGCCGTGTGGTCGCCATCCAGCATGGCAAGGCGATTTTTTCCATGTCCGCGTCGTTTCAGATCTTCGAGGACGGTTTTAACCATCAGATAAAAATGCCTGATGTGACGCCGCCTGAAAAACTGATGAGCGAGGAGCAGATGCAGGCAGCCTTTCTGGCCAAGGCGCCGGCTTCGATCCGGAACTACTGGAGCAACAAGCGGCCGATCGAGATACGTCCGGTTTCGCTGACCCATTATATTTCGAAGGAAAAGCTGGAACCGCAGCAGGACATCTGGGTCCGCGCCGTCGGTGACGTGCCTGACAATCCGCGTCTGCAATCGGCCATTCTCGCCTATCTCTCGGATATGACACTGCTCGACACCTCGCTCTATGCCCACGGCACGACGATCTTCGATCCGTCCATTCAGGTGGCAAGCCTCGATCATGCAATGTGGTTCCACCGGCCCTGCCGGCTGGACGACTGGCTGCTCTATACGCAGGACAGCCCCAGCGCCTCAGGCGCCCGCGGCCTGACCCGTGGCAATATTTTCACCAGACAGGGTGAACTGGTCGCCTCCGTCGCGCAGGAAGGCCTGATCCGCAAAAGGGCAATTGATTAAATAATGCGCTTTTTTCAAAAACCGCACATTTAATAGACGAAAATTGTGCGTCTTCGTGCCCGTTTTTCAGACGTCCGTCATATAAATTTTATATTTCAATACGTTAGACGCGCCATCCAAAACTGGCACGCCCTTTGAATGTATGTCCGCAGTCGCTGTTACTGATCTGCCAGCGGCAAGGAGAGTCGGCTCCGTGCCGAGGACAAACAAAGGATGGGAAACCAGATGAAAATTGTGATGGCCATTATCAAGCCGTTCAAGCTGGATGAGGTGCGCGAAGCGCTCACCGGCGTCGGCATCCAGGGCCTGACCGTGACCGAAGTGAAGGGTTACGGACGCCAGAAGGGGCATACCGAGATTTATCGCGGCACGGAATATGCGGTGAGCTTCCTTCCCAAGCTGAAGATCGAGATCGCGGTCGCATCCGACGTCGTCGACAAGGCTGTCGAGGCGATCGCATCTGCGGCAAAGACCGGGCAGATCGGTGACGGCAAGATCTTTGTCTACTCTATCGAACAGGCCGTGCGCATCCGTACCGGCGAAACCAACACAGAAGCGCTTTGAAGCACGGCTGACAGGGGAGTTTTCTCGCTATGCAATTCAACAAGTTTTCAACACTCGGCAAACTGGGCGCCGGTGCGGCAGCCCTGATGGCCCCGGCCATCGCCTTTGCCCAGGATGCTGCGCCGGCAGCAGCAGCGGCACCCGTTCCTGAAAAAGCCGACACAGCCTTCATGTATGTCGCGACGATCCTCGTGCTGTTCATGATCATTCCGGGCCTCGCCCTGTTTTACGGCGGCCTCGTCCGCACCAAGAATATGCTCTCCGTTCTCATGCAGTGCACGGTCGTCGGCGCGGTCATGATGCTCGTCTGGGTGATCTACGGTTATTCCTTCGCCTTCGGCGGCGGCACCGGCCCCTATTTCGGCGGCTTCGGCAAGTTGTTCCTGTCGGGTGTTTCGCTTGACAGCACCTCGGCAACCTTCTCCGAAGGCGTGGTGATCTACGAATATACCTTCATTGCCTTCCAGATGACCTTTGCGGCCATCACACCGGCGCTGATCGTTGGTGCGTTTGCGGAACGCGTCAAATTCTCCGCCGTCATCCTCTTCACCATCCTGTGGGCCACCTTCGTCTACTTCCCGATCGCACACATGGTCTGGGACGCAAACGGCCTGATCTTCGGCATGGGCGCTCTCGACTTCGCCGGCGGCACGGTCGTTCACATCAATGCCGGCGTCGCAGGCCTGATCGGCGCGATCATGGTCGGCAAGCGTACCGGCTTCGGCAAAGACATGATGGCTCCCCACTCCATGACGCTGACGCTCGTCGGCGCGGCCATGCTGTGGTTCGGCTGGTTCGGCTTCAACGCCGGCTCCAACCTCGAAGCATCGGGCGGTGCGGTTCTCGCAACCATGAACACCTTCCTCGCAACGGCAGCCGCCATCGTTTCCTGGTCGCTGGTTGAAAGCTTCACCCGCGGCAAGGCTTCCATGCTGGGCGCCGCTTCGGGCATGATCGCCGGCCTCGTCGCCGTCACCCCCGCCGCCGGCTCCGTCGGCCCGATGGGCGCGATCGTTCTCGGCTTCATCGTCTCGCCGATCTGCTACTTCTTCGTCTCCGTGGTGAAGAACAAGTTCGGTTATGACGACACGGCCGACGTCTTCGGCGTCCACGGCATTGGCGGCATCATCGGCGCTCTCGGCACCGGCATCTTCACCTCGCCGCTGCTCGGCGGCACGGGCAAGGAAGACTTCTCCATCGCCTCGCAGCTCTGGACGCAGTTCGTCGCCGTCGCCATCACCATCGTCTGGTGCGCCATCGTCTCGGCGATCCTCTACAAGATCGTCGACGTGATCGTCGGTCTGCGGGTTCCGGTCGAAGCCGAACGCGAAGGTCTCGACCTCGCGACCCACGGCGAAGCCGCTTACCACTCCTGATATCGGGAAAAGGGGTTCTCCATCCCCTTTCCCAAAAGAAAGGCCCGTTTCGACGGGCCTTTTTCTTTGCCGTAAATCCGAAAGCGATATCAAAAACCGCATGGTTAACACGACATTAACCAGCAAGCGGTTAGTTTTCCCTGTCAATCCGGGATCAGGTCAACTGCCGGATCTTGCCGAAACCACAAAAACGACGGGTTCAGGGACATGGGCAGAATGCAATCTCCGACATTCGATGGTCGCCACACGCGCTTCGTGCTGACGGCGTTTTTCGTACGTCAGATCATGGCTCTGGCCGGTTTTGCCCTGCTTGCGACGATCGCGCTCGGCATTGCCGCTCTCGCCACATGGAATGTCGCCGATCCAAGCCTGTCCTATGCCACGGGGAACCAGCCCACCAATCTCCTGGGTTACGGCGGCGCCATCTTCGCCGATATCGTCATGCAGTTCCTCGGGCTTTCCGCAATCATTTCCCTTCTGCCGGTCATCGCCTGGGCAATCACCCTGATCGCCGGCCGCAAATTCAGCCGGATACCCGCCCGCCTCGTTGCCTGGGTTGCAGGCACCATCGTCTGCGCCGCCTCGCTCGGCTGTTTTCCCGCCCCCGTCACCTGGCCGCTGCCAAACGGCATCGGCGGTGTCATCGGTGACATGATTCTCCGCTTTCCCGCCCTTTTCATCGGCGCTTACCCAACCGGCACCATTGCCACCGTGCTGGGCGCCATATTCGCAGTGCCCGCCGCCTGGCTGATGCTGTTTGCCGCAGGCGTTGTCGGCGGCGTGGATGATGAACTCGAGCGGGAAGAACCGGCGCCGGTTGCAAGCAAGGCTCGCGCCGCGCGTGAGGTCGAAGAGGATGACGAAGACGACGGTGAGGGTTTCTTCGCCAACATTCTCGCCTTCGGCGCGCTTACGCATTACTGGTACACCACCCAGGCGCGCTTTCGCCGCCTGTTCGGCCTGAAGTCGAAGTCCCTGCACGATGAATTCGAACATCCTTACGATTTCAACGAATATGAATTCGGCACCCTGAACGAACCCTCCCGCCTGAAGACCGCGATCAACCGCCTCGACCAGCGCGCCGAACCGTCTTTCGAGGAACGTGCCGCATCGCGCCGACAGATGTCGCCTCCCTCCATCGCGCTCGATCATGATGGCGACATGGACGACGAACCGTCTTTCGATGCGGACGGACACCGTCTGCCGAGCGGCATCCTCTCGGACGACAATGCCGACGAGGCCGATCAGAAATTCACCCCCAGACAGGCACCGGGACGCGGGCAGCCCAGAATAACCGCTGCTTCCGCACGCCCCAAACCTAGTGAACGTGTGGCAAGGGAAGCGCAGGCCTCGTTTATCGCGGCAGACGGCTTCCAGTTGCCCACAGTTCATCTCCTGGCGGAACCAAAGAATGTCGTGCGCGACAATATGCTGAGCGAAGAAGTGCTTGAGCAGAATGCCCGCCTTCTGGAAGGCGTCCTTGAGGATTTCGGCGTCAAGGGTGAGATCATTCATGTCCGCCCCGGCCCCGTCGTCACGCTCTATGAACTGGAGCCGGCACCCGGCATCAAATCCTCGCGTGTCATCGGCCTTGCAGATGACATTGCCCGCTCCATGAGCGCGATTGCCGCCCGTGTCGCGGTTGTTCCTGGCCGCAACGCCATCGGCATCGAACTGCCGAACCAGACGCGCGAAACCGTGTTCCTGCGCGAACTGATTGGCAGCCGCGATTTCGAAAACAGCAAGGCCAAGCTTGCAATGGCGCTCGGCAAGACAATCGGTGGCGAACCCGTCATCGCCGATCTCGCCAAGATGCCGCATCTTCTCGTCGCCGGCACCACCGGTTCGGGCAAGTCGGTCGCCATCAACACCATGATCCTGTCACTGCTTTACCGCATGTCGCCGGAACAGTGCCGCCTGATCATGATCGACCCGAAAATGCTCGAACTGTCGATCTATGACGGCATTCCGCATCTGCTCTCTCCTGTCGTCACCGATCCGAAAAAGGCCGTCGTGGCCCTGAAATGGACGGTGCGCGAGATGGAGGAACGCTACAAGAAGATGTCGAAGATCGGCGTGCGCAATATCGACGGCTTCAACAGCCGCGTGCAGCAGGCGCTCGACAAGGGCGAAATCCTCACCCGCACGGTACAGACCGGCTTCGACCGCCAGACCGGCGAAGCGATGTACGAAACGGAAGAATTCGATCTGAAGCCCCTGCCCTATATCGTCGTCATCATCGACGAAATGGCCGACCTGATGATGGTGGCCGGCAAAGACATCGAAGGCGCGGTGCAGCGCCTGGCGCAGATGGCCCGCGCCGCGGGCATCCATGTCATCATGGCCACCCAGCGTCCGTCCGTCGATGTTATCACCGGCACCATCAAGGCCAACTTCCCCACCCGTATCTCCTTCCAGGTGACATCGAAGATCGACAGCCGCACCATTCTTGGAGAGCAGGGCGCCGAACAGCTGCTCGGCATGGGCGACATGCTCTATATGGCGGGCGGCGGACGTATCCAGCGCGTACACGGCCCCTTCGTCTCCGACAACGAGGTGGAGGAAATCGTCGCCTATCTGAAGACACAAGGCTCGCCGGAATATCTGGAGGCGATCACCGAGGAAGACGACGAGGATGGCGCTGGCGGCGGCCCGGCCGGCACCGGTAACTTCTCCGATTCCGAAGACCCCTATGACCAGGCCGTGGCTGTCGTGCTGAGGGACGGCAAGGCTTCCACCTCCTACGTCCAGCGGCGTCTCGGGATCGGATATAACCGCGCCGCCTCGCTGATCGAGCGCATGGAGCAGGAGGGCATCATCGGCCCCGCCAATCATGCCGGAAAACGCGAAATCCTCGTGCCAACGGAAGCAGACATCATCGAGCGGTAATGGCATGTCGCCCGAAAGTGCTTGGCGGTTTCGGGATAACGACATGCATAAAGCAAAGGCCCGACGCGTCGGGCAACCAAGCGGGGCCAAGAAGCGTTATTACACGCTTCCAACGTCATGAAGCCGCCGCCTTTTATGCGGACAATCGCTGCGATGAAGGAGAACAGAATGAACGACCTCACCACCGGCGAAACGGCCACTGCAAGCGCACCTGAAAACGGGATGACGCGGCGTGGCGTGCTGACGGCATTTTCCATGGCCGCGGTCATGGCGGGCCTGTCGCCGCTTGACGCTTTTGCCCAGGCAGCCGGCAATGGCGCAACCGCGCAGAAAATCGCCAATCACTTCTCGTCGGTCAAAACCATGATGGGCGAATTTGTGCAGTTTGGCCCGCGCGGCGAACAGACCGGCGGCAAATTTTACATCGAACGGCCGGGCAAGCTTCGCTTCAATTATGAAGACCCCTCGCCCATGCGGGTCATCGCCGATGGCAAGAATGTCGTTATCGGCAACATGAAGCTGAAGACCTGGGATCTTTATCCGCTGTCCAAGACCCCTCTCAGCCTGCTTCTGTCCGACAAGATCGATCTCGGTAACCAGAAGGTCCGGAACGTGAAGGAAGAATCGGACCTGACCACCATCGTTTTGGGCGACAAGAGCATCTTCGGCGATTCCACCATCACCCTGATGTTCGACCCGAAAACCTTCGATCTGCGGCAATGGACCACGACCGACGCGCAGAACAAGGATACCACCGTCATGATCTTCAACGTGCAGACGGGCGTGAACCTCGATGAGCGCGTCTTCAGCATCAACTATGAGGAAGTGCGCAAGCGCGGCTGAGCACCCTCTCTTTTTGAAAAACGGTTCGAAGGCGGCCTTGCGGTCGCCTTTTTCATTTTGCCGCTAAAATACATTCCCGTTTTCATCGCGATGTTATAAGCCTGCGCCCCGGAAACATGTCTCGAAACAACGGAGTTCGGGGCAGCAAACGCGGAGCACATGCATGTCGTTTTCGATAACCACCTGGAACATCAACTCTGTCAGGCTGAGAATGCCGATCGTTGAGCAGTTTCTGGTGCGTTACAAACCCGACATTCTATGTCTGCAGGAAACGAAATGCCCGAATGGCGAGTTTCCGATGAAACCGCTGAAGGCACTGGGTTACGAGCACGTCATCATCCACGGCCAGAAGGGCTATCATGGTGTGGCGATCGCCTCGAAAATTCCGCTGACCGAAGATCACCGACAGGACTATTGCGGTATTGGCGATGCGCGTCACATCTCCGCGATTTTTCAGGTCGGATCTCGCCGCGTGCGGCTGCATAATTTCTACGTTCCAGCCGGTGGCGACGAGCCGGATCGGTCGATCAATCCGAAATTCGGCCACAAACTCGATTTCATTGAGGAAATGAAGGCGCTGCGCGCCGATGGCGTACCCGGCACTTCGTCCATCCTTGTCGGCGATCTCAACATCGCGCCGTTTGAAAACGATGTCTGGTCACACAAACAACTTCTGAAGATCGTCAGCCACACGCCTGTCGAAACCGACGGCATGCTTGATATCATGAAGCAGGGCAACTGGCTTGATCTGATGCGCCTGAACGTGCCGGAGACGGAAAAGATCTATACGTGGTGGAGCTACCGCGCCAAGGATTGGGAGGCGGCCAATCGTGGCCGGCGTCTCGACCATATCTGGTCGTCGCAGGATCTCGGCGCTTCGCTGGAAAAAATCGACATATTGCAGGAGGCGCGCGGCTGGAACCGGCCATCGGACCACGTTCCGGTTACAGCCCATTTCCGGTTCTGAAGCAGCGTTTTCCAGGCAGCCTCAAACGAAGCGGTTCTGTAAACGGGCCGCACCCGCCGCGAGCGCGGCGATATTGTCACGGATGCGTGCCGACACGATATCGGCAACTTCCGGAAACTCCTCCACCAGCCGGTGAAAGAGGATGCGCGTTATCCGGATGACTTCGGAATCCTCCGCCGCAACGGCGGTGAATTTCCTTTCGCAGAGGGTGAAAAGGGCAAGTTCCGAAAGCAGCGCTCCCTTTCCGGGTGTCGCCTGCAGTTCGGGTTTTCCATCCCGCCCCGCCGTAAAGAGCTCGAAATGGCCTGATGTCACCGCGAAGGCGCATTCCGCCGGCGAATGCTCCCGGAACAATGTCTGGCCCGCCGATACCCGACGGCGTTCCGCACCGAAGGCGATGAGCCGCAACTGGTCGTCGCTGAACCCCGCAAACAACGGCACTTGCCCCAGCAGCATGATATCATCCGTCAAGGCCATGTCGTTCTTTACTCCGGAAAACCGCCTGCATCACTATAGCGGTTTTCCAATATCGGCCTTCAAAATACAAGACGTTAGAGCGCCGTGCGATTTTTCAGATGCACCCGGCAGGCTCTTAGCCATCAGATCCCTGTTCAGGGAACGATCTTGTAGCCACCATTCTCGGTGACCAGAATCTCGGCATTGGAAGGATCCCGCTCGATCTTCTGACGCAGACGATACACATGCGTTTCGAGCGTGTGCGTCGTTACACCGGAATTATAACCCCAGACCTCTTCCAGCAGAACGTCGCGGGTAACCACGGCGCTGCCGGCGCGGTAGAGATAACGGATGATCGCCGCTTCCTTTTCCGTCAACCGGATTTTCTTGCCGTCTTCGGTCGTTAGCAGCTTCTGGCTGGGCTTGAACTGATAGGGGCCAACGGTGAAAACCGCATCCTCACTCTGTTCATATTGACGCAGCTGCGCCCGGATGCGCGCCAGAAGCACCGCGAAGCGGAACGGCTTCGTCACATAATCATTGGCGCCCGCTTCAAGCCCGAGGATCGTGTCGGAATCGGTGTCATGGCCGGTCAGCATGATGATCGGCGCTTTGAAGCCGCCCTTGCGCAACAGCTTCACGGCTTCTCGGCCGTCCATGTCCGGAAGGCCGACATCCATGATGAGGAGATCAACCTGGGCGGTCTTGGCGGTCTGCATCGCCTGCGCGGCATTTGCACCGCTCAACAGTGAGAATTCCTCATAGGGAGACAATTGCTCGGTCAGCGTCTCCCGAAGATCGTCGTCATCGTCCACCAGAAGGATAGTGCGAGCCGTCATTCGGATTCTCAGCCTTTCTACTTTAGCGCCTCGGCTCAAAAAATCGGGCTCGATTTTAGGGAAGCACGATGCCTAGTTTAAAAGAGTTAGAGCGTTCGCTGTGCATCGATAATAATGCGCGGCGCTCTAATTATCAGCCAATTCAGCGGTTTGCCGGTAAAAGGTCAACCCATTGCCATGATATAACGAAGTGCTATGACTTCACGTTAAATAACCTGCAAAGCAAAATCTCGTGAAAAACATGAGCAAACCCTCACCAAGACAACGTAAACGCGCATCAACGCTCATGGTTCGGCCGGCTCCGTCAAAAATCAGCCGTGCCATCGTCCAGCTAGGGCACCTTACCTTTCCCGCCGCAATCGGACGCAATGGCCGCACCGCGATCAAACGCGAGGGAGACGGCAAATCACCCATTTCCCTTACCCGCCTGCTGTACGGATTTTATCGCGGCGACCGCAATACCGGCATCACCACAACATTGCCGATGCAGCAGACGCGCAGGTCCATGCTGTGGTGTGATGACCCCCGTAACGCCAATTACAACAGGCTGGTCAACGCGCCGTTTTCGCCAAGCCATGAGGAAATGATGCGCAAGGACGGTCTCTACGACGTTTGCCTGGTGCTTGACTGGAACATCACCTCGAGAAGTCGCAACCGCGGCTCGGCGATCTTCATGCATTTGATCCGCCCGGGATATGAGCCGACCGCTGGCTGCGTCGCCCTGCACCCCAGAGATATGCGGCGCATTCTGCCGCATATGCGCAAGGGTACGAAAATTCGCATCCTGTGAGACGCATCCTGCAATCAGGCAACAAAAAACCCGCCATTCTGGCGGGTTTTTTTAGAAAGGAGAAAGCCTGATATTAAGCGGCTTCGTCCTGAGAATCGTCCTCTTCAACAGCCTTGCCACGCTTGGGGCCTTTGGCAAGGTTGACTTCCACCAGGCGAACAGCCTCGGTTTCGGACATCTTGTTGACGGCGGCAATTTCGCGCGCCATGCGATCGAGAGCAGCTTCATAAAGCTGACGCTCGGAATAGGACTGCTCCGGCTGATTTTCGGCACGGTAAAGATCGCGTACCACTTCCGCGATCGCGATAAGATCGCCGGAATTGATTTTCGCATCATATTCCTGGGCGCGGCGCGACCACATGGTACGCTTCACACGTGCCTTGCCCTGCACCACTTTCAGCGCCCGCTCGACAAAATCGCCTTCGGAAAGCTTGCGCATGCCGATGCTGACAGCCTTGGCGACGGGAACTTTAAGACGCATCTTGTCTTTTTCGAAATCGATGACAAAAAGCTCAAGCTTCATGCCGGCGACTTCTTGTTCCTCGATTGCAGAAATGGTACCGACACCATGAGCGGGATACACAATCGCTTCACCGGTCTTGAAACCGTGATGTGCTGGAGATTTCTTCTGCTGGGTCGTCATTCGTTCTAAAAACTCCCTGTTACATACCCGGCAATGCCGGGGTTGGGTCGGTCAGGCCCTGATGAGACGGGGGAACCGTCAGGTGACTCCGCACTGGTCCAGCCGTGCACGCAAAAAAACACCTTCCCGTCTTGCGGGGTTCGATAACGTAAACGCTCGATATGTCACGGAAACCGCGTGCAAAAGAGGTGTTGCTTTCGTGGTGTTTTTGGGCACACAAATGCCACGCTGTGGATCAGTGTCGTTGGTGTACCACAAAAATAGGCGCAAATCAATAATTTGCTTCGACCGTGGCCGCAACATCACATGGCGGCTCAATAACCGCCTAAAAATTAGCCGCTAAAATACTGTCAAATGCTTCGCGACAGACCCTCATGGCAAAAGAAGCAAAAAAATTTCACTTACCGACCAAAGAAATACGAAAGCCTCTTAAACTCTTCGTAATTCCACGCCAATATCCGATTCGACTGAAAAGGCAAAATCCGTAAATTGACGGTGCTTTTTTATATTAAAGTGTGATTTTTGGAGGAATCCACGTCAAATGGGCTACAGAAATAATCCAAAACGCGAAAAACAGATCGAAAAAGCGCGCCAGCAGGCAATTGCCGAAAATGTCCAATTTCTTGATCCAGGTATTCTTTATGGAAGGGCAAGTGCCGACGATATAGAATATTATTCCGCCGAGATGCTGGCGGCGAGCGCGGCTCACAGTTTCCAGGCGCTGTCGCATTGGTCCGGAGAGACGCCCCACATCAGCATCACTCAGGTAGAAGGTGTTTCGCCGCGTGAGATTCCGGTAACGGTCCTGACCATTATCGGCCGCAACATGCCTTTCCTTTATGATTCAGTCATGGGCGAGGTCACCAGCACCTATCGCGGCCTTTACCTTGCGGTGCATCCCATCCTCGTGCGCGATGACGACGCGCAGGCAGGTTACCGCCTTGCGGAACCCGAGGATGATCCCGCTGACAATATCAGCCTCATCCAGTTGCATATTGCGCCACTGACACAGCAGGCCGCCGCAACGCTGGAAGAACGGCTGCGCTTTGTCCTCACACAGGTGCAATCCGCCTATCGTGACTGGCGGCCCATGCTCGCGAAGCTTGACGAGGCGCTGGACGAATTGTCGAAGCGCGGCTCCTCGCGGCGCAAGACCGAGCGTACGGAAGCAGTTGAATTCCTCAACTGGCTTCGCAACGACAATTTCACCTTCCTCGGCATGCGGGATTACACCTATTCCGGCAAGGGGAAGAACGCCAAGATCGAACGCGGTGATGGCGTCGGCCTGGGCAGCCTGAGCGATCCGGATGTGCGCGTGCTGCGCCTCGGCAAGAATGCCGTGACGACGACGCCTGAAATCCTTGCCTTCCTTGATGGTCCGGATTTCCTCATCGTCACCAAGGCCAATGTGAAGTCCATCGTGCACCGCCGTGCCTATATGGATTACATCGGCATCAAGCGCTTCGACGAGGACGGCAACGTCATCGGCGAATTGCGCATCGTCGGCCTTTTCACCGCCACCGCCTATACACGTTCGGTCAAGCAGATCCCGTTGCTGCGCGCCAAAGTCGCGGATGTCGAGCGGCATTTCGGCTTCGATCCGAACAGCCACTCCGGCCGCATCCTGCAGAACACGCTGGAAGCCTATCCCCGTGACGATCTCTTCCAGATCGAGACGGACCTTCTGATCCGCTTCATCGAGCAGATCATGGAACTGAGCGACCGGCCGCGTGTACGCGTCCTCGCCCGTATCGACCGTTTCGACCGGTTCGTTTCGGCGATCATCTTCGTGCCGCGTGAGGAGTACAATTCTTATGTCCGCGAGAAGATCGGCGATTATCTGAGCAAGGTCTATGACGGGCATATTTCCGCCTATTACCCCGCCTTCCCGGAAGGCGCCGTTGCCCGCGTTCATTTCATCGTCGGCCGCACGGAAGGCAAGACGCCGCGCATCGCTCAGGACAGGCTGGAAGACGCCGTCAGCGATATTGCAGCACGCTGGATAGACCACCTCGTCACCCTGTCCGAACCGGGCGCACCGGTGCTGGAAGTCGATCAGGCCTATCAGGAAGCCTTTACGCCTGAAGAAGCGATCGGTGACATGCCGGACATTCTGGCCGCCGCCAATGGTGAGCCGGTCCGCATTGAATTCTACCAGCAGGAAGGCCAGTCGGCCGACACGCTGTCGCTGAAGATTTTCCACCGCGACGGCCACCTGCCGCTTTCGCGCCGCGTACCGCTGCTCGAAAATCTGGGCTTCAACGTCATCAGCGAACGTACCTTCGATATCGGTGTCGTTTCAGATGACGGAAAGCGCGACATCGTGCTGCACGACATGGAGCTATCCGTCGCGGCGGGCACGACGCTCGACCTGCCGCATTACGGACCGAAACTGGAGGAGGCCTTCCTTGCCGCCTTCTCAGCCAAGGTTGATAACGACAACTTCAATCGGCTGATCCTCGCCTGCGGTCTGTCCGTGCGCGAAGTCTCCGTTTTGCGCGCCTATGCACGCTACCTTCGTCAAACCGGCATTGTTTATTCGCAGGAGCATATTTCCGAAACGCTCTTCAAATATCCGGCCATTTCCCGCAATATTTTCGCGCTGTTCAAGGCTGGCTTCGACCCGTCTGTCGACGAAAAGAAGCGGCTGAAGAAACTCGCGGAAATACACAAGGCGATCGAAGCGGCATTGAGTGGCGTCCCCAATCTCGATGAGGACCGCACGCTGAGGCGTTACGTCAACGCCATCGACGCGACGCTGCGCACCAACTACTTCCAGAAAAATGCCGATGGCACGCCACGTGATCTCCTGGCGTTCAAGTTCGATCCGAAACATCTGGACGGTCTGCCCGATCCGCGTCCCTTCCGCGAAATCTTCGTTTACGGAACCGAGGTCGAAGGCGTGCATCTGCGCTTCGGCAAGGTCGCACGCGGCGGTCTGCGCTGGTCGGATCGCGGCCAGGATTACCGCACAGAAGTGCTCGGTCTCGTCAAGGCGCAGCAGGTGAAGAACGCGGTGATCGTACCGGTTGGCGCCAAGGGCGGCTTCTTCCCGAAGAACCTGCCCGCCGGCGGCTCCCGCGATGAGGTCTTTAATGCCGGCCGCGAGGCCTACAAGACCTATATCCGCACCCTGCTCTCCATCACCGACAATATCGTCGATGACGCCATCATACCGCCAGCCGATACGCTGCGGCTCGACGGTGACGACCCCTATTTCGTCGTTGCCGCCGACAAGGGAACGGCGACATTTTCCGATACGGCGAATGGCCTCGCCCATGATGCCGGCTTCTGGCTGGACGACGCCTTTGCCTCGGGTGGTTCCGCCGGTTATGACCACAAGAAGATGGGCATCACCGCGCGTGGCGCCTGGGAAACGGTAAAGCGCCATTTCCGTGAAATGGATACCGACATCCAGACGACCCCCTTTACAGTGGCGGGTGTGGGCGACATGTCCGGTGACGTTTTCGGCAACGGCATGTTGCTGTCGGAAAAGATCAGGCTGATCGCCGCCTTCGATCACCGCGATATCTTCATCGATCCGGACCCCGATACCGACAAGTCCTTCGCTGAGCGCAAACGGCTTTTCGAACTGCCGCGCTCCAGCTGGCAGGATTATGACCGATCGACCCTCTCCGCCGGCGCGATGATCATTTCGCGCTCCGAAAAATCGGTGACGCTGACGCCGGAAGCCGTGTCTGCCATCGGCATCGACAAGTCAGTCGCCACGCCCTTCGAGATCATGACCGCCATTCTGAAGGCGCCGACCGATCTCCTCTGGTTCGGCGGCATCGGCACCTATATCAAGGCGGCGGTGGAAACCAATGCCGAGGTGGGTGACAGGGCGAACGACCCCATCCGCGTCAACGCCACCGAACTGCGCGCCAAGGTCATCGGCGAAGGCGCCAATCTGGGCATCACCCAGAAGGGCCGCATCGCCTATGCGCTTTCTGGCGGGCGTTGCAATTCCGACGCCATCGACAACTCGGCCGGCGTGAACTCCTCCGACGTCGAGGTCAATATCAAGATTGCGCTCGCCTCCGCCGTCAATAGCGGTCGCCTGACGATGCCGAAGCGCAATCAGCTTCTTGCCTCCATGACGCCGGAAGTGGCGCAGCTGGTGCTGCGCAACAACTACCTGCAATCGCTGGCGATCTCGCTGACGGAACGGCTGGGGCTCGCAAACCGCGAAGAGCTTGGCCGCCTGATGGGCGCGCTGGAGGCAACCGGACAGCTGAACCGCAAGGTCGAAACCCTGCCCAGCAATGCCGAATTCAGCGAAAGATATGCCTCTGGCAAGCCGCTGACCCGACCGGAAATCGGTGTGCTTCTGTCCTATGCCAAGCTGACGCTGTTCGACGCACTGGTGGCAAGCCCGCTGCCGGATGAGCCTTATCTCCAGCATCTTCTGGTCGATTATTTCCCGGCCAAGATGCAGAAGAACTATGCGGACGATATCAAGGCGCATCGTCTGCACCGTGAAATCGTTGCAACCGCACTCGCCAACGCCGTGGTCAACCGCGGTGGCCCGGGCTTCGTGCAGAAACTTGGCGATGCAAGCGGTCTTCTGGCAGCTGACGTCGTCAAGGCGGCCGTCATCGTCGAGGATGGTTTCGGCCTCAAACGTCTGTGGAGTGAGGTCGACGCGCTTGATGGCAAGATCGGGGGGCAAGTCCAGAACGGGCTCTATGCCACCATCGCCCGCATCTTCTCCGATGCAAGCAGGCTTTACCTGCAGACCCGAAGCGTAGGTGCCGCAACAGACGACATGGCGACCGAGATCGAGCGGCTGAAAACCGCCATCAAGACGCTGTCGCCGGCAGCGGCAAAATATCGCCGCGAGCTGGGCGTAACGGAAATCGACGGCATTCCTTCCGCACTTCTGGAAGAGCTGGATACGCTTTCCCTGCTGGTCTATGTACCGGAGATCATGCGTATCGCCGAAAGTGCGGGCACGACACTTGCCCGTGCCGCCGAAAGCTATGCCACCGTTTCATCGACCTTCCGTGTGGCACGCCTGCTGGACGCCAGCCAGCGCATCGCACCGGCCGATCATTACGAGAGCCTGGCTCTTCTGCGCAGCCAGGACCAGATTTCCTCCTCCAGACGCCGGATCGTCATCTCTGCATTGACGGAATATGCAAAGGAGAAAGATCCGGTTCAGGCTTGGTATGCCGCCGACCGCGTGCGGGTGAACCGCATCGTCTCCGAGCTAGGCGCGCTCAGCGAAAGCGGTGATACCAACCTTGCCCGCCTGACCGTGGCGGCGGGGCTGCTTGGCGATATCGTTCAGGCGCGCTGATCGGCAGTCTTAAAAACGCCATCCGGGTTATCGACCCGGATGGCGACAAACGCAGCGGATGACCGGCATCCCGCACTCTATCCTTCCCGATTATCCGATAGGACGATGAATGACTGTCCCCTCCCAAAACGCGGAAACAGTGGTTGCCAAACGCGGGATCTGGGGCTGGGTCATGTTCGACTGGGCGGCACAGCCTTTTTTCACCGTCGTCACCACTTTCGTTTTCGGGCCTTATTTCGTCGCCCGTCTCACCGATGATCCGATTTCGGCGCAAGCGACATGGAGCAATATGGCGACGGTCTCCTCGATCATCATCGCCCTCTTCTCGCCCATCCTCGGCTCCATCGCTGATCAATCCGGCGCACGCAAGCCGTGGATCGCCTTTTTTGCCGTCATCAAGATCGCCAGCCTGTTTTTCCTCTGGTTTGCAGCGCCGGGCTCACCGCTTGTCCTGCCGATCCTCTGTATGATCCTTGCCTCCATCGCGGCGGAATTTTCGATTGTCTTCAACGACTCCATGATGCCGCGACTGACCAACCCGCAAAATGTCGGGCGCATTTCCAATCTCGCCTGGGGGCTCGGTTATCTTGGCGGCATGGTGGTGCTGATTGCCGTGGTGACGCTTCTGGCCGCCAATCCACAAACCGGGGTGACCATCGCCGGTATCAAGCCGCTTTTCGGCCTCGATCCCGCAACCGGTGAGGACGCCAGAATAACCGGCCCCCTCGCCGCCCTCTGGTACCTCATCTTCATTCTGCCGATGTTTCTGTTGACCCCGGACGCCGACAAGGGCCTGCCCTTCGCAGCAGCGATCCGCTCGGGGCTTGGGGAGCTGAAGATCACGCTCCGCGAGCTTCGTTACCGCCCTGCGCTGTTGCGGTTCCTGATTGCACGGATGCTCTATCAGGATGGCGTCAATGGCGTTCTCATACTGGGCGGGGCCTTCGCCGCCGGCATGTTCGGCTGGGCGACAATGGAAATCGGCCTCTTCGGCATTCTCCTCAACATCGTCGCCATCGCGGGTTGTTTTGTGGCCGGGCGGGTCGATCAGAAACTCGGATCGCGCATCACTATCCTTGTCAGTCTGGTGTTGCTACTGCTCGCCACGCTCGGCATCGTCTCCACGGAAAAGGGCTCGACCCTGTTTGGCTGGATACAATTATCGACAGCGGATAATGGCGGCATCTTCGCGACAGGCGCGGAAAAAGCCTATCTGCTGTATGGCGTGTTGATCGGCCTCGCCTTCGGCCCCGTTCAGGCCTCGTCGCGCTCTTATCTCGCCCGCAATATCACCGTGGCAGAAGCGGGCCGTTATTTCGGCATCTACGCGCTTTCCGGGCGCGCCACGAGTTTCATGGCGACGCTGTCGTTTTCCATAGCAACCACTATAAGCGGCTCCGCCCATATCGGCATGGCCACACTCATCCTGTTTCTGGGGGCAGGTTTCCTGCTCCTGTTGCGCGTGCCGGAAAGAACGGCAGGTTGAAAGCCAGAAGCAGCAGCCGATGCGGTGGTCAAGTCCAGCATCGGCCAGAATGACGCAGAATCAGAGCTGATCCAGTTTTTGCTGCAATGCGCGCAGCTGCGCCTTCAGCTCATCGATTTCGGACGCATTCGGCTTGCGGGTTTCCTTCGGCGCCTGCGGCATTGCGAAAGGCGTAAAACCCTGCATCGCCTGTCGGAACAGTTCCGTGTTGCGGCGGATCTGCTCTTCCATCATTTGCAGCGGCGCCTGAAAATTGCGGGCAAGCGAACCGTCGCCAAACGCCTTGGCCATATGTTCCTGCATCTGACTCTGCTGATCCGAGAATGTCTTCATCGAATGTTCGAGAAATGTCGGCACGACCATCTGCATCTGGTCGCCGTAATAGGAGATCAACTGCCGCAGAAACGCCGTCGGCAGCAACGTATTGCCGGTTTTGGCTTCCTGTTCGACGATGATCTGCGTCAGAACCGCATGGGTGATGTCTTCGGACGACTTGGCGTCCTGAACCTTGAAGTCCTCGCCGCGCTTGACCATCTGCGCCAGATCGTCGAGCGTCACATAAGTGCTGGTGCCGGTATTATAGAGCCGCCGGTTGGCGTATTTTTTAATGATTGTTTCGCCGTCGTGTTTCGCCATGCCCGCCTCCTCGCGATGATGGTATTTTCTTGTTTTTTGGTGTTCTTGCTCTTCCCGTCGCAAAGTGTATGCGCAAAACAAGCCCTCTGACAAATGTTTTGTGCATCGCAACAGTTTGTTTTTTGCGCAGCAATTTTCCGCAAGATTCCCGAGTGATTTAGCAACATCTTTTAAAGCAACTTTCGGCATTTGACTTGTATTGAAAGCTTTGCCAGTCTCCGCCCGCATGTGAGGAGAATAGAGATGACCCTGCCTTCAATCGTGATTGCCAGCGCCGCGCGCACCGCCGTCGGTTCCTTCAATGGCCACTTCGCCAACACGCCCGCCCACGAGCTGGGCGCAACCGTCATCAATGCCGTGCTGGAACGCGCGGGTGTTGCGGCGAATGAAATCGATGAAGTTATTCTCGGTCAGGTGCTGACGGCAGGCGAAGGGCAGAACCCCGCGCGGCAGGCGGCCATGAAAGCCGGCATACCGCAGGAAGCGACCGCATTCGGCCTCAATCAGCTCTGCGGATCCGGCCTGCGCGCCGTGGCGCTGGGCATGCAGCAGATCGTGACCGGCGACGCGAACATTGTCATTGCCGGCGGCCAGGAATCCATGTCCATGGCGCCTCACTGCGCACATTTGCGCGGCGGTGTGAAGATGGGCGATTTCAAGATGATCGACACCATGCTGAAGGACGGCCTGACCGACGCCTTTTATGGCTACCACATGGGCATCACCGCCGAAAATATCGCCCGCCAATGGCAGCTTTCCCGTGATGAGCAGGATCAATTCGCTGTCGCATCGCAAAACAAGGCTGAAGCCGCACAGAACGCCGGGCGTTTCGCCGATGAAATCGTCGCCTTCACGGTCAAAGGCCGCAAAGCCGATATCGTCATCGATGCCGACGAACATATCCGCGCCGGCGCTACGCTGGAAACCATGGCAAAGCTTCGCCCCGCCTTCGACAAGGAAGGCACGGTGACAGCAGGCAATGCCTCCGGTCTGAATGATGGCGCAGCCGCCACACTTTTGATGTCGGAACAGGAGGCGGGAAAGCGCGGCATCAGGCCGCTGGCCCGTATCGCCTCCTGGGCGACGGCGGGTGTCGATCCGCAGATCATGGGCACCGGCCCCATTCCCGCCTCCCGCAAGGCGCTGGCCAAGGCCGGTTGGTCTATCAACGATATTGGTCTCGTTGAGGCCAACGAGGCCTTTGCGGCCCAATCCTGCGCGGTCGTGCGCGAACTGGGCCTCGATCCCGATATCGTCAACGTCAATGGCGGGGCGATTGCCATCGGCCATCCGATCGGCGCTTCCGGTGCACGCGTCCTGAATACGCTGATTTTCGAAATGCGCCGCCGTAACGTGTCGAAGGGTCTCGCAACACTCTGCATCGGCGGCGGCATGGGTGTCGCCATGTGCATCGAAGCGCTCTGAAAAACCGCCGCACGACTTGCCAAAAAGCAATTCCGGTTCAGTGCACAATAGGGTAGAAGCAGCCTCCCATTGGCCGCATTTCTATGGCCGTTGAGCACGACGAACAAGTTCTGCAATAGTTGGGAGCGCTCGCATATTGAGACGCTTCGTTGACAGGTCATGGAGGCCGATATGAGCCGGGTTGCTTTGATTTCCGGCGGGACGAGCGGCATAGGTGCTGCAATCGCCCGCACCCTGCAGGCGGCCGGCTATCGCGTGGCCGTCAACTATGCCTTCACGACCGACAGGGCGGAAGCATTCCAGAAAGAAACCGGCATCCCCGCGTTTCAGTGGGACGTTCGCGACTACGACGCCTGCGTCGACGGCATTACAAAGGTGGAAGAGACCTTCGGTCCCGTCGAGGTTCTCGTCAACAACGCCGGCATCACCCGCGATGCGATGTTTCACAAGATGTCGCCGCAGCAATGGCGCGAAGTGATCGACACCAATCTCACCGGCGTCTTCAACATGACGCATCCGGTCTGGCCGGGCATGCGAGATCGCGGCTTTGGCCGCATCGTCAACATTTCCTCCATCAATGGCCAGAAGGGCCAGGCGGGGCAAGCCAACTATTCCGCCTCCAAAGCAGGCGATATCGGCTTCACCAAGGCGCTCGCCCAGGAAGGCGCCAGCCGCAACATCACCGTCAACGCCATCTGCCCCGGCTATATCGGCACCGAGATGGTGAGAGCGATACCGGAAAAAGTACTTGCCGAACGGATCGTCCCGCAGATTCCGGTCGGCCGGCTGGGCGAACCGGAAGAAATTGCCCGTTGCGTCCTGTTTCTCGTTTCCGACGAGGCGGGCTTCATCACCGGTTCCACCATGACGGCCAATGGCGGGCAATATTTCGCCTGAGATCGGCTGCTCTTCACTTAGGCGACAGCTAAATCAGTAAACTTTTCGTGATAGCTACTCTGGTAATATTGCCAAGCACAAAAACTTGAGCACGAAACACCGGAAAGTATCACACGCTAAACCAATGAAAATACGATAGTTTTTGTATAGTTTAGAATGAGTCTAGAAATTCCACGCCGATTCAAAAAGAGGTTTTTCTTGACATTTGGTGTCCTGTTTTGGTTTAAGAACGAAAACAACGTGTTGCGTCATACAGGCAGTCCATCATGCTGGTTTGCAGCTGCAATTACATCACTGATCACGATATCCGGGACGTTATCAACGAACTCCTCGACGAGGACTGTTGGCAGCTGATCGTTCCGGCGAAAGTGTATCACGCCATGGAAAAACGTGGTCGCTGCTGCGGCTGTTTCCCGACCGTTGTCGATCTGATCATCAAGACCACCGAAGAATATCACGCCCGTCGCCACTCGACTGAGGCCGATGTTTTTGATTTTATGTCCCGCCTGAAGCGATTCCATGAAGAGAACAGGAGAGCGGACATTGAAAGGCGACAAAAAAGTCATCGAGCGGCTTAACGAGGCCCTTTTTCTCGAACTCGGTGCGGTGAACCAATATTGGCTTCATTACCGGTTGCTGAACGACTGGGGCTACACCAAGCTCGCAAAGAAGGAGCGCGCTGAATCCATCGAAGAGATGCAGCACGCCGACAAGATCATCGATCGTATCATCTTCCTCGAAGGCCATCCCAACCTTCAGACACTGGCTCCGCTGCGCATCGGCCAGAACGTCAAGGAAGTACTGGAAGCAGACCTGGCGGGCGAATACGACGCACGCACCTCCTACAAGAAGTCGCGTGACATCTGTTCCGAGGCCGGAGACTACGTCTCCATGAAGCTGTTTGAAGCCCTGCTGATCGACGAAGAAGGCCATATCGACTTCCTCGAAACCCAGCTCGATCTGCTCGGCAAGATCGGCGTGGAAAAATATGGTCAGCTCAACGCCGATTCCGCCAACGAAGCGGAATAAGCTTTCGACATTGGACAAGGAAAAGGCGGCCAATGGCCGCCTTTTTATTTATTTGCCGGAGAGGTGCCGGAACTCTGCCACCACCTGCTCGTAGACCCCGCGCTTGAACGGCACGATCAATTCCGGAAGGCTTTCCATCGGCTTCCAGCCCCAGGCATCAAATTCTGCCGTGTGGCCCGTCGGCGGCGGGTCAATCTGGATTTCACTTTCGTCGCCTTCGAAACGGAAAGCGAACCAGCGCTGCGCCTGCCCGCGATATTTGCCCCTTAAACCGATGCCGATCAGTTCGGGCGGCAGATCGTAGTTGATCCAGTCACTCGCTTCCGCAAGCAGAGTCACCGTCTTCATTCCGGTTTCTTCGTAAAGTTCACGAATGGCGGCCGTCAAGGGCCGCTCACCATCGTCGATGCCGCCCTGCGGCATCTGCCACAATTGCGGTGAGCCGTCATATTCGGAATTACCTTCACTGATGCGCCGGCCGGCCCAGACAAGGCCTTCGGCGTTGAGAACCATTATTCCCGCGCAGGGGCGGTAAGGCAAATCTTCTGCTTTGATTGTCATGGGAAACCCGCATTGCTGAGCGCCGCAAAAGCGCATGAAATGGCCGCGCAGAAGGTTTACTGCCCCGCCTGCTGCGAAACAAGCGCAGAAACGCCAACGATCTCGATACCGCGCCCGCCCGCTTCCCGCGACCATTTGGAGATGGCGGCGATGCTTTCATCGAAAGCCGAAGCCACACCGATCGCCTGGCCGTTGCGGCGTGCAATTCGCTCCAGCTCATCCAGCTTACGCAGGATGGCGCTTTCAGTCACTTCGCCATCAAGCAGAACATCGGCAAAACCCTGCGGCGCAGAGATCGCCTTGGCAATCCCGCCGCTCAACGACTGTGCCGATGAAGCATCATCCAGAAACAGCAGCCCGCGCTTGCCGATATCGCGCATCACCGGCTCCAGCGCCGCCTGTTCAGCAAGGAAACGCCCACCAAGATAGTTCATGATGCCGGTATAATTGGTGATTTTTGCCATGGAGCGATGCAGCCGGTCGATGTTGACCTTCGCAGGATCGCCGGCCAGCAGCGTGTCAGGTCCGGGATTGGTACCGGGATAACCGAAAGGCTCCAGCGGTATCTGCAGAAGGATCTCATGGCCCTCTCGGCGCCCTTCCTGCATCCAGCGCTGCAGGCTGTTGCCGCTTGCGGCAAAACCAAGCGTCACCTCCGGTGGCAGATCGCGGATGGCCTTTTGCGAACCCGTCTGGCTGAGGCCGAGACCGCCGACGACGATTGCCACCCGAGTGCCACGGGCACCCGACCAAGGCCTTGCATATTGCTCCATCGGCCGCAGGCCATCGGCGCCAACGACCGGCAGCCGTCCGAATGCGGACTCTTCCAGCAACTCCTCATTGGGACGAGTGGCCATGCGCGGGTCCTGACCATAGGTCTGGCCACTCATCAACACCGGCCCATTGCCATCGCGGGGTCTCGGAGAATAGACCGATACGACATTGCCGTCCGGCATGGTTTCCCGGTTGATATTGGCGCCAGACCGGCCGCTTTCCGGTTTCAGGCCGGCCGTCTCAGCAGAACCGGCCCCATCGGCAACCGCCGTTTCAGGCGTGCTGTGGGGCGGCTGCGGTTGAACATCCGGCCCGGGGCCCGTCTTCTGCAGATTGCCTGGCGAAAGCGCCGTATAGACGGAGAGCCCGCCGATAGAGAAAACCGCAAGCACGGACAAAACCATAATGACGGAAAAGCGCCGGTTGATACCGACGCTTTTTTTCTGACGACCCAGAAGCGGTTTTCGCAGGTCCGAAGGCAATGAACGGTCCGTCCAAACGGTCGAAGCATGTCACACAAAACTACGCGGTGGTTTGCGGTAACGACATGCGGAAAAACAGGGACTTAAAGCAAAAGCAGCCAATCTGGAAATCGCGACCCGCTTTAAGCAATCGAAAAAATGCGCCGGCTGGCCGGCGCATCTATCTTACTGCTTGTTGACCACAGCCTTGTCCGGGTTCGGCGGGAAAGACGGATCAGTTTTGCCGCCGCGCAGCAGATCCAGCGCATAGTTAAGCTGGATATCGTCCTTGGCTTCCGGCGGAACATAGGCGGAGGAACCCGAACCTTCGTCGGTTTCACTCTGGCCCTTGATGTGGCCGGAAAGACCGGATTCACCTTCGGTGGTCACCTTGCCTTGCAGTTCCGGCGGCAATGGCTGCTCCACCTTAATGTCAGGCTCGATGCCCGTACCCTGGATGGATTTGCCCGACGGCGTGTAATAAAGCGCCGTGGTCAGGCGCAGCGCACCCGCCTCGCCGAGCGGAATGATCGTCTGAACCGACCCCTTGCCGAAGGAGCGCGTGCCGACCACGGTCGCACGGCGCAAATCCTGCAACGCGCCGGCAACGATTTCAGAAGCCGAAGCCGAGCCGCCATTGACGAGCACGATCACCGGTTTGCCATCGGTCAGATCGCCGGCCGTCGCGTTGAAGCGACGGGTCTCATCCGGGTTACGGCCGCGGGTCGAAACGACTTCGCCACGCTCAAGGAAAGCATCGGAGACATTGATCGCCTGATCGAGCAGACCGCCCGGATTAAGGCGCAGGTCAAGCACGTAACCCTTCAGCTTGTCAGCCGGCACGTCCGCCTTGATCTTCTTGATCGCCTTTTCGAGATCGTCATAGGTCTTTTCGGTAAAGGAGATGACGCGCAGATAACCGACATTGTCGCCCTCGACGCGAGACTTGACCGCACGAACGGCAATCACATCACGTACAACGGTGATTTCAAGCGGCTTATCCGCGCCCTGGCGGATGACCGTCAGCTTGATCGGCGTCTTGACCGCACCACGCATCTTTTCAACAGCCTGCTCCAGCTTGAGGCCGCGAACCGGTGTACCGTCAATTTCCGAAATGAAGTCACCAGCAAGAATACCCGCGCGGGAAGCCGGCGTATCATCCATCGGCGAGATGACTTTGACCAGTTCGTTTTCCATGGTCACTTCGATGCCGAGACCGCCGAACTCACCCTTGGTCTGGGTGCGCATGTCGGTGGCATCCTTGGCATTCATGAAGCTGGAATGCGGATCGAGCGAGCTGAGCATGCCGTTAATGGCATTCTCCACCAGCTTCTCGTCATCCGGCGGCGTCACATATTGCGCGCGCACGCGCTCGAACACGTCGCCGAATATCGACAACTCCTTGTAGGTCGAAGGCCCGGCCGCCTGTGCCGGCATGCTCGCCGAATAAATCACGCTCATCGCCGTGGCGCCCATAAGCCCACCGATAAGGAGAAGCGAAACCTTACGAATCATTGTGCGCCCTTCCGGTATTTTTTGCGGTCCACCAAGGTTGGGAATCAACCGGCACACCATCTTTCCTGAACTCAATGTAAAGCGTTGGCCTGTCGGTTTCCAGCGCCAATGCTGCTGCACTCGCTACTCTTTTTGCACCCATGGAGGCGATGGGCTCTCCGGAGAACACGAACATTCCCTGCCGTGTCCTCACATTGTCCATGCCCGTCATCACCACATGATATCCATCACCCGTGTTGAGGATGATCATCCGGCCGTAACTGCGAAAATCTCCGGCAAACACCACAAAGCCGTCTGCAGGCGCCGTCACGATGGCCTCGGGTCCGCTCGCAACGACAATTCCCTTGGAAAAATGGCCAGTACCGTCAGCATCACCGAAACGCCTGAGCACCTCGCCCGCAACCGGAACCTCCAGTTTTCCCTTCAAACTCGCGAAGGGATATGCGGGCGCAATGCGGTTTTTATCAGGCATTCCAGCCGCTGCCGCAGCGCGTTCCTTTTCACGTTCCGCTTCCGAAAGACGGGCTACGCGCTGCTCTTCCGCCCGCGCCTTTTCCATGGCTTCCCGCACCGACGTAATCTCGCCTTCAAGCGAACTGACCAGACCTTCAAGACTGGTCGCTTTGCTCGCCAGTTCTTCGGATCGTTTGCGTTCAGCCTCAAGCTCCGACGCCGTCTGGGTATTCTTACGGTCGTTTTCGGCAATCAACAGGTCGAGGCGTTTTTCCTCTTCCAGACTTGCCGTCATCATACCCGTAAGATCGTCCTTTTCGCGAGCGATTGCCTGCCTGAGATCGGTCAATTCTTTGAGAGCGGAAATCAGCTTGTCGGTTTCACCACGAATGCCCGGAACGACCGCACCAAGAAGAATAGCACTACGCACGGAAGCAAGTGCATCCTCCGGCGAAACGAGAAGGGCAGGTGGCGGATTTCTGCCCATGCGCTGCAATGCGGCCAGAACTTCCGCCAGCACACCCCGCCTTTCACGTAACGACGCTTTGACACCGTCTTCGCGAACGGACAGCTTGGCGAGGCGATCCTCACCGTCGCTGATCTTGGTTTCCAGTGCCTTGCGCCGCGCAGCAGACGCGATCAGCTCTTCCCGGATGCGGGCGCTGTCCTGATTGAGGGAAGCGATGCTCTCCTCAAGATTGCGGGTCTTGTCTTCCGAAAGGCCGATACTGTCGACCAGTTCCTCCAGATCCTGCCGGTTCTGGTCACGGCGCTTCTCCAGCGTCTGCAACGCGTCCGGCGATGAATCGCCGTTCTCGGCCGGAACTGCGCCCGCATCGTCCCGCGAATAGGCTGGACCGGCCCCCATGACGAAAGCAGCAATAACCGCGCCCGCAAGGGCAGCGCGCTGTTTTCGTTGAGACCTCTTGTCCATTTGAACTTTCTTTGATGCCGAAGCAGAAGCGCCGATATTAGGGATTTTGCTGCGATCTTCCAAGAGGCTTGAAAGAGGGCAACGGCAAAGCCATCTGCGCCTTTTCGTGTCGCGGAGCTTCATGTTAAAATTGAGACGATTTTTACACCAAAACCCGCTCAAACCCGATGATAAGGGTGACCGGAAAGGATTGTGACGGCGCGGTAAAGCTGTTCGGCGATCAGAATACGAACGATCTGGTGCGGCCAGGTGAGCTTTCCCAGATTGAGAACGGCCGCCGCCCTGTCGTAAAGCGCGGGGTCGAGACCGTCAGCCCCGCCAATGGCAATGATGAGTTCGCGCTTGCCGCTATCGCGCAGGTCGCCAAAAAACGTGGCAAAAGCCGGACTATCCAGCGCCTTGCCGCGCTCGTCGAGAAGCACCAGCACTGAACCGTCGGCCAGATGTTTTTCGAGCATCGCCGCTTCTTCGCGCTTGCGCGTCTCCGCATTCGACGCCCGGCTTTCCGCAACCTCGATCACCCGCGAAAACTCCAGCCCGATTGCCGGGCCGGTCTTCGCGAGACGTTCGATATAACGGGTCGCAAGATCCTTTTCAGGGCCGGTTTTAAGCCGTCCCACCGCAAAAATCGAAATCCGCATCGCAAACCTGTGACTGTCGTGACAAACAGGGTCACGCTCTTAACAGCATAGAATGCGGATTCCTATGCGGCCGGTTCGATTTCCGGCCAGAGACATCGTGCCGAAGGCAAAGACGACCTTCGGCAAACACGATGCACTCGATCAAAGGCTCACCGCATCAATGCAGCGTTTCTTCCGACATTTCCGGCGTCGCCCACATTTTTTCAATGTTGTAGAAGGCGCGGATTTCCGGACGGAACACATGAACGATGACATCGCCGGCGTCGATCAGCACCCAGTCCCCGGTCTCCAGACCTTCGACGCGGGCGTTGCCGAACCCCTCATCCTTCATATCCTTGAGAAGATGCTCGCAAATCGCCGAAACATGCCTGTTCGATCGCCCGGAGACTACGACCATGTAGTCCGCAAGCGCCGATTTTCCGGCAATGTTGAGAGATACGATATCTTCAGCCTTGGAGTCCTCGAGGCTCGCGAGGACGGTTTCGAGGGCATGATCGGCGGCATCGTCGCCACTGTCCTGGCCCTTCGGGATAGCAACAAATGCTTTTCCCTTGCTGTGTACTGTTGTCAGAGGTTTTCCCTTTCCAAGAATGACAAAACAGATACTGCGCGACGCGATTCTCTGCGTCACACAATAAAGGTGGCATCAAAGCATTAACTTTTCAAGATATGGAGCCTTCAACGACCGCCGCATACATCATTTGTGATTATTGCGCAGCGCCGTGGAACTGAGCGTCGAACGCGGACCATGGATGAAGACCCAGGCGGGAGCCCGTTTTTTCCATAAACCCCCCGCATCATCCTCGTCTATCCGCGCCTGGCTGAAAGCCTGCGCCATGGTGGAGGAGAGGTAAGACAGGGTGGAGCCGGGACGGTCGATCACGGCAATCGGAAAGGTTTCGGCAATCGTGCGCCACTTCTGCCAGCGATGAAAGCTTTTCAGATTGTCGGCGCCCATGATCCAGATGAAGCGAACATGCGGATTTTTCGCCTTCACCTTGGCAAGCGTATTGGCCGTATAGCTGATGCCCAGCGATTTTTCGAAGGCCGTCACCTTGATGCGCGGATCGCTCACGAGTTTTTCGCAGGCGGCGATACGGTCTTCAAGGGACGCCAGTTCGGAACGGCTTTTCAGCGGATTGCCCGGCGTGACCATCCACCAGAGCTGGTCGAGACCCAGCCTGCGCAGCGCAATCTCGGCAACAAGCGCGTGGCCGGCATGCGGCGGATTAAAAGAGCCGCCGAACAGCCCGACAACCATGCCGCGCTCCGCATGCGGCATGGTGAGATAACGTCGGCCAAGTCGCTTCTCAGTCGGCAAATATCAGGTCCGTGTCTGGCCGGTGCCATGCACACGGTATTTGAACGAAGTAAGCTGCTCGACGCCAACGGGGCCACGCGCATGCATCTTGCCGGTGGCGATGCCGATTTCCGCACCCATGCCGAATTCGCCGCCATCGGCAAATTGCGTCGAAGCATTATGCAGCAGAATGGCCGAATCGAGCTCATTGAAGAAGCGTTCGACCACTTGAGGGTCCTCAGCGACCACCGCTTCGGTATGGTTGGAGGAATAGGTGCCGATATGGTCGATCGCACCGGAAATGCCATCCACGACAGCAACCGAAATGATCGCATCGAGATATTCGGTGCGCCAGTCCTCTTCCGTCGCGGCCTTCAGGCCCTCAACCACATGACGAACCGCCTGCGAACCACGCACCTCGCAACCGGCTGCGATCAAGCCATGGACGAGTGGCGCCAGATGTGTGGAAACAGCAGCGGCATCCACTAGCAGGGTTTCGGCCGCGCCGCAAATGCCGGTGCGGCGCATCTTGGCGTTGACGACGATGCGTTTCGCCATATCGAGATCGGCCGATGCATCGACATAGATATGGCAAATGCCTTCCAGATGCGCAAAGACCGGCACCCGCGCTTCCGACTGCACCCGGGCAACCAGGCTTTTGCCGCCACGCGGCACAATCACGTCAACGGTGCCGTTCAGTCCACCCAAAAGCGCGCCGACGGCGGCGCGGTCCGTCACCGGCACCAGCTGGATGGCATGTTCGGGCAGACCGGCGATCTTCAAACCATCCACAAGGCAGGCATGGATAGCACGCGATGAATGTTGCGAATCCGATCCGCCACGCAGGATGACGGCATTACCGGCCTTCAGGCAGAGCGCACCGGCATCCGCCGTCACATTCGGGCGGCTTTCGTAGATAACACCGATGACGCCGAGCGGCGTACGCACGCGCTCGATCTTCAGCCCATTGGGGCGATCCCAGGCAGCGATGACCTCGCCAACCGGATCGGCCAGCGCAGCAACGGAGCGGATGCCTTCGGCAATACCGGCAATCCGCGCCTCGTTGAGGGTAAGCCTGTCCACGAAGGAAGCGGCAAGCCCGGCAGTGTCCGCAGCCGCCAGATCTTTCTTATTGGCGGCAAGGATCACATCCCTCGACGCCTCGATGGCGGATGCCATGGCAAGAAGCGCACGGTTTTTCTGGTCCGTCCCTGCAATGGACAACGGTCGCGAAGCAGCTTTTGCCTGAGCGCCGATGGTCATCATCAGCGCGTCAATATCATGGCTCTGCTTCACGGCCTGTTCAGGCATGGACCTCATCCTTTTTTGCACTCTTAATTTTGACGGCGGCGCCGGTCATCACAAGGTCGTCGCGATGGATCATCGCCGCCCGCCCGACATAACCGAGAATAGCCTCGATCTCATTGGACTTGTGGCCGATGATAAGACGCGCCTCATCCGCGTCATAACCCGCAAGACCGCGCGCGACCTCCCGGCCTTCGACACCGATAATGGCGATTGCATCGCCGCGGCCGAAATTGCCCTTCACCACCCTCACGCCCGCGGGAAGCAGGCTCTTGCCGGCATAAAGGGCTTTTTCCGCGCCGGCATCCACATGGATTTCGCCGGCCGGCTGCAATTGCCCGGCAATCCAGGTCTTGCGCGCCGTCACCGGCGTGCCAGAAGGAGCAAACCACGAGGAACGAGCGCCGTTTTCGATCGCCTTCAGCGGATTGAGCGTTTTGCCGGAGGCGATGATCATGCCACAACCGGCAGCGGTTGCGATCTTGCCCGCATCGATCTTGGTGCGCATGCCGCCGCGTGAAAGCTCGGATGCCGCACCGCCTGCCATGGCCTCGATTTCAGGCGTAATATCGGCGATCGTCTCCAGGAATTTCGCATCGGGATCGAGATGCGGCGGAGCCGTGTAAAGCCCGTCAATGTCCGACAGCAGCACCAGCAGATCAGCACCCGTCATGGTCGCCACGCGTGCGGCCAGACGGTCATTGTCGCCATAACGAATTTCGGTGGTTGCCACGGTATCGTTTTCATTGATGATCGGGATGGCGCCGATCTTCAGCAACTGATTGATGGTGGCGCGCGCATTGAGATAACGGCGACGCTCTTCGGTATCGGAGAGCGTCAGCAGAATCTGGCCAGCGACGATCTCATGCCGCGACAGGCTTTCCGACCATGCCCGCGCCAACGCGATCTGGCCGACGGCCGCCGCCGCCTGGCTCTCCTCCAGCTTCAACGCACCGGAGGGCAGGCCAAGCACGGTGCGGCCAAGCGCGATGGCGCCCGAAGACACGACCTGGACATCCGCGCCGTTTTTCTTCAGCACAGCGATATCCTCGCAGATGGCGTCCAGCCAGTCTTTCTTGAGGCCGGTTTTACGGTCCACCAGAAGCGCCGACCCGATCTTGATGACGATCCGGTGGTGGCTGCCCAGCGGCTTGCGCGTCAGGCTCATAGGCGGTCGTCCTCTTCCTCGACCTCGCTCTCATGCGGCATCGACCGGTCTGGAAGGGCGGTATCGCCGCCATTGCTTGCCGAAACGATGATATCGCGAAGGGCGCGCAGCGCTTCCGTCATGCCGATATGCGCGGCAGCCGACAGAAGAAGCGGCGGACGACCGCAGGCCTTTTCCAGTTCCTTGGCCTTTTTCTTCAGTTCTTTCTCATCAAGCACGTCGATCTGCGACAGCGCCACGATTTCCGGCTTGTCGGTCAGGCCACCACCATAAGCATCCAGCTCGGCCTTGACAGTCTTATAGGCCTTGCCGACCTTTTCTTCCTGTGCGGAGACGAGGTGCAGAAGCACACGGGTACGCTCCACATGGCCGAGGAACCGGTCACCGATGCCGACGCCCTCATGCGCACCTTCGATCAGGCCCGGAATATCAGCCAGTACGAATTCACGACCATCGATGGTCGCCACGCCGAGGTTCGGATGAAGGGTGGTGAAGGGATAATTGGCGATCTTCGGACGGGCGCGCGTAACCGTCGCAAGAAATGTGGATTTACCCGCATTTGGCAGACCGACCAGACCAGCATCGGCAATCAGCTTAAGCCGCAGCCAGATCGTCTTTTCTTCACCAGCCAGACCCGGATTGGCATGGGTAGGCGCCTGATTAGTGGAGGACTTGAAGTAAGCATTGCCGAAACCGCCATTGCCACCGGCGGCAAGACGAAAACGCTGGCCCTCCTTGGTGAGGTCCATGATCAGCGTTTCATTGTCTTCTTCGAAAATCTGGGTGCCAACAGGGACTTTCAGCACCACGTCCGAACCCTTGGCGCCGGTGCGGGTCTTGCCCATGCCGTGCTGTCCAATCGAGGCCTTGAAATGCTGCTGGAAGCGAAAGTCGATCAGTGTGTTGAGACCATTGACCACTTCGACCCAGACGTCGCCACCGCGTCCGCCGTCACCACCGTCAGGGCCGCCGAACTCGATGAATTTTTCACGCCGGAAGGAAACGGCGCCAGCACCACCATCACCGGACTTGATATAGACTTTTGCTTCATCGAGAAATTTCATCGGACTGCCGTTCTATCGGTTTGCGGACGCAACAATCTTGCCGTTGCGTCAAACAAAAATATCGTCGTTTCGAATACAAGCGCTTCGTCACGAGGTCAAAGACTATCGTGCGGGAAGCCCCTGCGTGAGACAAGGCCGGTTTGGGGTAAACCGGCCTTGTTCAAAGCATCGGGCCGAAAAGTGTATAGCGGTTTTCGGAAAACCCGATGCTCCTTAAGTGTCAGCGGTGCGGCCGGATGAAATCCTCAGCCGTGATCATCGTATCGATATGCGCCACCATGGCGGCGCGTGCCGTGGCGTAGATCTGGTGGCAGCCGGTCACCCGGAAGCCGAGTTTTTCCTGGACACGCAGCGAAGCGGGATTATCCGCAAACACGCCGGAATGAAGGATCACCCCCGGCATACGGCGGAAAAACCGCTCGACCACGGCGGCCACCGCCTCGGTCATGTAACCCTTGCCCCAGTAGAAACGGTTGAGCCAGTAGCCGAGATGCCACTCGCCGTGCCGCAACTCCACCGAGACCACACCGATCAGGGTATCGTCGCCACTGGTGATGGCGAAATTCCAGTCGGGCAGCGTGCCGGAGGTACGCAGCACCAACCATTCCAGCGCATCCTGCTTATGGTAGGGCGCAGGAACGCGGGCCAGCATCTTCGTCACGGCGAAATCGCCAAGCGATTCCGCAATGCTGCCAGCATCGGAAAGCCGCTGCGGCCGCAACACCAGACGCCGCGTCTCGATGACGGGGCAGGGGCCAGGCGGCGCTGCGGCGGTGGTGGCCCGGCGGCGGGTCAGTTCGAGCGCACTCATCCCATGTCCCCCCAGCTCTTCAGCGAAACCCAGGTCTTGCGGTCCAGCCTGTACCATTCTACCGGCACCATGCCACCGAGCGCCAGCGAGCCGACCATGCCGGACCCCTGGAACTGGAAACCGCACTTCTGGATGACGCGGCGCGAAGCGATGTTGGTGACCCGGCAACGGGCATCGATCTGGTCGATTTCACGCGTGCGGAAGGCCATGTCGATCAGCGCATGCGCCGCTTCCGTCATATAGCCCCGGTTCCAGTAGGGTTCCCCCAGCCAGTAACCGATTTCCAGGGTCTTTTCATCTTCCTGGGGTTCCAGCGCGCAGCAGCCCAGAAACTCGCCATTGTCCATGCGGGTAATCGCATAGACGCACTTGCCAATCTCGCCAGCTTTGGAGCGTCGCACAAAATCCGCGGCGTCTTTGGCCGTGTAAGGGTGCGGCATACGCGACACCATGGTCGCGATATTGGCATTGTTGGCAAGATGGGCAAGGGCGTCGATGTCTTCTTCGTGAGGCTTGCGTAAAACCAGCCTCTGCGACAGTAAAACGGGGCAATCGCTCCTCGACCGATCGGGCCTCGGCCGTTCCTCGGGTGACCGTGATTGGTCATCCCTTAACAATTCAGCTTGCATGGTTCAGTCCCTCCATGAGGTTAAAGAAAAAGGGGAGTTGGGTGGTGCCCCATCTCCCCTGTTTTCTTGACTGAACCTGATACGTCTCAGCCGGGTCGATGGGACACCGGCTGCATATGACGCTTACCGGCTTATTCTGCGGCTTCCGCTTTCGGAGCCACGGATACGAACACGCGGCCGTTGGCCTTCGTGCGGAAGTTTACATTGCCTGCGGTCAGCGCAAAAATCGTGTGGTCCTTGCCGATGCCGACGTTGGCGCCCGGATGCCACTGCGTGCCGCGCTGGCGCAGAATAATGTTGCCTGGAATGACGGCTTCGCCGCCGAACTTCTTCACGCCAAGGCGCTTGGATTCGGAATCGCGACCGTTACGCGAGGAACCGCCAGCTTTTTTGTGTGCCATTGGAGTTCTCCTTTAAACCTTGTTTCCCGTGTCGCGCCGATCAGGCAGCAACGATGTCCGTGATGCGGACGACAGTGTGATGCTGACGATGGCCGCGCGAACGCTTGGAGTTCTGACGACGACGCTTCTTGAAGGCGATGACCTTCTTGCCGCGATTGTGCTCGACAACTTCAGCCTTGACGATGGCGCCCTTGACAAAGGGTGCACCGAACTTGGCGTCGGCGCCTTCGCCAACAACGAGAACTTCGGTGAATTCTACAGTTGCGCCTGCCTCTGCTTCCAGCTTTTCGATGGTCAGCACGGCGTCGGCTGCTACGCGGTACTGCTTACCGCCGGTCTTGATGACTGCGAACATTTGTTATCCTTTCATGTTCGTTCCGGCTCTGCCCGCCAAAGCAAGCTGGCCGTCTTTTTATCAGTCGGAATTTGGTAGAAACCCGTCGGGACAGGCTGTCCCTTTGAATGTCTGCCGGTGAAGCCGCCTTTTGAAGGACGGAATAAACGGAAGGCGCACTACGCCATCAATTTGGGTGCCGATTACGCGAGACGCCGGTTTATGTCAAGATGACGACGGCTTGAAAAGTAACTGTAACGCCAAGAATTTCATGCTTTTTCGGCGGGTGAAGCAGTCAGGTCTCGAAATTTGCGCAGCAAGTGTTTATATGGGCCTACCAACAAGGAGCAGAAATGGCCCGCATAGACCAGACCGACGATTGGCGGGACCGCCATGCGCCGACAATTTCCGCCTTCGAGTCGCTTGCGATCGAGGCATATGGCCACCTGCCAGAAGAATTCCGCGCACTGACGAAGGATCTCATCATCGAGATCGCGGATTTTCCGACCGACGAAGTCTTCGAGGACATGGCGCTCGAAACGCCCTTCGATCTTCTCGGACTATTCGAGGGTCGTGGCATCTCCGAACGTTTCACCATGGAAACGGGCGAGATGGTGAACCGCATCACGCTCTATCGCCGCCCCATTCTCGACTATTGGGCCGAGAATGAGGAAACGCTTGGCGACATCATCACCCATGTCCTCATCCATGAAATCGGCCATCATTTCGGCCTGTCGGATGATGACATGGAGCGGATCGAGGAAAGCGCCGACGAGGCCGCTGCGGAGCGATAGCCCCGCCGCGGCGCGTCTTATTGTTCGCCGAGCTTCATATCCGGATGATATTCTTTGCCCTCGACCACCTTGGTCACGGCCTGGCCGCAATGCATGACGCCGCTTGCGGCGTTGAAGGCATAGCTCGGTGAGCCGGCAAGTTCCCATCCCTTGTTCAGCGCCTCTGTGACCCGGTGACAGAATTTTGAGTCATCAGGGCCGGTTATGAAACGATAGACCTTCACGTCTTTTCTGCCTTTCTTTGGGCGATGATATCGGCCATGGCGACCAGCCTTTCGGCCTCAACCACATGCAGCCGCTCAATCATCCGCCCGTTCATGTTGATGACGTTCAATTCCACAGATTCCGGTTTTGCGAAAGCGGCAATAATCTCGCGGGCTTCCGCAACCGACGCCTCATCCGGGCCGAAATGCCGGTTGGCCGGTTCGATCTGGGCCGGATGGATCAGCATCTTACCGTCAAAGCCCATCGCGCGTCCCTGTTCGCATTCGACCTGAAAAGCCGCGATATCGCGAAAATCATTGGAGACGCTGTCAATGACATCGAGGCCATAGGCCCGGGCGGCCAGCACCACCTGCATCATCCATGGCACAAGATAGGCGCGACCGGGCAAGGCCGGAACACGTGTTTCCTTGCGCAGATCGTTGAGGCCGATGACGAAAGCGGCAAGCCGGGCATCCGGCGTGTGGGCGGCATCGGCAATCGACGCAGCGTTGAGAACACCGAGCGGCGTTTCGATCATAGCCCAGATTTTCATTGCCTGCGGCGCGTCCGCCTCCGCCAGAAGGTCGGCCACTTCATGAATATCGGCGGGCTGCTCCACCTTCGGCAGAAGAACCGCGTGCGGTCGGCAGGAAAGCACGAGCTGCAAATCCGCCTTTCCATCCGGAGTGGAGAGCGGGTTGATGCGGATAATCGCCTCGCGCCCGGCAAAGGGTGCGTCTAAAAACAGCTTTTCGAGATTTTCCCGCGCCTTGCCCTTCATGTCGGGCGCGACGGAATCCTCAAGATCGAGGATCACGCCGTCACAATCGAGATCGCGGATTTTTTCGAGTGCTCGGATATTTATGGCCGGAACCGACAGCAGCGAACGGCGAGGTCTCACAAGAATATTTTCAGAAAAATTGACCATGCCGCACTTGTGTCAAGCTTTTGTGACATCTGCAAGCTGACAATCCACTGAATCCTCTTGCAAGCCGGAAGAAGAAGGCCCACATTCGTCTGGAAAGAAAGGTTGAATCATGCAAGGCATCCGTTCATTTTTCATCGCCGCCTCTGGCATCGCAATTCTGGCCATGGCTGCTCTTTTCACGGCGTCGCTCACGGTCGCTTTTATCGGCGTGCTCGCCGTTCTCAGCGCTGCCCGTATGCTTTCCGCGCGCCTTAAGCCGGCCCCCATCCCCGTCAAGCCTCGCCACCAGCGCGATATGCGCGTCTGGAACGATGGCAAAGGCACGATTATCGATCTCTGAGATCGTTTTAATCGGGTCAAAATGCGAGGACGCTGCACGAGGCGTACCGAAGAACGCGGGTTTGCGCTTCTAAAGCGCCAAGTTTTGCAGTATTTCCCGAAAGAGAACATCCGGCAGGCTTTGCCCGCGCCGGATTTGTTCAAGGGAAACACGGGAAGCGACAGATGGAAAAATTCACCAAGCTGACGGGCGTCGCCGCGCCCATGCCGGTGGTCAATATCGACACCGATATGATCATTCCGAAAGACTATCTGAAGACCATCAAACGCACGGGCCTTGGCAAGGGCCTCTTCGCCGAGTCGCGTTACCTTGAGGATGGCTCGCCCAATCCGGATTTCGTTCTGAACAAGCCCGCGTACCAGAACGCCCAGATTCTGGTGGCTGGCGACAATTTCGGCTGCGGCTCCTCGCGCGAACATGCGCCATGGGCACTTCTCGATTTCGGCATCCGCTGCGTGATATCCACCAGCTTTGCCGATATCTTTTACAATAACTGTTTCAAGAACGGCATCCTGCCTGTTGTCGTCAGCCCCGAGAACCTCGAAAAGCTGCTTGATGACGCCTCGCGCGGATCGAATGCCGTTCTGTCTATCGATCTGGAACGCCAGGAAATCAGTGGTCCCGATGGCGGCACCATCACCTTCGAGATTGATGAATTCAAGCGCCATTGCATGCTGAACGGCCTCGATGACATCGGCCTGACCATGGAGCATTCCGGCGCTATCGACACTTTCGAAAAGGCCAACGCCTCGGTCCGTCCCTGGGCATGATCATATTTACGCTCTTCAAAAAAAGCCGATCCCGTACCAAACCGTACCGGATCGGCTTTTGCTTTGCTTGAAAAGCCCTTGAGGCGGAGATAAGAAGCCCTCGATCCCGTCCGGCTGGCGATATGACCTGGCAAGGACGGAAACGAGTTTGACGCCGCGCGCGCCGCCATCGAAAACCCTTCGTGATGTTTTCCGGCGCGCCGCCCAAGGAGGGTTCTCATGACAGTCCGTTCGCTATTCCTGCTGCCCGGTGACGGTATCGGCCCTGAAGCCATGACTGAGGTCCGCAAGCTGATCGATTATATGAACAGCGCGCAAAATTCCGGCTTCACCGTTTCGGAAGGCCTCGTCGGCGGCTCCGCTTACGACGCCCACGGCGTGGCGATTTCCGATGCGGACATGGAAAAGGCGCTTGCCGCCGATGCGATCCTGTTCGGCGCTGTTGGCGGCCCGAAGTGGGATGGCGTTCCCTATGAACATCGCCCGGAAGCCGGCTTGCTGCGCCTGCGCAAGGACCTCGAACTTTTCGCCAATCTGCGCCCTGCCATCTGCTATCCCGCACTTGCCGCCGCTTCCTCGCTGAAGCCGGAGCTGGTCGAAGGCTTGGATATCCTCATCGTTCGCGAACTGACGGGCGGTGTCTATTTTGGTGAACCGAAGCAGATCATCGATCTCGGCAACGGCCAGAAGCGCGGTATCGACACGCAGATTTACGACACTTTCGAGATCGAGCGCATCGCCAGCGTCGCCTTCGAACTGGCCCGCACCCGCGATAACCGCGTCTGCTCGATGGAAAAGCGCAACGTCATGAAATCAGGCGTTTTGTGGAACCAGGTCGTCACCGAAACCCACGCCGCCAAATACAAGGACGTGCAGCTGGAGCATATGCTGGCTGATGCCGGCGGCATGCAGCTGGTGCGCAAGCCCAAACAGTTCGACGTGATCGTGACCGACAACCTCTTCGGCGACATGCTTTCCGACGTTGCGGCCATGCTCACCGGTTCGCTCGGCATGCTGCCTTCCGCTTCGCTTGGCGCACCTGATGCCAAGACCGGCAAGCGCAAGGCCATGTATGAGCCGGTGCACGGTTCGGCACCTGACATTGCCGGCAAGGGCATCGCCAACCCCATCGCCATGATCGCCTCCTTCGCCATGTGCCTGCGCTACTCGTTCAACATGGTTGACGAGGCGACGAAGCTCGAAGCGGCAATCGCAAACGTGCTGGACAAGGGCATCCGCACCGCCGATATCATGGCCGACGGTTGCCGTCAGGTCGGCACCGGTGAAATGGGCGACGCGGTTCTCGCCGAATTCAAGGCGCTTTCGGCGTAACGTTGACAGGAACCGGCTGGGCAGGCGGCACCGCCATCTGCCCAGCCTCGGGTAGAAGATGCTCATACCGCCGGTCGGTCAGCGTTTTCAGAAAAGCCACGACGGCATCCACTCGCTTGTCATCCAGCGCCGGCGCGGATGTCAGCTCCGTCATGGCGATATTCTCGGGCACCTCAGGCGCATCCCATGTCTTGCCGGTTTCCGGATTGATCTGGCGGCTGGGCTTCTTGCTCTTATATTTCACGTAAAATAGCACCACCGTGCGCAGATCCCTGAACACGCCATTGTGCATATAAGGACCGGTAACGGCGACGTTGCGCAGGGTCGGCACCTTGAACTTGCCGCGCTGGGCGGGGTCGCCGCCCACGTCAGGATTTTGCGCCAAACCCAGATCGACCGCACCGGGCTTCGAGCCATTCACCGCCCTGACCGCCATATTGGCGGGAACGCCGATATTGAAATATTTGTGGTTGGTGAAGAGGCCGTCTTCCAGCCCCCTGGCGCCGCGGATTTCATGGCAGGTATTGCAATTGGTGAACTGCGTCGAGGAAATCAGAACCCGGCCCAGCTCCTCCTGATCCGTCAGCTTTTCCTCGCCGCGCAGGAAGCGATCATATTTCGAATCGAAGGTTGAGAATTCGTCCGAACGCTCGAAACTCGCCAGCGCCTTGGTCATCGCGGCATAGGCGGTTTCATCGCTCTGGAAGACATCATTGCCGAATTGCGTACCGAAGGCTGCAACGTAATCCGGGTTTTCCCTTAGCCGTTTTACGACAGAGGTCTTGTCCGGCATGCCCATTTCAAGCGGATTAAGCGGCGGGCCGCCCGCCTGATCTTCCAGCAGCGAGGCCCGGCCATCCCAGAACTGGCCGCCGACATACTCACCGGTCGCATTCTTGCCGAAAGGCGGCGTGAACCTCGCATAGGCCGCCGTCGGCGCATTGCGGTCGCCGAGCGAAATGCCGTCGTCACCCAGAGATACATCCCGCCCGACCTTCTCGCTCTCCCGCGCATCGGAAAAACCGGCCGCCTGCATATGGCAGGTGGAACAGGCCATGGTGCGGTTCATCGAAAGATTGGGATCGTCGAACAGCGCTGCGCCCAGCTTTTCCAGCGTCGCATAATCTTCACCGCCATGAGCGGACGTGCCGTTCCCACCGAAGGGAGCCAGCAGAATGGATGCGGCAAGAGCGGCAGAGAGAAAAATTCGGGGCTTTATCATCGGTAGGCACGCTCGAGACAAAATGCGCGATAGCAGGTTCTGGCCGGAAAATATGAAACAGCTTTCAATCCGACCAGACTTCACGGAACATGGATCGCAGGAGTTATTTCCGCTTTTCCATGTTCCCTGACGCGATCTATAGCACTTTCCCCTGGCCAGAGCCTACAAACTTTCGCAGCTTGCTCCACTTCGCCGCACATACCATGGAATGGCGATGATGCAGAACACTCAACCGCCTCTCGCGATTGCATGGAAGAAAGTGCCGGATACGACACCCCTTCTACCGCCCGATGGCCCGAGCGGACGGCCCTGACCGTCGGCGATCTCGGCAAAAGCTGCATCATGGCCGGGATTGATGACCCGCGCATAGTGAAACTCATGGCCGCGCAGAACATCCCCCGCCGAGCCGAGCGGACCACTTGCCGTGATCGTTGCCTGCCGGTAACCAAGGTTCATCTTGCGTGTCGCAAAACTGGTGGCATGCGACAGAAGCCCGGTCATGGCATGGGTCACCCCATCGGCATCTTCCAGCGCCTCGCCAAGCACCATGTAACCGCCGCACTCGCCATGAACAGGCCTTGTCGCGGCAAAACGGGCAATACCCGCCTTGAAACCGGCCGCATCCGCAAGCTTTCCGGCAAAAAGTTCGGGATACCCGCCCGGTAGCCAGCAGACATCGCAGCTTTCGTCCGGCACCTCATCAGCCAGCGGCGAGAACGGCACGATTTCGGCCCCCGCCGCATACCAATGCTTCCTGAGATGCGGATAAAGAAAGGTGAAGGCGGCATCTTCCGCCAGCGCGATGCGCTGGCCGGGCGGTGCAATCGCCGCGTCCACCGAACCGGAAGGCACCTGCACGGGCGCCGCGAGCGAAAGCAAGGCGTCGAGATCGATGGATTTTTCCATCGCATCCGCCAGCCGTTCTATATGCGCATCGATTTCCGGGTGTTCGCTGGCCTGCACCAGCCCCAGATGCCGCTCTGGCAGGATAAGGGAGGGATCGCGCAGGACACAGCCGGCAACGGGTAGGCCAATTTTTTCGATGGCTTCCGTGCACAATGTCCGGTGTCTTTCACTACCGGCCCGGTTCAGCACCACTGCCGCCATGGTGACGTCAGGGTCGTAATGGGCAAAACCATGAGCAACAGCGGCGGCCGTCTGTGACTGGCCCGACACATCCAGCACCAGCAGTACGGGAATGCCGAATAGTCGCGCCAGATCCGCCGCCGAACCGGTGCGGTTTTCCGCCACCGGAATGCCATCGAACAGGCCCATGGCGCTTTCGATCAGAACGAGTTCCGCAGCCTCGGTCTGCTGCGAAAACAGATGCCGCAACAAATCCGGCTGCATGGCCCAGCTATCCAGATTAAGGCCGGGCGTGCCGGTGGCGAAGGCGTGGAAACCGGGATCGATATAATCCGGTCCCGTCTTGATGCCGCGCACCTTAATCCCTCGACGGGCAAAGGCCCTGAGCAGACCGATGGTCACGCTGGTCTTGCCCGACCCCGAGCGCGGTGCGCCGATGATGATCGCCCGCGCCGTCATGAACCGACCCCACCGAGACGGCTTCGCATCGAAACAATCTCACCGATCACGATCAAAGCCGGGGCTTCGAAGTTTTCCCGCTTTGCATCGTCGGCTATGCTTTCCAGCTTACCGATGAAAATGCGCTCCTGCTCAGTGGTCGCTGACATGATAACCGCAACCGGCGTCGTGCCCGAACGTCCACCCTGCATCAGCAGCGTTGCAATCGACCCGATATTCTTCAGCCCCATGTAAACGACGATGGGTTCCTGCGTTTTCGCGAGCGCCAGCCAGTCGAGATCCTCCTCCGTGCCCGCCGCATGGCCGGTGGCGAGGGTCACGGCGCGGCTGATGCCGCGCATGGTGGCGGGAATTCGCGCTGAAGCAAGAGCAGCGAGTGACGAGGTCATGCCCGGTAAAATCCGGAACGGAATACCGGCGCAGACAAGCGCCTCCGCCTCTTCACCCCCGCGCCCGAAGATGAAGGGGTCACCGCCCTTTAGCCGCAGCACCTTTTTGCCTTGGCGGGCGAAATCGATCAGCGAGGCGGTAATGTCATCCTGCGTCGCGGAAGGCTTGCCGCCGCGCTTGCCGGCAAAGACGATTTCAGCCTGCGGACCGAGGGCAACAACATCGTCGCTGACCAGAGCATCGCGAACGATGACATCGGCCTCAGAAAGCGCCAGCGCCACTTCCAGTGTCAGATAACGCACGTCGCCCGGCCCTGCGCCTGCGAGCCAGACGTGACCGGCCTCAAAGACCGGACCTTTTGCGGCAATGCTGTTCAAAATATGCGGTGTCGACATTCTTTTTGGCTGCTTTTTAACGATGACGGAAAAAGCCGTCCCGGCTATAGGAATTCATATGGAAACAGATGGAAAGACCCTTCGCCGCGGCTGGACCACGGGTACCTGCGCGGCAGCCGCCACGAAGGCGGCTTGCGCCGCCCTTCTGACCGGGGAATTTCCTTACCCTGTCGAGGTCGAACTTCCAAGCGGCGCAAGGCCGGCATTTTCCCTCGCAACGGAAGAAAAAGGTGAGGACTTCGCCCGCGCCGGCGTCGTCAAGGATGCCGGAGACGATCCCGACGTCACCCATGGCGCCCTGATTGAAAGCACGGTCAGACGGGGAGAACCCGGAAGCGGCATCACTTTCAAGGCCGGCAAGGGCGTCGGCACCGTTACCCGGCCGGGCCTGCCGCTGCCGCCGGGAGAACCCGCCATCAACCCGGTGCCGCGCAAGATGATCGAGGCCGCCATTCGCGAAGTGGCTGGCGCGCAGACCGATTTCGAAGTCGAGATTTCCGTTCGCGACGGCGAAAAACTGGCGGAAAAAACCCTGAATGGCAGGCTCGGCATTCTCGGCGGCATTTCCATTCTCGGCACCACCGGCGTCGTCATTCCCTTTTCCTGCTCGGCCTGGATCCACTCCATCTGGCGCGGCATCGATGTGGCGCGGGCAACTGGCTGCGCCCACGTACTTGGCGCGACCGGAAACACCTCCGAAAAGGCCGGGCAAGCACTGTATGACCTGCCTGAGACGGCGCTGATCGACATGGGCGATTTTATCGGCGGCATGCTGAAATATCTGCGCAGCCATCCAGTCGAGCGGGTAACGATCGCCGGCGGTGTCGCCAAAATGACCAAGCTCGCCCAGGGCATGCTCGACGTGCATTCCAAGAAAGGGCTTGCCGACCTTGAAGCGTTGGCGGCTTTGGCCGCGGAGGCGGGAGGGGATGACAATCTCGCCACTGCCATCCGTCAGGCCAACATGGTCGCGCACGCCTTTCAGCTGGCCGAAGACGCGGGGATAGACCTCGGGGCAATCGTTGCGGAAAAAGCCTGGGTAACCGCCGCGGCGGCGCTGAACACGCCGGCCATCGCGCTCGATATTGTGGTTTTCGATCGTCAGGGCGCGCTCAAGGGGCGCACCGCCTCCACGCCGTCGCATCAACCCGCCGCATCTTCTTTCGGAGAACGGAACCGGCGTACATAGTCGGTACTATAAAGCGCGCTTTCACGAAAATCCGTCGAGGCAAGCCCGCGACCGACAAAGATCAGCGCCGTGCGCTCCACCGGCTCGGCCGCAAGCTTGCCCTCAATATCGAACAGTGTGCCGCGAATGACCCGCTCATCCGGCCAGGACGCACGTACCACGATGGCAACTGGGCAATCGGACCCATAAAGCGGCGACAGCTCCTCCACCACCTTGCCGATGGCATGGATGGCGAGGTGAATGGCGAGTGTCGTGCCAGTCGCACCGAAAGCCTTCAGCGTCTCACCGTCAGGCATCTTCGATGCGCGACCGGAGATACGGGTCAGCACGAGGCTCTGCGCCACTTCGGGCACCGTCAGTTCCCGCTGCAAGGTGGCGGCAGCGGCAGCGAAAGAGGGCACGCCAGGCGTGACGGTATAATCAAGCCCCAGCCGTTCCAGACGGCGGATCTGCTCACCCATGGCGCTCCAGACGGAAAGGTCGCCGGAATGCAGCCGCGCCACATCCTTGCCTGCCTTTGCCGCCGCAACAAATTCCGCCTCGATTTCATCAAGTGAAAGAGCAGCCGTATCGACGATGCGGGCACCCGGCGGGCAATAATCGATCAAGGCCTTCGGAACCAGCGAACCGGCATAAAGACACACAGGGCAGGCAGCGATGAGATCGCGCCCGCGCACCGTTATGAGATCTGCGGCACCCGGACCGGCGCCGATGAAATGAACCGTCATTCTTCTTCTCCGTATTCAATGGCGCAGTCGCTACCACGTGGCGCATTGCTCGTCGTTGCGATAGCCACAGTTACATCACCGACGACGAGTCGTTGCCCAACCAGCCGTGCACCTACTCCAGCTGCCGCAAGCGCCGAAGCTTCACTGACGCTTGGCGTTCCGGCGTGATCGAGACTGGCCCGTGAAAATGTCATTGTCTCCGCGGCAACCGCTTCGAGCCGCTCCTGCGTTACGATTTCGAGCGGCAGCGACAGGGCTTTTGCTGCTTCCGCAAGGTCGGCTTCCCCGGCCTTGAGCGGTGCAGTCGCCAAAGAGTCGACCGTCAAGCCAAAGGTCCGCTCGGCGGCGCGTATAGCCGCGATGATCGCATCCGAAGCAGCACCTTTGCGGCAGCCTATACCGGCCACGGTCAACATGGCTTGACCCAGCTCCATTGAGTTACCGGCATGGCCGGACGCCAGCCTGACATGGAACCGACAGCCACTACGCGAGACACCTCCAGCCGGATCATCGAACCGCCAAGCCGCGCATGAGCGGCGAGCAGCACCGCTTCCATTTCCAGCGTCACCGCATTGGCGACCAGTCTACCCCCGGGTTTCAGAGCCTCCATGGCAGCCTCGAACACACCTGCTTCACTGCCGCCACCGCCAATGAAAATAGCATCCGGCGTAGGCAAGCCTTCAAAAGCCGCCGGGGCCACGCCGATCATGACCTCCAGCCCCGGAACGCCAAAAGCATCGGCATTGCGGGTAATTCGCTCCGCTCTTTCCGGATGTTGCTCTATGGCGATGGCGCGCAGCGAAGGATGCGACAGCATCCATTCGATGCCGATCGAGCCGGAGCCCGCGCCGATGTCCCACAGCAATTCTCCACGCCGGGGCGCCAGCGAGGAGAGAGTCACAGCCCGGATTTCACGTTTGGTTATCTGTCCGTCATGTTCGAACAGGCTGTCATCGAGCCCCTGCGTAAACGGCAGGACACGCGCATCCTCATCCGCCACGACATCAATCGCCACAACATTCAGCGGGTCAATATCTTCAAAGGCAAAACCAGCCGCCCTGGCTTGCCGCCGCCTTTCGCGCGCTCCGCCCAATGCCTCGAGCAGGATGAATTCCGACCGACCAAAGCCGGACTCGGCCAGCAACCCTGCGATCAAGGCCGGGTCTCGCTCATCCGAGGTCAGCGCAATGATGCGCGCGCCGGGATGCAGATGCGGCCGCAAAAGATCGATGGAGCGCCCGTGCAGCGAAACGCATGCAGCCGATTGCAGCGCCCAGCCAAGCCGCGCTGCAGCCAGAGAAAAGGCGGAAGGCGAGGGATAACAGACTGTTTCCTCCGACGGAATCCGCCGTAGAAGCGTAACGCCGACACCGTAGAAAAATGGATCGCCGGAGGCGAGCACGCACACCCGGCATCCGCGCAATGAGAGAACATCGCTCATCTCCACATCGAACGGCACCGGCCAGGCGCGCGCATCGCCCTGAATGGCCGCAGCGGCCAATTCCAGATGGCGTTTGCCGCCAAAAACCACATCGGCCGCTTCGATCGCCCGGAGAGCATTTTTGCCGAGCCCTTCAAGCCCGTCCTCGCCTATGCCGACGATGGAAAGCCACGGCTCTTTTTTCTTTTCAGCGGAAGCGCTCTTTTCACTAGAAGCTATCTTTTCAGTAGAAGAACTGGCCGTTCCGGAATATTCAGACGTCATGACACGCTCCATACTCATCCTTGGCGGCACGGCGGATGCCCGCATTCTGGCCGGCAGGTTGGCGGAGGACTCCGGCTACCGAATTCTGCTGTCCATGGCGGGCCGCACGCTCTCGCCGGTCGAACAGCCGGTACCGATGCGCAGCGGCGGGTTTGGCGGCGCAGCAGGGCTGGCGGATTTCATCCGCTCCGAGGGTTTCGATATTCTGGTCGATGCCACCCATCCCTATGCGGCGAGAATTTCCGCCAACGCGGTTGAAGCGGCAAGGCTGGCCGACATTCCGCTTGTCGCGCTTTCGCGCCCCGTCTGGCAGCACCAGCCGGGTGACAGGTGGCAGAGCGTCGACACCATAGAACAGGCCGTTGCCGCGCTCGGAGATGAAAGCAGACGTGTATTTCTGGCTCTTGGCCGTCAGGAGTTGCTTCCCTTCGAAGCAGCACACCGGCACAGCTATCTTATCCGCAGCGTCGATCCTGTGGAGCCGCCGCTGAAAGTACCGGATGCGCGCTACATCACCGCGCGCGGCCCCTTTGCGCTCGATGACGAAATCCGCATGCTGGAGGAAAACCGGATCGAGACGGTGGTTTCCAAGAATTCCGGTGGCAGCGCCAGTTACGGCAAGATCGAAGCGGCGAGACGGCTTGGCCTGCCGGTCATCATGATCGAGCGGCCACGCACTCTCGGCGTCGCGCGCCTGAAAGGCACGACGGTGTCGGACATAGCGACTGCGCTCACCGCCATCCGCCATCAGCTCTCCCTTTTTGAAAACCGCGGTGAATAAACGATCGGCTCCTTGCCGGAACGCTCGATCAGACGGGTTTCCACCGAACCGACGATGACGCAGGTGGCCATGTCAGCCATATCGCTTGATGCTTCCGACAGGGGCACGACCCGAATGCGCTCGTCTGCCCGGCCTGCGGCGCGACCGAAGATCACCGGCACCGAGCCGGGCAGATGCGCGCGCAAAAGATCAAAAGCGGTGCCGAGCTGGTGCGGCCGCGCCTTGCTGACGGGGTTGTAGAAAGCCATCACAAATCCGGCTTCCGCCGCCGCGATCAGCCGCTTTTCGATGATGCCCCACGGCTTGAGATTGTCCGACAGTGAAATGGCGCAGAAATCATGGCCCAGCGGCGCACCGGCCTTTGCCGCAACGGCCAGCATGGCGGTCACACCCGGTACGACGGAAAAATCGATGTCGCGCCATTCAGACGGGCCATTTTCAATCGCCTCGCAGATGGCCGCCGCCATGGCGAAAACACCGGGATCGCCACCGGAAACCACACAGACCTTGCCGCCTTCGGCCGCAAGTCGCAACGCCTGTTCGGCGCGGGAAATTTCCTCGCGATTGTCGGAGGCATGGCAGCGCTGGTGTGGGCCAAGCGACAGACGGTCTAGATAGGGAATATAACCGAAGAAATCTTCCGAAGCCTCAACTGCAGCCAGCGCTTCCGGCGTTACCTGCGCTGCACTGCCGGGGCCGAGGCCAACGACGACAAGCCTGCCCGTCATGGCTTTTCCCCTGCAGAGGGTCTGGTTTTCCAGCCGGGCACCAGAACCAGTGAAAAATAAGGTGCCGGCGATGCGTCACGCTCGACAAGCGGTACCGCATGGCTGTTTGCCATGGTGCCGCGCTCCACATAAAGTGCTTCGCTGAGCTTGCCGGCCCTTTCCAGAGCCCGGCGGATTTTCGGCAGGTTGCGCCCAACCTTCATGATAACGGCCCCATCGGTGCCGGAAAGTCGTTCCGCGAGAATATCTTCCGCCAGCGTTCCGGGAAGCACGCTCAATATGTCGTCACCCTGTACCAGCGGCAGCCCGGCCATGGACCAGCAGCCGGACATGGCGGTGATACCCGCAACCACCTCTGCATCATAGGACGGAGACAGCCGCAGATGAAGGTGCATATAGGAGCCGTAAAACAGCGGATCGCCTTCCGAAAGCACGGCCACATTGCGCCCAGCCTCAAGATGAGTGGCAATGTCCTTCGCCGACTGGTCGAAGAATGCGGTGATCGCGCCGCGATAATCCTCGCCGTTCTTGTCGCTTTCAACGGTTACCGGATAGACCAGCGGCATTTCCAGCGTGCCGGGGCGGATGAAAGCTTCAACGATGCCGCGACCATTACCGCTGCCGCCCTTCTTGCAAAAGAAGGCAAGCACATCGGCATTTTCGATGGCGCGCACCGCCTTCAGCGTCAGAAGTTCCGGATCACCGGGACCGGTGCCGACGCCAACCAGTTTACCCTTGGCATGTTCAAAAAGAGCCGCACTCACAGGCCTGCCCTCGCAACCGCATTGATGGCGGCGGCCGTCATGGCCGAACCGCCCATACGTCCCTTGACGATGGCATAGGGAATGCCGAGCGCACTTGCCTCCAGCGCATCCTTCGATTCCGCCGCACCGACAAACCCGACGGGCATGCCGATGATGGCGGCGGGGCGCGGCGCACCCTTTTCCAGCATCTCGAGAAGATAGAACAGTGCCGTCGGTGCATTGCCGATGGCAACAAGAGCGCCGTCCAGTTTTTCCGCCCAGAGATCGAGTGCCGCGGCCGAACGCGTATTGCCGATCTTTTTCGCAAGCTCCGGTGTGCGTGGATCACGCAATGTGCAGATGACGGCATTGTCAGTCGGAAGCCGGGCGTGGGTCACGCCATGGGCAACCATTTGCGCATCACAGAGGATGGGCTTTCCCGCCAGCAACGCACCCCGCGCAGCGGCAACGAAATCGGGCGAGAAACGGAAATGGCCGGCCGCTTCCACCTGCCCGCAGGCATGGATCATGCGAATGGCGATATCCGCCTGCTCTTCGGTAAAGCCGGATAAATCCGCTTCTTCGCGGATAATGGCAAAGGAGCGCTCGTAGATCGCGTTGCCGTCGCGAATATAGTCATAGTCGGTCATCGGTCATCCTGTCGAAGCACCGCACCAATCGCTTGCCTGCCAAGACGGGCAAGCAGGGTGGCACCGTTTTCCCCGGGCTTATGTTCTTTTTCGTAAAGACGGGCAAGCCGCGAAAGCGCCGTCCTCTGCTGCGCGAAAGGTAAAATGCCGTCCGGCGGGTCGCCGGCGCGGCCGGAAACGGAAAAGGCAAGGCCATCCGCCGTGCCGCAAACGGCCAGAAGCGACGGGGCAGGGTGCGCACAACCTTTGCCACAGCCGGAAATATGCAGCGTGAAAGAACCGTCGAGCAATGAGGCGCATTCCCGGGAAGCAAAAGCCGCCAATTCATGGGTGGGGAGAAAAGCCGATGCACAGCCCGGCGCGCCGGGACAGACGGCGATGGAAGATCGCGCATCACCCGCTTCGGTAACGAAACCACACGCGCCCGCAGTCTCAAGCAGTGCATCGCAATCGGATTTCGATCCAAAAAATAGCATGCTATGGTTTGGTGACGGCCGTAAGGCCTTGATGCCGAGCATATCGGCGTCCTGGCAGAGACGCGATAAATCAGAGCCTCGGACCTGCCCGAAGGCAGGCGCGGCACCGGCGGCAAAAAAACCCGTGCCCGCCGCCATCAACCCCAGCGGCGAAGAAGGTGCCCGGACGGCCTCGGTCTTTATCACCCGATCCAGCAGTAGGTCACCACAAACCGCTTTGATGGTCGAGTGGTCCAGATCGCGGCCACGGGCAAGCGGCCCCTTGCCGGCGAGATAAAGGAGAAGCGACAGAACGACATCCGCCGCCACACCCGTCTCGACCAATCCCGCATTCAGCGCCTTGCTTTCCGGCCCACCGACAAGCAATTGCCAGGAGATCCTGCCGTCCAGCCGGATCGCTTTCAGGCGGATATCCGCCAGCAAATCCCCCATGGAGAGATGTCCGCCGCCATCGATGACAACAGAAATTTTGGCGGCGAGCTTTTCATGAAAAGCGAGCCTGTCGGCCGCTTTCCGAATCTGCTCGGCAAGCAACCGTCCATCGGCGATTTCCGCATCATCCCGGCCGGCGAGAGGCGAAGTCTCGACTGCCATGCCCTCCCGCAGCGGCAGGCCAAGCGCCAGAACATCTTTTTCCAAGGCGCATGCGCTTTCCGGCGTCAGGCCACGGAACTGGAGGCTGCCGCGTGCGGTGATATCGAGCAGCCCATTGCCGTACCGCTCGGAGAGATCGCAAAGTGTCACCATCGCACGGGGCGAGATATCCGCTTCGAAAGCTACCCGGGACAGAAAACCATCGCCGGTCCGCATGGGTGCTGAGAGCGCCGGGCAAAGACCGCGGCGACCGAATGGCTGAACGGGATCGGCAGCAGCAGCCATCACGCGCCCACCCTTTCCGTGCGGGGCAGGATCAGCATTTCCAGCTCCGCATCCACCGCATTTCGCCGGCTGTGCCACAGGCCACGACGGCGAGCGGAGAGGAAGCGCTCGGCCATCACCTGGGCTGCTTTCGGGTTTTCCCGCAGGATGAAATCGCGCACCTCCTCATTGCCGAAATAGGCATCATAAAGCGCCTCGATCAGCGAAGAGGAAACCGCATGGGTGGTTTCGGCGAAACCGACCAGCCTGTCCACCGTTTCGGCAAATTCCGCCGCTCCGCGTGGGCCATGCCGCATCTGGCCGGCAATGAAACGCGGATTGACGGCGCGTGCGCGCACCACACGCGTCAGCGCCTGCGTCATCGACCTTGCACGCGGGCGTGCCGGATCTGTCGTATCCAGCGCCACAATATCCGCCACGCCGCCAAGTGCAGCCTTCGCGGCAGAAAAGCCACCGATAAAGGCGACATCGGAAGAACCGTCGAGAAGATCACGGCCGGGATCATCGCCGGTATGGACAAGAAGATCGGCCCGGCGCACCAGTTCCACAAAACCGGCATCCTCGAAAATCTCCAGCCCGTCCGCGCCGCCAAAAGCATGGCTTGCAGCGTCGAGATAGGCCTGCCCCAGTTCTTCGCGTTCGTCCCATTTTCCGCTGGCGAGTTTTTCTTCGATACCCGCGCCATAGGTGCCGGGCGCGGAACCGAAAATGCGCGCCGGAATGTGCCCCAGCGCAGCCGCTTCTTCTGCCAGCGGGTTATCGCCCGGTGCTTCGTCCCGCCGCGCCACGGCTTTGGCGGCGGCATCAAGGAGCGCGATCAGCGCCGGGAACATGTCGCGAAATAGGCCGGAAATCCGGAAAGTGACGTCGACACGTGGCCGCCCGAGGCTCGCCGGCGGCAGAACCTCAATGCCGGTGACGCGGCCGGTAGCAGGGTCATGGATCGGTCTCGCCCCCATCAGATGCAGCGCCTGCGCCACATCCTCGCCACCATTACGCAGGCTGGCGCTGCCCCAGAGATCGAAAACCAGATGTTTCGGCCAGTCTCCATGGCTTTGCAGATGGTGGCGAAGTACCTCTTCGCCCGCCATGCGGCCAAGCTCGAAGGCCGTCGGCGTCGGCATGGTGCGTGGATCGGCGGCATAAAGATTACGCCCTGTGGGCAGCACATCCAGCCTTCCGCGTGCGGGTGCGCCGGAAGGGCCGGGGGAAATGTGGCAACCGTCGAGCGCGGCGAGCAGCGCGGTTTTCTCCGCTTTCGCACTTTCAAGCCTCAACGGATCGGCTTCACCTTCCGGGCAACGGCCGAAAATATGCTGACCATCCTTGATGGCGAAATCCTTGAGGTCGCAGAGAAAGGCGTCGATGCGCGACAGGGCCGCGTCGGCATCGTCCTTCGCCCCTACGCCTGCCTCCGCCGCAAGCCCGGTTTCCAGCGCCTTTTCGACGATGAGTTTCGCCAGCCGATCGCGACGGCGGCGATCCAGCCCATCCGCCTGCGCATATTCGTCAACCAGCTGTTCCAACGCCGATTGTTCCGGCGAAAGCCCGGCATTGACCAGCATTGGCGGAATATGACCGATGGTGATGGCCGCAATCCGCCGTTTGGCCACCGCTGCCTCGCCTGGATTGGAAACGATAAACGGATAGATCACCGGCAGCGGGCCGGTGACGATTTCGGGAAAACAATTGCGCGAAAGCGCGACCGTCTTGCCCGGCAACCACTCCAGCGTGCCATGTGCGCCGACATGCACGATGGCATGCGCCGCTGCGACCCGCTGCATCCACGCACCGAAGGCGACAAGTGCATGGCGGGGTGGCAAGGCGGGGTCGTGGTAGTCCACCCGTCGATCCTCGTTTCGCCCACGGTCCGGTGCGAGCGCCACGAACACATTGCCAAAGCGGGCAACGCGAAAGCGGAATGCGCCATCGGCAAGCGCATTGTCACTTTCCGCAGTTCCCCACGTGGCATTCACGGATGCGGTGGCCGTTTCCGGCAAAGCCTCAAGAAAATCTCGATAAGCGGAAAGACCAATCGCCGCTTCCTGGCGCTCGACACAATCCAGCAGAGCCCGAGCGGTTTCAGGAATATTCGACACCGCATATCCTGCCCCGGCAAGATCGCGCAACATTTCAAGCACGCTTTGCGGCACATCCAGACCGACGGCGTAACCCGTGCGCCCCGGCGCGGCGCCCGGGTAATCGGGCATCAGAATGACGACACGGCGATCCTGTTTCGGTGCCTGTTTCATTCGCAGGAAGGCGGAGATGCGGTTCGCCACCTGCTCGACACGATCCACCTCCGGCACGTTCAGAAGGCTGGCCCCGCCATCCGCCCGCGCCTGTTTGAACGAGATCGCACCGGCGAGAATCCGGCCATCCAATTCCGGCAGAACCACATGCATGGCAAGATCGGACGGGTTGAGGCCGCGCGCATTTTCCGCCCAGCCATCTCGCCGGGTCGTTGCCATGACCACCTGAAACACCGGAACGCCAAGGCGGTCGAACACTGTTTTCCCGACTTCATCCGTCTGGCTGGCAAAGGCGGTGGCGGCAATGATGGCGGCAGGCTGGAGGTCAGGCAACACGGTTTCGAGAAAGCGGATGGCCTCGCCATCCTTCAGGCCGCTGACGAAAATCGGCATTGGCGCAAAACCGCGCCCGGAAAGGGCGTGGAACAGCGCATCAACGGGTGCTGCATCATCTGCCAGCAGCATCGAGCGGTAAAAGAGAATGGGCAGTCTGACTGTATCGGCTGCAAAAGCGGCACTGGCCTCCGCTTGACTGACGACGCCATGCCCGGGCCGGTAAAATCCGGCCTTCGGCAATGGTTCAGCCTGGATATCCGGCCACGCGCTATCCTTTGCCAGAGCCGCAAGACCAGCTGCAAGGCTGCCCATATTCGCCCTTCCTCCTTCACGAAAAAAGGAAAGGGCAGAGGCCAGTATCTGAATGTCCACGGTCGACGCCGCTTCGAGTTTTTCGTCCCTGTCGCTGCACTCGCCCGGCAAAAATAGAAGCTTGATGCCGCGCCGGCGGGCCATAATGGCAAGCTGATCGACGCCATAGCGCCATCGATCCGCCCCGCCGAGAATCCGGATAAGGATAACGCGGGCGTGCTCCGCCGTCTTTTCGATCCACAGATCAACCGACATGGGGTGGCGAAGCTCGGAGAGGTTGGCGGCGGAGAGCGCAGGGAGAATATCTCCAGCTTCCCGCCACGCCCGCTCCAGCCCGGCAAGATCGCTTGCCGAAAAAGACAGCATCACCACATCCGAGCGGGGCTGGTTGAGATCAACCGGCTCGATCAGATCGTCCAGAGACGAGGATGTGGTGGCGAGAATATGCATCTACAGCATTTCCATTAAAAAGTGTCAGGCGGCCAGCATCCGTTCGATCTTTTCGCGGTTGATGCCCTTTTCACCAATGATAACGAGCCGGCTGCGGCGCTCCTCACCCACCGCCCATGGGCGGTCGTAATAATGATTGACGCGGCTACCGACAGCCTGCACCTGCAGGCGCATCGGCTTGGCGGAAACCTCGATGAAACCCTTGATACGCAAAACATTTTCCGCAGCCGCCGTCTCGGCGATGCGGGCCGCCAGCGCTTCCGGATCGCTCACGGCCGGCAGGTCGATGACGAAGCTGTCGAAATCGTCGTGTTCATGGTCAAACGCGCCATCATGATGCGTGCGGCGGTTTTCAATATCCTCTTCCACCGCAAGACCCAGGCCGATCAGCACGGCAGGGTCGATGGCGCCATTCGAAGCGACGACGATCTTCGCCGCCTTCGGCAGATGCTCAAGGATATGGGCCTTCGCCTTGTCGAGACCGGCATCATCGAGAAGATCGGCCTTGGTCAACACGATAAGATCGGCGCAGGCGACCTGATCCTCGAAAACTTCCTCCACCGGATCATCGTGGTCGAGCGCCTCGTCATTGGCCCGCTGGGCGGCAAGCGCTTCCATGTCGTGGGCGACCTGTCCTTCGGCAAGGGCGGCGCCATCCACCACGGCCACCACTGCATCCACCGTCAGGCGGCTCTTGATCGCCGGCCACTGGAAGGCCTGCACCAGCGGCTTCGGCAGGGCGAGGCCGGACGTTTCGATGAGGATATGCTCCACCTTCGGCTGGCGGCTCAAAATCTGTTCGATAGCGGGCTGGAAATCATCCGCCACCGTGCAGCAGATGCAGCCATTGGCCAGTTCGACGATGTTTTCTTCCGGGCAGCTTTCAATGCCGCAGCCCTTCAGGATTTCCCCATCGATGCCGATATCGCCGAATTCATTGACAATGATGGCGAGCCGCTTGCCATCCAGCTTTTCGAGAAGGCCGCGCAGCAGCGTGGTTTTTCCAGCCCCCAGAAAGCCGGTGACGATGGTGCAGGGAACGCGGTCCAGAACGGTGCTCATGATCTCTCCTCGGTAAAATCGAATGGGGGAATGCGCGCCACCATGCCGCGCTTCAATGGTTCGGGGCGGCCGCGCCAGGGCATCAGGCCGTCTGCGGAGGCGGCCAGCATATGCGCGCCTGTCAGCAGGTCTTCTGCGTCATCGGGCGTCAGCCCGCCAAACACATAGGACCAGCCGTCGGCACCGCGAAGCACGGCGCTGAGGCCGCGCTTACAATTGGCAAGGCAATTGACGGAACGAACGACGACGCCGGATTCTTCCGCCTTTGCGATAACGGCATCAGCGAGACGCGAACCGGCGCGCGGTTCGGCATTGGGATCGGCTTCATCGCGACAGCTTCGGCAAACGAAGACGACAACACCAGATGCCGTGTTAGCCTGCGTGTTTCCGCCTGCACATGGAGATGTCGCTGAAATATCCAAACCGTTTCGCTTCCCGCGCCTTTAAAAAATCGTCGGGGTGCGGATATCGAAAACGGCGTGCGCAGATGCGCAAACCCAATGTTCGATCTGACCGACTGACCGGAGCACCCCGCCCGGCAGACGTTTTTTTCTGAAACGGCAGGTCTCCTGGCTTGCGGCTTCAAAACACCCGGACACCGCCTTCCCGAACCCATCTTGGAGGTCCAGTGGCTTTACGGTGCGGGCTTACCGCTTACAGTTGCGGGGGCAGCCACGGAATGACCCATTGTCCGGGTGGAACCGTGTTCCCTCTTAGCTTTTCCCGTTGCCGGGAAAAGACCGTCAGTCCGATACCATTAGGCTGAACGGGGGTGGGGGTCAATGCCGTGGCCTTCCCCTCATACATTGCCGGGTGCGGCAAATTGGGTATAGTCGCCGCTCCGAATGGCAGGGGCATCCAGTCCCGCACCGCAGGATGAGAAGGAAAACGCGATGACACGCGACATCAGCGACAACGAAGCCGAACGTCACCGGCAGAAAATGGTCAACCGCAAGACGGTGCAGGATGCCGAAGTTGCGGCAAAGACCATCGAAAAAGGTCTGCTGATGATCAATACTGGCCCGGGCAAAGGCAAGTCCACGGCCGCCTTCGGTCTTGCCCTGCGGATGCTCGGCACCGGGCGGCGGGTCGGCATCGTGCAGTTCATCAAGGGCGCGTGGTCGACGGGCGAACAGCAGGCGTTGACGCTTTTCGGCGACAGTGTTGTCTGGCGCACCATGGGCGAGGGTTTCACGTGGGACACGCAGGATCTGAAACGCGATGTTGCCGCAGCCACAAAAGCCTGGGAAGAAGCCAAGGTCCTGATGGCCGATGAAACGATCGGCCTCCTGATCCTTGATGAACTGAACATTGCGCTGCGTTACGACTATCTGCCGCTGGGAGAGGTTGTTGAAACCGTGTCCAGCCGCAGACCTGATCTGCATGTCGTCGTCACCGGCCGCAACGCCAAGCAACCGCTGATCGAGGCGGCCGACATGGTAACGGAAATGACGCTGGTGAAACACCACTTCAAGGCGGGAGTGAAGGCGCAGGCGGGGATAGAATTCTGACATGACTGCGCGGGTGCTGATGTTTCAGGGAACCGGCTCGGATGTCGGCAAATCGCTGATGGTGGCCGGCCTTGCCCGTGCATTCACCCGGCGCGGCCTGTCGGTAATGCCGTTCAAACCGCAGAACATGTCGAACAATGCGGCGGTGACCGCCGATGGCGGCGAGATCGGCCGCGCCCAGGCGCTGCAGGCGCGGGCGGCGGGCGTGCCGCTCTCCGTCCACATGAACCCGGTATTGCTTAAACCCCAAAGCGAAACCGGTGCACAGGTGGTGGTGCAGGGCAAGATCGTCGGCAATGCCAAGGCCGCCGATTATCAGCACATGAAGGCGGGACTGATGCCGCGCGTGCTGGAAAGCTTCGATCGCCTGAAACAGCAGGCCGATCTGGTACTGGTGGAAGGGGCGGGCAGCGCGTCTGAAATCAACCTGCGCGCCAATGACATCGCCAATATGGGTTTCGCCCGCGCGGCCGGTGCACCGGTGATCCTGATCGGCGATATCGACCGGGGCGGCGTCATCGCCAGCCTCGTCGGCACCAAGGCAGTGCTTGAGCTGGACGATGCGGCAATGATCGAAGGTTTCATCGTCAACCGCTTCCGCGGCGATCCGGCGCTGTTTTCCGATGGCATGCGGATGATCGCGGAAAAGACCGGCTGGGCCTCCATCGGGCTTCTGCCGCATTTTTCCGATGCCGCGAAACTGCCGGCAGAAGATGCTCTCGGTGTTTCCGGCCCGGCCCAACGGAAACCGGGCGCAAAGATCCGCATCGCGGTGCCAATCCTGCCGCATATCTCCAATTTCGACGATCTTGATCCGCTGGACATGGAACCGGATGTGGAACTGATCCGCATACGGCCGGGCGAAACCATTCCTGCCGATTGCCGGCTGGTGCTGCTTTGCGGTTCGAAATCCACCATCGCCGATTTGGCCGTGCTTAAAAACGCTGGCCTCGATATCGACATCAAGGCCCATGCCCGGCGTGGTGGCTATGTTCTCGGCCTTTGCGGCGGATACCAGATGCTCGGCAAAACCGTTGCCGATCCTGACGGCATAGAAGGGCCGCCGGCGACGGTAGCAGGGCTTGGCCTGCTGGATGTCGATACGGTTTTGACCGGCGATAAGCGGCTCGTTTCCGTACATGGCAGGAGTTTCGACGGGATTGATTTATCCGGCTATGAAATGCATGTCGGCGAAACGAAGAGTGCTGCAGATAGCCTGCCGTTTTCGATGATCGGGGGATATGCCGATGGCACCATCTCGCCTGACGGCCGCGCCTTCGGCACCTACATTCACGGGCTTTTCGCGGATGACCGCCAGCGTAGCGCATGGCTGCAGCGGCTCGGCGGTGAGCATACACAGCTGAACTACGATGCGCAGATTGAAGCCGTTCTTGACCGTTTGGCGGCGCATATGGAAGAGCACCTCGATCTCGACAGGCTGCTATCTATAGCGCGATAAGGATTGCGAGAAGCCCGAACAGGCCGATCAACAGGACATCTGCGATCCTTGCCAGCCGGAGTGCCGCGCGAATATCGCCGGCAACCAGCGCCGCCCTCCCGCCTTCGCCCATAAAACGCGCATCGATCATCTGCCCACCATAGGAGCGCGGGCCGGCTAGCGCAAAGCCAAGCGCACCAGCCAGCGCCGCCTCCGGCCAGCCGGCATTGGGGGAGCGATGGTGGTGCGCATCGCGACGGATTGCGGCGAGGGCCCCTAGCGGAGAAGCACCTTTCACGAAAAACGCGGCGATGACGAAAAGACCGCCGCTCAATCTTGAGGCCGGCAGATTGACCAAGTCGTCCAGCCGGGCCGAGGCCCAGCCAAAGGCCTCATGGCGTGGAGAACGGTGGCCGATCATGCTGTCGGCCGTATTAATCGCCTTGTAGGCTGCACCGCCCGGCAGGCCCAACAGGCCGAGCCAAAGGGCAGGGGCAACAATACCGTCAGAAAAATTCTCGGCCAGACTCTCAATTGCCGCCCGGCATATCGCCGCCTCGTCCAACGCCTGCGGATCGCGACCGACGATCATCGACACCGCCTTGCGGCCACCCTCCACACCCTCGCGCTCCAATGCAACGGCAACGGCCTCCACATGCTGTTCCAGACTTTTTTGCGCCGGAAGCGAGGCGCCGAGGACAGCCGCAGCCAACAGGCCGATGGGCAAGAGAAGCAGAACCGATTGTACGGACCATGCAAGAATGACGGTGAGACCGGCAAAAACAACCAGCGCAGCCACGCCTGCCGCCTTACGCTGCGAAAATGAAGCGCTCTCCCGGTTCCATTTTTTGTCCAGCAGCGCGATAAGCGAACCGATCCAGGTGACGGGGTGGCCGATACGTTTGAACAACCAGTCCGGATAGCCGGTCAAGCGTTCGATCACGAGCGACAGGAAAGCGAGAGCAAAGAACATGGGCGAGACAGTACCAGAAAAGCCGCAGGCTGCGATCCGTCACGGCGGCAATCTCGGCAAGGCGCGCCTGACGTTTCCTGACGCGCCTGAACCGTGGATCGACCTATCCACCGGGATCAATCCGCACTCCTATCCGCATTCTCCCATTCCCGCCAGCGCATTCGCCCGCCTGCCGGAACCGGATGCCGCCGAAGCGTTGAAGCGGCTGGCAGCAACCCATTTTGGCGCACCTTCTGCCGCGCACATCACGCTTTCGCCTGGCACCCAGATGCTGATGCCGTTATTAGCTCAAATCGCTCTTTCCCGTGGGGCAAAAAACGGGGCTGTGCTTTCACCCGCCTATGCGGAACACGCCCGCACCGCGCGCATGGCCGGACTGAACGTGACCGAAGTTGACAACCTTGGCGACCTGTCAGCATCCGTATATGCGGTGGTGGTCAATCCCAACAATCCCGATGGTCGTGTCACGGATCGAGACGCCTTGCTGTCTCTGGCCCACTCGATGCGTCGTAAAAACGGCCTGCTCGTCGTGGATGAAGCCTTTGTCGAAGCGGGAGGTACAGAAAGCCTCGCCGATGCCGCCGATCACGATGCGCTGGTTGTGCTGCGATCCTTCGGCAAATTTTATGGCATGGCGGGCGTGCGCCTCGGTTTCGCGATTGCGCATCCTGATACAGCCGCCGCACTCGAGGCAAGGCTCGGTCCCTGGGCAGTTTCCGGCCCGGCACTGCATATTGCGACCGAAGCTTTGGCAGACGAGGAATGGCAATCATCCATGCGCCTTCAACTCACGAAAGAAGCCCGGCGCATGAATGACCTGCTGAAAAAAGCGGGGCTGGAAATCAAAGGCGGCACGTCCCTGTTCACGCTGGCCCGGGACAAGCGCGCCACAGCACTGTTCGGGCATCTTGGCCAACGTGGCATTCTGGTCCGCATCTTCGATGAAAGGCCGAACGACATGCGTTTCGGTCTTCCCGGCAGCGAAGCGGAGTGGCAGCGCCTGGAAGTGGCGCTGCTCTCTTTCGATCATCCCTCGAAGGTGTAGGTCTCGATCGACTCCGGCTTCATTTCGATGGAGAAGCCCGGCAGTTTCGGCGGCATGTAGGCGGCGTTGCGGATATCGCAGGGCTCGATGAAGTGCTCGTGCAGATGGTCGACATATTCGATGACGCGGCCTTCCTTCGTGCCTGACACAACCAGATAGTCAATCATTGACAGGTGCTGCACATATTCGCAAAGGCCGACGCCGCCGGCATGCGGCCAGACCGGCAGATTGTATTTGGCAGCAATCAGCAGCACCGCCAGCACTTCATTCAGACCACCCATGCGGCAGCTATCGATCTGCACCACGTCGATGGCGCCTTCAGCGATGAACTGCTTGAACATGATGCGGTTCTGGCACATTTCGCCCGTCGCCACCTTCACGGAACCGATGGCTGCGCGAATCTTGCGATGGCCGGCGACATCATCCGGGCTGGTCGGTTCTTCGATGAAGAAGGGCTTGGAAAAGGCGAGCTTATTCACCCACTCGATTGCCTGATCCACTTCCCACACCTGATTGGCATCGATCATCAGGTAACGGTCAGGACCAATCACCTCGCGGGCGATGGTGAGACGGCGAATATCGTCTTCCAGATCGCGGCCGACCTTCATCTTCACATGGTTGAATCCGGCATCAATCGCTTCCTGGCAAAGACGGCGCAGCTTGGCATCGTTATAACCCAGCCAGCCGGCTGACGTCGTGTAGCAGGCATAACCCTCGTTCTTCAGCGTCTCTATACGCTCCTTCTTGCCGCTTTCGGCCTTTTTGAGGATCGCAAGCGCATCATCGCGGGTCAGCACATCGGTCAGATAACGATAATCAACGATGTCGGCGATTTCTTCCGCGCTCATATCGGCAACAAGCTGCCACACCGGCTTGCCCGCCTTCTTCGCCAGCAGATCCCAGACCGCATTGACGACGGCGCCGGTGGCGAGATGCATCGCACCCTTGTCCGGGCCGATCCAGCGGAGTTGGCTGTCGCTCGTCAGATGCCGCCAATATTTACCGGGGTTCTCGGTGACGGTGGTGAGGTCGGTGCCGACCACCAGATGCCGCATCGCTTCGATTGCCATGCAGCAGATGTCATTGCCGCGACCGATGGTGAAGGTCAGCCCGTGGCCTTTCAGGCCTGGCTCGTCGGTGTCGAGAATGACGTAAGCCGCGGAATAATCCGGGTCGGGGTTCATCGCATCCGAACCGTCAAGGCTCTGGGACGTCGGGAAACGCAGGTCGAAAACACGCAGATCTGTAATTTTGGTCATGGCCGGTTACTCGCGGTCAGTGTCAAAGGAAATCGTTCAATCGTGGTGGAAGGTTTCTTCCATCATCGCCCACCACTCGTCTTGCCTGCGGCTTTCGAGCGGTTGCTGGCAGGGAATGGTGAAAGACCACCATTCCTGGTTCTTGGGGCTTGCGGCTATCTTCGCCATGTCGGCGCTGAAATCCGTGCCGTGATACTCCCAATAGCCGAACAGCAGATTTTCCGGTTCACGCAGGAAGATCGTATAGTTACGGATGTTGCTGTCGCTGATGAGCGCCAGAACTTCCGGCCAGACGGCAGCGTGCAGCCTTTTATATTCCGCGATCATCTCGGGTTTGACACCTATGACCATGCCCATACGCTGCATGAAAAACTCCGTTATTGCTTGATGGTAGCGAGCGCTGCGCGCAGCCCGTGTTGCGGCAGGTTCAATCCCAGCCGTTCTGCAGCAGCAATGATCGGGATGAATCGACGACGCTTCTTTTCATCGTGGTTACCGGCGATATCGGCCAGCCGATGCGCGAGAAAAGGATTGCGCAAACGTTCGCGCAACACACTGATATAGACCTCAGCCTCATCTCCCATGCCTTCGGCAGCAAAGACCGGCAGAACCTCGTCCCGCCAGAGCGTTTCCAGATCCGTAACGAGAGCGTCGTCGCCCATTGCCTGACGCACTGTCTCGTCATTCGCACGCGCATCCTGCATCCAGCGCTCCGCCAGATAGGAGTGGCCGAGATTGAGCAGAAAGAGCTTCAGCTTTTCGTAGTGGTCGAGATCATCCGTCAGCACGATCGCAGGGTGAGCGCATGGCAAAACGAGCCCTTCCTGCCTCTCTATTGCCCAGAGCGCATAGGGCTCCGCCACCGCACCAACTGGATCGATCGGCTCGGAGACGATACGGTCGACCAGACTATTGGCGAAACGGCATTTCTCGTTGAGATAAAACGCAAACCCCGCCGGCAACTGCCATTCGTCTGCAAGCTGGCGAATGACTTGCTGCAGCCTTTCGCCATTGCGCGGCACAAGTTCGCAGGGGAAGATCGACAAAGGCGCCTCCGGATTGCTCTGAAAACGCTCCAGCAGCAACATGCAGAGTTTCGCCGGAAAGCTTTTCGGCACCACCGAAAAATCGGCCACAAGCCCAGGCCCGTCAGCGGAATCCAGCTCATAACCGCGATCACCCGTATTGGACAGAATGACCTCGGCCATGCAGGCGAGACGCCGCACCTCGGCCCAGTCGGTCGCGGCGGTCAGCGCGCGCGCGACAGCCTTACCCGGAATTTCCTCGTCCACTTCCCTCCCATCGCTGATACCGCGAATGCGCACAGGGTAGGGCGCGCCGCTATTCAGTGCGGCAACACGCTTCAGGCTTTCCGCATTGCCGGTCGTCTGAACAATAGCGATATGCCCGAGAGCCTCGCCTTTATCCAGCGCCTGCGAAACGAACAGATCCGCATGCGCCAGAAGAAAACGGCTGGTGCCAAATTGCAGAATGGGCGTGTCAGCTGTCATGCGACCTCCACCATGCCTTTGATCACTCCGGCTTTCGGATCGGTCAGCTGAGAGAATTTGGAAGGCACATCGGCAAGCGTCATCCGGTGGGTAATCAGTGCTTCCGGTACCTTCCCGTCCCGCAGCGCCTGCAACACCCGCTCGAAATCCTGAAGCGTTGCATTTCGGCTGCCCAGCAGCGTCGTTTCGCGCTTGTGAAACTCCGGATCGTTGAAGCTGATATCGCTGGCGACTATGGATACCAGCACATAGGAGCCGCCGTGCCCGACGAAGGAAAACCCGCGTTCCATGGCCTTCGGATTGCCCGTCGCATCAAAAACCGCATCGAAGAAATCACCGCCGGTAATATCAGAGAGGCGGTCCTTATCACCTTCACCGAGCGTTACGGTATGGGCGACGCCGAGATGCTCCCTGCAGAAATCCAGCCGGTCAGTGCGCCCGTCGATCATTGTCACCTCGCCACCATCGAGAACCGCGAAAACCGCAACCGCCATGCCGATAGGGCCGGCGCCGACGATCAGGACCTTTTGCCCCTTCTCGACCGCGCCGCGGCGCACGGCATGCGCGCCGATGGCCAGAAATTCGGTCATGGCCGCCTGATCGAGGCTCAACCCCTCCGCCTTCAGCACGAATTGCTGCGGAACGCTCAAATATTCCACCATGCCGCCATCGCGATGAACGCCGAGGACACCAATATTGCGGCAGCAATTGCTCTTGCCTTTCAGGCAGGCGCTGCATTTTCCGCAGGAGATATAGGGAATGACGGTGACCACGTCGCCAGCGGAAAGAGGACTGCCATCAGGTGCTTCTTCCACGGTGCCGGAAAGCTCGTGGCCCATGATGCGCGGGTAGGAAAGATAGGGCTGGTTGCCAGTAAAGATGTGCAGATCCGTACCGCAGACGCCTATGCGGCGAATGCGCACCAGCACTTCACCTTCACCGCGTACAGGTTTCGGTAAATCCTTGGCGGTAAGTTGACCGGGAGTGTCACAGAAAATCGCCAGCATGCATCACCTGTCAGAAAGGGAATAAAAACGGATGGCGTTGCCGCCAAAAACTGCCGCATGGTCCTCTGCCGGCACGATATCGCGGCAGAAATCCAGCCAGACCTGGTAATCGCCGGCCAGTCGCAACACCGGCCAGTCGCTGCCGAAGATCACGCGGTTTGCGCCGAAGAGTTCCAGAATGGTTTCCGCATAGGGTCGCACCGCTTCCGGCCGCTGATCACCGCGCTCGGTCAACAGGCCAGAAAGCTTGCAATGGACATTGGGTAGGGCAGCCAGAGCCGCCATGTCGCTCCGCCAGCCGCTATAATGACCGGTGGCGATCAACGGCTTCGCACCATGATCGATGACAACAGGCAGTTGCGGATGGCGGCGGGCGAAAGACAGGAGATGCGGCAGATTTGGCGGCAGGACCAGCGCATCAAACACAAGCCCGTGTTTCACCAGCGCGTCCACAGCGGTATCCAGCGCCGGATCGTCGATCCAGGCCACATCCTCAATGCCCTGCAGCATGGGGCGTACACCCCTGAAGGCCGAATGTTTTGCCCGGCGGGCAATTTCCGTCGCCGCATCGGGGGACTTCATGTCCATCCAGCCAACCACACCTTTGATGAAATCTGTCTTATCCGCCAGCTCCAGCATGAAATCCGTATCGGCGGCAGTCTCCATTGTCTGCACCAGCACTGTTCCCGAAACCCCTGCCTCAGCCAGCAACGGCGATAGATCGGCCGGAAGAAAATCCCGGTAGATGGCGGCGAGCGCCGGCGGCGGCCATTGCCCGGCGCGATCCTTCATCAGCCAGAAATGCTGGTGGGCGTCTATGAGCATTGCCTCAGGCCTTTCCGCCGGGCACGGGCGAACCTTCGGCAATCAGGCCGCGCCTGTGCAGCTCGGACCAGAATTCATCTGGAATCGACTGTTCGAACCATTCGATATTGGAGGCAAGCTGTTGCGCGTTGCGCGCGCCTGACACGACCGTGACTGAAGCCGGATGGGCGAGCGGAAACTGCAGCGCAGCCGCCTGCAACGACACGCTCAACTCCTCGCACACGCCCTGCAGCGCATCGACGCGCGTAAGGATATCGGCAGGCGCATCGGCATAGTTGAACTTGCGGTTACCAGCCAGAATGCCTGAGTTGAACGCACCAGCGACAACGATGCCGACACCGCTTTCAGCGCAGCGGTTCATGAAGGTAAGGCTCTGCTGTTCCAGGAGCGTATAGCGACCAGCAAGCATGGCGACGTCTATATCGAAGACATCCATGGCGTCGCTGACGATCTGCCATTCGTTAACGCCAAGCCCAACAGCTCCGGTCGACCCTTCTTCGCGCAGTTTGCCAAGCGCCCGGAAGCCGCCGCCAGTGGTCAGCTGCTCCCAGTAATGCCGGTGCTTTTCGCCGTGGGTGAAGGAGCCGATATCATGCACGTAAAGAATATCCGGCTTCAGAACGCCCAGCCGCTGCTGGCTTGCCTCGAAGGAGCGCAGGATACCGTCATAGGAATAATCATAGACCGGGCGGAACGGCAGCGGCGCTATATAGGCATCCTCCTCCGGACCGACGGTCTCGTCAGGAACCATCACACGGCCGACCTTGGTGCTGAGCGTATATTCGTTCCGCTCATGCTCCGTTACCATGGTGCCGAGACGACGCTCCGACCGCGTATAACCGTAAAAGGGCGCGGTATCGAAATAACGCATGCCGCTTTCCCATGCCGTGTCGAACGCACCTTTGGACTCCTCATAGGGCGTGACGCGGTAGAGATTGCCCATCTGGGCGCAGCCGAGGCCCATGACCGTGACGTCAACGGCGCGGCGCGGCAATTTACGTGTGTCGGAGACTTTCATCGCAGGGACTTTCCAGGTTTTATTTGAAAAGGCGCGCCACCGTGAAGCGGCGCGCCATCATGCATCAATAAAGAACGTTCTTGGCTTCCGGCTTGTCGACATTGTCCTTGGTGACAACAACGACGCCGGTGTCGACGAACTTCTCGACCTTTTCCTTGTTGATGAGCTTGGTGATGGTTTCCACGCCCTTCTCACCCATCTGGTAGGAACCCTGAACGACGATGCCGGCCAGTGTGCCATCCTTGACGAAGCCCTGAAGATCCTGATTGCCGTCGAAGCCGATGCCAACGACCTTGCCGGCCTTGCCGGTCTGGGCAAGCGCACGGCCAACACCGATTGCCGTCGGCTCATTGGCGCCGAAGATACCTTTCAGATCGGAATTGGCGGCCAGAACGTCGGTGGTCTGGTTCAGCGCGGTCGCCATCTGCGACTGCGAATAGAAAGGACCGACGATCTTCAGGTTGGAATTCATCTGGATGTAATCGGTGAAACCGCCAACGCGGCCGATTTCAGAACCGGCACCGGCAACGTAAGACATGACGGCAATCTTGCCTTCCTTGCCCACCTTGTCGATCAGCGCCTGCGCTGCCAGTTCGCCGGCTTTCTTGTTATCGGTCGCCAGGAACGACTGGTAATATTGCTCGGAGCCGCTCGCCAGCTGCGAGTCGATCAGAACCACGGGAATACGGGCTTCCCAGGCCTTCTTGACGGCCGGAACCAGCGCATCCGGATCGGAAGGGGCAAGAACGATTCCCGCGACCTTACGGTTGATGGCGTTTTCAACCATGTTGACCTGGTCGGCAATCGCAGATTCGGCAGCCGGACCCTGGAAAGTCATGGTGTTGCCGGCAGAGTTCTTCATCGCCGCATCGGCGCCCTTCTGGACGTTCTGCCAGAAGGTGGAATTGACGGTCTTGACGATGACGGCGATTTCGCCGGCCTGCACGGTGGAAACGCTCCACAGCGCAATTGCGGATGTCAGAAGGGCGGTCGCAAGTTTGTTCATTTCTTCCTCCGTGATGTCGGCATACCGGGCCTCCCCTTGCCGATCTTTTTTGCGGAAAGGGTCCGCAGGCCCTTGATCAGCGGCGGTTGCGCAACTGGTCGATCCAGACGGTGACCAGAATGACGAGGCCGATGATGATCTGTTGTGTGAAGGCGGAGACGCCGTTCATATTGAGACCGTTGCGCAGGATGCCGATGACGAAGGCGCCGATGGCCGTGCCGGAAATCGTGCCCACACCGCCGATCAGGGACGTGCCGCCAATGACGGCGCTGGCAATCGCATCCAGCTCATACATCACGCCTTCATTCGGCTGGGCGGTGACGAGGCGCGACATCAGCACGCAGCCCGTCAGTCCAGCCAGAGTTCCGGACAGGATGTAGGTGAAGTTGGTAACGCGGGCGACATTCACGCCAGACAGCCGCGCCGCATCCGCATTGGAACCGACGGCATAGATATGACGGCCGAGGATCGAGCGGTTGAGCATGAAGGAAACCGCAAGCGCAATCACCACCATCAGGATGACGGGGTAGGGGATGCCCGGAAACACGACGTTCGGAAAGCCGTCATCACCGATATTGACGATGCGAAAGAGCGCGCCATTGCCGAGTTCACCGAAGGATTCCCCGAGGCCGGACACAGCACGCGCGCCAGTGATCTGCAGGGCCACACCGCGGGCGATCAGCATCATGCCGAGTGTGGCGATGAAGGGCGGCAGCTTGAAGCGCGTGACAAGCAGGCCGTTGATGAAGCCGCAAAGCGAACCCGTCAGAATGCCGAGAAACATGCCGATTGGCACCGGCATGCCAAGTTCTTTCACCGCAAGGGCTGCAACGACCCCGGCAAGCGCAAGCACCGAACCGACGGAAAGATCGATACCGCCGGTGATGATGACACAGGTTGCGCCAATACCGAGCAGCGCGATGGATGTGACCTGCAATGCGATCGTCATGCCATTATTGACGGTGAAGAAAGCGCTGCTGGTTGCGGAGAAGACCGCGACAAGCGCAACGAGGCTGCCAAGCGCCGCAAATTTCTGGATGATGTCCTTTTGGCGGTCGCTGAAAGCGAAGCTCTTCTTGGGTTCTGCAATATTGGCCATGTCGTTCCTCACTGCGCGGCCCGGCCGTAACCGGACGCATACCGCATGATTTCTTCCTGATTGGTCTTGGCGGTCTCAAGCACGCCCGTGATCCGGCCCTGGTGGAAAACGGCAATGCGATCCGTCAGCCCGAGAATTTCCGGCAGCTCCGAGCTGATGAGAACAACGCCGATGCCCTGCGCGGCCAACTCATCCATGATCTTGTAGATCGCGAATTTCGCGCCGACATCGATGCCGCGCGTCGGCTCATCGAAGAACAGCACGCGCGACTGCCGGAACAGCCATTTACCGATGATGATCTTTTGCTGATTGCCACCCGATAGCAGCCGCACGGTCTGCTGGATGGAAGGTGTACGAATATTTAAAAGATCGACGTAACGTCTGGCAACATCGTCGTGCTTCTTGAAATCGATCAACCCGAAACGGTTGGAAACTTCGCCAATATTGGCAAGAGTGGTGTTTGCGGCAACGGACATCTTGATGGCGAGACCATCGCTCTTTCTGTCTTCCGAAAGATAGGCAATGCCTTCCCTGATGGCGTCCTGCGGTGAGCGGATGGAAAGCTCGCGGCTCTCAAAAACAATTTTTCCGCTATCAAGGGCATCAGCTCCGAAGATCGCACGCGCCACCTCAGTACGCCCGGCCCCCATCAACCCGGCAAAACCGAGAATTTCGCCGCGCCGCAGCGAGAAGGAGACATCCTGAAACACGCCCGCGCGCGTCAATCCCTCGGCAGAGAAGATGATATCTTCAGAGGGCTTCGATGTGCGCTCCGGAAACTTGTCTTCCAGTGAGCGCCCGACCATGCGCGTGACGATATCGTCAACGGTGATCGACGCAAAATCGTCGGTCGAAATATAACGCCCGTCACGCAGGACCGTCACGCGGTCGACGATCTCGGCCATTTCATCGAGACGATGAGAAATATAGACGATGCCGACACCGGATGCCTTTAGATCGCGAATGACCTTGAATAAGAGCCGTGTTTCCTGCTCGGTTAGCGAGGAGGTCGGCTCATCCATGATGAGCACTTCAGCGTCAAGAGAGAGCGCCTTGGCGATCTCCACCATCTGACATTGGGCAACCGAGAGGCCACGCACGATCTGGTCGGGATCGATATCGACTCCCAGTCGATCGAGACAGCGTTTGGCATCGTGGCGCAGCTTTTTGCGGTCAACGAGAAAACCGCGGCGCGGCTCACGGGCAAGATAGATGTTTTCGGCGACGGAAAGATGCGGAACCAGATTGAGTTCCTGATGAATGATGGCGATGCCCGCCGCTTCAGACTCCAGCGGCGACGCATATTGCACCTTCACGCCCTTGTGCAGGATCGTGCCGTCGCTCGGCTGGTAGACGCCGCTGATAATTTTCATCAGCGTCGATTTTCCCGCGCCATTCTCGCCGCAGACAGCATGCACTTCACCGCTGCGCAGATCGAAATGCACATTCGACAGCGCCTTGACGCCCGGAAATTCCTTGCTGATGTTTTCAAGACGCAGGAGGGCCGAACGCTCCGCGCCCGTCTCCTCAGGCGAAAAATCGCCCCGAATTGTCGATGCGCCCTGCGACATCTGGAAACCTCCCACTCGTGCTCCCCACTCCACCGGGGTGCCTTGAACAGGCCAAATGGTTAGGCCGGTTTTCTGGAATGGTCAAGCCAATTAGGGCGAAATTTGAAATACGCCTTTGAATGACGCGGAATCTTCATCGCCGAAAATTCGATATAATACTGTAAATTCTTATATTTAAGTAATTTCTTGCGTATTGATACGCTTGGCGTTACGGTAAGGCCAAATAGATATTGAAGACAGGGCTCATCGAAAAACACATGAATGGTCAGGCCAAAATAGCGGAACCACGCCGGCTCTATCAGCAGATAGCGGACCAGATACGTGAACTCATCGATCTCGGTGAGTTTCTGCCTGGAACCCGGCTTCCGGCCGAACGGGAACTGGCGCAGAAACTCGGTGTATCGAGACCCTCGTTGCGAGAAGCGCTGATTGCGCTTGAAATCGACAACACTGTTGAAATTCGCATGGGTTCCGGTGTCTATGTCTCGACAGAGGCTCTCCAGACAACCCACAACACCAAATCGCTGGGCGACAGCCCCTCTGAGCTGATGCAGGCGCGCGCGGCTCTGGAAGGCGCGACCATCGTGCTGGCGGCAAGCCGCATGACCGACGAAACGATCTCAAGCCTTCGCCAGATCCTGAATACCATGCAGAAGGAAATCGAGGCGGGACGTAAGCCTCTGGATCAGGATCGGCTGTTTCACGTCACCATTGCCGAGCAATCCGGCAACAGCGTCCTCACACGGCTGGTGGCGAGTCTTTTCGACGAACGACACAGCCCCATTTCAGCCCAGTTGCGGGTCAAATTCGAGGATCGTGATACCTGGACCCATGCGCTTCAGGAGCACGAAGCCATTCTGGCAGCTCTGGAACTCAAGGATCCGCTGCTGGCGCAGGCGGCCATTCATACCCATCTTGAAGGCTCCAAACGGCGCTGGGTCGAAAGCTAAGTTAGAAACATAGCAGGCAATATACCGGGAGGAGGAAAACCCGTGAGTGAGAATTCCGAGGCAACCATTTTGCTGAACGCCAACGACAATGTTGCGGTGGCGCGCCGGTCCATTCCGGCCGGTGGTGCGACGGGCAGGGGCGATCTGACAGCTCGCGAACTGATCGGACGCGGGCATAAAGTGGCCCTGAAATACATCAAATCCGGAGACGAGGTGCTGAAATACGGCCAGGTGATTGGTATCGCCACTCAGGATATCGAGCCGGGCCGGCACGTGCATCTGCACAATCTCGCCATGGTACCTTCCGAACACGCTCATCAGTTCAGTGTCGATATTGAAGAAAAGGGCATGGTGCCGGAAACCGAACGCCGCACCTTCATGGGCTATGATCGTGGTCTCGGCGGCGTGGGCACACGCAACTATATTGGCGTCATCGCATCGGTGAACTGTTCCGCCACGGTGTCGCGTTATATCGCCGACTACTTCAACAAGCAGGGCGGACTTGACGGTTTCGACAATGTCGATGGTGTCGTCGCGCTAACCCATGGCGGCGGCTGCGCGCTGAACACCAAATCGGAAGGCTACCGCCTTCTGATCCGAACCATTCAGGGTTATGCCCGTCATCCCAATTTCGGCGGTATTCTGCTGATCGGCCTCGGTTGCGAAACCAACCAGATCGCCCCCATCCTCGAACATTACAAGATGGAGGAAGGCGAGCGGCTGCGCACCATGACGATCCAGCAGCACGGCGGCACGCGCAAGACAATCGATGCGGCGATTACCGAGATCAAGGCCATGCTGCCAATGGTCAATGCCGCCCGCCGTACCGAACAACCGCTTTCGAAGCTGAAGGTGGCGCTGGAATGCGGCGGTTCGGATGGCTACTCCGGCATATCCGCCAACCCGGCACTCGGCTATGCGTCCGACCTCATTGTCCGCAATGGCGGTACGACGGTTCTTTCCGAAACACCGGAGATTTACGGCGCCGAGCACCTGCTGACAAAACGTGCCGTCACCCCGGCGGTCGCCGAAAAACTATTGCAGCGCATTGACTGGTGGCGGGATTATACCGCCCGCAATGGCGACGAACTCAACAACAACCCCTCCCATGGCAACAAGCTTGGCGGCCTGACCACCATTTTGGAGAAATCACTGGGTGCAGTCGCCAAGGGCGGTTCCATGCCGTTGAAGGCCGTGTATGAATTTGCCGAAACCGTCACCGAGCAGGGTTTCGTTTTCATGGATACGCCCGGCTACGATCCCGTCGCCGTCACTGGCCAAGTCGCCGGCGGCTGCAACGTCATCTGTTTCACCACCGGCCGCGGCTCGGTTTCCGGTTTCAAGCCGTCGCCCTGCATCAAGATCGCCACCAATTCCGAAATGTATGAACATATGAAGGAAGACATGGATATCAACTGCGGTGAGATCGTTACCGGCGCAGAAACCATAGAAGAATCCGGTAAACGAATTTTCGAACAGATTCTGGCCGTGGCTTCCGGCGACAAGACCGTCAGCGAGATTTACGACTACGGCGACAACGAATTCGTGCCGTGGCAGGTCGGGGCAGTCACCTGAACAAAAATCAAAACTGTCCCACGTGAAACAAAAGGCCCGGAAATCACTTTCCGGGCCTTCACTATTTCTGACTATAGGTCCGCGACTTAGTGGCGGAAGTGACGCATGCCCGTGAACACCATCGTCACATTATGCTCGTTTGCAGCGTCGATCACTTCCTGGTCACGCATGGATCCACCCGGCTGGATGACAGCTGTGGCACCAGCGGCAATCGCTGCAAGCAAGCCGTCGGCGAAAGGATAAAACGCTTCCGAAGCAACAGCGGAGCCGCGCGTCAGCGGTTCGGCAAGGCCAAGCGCCTTGGCCGCATCTTCCGCCTTCTGGGCGGCGATGCGGGCGGAATCCACCCGGCTCATCTGGCCGGCACCGATACCAGCCGTCTGTCCATCCTTGGCGTATATCACGGCATTTGATTTCACATGCTTGGCGATCTTGAAGGCGAACTTCATGTCTTCAAGCTCCTGCGCCGTCGGCGCGCGCTTGGTGACAACCTTGAGGTCGAGATCTTCGACCATGCCATTATCACGGCTTTGCACAAGCAGGCCGCCGGACACGGTCTTCGCGGTGATGCCGGCTGCACGCGGATCCGGAAGGCCGCCAGCGGTCAGCAGACGCAGGTTCGGCTTGCGGGCAATGATGGACTTTGCTTCTTCGGTGACGTCAGGTGCGATGATGACTTCGGTGAAGAGCTTGACGATCTCTTCCGCCGTTTCCGCATCAAGCGTTTGGTTCAAGGCGATGACGCCGCCAAAGGCAGAAACGGAATCGCATGCCAGTGCCCGCCGGTACGCTTCGGCGAGTGTCGGACCAGTTGCAACACCACAAGGGTTGGCATGCTTGATGATGGCGACTGCCGGCGCGTTTTCAGGCAGGAATTCCGCCACCAGCTCGTAAGCCGCGTCCGTATCGTTGATATTATTGTAGGAAAGCTGCTTGCCCTGAAGCAGCGTTGCGGTTGCGACGCCGGGACGCTTTTCGCCGGTCAGGTAAAAACCGGCGCTCTGATGCGGGTTCTCGCCATAACGCATCTTTTCCTTCAGCGTCCCGCCGATGGCACGGTAATCCGGTGTCTCGATGGAAAGCGCTTCAGCGAACCAGTTGGAAATCACCGCGTCATAGGCGGCCGTGCGGGCATAGGCCTTGGCGGCAAATGTCTGGCGCAGCGCATAAGACGTCTGGCCATCATCAGCCTGCAGGGCTTCAACCAGTGCCGGATAGTCCGAAGGATCGGTGACGACCGTGACATAGGCATGGTTCTTGGCGGAAGCGCGGATCATCGCCGGACCGCCAATATCGATGTTTTCGACCGTCGTCGGATAATCGCCGCCCTTGGCGCGAACTTCCTCGAAGGGATAAAGATTGATGACCGAAAGATCGATCGCCTCGATACCATGTGCCTTCATCGCCTCGACATGTTCCGCATCATCCCGGATCGCCAGAAGCCCACCATGTACGTTGGGATGCAAGGTCTTAACGCGGCCGTCCATGATCTCAGGAAAATTGGTCACGTCGGAAACATCCGTCACCGGCAAGCCCGCTTCGGCGATGGCTTTTGCGGTGCCGCCTGTCGACAGGAGCTTGACGCCGAGCTTTGACAGAACCGTCGCCAGCTCAAGGATATCAGTCTTGTCGGACACGGAAAGAAGCGCCGTGCGGATTTTGACTTTGTCGGGGGCGGGGATTTTTTTGGACACGACGGCCATCGGGCATACTCCGTTTGACGGGGAAGACGGGCTGAAATGGAATTGATCCAGCAATTGCCGCCGCGTTAACACAGCTTACCGGATTAATAAACAGCAGGGATGACGGAGGACGAAATCCATGAGCAGTTTTCGTCCGAAATAGCCCGGATTGCGGGATGAGATACGGCTCAGGCCTTGCGTTCGATGATCCAGCAGATTTCCCGCGTGTTGGCGAGATTGAAGGGCAACTCGATCTGTTGCGAAGGCCGCATGCCGGATGCATCGGCCATGAACACATCTTCGGTCACGAAAACCTCCAGACCCGGCGCCGAGAACAGCCAGGTGGTTCCGTCAGCCGCCTCCAGGTAAACCGACTCCTCATCCCGCTGGAACAACTGAATATGAGGATGGATATGAAAACGCGAAACCGCCGAGATCGACTGCAATTGTGTCTTCGTCGTACTCTCGTCGGCTCTGAGCAGGTCACGGCCTTTAATTTTCGTGCCGGCCGCATTTAACTCGATTTCCCGCTCATGATAGCAGCCAAAGTTTTGCAGATAGCCATCATGCGACGCCCGCAGGACGTCGTTGCCGTTTCCATCAGTTCCACGCTCGCTATCCACCCGGCTGACGCCAGAAATCATGATAGGGCCAAGCAGCCTGGAGCGCGACAATCTGCAAGAGGAGGTATCTGCAAGCGTGACGGTGGAATGGGCGGCCGTTGACCGGCTGGCCCGCTGATATTCCGGGGCTGCATTTTTCGGAAAGCCGGAATTGATGATGAACCGGTTCTTGCCGCAGGACATTTCAAAAGACAGGCAACCCGAATGGGCATTACGGGAAAGCTCCGCCGAGCCTGGATAACCGGTGTCGACGATGATGACGGTCTCATCTGTCGCAAGCCGATGGTAATTCACATCCGGCAACATTTTCGACGGCCGACCGGCGGTTTCGTCGTAACGCAACACGGAGACAAGCTCATTGGCAAGCGTCGCCGTCGCGCCGTTGAATAGTGCGAGGTCGCCACCCTGATGCCTGAAAAAGCGGATTGCCGGAAACATCCGGTCTATCGCCGGCACCAGCCCGGAGGGCAGATCGTGGCCAAGATTGATATAGCTTTGCCGAAGCGGCAGAAGATCGAGCAGCAGATCAAGCATGACCCGCGGGTTACGGGACACATGCCCGCCATCGGGCAGAATCTGGCGTTCCATTTCCTGAGCCAGCTTCATACCGTGCCGGGTGATACGGGAGAGGCGTGTCGGCATGGCAATGGAGGCCATGGCAAGCGCAATCCTGATCCTGAGCCGCGTCTCGCCATCCGGCGCGTGTTTGACGATCCTGTCCAGATAACGCACATGAAAAGCGAGACTTTTGAGGAAACGGCGGTAAAAACCAGCATCGGCCTCGAATAAAACAACGGGAGAATGGGACAGCCAGGCAATCAGCCGCTGCGCCGTAATCTCCGGCGACCAGCCTGTCCCGGTAACGCGCCTGCCGTTCAGGGCAATCCATTCGGCGACAATGCGACGCGCCCGCTTGCAAGCCTCACTCGACCTGTCGGAGCGGATATGCCTCAACCAGCCGAAGGCGTGCAGCCGCTCCTCAAAAACAAGCGAGGGATAATCCACCTGAAAAGGCGAAAGACCACCGGTTTCCACGACACGGCCGGCAAGCGCAATCCGACCGCGCAACAATTCCTCGGCAAAATAAGGATCGATTGCCCTCAAATCCGTCGGTGCCGCTACCAGACCATCGGGCACACGGTTGGCAAACCGCGAGACATGCAAGCGCAAAGGTGTAAGGCCGACACACAGATGACGATACGCCATCCGTGAAAGAAGACCGGCCGCATTCATGCTGCCTGCAAAGGACCCTAACAAGCTGTGTTTCCCGCTTCACATGTTTTGTTTTTATCAGTGAACCGTGATGACCGGAACATTATCGATAAATATCAATGATTCGCGAAAGCTTCGCTTTTTTCTACTTCTTACGCAAGACACTGCTAAAAAACCCGTCGACACCGCCGAACATATCCGGCGTCGTGCGCAGATCACCCTCTGGGCTGACAGCCGTCTCCATTCCCGGCCAATCTTCCTTGCGAACGGCAATACGCTCCACATCTGGATTTTCCGCGAGAACCTGCGCGATCATCTCTTCGCCTTCCGAAGGATCAAGCGAGCAGTTGGAGAACACGACGATACCGCCAGAACCCACCAATGTCAGCGAATGCCGCAACATCTGGCCCTGAAGAGCCGCAAGTTTGGCAATGTCCGTTTCATCCTTCGTCCAGCAGACATCGGGATGTTTACGCAGCGTGCCGGTTGACGAACACGGCGCATCCAGGAGAACAGCGTCAAACAGCAGCTCCGGCTGATACTTCAACATGTTCACCTCCACCGTTTCGGCATGGAGGCCAAGCCGGTCGAGATTTTCCCTGAGGCGCCGCAGACGATTGCCGGACTGGTCCAGCGCCGTCACTTTAGCGCCCGCCAGCGCAAGCTGGGCCGTTTTGCCACCGGGGGCTGCACAGAGATCGGCGACACGTTTGCCGGAAATATCTCCCAGCAGCCGCACCGGCATGCTGGCGGCAAGATCCTGCACCCACCAGGCGCCCTCGGCAAAACCTTCAAGCGAGGGAATCTGCCCTTCGAAATCTCCAAGGCGCACGCTGCCATTTGGCAAAACCGTGCCGCCCAGCTTCTCCGCCCACAGAGCCGGATCAGCCTTGACTGTAAGATCAATGGAGGACGGTGTCAGCTGCGCTTCGGAAATCCGTTGCGCCACTTCATTGCCATATGCGGAAACAAGCCGCGCATAGAACCAGTCCGGCAACACCGGTACGTCGGCAATGGCCTGTTCGATTTCCGCTTTCTCCCGGCCAAGCCTTCTGAGAACGGCGTTGACCAGCTTCACGAAACGCTTGTTGCGCGGGTCACGATGGGCCTGTTCCACCGCCAGATCGACAGCGGAATGATCGGGGACATCGAGATAGAGCATCTGCGCTGCGCCGACGACAAGCACGTGGTGCAGCGATCGCGCACCCTGTGGCAACGGCCCATCAAGCAGCATCGATAGTGCCGTTTCAATGCGGGGGAGGTGGCGAAGCGCACTGTTGACGATGGCTCTCACCAGCGCCCGGTCCGCAATGGAAAGCGCCCGATAGACAGGATTGCCGTTTTCGCTATCCAGCATGCCATCAAGCGAAGTCTTCTTTTCCAGAACGGCAGCGAGAATACGGGTCGCGGCGATGCGCGCAGCAAGGCCTGGCTTGTCCTCGAAAGACGAAGGGCCGTCTTCACGGCCCCCGCCTTGTCCCGGTCTCGCTTGTCCCGGTCTCGGTTTTCTGGACCGGGCCGGCTTATTCTGAATATCGGATGTCAAGACCACGGTCCCTTGCGCTCGTTTTCGTTGCTTCGTCCCGTATTAGGAACGGAGCCTGATTTGCGCAGAGGTCTATCACCCGATGGCGGCGGCGTCGATGCTCGCGGGGAAAACTCCTGCGCCATGGCATGCAGCGCCGCCACGCGGTTTTCCGTATTCGGATGCGTGGAGAAGAGATTGTCCATACGTTCACCGGAGAGGGGATTGATGATGAACATATGCGCCGTTGCCGGGTTGCGCTCGGCATCGTCATTGTGAATCTGCTGCGCCATGCCGGAGATTTTCTGCAACGCCGAGGCAAGCCATAGCGGATTACCACAAATTTCCGCGCCGCGGCGGTCGGCGGAATATTCCCGCGTCCGGCTGATCGCCATCTGCACCATCATTGCGGCGAGCGGCGCAACGATCATCGCAACCAGCACACCAATAAAGCCGAGCGGATTATTGTTGTTTTCACGGTTGCCTCCGAAGAAGAAAGCGAAATTGCCGAGCATGGAGATGGCGCCCGCCAGCGTAGCGGTGATCGTCATGGTCAATGTATCGCGGTTCTGCACATGCGCCAGCTCATGGGCCATGACGCCAGCCACTTCTTCCGGGGTTAGACGCTCCAGCAGACCCGTAGAGGCCGCCACAGCGGCGTTCTGCGGGTTTCGTCCCGTCGCAAAGGCGTTGGGCTGGGGGCTGTCGTAAATATACACCTTCGGCATCGGCAGGTCGGCATTGTGCGAAAGATCGCGGATCATGTGGAAAAATTCGGGCGCATTGGCCTCGTCAATCTCCCGCGCGCGATAGGCGGAGAGGACCATTTTATCCGAATTCCAATAGGAGAAGAGGTTCATACCTGCAGCAATGAGAAGGGCAATCATCATGCCGCCCTTGCCGCCGATCAGAAAACCGACACCCATGAACAATGCCGTCATGAAGGCCAGAAGCATTGCCGTGCGCATCATGTTCATCCGTTAAAATCTCCTTGTCGTTCATCAGCAACCATTGCGGGGTTTATAAACCCCGCTTGATTATATAATCTGGTAAACGCCAAACATATTTCAATATCCCGTCATAGGGAGGATTTCTCATGCAAGATGCGGATAATGACAACGGCACGGAAACGCCGAGACGGCTATCGCCGGCAGCGGAACGTGCCCTGAAAGAAGCCGAAGAGCGACGTCAACAACAGGCAGAGCTTCAATTGCCGCCGGAAACAGGCGGCCGCGGTGGTGCCGAACCCGTTCGTTTCGGTGATTATGAAATAAAAGGCCGCGCAATCGACTTTTGAGCCGCACCAGAACATAAATACCCGCCAAAATCGGGTATTTATCAACAAAAACAAATAGTTGACTATTTTTGTTCCAGAAGTCGGCAGACCGCTTCCAGCTGCTCAAGCGTGCGGTATCCGATGCGGATTTGCCCGGAACCACCCTTGTGGTTGATCTTTACATCAAGCCCTAGGGCGTCCGACAGGCTTCGCTCCAACGCAATCGTATCAGAATCCTTCTCAGCCGCCGGTCGCTTCTCCGCAACGTCGCCCTGTGACTTAATGTCGTTTTGCGCCAGACGCTCGGCGTCACGCACCGACAATCCCTTGGAGACGATCGTTCTCGCCAGATTTGCCGGATCAGACGTGGAAACAAGCGCCCGCGCGTGGCCCGCAGACAGGGAACCGTCTGCGAGCATATCCCGTACCGGATCTGGAAGCTTTAAAAGCCGGAGACTGTTCGCAACATGGCTACGGCTCTTGCCAATAATCTCGCCGAGATCATTCTGGGTATAGCCATGTTCGGCGATCAGCTGTTCATAACCCATCGCCTCTTCAAGTGGGTTCAGGTCTGAACGCTGGACGTTCTCGACAATGGCAAGCTCAAGCGCAGTGCGGTCGTCCACATCTCGAACGATGACAGGCACATCGGTAAAGCCAGCCAGTTGCGCCGCACGCCAGCGTCTTTCACCGGCAATAATCTCGTAACGGTTGACCGCAACCGTCCGCACGACCACCGGCTGAACAATTCCATGCTGGCGAATGGATGCGGCCAGATCCTGCAATTCATTTTCGTCAAAATGACGCCTTGGGTTTCTTTGGCTGCGAGCGATGAACTCAATCGGAATGGTGCGGTCAGCATTGACGGTACGCTGCGGCTCGCCCACCGGCATCGGTTGATCCATTTCGCCGATCAATGCAGCAAGACCACGCCCGAGTCGACGCTTGGAAAGATCATCACTCATAAGATATTACTCCATACATTCCGGCAGACGTCAGGCGGCTTTTCGCAGCCGCTCTCTCTGGATCACTTCCGATGCCAACTGCAAATAGGCCTGGCTACCGGCGCATTTCAGATCATAAAGAATTGCGGGTTTACCATAAGACGGCGCTTCTGACACACGAACATTACGCGGAATGAGCGTGTGGTAAACCTTTTCACCCAAATGGGCACGTACATCCGTAACAACCTGCTGCGCAAGATTGTTCCGCGCATCAAACATCGTCAGAACGATACCCTGTATATCAAGCTGCGGATTAACCGAGCCGCGGATCTGGCTGACAGTATCCAACAACTGACTAAGGCCTTCGAGAGCAAAGAATTCGCATTGCAGCGGCACAAGCACAGAGTGGGCGGCTGTCATGGCATTCATGGTCAGAAGATTGAAAGAGGGTGGGCAATCGACGAGAATATAGGAATAGTCTCTTGCCTCTTGCGTTTCCATGGCCGCACGCAACAGAAAGACGCGGTTGGAAACATTGGCAACCTGCATCTCGAAGCCAAGCAAATCCATGGTCGACGGTACGATGTCGAGATTTGGCACCGCCGTCGGAACAGCGACTTCACCAATGGTGTGATCGCCCACCAGAAGATCATAGGAGGAAAACTTGCGTTCCTTGCGGTCAATTCCAAGCCCGGTGCTGGCATTGCCCTGCGGATCCAAATCTATGATCAGTACGCGCTCGCCAATAGCCGCCAGTGCCGTTGCCAGATTAATGGCCGTCGTTGTCTTTCCAACGCCACCTTTCTGGTTTGCGACTGCGATAATCCGGTTTTTTTCAAAAGTCATGCCGCACCTGGCCAGCTTGTCAGCGTCTCAAAGTGAGATTGCTGATTTCAAGAACAACAGAATCTGCCTCAATGGCACTCTGATGTTTTACCAGATCAAACTGCCAGCGACCATGCGCTTTCTGCACTTCAGAATCATAATCCCGGCCTTTATTAAAATATGCCTTGAGATTGGGATTATTCTGCGCCCAGGGATGTATGTAGTCGAAAAGCAGATCAAGCTCGGCGAGTGCCCGCGCAGAAACCGCATCGCAGGTTTTGACAATTTCGGGTGCTTTTTCGATCCTTATTGGATGAACACTGCCTCTCGCCCCGGTTTCCTTCAGGGCAATCCGCAAAAATGCAGCCTTTTTGTTGTTGCTTTCGACCAGATCGACCCAACCATCGTCGAGTTCCGCAAGAAAAATGGCGGTAATAACGCCGGGGAAACCACCACCGCTGCCTAAGTCAGCCCATCTCTGTGTCTTGGGAGACAGCTGGAATATCTGGGCGCTGTCGGCAACATGCCTACTCCAAAGCTCTGTGAGAGTGGAGGGCGCGACCAGATTTGTGGTTCTATTCCACTTCTTAAAAAGCTCGACAAAGTGCTCGAGCCTCTCATGTGTTTCACGTGAAACACTCTGGCCGTTTATCTTCATAATCCGACTCGCTATTGGTGCATGCGCAATTTTTCGCCTTGCCCGGCAGAACTTTTCCGCAGCAGGGCAAGCAGCAGGGATATCGCAGCCGGCGTCATACCGTCAACACGCGCCGCCTGCGCAATGTTCTCGGGACGAGCCTTTTCCAACTTTTGTTTAAGTTCGTTGGAAAGACCTGAGAGGCTCTGGAAATCAAAATCATCCGGGATCTTTCTATCTTCGTCCCTTTTGATATCAACAATGTCCGCGCTCTGCCGCTGCATATAAACCGCATAGCTCGCTTCAATTTCCAGAGTTTCTGCAACCTTGCCCCGAAGCGATTCCAACTCCGGCCAATGCTGCGTGAGGATATCCAGTGTTATATCGGGATAAGCGAGTAATTCATAAATGGAACGACGCTGGCCATCTTGATTGAGTTTCAATCCCTGCTTCGCCGCCTGGGAGGGGCTGATGGAAGTTGCCTTCATCAGCTCACGACCCGATTCCAGATCAGCAATAAATGCCTCAAAGCGCTTTTCGCGCTTGGAACCGATAATGCCTGCGCTTTGGCCAATTGGCGTCAGCCGCAAATCGGCATTATCCACCCGCAGGGAGAGCCTATATTCGGCTCTGGACGTGAACATCCGATAGGGCTCGCTCACTCCCTTCGAGGTCAGATCATCGATCATGACGCCGATATAGGATTCCGTTCGGCTGAAATAAAGCGGATCGGTATTGCTCGCATACAGAGAAGCGTTCAATCCCGCAACAAGACCCTGAGCGCCGGCTTCCTCATAACCAGTGGTGCCATTGATCTGTCCCGCGAGGAACAGGCCGGGAATTTTGCGGCATTCAAGCGAGGGCTTGAGCTCTCGCGGATCGACATAGTCATATTCAATGGCATAGCCAGGCTGAAGAATAGCAACCTGTTCAAGCCCCGGTATTGTGCGGATAAATTGTTCCTGTACGGAAGCGGGAAGGGAGGTCGAGATACCATTCGGATAGATGGTATGGTCGTCCAGACCCTCGGGTTCCAGAAATATCTGGTGACCGTCCCGCTCCCCAAAACGGGTGATCTTATCTTCGATGGATGGGCAATAGCGTGGGCCAACACCTTCGATCTGTCCAGAATACATCGCCGACAGATGAATATTGTCCTGGATGATCTTATGCCCGGCCGGTGTCGTGCGAGTCACGCCACATTCGATCTGCGGGTTGAGAATATGATCCGTCATAAACGAAAAGGGCACTGGATCCTCATCCGCCCCCTGCCGATCGACAGCGTCCCAGTGAATGGTGCGAGCATCGAGCCGGGCAGGCGTGCCCGTTTTCAACCGTCCCATGACCAAGCCAAGACGAGAAAGCGTCTCTGAAAGACCCAATGACGGCTTTTCGCCAACGCGGCCGGCAGGAATCTTTTCGGAACCGATATGAATCAGGCCACGCAGGAAAGTTCCACTGGTCAAAACGGCGGCGCCGCACGGAATCAGGCTACCATTCACCATAATAACGGCGGAGACCCGATCATCCACCATTTCAATATCAAAGGCGTCACCCTCAATAATCGTCAAATTTTCAATCGCGTCGATTTCGCGCTGCATCGCCTCGCGGTAAAGCCGCCTGTCAGCTTGAGTCCGAGGTCCTCGAACCGCAGGGCCTTTTTTACGATTGAGCATGCGAAATTGGATACCGGCAGCGTCAGCGACCCGGCCCATCAAACCGTCCAGTGCATCAATCTCGCGAACCAGATGTCCTTTGCCAAGACCGCCAATCGCAGGGTTGCAGGACATCACCCCAATCGTCTCACGCTTATGGGTAACGAGGGCGGTTTTTGCACCATGTCGCGCGGCAGCGGCAGCGGCTTCACTGCCGGCGTGGCCGCCTCCGATAACTATGACATCAAATGACTGGTGCATGTTCCCGCGCCTTATCCTAAATCATCCACATAGCCACCACGGTAGCCAATGTTTCACGTGAATCATTTTCCTATGCAGAATTCCGAGAAGATTACGCCCAGCAAATCTTCCACATCAACTCGGCCGGTAATGCGCCCAAGCGATGTCGCCGCGAGCCGTAAATATTCTGACCTTATCGCAAGGTCCATGGCTTCGGAATCCAGCGCATCACTAACATAGTTCAGCGTCTCTTCAAGTCGTTTTTTATGGCGGGCGCGTGCAGGAACCAGTGTCTGGCCGCCACCAACGCGGTTCTTGATCTCCTGGGTGATCACTAATCGCAATTCGTCCAGACCGTGTCCCTCTTTGGCAGAGATAGAAAGGTCGAAGGGGGTTTCTAGAAAATCTGAAGAAAGAGCCGACTTCGTACGGAGATGGAGGCGACGCGTATTGCTGAATGAAAGAGAGGATTGTTTCGGAAACGAATCGTTATCCTGAAGTAACAGAATGAGATCCGCATTCTCGGCTGTCAATTTCGCACGTCGAACACCCTCCTGTTCGACAACATCCTCAGTCTCCCTGATACCCGCCGTATCAAATATCCGGACAAGATAGCCATCCAGATTGATATCGACACTGAGAACGTCCCGCGTCGTGCCCGCTATATCGGTGACGATCGCAACATCACGGCCGCTTAGAGCATTAAGCAGGGTGGATTTCCCGACGTTAGGCTCGCCCACCAATGCGACCTTAAATCCATCACGGATGATTTCACCGCCAGCACCCTGGCGAAGATGATCGGCAATCTCCCCCCGCAGCTGCCACATCGCGTCCCACACCTGAGTTGCAACCGAATCCGGTACGTCGTCTTCATCGGCGAAGTCCAGCTCCGCTTCGATCAATGCGCGGGCCCGCGTTAATCGACCTGCCCAGCCATCATAGAGCGCGGAAAGCTTACCCGTGCTCTGCTCCACTGCCAGGCGCCGCTGCATTTCAGTTTCCGCCTGCAGCAAGTCGGCCAGTCCTTCGACTTCGAGAAGGTCCATCTTGCCGTTTTCGAAAGCTCGGCGAGAAAATTCACCGGCATCAGCAGGGCGAACCCTCTCAAGATTCTCCAGCTCGGCAAAAATCGAAGCCAGCACCGCCCGGCTACCATGGCTGTGTATCTCGACACAATCTTCACCCGTGAAGGAATTAGGCGCGGGAAAAAGGAGGATCAGTGCCTGATCGATAACTTCATCGTTTCGATTCCGAATCGAACTCAAAACAGCCCGCCTCGGTGACGGGGTTTCTCGACCTGTCAGCGTCGTTAGAGCCAGAAATGCTCGCGGACCACTGATCCTGATCACGGCAACGCCCGCCGGCAGAGCACCGCTTGAAAGCGCATAGATCGTATCGGCGGAAGCAGGCATCACTCACCTCGGTTCAAAACAGTCAAGCCGCATCCGAATGAACGGACGCGGCTTCAAGGTCTTCAGATGAATCCGGCTAAACTCCGGATCAGGTATTCATGGATTCGAAGAAATCGGAATTATTCTTGGTCTGCTTCAACTTGTCGATCAGGAACTCGATGGCATCCATCGTTCCCATCGGCGCGAGAATACGACGAAGAACAAAGATCTTCTGCAGGTCCTGACGCGGCACCAGCAGGTCTTCCTTACGGGTACCGGATTTGAGAATATCCAGCGCCGGGAAGATACGCTTGTCGGCAACCTTGCGGTCAAGCACGATTTCCGAGTTGCCTGTGCCCTTGAACTCTTCGAAGATCACTTCATCCATACGGCTACCCGTATCGATAAGCGCCGTTGCGATGATCGTCAGCGAACCGCCTTCTTCGATGTTACGCGCAGCGCCAAAGAAGCGCTTCGGGCGCTGCAGGGCGTTGGCATCCACACCACCGGTCAGAACCTTGCCGGAGGAAGGAACAACCGTGTTATAGGCGCGGCCGAGACGCGTAATGGAATCGAGCAGGATCACAACGTCACGACCATGTTCGACAAGACGCTTCGCCTTTTCGATGACCATTTCAGCCACCTGGACGTGACGGACAGCCGGTTCGTCGAAGGTGGAGGAAACAACCTCGCCCTTGACCGAGCGCTGCATATCGGTGACTTCTTCCGGACGTTCATCGATCAGAAGAACGATCAGATAACATTCCGGATGGTTTGCCGTGATCGAGTGAGCGATGTTCTGCAGCAGAACCGTTTTACCGGTACGCGGCGGTGCGACGATCAAACCACGCTGGCCCTTGCCGAGTGGTGCTACCAGATCGATCACGCGAGACGACAGATCCTTCGATGTCGGAACATCCAGTTCCATCTTGAAGCGCTCATTCGGGTAGAGCGGCGTCAGATTGTCGAAGTGAACCTTGTGACGGATCTTTTCAGGATCGTCGAAATTGATCGTGTTCACCTTGAGAAGCGCGAAATAACGTTCGCCTTCCTTCGGACCACGGATCGGTCCCTCAACAGTGTCACCGGTCTTCAAGGAGAAGCGGCGGATTTGCGAGGGGGAAATATAAATATCGTCCGGACCGGGCAAGTAGTTTGCGTTTGCGGATCGCAGGAACCCGAAACCATCCTGCAGGACTTCAACGACACCTTCGCCGATGATTTCGATGTCCTGGCTCGCGAGAACCTTGAGGATTGCGAACATAAGCTCCTGCTTGCGCATGGTGCTCGCATTTTCAACTTCCAGGGATTCGGCAAAAGTCAGCAAGTCGGTAGGCGATTTGCTCTTAAGTTCCTGAAGCTTCATTTCAGCCATGAAGGGAAGACCGTCTAATAATGTAATGTCGGGGGAGGGCGTGTTCGCGAATCAGATGCTGTGGGAAATGCCGCAGAGGACTGAATAATTCACATGCCACGAAGATGAGTGGCCTGAAAATAGCGACTGAATACGGCCGCTGCAAGAGGAAAGCACGAATTCCGCGAAATTTATCGTCAAAGCCCCTTAACCAAAGGGTTTCACAACCACAAGTATGACAATGAGGATCATCAGCACGGTTGGAACCTCGTTCATCAACCGCCAGTGACGGGCAGGTCGGGTGTTTTCATCCTTGGCGAAACGTTTGGCGCTGCGGGTGAAATAAACATGAGTGGCTGTCAGAAGCACGACCAGCGCGATTTTCGCGTGCAGCCAGCCGCCGGAAAAACCGTAAACCGACCATCCCAGATAGAGCCCCAATATCCAGCTTATCATCATTGCCGGGTTCATGATCACCTTGATCAACCGCTGCTCCATCACCTTGAAGGTTTCGGATTGCTGCGAACCGGCGGGCGCATCGGTATGATAGATGAAAAGCCGCGGCAGATAAAAAATCGCCGCCATCCAGGAGATCACTGCGATGATATGCAGCGCCTTGATCCAGAGATAGAGATCGGCCGGATCGGCGTAAAACAACAGGGCAACAAAACCCGCAAAAACACCGAGTGCTATACCAGCCCGCAAGGCTGCCCTGTTTCCGGAACGGGGAGAGGTCTGTTTCTCCCCGCTCATGCCCCGGCTCCGCCAGCCCGCACACGCTGCACCAGTCTGGTAACGTTCTCCGGGTCGGCTTGCGGGGTGATGCCATGGCCCAGATTGAAGATCAGCGGCCCCTGTCCAAGCACCTGCAGCACCGCATCGATGCCTTCCTGCAAAGCCCTGCCGCCCGCCACCATCAGCATCGGGTCCAGATTGCCCTGCACAGGGCCTTCCTTCTGCAAGTCCCGGGCGAAGGTCAGCGGCACCGACCAGTCGAGCCCGATGGCGTCTGCACCCGTTTTCCGGCGATAATCCTTGAGCAGATAACCGGCACCCTTGGCGAAGGCGATGATCCTTGCTGAGGGACGACGAGCACGCACCGATGCGATGATGCGGGCAACCGGTTTTACCGCATATTCCTCAAATTCCTTTTCACCGAGCACGCCGGCCCAGGAATCGAAAATCTGCACCGCATCAGCACCGGCATCGATCTGCGCCACCAGATAATCGGCGGAAACATCGGCAAGAAAAGCCAAGAGCTTTTCCATCGCCGCAGGTTCCTGATACCCGAACAGCCGCGCTGGCGCCTGATCCGGCGTTCCATGGCCGGCAATCATATAGGTCGCAACTGTCCAGGGCGCACCGCAGAAGCCCAGAAGCGTCGTTTCATCCGGCAGCGTCTTGCGCAGACGCGAAACGGTTTCGAAAACGGGCGCAAGATGCGCCATCACATCAGTCGGATCCAGCTTCTCGATGCCGCTTACATCGATCGGATCCATGGCCGGACCCTTTCCTTCACTGAAGGATACGTTGCGATGAAGCGCGTCAGGTATCACCAGAATATCGGAAAATAGAATCGCGGCATCCAGCCCGAACCGGCGGATGGGCTGAAGGGTCACTTCAGTTGCCAGCTCGGGATTATAACAGAGATCAAGGAAACTTCCGGCGCTCTTTCGCGTTTCCCTGTACTCCGGAAGATAGCGTCCGGCCTGGCGCATCAGCCATATGGGTGGCGGTGTGACCGTCTGCCCGTTCAACACCATCATTACCTTGCGTTCGCTCATGGCACCCAACTTCTAAAAAATAAAATCAAAGAGATTTAAAAGATTTTCTATTTCTTAGAGTCTGTGGGTAGCAAGGATTAAAATCATTCCAGTCGAAATGCCGCAGCCGCAGGGTTTGATGGGCATTAGCGGATATTGTTCCACGCAGCATCGCATGCTAAATGGGAAAACAGATATTTTTAAAGTAATTTCAGCAATTTAGATTGAATTTCGAGAGCACCTCATCTGTGGATAATTTGGGGAAAAGTTTGAACAGTTTTGCGTTCTTCCAATAATTCACAGGCACGCCGGGGATGATTGCAGCCACTTGCGGATTGTGGAAAAACACCACCTTATTCACGTAGCGGCTCGGCCCTCAGGACAATTTTGAAGTTTGTCCCGGTTTATCAACAGCGGGAGAAAAACAGCGTGGAGAACAAAAAAAGTTTCTTCCATCTGCACCTGATTTCGGACTCAACGGGAGAGACTCTGATGTCGGCGGGTCGTGCCGTCTCGGCCCAGTTCCATGCCTCCATGCCGGTGGAACATGTTTATCCAATGATCAGGAACCAGAAACAGCTTGGACAGGTCGTTGATCTGATCGACAAGGAACCGGGCATCGTTCTTTATACCATCGTGGACCAGCAGCTGGCCGAGTTCCTGGATCTGCGCTGCCATGCGATCGGCGTTCCTTGCGTTAATGTCCTTGAACCGATCATCGGCATTTTCCAGACCTATCTCGGTGCCCCATCAAGAAGGCGGGTGGGTGCGCAGCATGCATTGAACGCCGATTATTTTGCGCGGATTGAGGCGTTGAATTTCGCCATGGACCACGATGACGGGCAAATGCCGGAAACCTATGACGAGGCCGATATCGTCATCATCGGCATCAGCCGCACGTCAAAAACCCCAACCAGCATCTATCTCGCCAACCGGGGAATAAAGACCGCCAACATCCCGGTCGTTCCCAATGTGCCATTGCCCGATAGCCTCTATGCCGCCACCCGCCCACTGATAGTCGGTCTTGTCGCAACGTCAGACCGAATATCGCAGGTGCGCGAAAACCGGGAACTCGGCGTGACGGGCGGATTTGACAGCGGCCGTTACACGGATCGTGCCACCATCATGGAAGAGCTGAAATATGCCCGTGCGCTCTGCGCCAGAAACAACTGGCCGCTGATCGATGTCACACGCCGCTCCATTGAGGAAACGGCGGCTGCCATCCTTGCCCTTCGCCAAAGGACACGATAATCCGAATCTCACCATTCGGAGCAGACAGTCGATGAAACAAGAGTTGATCCTCGCCTCGTCCAGTGCATCCCGCCAGATGCTGATGCGCAATGCGGGGCTGACATTTTCTGCAATACCCGCGGATATTGATGAGCGTGCGCTTGATGAGCAGCTTGAACGAGACGGCGCGAGCCCGGAAGAGGTGGCGCTGGAACTGGCAAAGGCAAAGGCCCTTGCAGTCAGCAAGCTGCATCCGGCGGCGCTGGTTCTTGGATGCGACCAGACCATGGCACTCGGCACGCGTGTCTACCACAAGCCGAAAACCATGGCGGAGGCCGAAGCGCATCTGCTGTCATTGTCCGGCCAGGTTCATCGTCTGAACAGTGCCGCTGTTCTCGTTCATGCCGGTGAGGTGATATGGCAGACGGTTTCCAGTGCGGAACTTGCCGTGCGGATTTTGAGCGCCGAATTTGTCTCCCGTCATTTGCAGCGGGTGGGTGACAGAGCGCTGACCAGCGTCGGTGCCTATCAGCTCGAAGGGGAGGGAATCCAGCTATTCACCTCTATCGAGGGGGATTATTTCACGATACTCGGCCTGCCGCTGCTGCCACTTTTATCGAAACTGCGCGACATGGATGTCATCGATGGCTGATTCACGTGAAACATTAACCATAAACGCCTTCGTCGCGGGTTACCCGATCAAGCATTCGCGCTCACCGATCATCCATTCCTACTGGCTAAAGAAATTCGGCATTGCCGGGTCTTATACGGCTGTGGAAGTTTCTCCGAAAGATTTTCCGAATTTCATTGCCACACTTAAGGAAGCCAAACCGGGTACGGCGGTTGGCGGCAACGTCACCATACCGCACAAGGAAGCGGCATATAGCTTAGCAGACAGCCCCGATGCTCTGGCGGAAGAACTGGGTGCGGCCAACACCATCTGGGTGGAAGAAGGTAAGCTCCATGCCACCAATACGGACGGTTATGGTTTCGTCGCCAATCTCGATGAGCGTCATCCCGGCTGGGACAAAATCGACAGGGCGGTGGTTTTGGGAGCCGGCGGTGCAAGCCGGGCGGTCATTCAGTCCCTGCGCGATCGGGGTATTGCGGAAATCCACGTTCTGAATCGTACGGTTGAGCGCGCTCGGGAACTGGCCGACCGTTTTGGCCCTCGGGTTTTTTCGCACCCCCAGGCGGCACTTCATGAAGTTATGCGGGGTGCCGGGCTTTTCGTGAACACCACATCGCTCGGCATGGACGGCACCGAAGCGCCTGAATTCGATTTTTCGCCACTCGCCTCCAATGCCGTCGTGACCGATATCGTCTATGTACCGTTGCAAACACCGATCCTGAAGATGGCGGAGGCGCAGAGCATAAAAACGGTGGATGGGCTCGGTATGTTGCTTCATCAGGCGAAGCCCGGTTTCCAACGATGGTTCGGCGAAATGCCGGAAGTCGATGAAACTCTCCGTTCCCTGATCATAGCGGACATGGAGAAACATTGATGAACGTCATCGGTCTTACCGGCTCGATTGGTATGGGGAAAACGACGACGGCGCGGCTGTTTGCCGAAGAAGGCGTTCCGGTTCTGGATTCGGACGAGGTCGTGCACGCGCTTTATCGTGGACAAGCGGTTCCGCTGATTGAAGCGGCCTTTCCCGGCACCACCATTTCCGGTGCGGTGGACCGGCAGAAACTTGGCGAAGTTCTGCGAGGGAATCCGGCTAATTTCAGCCGGCTCGAAGCGATTGTCCACCCGCTTGTCCGCGAAAGGCAGGAAGCCTTTCTGGCGGAGGCGAGGGAAGATGGTCGCCAGTTCGCTCTTCTCGATATTCCCCTGCTGTTTGAAACCGGGGCGGAGAAGCGTGTCGATAAAATAGTAGTGGTGAGCTGCGCGCCGGAGATACAACGGCAGCGGGTTTTGGCCCGGCCAGGCATGACCCAAGAGAAATTCGAAATGATACTTGCGCGCCAGACGCCGGACGCCGAAAAGCGTCAGCGCGCCGATTTTGTTATCGATAGCGGAAATGGTGTCGAAGCGGCGCGGGATCAGGTAAGAGGAATATTGCAGAGATTGGCCGATACCGGTCACGGAGAGAATAATGCGTGAGATCATTTTCGATACGGAAACCACCGGTCTTGAATCGAAGTCCGACCGTGTGATCGAAATCGGCGGCATTGAACTGATCAACCATTTTCCGACCGGCCGGACGCTGCATCTCTATATCAGCCCGGAAGACCGCAAGGTTCACCCGGACGCGCTTGCGGTTCACGGCATCACCGACGACTTCCTGAAAGACAAGCCAAAATTCGCCGAAGTCGTCGATCAGATTCGCGATTTTTTCGAGGGTGCCCGCTGGGTGGCGCATAATGCGACATTCGATATGGGTTTCATCAATGCGGAATTTGCCCGTCTCGGCATTGAGCCTGTCGCAGCCGATCTGGTGACGGACACGCTTTCGCTCGCTCGTCGCAAGAACCCGATGGGACCTAATTCCCTGGATGCACTTTGCCGGCGTTACGGCATCGACAATTCCCACCGCACCAAGCACGGCGCGCTTCTCGACTCCGAATTGCTTGCAGAAGTTTATATCGAAATGATCGGCGGGCGTCAGACGGCCCTCGGTTTCGGCTCCGCCGCCAAGCAGGAAGCAGTGATCATCGAGGACGATGTGCCATTTGAGCCGCTACAGAGGCCGAGGGCATTGGCGCCGCGGCTGGATACGGAGACGGTTGCGGCCCATGGCAAGCTCGTTCTCGGCATGGGGGACAAGGCGATCTGGAACCGTTACCAGAATTGAGGTCTGCTCAGAGCCGGAAAATAGCAAATGCCGGGAACGAAAAATGAAGGCAAAGAAAAACCCGGGCGAAGAACCCGGGTTTTGTTTTTTTAGAAAGCTCTAAAGGCTTCAGTTCGGTACGGCCTGGACCTTGGCTCTGGCCTGCTCTTCGGCAACGCGCTGGGCGAACATCTGAGCGAAATCGATTGGGTCGATCATCAGCGGCGGGAAACCACCGTTGCGGGTAACGTCCGCAATGATCTGGCGGGCGAAGGGGAACAGCAAACGGGGGCATTCGATGAACAACACCGGCAGCATGTGCTCCTGCGGGAAACCAGCGATGCGGAACACGCCGCCATAAACCAGCTCGGCCGCGAACAGGACCTTGTCGCCATCCTTGGCTTCCGCGTTCAGCGACAGAACAACGTCGAAATCCGAACCGGAGATCGGGTTTGCGTTGACGTTGACATTGATGTTGATCGCCGGCGCATTGTCACGAGCCTGGAGCGAACGAGGTGCGCCCGGATTTTCAAAGGAAAGATCCTTGATGTACTGGGTAAGAATGTTGAGGGAAGGACTAACTGCGCCCTGTGCACCATTTTCAGCGGTCATTACGTTTCCTCGCGGCGTGAATTCGTGGATGGCGGTCTATCATTTCGACCGGAGCCTTACAACCCTTCGTGATCGGGGCCCTACATCGGTTCTGAGGGGCGATCAGGGCTTGGGCAGATCGCGATCATCCGGCTTGTGCGACCATGGAGAGTCCTTCTGTTCCTCACGGTGAAAGTCGTCCTCATCCAGATCGACAACCTTCGAACTGCCCGCATGTCCCGGACCATTGCGAAACCCGGAATAGTCTCCCTGCTGTGGACCGGCCTGATGGCCTGATTGCTGGCCGGGTTGGCGGAAGGAACCCGCCACGACGACACGTGGTCCGAATGCCTTCCAGAAAAAACGCCGTACAGTGGTCGACAGAAGCAGAAGGCCGAGGATGTCAGTGATGAAGCCGGGGATGATCAGCAGTATCCCGGCAACCACCCGCATCGCGCCATTGACCAACTCGTCGGCCGGCTGGGCGCCGGTGCGTCCCGCATCCTGAAGATTTCTCACCATGCCGATGCCGCCGAGGCGCAGGATGAGCAATCCGAGAAACGACGTGAAGAGAACGAGCGCCAAGGTGAGCCAGAGGCCTATGGCTTTGCCGACAATGATGAAACCGGCGATTTCGAGAATGGGCATCATCAGGATGACAATGGGGAGAAAGGAAAAACGCATCTTCTAGCCTTGCGTGTGCATCTCTGGCAGATTGCTTGTTTCCGGAACATCGATGCCGGGACACCAATGATTGAATCTGCACATTTGAATGATGATAAGATGCAGACTATATGATGGTGTGGTTTTCGAATTTAAATGGCGGTTTTGGTAAAAGATGGGCTTTAGCGACTTTATCACATTGTTTTTTCTCGTTGCGGCGGTGCTGATATTCCTTCAGTTGCGCAGTGTTCTCGGCCGCCGGACGGGCAATGAGAAACCGCCATTCGATCCCTATAGCCCGCGCGATGTCGCCAAAGGCCCCGTCACGGACGATAACAAGGTCGTGACCCTGCCGAAACGCGGTGAGGCCGAGGATGAAAATCCCTTTGCCGAGGCGGATGCTCTGGCGCCTGTGGATTCTTCCCTGAATGCGTCCCTGCGTGAGGTGATGACCAAGGACCCGACGTTCCGGCCCAAGGAATTCCTGAATGGTGCTCGCATGGCCTATGAAATGATTGTCATGGGTTTTGCCGATGGCGACCGAAATACCCTCAAGAATCTCTTGTCGAAAGAGGTCTTCGAAGGCTTTGAGGCGGCGATCTCCGAACGTGAAAGCCGCGGCGAAGTCGTTAAATCCACTTTCGTGGGTATCGAGAAAGCCGACATCACCCAGGCCGGCATTCGCGATTCCGAGGTGCAGATCACGCTGAGGATCGTCAGCCAGCTGATTTCGGCAACCTATGACAAGGACGGCAAGCTGGTGGATGGCGACCCGGACGCGGTTGCGGAAGTGGACGATATCTGGACCTTCTCGCGTGACATGCGCTCGCGCGATCCGAACTGGAAGCTGATCGCCACCGAATCCGAGCAATGACCGCGTCCTTTTCGATCGAGGAAGTTTCTTTCCAAAACCTGCCCGGCTGGCGGGAAGACGATCCGGGCAAGCTTTTTCCGGTGATGCGGACGGTTCTGTCGCATCTCCGGAATGCAAAGCCTTATAGGAGCGGTGCGCTGGGGCTGACCGCCGCTGAACTGGTTTCTCTTCTGGAAATGGCCGATGAGGAGGATGGGGTTAGTCCGGAACAGGCCCGCCGCTTCTTCGAGACAAATTGTGTACCCTTTAAAATTTCTCCAACTGGAGGAAAAAGCGGTTTTGTAACCGCCTTCTATGAACCCGAGCTGGAAGTATCATCCGTTCGTGATGATGTCTGGTGCCACCCTATCTATCGCAGACCGCCGGAGCTGGTGGATATAGACGACGACAATCGTCCCACCGGTTTCGATAAGTCCTATGCTTTCGGAAAAGCGGAAGAGGACGGTATTTCCTATTTTCCCGATCGGCGGGTGATCGAGGAGGGGTATCTGGCGGGCAGGGGTCTTGAGATCGCTTGGGCGAAATCGAAGGTCGATCTGTTTTTCGTCCACGTTCAGGGTGCGGCCCGTTTGGTATTTCCGGATGGCACAATAAAACGCATGACTTATGCGGCCAAGGCCGGGCATCCGTTTTCGCCGATCGGCCGACTGCTTCTGGATCGCGGAGAGCTCGATCCGAAGACGATCTCGATGCAGACGATCCGCAAGTGGCTTGCCGATCACCCGGATGAGGTCGATGAGATACTGTGGCACAACCGCTCCTTCATTTTTTTCCGCGAGGCGGATGTCGTCGATCAGGACATGGGGCCAATTGCCGCCGCCAAGGTGCCGCTGGTTGCCGGGCGGGCGCTTGCCGTGGACAGGCTGATCCATACTTTCGGTTTTCCCTTTTTTATCCATGCGCCGAACCTGACGCATCTGGATGATGGAAAACCCTTTGCCCGGCTGATGCTGGCGCTCGATACGGGTTCGGCTATCGTCGGCCCGGCGCGGGGCGATATTTTCACCGGCTCCGGTTTCGAGGCAGGAGAGCTTGCCGGCACGGTGCGCAATGAGGCCGATTTTTATATACTGATGCCGCGCAGTGCTGCGGAAAGGTATCGGCGATGAAAGGCAGCAGAAAGCTTGGCAAGGAAGAACGCATTCTGTGGGGCAAGGTCGCAAGAACCGCGCGGCCTATCTCCGGCAGGCTGGAGGATTTGCTGGCTTTCGACGACATAGAAGAGGCTCCGATGGAGCCCATTGTCCCGCAAACCGGCAACAGCCTTTTTCCGCGCATGCTTGCGGAACCGGTCGATGTGTCGCCGGCAACGTTGGACAAGAAGCCGAAAATTCATCAGCCGATGGAAAAGCCGGTCAAACGCAAACTAACCCGTGGCCGGTTGCCTCTGGAAGGGCGTATCGATCTGCACGGCATGTTTCAGAGTGAAGCCCATGCGGTGCTCTTGGATTTTCTGTTGCGCGCGCATGAACGGGGTCTCAGGCACGTGCTCGTCATCACCGGCAAGGGGCGCTCGATCGGCAGCGACGGTGCGCTGAAAAGAGCGGTGCCCATGTGGTTTTCCAAACCGGAATATCGCCACCTGATTTCGTCCTATGAGGACGCATCCGCCAATCACGGCGGCGACGGCGCACTCTATGTGCGGCTGGCGCGCCGGCGGGGCGAAAAATCATGACACCGTTTGCTGAGGCCGTACGGCAGCTTCGCGAACGCAAGGGCGTGACGCAAAAGCAGATGGCTGCGGCAATCGGTGTTTCGCCCGCCTATCTCTCGGCGCTTGAGCATGGCAAGCGCGGTAAGCCGAGCTTCGATCTCCTCCAGCGCATCGCCGGATATTTCAACATCATCTGGGACGAGGCGGAGGAATTGTTCTTTCTGGCCGGTTCGTCCGACCCCAAGGTGGTGATCGATACGGTCGGTCTTGCGCCGCAATATACGGCTTTCGCCAATCGCCTGGCGCGGGATATTCGCAAGCTGTCGCCGAGTGTGATAGAGGAACTGTCAGCGGTGCTGCAAAAAAGCCGTTCTTGCGATTGAAACCCCCTCTATCCCCTGCTTTATGCAGCATCCTGAAGCATGCGGCCTTTGGGATTGGGTGTAGAATTTCTATAGTCGCATGTCGGATTTGAGTGATTCGCTGGCTTCAGGCCTTCTCACTGGAAAACCTGGCCAGGAAACTTTGGAAAGAGTACTTATGACCGAAACATCGTCAAGCGAAGTCGGCGTTAACACGGAATACGGAGCCGATTCGATCAAGGTCCTCAAGGGTCTTGATGCCGTGCGCAAGCGGCCCGGCATGTATATCGGCGATACCGACGACGGTTCGGGCCTGCACCACATGGTCTACGAAGTGGTCGACAACGCCATCGACGAGGCGCTCGCGGGCCATGCCGATCTGGTGACGGTGACGCTGAACGCCGACGGGTCGGTGACGGTGACGGATAACGGCCGCGGCATTCCGACCGATATCCACTCTTCCGAAGGCGTTTCCGCCGCTGAAGTCATCATGACCCAGCTGCATGCGGGCGGTAAATTCGACCAGAACTCCTACAAGGTATCGGGTGGTCTGCATGGCGTGGGCGTCTCGGTGGTCAATGCGCTGTCCGTCTGGCTGAAGCTCAGAATCCGCCGTAACGGCAAGCTGCACGAAATCGGCTTCACCCATGGCGTCGCCGATGCACCGCTCGCGGTGATTGGCGAATATGAAGGCCGCTCCGGCACGGAAGTTACCTTCCTTGCAAGCCCCGAAACCTTCACCATGACGGACTATGATTACGGCACGCTGGAGCACCGTCTGCGCGAACTGGCGTTCTTGAACTCCGGTGTTCGCATTCTGCTCACCGACAAGCGCCACTCGGACGTCAAGCAGCAGGAATTGCTGTATGACGGCGGACTTGAGGCCTTCGTCCGTTATCTGGACCGCGCCAAGAAACCGCTGGTGGATAAGCCTGTTGCCATTCATGGCGAGAAGGATGGCATCACCGTCGAGGTCGCACTGTGGTGGAACGACAGCTACCACGAGAATGTGCTCTGCTTCACCAACAACATTCCCCAGCGCGATGGCGGCACCCATATGGCCGGTTTCCGCGCGGCGCTCACCCGTCAGGTCACCTCCTATGCCGATACGTCAGGCATCATGAAAAGAGAAAAGGTAAGCTTGCAGGGCGAAGACTGCCGCGAAGGCCTGACGGCCATTCTCTCTGTCAAGGTTCCTGACCCCAAGTTCTCCTCGCAGACGAAGGACAAGCTTGTGTCGTCCGAAGTTCGTCCGGTCGTGGAAAGCCTCGTTAACGAAGCGCTCTCCACCTGGCTGGAAGAGCACCCTTCGGAAGCAAAAATCCTCGTCGGCAAGGTGGTGGAAGCGGCCGTCGCCCGTGAAGCCGCCCGCAAGGCGCGCGAACTGACGCGTCGCAAGGGCGCGCTCGATATTGCTTCTCTGCCCGGCAAACTTGCCGACTGCTCCGAGCGCGATCCGGCCAAATCCGAACTCTTCCTCGTTGAGGGCGACTCCGCCGGCGGTTCCGCCAAGCAGGGCCGCTCGCGTGAAACGCAGGCCATCCTGCCGCTTCGCGGTAAGATCCTCAACGTTGAGCGCGCCCGTTTCGACAAGATGTTGTCCAGCCAGGAAATCGGGACGCTGATTACCGCGCTCGGCACATCGATCGGCAAGGACGAATTCAACGCCGACAAGCTGCGTTACCACAAGATCATCATCATGACGGATGCTGACGTCGACGGCGCCCACATCCGTACCCTGCTGTTGACCTTCTTCTTCCGCCAGATGCCGGAACTGATCGAGCGCGGCCATCTCTATATCGCCCAGCCGCCGCTTTATAAGGTGACACGCGGCAAATCGGTGCAGTACCTCAAGGATGAGAAGGCGCTGGAAGAATACCTCATTTCCATGGGTCTTGAGGAAGCATCGCTGACCCTCGGCACCGGTGAGGTTCGCGTCGGCGCCGATCTTCGTGAAGTCATTCTCGATGCGCTGCGCATGCGTTCGCTGATCGATGGTCTGCATTCCCGCTACAGCCGTTCAATTGTCGAACAGGCTGCCATTGCCGGTGCGCTTAACCCGGAGCTTTCGGCCGATGCGGCCCGTGCTCAGGAAACCGTTGCCGAAGTGGCCCGCCGTCTGGACATGATTGCGGAAGAAACCGAACGCGGTTGGTCCGGCACGGTGCTGGAGGATGGCGGTCTGCGTTTCGAGCGCATGGTGCGCGGTGTCAAGGAGGTCTCGACGCTGGATATGGGACTGCTCGGTTCGGCCGATGCCCGCCATATCGATCAACTCACGGCCCGCACCCGGGAAATCTACGCCACGCCGCCGGTCCTGCAACGCAAGGATGGCACCCTGGAACTGGCAGGACCACGTGCGCTTCTGGATGCGATTTTCGCCGCCGGTCGCAAGGGTCTTTCCATGCAGCGTTATAAGGGGCTCGGCGAGATGAATGCCGAGCAGCTGTGGGAAACGACGCTCGACGCCAATGTCCGCTCGCTGCTGCAGGTAAAGGTCAACGATGCGACCGACGCCGACGGCCTGTTTGCCCGCCTGATGGGTGACGAGGTGGAACCGCGCCGCGACTTCATCCAGGAAAATGCGCTCAGCGTCGCCAACCTCGACATTTAATCCTGTGGAGCGTCTCGCGTAACGATTCACGTGAAACGATACTTTAACAAAAGGCCCGGCGATCGATAATCGCCGGGCCTTTTGTTCTCTGAATTGCCTGATATCAATCGGCCTTACCGGTGAAGCGCCCTTCGAAAGCCACCTCCGCAAGCGGCAGGCGCTTGCTCGGCACTTCCCTTTCCGCCAGATCGTCCGGAAGGACGGAACTGTCGGTTAGCGTACCGATGGCAATCCCGGCCTCCACCTTGTAGCCTTCAGGAATATCCAGCGCTTCAACGATCCTGTCCTTCAGGATGCCACCCATGCCGTGGGCATGATAACCGAGCAGATGCGCCTGCATCGCGAGTGAAAACCATGCAGCACCAGCATCGAAGGAATGGGTCGCTGAAGGTTTTTTCTCGCCTTCGCGGGAGATATTATAGTCCCGCGAAACGACGAACAGCAGCACCGAGGCATTTTTTGCCCAGCGCTGGTTTCCCTCCATCAGCAGTTCCACGAAGAGCGGCCAGTCTTCGCTGTCCTTATGGGCATAGACAAATCGCCATGGCTGCAGGTTGGATGCCGAGGGCGCCCAGTGGGCCGCATCCAGAATGGTCAGCAGGTGTTCCTGCGATATGGCGCTGCCATCAAAGGCGCGCGGAGACCAGCGGTCGAGGAAGAGGGGATCGACGGGATATTCAGATTGCCGGGAATTGCTGTTCGTCACGGGCCATGTCCTTTTGATTGACGGGAAGGAAAAGGTATTTTTCGAAACTTGGCGCAGTCAAGGGGTGACAAGGATGAATGCATCGTTCATATATGCATCATCTTGTCTGACAACCGGGAGAGAGTTCCATGAAATTGATGCGCGTTGGCCAGCCCGGCCAGGAAAAGCCTGCCATTCTCGACGCGGAAGGAAAAGTCCGCGATCTGTCCGCCCACGTGAAGGATATCGGCGGCGACGCCATCTCGCCCGAAGGCCTCAAGAAGATTGCCGCCATTGATCTCGGCACGCTTCCGGTTCTGAGCGAGGAGCGTATCGGCGCCTGCGTTGCGGGAACCGGGAAGTTCATCTGCATCGGCCTCAATTTCTCCGACCATGCTGCCGAGACAGGTGCGACCGTACCGCCGGAGCCTGTCATTTTCATGAAGGCGACCTCGGCCATCGTCGGTCCGAACGATGACGTCACCATTCCGCGCGGTTCCGAAAAGACCGACTGGGAAGTCGAACTTGGTGTCGTCATCGGCAAGACCGCCAAATATGTCTCGGAAGCGGATGCCCTCGACTACGTCGCCGGTTATTGCGTTTCCCACGATGTTTCCGAGCGCGCTTTCCAGACGGAGCGTGCCGGGCAGTGGACCAAGGGTAAGTCCTGCGACACCTTCGGCCCCATCGGCCCCTGGCTGGTGACGAAGGACGAAGTCGCGGATCCGCAGAACCTCGGCATGTGGCTGAAGGTGAATGGCCAGACCATGCAGGATGGCTCCAGCAAGACCATGGTTTACGGCGTCGCCCATGTGGTTTCCTATCTCAGCCAGTTCATGTCGCTGCATCCCGGCGACGTCATCTCCACTGGCACGCCCCCCGGCGTCGGCATGGGTCAGAAGCCGCCACGTTATCTGAAGGCTGGCGATGTCGTGGAACTCGGCATTGAAGCCCTCGGTTCCCAGAAGCAGACTTTCGTCGCCGACATCTGATTGCCGTCGGGCATTCAACTGAAATTGAGGCGTCGGCGGGAAACTGCCGGCGCCTTCGATTTTGTGCACATGCGAAAAGCTGCTATGGTCAAAAAAAGAGCTTGATCCGCGAGGGAGGCGTCATCAGTGTTCTACCATCTTTATGAAATGAACCATGCGGCCATGATGCCGCTGCGTGCCGGTGCCGATATGATGCGCCAGGCCTGCAACAATCCACTCAACCCGCTTTCCAGCACTGCCTTCGGGCGAAGCCTCGATGCCGGTTTCGAGGTGTTCGAGCGCCTGACCCGCCGTTACGTAAAGCCCGAATTTGGTCTTGGCAGCACGACTATTGATGGCCAGAGCGTCACTGTCGCGGAAGAGATCGTATGGTCGCGCCCGTTCTGCAATCTCGTTCATTTCAGAAGAGAACTCGATGCGGCCCGCCAGTCCGATCAGATGGTGCTGCTGGTTGCGCCGATGTCCGGTCACTATGCCACCCTGCTGCGCGGGACGGTAGAGGCCCTGTTGCCCTCAGCGGATATCTACATCACCGATTGGACCGATGCCCGCACGGTGCCCGTGAGTGAGGGGACTTTCGATCTCGACGATTACATCAGCTATGTCATTGAGATGTTGCGGCAGATTGGTCCGGGCGCGCATGTAGTCGCCGTGTGTCAGCCATCCGTGCCGGTTCTGGCCGCCGTTTCCCTGATGGAAGCGGATGAAGATCGTTTCGCGCCGGCATCCATGACGCTGATGGGCGGGCCAATCGATACGCGCATCAATCCCACCGCCGTCAATGGTCTCGCCAAGGCCAAGCCGATTGAATGGTTCCGCGACAACGTCGTCATGCAGGTGCCGTGGCCGCAGCCGGCCTTTGGCAGAAATGTCTATCCCGGCTTCCTGCAACTGTCCGGTTTCATGTCCATGAACCTCGACAAGCACATGACGGCGCACAAGGATTTTTACCTCAACCTCGTCAAGAATGATGGCGATTCCGCCGAAAAACACCGCGAATTTTACGATGAATATCTGGCCGTCATGGATTTGACGGCGGAGTTCTATCTGCAGACGGTGGAAACGGTCTTCATCGAACATGCGCTTCCAAAGGGAAGTATGGTTCACCGGGGCAGGGCGGTCGATCCTGCCGCAATTCGCAATGTCGCATTGTTCACTGTGGAAGGTGAAAATGACGATATCTCCGGCGTCGGCCAGACAAAGGCCGCCCATGATTTTTGCCGGAACATCCCAGATGAAAAACGCGCGCACTACATGCAACCCGATGTCGGCCACTACGGCGTGTTCAACGGTTCGCGGTTCCGCAAGGAAATCGTGCCACGCATGCTGGATTTCATCCGCAAACACCAGACCGCATAGGGTAAGACGGCAGGCGGTGACGCGCATTTGCATGGCCAAACCGGCGGCGAATCGGCTATGAACAGCGCATGTTTTCGCTCTTCGGAAAATCCGTGAAATCGCCAGCGGCCAAAAAGGCCGCACCCAGCCAGCGCACTGTTGCGGTGGCGGGCAGACAGGTGCCGATCACGGTAAGGGAAAACCCGCGCGCCACCCGCATTACCCTGCGTATTGAACCCGGTGGCCGGGCACTGAAGCTGACGATCCCGATGGGACTTCACCACGGCCAGGTTGATGATTTTCTCGAAAGGCATCAAGGCTGGCTGGAAGGCAAGCTTCTGAAATTCAACCCGGATGACGGTCTGCGTCCCGGCGCGACCATCGATATTCGCGGCATACCCCACCGCATAGACCATACCGGCAGCCTGCGCGGCTTGACCCATTTTTCTAAAGACGCGGACGGCGCGGCCATTCTGAAAGTCAGCGGCGCGCCGGAACATCTGAGACGGCGGATCGCAACTTTCCTCAAAAAAGAAGCAAAGGCCGATCTGGAAAGACTGGTTGCGGTTCATGCGCGTGCGGCCGGCCGGCCGGTGCGTTCCATCAGCATGAAGGATACCCGCAGCCGCTGGGGCTCCTGTTCCCATGATGGCAACCTGAGTTTCTCCTGGCGCATTGTCATGGCTCCGGAAAAGGTCATCGATTATCTCGCCGCCCATGAGGTCGCGCATCTCAGGGAAATGAACCACGGCCCGAAATTCTGGGCTCTATGTGAAAAGCTTTGCCCGCATACGGAAGAAGCCAAGGGTTGGCTGAAACGCCATGGCTCTAAACTCCACGCCATCGATTTCGATTGAAACCGGAGACGCGGATCGCCATCTGGATTCACGTGAAACATTCCATAGACGAATGCGATTTGGCTCGACTCTCGTCGCATTTCATGTCAGGTCGCGGGTATGAAACCGGATATCAAGATTTGCGGATTGAAGACACCGGAAGCGCTGGAGCGCGCCGTCAGGCGCGGTGCGTCCCATGTCGGTTTTATCTTCTTTGAAAAAAGCCCGCGCAACATCGAGCCCGATATCGCTGCCAGGCTGGCGGACGACGTCCGTGGCGCCGCCAAGGTTGTTGCCGTCACCGTCAATGCTGATAATGATTATCTCGATGAGATCGTCGATCTCGTAAAACCGGATATCCTGCAATTACACGGCAGCGAAAGCCCGGAGCGACTGCTGAATATCAAGGCGCTATATGGCCTGCCTGTCATGAAGGCCATTTCCATTCGTGATGCCGCTGATCTTGCCAAAATCGACCCTTATATCGGCATCGCCGACCGTTTCCTGCTGGATGCCAAGGCGCCTGCCGGCTCTAACCTGCCGGGCGGCAACGGTGTTTCCTTCGACTGGACCATCCTTCGCTCTCTTGACGGAAGTGTGGATTACATGCTTTCCGGAGGGCTGAACAAGGACAATGTCGCTGAAGCTCTGGCGGAGACCAGGGCGAGCGGATTAGATTTATCGTCCGGTGTCGAAAGCGCACCGGGCGTCAAGGATCTGGCCATGATCGACGCATTTTTTGATGTGGTGAATGATTGGTCGAAAGGCCCAAAGGGAGCTTGAAGTGAACGACGCGCCAACACCCAATTCTTTCCGCGCTGGTCCCGATGAGGACGGCCGTTTCGGCATTTACGGAGGTCGCTTCGTTGCCGAAACGCTGATGCCGCTCATTCTGGATTTGCAGGCGGAATGGGACAAGGCTAAGGACGATCCCGAATTTCAGGCGCAACTGAAATATCTCGGCGCTCATTACACCGGTCGTCCGAGCCCGCTTTATTTCGCGGAGCGCCTGACCGCGGAACTCGGCGGCGCGAAGATTTATTTCAAGCGCGAAGAACTGAACCACACCGGCTCGCATAAGATCAACAATTGCCTCGGCCAGATCCTGCTTGCCAAGCGCATGGGCAAGACCCGCATCATCGCCGAAACCGGTGCCGGTCAGCACGGGGTTGCCTCAGCCACCGTTGCCGCACGTTTCGGCCTGCCTTGCGTCGTTTACATGGGCGCGACCGATGTTGCCCGTCAGGCCCCGAACGTGTTCCGCATGAAGCTCCTCGGTGCCGAAGTGAAGCCGGTGACGGCTGGCCACGGCACCCTGAAGGACGCCATGAACGAGGCGCTACGCGACTGGGTCACCAATGTCGACGATACATACTATCTGATCGGCACCGCCGCCGGCCCGCATCCCTATCCGGAAATGGTCCGTGATTTCCAGGCTGTCATCGGCGAGGAAGCCAAGGCACAGATGCTGGAGGCGGAAGGCCGCTTGCCGGATCTGGTCGTGGCGGCTGTCGGCGGCGGCTCGAATGCCATCGGCATTTTCCACCCGTTCCTCGATGACAAGAATGTCCGCATCGTCGGCGTCGAAGCGGGTGGCAAGGGCCTTTCGGGCGACGAGCACTGCGCTTCCATCACCGCCGGGTCGCCCGGTGTTCTGCACGGCAACCGCACCTATCTGCTTCAGGACGAGGACGGCCAGATCAAGGAAGGCCACTCCATTTCCGCCGGTCTCGATTATCCCGGCATCGGCCCTGAACATTCCTGGCTGAATGATATTGGCCGTGTCGAATATGTGCCGATCATGGACCATGAAGCGCTGGACGCCTTCCAGATGCTGACCCGCCTTGAAGGCATCATTCCGGCACTGGAGCCGAGCCACGCATTGGCTGAGGTCATCAAGCGCGCGCCGAAGATGGGCAAGGATGAGATCATCCTGATGAACCTGTCCGGTCGCGGCGACAAGGATGTCCACACCGTCAGCAAGTTCCTTGGAATGGATGTATAAGACCATGACCGCACGTATGGACAAGCGCTTCGCCGATCTGCGCGCTGAAAATCGCCCGGCCCTGATCACCTATTTCATGGGTGGTGACCCGGATTTCGCAACCTCGCTCGGCATCATGAAGGCGCTGCCGGAGGCAGGAGCCGACATTATCGAGCTTGGCATGCCGTTTTCCGATCCCATGGCGGACGGCCCGGCAATCCAGCTGGCCGGACAACGTGCACTCAAAGGCGGCCAGACGCTGAAAACCACGCTCGATCTCGCCCGCGAATTCCGCAGGCAAGACGATGCGACCCCGATCGTTATGATGGGATATTACAATCCGATCTATATTTACGGCGTCGACAGGTTTCTGGAAGATGCGCTGGCAGCCGGCGTCGATGGTCTGATCGTGGTCGATTTGCCGCCGGAAATGGATGACGAGCTTTGCGTTCCGGCTCTTGAGCGGGGTGTGAATTTCATCCGTCTCGCCACGCCGACGACGGATGGCAAGCGTCTGCCTGCCGTTCTTAAAAATACCTCAGGTTTCGTTTATTATGTCTCGATGAACGGTATTACCGGTTCCGCGCTGCCCGATCCCTCGTTGATCTCGGGCGCGGTCGGTCGTATCAAGGCGCATACGGAACTGCCGGTTTGTGTCGGTTTTGGTGTCAAGACGGCCGATCATGCGAAAGCGATCGGTGCTGTGGCGGATGGTGTGGTGGTCGGTTCGGCCATCGTCAACCAGATTGCCGGCAGCCTGACCAAGGACGGGCAGGCGACCGCAGATACCGTGCCGGCCGTCACGACGCTGGTAAAGGGACTTTCAACGGGCGTGCGTGCGTCGCGCCTTGCCGCTGCGGAATAAGCGCGGCTCAGTCAAGGAGTAATTGATTGAACTGGATCACCAATTACGTTCGGCCCCGGATCAATTCCATGCTTGGCCGCCGTCCGGAGGTTCCGGAGAACCTGTGGATCAAGTGCCCGGAAACGGGCGAGATGGTCTTCCACAAGGATCTCGAGGATAACAAGTGGGTTATCCCGGCCTCGGGTTATCACATGAAGATGCCGGCAAAGGCGCGTCTCGTCGATCTTTTCGATGGCGGTGTCTATGAGGCTCTGCCGCAGCCGAAGGTGGCGCAGGACCCATTGAAGTTCCGCGATTCCAAGAAATACACCGATCGCCTGCGTGACAGCCGCACGAAGACCGAGCAGGAAGATACGATCCTTGCCGGCGTCGGCCTCCTGAAAGGCCTGAAGATCGTTGCCGTCGTGCATGAATTCCAGTTCATGGGGGGCTCTCTGGGCATTGCTGCCGGCGAAGCCATCGTCAAGGCATTCGAGCGCGCCATTTCCGAGCGTTGCCCGCTCGTCATGTTCCCGGCCTCCGGTGGGGCCCGCATGCAGGAAGGCATTCTTTCGTTGATGCAGCTGCCGCGTACGACCGTTGCAGTGAATATGCTGAAAGAAGCCGGCATGCCCTACATCGTGGTTCTGACGAACCCGACGACCGGTGGTGTGACCGCTTCCTATGCCATGCTGGGCGATGTTCATATCGCCGAGCCGGGTGCGGAAATCTGCTTCGCCGGCAAGCGTGTGATCGAGCAGACCATTCGCGAAAAGCTGCCGGAAGGTTTCCAGACATCGGAATATCTTCTGGAGCACGGCATGGTCGACATGGTGATCGACCGTCGCGAAATCCCGGATACGCTGGCCAATCTGCTTAAGATCATGACCAAGGCGCCTGCTGACAACGCAAACGCTGTCGTACCGCTGGCCGCTTCGGCCTGAGCAAAAATATGTCGCCCGAAGGCCTGAATGGCCTTCGGGATGATGCTATACGTTGCATGATTTCATCTTTGGTGCGGCGGACAAATGGCAAGCAAAACGCCTGAAAGGCGAACAGAAGACATGACGAAGCCCGCGATCAGTGAGGCCGAGAAGATCATTGAAGAGCTGATGCAGCTCCACCCCAAGGGGTTCGATCTTTCACTCGACAGAATTTCCCGTCTTCTCGAAAAACTCGGAAATCCCCAGAAGAGGATGCCGCCCGTTATTCATGTGGCAGGCACGAACGGCAAGGGTTCGGTCACGGCCTTTTGTCGTGCTTTACTGGAGGCCGCAGGTCTTTCCGTCCACGTCCATACCTCTCCGCATCTCGTGAACTGGCATGAACGGTATCGCATCGGCGTTACCGGCAATAAGGGCCAGTATGTCGAGGACGAGGTCTTTGCGGATGCGCTGCGCCGTATTGAAGCTGCCAATGGCGGCCAGATGATAACGGTTTTCGAAATTCTGACCGCCGCAATGTTCGTACTCTTTGCGGAACAGCCCGCTGATGCCGCCGTTGTCGAGGTTGGTCTGGGCGGCCGCTTTGATGCGACCAATGTAATCAACAATCCTGCCGTGTCGGTCATCATGCCGATCTCGCTGGACCACCAGGCCTATCTCGGTGACCGCGTGGAGCTAATCGCCGCCGAAAAGGCCGGGATCATGAAGTCGGGTTCCCCCGTCGTCATCGGCCATCAGGAATATGATGCGGCTCTGGAAACGCTCGTCGCCACGGCGGAGCGGCTCGGCTGCCCGGTGGCAGTCTACGGGCAGGATTTTTCCGCCCATGAAGAATTCGGCCGCATGGTCTATCAGGATGAATACGGCCTGACCGATGCGCCGCTGCCGCGGCTTCCCGGCCGCCACCAGCTTGCCAATGCCGCCGCCGCGATCCGTGCCGTCAAGGCCGCCGGTTTTGAGGTAACGGAGCGGATGATCGAAAAGGCCATGACGTCAGTGGAGTGGCCCGGCCGTCTTCAGCGCATCCTGACCGGCAAAATCGCTGAAATGGCTCCGAAGGATTCGGAAATCTGGGTCGATGGCGGTCACAACCCCGGTGCGGGCGAAGTCATTGCCGAGGCGATGGCGGGGTTCGAGGAGAAGACACCACGGCCGCTGTTCATCATCGCCGGTATGATCAATACCAAGGATCCGGTGGGCTATTTCAAGGCTTTCGCCGATATTGCCGAATATGTCTTCACCGTGCCGATCGGCGGCACGGATGCGGCGATTGATCCTGTCGTGCTCGCCCATGCGGCCTTTGATGCCGGGCTGGTCGCGGCACCGACCTCGTCTCTTACCGAGGCGCTGGATGAGCTTTCCCGCCGCTTCGATCCGGAAGGGCCACCGCCGCGCATCCTGATCGGCGGATCGCTTTATCTTGCCGGAAATGCGCTTGCATTGAACGGCACGGTTCCCCAATAAAAAAGCCCGGCAGTGATGCCGGGCTTTTTTCATTCCAAAAAAAATGGCTTATGCGGCGCCGGAAATCCAGGCGGAAAGCGCTGTCTTGGGTGCAGCACCTACCTTGATATCGGCCACTTCGCCGCCCTTGAACATGGCGAGCGTCGGGATCGAGCGAACGCCGAACTTGGCGGCCAGTTCCGGGTTTTCATCGATGTTGAGCTTTGCAACCTTGACCTTGCCGGCAAGCTCAGATGCAATTTCTTCAAGGCTCGGCGCGATCATCTTGCACGGGCCGCACCATTCGGCCCAGAAATCCACCACAACGGGTTCGGCGGATTCGAGGACTTCGGACTGGAAGTTGGCGGCGTCGACTTTTACGGTAGCCATATCTGGCTCTCCTTTCAGCTAAACTTTTCCGCTATCGCATGTGATGCGGGCGCGTCGGAATTTCAATGCCCCGGTATCTCACTTTGTCTTTATTGCGGCAAGAGCCTCTCTCATCGCATCATCACCAACCGTCACAAAACTGGCATTTTCCGTATAGATCAGCGCGCAGACAAATTCCTTGCCGGGATAAAGCGGTGCCAGAATTTCCCGATAGATGGCAAGCTGCGCTACGTGGGAATAGGGGATCTCACGTGCTTCACGTGGAGGAACGCGGTTCGTTTTGAAATCCACCAGAATGACGCGGTCGCCATTCACCGCCAGCCGGTCGATACGGCCCGACACCGCATATTGCTGTCGGCCGATCGTCATCGTGCCCATGATCGATATTTCCGCACGGCTGTTGGCGGAAAAGGCCGGTTGCACCACCGGTTCGGACAGAACCCGCAAGACCGCCCGTATCAGATACTCGCGCTCGTCGGGAGGCCAGAAACGGGCTGCCCGTTCAGCATAACGCCGCGCCGCGGCTTCCCGTTCACTCTCGGCAAAATCGGGCAGGGCCTGCAGCATGCGATGCACCAGTCGGCCCCGTTGCAACGCCAGAGAGGAGACATCGGCTTTTTCGCCAAACAGCGGTGAACGCACGGCAAGATCGTCCGCGCCGTCATCGATGATGGTGCCCGCACCGGAAGGGCTTAGCGGTCTGGGCAGAGAGGGCAGGGCCGGCAAGGGGGCAAGAAGTCCCGCCGGAAGAGTGTAATCTTCATCTCGCTGCGGTTCTGGCACAGTCTGCGGGGCAAGTGTCGAGCGAGCTTCGGACTTGCGCCAGACAAGCCCCTGCCATTCCTCGCCATCGGCTACGAACTGCTGCGGCTGGCAGTGATCCTGATTATCGGCAAGCGCCGCCTTGACGATGGCGTGCCAGCATTCCGGGTTTTCTTTCTGGCCACGATAACCGCAAACGACCAGATGATCGGCGGCGCGGGTCATCGCCACATACAGCAGCCGTCGATATTCGTCTTCCGCGGCCGTCTTCAGGCGCTCCTCATCCGAGCGAATGAGATGATTGGAAAAGCCGCTGCCGGGCAGCCAGACCGGGACTGTGTCCCCATCCGCTTCTATGAAGCGCAGTTTCGGCACATGGCTGTGGTTGAAGGCTTTCGAACCACCATCGACGACAAAAACGACCGGTGCTTCGAGGCCCTTGGAGGCATGTACGGTCATGATCCGTACTTCGCCACGATCCTTGTCCTGCTCGCGCTTTACTTCAGGCGAATCAGTCTCCAGAACGGACAGAAAAGCCTGCAGGCCGGGCAGGCCTGTCCTTTCGTGGTCCAGCGCAAAGGACAGGAACTCGTCCAGAACGTCGCTCGCTTCGTTACCGAGCCGGCCGAGGAATTTCTTGCGCCCATCATGCAGTGTCAGAACCGCCGCGAAGAAATCATGCACGGTGGCCGTTTTCGAAAGCGCGATGAAACCGCCCAGCTTACCGACAACGGGGGAAAGGTGACTGTTTTCTTCCCGCGAAAGGACCTGTAGCCTTTGCCATACGCTCTCCGTCTCCGATCGCGTCGCGGCGATCTCGAAGACATCATCTTCCGTCAGGTTGAAGAGCGGGCTCTTCAGCAGTGCGGCAAGCGAAAGATCATCCTCCGGCAGCACCACGAAACGGCCGAGCGCCAGAAGATCCTGCACGGCAATGTGGTCGGTCAGGCGAAGGCGATCTGCACCGGCAACGGGAATATTCTTGCGCCGTTTCAGCTCGCGGGTCAGCGCATTGACGAAGGCGTGGCGTTTTCTGACCAGCACCAGAATGTCGCCCGGCTCGACAGCACGCTCGACGCCCTTTTCAATGATGGTCTCGCTTCCGATCATCTCGGCGATGCGTGCGGCGATCCTTCGGGCGACGATTGTGGCCGGAGCGCTTTCCCGCAGCGCATCGAAGGGCGCTGTCCAATCCTCTTCATCTTCGGCGGTTTCCGGTGCCACCATGTCCCAAACTTCCACGGTGCCGGGATGGCCGGCGCGGTTGGATCGGTGCTCCACCGGCTCGTTATCGGCGCTAAGACCGCTGGCGTTACTCGGATCTGAAAAGACCTGATCGACGGCGGCCAGCACATCCTCCGTGGACCGGAAGGACAGCGGCAGGCGGATGCGGTGAAACGCCTGCTCCACGGAATCCACGCGCCTTTTGGTCTCTTCGCGCTCCTGCGAAAACCGTTCCGGCCGCGCGCCCTGGAAGGAATAGATCGACTGTTTTTCATCGCCCACGGCAAACAGCGTGCGCCGCCCCATGCGGGCGCTCTCGCCCGTGAAGAAATCCGCAGCAAGCGACTGGATGATCGACCATTGTACCGGGCTGGTATCCTGCGCCTCGTCGACGAGAATATGGTCGATGCCCTGATCCAGCTTGTAATGTACCCAGGCGCCGGCCGTATCGCGGTTGAGGAGATTGGCCGCGCGCTCGATCAGGTCTTCGAAATCGAGCTGGCTTCGCTGTTTTTTCAGGTCTTCGAAATCGCCGATCAGCCTCTCTGCCAGAACAAGGGCATATTTTGTCGCCGCCAGCATCCGCACCAGACGATATCGGTTGCGGCAGGAGACAACATGGTCCCGCGCCAGCGTCAGCGCATCGACAAGATCAGGGGCGGATTTCTGCATCCCCTTGTTGATGACATAGGCATCCGATTTTTTCTCACCCTTGGCCGTCAGCAGCGCGGCCTCGATGAACTCCATACGCCGCACTGGGTCCGACTGCCGTTTCGCTTCCCGCAGCGCATAAGCAACATCGATGACGCGCGATCCGCCCACCTCGTCGGCAAGCGTCAGATAGGTGTCAAGCGCGAGCCCGGAAAGACCGGGCAGGGGCCAGAAGGCCGCCGCCGCCGTTTCCTCGGTTTCCTCATGATCGATCTGCATCGCCTGCCGCAAACGGGCATCGATGCCGCCGGATTGTTTTGCCTCGAGCAGAAAGGCGCGAAGGGCGCTGCGATTGGCGATGATGGCGGAGAGCAGAGATTCCAGCCCGCTTTCGTCGGCAAGATCGAGCACATAGGCAAGCGCCTGCGCCAGTTCCGTGTCGCCTCCTGTCGAAACCGCCGTCAGAAGAGAGCGGCGGGCTTCGGCCAGCAGGGTCGTGGCGGCGCGGTCATCGAGAACGGAAAAATGGCCCGCTACATTGGCTTCCAGTGGAAACTGATGCAGCAGAGCCTCGCAGAAAGCGTGAATGGTCTGGATTTTCAGCCCGCCCGGCGTTTCCAGCGCCTTGGCGAATAGCCGCCGCGCTTCAGCAAGCTTTATGCGATCTGGCGCTTTGCCTTCGATAGCGGTGATGCGATCCCTAAGATCGGAATCCGGCAACGTTGCCCATTCCGCCAGCCGGTCGAAGACACGGCTGGACATTTCAGACGCGGCAGCCTTGGTATAGGTGAGGCACAAAATCGCCGAGGGGCGGCATCCGGCCAGGAGCAGGCGGATGACGCGCTGGGTCAGCACATGGGTCTTGCCGGAGCCGGCATTGGCTGACACCCATGCGGAACTGGACGGATCAGAGGCAAGCCGCTGCCGGGCGCTGGTCCAGTCGATCCAGCTTTCCGGCGTGTCGGCGGCGGGGCCGTGATCGACAGGATCAATCGTCATCGCCGTCTCCTGGTTCCGCCGTTGACCATTCCGAAACACGGGCGAGGTGGTCATATTCCCCGCCATAGGATTGTTGCTCTTCCGGCACCAGCCGCGAGGCGAAACCGTTCTCGCCTTCGCGCAGCGAGCGCACGAATTTGGCGAGCTGCTCGATCGATTCCGTTGCCAGTTCGATAGCCGATTTCGGCGGTCTTTTGCCGCTGCGGCTGGAATGTTCGTTATTGACCTGGTCGGCAAAAAAACGATCGCCCGGCCGCAGGCGCACATAGATAAGGTTTTCCGGTGTTGGCGATCCGGCTTCGCGGAAGGCCCCGCGCATCAGCGCCGCCGCTTCCAGCGCCAGCTGTGGGTCAAGCAGCGCGCGCGCCTGATTGACGGATGGCGCAAGCCCGGTCTTGTAGTCGATAATATCCGCGTGACCGTTTGACTTGATGTCGATGCGGTCGGCAATTCCGGTCAGCCTTATACCCGCCTCGGCGATTTTCTGCCCGGCGCGTGCCTCGAAAAAACTATGGCGAATGGATGGGTGCCGGTCCTTTTCCCAGTCGATGAAGGCGCGTGCCACCGCCGCAAAACGTGGCCGCCAGATGACATCCACATGCGGCGGCAGGTTTTCCGCGTCGAAACATTCGTCCAGAATGCGCTGCATGGCCTCGAGCGAAGCCGGCGTGCCGGGGATGTGTCCCTCCCGCGAATAGCGCTCGATGATCGCGTGATAGAGCGTGCCGCGATCGGCGGCGCTTGGATCGCGATTGAAGGGCTCGAGCGGGTCGAGCTTCAGGATACGCCGCGCATAGATCGAATAGGGATCGCGCCGTAACCGCCCCACTTCGCTGAAGGAATAACGGGTTGGCTGCAGATCAGCCGGCGGCCTGGGGGCAGGGCGCTTTGCCGCATCCTGATCGATGCTTTCATCCATCAGACCGGACCAATGCCGATAGGTCTCGCCGCGCTTCTTCAGCTCTCCGGCAAAATCCTCACCACCCAGTGCCAGCAATCGTTGCAGCCATCGAGAAGCGACAGCAGGGGTGGAGCCCTGCCTCAGCGCCCGGGTGTAAAAGATCTGCCGGGTGCCGTTCGCCATCTCAAAGTCATGCGCCAGCTGGCCGATGCGCCGTTCCGGCGGCTCCAGTCCGATCGCTGTCTTCATGGTTCGGGACAAGAATGGGTTATTCGCCGTTTGGCCCGGCCAGAGGCCTTCATTGAGGCCGCCAATCACAACTGTATCGACGCTTTGCAGCCGCGCTTCGAGCGCACCGAAGATAAAGATGCGCGGATGACGCATGGATCGCGGCTTGATCGATTCTCCGGCAACCAGCGCCGCAAATATGTCAGCCCATTGTGGCCCATCCGCATCGAGGATTTCGCCGCTTTCCATCAATTCGCCGAACAGGCCGGAAAGCGTGTCGCCAGCCTCGCCGGACCAGAGCGCAGCAAGATCATTGTTTTCATCCGCACAGATCGCTTCAATCACGCGGCCTGTCCGCTCCGCCCAATGGGAGAGCGGCAGTTTGTCGGTAAAGGCCCGGCCGGATCGATCGCGACGGACGAAGGCAGAACCAAGCGGCTCGGTTGCAACAGCGATCCGCTGCGCCAGATCGCGTGCTGCTTCAAGGCTTCCTTCCGGCAATGCCAGCCGCCAGGCAGGTGGGTGCCGATCATCGCGCTGCGCCAGCAGCTGTGCCTCCAGAACCGCTTCCAGATTACCGATTTCGGTTTCGACGCGGCCGCCACGCAGTGCTATGAGTTCCAGCGCTTTCGAGGCTTGTGTGAAAGCTGCCTCGGAAAGCCCGAAACGGGAGAGTGGATGCTTTAGAAGTGAAATGATCGGCACCGGGTCTCCGGGCCTCAGGATCGCTTCCAGCGCCAGTTGCGTCAGTCCGGCCTGCGGTGTGGCAGAAAGTGGCGTACCCGCCGAATCGTCGGCCTCTATGCCAAAGCGCTGCAGTTCCGTCGCCACCCGCCGCGCCAATCCGCGGTCGGGTGTTATCAGTGCTGCCTGCGAAGGACGTCCGGCACCGGGAGCTTCCAGCGCCAGCCTGAGCGCCACCGCGATGGCGGTTGCCTCTTCGCGCTCGTTGGCGGCTTCTATCAGTGTGGCCGCTGCAAAAGCCTCATCGAAGAAACCGGGGTCCCTGTCTTCGCGCCACCGGTTCCAGTCGCTGGTGGACTTGGCCGGCGCCAGCGCCGCCGAAAATACGGCCGCGCGTTTTTCAAGATCGCTATCTATGGCTCCGATCTGATCCACGTCGTCGCGTAGGATGCCGAGCTTCTGCAGCAGTATATAGAGCCCGTATTGCGAATGGGTGCGGCTCGAAGGGTCGGTCGGGTCCTCGGCAATTGCCTCCCATTGCTCCTCTGACATGGCAAGATCAAGCCCCGGAAGCACGACGACGCCCTGCGGCAAGTCGGCAACGGCGGCGATGAGGTCGGCTGCGGCCGGAATGGAGCCCGTAGACCCGGCCACGATGATCGGTCCGGTATCCGGCAAATTGGCAAGCCGGTTTGCCTCGGCCCGTAAGATGCCGTTTCGATGCCGGCCGGCCGAGGAGCGGTTGAGTTCAGCAAGGCGCGCGGGCCAGAAGACGCTGGCAATCTTCAGGAAATCCGCCGTCAGCTGCCACCATTGCGCATGTTCGCCGGTATCGAGATGCTGAAGCGCTTCCCAATCCTTTTCTTCCGTATCCATGGCATCAATCACCTCGCCAAGCGCACGCGCCAGCCATATGGCGTCCGCAGGGCTGGCGGGGGCGACGAGCGGCGAATCCGAATGGATCGCCCGGATGGCGTCCGGCAGGCTGTTGCGCCAGGCCAGAATAAGACGCGCCAGTTCGATCAGCCGGCCGATGCCGGAAATCGGTGGCGCGAGATCCATGATCTCAGGATTTTCGATCTCGAAGAAGCCGCTGTCATCGTCCGTTTCGCCAAGCGGCCGGATCAGCGGCAGAATGGCGGATCGGCCGCCCAGAAGATCAACGAATTCGGAGCGCAGCACGCGGGCCGAGCGCCGCGTCGGCACATAGATCGTCACCTTGGCCAGTGAAAGCGGATCGGCAGGATCGTATCTATAGCTGGCTGTCAGTGTCCCGTCACACAGCGTTTCCGCGAGCGTTTTGAGGAACGGTGTTCCCGCAGCGATCGTCAGGACGCGCTTTTCGGGGCGGGACGTCGTCATGCCGAGCGTTTTTCCCTGAATTGCCGGATGATGTTTTCTGCGTCTTCTATCGCATCGGGCGTGCCGACGGTGATCCAGTGTCCGTCAAGCGAAATCCCGGAAAGCCGGTCTTTTTTAATGGCGCGGTCGAAATAGATGTTGAGGTTGAAGGCATCCGCCGGCGCATCATAAAGCAGGCGCGAATCCATGGCGATGGCGCCGGCATAAACCACCGGGTTTGGGTCGCCATCGCAATACCGCACCAATTTACCGTCGTCAGAAAGGTTGAAATCCCTTTTGCCGTTATGACCGGTGGTACGATCCATATCGACACAGAGCAGGGCCATATCCATGCGCTCCGGATCGAAGAATTGCGCAAGCTTGCGCAGGTTGCTGACCGCATTCAATTGCTCGCCGATCCAGAATAGATCGGCATTCATGACGAAGACCGGGCCGGGTTCCAGAAGCTTCAGACCCTTGGCAAGCCCGCCGCCGGAATTCATCAGCTGCGCCCGCTCGTCGGAGATCAGAATTTTGGCGTCGGAGCGGTGCTCCAGATGGGCGATCATCTGATCTGCGTGGTGATGCACATTGACAACGATCGTCTCCGCCCCGGCTTCCACAAGGGCGTCGAGCGCATAGTCGATCATCGGCTTGCCGGCGATCTTGACGAGCGGCTTCGGGATCGTATCCGTGATCGGGCGCATCCGCGTGCCAAGCCCCGCGGCCAGCACCATCGCGTTTTTGATCGTCATCGTCGTCAACCGTCTTTCAGTCGTTGAATTCCATACCCATACCGACACACCAGTCTCGAAGAGGCTCAAGTTCCGGATGCGAAAGCGCCGCGGCAAGATAGCGGAACGTCCTCGGCATATGTTTCATATAACCGGGTTTTCGATCCCGTTCCAACAACCTCACCCAGATACCGGCAAGCTTGCAGTTGCGCTGCGCCGACATGATAGCAAAAGCCTTGAGGAAAGCGGCCTCATCAAATGAAGGCGTGTTTCTTCTGCTATCGAGATAATGCGAAAGCAGATGCGCCTGCAGTTCGGGTTCGATGGTAACCCGGGCATCCTGCACGATGGAGGCGAGATCATAGGCGGTCGGGCCGATCATCGCGTCCTGAAAATCGATCAGGCCAACCTGTCGAATGCCGCTATTCTGCGCCTGCCAGAGAAGGTTGGGTGAATGGAAATCGCGCAGCAGGAGCCCCGTTTCACAATAAGCGAGTGAGTCGATCAGACTATCCCACAGGGCGTAATAGTCGCTCTTCTCGCTATCGGTGAGCGGCTTGCCGCGTTTGTGAGGAAGATACCATTCCGCCAGCAGCGAGACTTCGATTTTCATCGCCTGGCGATCGAAGGGAGGAACCTTGTAGGTGCTGCCGTCAATCACCGGCAGCAGGTCGGGTCGCGGGGTCTGATGAAGGGCTGCGAGGCAGGCGACGCTCTGCAGATAACGTTCTTCTATCGGCGTTCCGTCCGGCGCAAGCACCCCGTCGCGCCCCAGATCCTCCAGCAGGAGAATGCCCTGATCGATATCCGCTGCCAGAAGCTCTGGCGCGCAAAAGCCGCTGTTTCGCAGATACTCGCCGATTGCCACGAAGGAGCGCGCATCCTGGGCAAGATGGGCGATTTCGGCATAGGTCTTGCCATCAGCCACGATCGCACCTCTCATGGGGCGTCGCCAGTCCATCAGGATAAGGTCAGGGCCGTCAGTGGAAATGGTCTCATAGGCGCGTGTTGAAGCGTCACCGCTCAGAAAACGCCGGGCCGCATCGCCTCTGCCATTTTTCGCGAGGAATTCGCGAATGGCGAAAACCCGTTCAAGCCGTGCTTTCAGCTTTGCCGGAGCTTCGATGGAGGCCAGCCGTCCCTCGCCGGAATGCGTCAGCCGAAGCGTGACGGTCTGCTCCGGTGGCAAAACCTCGGTGGCGATATCCGGCCATTCGATCAGGCAGACGCCGTCCTCCAGCATCTCGTCGATGCCGAGCTCGTCCAGTTCGGAGACATCCGAAAGCCGGTAAAGATCGAGATGGGCAACCGGAATGCGAGTGGAATAGGTCTGGATGATCGTGAAGGTCGGGCTTGGAACCTCGAGATCCGGCTCATCCGCCATCGCGCGGATGAAGGCGCGGGCAAGTGTGGATTTACCGGCGCCGAGATCACCGATCAGCGCCAGGCAATCGCCGGGTTTCAATGCCAGCGCGAGGTCTTCACCGAGCCTGATGGTATCTTTTTCTCCCTCAAGGGAAATAGTGATCGGCAAGATGTCTTCGCTCATTCTGCGGCGATGGAATGCGGGCGCGTGCCGGAAGGAATGCGGCAGGTGACAATGGTGCCGTTGCCGGGGCGGCTATCGATTTTGACCGTGCCATGATGGAGGCTGACAAAACTCTCGACAATGGAAAGGCCAAGCCCCGCGCCGGTCCGCCGCCCACCATTGCCGCGTGTCGCGAAGCGGTCGAATACGGTCTTCAGCATGTCTTCTGGAATACCCGGGCCCTTATCCGCCACCGAGAACAGGAAGTCGCCCTCGCTGCGCTGGCACGACAGTTCAACTGCGGAGCCTTCCGGCGCAAAGTTGATTGCATTGGTCAGGAGCTTGATGAGAATCTGCTTCAGGCGCTGGTGATCGGCCACCAGACTGCCAAGATGAGCCGGCGCGACGATTTCAAGCGAAATGCCGCTCTCCTGCAGGCGATCGGCAATCTGCACAGAAACGTCTTCAAGCAATTCGTTCAGATCATTGTCTGAATAATTCAGCTGCATGATGCCGGCATCGACGGTCGCAAGATCGAGAATATCGTTGACTATGGTCAAAAGCACCGAGGACGAGGTGGAAATATGGTCGAGATATTCCGCCTGCCGGTCCGTCAACTGGCCAATGCCGGGCGTCTTCAGGAGGTCGGTGAAACCGATAATATTCGTCAGCGGCGAGCGCAATTCGTAGGAAACATGCTGAACGAAATCGTTCTTCAGCTCGTCGGCCTTCAGAAGTGCGTCGTTCTTTTCCTTGAGCGCCCTTTCCGCCCGCACGCTGTCGGTCATGTTGACGAAGGTCAGCATGGTCTGCGCATCCGGCAGCGGAATGATCGCGAAATCGAGTACGAGACCGGAGAGCAGTTCGAGCGTACCCTGTTTGGACGGGCGCTCATCGTCAAAACTGGTAATGAACTGGCTAAAGGCGCGCCAGCCATCCGGTCTGTCATAGGATTGTGCGCAGGCGGTTTCGAGGGCACGGATGTGGGTGCCTGTTTCCGCCTGCTCGGAGGTTACACCCCAGAGCGCCCGGAATGCCGGGTTGGAGAGGCGAATGCGGCCATCCGCACCGAACACGGCCACACCTTCAGCCAGATGGTCGATGGTTTCGCCCTGCACCTTCACCAGCGTGTTGTAGCGCATCTGCAGGTCGACCTGTTCGGTCAGGTTTTCAAAAACCCAGGTCGCGCCACCCTGCGGATGGGCGGTCGCGATGACCCGCAGCGTCTGCCCATTCGGCAGGTGCCAGAGATCGGTTTTGGTATCGAGCGAACGGTAAACGGCGAGGGCCGTCTCCTTCCAGTTTTTCCAATTCAGCTGTTCGGGCAATTTGCCGGCGGTGCGCAGCCTGTCGAGAAGCTCGGAATTATCAGGACCGGATTCGAGGAAAACCAGATCGAGACCCCAAAGGGTCGCAAAAGCCTGATTGTAGAATTGCAGCCGCTGCCGGCCGTCGAAGATGGCGACGGGCGTCGCCAGATGATCCAGCGTTTCGGCATGGCTCTTGAGAACCCGCTTGAGTTCTTCGCTGATTGTTTCCGTTTCGGTGGCATCGATGGCGATACCGGCCGAACCCGCCGCGGTCTTGATATCGACAACGTCGAAGAAGGTGCGGTTGCCGGAGACCACGGTCGAAATGCGATCGTGATAGGGTGATTCCGGCGTTGCGGCGGCGCGTATCTTCTGCCGGGTAACGGTGTTCAACAGCTCGCGTTTTTCAAGAACGGCCTGATCGGCATCGCGCGCATCCACGGCCTGCGCATAGGCATGGTTGACCCAGGTTAGCTCGCCTTCGCCATTGCGGCGCCAGACGGGCTGTTCGATGGAATTCAGAAGGTCCTGAAACGTCGAGACCGAGGCGATCAAACGCTCGCGCTCCACCTGCAATTCAGCAAGTTCGGCGCGCAGATTATTAAGCGCGACGAAACGTGCAAATGCATTGCCGCCGGAGACCCGGCCTTGAACTTCAATGACTTCGCCGCGCTGCGTCTCGATGGTCAGGTCGAAACTCTGCGCGTGGCTGCGAAGTTTTTCGAGGGATTTTTCAAGCTGGCTCGCAGAGGACGGTTTCAGCCAGCGCCCGAAGGCCAGAAAATCATGATCCGCTTGCGGCGCGCCGGTCTCCACGGGCAATTGCCCCAGAAATTCGGGCCGCTTGTCAGCGCCGTCCCAGATAACGATGCGCCGGCCCTTATCGGAAATCAGCGCCTCGTATTTGGCGATCTTGTGATGGGTTTCGGCAAGGGCCTTGCGGTATTCACTGCTTTCCGACTCTATATTGCCGCGCTGGCGCACCAGCCAGACGACGGAAAACAGCGTCGCCGAAAGCATGCCGACAAAGAGCGAATAGGTGATTGTTTCGCCGGAGGAGAACAGCCGCGCACCCGTCTTGGCAACAAGGCCATCCTGCGCCAGCGCGACACTTGCCGAACCGGCAAGGATCGTCCCCGACATCAGCACGGGAAGCCGTGAAAAGCCTGTCCGGACCGCGCTGATCGCCAGCCGGCAATGCGCCAGAACCTGCGCGCTCAATGCCACGCCAGCTTGCGTGTTTTCAACGCGTTGAACTGTCTGCTCGCGCAGATCCGAATTGTGAACCGTCATCCCCGGTCTGTCTCCGTCCTATGTGCCGCATCTTCGACAAGACATCCCATTTCGTCCCCGCCGCCCTTTGGCGTGTCCGAATCAAGTCTGATGACAATACCGCCTTCATAAATCTGCGGAAAGGGAGCGCGCAAAAAAGATGCCGCGCACTTTGTCAAGTGCGCGGCATCTAGATGTTGTGTAATTTCAGTGGATATTAACTATGATATTAATATCTGTAGTGTTCGGCCTTGAACGGGCCTTCCTTGGAGATGCCGATATAATCTGCCTGCAGATCGGAAAGTTCAGTTAGCCGCACACCGAGCTTCTCAAGGTGAAGACGCGCGACCTTCTCATCGAGGTGCTTCGGCAGCACGTAAACTTCGTTCTTGTATTCGCCCTGCTTGGTGAAGAGCTCGATCTGGCCAAGCACCTGGTTGGTGAAGGACGCAGACATGACGAAGGACGGGTGGCCGGTGGCATTGCCGAGGTTCAGCAGGCGACCTTCGGACAGAAGAATGATGCGGTTGCCCTTCGGGAACTCGATCATGTCGACCTGCGGCTTGATGTTCGTCCACTTCAGGTTACGCAGCGATGCGACCTGAATCTCGTTGTCGAAGTGGCCGATATTGCCGACGATCGCCATGTCCTTCATCTCGCGCATATGCTCGATGCGGATCACGTCCTTGTTGCCGGTGGTCGTGATGAAGATATCCGCCGAGGAAATGACGTCTTCCAAGCGAACGACCTCAAAACCATCCATGGCAGCCTGAAGCGCGCAGATCGGGTCGATTTCGGTGACCTTGACGCGGGCGCCGGCACCCTGCAGCGAGGCGGCAGAGCCCTTGCCAACATCGCCGTAACCGCAAACGACGGCGACCTTGCCGGCCATCATCACGTCGGTTGCACGACGAATGCCGTCTACCAGAGATTCCTTGCAGCCGTATTTATTGTCGAACTTCGACTTGGTGACGCTGTCATTGACGTTGATGGCCGGGAACGGCAGGAGGCCCTTCTTGCTGAGATCGTAAAGACGATGAACGCCCGTCGTCGTTTCTTCGGTAACGCCCTTCAGTGCGTCGCGCTGCTTGGTGAACCAGCCGGGAGAAGCCTTCAGGCGCTTGTTGATCTGCGCGAAAAGAATTTCTTCTTCCTCAGAGCCGGGATTGGACAAAACGTCTTCGCCAGCTTCGGCACGTGCGCCAAGCAGGATGTACATGGTGGCATCGCCGCCATCGTCGAGGATCATGTTGGACAGACCGCCATCGGTCCACTGGAAGATCTTGTCGGTATATTCCCAATATTCCGTCAGGCTTTCACCCTTGACGGCGAAGACCGGAATGCCAGCCGCTGCAATGGCCGCTGCCGCATGATCCTGCGTCGAGAAGATGTTGCAGGAGGCCCAGCGAACGTCTGCGCCCAGTTCCTTCAGCGTTTCGATGAGAACGCCGGTCTGGATCGTCATGTGAAGGGAACCGGTGATACGTGCGCCCTTCAGCGGCTTGCTTTCGCCGAACTCCTTGCGGCAGGACATCAGGCCGGGCATTTCGGTTTCGGCGATGTCCAGCTCCTTGCGGCCAAATGCGGCAAGGTTGATGTCGGCGACAATGTAGTCCTTCTCAAGGCTCATGAAGTTCTCCAGATCAGAATGCCACGCCTGTTGGCCCAGCTTTTAAACGTAGCAGCGGTTTAGCAGGCCACAAACGATCTGGCAATGATGATATAAAGAGGTCTTTATGTCTTTATATGTTGCTGGCTCAGGCTTCTTCGCCGAAGCGGTCGGCCACCAGAGCTTCCAATGCGGCCAGCGCCTCCGACGCCTGATTGCCGCTTGCCTCGACATAGACGCTGCAGCCGGGGCTGGCCGCCAGCATCATCAGGCCCATGATGGAAGTGCCACCGACGGTCATGCCGTCCTTGGAAACCGTGATCGTCGCATCGAAGCCCTCGACCATCTGAACGAATTTCGCAGATGCCCGGGCGTGGAGACCGCGCTTGTTGATGATCGGCAATTCCCGGGAGAGAGGCGACATGGGCTGACTTCTCACTTGCCGCTTAAAACGCGGCTGGCGACGTTGATATATTTGCGGCCGGCATCGGATGCATCCTGAAGGGCCTTGTCCATATTGTCCTCGCTGCGAACGCCGGCAAGCTTGATCAGCATGGGAAGATTGACCCCGGCGATGACTTCGACATTGCCGTTATTCATGACGGAGATTGCGAGATTGGACGGTGTGCCACCGAACATGTCCGTCAGTATGATAACACCATTGCCATCATTGGCACGCGCAACGGCGTCGATGATATCCTGCCGGCGCTGATCCATGTCGTCTTCGGGACCGATACAAACCGTCTCGATCAATTTCTGGGGACCGACGACATGCTCCAACGCATGGCGAAACTCCTCAGCCAGCTTGCCATGGGTGACAAGCACTAGTCCGATCATGAAATGCTCCCTTGCACACGCACTCTCATTGCCGACTATCGCAACGCGGCAATCCTGTCCATCGGTGGGATTTCATCTTGATGAGGAAAATGCGAATCGCAAGCCTAAAATCGCCCGAATCATCGTCACTTCACATTCGTTTTAAAAAGATTCTGAGCAAGTGCAGCAAATTTTCCATAGGGCGTAAGACTTGCAAGCGGAATGCGCAGAAGCGGAATATGCCCGCCACAGGGCAGCAAAAACGCTTCGTCATCTTCGGGAAGTCTCGGATTTTCCGGTGAAAGAACTGTCGTAACCGCAAAATGTAGTGGAGCGCTCGCAACGCTGTTGAGCGAAACAATGCCGCTGCCGCGCAACTCCAGCAGGCCGGCAATCGTTTGCGGCCGCTCGGCAATGATGTGTTCGCCGTCGCGGTACACGAAAATCTGATCGTCCGCGATCAACGCCGCCGGCAATCCGCAGCGTTCAGCCTCGGTCAGAAAACTGAAGGCAAGCTCGCTTTTGCCGCTGCCGGATGGTCCCGTAAAGAGGATTCCCGTGTTTTGAACGGTGATGGCGGTGGCGTGCAGGTTGAAGCGTTCAGCGTTCATGGGTTTCGGCCGCCGGCAGCGACAGGGTGAAGCGCGCGCCGGAAATCACGCCGTATTTGTCGACGACATTTTCCGCCCTGAGGCTGCCGCCATGGGCTTCGGCGATCTGGCGGCTGATGGAAAGGCCAAGGCCGGAATTCTGGCCGAAGCCTTCGCTTGCCGGTCGGTCTGTGTAAAACCGTTCGAAAATCCGGTCGATATCTTCGGCCTGAATGCCGGGTCCATTGTCTTCCACCTGCACGAGGCAGCGATCCTTGTGGCGGGAAAGACGCACGGTGATGCGGCCACTTTCTTCTGACACGAAAGAACGGGCATTCTCGATCAGATTGGTGACGATCTGGCTGAGGCGAAGGTCGTGGCCATTCACCACGAAAGAGGTTTTGCTTCCGGCCTTCCGGTCGGCCACATAGTCGATTGCCACGCTTTTCTTCTTGGTGCTGATCTGGCGGGATATGTCCACCAGCCCCTTCATCAGCACATCGAGGTCGAGCGGCGAGGCATCGGCGCGCGCCAGCTCGGCATCGAGCCGCGACGCGTCCGAAATGTCGCTGATCAGGCGGTCGAGGCGGCGTACATCATGGAAGATGATCTCGGTCAGCCGTTGCTTCGACTCTTCGGTTTTCGCGCGCGGCAGGGTTTCCACGGCGCTGCGCAGCGAGGTCAGCGGGTTCTTGAGTTCATGACTGACGTCGGCGGCGAAGCTTTCGATTGCGTCGATACGGTCGTAAAGCGCCGTCGTCATTTCACGCAGGGCAATCGACAGGTTGCCGATTTCATCCTGACGTGCCGAAAAATCCGGTATCTCCTCACGCGTTCGCGCCCCGCGGCGTACACGGATCGCGGCGGCCGAAAGCCGCCGCAGCGGTGTGGCGATGGTCGATGACAGAAGCAGCGACAGAACGATATTGACCAGCGTGGCGATGCCGAAAACACGCATGATGGCCAGGCGCTCCGCATGCACGATCTTGTCGATATCGCCCGCCTGCGTGGAGAGCAGCAAGACGCCGAGCACGGCCCGGAAGCGTTGCACCGGCACGGCGACTGAAACGATCAGCTCGCCCTTTTCGGTGACGCGCACGACCGCGCCGCGCACACCGGTCAGCGCATTCATGACTTCCGGATAGATCGAACCGTCGCCGCCAGGCGCCTCCTTATATTGCGGAAGGCTGCTCGGCTGCAGCATACGGTTGAACATGCTGGTGAACCAGTCGCCCCAGGTCTGGGTTTCCGGTGTTACCGGCGGCAGATCGAAGCGCAGAACCTGTCCGCGTGAATAAAGATGGCGCGAATCGAGCAGCAGATTGGCATCGGCATCGAAGAGCCGTGCGCGGGTGCGCGTCGGTGAAATCAGCCGTCGCAGCACTGGCGCCACCCGTTCCGGATTGATCGGGAAGCTCAAATCCTCGTCATTGGGAGCGGGGGTGATGCTCTGCCCCGCCTGCAATTCGAGAAGCTTTTCGGGATTGATGGTGATCGAATTGGTATCGACCGAAGCGGAAGCCGAAATCGCGCCGGCAATGATTTCGCCCTGCGTCAGAAGGCTTTCGACCCGCGCGTCGATCAGCCCCTCACGGAACTGGTTGAGATAGAGAATACCGCCGACCAGAACGACCGTCGCCGCGACATTGAAGAAAAGAATACGGCGCGTGAGGCTGGAAAACACCGCATTGCCGAAAATGCGCCGGATGATCGTCAGCGGATGGATACGATGGCGGCGTTCGCTGCCGCGTTCTTCGGCATCGTCGCTATCCGAGACGGTTTCCGGCGTTTTCTTCAGCACGTATTTAAGTCCTCGCCACCACTCTTCGGGTGGTCTCTTCCGATTTGCGTGCCGATTCAGGCCGCTTCGCGGAAGCGATATCCTACGCCATAAAGCGTTTCAATCATATCGAAGTCGCCATCGACCAGTTTGAACTTCTTGCGAAGGCGCTTGATGTGGCTGTCGATGGTGCGGTCATCCACATAAACCTGCTCATCATAAGCGGCGTCCATCAGCGCGTCGCGGCTTTTCACCACGCCCGGCCGCTGCGCCAGCGAGTGCAGGATGAGGAATTCGGTGACGGTGAGTGTTACCGGTTCGCCCTTCCAGGTGCAGGTGTGGCGTTCCTGGTCCATGGCGAGCTGCCCGCGCTCCAGCGTGCGGGCCTGCTGGTCCGCCGTCGGCTTTAGTGCGCCGCCAGTTGCTGGCGCGGCATCGCGGCTGCTGGCGCGGCGCAGGATCGCCTTGACGCGTTCCACCAGAAGGCGCTGCGAGAAGGGTTTGGTGATGAAGTCATCCGCGCCCATCTTCAGGCCGAACAATTCATCGATCTCTTCATCCTTGGAGGTGAGGAAGATCACCGGCAGATCCGATTTCTGACGCAGGCGCCGCAAAAGCTCCATGCCGTCCATGCGGGGCATCTTAATATCGAAAATGGCGAGCTGCGGCGGACGGGCGATCAACCCGTCAAGCGCGGAGGCGCCGTCCGTATACGTTTCGACCCGGTAGCCTTCGGCTTCGAGCGCGATCGATACCGAAGTCAGAATATTCCGGTCATCGTCGACAAGCGCGATCGTCTGCATGTAGTTGGTCTCCATCGTCATTTTCTCGTAACTCCCGACATTCACCCAGCCAGGTTGTGCGCCGCGAGCCACTCTCTTGAGTATAAAGGTGGAACAAATTGTGGCAAAGGAAAACTCGCCCCAAAATCGTAAGGGTGCGGCGAGCGGATTTCGTGAAAACGCCGCAGCTGGATTTTAATGCGTCTTCAACCGATTTAAAAAGAAATAAAATCTTTTAAATCGATTAATATATTGAAATCACTAAGTTTTTTAAAGTTCGGCTCTTGCGTTTCCAAAAGCCGCCACGTATTTTCCGTGAAAATTTCAACGTCCTTACCGTCATTAACAAGGAACGCGTCATGAACGAGCTTGGGGTTCATAATCCTGCCAATGGAGTTGCGGAACTCGGACTGGGCGAGGCCTCCCGCGTCTTTTATAACCTCAATGAGAGCGAATTATACGAAGAGGCGATCCGCAACGGCGAGGCCGAACTGACCATTGATGGCGCGCTGCGCGCCGTCACCGGCCAGCACACGGGCCGTTCGCCGAAGGACAAATTCGTCGTTCGCGACGCTTCCACCGAGAACACCATCTGGTGGGACAATAACAAGCCGCTGTCGCCAGAAAACTTCGAGCTGCTGCGTCAGGACATGTTGGCCCATGCCGCCGGCAAGACCCTCTATGTTCAGGACCTGATCGGCGGCGCCGATGAGGAAAATGCGCTACCGACTCGCGTCGTCACCGAGCTTGCCTGGCATTCGCTGTTCATCCGCAATCTGCTGATCCGTCCGAAGCAGGAAAAACTGGCGGGCTTCAAGCAGAAACTCACCATCATCAACCTGCCAAGCTTCAAGGCCGATCCGGCCCGTCACGGCGTCCGTTCGGAAACCGTCATCGCCTGCGACCTGACCAATGGCCTCGTCCTCATCGGCGGGACTTCCTATGCCGGTGAAAACAAGAAGTCGGTCTTTACGGTATTGAACTACCTTCTGCCGGCCAAGGGCGTGATGCCGATGCATTGCTCGGCCAATGTCGGTCCTGAGGGTGATTCCGCCGTCTTCTTCGGTTTGTCCGGCACCGGCAAGACCACGCTTTCGGCTGACCCTTCGCGCACGCTTATCGGCGATGATGAACATGGCTGGGGCGAGCACGGCATCTTTAATTTCGAAGGTGGCTGCTATGCCAAGGCGATCAAGCTTTCGGCCGAAGCCGAGCCGGAAATCTATGCTGCGACCCGTCGTTTCGGCACGGTTCTTGAAAACGTCGTGCTCGACGAAAACCGCGTTCCTGATTTCAATGACAATTCACTGACGGAAAACACCCGCAGCGCCTACCCGCTGCACTTCATTCCGAATGCATCGGAAACGGGCATTGCCGGTCATCCGAAGACGATCATCATGCTGACGGCCGATGCCTTCGGCGTGCTGCCGCCGATTGCCCGGCTGACGCCGGAACAGGCCATGTACCACTTCCTCTCCGGCTACACCGCAAAGGTTGCCGGCACGGAAAAGGGCGTAACGGAACCGGAAGCGACCTTCTCCACCTGCTTCGGCGCCCCCTTCATGCCGCGCCATCCGGCGGAATACGGCAACCTGCTGCGCGAGTTGATTGGCAAGCACGGCGTCGATTGCTGGCTGGTCAACACCGGCTGGACCGGCGGCGCTTATGGCATCGGCAAGCGCATGCCGATCAAAGCGACCCGCGCGCTTCTGACGGCCGCACTCACCGGCGAGCTGAAGGATGCCGAGTTCCGCACCGATGCGAATTTCGGTTTCGCCGTACCCCTGTCGCTTGATGGCGTTGACAGCGCAATCCTCGATCCGCGTTCGACCTGGGCCGATGGCGCAGCCTATGACGCGCAGGCGAAGAAGCTGGTGTCGATGTTCGTCACGAACTTCACCAAGTTCGAAGACCACGTCGACAGCAAGGTTCGCGACGCAGCGCCGGGCCTTCTGCTCGCGGCTGAATGAATGAAGCCTCATATGTGAGGAGGAGGGAACCCGGCCTTGTGCCGGGTTTCTTTTTTGCCGGGCTCTTGATTCTGGCCACTGTTTTCATTTCGCGCGTTCTGTGGCATCACCGGCGCGGAGAAAGATCATGGCCAGCGACCCGCTTTACATCAGCAACCGTATCACCATTGCCGGCTGGGAGCTGACGGAGCAATTCGTGCTGGCTGGCGGGCCGGGCGGCCAGAACGTCAACAAGGTCTCGACGGCGGTCCAGCTGTTTTTCGACATCGCCAATTCGCCCTCCCTGTCGGAACGGGTGAAGGCGAATGCCCTGCGTCTGGGTGGCAGACGTGTGTCGAAAGACGGCGTGCTGATGATCGAGGCGAGCCGGTTTCGCAGCCAGGAGCGCAATCGCGAAGATGCGCGCGAACGGCTGAAGGAGCTGATCCTCGAAGCCGCCGCCCCGCCGCCGCCGGTGCGAAAGGCCACCAAACCCACCAAGGGTTCTGTGGAGCGTCGTCTCAAGGCGAAGTCCGGTCGCTCCGATATCAAGAAAATGCGCGGCAAACCCTCGGGCGACTAGGCTCCCGCGCGGCGACAAATGTTTCGCCCTTGTCATAGAGCTTCAAATATCGTCTGGTAATCCTCCCTACAACCAAGGAGGGTGCTATGGGTCTGTTCAATTTCATCAAGGAAGCGGGAAAGAAGCTCGGTATCGGCGGCGATGACGCACCTGATGTCGATGCGGTCAAGAAGGAGCTCGCTTCCCACGATCTCGGCACGGACAAGGTTCAGGTCGAAGTGGTGGACGACAAAGTCGTTCTGAAGGGCGAAGTGGCCGATCAGTCGGTTTTCGAAAAGGCGGTCATCGCGGTCGGCAATACGCTCGGCATTTCCAAGGTCGAGGCCGGCGAGCTGAAAGTGGCCGAAGCCCCGGCAAAAGAACCCGTCTTCTACACGGTCAAGAAGGGCGACAATCTCTGGAAGATTGCCGAAGCCCAGTACGGCAAGGCTAATGGCGCGAAGAACAACATTATCTTCGAAGCCAACAAGCCGATGCTGACCCATCCCGATAAAATCTACCCCGGACAGGTTCTGCGTATTCCCGACCTCACATAATAACGGGTTTAATCACCGGAGATGCCGCCATGCGCGGCATCTTTTACAGCTTGCGAAGCGCCACCGTGTCGATCAGGTGGTTCTTTCCCTTACGCAGAATAAGGTCGGCACGCGGGCGTGTCGGCACGATGTTCTGACGCAGGTTCTTCAGGTTGATGTTCTGCCAGAGACCTTCGGCAATGCTCAGCGCCGCTTCTTCGCTGATCGAGGCATAGCGGTTGAAGAATGAATTCGGGTCGCGGAACGCGGTTTGCCGAAGATTCATGAACCGGTTCACATACCAGTTATGAATGAAGTCCTCGTCAGCATCGATATAGATCGAGAAATCGAAGAAATCCGAAACGATCGGCACGATCCGCCCGCCCGCCGGCAGGTCGCGCGATTGCAGCACGTTGATGCCTTCGAAAATCAGGATATCAGGCTGGTCGATGACAGTGAATTCGTTCGGCAGAACGTCATAGGTCAGGTGCGAATAGCGCGGCGCCTTCACATTCGGCTGGCCCGCCTTGATCGCCGAGAGGAAACGCAAGAGCGCGCCGATATCGTAACTTTCCGGAAAGCCCTTGCGCTCCATCAGGTTCTCACGCCGCAGCACCTCGTTCGGATAGAGAAATCCGTCAGTGGTGATGAGATCGACCTTCGGGCTGGAGGGCCAGCGGGCCAGAAGCTCTTTCAGGATACGCGCTGTCGTGGATTTGCCAACGGCCACCGAACCGGCGATGCCGATGACGAAAGGCGTCTTGTTGACGTCCCCCATGTTGAGGAAGCGGTTGCGCTGCTCGAACAGCAGCTGCGATGCTTCCACATGCGAGGACAGTAGGCGCGACAGCGACAGGTAAATGCGCCGCACCTCGTCCAGATCGATCGGGTCGTCCAGCGAGCGTAGTCTTTTGACCTCGTCGGCCGACAATGTAAGTGGCGTGTCGGCACGGAATTTCGCCCATTCTTCGGAACTGAAGAAGTGATAGGGCGAATATTCATCCGGCCGAAAATGATCGAGTGTGCCTGGCATGCCTCTCTCCCCGCTGCCTGCCGTGACATTCATGATGTCGGCCTCGCCGCCTTTTCCGCAAGGCCCGTCTGGCCCGTCCGGCGCTCCAGTTCGGCAAAAACGTCGCTCAGCGGAATGTCGGCGATCTTCAGTACCACCAGCAGATGATAAAGCAGGTCGGCAGCCTCGTTTTTCAGCCCGTCGCGGTCTTTTGCGATGGCGGCGATGACGGCCTCGACCGCCTCTTCGCCTAATTTTTTCGCTGCACGATCCTGGCCCGCCGCAACGAGTTTGGCTGTCCAGGATTCGTCGGGAGATGCAGCGGCGCGGGTCGCGACAATGCGTTCCAGATCGGAAAGGGAAAATGCGCTCATGAAGAGTTCCTGCAATCAGTCGAGACGCATGGCGATGCCATGCTCGGCCATGTAGTTTTTGGCTTGCCCGATCGAATAGGTGCCGAAGTGGAAGATGGAGGCGGCAAGCACCGCAGTTGCGTGGCCATCACGCACGCCTGCCACCAGATCGTCGAGAGTCCCGACGCCACCCGAGGCGATGACGGGTACACGAACCTGATCGGCAATGCTGCGCGTCAGGCCGATATCGTAGCCGCTCTTGGTGCCGTCGCGGTCCATTGAGGTCACGAGCAATTCGCCGGCGCCGCGTTCAACCATCTTGATGGCGAATTCCACGGCGTCGATGCCCGTCGGTTGGCGTCCGCCATGGGTGAAGATTTCCCAGCGGCCTTCTTCTCCATCCTTCGAAACCCGCTTGGCGTCGATAGAAACGACGATGCACTGGTTGCCGAACTTGTCGGCCGCTTGCGCCACGAAATCCGGATCCTTGACGGCTGCGGAATTGATCGAGACCTTGTCCGCGCCGCAGAGAAGCAGCTTGCGGATGTCCGCGACGGCGCGGACACCGCCGCCGACGGTTAGCGGCATGAAACAATGGTCGGCCGTGCGTGATACGACATCAAAGATCGTGTCGCGATTATCCGAGGAGGCGGTGATGTCGAGGAAGCAGAGTTCATCGGCCCCTGCCGCATCATAGGCCTTCGCCGCCTCGACCGGGTCGCCGGCATCGATCAAGTCGACGAAGTTCACGCCCTTGACGACACGGCCGTCCTTCACATCGAGGCAGGGAATAACGCGGGCTTTGAGGGTCATGCTTTTACCTCCTTGGCTGCAGCCGCCTTGATGAGGGCGAGCGCCTCGGCGGGGTCGATGCGCCCGTCATAGAGCGCGCGGCCGGAAATCGCGCCCTCGAGCTTTGCGGCATCCGGCTGCAACATGCGCTTGATGTCGTCGATGGAGGCAAGGCCACCGGAAGCGATGACCGGGATGGAGACGGCATCCGCCAGTTCCAGCGTCGAGGCCCAGTTGATACCAGCCAGAATACCGTCACGATCGATATCGGTATAGATGATGGCGGCAACGCCGGCGCCTTCGAAACGTTTGGCGAGTTCGATGACGCCGAGTTCGGAAGCTTCCGCCCAGCCCTCGACGGCAACCTTGCCGCCCTTGGCATCGATGCCGACGGCGACCTGGCCGGGGAAACGCTTGCAGGCTTCGATAACCAGAACCGGATCGCGCACCGCGACGGTGCCGAGAATGACGCGGGCAAGGCCACGGCTCAGCCACGCTTCGATATGATCGAGCGTGCGGATGCCGCCGCCAAGCTGCACTGGATTTTTCGTGGCTTTCAGAATGGCGTCGACCGCCTCACCATTGACGGTCTCACCGGCGAAGGCACCGTTGAGATCAACGACGTGCAGCCACTCGAAACCCTGATCCTCGAAGGCCTTCGCCTGCGCGCCAGGATCCTCGTTATAGACTGTGGCCTGGTCCATATCGCCGAGTTTCAGGCGAACGCACTGGCCGTCTTTGAGGTCGATTGCGGGAAAAAGGATCATGTCAGGGCTTCCAGCGCAGGAAATTGGAAATCAGGGCAAGGCCGAGCGTTTGGCTTTTTTCCGGGTGGAACTGCGCGCCGGCCATATTGTCGCGACCGACGAAAGCCGTCATCGCGCCACCGTAATTGGTGGTGGCGATGACATCCGTCGAGTGCTTGGCTGCCAGATGGTAGGAATGCACGAAATAGGCGTGCAGGCCGTCAGCACCGGTCTTGATGCCGTCGAAAAGAGGGTGGGTATGCCGGATTTCCAGCGTGTTCCAGCCGATCTGCGGAATTTTGAGCGTCGGATCGGACGGCGTCATTTCAACGACGTCGCCTTCGATCCAGCCGAGCCCGGTGCTGACAGTCTTTTCGAGCCCGCGCGAGGACATCAGCTGCATGCCGACGCAGATGCCGAGGAAGGGATGGGCTTTTTTCTCGACGGCTTCAATGAGCGCCTCATGCATGCCGGGAACGGCATCGAGACCGGCACGGCAATCCGCATAGGCGCCGACACCAGGCAGGACGATGCGGTCCGCCGAAGCGACGTGATCCGGCCTGTCGGTCAGGTCGATGGTTGCATTGATGCCAGCTTCGCGGGCGGCACGCTCGAAAGCTTTGGTGGCCGAACGCAGGTTGCCAGAACCGTAGTCGATGATCGCGACACGCATGTCAGCGCCTTCCATTCAAGTCGAAAAGAAACGATCCGGCGGGATCGTTGACGAAATTCTTGTCACCTCGCTTTTGCGGCGAGGGGGTCCAGACCGGCTGGGACAGTTGTTCCGCCGTTTCGGCGTTTTCGGAGACACCGGAGAAATATATGTCTTCGGCGCTCGAAAGATCAGGGGCGGAAACAACTGACGTCAGCGTCCAGCCTTTGCGGATCAGGTGCCGGACGAGAAAATCGCGTCCCTCCAGCGCCGTGACGAGTCCAATGGCGAAACCGAAGAGAATACCAACCGGTTCGAATCCGGCTAATATTGAGACCTGCCCGGCCAGAAGGAGCACAATGACAACGATGGCCGCCGCCAGCCACAACCGGTTAATGGCCAACCAGAGCCAGGGCGCGACCAGCGCCAGCCAGACGAAACGGTCTGCGATGAAGCGGGTCGTCTTGTGGTCCCTGTCCGGCCCGTTGGGGGCTTCCAGAACGAGATAGCTTGTCATGGGCTTCCTGACAGCTTTGGCGTCAGGCCAGCATGCCCTTTGTCGAGGGAACGCGGCCTGCCTGCCGGGGGTCGATCTCGGTTGCCGTGCGAAGAACGCGGGCAACGGCCTTGAAGCATGTTTCGGCGATATGATGGTTGTTGGCGCCGTAATGGTTCAGGATATGCAGCGTAATGCCGGCATTCTGGGCCAGCGCCTGAAAGAACTCGCGCACCAGTTCGGTGTCGAATGTGCCGATCTTCGGTGCGGAGAAGTTCACATTCCACACGAGAAAGGGCCGGCCGGAAATATCGACCGCCGCCTTGGTCATCGTTTCGTCCATGGCAAGATCGAGCGAGGCGTAACGGGTAATGCCGCGGCGGTCACCCAGCGCCTTGGCAATCGCCTGACCGATGGCTATGCCGGTATCTTCAACAGTGTGATGATCATCGATGTGCAGGTCGCCCTTGACCTCGATGTCCATGTCGATCAGCGAATGGCGGCTCAGCTGGTCCAGCATATGGTCGAAAAATCCCACGCCGGTGGAAATTGTCGACTTGCCGGTGCCGTCGATATCCACGCGCACCGAAACCGAGGTTTCGTTGGTGGTGCGGATAATCTCGCCTTTACGTTCTGCCATTTTGGCCGCTCCGTGAAAATGTCGCCGTTCCTTATCAGCACGGGACACAAATATCCAGTTGTTCCATCGTCTTGCCTGACATGCCGAAAACGGTGCGTCGCCTCGAAGATTGCAATCGCGAAAAGCAAACTTACATAGAACTCGAGAAGGGCCGCATGCCGGCCCGCTAACCGCAGGCCCTTAAGGGCAGACAGGTGTTTGATGACAACGATTATTACAGTCAGAAAAGGCGGCAAGGTCGTCATGGCTGGCGATGGTCAGGTAAGCCTTGGCCAGACCGTCATGAAGGGTAATGCCCGCAAGGTTCGCCGCATCGGCAAGGGTGAAGTGATTGCTGGTTTTGCTGGCGCGACTGCGGATGCCTTCACGCTGCTCGACCGTCTTGAAAAGAAACTCGAGCAATATCCCGGCCAGTTGATGCGCGCGGCCGTGGAGCTTGCGAAGGACTGGCGCACGGACAAATATCTGCGCAACCTCGAAGCGATGATGCTGGTGGCCGATAAATCCACCACGCTCGCCATCACCGGTAATGGCGATGTGCTGGAGCCTGAGCACGGTGCGATCGCCATCGGTTCCGGCGGTAATTACGCCTTTGCGGCTGCCCGCGCCATGATGGACACGGACAAGTCTGCCGAAGAGGTGGCGCGCCAGGCGCTCGATATCGCCGCCGATATCTGCGTTTATACCAACCATAATCTCGTCGTCGAAACGCTCGACGCCGAATAAGCGAATTTTCTCAAACATGGGTCCTGTGGGCCGGGCCGGAATGGCCGGCCGGAGCAGGAAAGCCGAGAGGATAGAATGACCAATTTTTCACCCCGGGAAATTGTCTCGGAACTGGACCGCCACATCATCGGCCAGCATGATGCGAAACGTGCGGTCGCGATCGCACTGCGCAACCGCTGGCGTCGTCAGCAGCTCGATGAGAGCCTGCGCGATGAAGTGATGCCCAAGAATATCCTGATGATCGGACCGACCGGCGTCGGAAAGACCGAGATTTCCCGGCGTCTCGCCAAGCTTGCCGGCGCTCCCTTCATCAAGGTCGAGGCGACCAAGTTCACCGAAGTCGGTTATGTCGGCCGCGATGTCGAACAGATCATCCGCGATCTCGTGGAAATCGGTATCGGCCTCGTGCGTGAAAAGAAACGCGCCGAAGTACAGGCCAAGGCGCATGCCAGTGCTGAAGAACGGGTGCTTGATGCGCTTGTCGGCACGACGGCGTCGCCCGGCACCCGCGAAAGCTTCCGCAAGAAGCTGCGTGATGGCGAGTTGGACGACAAGGAAATCGATATCGAGGTGGCCGATAGCGGCTCGGGCATGCCCGGTTTCGAAATTCCCGGCATGCCGGGCGCCAATATCGGTGTCCTCAACCTGTCTGAAATGTTCGGCAAGGCCATGGGCGGACGCACCAAGAAGGTGCGCACCACGGTCTCGAAATCCTATACCGATCTCGTCCGCGACGAATCCGACAAGCTGCTCGACAATGAAATGATCCAGCGCGAAGCAGTGAAGTCGGTGGAAAATGATGGCATTGTCTTCCTCGACGAGATCGACAAGATCGCGGCGCGCGATGGCGGCATGGGCGCCGGTGTCTCGCGTGAAGGCGTGCAGCGCGATCTCCTGCCGCTTGTCGAAGGCACGACGGTTTCGACGAAATACGGCCCCGTCAAGACCGACCACGTCCTGTTCATCGCGTCAGGCGCGTTCCATGTGGCAAAGCCATCCGATCTTTTGCCGGAGCTTCAGGGCCGCCTGCCGATCCGCGTCGAGTTGAAGCCGCTGACCAAGGAGGATTTCCGCCGTATCCTGACCGAGACGGAAGCAAGCCTCATCCGGCAGTACAAGGCGCTGATGGCGACGGAAGAACTCAACCTTGATTTCACCGATGATGCGATTGACGCCCTGGCCGATGTGGCCGTTCATCTCAATTCGTCGGTTGAGAATATCGGTGCTCGTCGCCTGCAGACGGTGATGGAGCGTGTCTTGGACGAGATTTCATTCAACGCGCCGGATCGCGGCGGCTCTGCCGTCAAGATCGATCAGGAATACGTCAAAAAACATGTCGGCGATCTTGCCGCCGATACGGATTTGTCGCGTTATATTCTCTGAAGACTTCAGGGAGAACGAAAGAAGAGTGCGGCCATATTTGCCGCACTCTTTTATTTTATCTGCCTCATCTCGCATTCAGCCCGCATTTTGTTTATGGGAAGGGCTGCATTCCGGTTGGAACCGCTTTCGTGGAATGGTCCGGTTTTCCTCACGTGTTTCGAAGGGAAGCCGCAGGCTTGAGAAAAGGCATTCGCTCGTGCGCAAAACTCTTCTGGCATTTGCCGTGGCTCTGGCGGTCACTGCCGTTTCATCTTCTTATGCCGAGGCGGCGACGGTCGTTCCACCGGGCAATCGCAACGCCGAACAGCCCGGTGTTCCCGGCGCTTCCGCCCGCAGAACCAAGGCGTCCAACAGCTCTTTCGAACGCAAATACCAGAAGGTGATCGACCTCTTGTCCTCCGACAAGGCGCTGATCGCCAAGATCAAGTCGACTGCCGGGCGCTACGGCATCGATCCGATCCATATGATCGGTGCGATTGTCGGCGAGCATACCTACAATGTCGACGCCTATGACCGGCTGCAATCCTACTATGTCAAAGCTGCCTCCTATGCCGGCAGCAGCTTCCGTTTCGGCTACAAGGACGAAACCATCGCGCAGTTTCTGGCACGTTCGCAATTTACCAGATGTCAGTCGAAAAAGGATTCCTACGGCCTTTGGAACTGTCGGGAAGATGTCTGGGACGACAGCTTCCGCGGCAAGACGGTGGATGGCATTGCCTATCCGAACAACCGTTTCAGTGCTGTGTTTTTCCAGCCCTTCTACGCCGGACAGACCTTCGGTCTCGGCCAGATCAACCCGCTGACGGCGCTGATGTTGTCCGACATGGTTTCGAAAACCTCTGGTTATGACAGGTTGGATGAGAACGACGCCACCGCCGTCTATACCGCGATCATGGACCCGGACCGCTCGCTGGCCTTCATGGCCGCCTCCATCCGCAAATCGATCGATGATTACAGATCGATTGCCGACATGGATATTTCGAGAAATCCGGGCGTGACCTCCACGCTTTATAATGTCGGCGGCTCTCAGCAGCGGGCGGCCGCTCTCGCACAGAAAAACCGCCAGCGCGCCGCAGGCGGCGAACAGCCCCTGTTGCCGGAAGAAAACTATTACGGCTGGCTGGTGAATGACCGTATCAAGGACCTGCAGGCGCTTTTGTAGAAAAAGGCGATTATCGCCTACATTGTTTCCAAAAAGGAAATAATATTTGGCTGCCTGCCGCAATTGACGAGCGGCGGTCTCCGCGTCCAATCTGTGCCTTCAGAATAAAGGAGGCGCATGTGAGCCGCACGAATAAATTCGGTCTTTCCATCGATGACAGGCTTTATGCCTTTTTGACGGATGAAGTCCTGCCGGGCACGGGCCTGGACAACGAGACTTTCTTCGAAGGCTTTTCTGCCATCGTCCATGCGCTTGCTCCCAAGAACCGTGAATTGCTGGCAAAGCGCGACGCCCTGCAGGAAAAGCTGGATGGCTGGTATCGGCAAAATGGCGCTCCGGTGGATTTTGACACCTATGAGAGCTTTCTGAAGGAAATCGGTTATCTGCTGCCTGAAGGTCCCGGCTTCAAGGTGGAAACCAGCAATGTCGATCCTGAAATTGCCGCTGTCGCCGGCCCGCAGCTCGTTGTCCCGGTCATGAATGCGCGTTACGCGCTGAATGCCGCCAATGCCCGCTGGGGTTCGCTTTACGATGCGCTTTATGGCACGGATGCCATTTCTGATGCCGATGGCGCGGAAAAGGGCAGGGGCTATAATCCGAAACGCGGCGAAAAGGTCATCGCCTGGGCGCGCAACTTTCTTGACGAGTCGGCCCCGCTCGAAACGGCAGGCTGGTCGGATGTGACCGGCTTCAAGATCGCTGACGGGGCATTGCAGCTTGCAATCGGTGACGGCACGACGGGACTGAAGGATGCCGCGCAATTCAAGGGTTTTACCGGCGAGGCAGAAAGGCCGGCAACCATCCTGCTTGGCAAGAATGGTTTGCACACCGAGATCGTCATCGATCCTTCGACCGAAATCGGCAAGGGGGATAAGGCAGGTATCTCGGATGTCATTCTCGAATCCGCGCTGACAACCATCATGGATTGCGAGGATTCGGTCGCTGCCGTTGATGCCGAAGACAAGGTTCTGGTTTACGGCAACTGGCTTGGCCTGATGCGCGGCGATCTGACGGAAGAGGTTGCGAAGGGTGGCAAGACCTTCACCCGTAGGCTGAACCCAGATCGTTATTATACCGCACCCAATGGTTCGGCGCTCACTTTGCCGGGGCGCTCGCTGATGCTGGTGCGCAATGTCGGTCATCTCATGACCAATCCGGCAATCCTCGATAGAGATGGTCGTGAGGTCCCGGAAGGCATCATGGATGCTGTCGTCACCGCGCTGATCGCGCTTTACGATGTCGGCCCGTCCGGGCGGCGGCAGAATTCCCGCGCCGGCTCCATGTATGTCGTCAAGCCGAAGATGCACGGGCCGGAAGAGGTCGCTTTCGCCAACGAGATATTCTCTCGCGTCGAAAACCTCGTCGGCATGGCGCCGAATACCATGAAGATGGGCATCATGGATGAGGAGCGCCGCACCACAGTCAACCTCAAGGAAAGCATCCGTGCTGCGAAGGACCGCGTCGTTTTCATCAACACCGGCTTCCTCGACCGCACGGGCGACGAAATCCATACCTCGATGGAAGCGGGGCCGATGATCCGCAAGGGCGACATGAAGCAGGCGGCCTGGATCGCGGCTTACGAGAACTGGAACGTCGATATCGGGCTGGAATGCGGCCTTTCCGGCCATGCGCAGATCGGCAAGGGCATGTGGGCCATGCCGGACCTGATGGCGGCAATGCTGGAGCAGAAGATCGCACATCCGAAAGCAGGCGCCAACACCGCCTGGGTGCCTTCGCCGACGGCGGCGACGCTGCATGCCACACATTATCACAAGGTCGATGTCGCAGCCGTTCAGGAAGGCTTGAAAAGCCGAGGCCGCGCGAAGCTTTCCGATATTCTGTCGGTGCCGGTCGCGCCGCGTCCCAATTGGACGCCGGAGGAAATCCAGCGCGAACTCGACAATAATGCGCAGGGCATTCTGGGATACGTCGTGCGCTGGGTCGATCAGGGTGTGGGTTGTTCCAAGGTGCCTGATATCAACAATGTCGGACTGATGGAAGATCGCGCTACGCTGCGCATCTCCGCACAGCACATGGCGAACTGGCTGCGCCATGGCGTGGTGACGCAAGAGCAGATCGTTGAGACAATGAAGCGCATGGCTGCGGTAGTCGACGGGCAGAATGCCGACGACCCAGCCTATTTGCCGATGGCGTCCGATTTTGAAGGATCGATCGCATTTCAGGCGGCTGTCGAGCTTGTACTGAAGGGCCGTGAACAGCCGAATGGCTACACTGAACCGGTTCTGCACCGCCGCCGTCTGGAATTGAAGGCGAAGCAGTCAGCCTGAAGCTGCTGCTTAGACGTCTAGGATAAAAAAAAAGCCGCCGGGAAATTCCACGGCGGCTTTTTCTTTGCTTGTATCTGATCTTACTGGATCACGACGACCTTGGAGCTGCGGCCCGGACGGACGCGGCTGTAAAGATCCATGACATCCTGGTTGATCATGCGGATGCAGCCGGAAGAGGCGGCGGTGCCGATCGAAGCCCATTCGGGCGAACCATGGATGCGGAACAGCGTATCCTGTCCCTTTTCGTTAAAGAGATACATGGCGCGCGCGCCGAGCGGGTTGGACAGGCCGGGGCCCATGCCTGCCTCGACATATTTCGCGACTTCCGGCTTGCGGTCCGCCATTTCCTTCGGCGGATGCCACATCGGCCATTCCTGCTTCCAGGCGACATAGGCTTCACCGGCCCAGGCGAAACCTGCCTTGCCGACGCCGATGCCGTAACGGACGGCGCGGTTGCCGGACAGTATATAATAGAGGTAACGATCGCGCGTATTGACGATGATCGTGCCGGGACGTTCGTTCGTCTGGAACTCAACGATCTGACGGCGGAACTTCTCGTTTACACGATTGATCGGAATGGCCGGCAGCGCGTAGCCCGCATCGGTCACGGGACCGTATACGTCATTGAAAATCTGAACGGTTTCGACTTTTGCCGGAACGGGATCAGCAACCGGCACTGATGCCGCTATCTTGCCGGATGTCGGGCGAGTTGATTGGGATGTGGTTTCAGCGCAGCCGGCCAGAGCCAGTGCTGCCGTCAGACCAAGTGCGGTCAATGAAGTACGGATGCGCATGTCGTTCTCGCGGAAAATTCGCCAAATTGTGCGAAGGAGTAGGCTTAATTGGATAAATCGGTTATTTTCCATTCAGCCGCTCTTGGCAAGCCGTTGCGTCGCCGCGAAACGGCTGCGCATCTAAAATTGCCGGTTGATTGCCTTTTTGCAACAATAGGCCAAACGCTTCAGCAGCCTTTATCCATGACTATTCTTTCCGTTACCAACAATAATCCCTTAATAGACGGCCGCCAGTCGGACAAGGCGATGCTGGTGCGTCGTGGCGTTCAGGTGCTTTTGCACGAGATGCGCCATTCGGTGCTGCCGGAACTGCCGCTTGCGAGTGGACGAAGGGCGGATCTCATCAGCCTGTCGGTCAAGGGGGAGATCTGGATCATCGAAATCAAATCCTCGGTCGAGGATTTCCGTGTCGATCGCAAATGGCCGGAATACCGCCTGCATTGCGACAGGCTGTTTTTCGCGACACATCCCGAAGTGCCGACCGATATCTTTCCGGAAGAATGCGGATTGATCCTCTCGGATGGATATGGCGCCCATATGCTTCGCGATGCGCCGGAGCATAAATTGCCGCCGGCGACCCGCAAATCGGTGATGCTGGATTTCTCGAGAACTGCTGCAACCCGGTTGATGCTGGCGGAATGGACAACCGGGCGCAGTTTCGGCGAATGACGCCGCTTATTTGGGTGCGCGCTTGGCGAGAATGCGCTGCAAGGTGCGCCGGTGCATGTTGAGACGGCGGGCGGTCTCTGAGACGTTGCGTTCGCACATTTCATAAACGCGCTGAATATGCTCCCACCGCACACGGTCGGCTGACATGGGGTTCTCGGGAACTTCGGTCTTTTCACCCTTGCGCTGTGTAAGCGCATTAAAGACATCGTCCGCATCTGCGGGTTTGGCGAGATAGTCCAGCGCTCCGAGCTTCACGGCGGTAACGGCGGTTGCGATATTGCCATAACCGGTCAGCACGACAATCTGTGTATCGTCCCGGTTCTGCCTGATAGCTTCGATCACTTCCAGCCCGTTGCCATCGGTAAGCCGCAGATCGACCACCGCATATTTGGGCGGCGCGGCCTTGGAGCGGGCAATGCCCTCGCTCACCGTCTCGGCAGTGTCGACGGCAAAGCCGCGCGTTTCCATTGCCCGGGCAAGCCGACGCAGAAACGGCCCGTCATCATCGACGATCAGCAGAGATTTGTCGGGTCCGATGGGATCGATATCGTCCGCGGGTGCGCTGGTGGTTGGGGTCTGGTCTTCTGTCTTCATGTTTCCGGCCTTCCGGCAACTTCGTCGGCTTTGTTTTCTTCTTCTTATCGCCGCTTCAACGTGGATGGTAAAGTCAACGGTTTCTTTTATCGTCCATAAGCGCGCGAGGCCAGATGATTGTGACCCGCGCGCCGGTTTTGCTGGAGCCAAGATTTTCGAAGGTAACGGTGGCGCCGGATCGCTCAAGCAGCGTCTTGGCAATGAAAAGGCCAAGCCCCAGCCCGCCCGCCCGCGTGTCGTTGTGACGTTCGGTCACATAGGGCTCGCCGATACGGGCAAGCACGTCATGGGCATAACCCGGCCCATCATCCTCGATGAGGACCGCGACGTTCTGCGAATCATGCTCCACCGTCACCGTCACCTTCTCCCGCGCATAATCCACGCCGTTTTCGATGAGGTTGCCCAGTCCATAGATGATGCCGGCATTGCGAATGCCGACCGGTTCGTCGGCCCGGTTGCTCTTTTCCACAAGTTCGAGGCGAATGCCGAATTCCCGGTGCGGCGCCATTACCTCCTCGATCAGTGAAGAGAGCGGCAGGCGACGCATATGTTCCTCATTATCGGCGGAAAGCGATGTGAGGCGGCGCAGAATATCGCGGCACCTTTCACTCTGGCTGCGCAGCAGCGCTATGTCTTCGCCATATTTTTCATCATTTCCGAGCTCGCGCTCCATTTCCTTGGCGACAACGCTGATGGTCGCAAGCGGCGTGCCGAGCTCATGCGCTGCGGCGGCTGCCAGCCCATCCAGCTGCGAGAGGTGTTTTTCCCGCTCCAGCACCAGTTCGGTTGCGGCCAGCGCGTCCGCCAGCTGATTGGCCTCATGCGAAACGCGATAGGCATAAAAGGCCGCAAAGGATGTGGTGGCGATGATCGCGACCCAGGTACCGACATGCAGCAGGAGCTGGATCGGCAAAACCTCGCCGGGATACCAGGGAACCGGAAACGGCGAAAAGGCGATCGCTGTTGAGCAGATGACGGCAAAGGCAAGAAGAATAAGCGAATGCCGCAACGGCTGCGAGGCAAACGCGATGATCACCTGCACGCAGATCAGCGGTGCGAAAGGATTGGAAAGGCCGCCGGTAATATAGATCAGCGCCGTCAATTGCAGTAGGTCGAAGGCCAGCAGCAATGTCGCTTCCCAGGGTTCCAGGCGATAGGTGGAGGGAAAGCGGGCGGTGAGAAACAGATTGGCAAGCGCCAGCGCCGCAATCAGCAGGCCGCAGGCCAGAAGCGGCAGCGGGAAGTTAAGCCCGAAAGCAACGAACAAGATCGTCGCCGTCTGTCCGGCAACGGCGAGCCATCGCAGCCAGACAATTGTCTGCAGCCTTATTCTGCGGCTGGCGCGGCCAAGCCTTGTGGTTTCGATAGGATGGCCAGCCACCTTCGTCTCCTTTACCCTATTCATCGTCGTCACGTTCCGCGCGGTTTCGCACGGCTGGTCGGCAGCGCCGCTGCCGGGTCCTCCGGCCATGGATGGCGCGGATAACGCCCACGCATATCCGCCCGCACATCTTTCCACGATCCCGCCCAGAAACCGGGAAGATCGCGTGTGGTCTGTATCGGCCTGTGTGCCGGCGACGTCAATTCCAGCAGCAGAGGCAAGCGCCCCTGCGCGATTGCGGGGTGCGACGTCAACCCGAAAAGCTCCTGCACGCGAATGGAAAGGGTCGGTTCGCTGGCATCATATCGAATGGGATGCCGCTGGCCCGTCGGCGCCTCGAAATGTGTTGGCGCTAGTCTTCCGAGGTCACGCGCCACCTCGTGCGGTACCAGAGACATAATCCCTTCGGAAAGGCTGCCGGGTCGAATGTCCTGCAGGCTACGCGCACCGTGCTGGAAAGGAACGAACCAGTCATCAAGTCGCGAAAGCAATGCCGCATCGCTGACGTCGGGCCAGAGATCACCGATGCTCGCGTTCAGAAAACCGATCCGGTCGCGTAGCTGCAGGGTTTCTTTCGAGAAGGGCAGAATGCCGATGCCGAATTCCCGAATGCCATTGGCCAGCGCCTGTGCTGCCTTTTCGCCTTCCGGGCGGGGCAGGGGCGTTTCATCGAGGATGATGGCGCCGAGGCGCGTGACCCGGCGGGCGCGTGCCTGGCCGCTTGCCTTGTCAAAGAGCAACTGGTCCTGCTGAACGATAAGGTGCGGCATCCGCTCTTCTATATCGACCCTGTCAATGCCTGCTGCCGCAAGGATGCGCGGTTGCGCCGCTCGCCCGGTAATGTCGGCCACGACAAGCATTCTGCTCGCCGCCAGCCGCTCGGTCTCGGCAAGTTCGGCGCCGCGCCCATTCGCCATCACATAACGGCCGCGTGCTCCGCGCTGAAGCGCGATCCTGTCCGGATAGGCATGCAGCAGCAGCGGGCCGGCTTCGCTCGGCAATTCGGCTACCGTCTTTGTATCGCCAATCGCATCGAACAGCCTTGATGCCAGCTTGCGCGCCGCCTGCGCTCTTTCGCTCCTGTCGGAGATAAAGCGCCGCAGCCGTTCATCGAGATCGAGATCGTTTCCGCCCAGCCCCTGTTCCGTCAACATGACGGCGAGCATCGCCGCCTTTTTCCCCGCACCCTCGCTTGCCGCTGCAATCACCATCGCCGCCAGCCGTGGCGGCAGTGAAAGGCCGCGCATCAGGCGACCACGCTGTGTCAGTGCGCCGCTTTCATCGAGAGCACCGAGATTTTTGAGAAGCGCCACCGATTCCTTAAGCGCGACTTCAGGCGGTGTGTCCAGAAAGGCGAGCATGGAAGGATCGTGAACACCCCAATGGGCGAGATCCAGCGCAAGGCCGGAAAGATCACTCGCCAGAATTTGTGGTGGCGTAAAGACATTAAGCGCCGCCGTCTGCCCCGGATGCCATAGACGGATCGCAACGCCGGGTTCCGTTCGCCCCGCGCGGCCAGCCCGCTGATCTGCAGAAGCCCGCGATACCCGCACGGTCTCCAGCCTCGTTATTCCCGTTGCCGGTTCGAACACCGGTAGTCGCTGCAACCCGCTGTCAATCACCACACGCACGCCGTCGATGGTGATCGAGGTTTCCGCGATGGAGGTGGCAAGCACGATCTTGCGTCGTCCGGCCGCCGCCGGCTTGATCGCTGCGTCCTGCTCTTTTTGCGACAGGTTACCGTAAAGCGGGATGATGTCCGTATCATCGGAAAAGCGTCCCTCCAGCCGTGCGGCCGTGCGGGTGATTTCCGCCTGCCCCGGCAGGAAGGCAAGGATGGAACCCGTTTCCGCCGCATGGGCTTCGATAATCGCCTTGGTGACTTTCTCTTCAACCGGAGCTCCGTGCCAGCGATCCTCGTAGCGGATATCGATTGGAAATGTCCGGCCGAGGCTCTGAACCACTGGCGCGGCGCCCATCAGCGTGCTGATGCGTTCCACATCGAGAGTGGCGGACATAACGAGGATACGCAGATCGTCTCGCAATCCATCCTGCACGTCGAGTGCCAGAGCCAGACCGAAATCGCCGTCGAGTGACCGTTCATGAAACTCGTCGAAAATCACCGCGGAAACGCCTGCAAGTTCCGGATCGTCGAGAACCATCCGAGCGAAGACCCCTTCGGTCACCACCTCTATCCGGGTTTTCGAGGAGATACGATTGTCGAGCCGCATGCGGTAGCCGACCGTGTCTCCGACGCTTTCGTGTAACAGATCCGCCATGCGTCCGGCTGCGGCCCGTGCGGCAAGCCGGCGCGGTTCAAGAAGAATGATCTTGCCGTCACCTCGCCATTCCTGCCGCAGAAGATGAAGCGGGACCAGTGTCGTCTTGCCTGCCCCCGGAGGAGCCGAAAGGACCGCGCGCTTCGCGCCGGCCAGCGCATCGGCAATATCGCCGAGAACGTCGCTGACGGGAAGCGCGGGCAAGTCGGTCTTTATGGGAGTTGGTGTTCTGGTCATGCGAAGAAGCCTGCGGCATTGGGTTGGTATATGAGCGTCTCCCTGCGGTTCTAAAGCACGACCCGGCGCTTGGACAGCGGACTATGAGGGTTTCGTGATTGCGCTTCGGGCGAAATCGAGATCGCTCGCGCCCTGTCTTTAATGGGAGATGGAAGGGATGCATCGCGTGCATGATGAAAACGGCGAGAGATTCTGCACTTTCGGGTTCTTTGTTGGTGTTTTCGTTAAAGTCTGT
>NZ_JBNWCI010000003.1:0-869019 GCF_053522525.1 Agrobacterium sp. 22-210-1 | reverse complement strand
TATCATGATATTGTTATTATGATCGATTGCCACTCAAATCTGATCTCCGCTCTAATCAAATCCATTTCACCTATATAGTTTCCACACATAATCATTCTTCGGCAAGATCGATAATTTCAACGTAGAATCATATATTTACGCGTTATTGCCCCCACAATTCGCAAATTGCAGGCCGTAAAAGCAAGATTCTGGTCGCGGATTTTCATTCACCCTCAAATATTCCTATATAATTCAACGCAGCATATATTTTATATGTATCCGCATATATATCTATATAAATATATGCTCGTGGAATCCTCCCGGGTCGCAGATGTATTCCCCTCTTCATCTCGGTTCCAAACTCAAATTCTTCTTCTGGTTGTGTAAATATTACTTCTTGCGCCGACGATTCATAATCTTCGCCATCCTTCGCCTCATCAGGGCTGTATCTGCACGAGCAGCAAGGACGTACGTCTCATAGAGACCCATTGAACACACCTTTCCTATCACGCAACGCAGTTGCGTCCGTGTTATGAGCTTCCTCTCTCCCATCAGCATTTCAGCTCGATGGGCATTGCAACGGGGCACTGAAAATTGCCGCCTAGGGAAAATAAAGACACTTATCAGTGCCCCGCATCAGCGATTCATCCTGCCAAAGCCAGCCCTTCAGCCAACGACATTCGGAGAAAAAGAAAGGCCCACCACCAACCCGTCCATCTCTCCTCCATTCATCACCAGAGGACTTTCGCTGTCAGACCCCGAACATGAAAGTGACCGTCTCCTCCCGCAAACGTCGCTGGCTCAGCGCAAAATCGGAATGTCTCTCGGTTCATTGCAGAACAAGAGCAGTGTACCCTACGCACAAGGGGTGGGGATGAACGAAGAAAAAAAGGCCGTCTCAAAAGACTATAGATGATGAGGAGAAAAGCATCAACCCATTGGAAAAATGGGGAAAATTATATCGAACGCGCAGACTTGTTCCTTTAATAATTAATCGCGCCTTTGCACATTTTCCAAATATCAATCAGGAGAAAACCGCCCGATGGAGGCTTTCCCCGTAATCCCCGTTTATTAGTTGCTTTGTCATAACATTCTTGAAGATTTCGACAACCTTTGCAGGCGTTTCGGTAGAGCGATGTTCGAATAGGAGCGCGTCGATCGACAATTGATCGAGGCAGGTCGCCCCCCGGTGACCGGATCATCTTCCTCGAAAACAACCGCGACCTCGCCATGAAAAACGGCATGCTGGGCACGGTCGAGCATGTCGAGCCGAATAAGATCATCGCACGGCTCGATGGTCGAGGCGGCGATAGCGTCAGCATTCCCACGGACACCTACCAGGCGATCGACCACGGCTATGCGACGACGATCCATAAAAACCAGGGGGCGACGGTTGATCGCGCCTTTGTGCTGGCGTCCAGCACCATGGATCGGCATCTGCCTATGTTGCCATGACCAGGCACCGCGACAGTGTGCAGCTCTATGCCGACAGCCAGGAGTTCACTAATGCGGGCCGGCTGGTCGATCACGGCGCGGCTCCCTATGAGCATAATCGCCGGGCGCGAGAAAACTATTTTGTGACGCTGGAGAATGACAAGGGCGATCAGCGCACGGTGTGGGGCGCCGATCTCAAGCGGGCCATGCAGGAGGCATCGCCAAAGATCGGGGACAGGATTGGACTGCAGCATGAAGGAGCCACGCCTGTCACGCTTCCGGACGGTACGCAGGCCGAGCGCAATTCGTGGCGCGTCGTCAAGGGTGATGAACTGGCCTACCAGCAGTTAGAAAACCGCCTGTCGCGTTCCGGAGCGAAGGAAACCACGCTGGACTATGTCAGGGACTTTGCCGAGCGGTGGGGTATCGCAAGCGCCCCATGGATCGGGCAAGAGTTTGGGGTGAGAAGCGAGATCGAACTTGCTTCCGCCCAAAATGAGCGTCAAGACATTTTGTCCCGTGCGGCCCATCTGCAACGGGAGCAACAGGACCGGCCATCAGAGTGCCAGCAGGTTTACGAGGAACGTTCCGGCGAACTGGCCGGCCCTGTTCGCCGCGAAGATCCTCGCAATCAGTTCGCCCGGACAGAGGACAATAATGGATATCGCCGCATTCGGTGGTCCGATCTCATGTCGCAAGACGGTGCCGCCGTTCTTGCCCCCACAGAAGCTATCGGCCAGCGATCGCCGTTGGAACCCGGTAAGCCCACTCCGCTGGTGCCAGCAATCACCCGTCACGACCGCAGCATCGAAGAGGTGCCGCAGCAAAGGGCGATGTCCGTCATCGATCAGCGATTCGATACGGTGGAATCTCTAGTGCGGCACGTGTTCCGTGATCCGGTGGACGTCGCCGCGAGGCTGCGCACCGCGATTACCGAGAAGGAAGGCAACGGCAATATCATGACGAAAGCCATGGCCGAGCAGCCAGAGCGCTTCGGGGAGCTACGCGGCAAGTCGGGAATGTTCGGAAACAACAAGGAGCGGAAGGAGGCGCTGCAATATGCCAGGTCTCTCTCTGCCCATACTGGCCATGTCTCCGAGGCATGGGAGCGCTGGCTTGGAGAAGAGCGGGATAGCGAACAATGGCAGCGCGAACAGCGTGATGTGATCGCGGTACCTGGCCTCACGCCGCGCAGCGCCGAGATCATTGCCAAGATGGAAAAGACGCCGGTGGAGAGGCGAAGCAAGTTCATCACAGAGCTGCGCTCGTCACCTGAGGGCCGAGTCGCGCTCGATGAGGCCAAGCTGGTGGCCGAAGCGCTCACGCGGCGGTTCGGAAGCTCCGATCCTCGCAGGTTTGCCGAGGAGCTTGAGACACGCCCGGAGCTCGCAAGGCAGGCCGAGCAGATCAAGACGATCGCCCGCATGGTGGATCGTACACGCCAAGCCGACCTCAGCCATGACCACGCGCTGAAACAGCAGCTTGCCCGGTCTCAAGGGCTTGGATTGAGTCGATAGTAAGAGCTGACGACGACAACAGTGTTTGATAGCGGCCACCCTTGAAAGTGCGCCAAGCTTCCAAATTTCCTAGGCGTCGCGATGGACTTGCCCCCTCGCGGTCGGAGAGAGCATTCCGTTTCTGATGTGTTTGCGTTTCTGGTTGCAGAACATTTCTATGTAATCGAACATGTCGTGACGAGCTTCATCGCGTGAACGGTCGACCCTGCCGCGTATCCGCTCCCGCTTCAGAAGGTTGAAGAAGCTCTCGTCCACCCATCGGTACGGATCGAGAAACCGTTATCCGTGAGGTCGAGGGCGAAAAGGTTCGTGAGGTTGAACTGGTTGACCGGCGCAAGTAGGAAGCGGAAATTGTTCCGGCACGTGACGACAAAACTGTAGAGGTTGAGACTTCTCGGAATGCGCGTCTTCTGTTAGAAAAAAAGCAGCGGTCCGAGAGGTGAAGCATCACTTGCAGATCCTGCGGCAAGGCAGTTGAACCGCCTTGAGCAACTGGGGCAGAAGCGCCAAGCAGAGCGCGCTTGAGACGAGCAGGAACGATAAGATAGACCGAGGAAGCCTGCTTCACATAAGCCACGAGAAGAATTAGCGGAGAAGTCGAGGCGTGATAGCGATATATGATTCCGGTGGGTTTTGCGGTGGCCCTACGTTTCGTCGTGGGGTTCGTGGTAGCGCATCGCTGGATATCACCTAGGTCTATCTACAGTAATGATATCAGGTAATCGCCAGCCACTGGCCATTCTGATTAGCGAATAAAGCCGGGTTAGCTTGTCTTTTTCATTTGGAACGCGCGGGAGCTCTCAATTGCAGACGGATGCCCCTCCAACGTACAGCTTTACCACACAAGTCGCGATGCCTTATCAAAGCTCCCCGAGATTCACGATGATCACGACGGCCTACGTCATCGACGCCAAAGGCCTTTCGGTACGGCGAGGACAGTCCGTGAGCCTCATCCCGTGGACTTCTTTTCGGTTCCTGCACCTTCATGTTACAAGTGGCGTCGGCACCACTGGATTTCCAGTCTACAGCGCGCGTTTGCGGATGCTTTTCACATCAATACAGGTATCCTCGCTGGATTGGCAGGGAGAGACACGCGTCGATCGATCCGCCGACTACGTTAGGTTCATGAAAGAACTGATTCCGTTTGCAGTCGCCCATAACCCGCGTCTTCGCCTCCGATACGGCGGCGACCCTATGCTGGAGGCGGCGATCCCGGGGGTGCTCGCCCTCGTCTCTATGCCGTTCTTGTTGATCCCCTTTCTGATCTTCAAACCGCTCGGTGCTCTGCTTTCTGGCTTCAAATTTGCTGGCTTGAAAAATTTGGGTTTCAAACCCGTGGTTGCGGCAATCATCGCGGGGCTTGGTGTGGTGCTTAACATGCTCCCATGGTCCACCGGTAAGCAGTTCGAGGCCGACGATCTGCCGACCGCGGAACTTCCACCGAAATATCGGCAAGGTGAAGTCTGAAACCACATCTCGCAGGGAGAAACGCGTGCGTTTTTTAATCGCTTTATTAATTGCTTTAGCATCGACCAACGGGGCCGCCGTTGCATGCCCTCTCGATGACGTCGTGAAACTTTGCGTAGGGAGTGGTGCGAGCGCCATTAAGTTAGAAAGCGGAGTCAAGAAGGGTGACTGGACTGTGAAAGTTCTTGCCCTTCCGTCAGAATCTCTCCCGACAACCGGTAGTGCCGTCTACACCATGGCGAGCGGGCGAGAGTTCTTCATAGGCTATCGAGATTTCAAAGATTTTTCCTATTCGCACTGCGAACTCAACTTCGTTATGGCCCTCGCAAAGCTTGGTGAAGAAGGAATGACTTGTACGGCCGATGAGTTTACAGCCTTCGAGACGGCTCTATCTCAAGACTCCGAAACTAAAGTTACCAAGGAGATTGCGACCACCGGAACTGCCTTCCTCGTAGAACGGTCGAATAATACTTGGATGACTGTGATCCTCGCCACTAACATGGGGCAGCAGAAACCGTTCAACGTGTGGGTCGAAACTTCCTGGCTCAAAAGGTGACGCGTTGATGTCTGAAGACCAAGAATGAGCGCCCGATTAACAATCGCTAGTAGGATTGCAGGCACAGCAAGGGCGGTATTGCGAAAGGCTCAAAGTTTTCCCGACTTAGAGTTAGCTGGGGATGAAGATCGCCCAACCTGAAAGACATCGGCGTTGAATCGATGCTCCTGGCACTTTCTATGGAAATGGCGCTCAAGGCCTGGTTCGTTTTTGATCATGATGATCCAAAGATCGTCAAATCACACGACCTTTCTAGGCTGTTTGACAAGCTTAAGACTGAAAGTCAGGAGACACTTGACGGGGAGTTCAAGAAATCTATATCCCGTACCATCCCAATGGCCTTCATATCGACTACGGCATTCGTCATTTGCTGTATTAGCACAAAGATGCGTTCACCGACTGGCGCTACATCCATGAGCCAAAATCGACGATGTTTGATCGAGGCGCGTTTGAAGCGACGCTAGAAATGGTGCTCAACGAATTCGAAAATCGATATCGCTTGGAGAGGATAGAGCCACTTTGGCAACCTAAACAGATTCGGGCGGGGAATGCTCCGGTGCGGAGACGTCTGACTGTATGATCTGCTGATCCGAAACCCGCCTCTCCCCTCTCCACTCAAAGAGGTCAATGTCTTGCTCTTGAAGGGAATCGAACCCGCGGCAAGGCCTTGATTATGATGGACTATCAGTGACTTACCACTTCAATAAGCTTCAAAATCACTAAATCGACACGACTTCCCGGTCATCCAATTCGACAGTTCCGAGAGAAACCACTCTTCGCTCTCACGATCTTGCCGAGGGAACGCTTTCCTGACCGGCACGGACTACACCACCTATTTTGAATTTCGGGAAATCAGGCTCACCACCCCGATACGCTCTATTACCGCCGCCGCCAGGAGGCAGTCGATCGCTGCGTCCCGCACCAAGCTTGCTGAAATTCACCCTTCCGCTGTTTAAAAATACCTTATGGCAAGGCACTGCTGTAACCAGATAGCCGGCGATGCTGCAACGAAATATGCCGGTACATTCCATCATCCGGACCAGATGGCCTGATGATAAACAACGAAGTATTCGTGGTCCTGAGACGGCCAATTCCACAACTCGCGGCGGGGGTCGCGACACGGAGAGCGGTCATAGGGCAGCGAATTCGTCGCCGAGGGCGTCGTAATCTCCGCCTTCTTCATAGAACGGATCCCGAGCGCGATACGCGTTGATGACATAGTTCTCAAGCTTCGGGAAATTGTCGCGCGGAAATTTGCAGGGATAATGCGACGCATCGAGGTTTTCGAGCGACCTGCTCGCCAGCTTATCCCAGCCCTCAAGCTTGTTCTTACCCTCGAAACGCAGTGATCGTAGTTTGGTAAGTTCCGACAGGCGTGAGACGTCGCCCGTAATCCTGCTGGAAACAAGTTGCAGGACTTCAAGATCCTTAAAGCGCAGAATGTCGTCAATGTCCTTGATAGTCGATGAGATCAGAAAGAGTTTTCTAATCGGTGACTTTTCGAAAAGTGCAAGCGATCCGCTGAACCCGTGTAGCCCGAGATTTTTCAAATCCGGCCATTCGTTGCCAAGGTTCTCGACCTTATTGCTCTTCCAATCGAGATTAAGCCAGGTCTCGAGCTTCGGAAAAAGCTCCGGCAGTCTGGACCGGAAAGAAATGCCGTGGGTAGTGATCTTTTTGATGTTCGGGAAACTTTTGAAGACGTCGAGATCGAAATCCTCGGAGAAGGCGCCGGACCCGACTATGCCGATTTCAATGATATCATCCTTCTTGCGGATGCTGCTGAAATCGGGAGAGAAATAGTCCTGCAGTTCGTTCTCGGCGATGTCTTCAACCTCGATCGAAAATCCGGTGCAACCATGTTCATCGATGAGGTTCGAATAAACCTTGAAGGCAGCCTTGTTGAAATAGGCTGTCTTCCGGAGTGCCGGGGATCGCGTCTCCTCGATGAAGATATATGGCCCTGTCATCAGGTTTTCCATCGTTCTTTCATCTATTTCCAAAACGATCTCAGACAATTAGTTTCTCCATTCATGCATCGCTAAAACCAAACACCAAACTGTGGTTTCGATCATCAGCATCGACCAAAGGCGGTTCTTATTCGTGTCGCAGTCAAAGTTGCAGCCGCTCGTTGGGCAGGTGTAGCACGGTTAAACACCGATTGCCCGTCGAGTTTCACATTGGCCCAGTTGCTATCAGCAACCGCGTTAAATCCCGATTGGGACAAAAGCCGGTTCTCGACCAACGCGCCATAGTCTCTCGGGGTCATACCAGCCGCCGCCGCATCTGCATCGGTATTGGTATAAAGACGGCGCGGGCATCGGTTACGACCTTGCTCTCTCGTGCTCGACCCGGTTCGATAGCGCATCGACTCCGCCATGCGCGTCGGCTCACCCTTGCCCACATAACACCGTTTGCCAGGTTTCATTTGAAAAACGTATACGCCATAAAGGCCGAGTGGATCCGCCCACCACGTCGGTATCTCGACATAACCATGGGTGCGCAGCCCCCCAAGAAGACCTGTAGGATCGGCGCTCAGATATTGGCCTGTTGACGGATCATATGTCCTGAAGCGGTTGTAACAGAGGCCAGTCTCAGCATCTTCCCATTGCCCCAGGAACCGGATGGGGCAGAGATCAGCATCGATCACCGCCGTGTGCGCGCTTATCCCGGCTTGGTCATCGCCTCCCGGCTCAGTATCAGCAACGTTGACAAGCTGGGCCTGAACCGATCCGAAACCTCGGGATACAGCGCCACCAGAAACCGCTCCGCGATTGTCATTGGCCGCGGTCCAAAGACCCCGAATTCCGCCCCACAACCTGTAGGACGAGGACCAGACGACTTCGCCTGATGGCCTCACCAGCTCTCTCGGCGCACCAAGATGGTCGGTTACGACGTGGAGAATACGTTGCTCGCCGGAAGCGTTAATGTCGACCCGGAGCATTGGCACAAAGCTGTCAGGCTCAAAATGCCACCAAACGAAAGACTGCCTGTCTTCCGAAGCATCCGCTATCCGATGCTCCACCGCCAGCACGTCGCCGTCCCAAAGGAACCGGTGAACTGAAAGAGTGGCGCCGCCATTCCTGCCCTGTCGCCTTGCTGCCCGAACCTGCTGCTTTTCGATTCGGCGCCCGAACGGATCGTAGGAGTACCGCCAAGCCGACCCATCCGGGCATTCCACCCCAATCAGCTGATCAAAACCGTCCCAAAGGTAATGGAAGCTCAGCCGGCGGAACCCGTTGCGATCCACATGCCGGTCGGAGACGCGACCGGCAGCATCATACTCGTAACGAATCTGCTCGCCGTGGGGGCCAAAGGCCTCCAGCACCTCGCCGCCAGTGGCGTGTGACCATTGTCGAAGAGGGCGACCGAGCGGGTGGTCGGGAAGGGCCGTTTCCGACGCAGCAATATCCTGGGTCGGCGCGTAATCGAAACGCTCCACCTCGCGGTTGTCGCCGCCGATCCCGGCAATGGCATCGGCTGGAACGGTCGCAAGAACAGGCGCTCCAGGATTCGGCCCCCCGTGCCACGCAGCGGTGACCTGTCCGTTGCCATCCATTTCATAACAACTGGTGCCCCAAAGTGGATCGGCCACCATGGTCGGTGCCGCTGAGCGGTCCCATTCGAACTGCCGTGACCAGATTTCCGGCAGCGGAGTCGATCGCTGCCTGCCGGCCTGCACTCGGCTGGACGCCGTCTGGCGGACGAGCTGGCCCAAGGGGTCATGGACAAATTCGATAACGAAGCCTTCCGGCGTCGTGCGGCGGACGGGCTGCCCCAATCTATCCCGTATGACATTCAGAACAGAGCGTTCGCCGAGAGATACGCCGGTCAGGGCACCGAGCGGGTCGTAATCATAGGTGACCACCTGATCGCCTATACGACGCTTCACCCGATTGCCACAACAATCATACTCGCTTTCGATGCGGATTCCGTTTGTCGTTTCCGAAATCGGCTGGCCAGCTGCATCATACTCCAGTGAGATCGTGACGTGGGCGTTGCTGGCGAGATTCAATCTCCCGACATCGTCATAAGCAAATGTCTCGCGCTGCAGCGCTTTGGTTTCACCCGGCAAAAAGGCGGAGCGGCTGACAATGCTTCCCGACGCGTCCCGTTCATAGGCGAGGACTCTGCCATCCGGCTGCTTCGCCTCGACCACCCTGTCCGCTCTATCGAGCGCGTAATCGGTCGTTCTCCCGCTAAAATCGGTTTCCTGAACAATACGTCCGCCAACGTCACGAACGAAGGTCCATTCCCGTCCCGCTTCGTTGACCACCTTCATCAGATTGAGTTCGTCATCGTAATGGAAACCGATGCGCCCGCCCAAGGGGGTGACCGACAGGACAAGATTGCCAAGTCCGTCATATTCGTAACGGCTTCTGCGCCCTTCCCCATCCACGGTTTCCAGTAGGCGTCCGTTCTCTGAGGTATAGCTGCTGAACACAGCACCATCCGGTCGGATAATTCGCGTCGGGCGAAAGAAATTATGCCCTGACTGGTCCTCGTATTCGTAAGTGGTCGAAGCGCCGTTTGCTTCAGTCATCCGGACGACGCGCCCAAAGGCGTCTCGTTCGAAGCGCGTGCGCGCATTGCGGAAGTCCAGCGTTTCGGTGAGCCAGTTGTGGCCGTCATAAGCGTTCTGCGCAATCAGTCCGTCATGCCGAAGGACGCCGGTTGGCAGTCCGGCCGCATTGTTGCGGATTTCTGAAATATGCCCGACCGGGCTTTTGACAAGGCTAAGTGCGCCAAAATCGTCGTAGTGGAAGTCCCATGCTTTTCCAGCATTGTCTATGACGAGCTCCATATCGCCTTCGGACGTCCAACCGTAATAGGTCGAACGACCGACCGGGTCCCGAATGCTTTTCACATTTCCGGCCGCGTCGTAGGCGTAACGGGTCTCATTGCCTTCTCCGTCGATCTCGGCTGCAATCCGCCCTTCATCGTCTGTTACAAAGCGTTTCTCATGACCGAGCGCGTTCACTTCGCGGATGATCGCGCCATTTTCGTCATAATGAAACTGGATGGCGCGGTGCCTGTCCGAGCCGGGCATGTAGGTCGTGATCCGGTTTACTTCATCATACTGGAAAGTCGCGGATACACCCAGGTTGCTGACCGTTCGCGTGCGTCTACCCTTCTCGTCATGCTCGAACTTCGCATGATAATGGCCGTTGCGAATAACTTCAGAAAGCATGCCCCAGTCATCATAAGCAAATTCATGACGTTCGCCATAGGAGCATTCCGCCAGCACCATCCGCTGCTTCTCATCATAGCGATAGCGCATGACCGTCTTGCGGCTGCCATCAACACCTTCAAGTTCAGCCAGCATGCGCAAGCTGCCTTCGTAAGAAAACAGTATTTTCAGGCCTTCAGGGGTCGTGATCGACAGAAGGTTTTCGGCGGCATCCCGCGCGAACTGGAGTGCATTTCCGCGCCGGTCCTTGATTTGCCCGATACGCCAGATACCGTCCCTGCCTTTGGCGAAATGGGTTTCCAGTGCATCCTCTTTAAGGATCAGTGCGCGGCCATGGCCCTGCATCAGACTGGTATTGCGGACTGTGTCGCCCTCTTCCCATCCATCGGGAATAGGCGTCGGCGCCTTGAAATTAACAGCGAAACCATCTTCGTCGAGCAGGGTGAAACCCTTGGCCTCGTTCCTGCTTATAGTCGCATCGATATCGCTCAGTCGGCCGCGGCCGAGTGGGCCACTTGCCTCGACATCGCCGTACCATGTGCTGGTAATCGCAAGCTTGAGCAAACCGGGAATGGAGAAATCGGGATCGTAATGGACGGGAATTCCCGTCGGCATAAAAGCCGGATTGCCGGCGAGCCGGCACTCTTTGCGTTCACGTCGTTTGCGCCTGCGCCCCCTCACGCGTTCCTGTGCGCGAGTACGATTGCCTCCCAATCGGCCACGCGGCCTTCGCCAACGGCCGAAGAGTTTTCTCCCTCGCCTGCCCAGCCACCCGCCGGGACCGCCAAGCAAGTCCTGCGGGCCTACCTCTATTATATCCCACCCGGACGCCCGTGCGAGGAAGTCATCAGATTGGCCCCGCGCCATATGAAGGCGCTGCGGTCCCGTCATGTTATCAAGAGACCCTTGCATGCTGCCATTGGTCTCTATGAAATCCTCAAACGATTCCGCGTAGGAGTGATTTTCCAGCGCATTGAGTTCCGTCGCCGCGATATAGGCGTCGGCCTGCAGGTTGGTCCCGTATTCGATCTGTTCCGCGTTTGGACGGTTGCTACCCACCTCACGGTTCAGGGCACTCAGTTCCTCATCGATCTCGCGCAGTTCCTGCTTGCGGTCATCGATCATCTGCTGGCGAAGCGCCTCGGCATCCTGTTGAGGTGCGCCCGATCCTACGACCACACGCCCATCGGCATTGGCGGGCGTCTGGGCGACATGCGGCTGTCCGCCATTGCGCTGATGGACCTCTTCATCACCCGCCATGTGAGGCCTCCTGCAGCGCCAGGTAGGCCGCGCCCCAAGAGATACCCGCCAGATTTGAATAAGCGGAAAACTCCCAGCCCACCGTCTTCCGCAGGCGCGAGACAATCACGAAACTATCGCGCGCCGCCTCTGGCAGCTGCCGCCATTCGGGCGAGCCAAGCGCGACGCCCTCGTGGATGTCGAGATGGTATTCCTCGGTCATAAAGGCGTGGAAGACCATGTCATCGAAGCGTAGCGTTAACGCATCGGCCGAGATTTCGGCGGCCCGCAGTCGCTTACCTGTGAAATGGCTTCCTATCACTCCACTTGAGAGGGCAGCCTCGTCCTGTAGCACGATCGCGCCGCCCTCATCGACCAACGCCCACTGACATCCGTTGCAGATCAGTTTCACCTCACCGTCGGCGGATGCGAAAAGCAGATGAAATATGCTGCCATAAATGTATTTTGAGGCAGAGATCGGAAGCCCGACTAGAGATTGAATGTCGTCCTGGAAACTCATTTGCCGAACTCGTCGATGATAATCTGCTTGATTTCTTGAAATCCATAGTTCTGCTTGGTAATAATCTCATGAAGTTGTTCCAGCTGGTCGTCAGTCAATCCGTATTGCTTCCCCAGCGCCCTCACTTGCCGGTTCTGAGCTCGGTTGTTGCCCGGCGTTCCGCCGCTGCCTGCCAAGAGGATCGGCACCTTTTCTTCGCCCATAGTACGATGGGGTTCGGTGCCTCCCGGCCCAGGCCTGTTGATCCAGGCCGGATCGGAATCGCGCACGACTGCCCAGCCTTCTGAAAAGACCGTTTTCGAACCCTTCTTCGCCAGCGCATGAGACTTGTAGCCGCTGACCTTGACGCCCCTTCCGACTCCCGGCTCATGGCCCGTCACGACCAGCGCCCGGGAATTCAACTGAAAATCCTGCTGGCCGTTGTTTCGAACCGTCCGGGACGTGCGCACGGAAGACCCCAGTGCCACCATGGACATGTAGGGTACGGGCACCATCGAGGAACCCATCGGCGTCTTGCAGACATCCGGGCCGGTGCAATGCATGATGTTCGCACCGTCGCGACGTGCGGAGATCGGAATTGCCATCAGGCGGCCTCCTCTTCATCCCGGTCGGGATCAAGAAGCACAGGATCGCAGGCAACCTCATCGGGGTTCACCCGAACCGGATTGATCCGCCGCATATCTTGAGGGCCACAGCGCAAAAGAGCGAGATCTTCAGTCGCCGTCATATCGTAGGGTGTGCGCCAGATACAATAAATCCGCGGGTCGTTCTGGTCCTGCTCACTGATCTCAAGATAAACAGTATCAAGAACCATCTTGAGCGCCACAACGCTTTCGTCATTGCGCCGAGAGATCGCGACCAGCTGTTCGTCGGGCAGGCGAATAGTGAAATCAGGACGGTCAGGAAAAAGGTTCTGCAATTCTATGCGAACCGCACCTTCCAGATAACGGGCACCCTGACTGCTGACAGGCGCCGAATTGTGGAAACGGTAATCGTAATCTGCCGCCCAGTTGGGCCAGATGTGCTCGATCCAGTGCTCGTCATAGGTTCCACCCAAAGGACGGCGCGGCAGCCATGCAGGCGGAACCGGGCCTAGACCTTCAACAGCGTACTGCCCATGGGCGTCCGACAACACTGTGTCTCTACTTAAAATTTGTGGCGCATGGACCGGCTTTGTATGGTCGGTGAACTCCGGGTCAATCAAGCCGCACCCAATCGGATTGTGCTGAAAGGCCTCCAGCACAGGATTGCCGTCATCGTCAAAACCCTTGTCGATAATACCTCCGAAGGCGTGCTCGTACCGGATCGGCAGGCTCCTGATTGGACCTGGGGAAGACAATGCCCAGCCTCGGAAAAGCGGTTTAAACTTCCGCCAGTCCCGCTTCTGCCCGTCGCTCAACTCCCTCAGCCACTTCGGGGTCCACTTCCTCGGCCCTGTGACCCGCAATTCATGATGGACAAAAATGCCCAGATCGTCGGATACCTTGATGGAAACAGGCCATTCTGTTGCTGGCTTTCCGCCCGGAGCGTAGGCCGTCGCATCAACGATGACCTCACTATGCGGTTTATAGGGTACGAAATCGGACGGGTAGCGCACCGAAGAGAGATTGAGATCGCCATGGTACGTGTCAGTGAAAACAAACGGCTCCTGCTCGCTCGAAAACCGGCATTCGCCATCCATGCCAATATCCAGGGCAGTCTTTGCCATGAACACACCGAATTCCTTGCCCGCAGCATTGCGGTTTGAGAATCGGAGGTTCGCAAAAGGCGTGAAGTTGGTGATCTTGACCATTTTTCCAGGAGCCTAATCAGTTGAGGTCTATGACTTTGCCGATCTGCTGGAACGAACCTTCAGCCTCGAAATGAAACGTCACGCCCTTGATGATGATAGTACCGTCCTTCTTCATCGTCATAGATGACTTACCGACTTCGATGACATACTCCTCTCCGACAGTAAGTTTCTTTGCCTTGCCGACATTCTCCATGGATGTCTGGCCGACATTCGTGACCTTGCTGACCCCAACCTGCTCGGTTTTTGCGATGCCAACGGATGTGGACTGAAACGAACCGATTATCGTGTTCATGATGCCCGGCAGCGGAAAGAGACCGGAGGCATCGGAACCGACGCCCGAGCCGGAGCCGGCAAGCGCCGTGCCTGCATCTGCCCGCGGACTTGGGCCGGAGACCACGCCATCCCGCGACGACATGCCGCCAGCACCGAGAAAGCCAAGCGCCGATGAGGCAAGTGTCGTAGCAAAGGCAGCGACACCCGGGCCACCTCCACCGGCGATCTGTGCTGCCTGACTGAGCAACCCCGCCGTCTGTCCGGAGAGCGCCTGCACGCCCGCCATGGCCATCATCGCCATCGGCCCCGTGCCGCCAACGACGGTGTTCACCGAGCCGCCGATCTCGTGTTTCTGGTTGCCGGAAACCTCCACCGCGCGGTTGCCGCCGACCGAGGCAACCTCGTGCCGGTCAATACGCTTGGTGCGATCGTTGAGAACCCGCGTCGTCTGGTCCTTCTGGGCGTGGAAGAACTGGTTCTCCTTGCCGGCCTCATCCTCGAAGGTGATTTCGTTGAAGCCGTCACCCTTGTGGCTGTTGGAACGCAGTACCATGCGCGTCTTGTTGGCGGGCAGGTCGTAAGGAACGGAATTGGCAGGATTGTTGACCACGCCGATGACCAGCGGCTTGTCCGGATCGCCATCGACAAAGGCGACCATCACTTCCATGCCGATGCGCGGGATGACCTGCGCGCCCCACGTCCCGCCGCCCCATGCCTGGCTGACCCGCACCCAGCACGTATCGGTTCCATCCTTCTTCGCCTTGCGGTCCCACGGGAACCACAGCTTGATGCGGCCATATTGATCCGGATGGATTTCCTCGCCTTCAGGACCGGCGACGATCGCCACCTGCGTACCCTCGATCCGCGGCCGCCTCGTCGCCCGGTGCGGCGTCAGCGGCACACGTGCCGGGATCGCCTCGAAGTGATTGCGATATTCCGGCTCGTTGCTGTTTGTCTCATAGGAGAGATCCACAATACTGTGGCTTGCCCTGATGATCACATGTTCTTCATAGGCATGTTCCGGATGCGCAACCTCGTAAGGCGTAAAGCGGCGGCCGGCTTCCAGGATGCGCGTGGTCGAAGACCCGAATACACGGTCATGGTCGGCCTCGATGGATTGGGTTCTGAGTTTCTGCGCCCGCTCGGCCTCTTCAACCGTCTTGATCCGGGCCGGATATTCATAAAGCTCGCGTTTCGTAGCATCCGGCATCTGCACCAGTGAGGGCGTCATGGTGCCCGGCACCATGCCCGGTGTCTCGAAATTCCAGTCCGCACCCGCACGCTGGCCCGATACATAGGAAAAACGCCGCGCCCAGTCGCTAATGTGGTTGCGATCCGAAGACCCCTGCGCCAGACGCACCTTGCCTTCGCCCTGCGCCGAAGCCGATGGGGCAAGCCAGCCGCTGGCGCTGTCGGCCACATGCAGCTTGTGGGAACCATCCTCATGGGCAAACCAGTAGAACAGCCCGTCCTCTTCGAAACGCCGGGTGAGATAGTCCAGATCGGTCTCGTTAAACTGCACGCTGTAATGCTGCGCCGGCGGCGGCGAGATGATGCCTGATGTATCGGGGGCGGGAATGCCGTGTTCGGAAAACAGCGTCTCGACGATCTCCACCGCCGTCTTGTCCATCCAGATGCGGCAATCCGAGCGGCGCGACAGAAGCCACATCTGCGGCCGCAGCGTCAGCGCATAGGAGCGCATGCCGCGGGTGATCGGCGGACCTTCGTGCAATTCCGTCACCAGACCGTTGAACGGTCGGCGGATGCCGCTGCCCTCTTCCCCGTCGCCCTGGCTTATCTCGACCGACACATCGACAAGCCGGCCGATCAGCTCCTCGGGCTTGACCGCTTCCTTCTTCGCACGCAGCGTCAGGTGGATTTCGAAGAGCCGCGACACACCCTCATCAACCGCAAGTCGTTCCGGGAGAAGCTGGTCTTCGCCCAGCGGGGACTTGACCTTGAGAACGCGGCTCGCCTGGAGAAAGTCCGAAGATGCAGGCTGGTCGGTCATTGAACCCCCCGGGGTGTTCAGATCGATGGAAAATCAATCAGCTGTCAAAATCTCGACAGAATGCAATCAAACATTGTGGCGAAACCAAGGACTCATCATAAATTATGCAACCAGAAAATGCCAAAATACCATCTATGACATCTGATAGCGCGAGCAGAGCGTGACGACCGGAACGACGCCGAGACCAATGAAGCATGATGCCGATCACTATGGCCTTAGACGGGAAGACGCCGCCGGGACTCACCACGGTGCCGGCTGGTGCGTGAGTTTAACGAGGCGCGGCCACCGGATTGCCAGGCTGTTCAGGGACAGTATCTACGGTTCGAGTGACGCCGTCTATCGTCAGGCGCGTGCCTGTCGCGACGCCATCCTGCTTGCCATTCCGCCCGCCGCTGACGAAGGGCAAGCCGTGCTTCCGCGCAAGAACAGTCGAAGCGGCACGTCCGAAGTGACTGGGGGTTCGGGTCAAAAACTATACGAAGGACAGAGTGTCCCCCGTCGTTCATACCGGGCGCAACAGGCTTCCTGTCGTTCGCAAACGCTCCTCCAGCAATTCCACAAGCTGCTCCTCGCGAATGCGCCCTTGTCCCAGGCCGAGCTTCATGGCCAACTCGCGCCAACCATAAGTCGGCTGTATCTGGGCTGCGCCATAGGTATCAGCAAACCACGCGAGAGCGACTGCGTACCCGTAACCGTATTCCATCTCGACGGAACCACCGACAGATACCCAAATATCGGCACCGATAAAAATCGGTGTCCTGAAATCGCCACCTATTACCATTGACGAGTCTTCCCTTGACGCGAAAACCCACTCCCTGACGACAGCGTCTCCGGTGACGAAGATAATGCTGGCCCAGTCATTATCGATGCTGCCGCAGTTCAGATCGCCGAAAACGACGAGGGTAACATATCCATCGCCGCCTTCGATGCGTGTTGAAACCTTGCCGCTGACACGCAGGTTTCCGTCGATCACAGTGATCCATGAAGACGGGACGAAATCCCCGTCAATCTCCAGATCACCGCGATGAATATATGCATCTGCGGTTTCCGTCTGCGGGCCGCCAGGAACCAGCTGAAACCTCGATAGAGCCTTAGCCACGGCCGGGTCGGGGAGCTCTTTCGACCTTCGGGTTACAAATTCCTGCCACTCTGCTGATGTTACATTGTTCAACGACCCGATGCTCCTCATTTCGCCGAATACACCTGAACGGCAGCATACCACCGGATTTGACATAAAGCGGACACCAGGAGGCTGATGTTGCCGATGGCACTCCCGCCTTGCCGAGCGCACCCGACAAAAAATCATTCTCCAAGGTCTGTTCGCCAATCCTGGCGTCAGGCGTTTTTAGATCGACAGCAGATTCGGCCGGTTCAGCCTTGGCTTCATCGCCGCTCTAAAAATTCATCGCTCCACGGCCAAAACACCAAGTTTCCAAGCGATGCCTGGAAGCCTTCACACCATCTCGATGTGTGAGGTTTTCGCTCCCTGCGCGACAAGCGGCGTGGCAGACTTCGAATGCGGGTGGGAAGCGTTAAGTCGCCGCGCCACGATATCGTGGTTGAGCCACAGGACAGGACCGGAGGGTTCGGACGATTCGCCGAAAATCAGCTGCCCGGTTGCCTTCACAACGAGGCCGCTCAAGTGGTCGCTGATCATCACCTTTCTATCCCGATGCATCTGGGTGATCTCATTGGACGTGCCGATGGTCAAATCAGCCTGTGCCTGGCTGTTTGCCATGGGCCAAGCCGAAAAATCATAGAATGGACGCATGACCTCGCTGGCCTGCATGGCGGCGATCTTGCCGAAGACGTCTTGCATGGTTAAGCCATCGGCCAGCAATTGCTCGCAGGCCTGCCACTGTTCGTCTGCCCATTGGCCACCGTTTTCTTTCTTCAACGCAAGCAGCAGCGGTATCAGGGGCAGCTCGATACCCGTGAACACATCGGACGAATTGGTGCGGATTTCGGGGCAGTTATAGACAGTTGCCTTGATGCCTGTCGCCCAGGCTTCCTCTGCAATGCCTTCGAGCCGCATCTTGGCATAACCCTGCGTGTAATTGGTGTAGGTCTGCCAACGATAGCTTCCGTCAATGAGGACGGCTGATCCGTGGTAACCGTAGGCCGTGTATCGCACTTGTCCGCCCGAAGCCTCCACACGTTCGCGGATCGCCGCGCTGAAATCAATGAGATGGCGGAAGGTATTTGCAGAGACGTCGTCAAAATTCTGCAGGATGAGTTTTCCCAGATCACTGTCGAGCAGGGTCTGCGACGACATGTGGCGGGTTCCGGTTCCCTTGTAGATTCGATTGGCGACGACCAGGAACACCTTCGCCTTCGGGATGCCTCCGGCCATTGTGTGGGCGAAGAAAACATTGCGGCCAGAGGCGATCATGCCATCGAGAACGGCCATGACTTTTGAAAGCGCTTCCTTAAAACGCGCAGTGGCGATGTCGCGGCATTGTCCGACATAGTCCCAGTCGAGCTTGTCGTGTTCCCAGCTCTCAAGCTTCATATTTGCCAGGAGATCTGTGGGCGTTGGGCCGCCTTCGGGCGCATCCAGATCGAAACCCGCCATGAGAGGGATGTTGATGATCCTGCCGCCCAGCTGGGCCTCCGCCGAAGCCAGTTCCTCGGCGTTGAGCGGCCGCAGCACATTGTTCTCGTCGCGCCGCCCGACCGTGATCCCGACAATCTCCATTCCAGCCCGTCTGGCTTCATCGAGCAGGCCGGTGGCATATCCGCGGCCGAACAGTTCGCCGAAAAGGACGAAAACATCGCCTTTACGGAAGACCGTGTTCTCGGAAAGATGATTCAGTGCAAACGGATTTTCCATGCTGTCAGCTCTTTGATTCGTGTGTCGTAGAACAATGGCTCATACGAACTTCACAAACACATGACCGCACAGGCACGGGATGGAAACTCATTTTCGGTGACCGTTTATTTCAAAACGTGAAGTTGGTCGCTGTTGTGCCTGCGCAAACGAGCTGGGTCTCGACGTCGAATTCATCAAGGTCGATCAGAATGATCGCACAACGGATCAAGGGAAGAACTTCTACAACATCAACCCGCATGGCTATATTCCGGCGCTGGAGCTTGAAGACGGCAACCTGCAGCGGGAAGGTCCCGTCACCGTTCAATATCTTGCAGACCGGAGGCCCGAGGCGGGCCTTGCGCCGGCGAATGGAACCTTTGCGCGCTACAGGCTGCAGGAGATGCTGAGCTTTCTTTCGACGGAAATCCACAAGGGCTTCATCCCGCTCCTTTATGCGCGTCAGGCTGGTGACTATATCGAGACGGTAAGGCCGAAGCTGGCGAGGCGGCTCGAAAATCCATTCTTCAGGAGGGCCTGGAATTGCAGTGACAGGGCGGGCGTCTGGCCTTCACATATCCGGAAACAGCTCCCGGATCAGGCGCGATCGCCGGCCCGCCCCAAGGAGACGAGCCGACAGCTTCAAACCTACAGAATGTCAGATCGCCAGAACCGATACAGCTCCGCGACATTGCCGCTGGTCATGAGCGGCATTGCGGCCTTGAGCCTTTCTGCCGGCCACTCCCACCATTTCATCTTCAGCAGGCGGGCAATGTCATCGTCATCAAACCGCTTGCGAATGGTTCTGGCGGGGTTGCCGCCGACGATGGTGTAGGGTTCGACGTTCTTCGTCACCAGCGCCCGGGTTCCGATGACGGCACCATCGCCGATCTTGATGCCGGGCATGATGATCGCTTCCGAACCTATCCAGACATCATTGCCGATGACGGTGTCGCCCGCCGGCAGATAGCCATTCTCCGCTCCCTCGAATTCCGGCACTTCCGGCATGAAAAAGAACGGGAAGGTGCTGATCCACTCGTTCCGATGGCCCTGATTGCCCGCCATGATGAAGGCAGCGCCTGAGCCGATTGAGCAAAAGCTTCCGATCACCAGCCTGTCCGCACCCTCATCCGGCAGCAGATAACGGGCGCAATCTTCAAAGCTGTGGCCGTGATAATATCCGGAATAATAGCTGTATTTACCGACGACGAGGTTCGGGTTCTTTACCAGCCTGTCGAGCGTGATGCCCCGGAAGGGGCTTTCGAAATAATTTTCCATTGAGGTAGTCTCACTGCATGTGTTCGCATTCGCCTGCCTTCTGGCAAGCCGACGCCAAGCGTGAAGCCGGTCGGCTTCTCGCTCGATGCTCCTCGCGCTGCGGCGGGAGCTAGATGCAGGTGATACTCGAGGTTTTTATCATCCTGTCTGATTAGCGCAAAAAGCCTCGAAGGCCAAGCCACGCTGACCGGCAGTATGTGGGAAATCGCTTAGCGCTCGTCACCAAACTTGGAGCTGTTTGACCTATCGCACAGACGAAGCACGCGCGATGCCACAGAGTAATCCGTAACGTCATGTCATCCCGCTGTGACAATTGTCCGTCTCGGGTGAATCGACAAGTTCGGAATGTGAAGCGAATTTCAGAGAGTGTTCGGGCGGGAATTCCGGCAATGATCGCAAAGGTGACGACATGGCAGAAGGGGATGCGCATTCTGTGCGCGCTTGCCTTGTTCGCCATTGGTTTCGCCCATCGCGTGCCGGTGGCAGAAGCCGGTTTTGCCGGAACTGAAATCTCCGCCTATATGCTGCCTGATGGCAGCCTGCCGGATCTTTGCCACACTTTCGATCACGACGATGGCCAGTCCCACCCCGACCGGCACGCCGTTGTTCCAGTCTGCGAGGTTTGCCGGATCGTGGCCGGCATCCTGCTGCCGCAACCGGCCGATATGACCGGCATGCCGCTCCTCATCGAGACCGGTGAAGGTTTCGTGGCGGATACGGCCGCGTTCAGGCCATCCGTTCTCCTGATGAGCGCCGCGCCGCGCGCGCCACCTCTTTCCGCCTGACCGCATGAAAGGCGTGTCCCTGCGACAGCCCTGAGGTCCTGCGGGCCGGCAAACGGGTTTCTCTCCTTCCCTCCCCGATGCCGCCCCAAAGGCCGGCCATGGCAGCCGTTTTTCCGGAACGGCGCCGGATTTCCGGCCCTTCCGCCACATTAATCGGCGGGGGCGTCGGGATCGGACGGGCTGGCAGGCGACACGCACTTTCCGGCTGGCACTTGCTGGCGTGCTCGCCAACTTGCTTTCTGGCCTCGCCTTTCCGGCCTTGTATCTTCGAGATTGGCCAATATTACCGTAAAAGACCTGCCGGACAGGGAAGTGACGATCCCCGGCACTGGTTCTGATGGCGATGCACGACCTCAATCTCGCGGCGCGACACGCGCGACATACGCAAAACCGCCGCTTCTGAAACCTGCGCGTTCAGGCGCGCAGATACACCTCGACATTGCGAAGCGATGCGCGCAGCGTTTCCACCTCGCACTCATCCATCAGGCTGAAGGCGGTCGATAGCGCATCGGCTGTGGCCGCATCCTCGGCAACCACCGAGACCCGCGCATAACGGCGCGCGCTCAGGCCGGTGCGCGGATCGAGGATATGACTGAATTTGCCGGCGCGGTCGAACTGGAACCCGGCGCCCGCCGAGGTCGCCACGGCACGGTCGGTGATATCGAGAACCATGTCAGGAAGGGTGGCATCTTCCGATTGCGCAAGACCGATGCGCCACGGCGCGCCTTGCGCACTATTGCCGATGGCTCGATTTTCGCCCATATCCACCAGGCTGCTGGTCACACCCGCATCCCGCAGCAGGGCAACGATGCGGTCGGTAATATAGCCCTGGGCAATACCGTTCAGCGTCAACGCCATGCCGCGCTGCCCCAGTGCAACACGGTTCGCGTCGAAACTTACCTTGTCGAAGCCCACCAGCGCCAATGCCTTTCTCATATCCCGTGCGGATGGGCCGGCGGGATCGGCGTCATCGCACAAAAAATGCCGGGCATGCAGCAGCCAGAGCGGCTGTATCGTCGGATCGAAACGTCCGTCCCCAAGCCCATGGAAGCTGCGGCACAATTCCAGCAGCTCCACCATTTCGGAGGGCGGCGCGGCAAGGACGCCGGTGCGATTAAGCTCGCTCAGTGCCGATTCCGGCCGAAACAGGCTGAAAATACTTTCGAGGCGCGCCACCTCGACTACCACCCTGCGCAGGAGGCGCTCCGCCTCTGCAGGGTTTTGATGATTGAGCACAAGCGTTGCCGGCGCGCCGAGTGCCTGTCCCCGCCAGACAATGGGGGAGACTGAGGCAAAACCCCTGTCAGGTAAAAGCGGCAGGCCCGCAAAGGCAGCCATGAGCGTGATGAAGCGGCGACGGCCCGGTTTGTTATCCATGATCATGCGCCCCCTCCGCAGCCGGATCGTCCGCCGCCTCGCCACCGGCGCCAAGAATGTAATTCTCGGGCAGATCGTTGAATTTCACGACTTCGCCGCCGTTCTTGCCGACGAATTGCCTTGCTGCCGCCTCCTCGGAAAAGGGCACGGCTTCCTCCGCGCCCATGCCGCCGCGCAGGGAGCTGCCGATCACGAAGAAGGCCTTGCGCGCGTCGATCCAGTTCTCCGCGCCGGGCTTTTCCCAGCTTGCAGCCTTGCCCATATCGGACACGTAAATAGCCGCGATCTCCTTCGGTTCGTCCGGCAGCATGGTGAAGGCCACAGTGTCCCGTGCTGAGGAGAACCATATGGCCTCCGGTATCTGGCGCAGGATGATCTGCCCCTTCGGCCCGGCATGTTCCAGTACGTTCATCCCGCAATATCGCCCCATGGCCTCGGCGGTGAGCGAAAAGGGCAGCGGCGTTTCCACCTGCTGCTCATTTTCGCAGGCGGCAAGCAGCAACGAAGCCACAAGAACAAGGGCAAAACGGACCGTTTTCATACGTCCCTCCTTGAGAAAAACAGCGAAGCGAGGCCGAGCGGAACAGCTGTCCAGGCGCAAAGGGCGGCGAGCAGGACGCCACCGGTGAGAATGGAGCTTTTGGCAAGCCCGCCCATGCCGGAAAGGGCCGCCGCCCCGCCGCTGCCGAGATTGAGGAGCCGATAGGCATCCGTCGGATTGGCGAGCAGCACGAAATCCAGCAGTCCACCGGGCAGCGAACGGCCCTGCGCCGCCACCAGTCCGCCAAGCAGGGCCATGTCGTAGATCAGCACGAAGAACAGCCAGATGCCGATCGTCACGCCGCCGGCCGTGCTGCGCTCCGAAGATAGCGCGCTGACGAGATAACCGATGGCGACGAAGACCGCACCAAGCAGCACGGACGATGCCGTCATGGAAATAAACGACAGCCAGCCCTCAAGACCGGTGGCGCCGCCCATCAGCGCCAGCGCAAGCGCCGCCGTGCCATATCCGCAGGTGGTGGCGAAGCAGAGGATGGCGATGTGGCCGAGAAATTTGCCCAGAACGATCTGGCTGCGCCCCACCGGATAGGCGAGCAGCAGCAGCATGGTGCCACGCTCCACCTCACCCACGATGGCATCATGGGAAATCAGCAGCGCAATCAGCGGCACAAGGAAGATCGTCAGGCTGGAGAGACTGACGATGACCACATCCATGCGGCTGGCGCCGACATTGCCGGTCGGCGCGCTGCCGAGAAACGTCAGCGTCAGGGCGAGCATTGCCAGCAGCAATGTCGTGGCCAGCACCCAGCGATTGCGCATGCCTTCGCGAATTTCCTTCCCCGCAATGATCAGGATGTTGCTCACGACGCGGCCTCCTGGCTGTTCAGGAAATGGGCATAGAGATCATCGAGCGTCGGCTCGATAAGGCTCAGGGCTTCGATACCGGCGGCAGCCGCAGTGAGGCGGTGCAGCAGTGGCAGCCTTGCGGCATGCGCCACCTCCGTCTCGTAAGCGCCATCTCCGGTCGGTGTCCATCGCACCACGGGATCGGCAGGTGCCGCGGCTCCGCCCCCGCCAGTCGGGCGGATACGGATACGCGACGGCAGGCTGGCGATCCGTCTCAGATCATCCAGCGTGCCATCGGCAATGCGCACGCCACGATTAACGATGATGACCCGTCCGGCGCGGTCTTCCAGCTCTCCCAGCGCATGCGACGACAGGAGGATCGTCGCGCCGCCTGCCCGCAATTCATCGACGAGGTTGTAGAAATTGCGCCGTAGGGCCGGGTCGAGGCCGCTGGTCGGTTCATCGAGCAGCAGAACCCTTGGTGCACCGAGCAATGCCTGGGCAAGGCCAAGCCTCTGCCGCATACCCTTGGAATAGGTGCGAATAGGCCGGTCGGCGGCCGCGGCGGCAAGGCCGACACGCTCGAACAGGCTGTCTGCGGATTGCATGGGCACCCGCTTGAGGCGTGCGTAAAAGGCAAGCGTTTCCCGCCCCGTCAGTGCGAGGTGGAAAGACACGCTTTCCGGCAGGTAGCCCAGCGCCTGACGCACGGCGAAATCGCCATTCGCCGGGTTCTCGCCCAGCACCTCCACATGCCCCGACGTCGGGCGAATAAGCCCGAGCAGCAATTTGATCAGCGTGGTTTTTCCGGCGCCGTTGTGGCCGACCAGAGCTACGGTCTCCCCTTCATGAAGGTTAAAGCTCAGCTCGCGCAGGGCATTGACCTTGCCGCCATAGGTCTTGGTCACATCGTGAACGCTTACGGTCGGGTTCATGAGCGTGGCTCCCTGGGGGGCTGCGGCGGCGACATCAAGGGATGACTGTCGGTGACCCCACCCGGCAAAAGGGCAGGAAACCGCGCCTGCGCCCAGCGCACCACCTGCACGGCGGGGCTGCTGGTCAGCACCCGCGCCTGCGGCGCGGTCCACAGCACGCGGTCAATCAGATCATTCGGGCGATAGGGATTGTCGGCGATGCCGTCACCATCCAGATCGAAAGCGGGATTATCGCTCCAGTAATTGCCGCGTCCCTTTTCCGACCAGTCGACATAACGCGTGCCGACATATTTGACCTGGTTGCGATTGGCGATGAAGGCATTGCCGCTCATCATGTTGCCTTCCGAACCGGCGGTGAAATGAATGCCAATATCGCACCCCTCGAAACGGTTGTCGCGCAGGCGGTTGCGGTTGGCATTGTAGATGAAGACGCATTTTTCCGGCCCGGGCCGCATTCCCGAGGTATCCGCGGCAGCCTCGTCATCGGCGGCCGGCACACCATGTTCCTGCGAGCGGATGCCGCGTTCGCTCCAGCGCGATGCGGGCTGCATATGGCCGCGCACCGTATTGCCGGTGACGGTGGAACTGTTGGCGTAATTCAAAAGCAGGCCGTGGTCCCGGTCGCCATCGGAGACGTTTCCGGTGATCTTCAGGCGGCTGGAAAACATGATGGCGTATCCCACCGAATTGCCGGTGGAGACATTATCGCTGATCTCGCTGTCGTTGGTGTACATGTAGTGGATGGCAAATCGCAGATTGCTGAACCGGTTACCGCTGAACACGTTGCGTTTGCTGGCATTGGTGGCGATGCCGTCGCGCCCGAAGCTGATGTCGTTGCCGGTGACGCGTGCGCCGGGCGCGTTCCACAGGGTCACGCCGTTGCCGGTTTCGCTTAAACGGCCTTCGCCCGTACCGATAATGACATTGTTGCGCGCGATGGAATCGTCGGCGCCATGCAGATAGACGCCATACAGATTTTCTTCGAAGCGGCTGTTTTCGACAATCGCCCGTTTGGCGGTTCGGGCGACGAAGACGCCCGAATTCATGTTTTCCAGCGAACCGCCGGAGCCGGATACGATAATGCCGCTGAAGATCACGTCTTCGGCGGTGATGGTGACGACACTGCCCTGACCGGTGCCGCGAATGGCCGCACCCGGCTCGCCACGCAGCGTAATGGACGTGCCAATGGTCACCGGCCCGGAAAAATCGCCGCTTTCCAGCACCAGTTCGTCGCCCGTCTGTGCACGGTCGATGGCTTGTTGAAGTATTGGGGTCGCGGCAGCGGAAAGGCGGATGGTTTCAGCACCCGCCAGGCCGGGAATGGCGGCGATCATCGCCACCATCCCCCATCTCGCCGCATCTTGGAGATGCCTCATGCCTTCTTCGGCTCCACCAGCATGCGGCCCTTCATTTCCATGTGCATGGCATGGCAGAACCATGAGCAATAATACCACCACACACCGGGCTTATCGGCCTTGAAGGTGACGGATGCCGTGGCTTGCGGCGCCACTTCCATGTTGATGCCGTAATTGATGATCGAGAAGCCGTGGGTCAGGTCTTCCACCTCGTCGATGTTGGTGACGTAAACCGTCACCTCATCACCCTGCTTGACGGTGAAGCTTTCCAGACCGAAGGCAGGTGCCGCCGAGGTCATGTAGACGCGAACCTTGTCGCCGTCGCGAATGACTTCGGAATCGATCAGCAGATCGATGTTGTCGGCCTTAGCCTGGGCCACCGCATCGGCAAAGAAGCTGTCGTCGCGGCTCCAGATGCTGACCGGGTTGATCTTGGAATTATGGACGATGGTGGCGTCATGCGGCTCGGCAAAGGTGGGATTGTCGTGAACCAGCACCATCTCGTCGCCGGAAATATCGATCAGCTGATCGTTTTCCGGTTTCAGCGGGCCGACGTTCAAATACCGGTCCTTCGAGAACTTGTTGAGCGAGATCAGCCATTTGCCGTCTGCATCCTTGGTCTGACCCATGGATGTGTGGTTGTGGCCGGGCTGATACTGCACATCGAGCTTCTGACGGACCGGATTGACCTTCTCGCCCTTGTAGGCGCGTTTGGCATCCTCAAGGTTCCATTTGCAGATCTGGCTGTCGATGAACAGCGTCGTGTAGCAATTGCCGCGACCGTCATAGGCCGTGTGAAGCGGGCCAAGACCGAGTTCGGGTTCGGCAACGACGGTATCACGCGGCTTGATCTTGTCGGCGAAAAGGTCGTCGAACAGCCGGACGTCGAAGACCGTGACTGTTGGCGACAGCTTGCCATTGGCAACGACGTGGATACCATCCGGCGCGGTGTTCATACCGTGCGGGCCGTTGGATACCGGGATGTAGCGGGTGAATGGCGAGCCATGGCGACCATCCACAACAGGCACGCCACCCATTTCCTTGAACTCGCCCTTGGCGACAGCTTCCTCGATACGCTTCAGGTTGAAGACGACGATCCAGTCCTGATCCTTCGCCATCATTTCCTCGAGGTTCACGCCCTCTTCGGAATTGTAGCAGGTGGCGAAGGCATATTTTCCCTGATAGTCGGCATCGACATTGTCGAGATTGCCGTCGACCATGACCTGCCAGGCAACCTTCATCGTGTCGCCGTCAATGGCCGAGAAAATCGCGTGATACTGTTTGTGATCATCGAGAACCGAACCGTCATTGGGGATCGGCACCCGGTCCTCGCCATTGGCGAAGACATAACCGGTGCGCGGATATTTCTGCACGCGCAGGCCGTGAACCGTGTGCTGGTTGGGCAGCTGGATGATCTTGTCACATTTCATCACGTCAAGGCGGATGCGGCAGACGCGGGTATTGGCCTTGTCATTGGCGAAGAGATAACGGCCGTCATAGGTGCCTTCCGTAAAGGATGGATGCGGGTGGTGCAGGTCACCGTTGAGGTAGATGTCGCCCTTGTCCTTCAGATATTCCTTCGTTTCAGGCAGCAGCCCCTCCGTCAGGATCTTCCGGCTTTCATTCGTCTGACCCCAGCCGGTGGCGCTATCCCGGTTAAAGACGGGAATACGCATCAGTTCACGCATCGACGGCAGGCCGAGAATGCGCAGTTCACCGCTATGGCCGCCTGAGAAAAAGACGTAATATTCGTCCAGTTCGCCGGGCTTGACCTCGAAGGCCTGTCCGCCTGCGGCGAGCGCCGGTGCCGCCGTGATGCTGGAAACCGCCAGCGCGCCGCCGACCGTCGCCGCACCCGCCACCGCGGCAACCGCCGTGGAGCCGAGAAGCTGGCGCCTGCTGAGGCCAGTTTCGATATTTCGATCCGACATGTCTTCTCTCCTTTGATGGTGGCTCAGGCCTGTTCGCCAGCCACTCCTTCATCTGTGCCGATCGGTTTGCCCTTGTGGGTAACCACGGTTTTCGGACGCTCTTTTCCCTTTTCCGGAGGGGTGGAGAGCGCCACGAATTTTTCCCGCTTCAACCGCACCTGAATCATGTGCGGACAGCGGTGGTCGTCCTGGTAAAGTTCCTGGCAATGCATGCAGTAGATGCACTCGTTGACGTTGATCTGCCCTTCGGGATGGATCGACTGCACGGGACATTCCTTGGCGCAGCGCTGGCAGGGCGAGCCGCATTCCGGCCAGCGTTTCAGCCATTCGAACATGCGCAGGCGACCGGGAATGGCGAGTGCTGCGCCGAGTGGGCAGAGATACCGGCAGTAGAAACGTTCGATGAAAAGACCGGCGGCGAGCAGCGTCAGCGCAAAGATCGCGAAGGGCCATTCGCGGGCGAATTTCAGGATGATCGCCGTCTTGAACGGTTCGATCTCGGCAAAGGTCTCCGCCAGCGCCAGCGAATAAAGCGACAGGCCGAAGAGGCCGAGGAAGATGATGTATTTGACCGGCCAGAGGCGCTCATGCAGCCCCCAGGGCAGCTTGACCTGCGGCACCTTCAGCCATTTCGCGACGCCGTTGGTCAGTTCCTGCAGCGCACCAAAAGGGCAGAGCCAGCCGCAGAAGGGTCCGCGCCCCCAGAACAGCAGACCCGCTGCAACCGCTGCCCAGAGAATGAAGATCAACGGCGCGGACAGGAAGAAATCCCAGTGGAAACCGGAGATAAGCGCATTGATGAAAGTCAGGACATTGACCACCGAAAGCTGCGCATTGGCATACCAGCCGAGCCAGACCAGCGCGAAAAGCAGATAGCCGCGCCTGATCCAGCCGAACAGCTTGGGACGTTTGACCAGCCAGTCCTGAAAAAAGAAGATGGCGGTGAGAACCAGCAGCCCGGCAAAGGTTAGGGCGACCGAGACGCGGTTCATTTCCCATATGCTGCCCCAGAGCGGCGCGTTTTCCAGATCGAACGGCACATCTGCCGGCATCGTTGCTGCGGCTGCCGGTGGGGCGATGGGTGGGGCTGCGGGCGTCTCGATGCTGACGTAGCCGTCTGGCAGCCTGTAGCCGAGATCGTATGGCATCGTCGCCTTGTCCCGCACTCCCGTGGTGCGCTGCACCAGCAACTGTAACTCCCACGGTTCCGTCACGTCGAAAGCGAAACTGTCAGGGATCACGTAAAGGGCGATTTCACGCAGATGCGGCGCGCCCTCGGCGGCGATCTGCGTCAGCCGCGTGTGATCCCGATCGCGGAAGCGAATGCCCTGCCCGTCCTGAAGCAGCTCGATACGGTCGAAAATACCGCCTCGTACATAACCCGACCCCTTGAACGAATAGGCGCCGTCACCCGCCACGAGAATGGCGGACTGACCCGGCTTCAGGCGTTTTACCAGCCTTCCGTAACCTTCTTCACCCAGCAGGCTGCGGCCGATGGCGGGAACGCTGACCGGAGCGACGTAGAGATCGATGAACGGGTCCTGCGGATTGGGCGCTTCCGGTGTCCGGGACGCATCCGGCTGGCCGGCCTTTGCAAAGGCATCCGAGACTTCACCGACACTGAGGCGCAGGGCGCGGATGGAACCATCGCCGAGCAGCGTCTGCCAGTCGGAAACCTCCTGTTTCGAAACATCGAGTTTTTTGACCGGCTGCGGCGACGCTGCTGCGATCGCGGCATGTGTGCCTTCTCCCAGCCTGCCGCTGCGAATGAGTTTGACCGCCGAGCGGACGACGCTGTCGCCCATCACAAGAACGGTCACCGTCGCGCCGCTGACGATATCGACCTGCGGCGGGCGTTCCGCACCGGTAGCGACCTTGGCCAGATCGCGGTCGATCACCGAATTCAGCGCAGCCACAACCCGGGTTTCCGGTATGCCGATCAGCACGATCGGCTCCTTGTGATCGACAAGCTTCAGACCACGCACGACGCCGGCCCTGTCAATGCCGACAACGATGTGAATCGGCTTTCCTGAATAGCCGGTCGAATTGGTGAAATCCGAGTTGAGGTAAGCGTAACCGGCGATATCGCTGCCCTTGTAGACGGGCACGATGGCAGGCTCCCCCACCGGCTCGCCAAAGCGGTCGGCCGCGGCAAACAACTCTGCCGGCTGAACCTTGGCGAGATAATCGACAAGACTGCCGGCAGCGAAGGCGTGGCCTGCAAGGGTGAAAAGCGCGATCAGAAAAGAAAGAAAAACAGCCAGACCTTGTTTCCCGATATGAGTATTTTTCGGCATTGGGCATTCCATCGGGGTGCGACAAGACGTTCACTCCCACGCTCGGCCATGTCGCATCGGTCGGGCCTCAGTGGGCTGAATGCAAAATAGTCGCGCCGCCGGATGCCTCATTGATCCAGAACAAATACCGCGTTGTTTGATGTGGCAGTGTGGGACAAGGATTTTGAAGAGAAACCCATGTCTAGACTGAATGCCGAACCGCCCGTTCTGACGACGATGCACGCCGTGCTGGAAACCGCAGCCCGCATGGAACAAGAAGCGATCGACGGCTATGTCGCCCTCAGACAACGAATGCTGGATGAAAACCAGCCGGCGCTTGCCGCCGTTTTCGAACGGCTGATTGCCGAGGAGGAAACCCATCTGCGTCAGGTCGGCGTATGGGCTGCCGAGACGGTGCCGACCGACACTGCGGGCACCATCGCCGCCCCGGACCTTTCACCCATGTTCGATGCCGAAGGCGCCGATATGGTGCCGCCGGAAACACTCGACGCCTACCGCGCTTTTTCGGCTGCCGTCAGGAACGAGGAACGGGCATTTGTGTTCTGGAGCTACGTTGCCGCCCAGGCGCCCAGCGCCGACGTGCGGCAGGCGGCGGAAAAAATGGCGCGCGAGGAACTCGGCCATGTCGCGACGATGCGCCGGGAAAGGCGCCAGGCGTTTCATGCCGCAAGGGTCGCCGCACCACCGGGAGACGCGCCGGATATTCTCGGGCTGGAGGAGCATTTTTTAAAACTCCTTACCGCTGTGGCAGAATGGCAGGACGATCAGACATCAAGGGCATTTATCGAGGAAACGCAGGCGCGGATCAGCTCCATCCCCGGCCTCACATTTCGTCACAAGCCACGATTGTCCGGACAACTGGATCTGGTGCTTGGTCAGCCGGTTACGCTTTGCGGCATCCTGCTCGACTATTATCTCGACGGGATGAACTGCGAAAAATCCGAACCGGCTCTGAACTTCTGCGCTGCCGCCGCGTCACAGCTCGTCCGTTGCCTTGCCTTCCTGCGCAGCCTTGCTTCCGCTGCTTGATGGCGTTCTGCGCACGTTGAGAACGGGCGGCAGAAGCACTCGAAACTCCACCTGCATCCTGCAGCCGGATGTCATTGACTGCGACAATCCGCTGGGCAAGATAGCCCTGCCGAAACCGCCATATGAAAGTGAAATCCCTGGCGGATTTTCAGGCGATCGGTGCTCACGCACGATAATCTCCGGCAGGTTAACTTCCCGTTTTGACGAGATGCCCTAAAATAAGCAAACTCTGATATTGGATTCGCCGCACCCGGTTGTCATGGCTTGCGGCAAGCAGACGGCGCCATCATGCGACTTAGCACCATCACGAACCTGGCCTATGCCGTGACCCTCGTACTCACGACGGTATCGGCGACTACATTCATTCTGTCAGCCAGAAGCGCTTCTCAAGAGCGAGCGGCCATCCAGGATCACCTCCAGTTGAACGATCTTGCCGAGGAACTGGCAATCATTGCGGATGAGCGCACCGAGGAAGCGCGTCTTTACGTCATGCGAGGCGACGAACAGCACCTGGCGAAATTCTACGTCGACGAAGATCAGGAAAAGCACCTCGAAAATACCCTGGATAAACTCTCCGCGCTCGGTCTTTCGCCGGAAGAGGCAGGATCATTTCAGGAGATACGCAAGAGCGCCGACGCGCTGGACAGGATGGAGCGCGAGGCCATCGGTTTCTATAGATCAAGTCGCCAGAACGCCGCACAACAGATCCTGTTCGGAGATGAGTATTATCGGCTGCATACGGGCCTGCTGAACACCGTCGCGACCTTGAGAGAGGGTATCGCGGTCCGCTCACAAGCAACGGTTGACCAGGCCAAAAGCCGAAGCGATTTCTACGGATCGATCGCCAAGGTGATGCTTGCACTCACCGCCCTGATGTTTGTGGCCGTACTTTACTTCGTCCTTACCAGACGTGTTGCTGCGCCGCTTATCCGGATGAGCAATATCGTTACGCGCCTTGCCAGGCAGGACTACAGTATCGATGTGCCCGACGAGGGACGTCGTGACGAAATCGGCGACATGAACCAGGCCATCCGCATCTTCCGCAGCAACGGGCTTGAGCGGGACCGGCTTGACGCGGAGCACCGCAAGAACCAGCGCATAAAGGACCTGATCCTGCAAATGATGCATCGGATTCAGGCATGTCAAAATCAGGATGAATTGTCCGACGTCGTTTCAAAATTCATGCCGCAGATTTTCCCCGCCATCGCCGGCCGCCTGCTTGTCATCAAAGAACACAGCTCAGTTCTCCAATCGACGGGCCAATGGTCCAATCCATCGTTTTCCGCTCCGGAGTTTTCGATCGACGATTGCTGGGCGCTCCGGCGCGGGCGCCCCCATGCCAGTAACCCTGATGGAGACGACGTCGCCTGCCATCACCTCAAGGAGGGTTTCGGAACCGGCCTGTGTATACCACTCACGGCATTGGGTGACACCGTCGGTCTGTTGTATCTTGAAATTCCGCAGGGTAACGAGACACTGGAGACCGAGAGACTATATCTGGAACTCCTCGCCGAGAATGTCGGCCTTGCCGTCGCAAATCTCCAGCTTCGGCAGCGACTGGTCGGCATGGCGAGACAGGACGCCCTGACGGGTCTCCTGAACCGCCGGTCTCTTGATGAGGAACTGAACAGGCATATTGAGAAGCCAAGCCAAAATCTCGCCTGCTTGATGCTCGACATAGACCATTTCAAGCGCTTCAATGACCGTTTTGGCCACGACGCCGGAGATGCGGTGATGCAATATGTCGCCCAGGTCCTTTCAGAAGCCATTGGTGGTCTAGGTGAATTATTCCGTTTCGGCGGCGAGGAATTCACCGTGCTCATGCCGGCTTCGGGTATTGAAGATGCCATCAAGGCGGCGGAGAAACTGCGACACGCCGTCGAGCGCGCGCCACTGACCTACCGCGGTCGCCTGCTTGACCCCATTACCATATCGATCGGCATCGCAACGTCACCGGCCGCCGGGACCGTGAGCAGCGTGTTGGAACGAGCGGACGCTGCGCTTCTAAACGCCAAGCAGACAGGTCGGAACAGGTGGGTTTCCTCAGACGAACTGTAAATTGAAGAGCCTCCAACCCGTTACGGTATAGGCTCCTGTCCAGTATGCGAAACCGATCATTCCGGTAGGCGAGACCGCCCCAAATCCGTCCTTCATCGCGATGTCAGCGTTCAAACGGGATCCACGCACATGCACACCCGAACATTGTGCAACGCACAAAATTCGGAGGAATAGGCATGAAATTCGGATTTTTAGATACATATCATCCGAAAAAATTCGTCTAAAACTCTCCCAACTCAAGGAGAGAGACCATGACGGACACGACATCAGAATTTGATGGGTCAACAATTGCCCTGGAGGCCGCCGAGGAACCCGCGTGGACAGCTGCGACCTGGTTCGCGGTTCTTTCGATGGCGGCCACCAGTTTCGCACTTGTATCGGCCGAGTTCCTGCCGGCGGGATTGTTGACGCCCATGGCGCGCGATCTCGGCATTACCGAGGGTACAGCCGGTCAGGTTGTTACGGCGACAGCTTCCGTTGGCGCTGTGACGGCTTTGCTGAGCAATGTTCTCATCGGCAAACTGAACCGCAAGACCGTGCTTGTTGGACTTAGCGCACTGGCGATCGGCTCCAACATTCTCGCATCGGTTGCTGCCGATTTCTGGCTATTGTTGGTGGGCCGGGCGGGACTGGGTATCGCGCTCAGCGGTTTCTGGGCGCTTTCGGTTGCGGTTGTGGCGCGGCTCGTCGGCGCGAATTCGACCGGGCGTGGCATGGCTATCGTCACCCTTGGCGTTTCGCTTGCCACCATCGCTGCCCCTTCAATGGGCGCCTTGATCAGTGACTGGGTGGGATGGCGCATCGCCATGTCGATGACGGCGGGACTGGCAATAATTGCCATGCTGCTGCAGATCCTCAGCCTGCCGTCGCTGCCAGCAAGTACGAGCAACAGTCTTTCCGATGTTCTGCGGCTGACGCGGCGGCGCAGCGTTCAACTTGGGATGCTGGCGATCCTGTTGCTGATGACGGGGCATTTTGCCGGTTCGGTCTATGTGCGTCCGTTCCTCGAACAGGTGACGCTGCTTGAGACCACGCCGATTGCTCTCGCCTTGCTCGGCTTTGGCGTCGCTTCCGTGATCGGCAATGTGCTGGGGGGCCGGATGGCTGACACCAGTATCCGCCTCGCACTCATCGTTACCGCCGCCCTGATGGCATTTGCGACGATCGCCCTCGTTGTCTGGGGTGCTCATACCAGCGCCGCATTTGCACTCGTCGCCCTTTGGGGTCTTGCCTTCGGCATGGCGCCCGTGGTGCTGCCGACCAACCTTTCCCGTGGCGCACCCGACGCACTGGAGGCAGCCGGCAGCCTGATGGTCGTTTCTTTTCAGGTGGCCATCAGTATCGGTGCGGTTTTCGGCGGTTACATCGTTGATTCCTATGGGGCTACTGCGCCATTGGCTCTCACCGCCATCCTCGCCGCATCCACGGTCGGTCTCGCTCTGCTGCAGCGTCCCGATTGATCATTCGGCGCCCGGAGCTGATCCAGAAATTGTGCTGGCGTTACATACGCCAGCACGCGCGTTTTTAACGCTTTCCTTCAAAAGAGTTTAAGACCGCGGGTGCGGGTTCATTCAAACGGCACCCAAAACGCTCAGCGGAAAACCAGAGGCGCTCCAATCACGCTTCGATTGGAAAGGCAAAACCGGCTTTAACCCGATCCATCACAACCATGGTCTTGAAGCCTTTAATGTCATGGTTTTCATAAAAGAAACGGCGGGTGAAGGCCTCGTAATCCTCCATGTCCCTTGCCGTGATGACCAGGATGAAATCGGCGTCGCCTGTCACATAATAGCCGATCATGACTTCCCGCGTGGCGCGAATGGCGGCCTTGAAGCGATCGACGATATCCGCCCGCTCGCGCTCCAGCGATACCAGAACGATCATGGTGATGCCGCGCCCGACGGCTTTGGGTGAGATGATTGCCACATCCGCTTCAATCACCCCCTCCTCGCGCAGGCGCTTCAGCCGCCTTTGACATGCCGTGGGCGACAGGTTGACGATCTGCGCCAGTTCTTCCGACGTCAGGCGATTGTTCTTCTGCACGGCGTCAAGCAACGCCCTGTCGGCTCGATCTATGGTGGTCATGCAGAATTCCTGCGTCAATATGGTAAACTAAGCACTATTCCTGCGTAACAACGAGAACAAACGCCGCCGATCGATGATGCCGCGCCGCTAAGCTCCTTGCAAATAAAAAGGGAGCCTCCTCATGAAAGATATCGCCAGCGCGGCGCTAAAAAGTCTGCATCGGCCCGATCTGGTCGAGCATCGTGCCTATCTTGATGGGGCATGGGTGGCGCGTGACGAGAAACTGAGCGTTATCGATCCGGCCACCGGCGACCGCCTTCTCGCGGTAACCTCCTGCTCGCTCGACGATGTCGATGTCGCAATCGATGCCGCCGGCAAAGCCTTTCTCGACTGGCGCGAACGGCTGCCCGTCGAACGGGGCGATATCCTGCGCGCGTGGAGCAGATTGATGCGTGAAAACGCGGATGATCTCGCCACCATCATAACCGCCGAACAGGGCAAACCGCTTTCTGAATCCCTTGGCGAGATTTCCTATGCCGCCAATTTTCTCGACTGGTTCGCGAGCGAAGGCGAACGATCCTATGGTGAAACCATCCCGAGCCATTTGAAGGGCGGCAGCCTCTCCGTGCAGATGCAGCCAATCGGCGTTACCGTGGCAATCACCCCATGGAACTTCCCTTCCGCCATGATAACCCGCAAGGCAAGTGCCGCTCTTGCCGCCGGTTGCACCATGATCGTCAAACCGGCACCGGAAACGCCGCTCTCGGCCCTGGCTCTGGCAAAGCTTGCTGAAGAAGCGGGAATGCCATCAGGCGTTTTACAGGTGCTGCCGGGCGAAGCCGCCCCGCTGGCGCGCCGCCTTCTGGAACACACCGATGTTCGCGCATTTTCCTTCACCGGTTCGACGCAGGTCGGACGGATCCTCCTCGAACAATCGGCGGCAACGGTCAAAAAAGCATCGCTTGAGCTTGGTGGCCATGCGCCTTTCATCGTGTTCGACGATACCAATCTCTCCCAGGCGGTCAAAGGCTGCCTCGGCGCCAAATTCGCCACATCAGGACAGGACTGCCTTGCGGCAAACCGTATCTACGTTCAACGCGCAGTTTACGAACGGTTCGTCGACCAGTTTGCCAAAGCGACGTCCGAACTTGTGGTCGGCCACGGTCTTGAACCCGATATCGACATTGGCCCGATGACGCGCGCCTCCGTCGCCGAGAAATGCCGTCAGCAGATCGCCCAGGCTCTTTCAGCCGGCGCACGTCTGGTCTGCGGCGGGCAGGATAGTCCCCTGGGCGGCAATTTTGTTACGCCGACGGTTCTTGCCGACGTTACCGACGACATGCTGATCGCCCGCGAGGAAACCTTCGGGCCGGTCGCCGCCATATTGCCGTTCGATGACGAGCAGGAGGTGATCCGCCGCGCCAACGCGACGGAAATGGGGCTCGCAGCCTATCTCTACACCAACGACCTCGGTCGGGCGATGCGTCTCACCAATCAGCTGGAATACGGCATGGTGGCCGTCAACACGCCGAAATTCACCGGCGCGCCCGTTCCATTCGGCGGCTGGAAGCAATCCGGACTTGGCCGCGAGGGGTCGCGCCATGGTCTCCTGGAATATCTCGAACCCAAATATGTCTGCTTCGGCAATCTTGCTGCCTGAAAGGAATTTCTGTCATGACCATCGACATCAAACGTATCGCCGAAATGGATCGCAACGCGGTTCTGCACCCCTTTACGCAGCTGAAGGATTTCGCCAGCGGCAAGCTCGGCGAACCGACGATCGTTGAAACCGGCAAGGGCATTCGCATTCAGGATGCGCATGGCAAACAATTGATCGATGGTTTCGCCGGGCTTTATTGCGTCAATGTCGGTTATGGCCGCACCGAGGTGGCCGAGGCGATTTCCCGTCAGGCCTATCGCCTTGCCTATTATCATTCCTACGCCGCCCACACGACCGACGAACTGGCAATCCTTTCTGACCGGCTGGTGAAAATGGCGCCAGGCAGGATGAGCAAGGTCTTTTATGGCATGTCGGGTTCGGATTCCAACGAGACGCAGGCAAAGCTTGTCTGGTATTACAGCAACCTGCGCGGCAAGCCGGAAAAGAAGAAGATCATCTCGCGCGAGCGGGGATATCACGGCTGCAGCGTCGTCTCCGGCTCCATGACCGGCATGAGCTTTTATCATGACCATATGGACCTGCCGCGTGCGGGCATCCTGCACACCGGCGCTCCCCATCATTATTGGGGCGCGGAAGCAGGTGAGACCGAACTGGAATTTTCAAAACGGCGTGCCGACGAGCTCGAGGCCCTTATCCTTCGGGAAAATCCCGACACGATTGGCGCCTTCATTGCCGAACCGGTGCTCGGCACCGGCGGCATTACACCGCCGCCGGAAGGTTACTGGGCGGCGATACAGACTGTCCTCAGGAAATACGACATCCTATTGATCGCCGATGAAGTGATCACCGGTTTCGGCCGTACCGGCTCCATGTTCGGCTCGCAGCATTATGGCATCGAACCGGATCTGATTACCGTCGCCAAGGGCCTGACCTCCGCCTATTTCCCGCTCTCCGGCGCAATTGTCGGCGAAAAGGTTTACAAGGTGATGGAGGAAGGCGCTGACCGCGTCGGCGCCTTTTCCCACGGCTACACCTATTCAGGCCATCCAATTGGTGCGGCTGCGGCAAATGCCGTGCTCGACATCGTGGAAAAGGAAGACCTGCCGGGCAATGCACGGGCCGTCGGCAGCTATTTCCAGGAACAGCTCAAGGCGAAGTTTGCCCAGCTGCCAATCGTCGGGGAAGTGCGCGGTGTGGGCCTGATGGGGGCAATCGAATTTGTCGCCGACCGGGACAGGAAAACCCGCTTTGCCCCCGGCCTTGCGGTCGGTGCACGCGTTTCCAAGGCTGCGCGCAACGGCGGTCTCATTGCGCGCGCCATGCCGCATGGCGATATTCTGGGTTTTGCGCCGCCACTCGTCACGACGAAGGCGGAGGTGGACGAGATCATCGCCATCGCCGAAGCTGCTGTTCGCAGCGTCATGGATGAACTGGTACAGGCCGGCGAAAAGATCTGAGGATCCACCCATCCCGGCTTGCGCCATCAATGCCCGTTTGAGCGGCAACGACGTGACGATTGCGCATATTCGCCGTGCAATCGTCACCGGTGATGCATAACGCTTCATCTTTTTGAAGAACCGTGCATAATGTCATGAAATTACCTTCGCTAAAAACGAGACAATTTCATGCGTCGTCAAGCCAATCCGCTCAGCCTTGATCCGGTTCCCGCAACAAAACCGGTGGCATGGCGGCCAAGCCTGACCAAGCAGAAGGGCGAGACCAAACATTCGGCACTGACGGAGCGGATCATCGCCGATATCGATGCCGGTGTCCTGAAGCCGATGGACCGGATGCCGACCCATCGTGATCTGGCCCGCGATCTTGGCCTTTCCGTCCAGACCGTCAGCCTTTCCTACAAGGAGGCTGAACGGCTGGGTTATCTGAGCGGCGAAATCGGCCGCGGCACCTTCGTCAAGGCGCGGGTAACCGACCGGGCGGGCCGCATGATGCTGGATCACAGCCCGACCGAGGTGCTCGATCTTTCCATTATCCGCGGCGTTTATCTCGAAGAGCACGAAACTGCCTCGCGTGCGATCCTGCGCGAACTGGCGGATAGCGACAATTCGGGCTTCATGCGCCCCTGCCGTCCGGTCGCGGGACTGGACAGCCATCGCGAGACGGCACGCAGCTGGCTCGGCATGATGGGCGTCACGGCCGGTGCGGAGCGTATCCTTGTCACCAACGGCGCGGCGCACGGTATTTTCCTCGCGCTCAGCTGCATCGTCCGTTCGAGCGACGTCGTGCTGTGCGAAAACCTTACCGACCACGGCATTATCGGCCTTTCGAACATCCTGGGGTTCAGCCTCAAGGGGCTGCCCACGGATGGCGAGGGTATTTTGCCCGATGCGCTGGAGGCCGCCTGCGCGGCGGGCGGGGTGCGGGCGCTCGTTCTTATCCCCACCCTCAACAATCCCACCGGTCATGTCGCGGGCGCGGAACGCAGGCGCGAAATCGCCGCAATTGCGCAGCGACACGGCGTCTTCGTGATTGAGGACGAAGTGTATCGCCCGATGATCGAAGACGGGTTGCCGTCCATCACAGAGATGCTGCCGGATCTGGGCTTCTTCGTTACCAGCTTTACCAAGACGGTCCTAACGGGGCTGCGCGTCGGTTATCTCGTCGTACCACCCGCCTATTCCATCCGCGCCGCCTCCATCCTGCGCGTGTCGAGCTGGAGCGGTACATATCTGACGGCCGAGATCGCCACACGCTGGGTTGAAAACGGCACCGCGCGCCGGTTGCTGGACGTCCAGCGTGCCGAAGCCCGTGCACGGCAGACCATTGCGATGGAAATTCTCGGCGACCATATCGCCTCCAGCCATCCTCTCTCCTTCTGCGCCTGGCTCAAGGTTCCGCCGCACTGGACGGAAGACGGTCTGGTCCGTTCCCTGACCAACCAGAACGTCGCGGTCACGCCATCGGAACCCTTCGTTGCCGGCCCTGGCCATGGCGGCGGTATCCGCATATGTCTCGGTGGACGCCTCAACCATCAAACCCTCGTCAAGGCGTTGACGACGGTGCGTCAGGCCTTCGAGCAGCTACCGCCGGTTTATGATATAGGTTCCATCGGCTGAAACAGCCTTGCTCGAAAATCATTGAATCATTACAATATAATAATTGACATGATTTTACTTCGCTCCCAACATGACAATCATGAAGAGCGAAAACCTTTCCATATCCGCTGAAAAATTCCTGCTGCCGGTCTCGGTGGCGGATATCGAGCAGGCTGCCGCGCGTATCCTCGGCCACGTAGAACGGACGCCGCTGGTTCGCTCCGATTTCCTGTCACAACGCCACGGCGCGCCGGTCCATCTCAAACTGGAAACCCTTCAGCCGATTGGCGCCTTTAAACTGCGCGGCGCGATGAATGCGATCCTGTCGCTTGACGACGAGGCACGCAGGCGTGGCCTCGTCACCGCCTCGACGGGCAATCATGGCCGCGCTGTCGCCTATGCCGCGCGCAAACTCGGCATTCCCGCCACGGTCTGCATGTCGTCGCTCGTCCCGGCAAACAAGGTCGAAGCCATCCGCGCCCTCGGAGCCGATATTCGCATCGTCGGCAGATCGCAGGACGACGCGCAGGAGGAAGTTGAGCGCCTGACAGGCAGCCACGGCCTGACGTCGATCCCGCCCTTTGATGATGTGAATGTCGTGGCCGGTCAGGGCACGATCGGCATCGAAATTGTCGAAGACATGCCTGATCTGCAAACCATCCTCATCCCTCTCTCGGGTGGCGGCCTGGCGGGCGGCATCGCCGTGGCCGTGAAGGCTCTGAAGCCGCAGGCCCGTATCATCGGCATTTCCATGGAGCGCGGCGCGGCGATGCATGCATCGGTCTCGGCTGGCAAGCCTGTCTCCGTGCGAGAAGAGGAAACACTGGCGGATTCGCTGGGTGGTGGCATCGGGCTTGAAAACCGCGTGACTTTTGCACTCTGCCACTCGCTGCTTGACGAAATCGTGCTGGTTTCCGAGGCCGAGATTGCTGCCGGCATTCGCCATGCTGCACGTGAAGAAGGTTTGATCGTGGAAGGGGCCGGCGCAGTTGGTTTTGCCGCAATCCTGTCGGGCAAGATCAAAATCGCCGGCCCCACCGCCCTGATCGTCTCCGGCGGCAATATCGACCCGGCCATTCACAAGACAATCGTCGACGGAGCTGTCGCATGAGCCGCATCACTATCCTGACCGAAAACGACCTTCGCGCCATCATCAAGCTCGACCTGTCTTCCATCGATTGTGTCGAGCGGGCCTTTGCTGCGCTTGCCACCGAAGCCGTCGCCATGCCGCCGATCCTGCGTCTCGACATTCCAGAGTTCCGCGGCGAAGTGGATGTAAAGACAGCTTATGTGCCCGGCTTTGAAGGTTTCGCCATCAAGGTCAGCCCCGGTTTCTTCGATAATCCGAAGCTTGGCCTGCCGAGCCTCAACGGCCTGATGATCCTCTTCAGCGCAAAAACGGGTTTGGTGCAGGCGCTACTTCTCGACAATGGCTATCTCACCGATATTCGCACCGCCGCAGCCGGCGCTGTCACTGCGCGCCACCTGTCGCGCGAGGATGCCTCCATCGCCACGATTTTCGGCGCAGGCATGCAGGCACGGTTGCAGCTGGAAGCCCTGATGCTGGTTCGCCCGATAAAATCGGTCCGGATATGGGCAAGAAACCACGACAAGGCGCAGAAACTCGCCGACGATTTCGCGCGGGAACACGGCATCGAAGTCGTCGCCGTAACCGACCCGCGCGACGCAATACGAGGCGCGGAGATCATCGTGACCACAACGCCATCAGAACAACCGATCCTCCTTGCCGATTGGCTGGAGCCGGGCCAACACCTGACCGCGATGGGATCGGACGCCGAACACAAGAACGAGATTGACCCCGCCGTATTTGGCCGGGCGACCTATGTCGCGGACCGTCTCACACAGACCCGTATTCTCGGCGAATTACACCATGCGATTACCGCAGGGCGTGTCATGCCGGATCAGCAATTCGCCGAACTTGGGGCCATCATCGCCGGCAAGGCGCAGGGCCGGGTGAGCCGGGACCAAATAACCTTTGCCGACCTGACCGGCACTGGCGTGCAGGACACCGCCATCGCCAATCTCGCCGTCATCAGAGCAAGAGACGCGAAGAGCGGCCAAATCATCGAAAACAGCGTGAAAATGGGAGATGCAGCGTGAGCATAACGCTGAACTTTACGCGCGAGGAATATGCCGCGCGCCTGTCCAAAACCCGCAGAGCCATGGAAAAGGCCGGCATCGATCTTCTTGTTGTCACCGACCCGTCCAACATGCATTGGCTGACCGGTTATGACGGCTGGTCTTTCTATGTACATCAATGCGTGCTGGTGCCGCCGGATGGCGAGCCGATCTGGTATGGCCGCAAGCAGGACGCCAATGGCGCAAAGCGCACAGCCTACCTCGCCCATGACAATATTATCGGCTATCCCGATCATTACGTTCAATCGACCGAGCGGCACCCGATGGATCTGCTATCGCAGATCATCGGAGAGCGGGGCTGGTCCGGCCTCACCGTCGGCGTCGAGATGGATAACTACTATTTCTCCGCCGCCGCCTTTGCGTCGCTGCAGAAAAATTTGCCAAACGCCCGCTTCAAGGATGCCGCCGGTCTCGTGAACTGGCAGCGGGCCGTCAAGAGCCCGACCGAACTCGATTACATGCGCAAGGCCGGCAAGATCGTCGAGCTGATGCACAAGCGCATCGTCGATGTCGTTGAGCCCGGCATGCGCAAATGTGATCTCGTTGCCGAGATTTACGATGCCGGCATTCGCGGCACCGCCGAATTCGGCGGTGATTATCCCGCCATTGTTCCGCTGCTGCCGTCGGGAGCCGACGCTTCGGCGCCGCATCTGACATGGGACGACAAACCGATGCGCCTGGGAGAAGGGACGTTCTTTGAGATCGCCGGCGCCTACAGGCGTTACCACTGCCCGCTGTCGCGCACCGTTTTTCTCGGCAAGCCGACACAGGCGTTTCTCGACGCGGAGAAGGCTACGCTCGAAGGCATGGAAGCCGGACTTTCGGCGGCGAAGCCGGGCAACACCTGCGAAGACATCGCCAATGCCTTTTTTGCGGTGCTGAAAAAATACGGGATCATCAAGGACAACCGTACCGGCTATCCGATCGGCCTGTCCTATCCGCCTGACTGGGGCGAGCGCACCATGAGCCTGCGGCCCGGCGACCGCACGGAGCTGAAACCTGGCATGACGTTCCATTTCATGACCGGTCTGTGGCTTGAGGACATGGGGCTCGAAATCACCGAAAGCATCGCGATCACCGAAACGGGCGTCGAGTGTCTGTCGAATGTGCCGCGGCAACTCTTCGTGAAGGGCTGAGACGATGTTGAGCAACGCTCCTCGCCCCTCGCCGATCACGCCCTCCGTCGATTTCGACGCGAAAGGCGTGCAGCACGGTCATTTGCGGCTACCCTATAGCCGCGATGACAGTGCCTGGGGTTCGGTGATGATCCCGATCTGCATCATCGCCAATGGCGAAGGGCCGACAGCGCTTCTGACCGGCGCCAATCATGGCGACGAGTATGAAGGGCCGGCGGCACTTTTCGAGCTTGCCCATACGCTTGATCCGGTTGAGGTAAGCGGGCGCATAATCATCGTGCCGGCGCTCAACTATCCGGCCTTTCGCGCGGGCACACGTACTTCGCCAATCGATCGGGGAAACCTGAACCGCAGTTTTCCCGGCCGGCCTGATGGAACGGTGACGGAAAAGATCGCCGATTACGTGACCCGCCATCTGATACCGCTGGCGGATATCGTTCTCGATTTCCATTCCGGCGGCAGGACGCTCGACTTCCTGCCCTATGCCGCCGCTCACGAATTGCCCGACAAGGCACAGGAGGCCCGTTGTTTTGAGGCGGTGGCGGCCTTTGCGGCGCCCTATTCGATGAAGATGCTGGAAATCGACGCCGTCGGCATGCTCGACACGACTGTCGAGGAACTCGGCAAGGTTTTTGTGACAACCGAACTCGGCGGGGCCGGCACGGCGAGCGCAAGATCGATCGATATCGCCCGGAAGGGCAGCCTCAACCTGCTGCGCCATGCCGGCATACTGGCCGGCTCGCCGGATTCCGCCCCAAGCCGCTGGCTGGACATGCCCTCCAGCGATTGCTTCACTTTTGCCGAAGATGACGGGCTCGTCGCCTTTGTCCGCGATCTGGGAGACGCGGTCACGGCAGGTGAAACCATCGCCCGGGTCTATCCGGTCGGGAAAACCGGCCTCGCGCCGGTCGATTACCGCGCATCCATGCATGGCGTGCTTGCGGCGCGCCACGTTCCCGGCCTGATCAAGGCCGGCGACTGCCTTTCCGTCATCGCCACGGTAACGGAGAACACATAGTCAAACGAACCCACGTGAGATCCGAAAACGGACCACGCAACCCAACCAGAGGAGTAATACCATGCACATCACCAAACTCGCCGGGCTTTCCGCCCTTGCCCTTGCCATCGGCATGACCTCGGCCAGCGCCTTGACCCTCGAGGAGGTCAAGAGCCAGGGATATATCCGGGCCGCCACGGCAAACGAAGTCCCCTATTCCTACATGCAGCCCGACGGCACATCTGCCGGGATCGGGCCTGATGTGGCAAATGCGGTCCTGAAATCCATGGGTATCGAAGAGGTCAACTGGACAGTGACGCCGTTCGGCACGCTGATCCCCGGTCTCAAGGCCCGTCGCTTCGACTTCGCGGCGGCAGAACAGAACATCTCGCCCGAACGCTGCAAGCAGGTCTCCTTCACCGAGCCGAACTCTTCCTACGGCGAGGGCCTGCTGGTGAAGAAAGGCAATCCGAAGAAGCTGACGACCTATGCCGATATCGCCAAGGATCCGTCCTTGAAAGTGGCCGTCGTCTCAGGCGCCAACAATGTCGACTTCCTGCGGGCAGTCGGCGTCAAGGAAGAGCAGATCGTCTTCATTCCGGCCAATGCGGATGCAATCCCCACCGTGCAGAGCCGCGCGGATGCGTATGCGGCCACGGAGCTGACCGTCTCCGAACTCGCCAAGAACCAGGCCAATGTCGAGCAGGTCAAACCGTTCGTGGATCCGATCGTGAAGGATGCGCCGGTCCGCAACTATGGCGGCTTCGCCTTCCGCCCCGAGGACAAGGAGTTGCGCGACGCATTTGACGCCGCTCTGGTCGAGTTCCGCAAGACGGATGACTACAAGAAAATCCTGTCCAAATACGGTCTCTCCGAACAGAGTATCGCGGCCGCTGCCGAAAAGAAGGTCGCCGATCTCTGCGCCGGAAAATAAAGCTCAGCGGCGCTCGGTCTTCGCCGGGCGCCGCTCGTCAGGAACTTGGGAAAACTCCAGATGGATATGACCGCCTACCTGCCGATGATGTGGCAAGGCGCCGTCGTCACCATGACGATCACGCTCGCAGCGCTCGTTGTCGGGACATCGCTTGCCTTTTTCTTCGGGATTTTGCGTGTCGAGGGCGGCCCCATCCTGTCCACGGTCGCGCTTTGTTATACGGAGGTGTTTCGTGGCACCTCGCTGCTGGTTCAGCTCTTCTGGTTCTATTACGCGCTGCCGCTGGTGGGGCTGAGCTTTGATCCGATCACCACAGGTATTCTGGTGCTTGCCGCCCATGCCGGCGGTTATGGCGCGGAGATCGTGCGCGGTGCGCTATCCTCCGTTTCCGTGCAGCAGCTGGAAGCGGCCCGGGCGCTGAATTTTACCCGGATGCAGACGCTGTTTCGCATCTCGCTGCCGCAGGCAATCGTCGAGATGATGCCGGCATTCGGCAATCTGGCGATAGAAACGCTGAAGCTTTCTTCGCTCGTGTCGCTGATCTCGATTGCCGACCTCACCTTTGCGGCACAGTCGATCCGCAACCTGACGCTGGATAGCACCAGCATCTATTCGATCACGCTGCTCTGCTATTTCGCGATGTCCCTGATCCTGATGGTCATCATCCAGGTGATCGAACATTTCGTCAGGCGCGGCAACGTCTTCCCCCGCACCCGCCATTCGTAAGGATATCTTCTCATGATGTATGGTTACGAATGGGACACCACCACCTGGCTCACCTACACAACCTCGATCCTGCCCATCATCCTGATCGGCCTGACGGTAACGTTGAAGGCGGCAGCCGCCGGCTTCGCCATCGCGCTGGTTCTGGGGCTTGTTTTTGCACTGCTGCGTCGCAGCCGGGTCAAGATGATCTCCTGGCCGACTGCGCTGGTTGTCGAATTCCTTCGCGATACGCCGCTTCTGGTGCAGCTGTTCTTCCTTTATTACGTGCTTCCGGATTTCGGCATCGTGCTACCCGCCTTCCTGACCGGCGCGCTGGCGCTCGGCCTGCAATATGCGGCCTACACCTCCGAGGTCTATCGCGGCGGCATCGAGGCCGTGCATCATGGCCAATGGGAAGCGGCGACTGCACTTAATCTCACACGCATGCAGACCTATCGGGATATCATCATCCCTCAGGCCATCCCGCGCATCGTGCCGGCCATGGGCAACTACCTTGTCGCCATGATCAAGGAAACGCCGGTGCTTTCCGTCGTCACGGTTCTGGAGATGATGGGGCTTGCCAACATGATCGGCGAGCGCACCTTCGAATATCTGGTCCCGCTGACGCTTGTCGGCCTGATCTTCCTCCTTCTGACAATAATCTGCTCGGCAGGCCTCAGCCGCCTGCAAAGGGCACTTCCAAAAGCAGGAATACCCTTGCGATGACCAACACCACCAATCAGCCGCTGATCGAATTTTCCGATGTCACGAAGCGTTTCGGCATTCTGACGGTTCTCGACCAGTTCAATTTCAGCGTGGCAAAGGGCGAAAAAGTCACGCTTATCGGCCCGTCCGGCTCCGGCAAATCAACGGTTCTGCGCATTCTCATGACGCTGGAACCGTTCCAGGAGGGCAAGCTTACCCTTGCCGATATCTCCTATCATGAACAGGGCGGCAAAGGGCCCTTTCAGGCTTCGGAGAAACACCTTCGCCAGATCCGCAATCACGTCGGCATGGTCTTTCAGAGCTTCAACCTCTTTCCGCATATGACGGTGCTTCGCAACATCGTGGAAGCGCCGGTGCGGGTGCTGGGCATCGCCCGCGCAGAAGCGGAAGCGCGGGCAATCGAATTGCTGAAGATGGTCGGGCTGGCCGACAAGAAGGATCATTATCCGGTACAGCTTTCCGGCGGGCAGCAGCAGCGCGTCGCCATTGCCCGTTCGCTTGCCATGCGCCCGCGTGTGCTGCTTTTTGATGAGCCGACCTCGGCGCTCGACCCGCAGCTGGTGGGCGAAGTGCTTTCCGTCATTCGTGATCTGGCCCATGAACACGATCTGACGATGCTGCTTGTTACCCATGAGATGCGTTTTGCCCGCGAAGTGTCAGACCGCGTCTGCTTTTTCGACAAGGGCCGCATCTGCGAACAGGGAGCACCGGAGGAAATTTTCGGCGGGCCGAAAGAAGAGCGAACCCGCGAATTTCTGTCATCGGTTTTGCGGTAAAGCGACAACGAAGCCAAGGCGCGCCATGATCGTCTAAAGCGACCGCGTGCGTTGCCTTGATGTCTTGACGTGATCGATCAGCGCCCGGAGTTTGGGCGCCAGATTACGCCTGCTCGGATAATAGAGGTAGAATCCGGGAAAATAAGGTGAGTAGTCTTCAAGCAGCGGCACCAGCTCTCCGCGATCGATCCAGCTGCGGAATGTATCTTCAATGCCGAAGGTGATTCCTGCTCCCGCCACCGCCATTCGGATCATCAATCCCATGTCGTTGGTGGTGATCTCCGGCGCTACCGCGACGCTGAATTCCCGCCCGGCCTGCGCAAACTCCCAGCGATAGGGTGCGCTGCGCGGAGCCGGCCGCCAGCCAATGCACCGGTGATGTGCCAGTTCCTTCGGGTGAGTGGGCTTGGCTCTGCCTTTGAGATAATCAGGCGAACAGACCGCGAGCTGCCGCACATCCCCGGATATAGGCACGATGATCATGTCCTCATCGATCACCTCGCCCAGCCGCACGGCTGCGTCATAGCCTTCGGCAACAATATCGAACTCCTCATCGGTCACCATGACATCTAGGTGGACATCCGGATAGGCAGCCGTGAAGCCGGCAAGAAGCGGCCCGGACAGGAAGTCTTCGGCAATGGACGAAACGGCGAGCCGCAACAGCCCGTTCGGACTTTCGCGCAATTCGCCCGCCTGTTCCACCGCCGCCGACATTTCGGCTATGGCGGGAGCAATATTGGCATAAAGCCCCTCACCCGCCTCGGTGAGACTGACGCTGCGGGTGGTGCGCAGCACCAGCGCCAGGCCGAGCATTTCCTCCAGCCGCCGAATTGTCTGGCTGACGGCGGAACGTGACACGCCCATTCGGTCCGCGGCAGCGCTGAAACTCTTCAGTTCCGCCACCAGCGCAAAGACCGAGAGAGCGTTCAGATCGGGCGTCACTGTTTAGCTTTCCTTACCACTATGGAAATTAATAGGCATCTTATCTCAACAATGCTGCCTGTCTATCTTTCATGCAACCGCAATCGAGCGGTGGTTTCAAAAAGGAAGGACAGAACGATGGACAAGGTTGTTCTCATTACGGGAGCCTCCAGCGGCATTGGCGCGGGTATCGCGCGTGAACTCGGCAAGGCTGGTGCAAAACTCATGCTCGGCGCCCGCCGTACGGCGCGGCTGGAGGAACTCGCAAAGGAGATCCGGGAAGCGGGTAACAGCCAGGTGGCGGTCAGCCGACTGGATGTCACCAACCGTGCCGATGTGGCAGACTTCGCGGATAAGGCGCGCGAAACCTTCGGCCGGGTCGATGTCATGGTCAACAATGCCGGCGTCATGCCGCTTTCCCTGATGGCCTCGATGAAGGTCGACGAATGGGACCGCATGGTGGACGTCAACATCAAGGGCGTGCTGCACGGCATCGCGGCCGTGCTGCCGGAGATGACGTCGCGCGGTTCCGGCCACATCATCAATATCGCCTCCATCGGGGCGCTGTCGGTGGTGCCGACCGCCGCCGTCTACTGCGCCACGAAATTCGCCGTCCGCGCGATTTCGGACGGGTTGCGACAGGAACGGCCGGATCTGCGCGTCACCTGCATTCATCCCGGTGTGGTGGAAAGCGAACTGGCGGAAACGATCACCGATCCGGCAGCAGCCGAGGCCATGAAAACCTACCGCGCCATTGCGCTAAAGCCCGATGCCATCGGCCGCGCGGTGCGTTTCGCCATCGAACAGCCTGATGACGTCGATCTGAACGAGATCGTTGTTCGCCCAACGGCTGCCGCCTGAGGAGGAAAACAGATGAAAAACATGACAATACCCGTTGCCGCTGCCATTGCCATGCTCACAGGGACCGAAACCAGCGCCGGTTCCACGCCCCCGCAAGCTCACCCCTATGTCGGAATGTGGGTGACAGGTGACGGCCATATCCGTCAGGAGCTTTTGGCCAACGGGCGTTATGACGAAGCCCGCGGCAACCGTAAAAGCGCCTATCAGGGCCGTTACGTCGTGACCGGCAATCACATCGATTACCGGGACGATACCGGCTTTACCGCGGATGGAACGTTCATAGATGATGTCCTGCACCATGGCGGCATGATCTTTTACCGGGAGCGGTAAAGCACAGCGCGATGATGGATCGCGGCCACCCGCGATCCATCACCAGAAGACACCTGCGGTATCACAGTATTTTCACAGCTGTTCGCGGTGTTTGAGATCGTTCGCAAGACACTTGGGAAAAACGATTTCACTGGTCGCTTTCTGTCGACATTGCATGCAACGGATCATCGACATACCGTCGACCGGCCTGCGCAGTCGGTAAGGAGGATGCAATGAAAACAGATTGGAACGTGGTCAGGAACTTGATGAATGCCGCAATCGACGCCTGCGAGCGCATAGAGGCATCAGGATATGTCGAGGCTGACCGCGACGCGGTGATCGATATCGCAGGCCAAGAGGTCAGCGTCCATGATTTGCTTGTGAGTGCATGGACTTACCCTGAGAAGCTACGTTATCAGATTATACGCGAACGCCACGATGCGGGGGGCGATCTGCCCTATGTGCCAGAAACCGCGCGCATTCTGCTGGCCATGTCTCAGGCTGCGGCTGAACTCGTAAACGCAGGTGACGTCACGCCCGCCGAAGAAAAGCTTCGTAAAATGATCGCCTGGTTCGATAGCCACCTGGCGTCAGGTATCGAAGCGGCAACGGCCAATCGCAAAAAGGCATGACCACGGCCTTTTTACAGGACTGGATTTTCCTTCATCCCAGCGTTCAGCGTGTGCTCGCGGGCGGGCCATTTCGCCGCATCCCTGCCCGGTCCTGTTCAATCCGCCGGGGTGGCCAGAACCTCTCCTTCCCTGTTCTGCACGAGGCTTGCGGGCGATGACGGCTGAGGATCAACATCAGGCAGAGGTGGGGTGAGCAGCCATGCGGCTGGATAATCTTTCCGGAGGTGCCGGGAGTTGTAGCGAACATGGGTTCCGGCCGCATGGCGGCGGGTTCCGAGCGTTGCCTCTTTTGACAGGACCGCGCCTTTGATTTCGTAGAGTTTTCGTTCGTCATCAAGGGCAATCGTCGCATCGGAGAGATCGAAATTATCGACGCGAACGGTCTGACCCTGCGGCGTGCCGAGAACCCATCTGTCGGAATCGACGAAGCCGTCGATATAGACATTGCCGGTGGAAGCGCGCAGGGACGTTCCTTCCGGCAGGGTGATGCCATCGACGACATTGCCATTGGCAAGAATACATCTGCTGAAGGCGGATATGCTGCCATCGGGCCGCAGATCAAATTCCACCGGCTGGGTCGCGTCGCAGCGCCAGCCGCTCTGGGTGGTTACGCCATTGCCGGTTATCCGCATGTTGTCGGGGGTAAAGCCAATGGTTTCGTAGTTGTCGTTGGTTTTTATCGCGATATAGCGGGCGATCTCGACGGCATCGATATCTGCAACGCGCACGGGATGCGGAAACAAGGCGCGGCTGAAGGCGTCCCTTGTATCGGCAATGGCAAGCTCGAGTTTCGTACCTTTGGGCATATCGATCTGGCCAAGCCGGGTCGGTGCAAGCAGTTCCGGCCGGTAGCTTGCCGTCCTCTCCCTGTCATAAGCCCGCATATGGATATAAAAATCACCAGTTTTCCACACGGTGAAGGCTGCGATGGCGGTCACCAGCCCATAGGGCAGCAGCATCGGGCGTTTCCAGCGGCCGCAGATATATCGAATGAGCAGCCCCAGCGTCCAGACGACCCAGACAAAGGTCGTGGTGAGAAGGAAGGCGACGAGAAGCAGCGCTTCGACGGACGGGAGTGCGACAGGGATCATGTGAACCAATGGCCTTGGGCGGACCGTTTCCGATCCTCAGATACCCCGCAGCCTTAGCCCATGAATTGTGGTTTGTTCAACCAGCCGATTGACTGCCCGCGTCGGTCATCAGTCTGTTTTTGGTGAGAGACCAGGCGCCGCCGGTGACGGGCGCCTGGGCAACACGCGTTTTGCGGACATCAGCCGCCGAGGACGAAACGGGAGAATGCCAGGGAATTTCTGGCGTCCTCGTCCATTTTGGCGATGTCGGCGCCATTGCTCAGATCACGCCACACCTTGATATCAGAACCGATGGTGCCACCGGTCTTGACGAACGGCTCCATGACGACGGCACCGGTGTAATTGATATCGCGAAGCGCGAGGCCGATTTCCTGCCAGGGCATCCTGCCTTTGCCCGGAACACGGCGATTGCTCTCGCCGGTGTGGAAGTGACCCAGCAGCGGGCCGGCCGTGCGTATGGCTTCGCCGAAACTGTCTTCCTCGATGTTCATGTGGAAGGTATCGAGCATGACCTTCACATTGTTCTTTCCGACATCCTTCACAAAAGCGACGCCTTCGGCCGCCGTGTTGAGCACGTGATTTTCAAAGCGGTTGAGGACTTCGATGCACAGGTTGATGCCGAGATCATTGGCGAAATCGGCAATGCCGTGAATACCCTCGACACCACGTGCGTAATCACCCGGCTTGTCGACCGGCTGCGAATAATCGATCGGCCAGTAGGAATGCAGGGCGCCGCCGATGGTGCGGATGTCGAGCTTGGCGACATTGGTGAGCGTCCGCTCAAAAAACGCCTTGCCCGCCGCGCGCACGGCCGCATCGTCCGACGACAGGTTCTTTGATTTCGACGGGCCGATGCCGGCGGTGAGCATGATGCCGTTATCCTTCGCACTCTGCTTGATCACGGCGAGTTCGGCGTCGCTGTATTCGTTGATATGGTGGGCGGCGACTTCGATGATATCGAAGCCGAGTTTGGCGACCTTTTCGATATAGGGGCCGAACTTGGCGCTCCACTCATGTTCCCAGTAAGAATAATAGATGCCGTGTTTCATGGGGATTTCTTTCGCTTCTGTTTCACTTGGTTGGGATGTGGGCGCCCGCGATCATTCGGTGCGTCTCAGGAAGCGGCCCCGCTTCCCGGATTGCCGATGCGAAGATCGGGTTCGCTGCTCGTCGAGATGATGAAACGGCCGTTGGGAAGATCGTTCTCCTCGACCTTCCGGTTGATCTCGTCTTCGGCAAGACCGAAGCCCAGCCAGCGGTTTCTCAGCCGCGCACGCAGATCGTCCTCGCTGACATCGACAAAAACCGTCAGATCGAAGATCGGTTTGAGACGGTTCCAGGGCGATTGGCCGGCGAGGAGATAATTGCCTTCACAGACGATGATATCGACGGATTGCGGGATCAGCCGGCCGCCGGCGCGGGCGATTTCGATCGCCCGGTCAAAGACCGGAACGGCAATGACATCATCCTCATTGGCCTTGAGGCGCTCGAGCATGTGCCGCAACCCGTGGGCATCGAACGTATCGATGGCGCCCTTGAATGGTCGGCGGTTCATCTCTTCGAGCACGGCATCGTCATAGTGATAACCATCCATCGGGAAAAGCGCGGCGGGCTCGCCTCCGCCGGCGTTCAACACATCCACCACACCTTCGGCAATGGTCGATTTTCCCGATCCCGGGGCGCCGGCAATCGCGATCATCACGCGTCGGCCTTTTGCCCTTTCCAGACGCTGGAGGGCCAAGCCCGCAATCTCACGGGCATTATCGTCAATTGTACTCAAGGTGGTCCTCGCCCCGATCATGATTGCGGTCAGAAAATCCGGTACTGGCTTGCCTTGTCGCGCAGGAAGGCCAGCCCCTTGTCGAGGACCTCGTCTGCGCCTGAAGCGACCGGCCGCCAGGTGGAAATCGCACCCGCCATCTCCTCCGGCATCGCGGCGAAACTCTCGAGCGTCAGTACGCCCTTGAAGCCAATCGCCGCGAGTGCGGCAAACACCGCGTCCCAGGCAACGTTGCCGAAACCCGGCGTGCCGCGGTCACTTTCCGACATATGCATGTATTTCAAATGGTTACGGGCAGCGACGATGCCACTGGCGATGCCCTTCTCTTCCATGTTCATGTGGAAGGTATCGAGATGGACAAAGATATTGTCGGCGCCGATACGCTCGACCAGCGCCACCGCCTGTTCAGCTGAGTTGACCAGATGGTTTTCGTATCGGTTGACGGCCTCGATCCCGAATTGCAGGCCAAGCGTCTTCGCGTGGCCGGCAGCCTGAGATAGCGCGCGTGTCAGATTGTCGTATTCAGCCTGCGTCGGCGGGAAACCCGTGCGCTCGCTGGTGCCGCCATAGGTGACGCCGGTCAGCGCTTCCGCCCCCATTTCGGCGGCCTTGTCCAGCGCGGCGTTCAGATGCGCGACGGCTGCTTCCGGGCGGACGGAGGCCCAGGCAGGCTCCGGCAGAACCAGCGAGCAAGCGGCCCGCAGGCCGTATTTCTCCAGCAGGGCGCGGGTATGCGCCGTATCGACGGATGGGAGATCGACAAGCGGAATCTCGATGAAGTCCTGCCCATAATCCGCAGCACCTGTAATGGCCCGCCTGGCGCTTTCATGATCCCAGTTGAGGGACCACATCATTGCGTGAACACCGAAGCCTTGCACGTCATACCTTCTTTCTGAGAGATGCGAAGTAACCTGAAAACAGGCCGCGCGCCGCCATGACGACAATCATCAGCACACCCCACAGCGCCGTTGCCAGATGCTGGTTGGCGCCGAGAAGGTTGAGCCCGGACGACAGGAGCTGCAGCACGATCAGCGCGACGAAGACGGGCAGCACACGGCCGAAGCCGCCGAATGGATTGATGCCGCCGAGGAACGCCGCCAGTACCGTGATCAGCAGGTAGGATTCACCGTGTCCCACACGCACCGAGTTGAAGCGGGCAAGCATGATGATGCCGGCGACGGCACACATGAGCCCCGAGAGCGTGTAGACGAGCACCTGGATCTTGCGGGTGTTGAGACCGGAATAACGCGCCGCCTCGATATTGGAGCCGATCATCAGCAGACCAAAACCGAGCTTGGTGCGGGTCAGGAGCACATGCCACAGCCCGACACAGGCTATGAAGATCAGCAGCGGGATGGGCAGCCCGAAAAGCGTGCCGTGACCAAGCGGCGCCATATAGGCCGGAAAACCGGAAACATCGCCTCCACGCGTCAGAAACTCCCCGAGCCCGCGCAGGAAAATCATCATCGACAGGGTGACGAGGATCGGGTGCGCGCGGGTATAGGCAATTGCCGCGCCGGTCATGGCGCCGGCAGCGCCGCCGGTGGCAAGGGCGGCAAGGCAGGCGAGCAGGAAGGCGCTCGGCGGTGCGTCCACGCCGCCATGGGCCTGCAGCACCCAGGCTGCCGCCAGCCCCGACAGATTGGCGGCGAAAGTGACCGAAAGATTGATCCCGCCGGTCAGCAGCGGCAGCAGCATCGCCAGCGTCAAAAGACCGAGCTCCGGCAACTGGAAGGCGACCGAACCGAATGTGGCGAGCGACAGGAAATTATCCGCCAGCGTCCCGAAGATGAGCATGACCGCGACAAAGGCAATCACCGGCCCGGCCATGTCAGCGCCGAAAATCGCGTTGAATTTCCGAACGAAGCTGCTCATCGCTGCGCACTCCCCTTGTTTGCGGAGGTTCGCAGGGCTGACGGCAGCAGCTTGTCGAACCGGGTGGAGGACAGCGTGATTGCCATGAGAATGATCGCGCCGACGATCATCTTGAATGCAAAGGGAGAGACACCCATCAGGTTGAGGCCGTTCTGGGTGATGGACACCATCAACACGCCAAGCACGCAGCCGATGACCGAACCCTTGCCGCCACCAAGCCGCGCACCACCAAGCACAGTTGCGGCGAGAACATCCAGCTCGCGGCCATAAAGCGCGTTCGGCACGACCTCCTGCGCATAATGGGCCTGCATGAGACCGGCAATGCCCGCCATCAGGCCGAGCCAGCCGAAGGAAATATAATGCATGGCGCCGATATTGATGCCGAAGCGGCGTGCGCCTTCCGGATTGTCACCGAAAGCATAAAGTTTGCGGCCGACCGTGGTGCGAGAAATCATGAACCAGGTGGCGAGGCAGCAGAGGATCATGACCACGACCGGCAGCGTCAGCTCGACCCAGGAACCATCCGGCATCTCGCGCTCATAAAACACCACGCGGGTCGAAAGCCATTCCGGCAGGTCGTAGATCGACACGCCCTTGGTGAAGAACATCAACAGCCCGAAGAAGATGTTGAACGTGGAAATGGTCGCGACGATGGAAATGATATTGAGCCGCCAGACGAGGAAGGCGTTGACGAAACCGAGACCAAGGCCAACCGCGCCGGCGATGATGAAACCTTCGGCCCAGTTGCCGCCGCCGAGCGCACTGAGCGCCAGCACCGTCACGTATTGCACGACGGAAGCGGCAACGGCGAAGGAGATGTCGATACCGCCTGAAATCAACACGACAAGCAGGCCGACCGCAAAGATGATGTTGACCGCCGAGACATTCAGCACATCGAAGGCATTGGAGATGGTGAGGAAACGGTCGGTTGCGAAGGACAGGCCCGTGCAGAGCAGCACCATGACCACAAGCAGCGTGAATTCGGTCGTATGTCCGAGGATGAGCCTACGCATAGATGGCGGACTCCAGTTCGGTAAGCGACACATGTCGCGGATCATGGGTGGCGTGGAACCGGCCTTCGACCATGTGGATGATCCTGTCGGTGTTGAAATAGACTTCCGGCGGTTCATCGGAGATGACGATGATCGAAAGACCTTCGGCGGCGAGCTTTCGGACAATTTCGAAAATGCCGGCGCGGGCACCGACATCGACACCCACGGTCGGCGCATCCAGAATGAGGATTTTCGGCCCGATCGCCAGCCACTTGGCAATGGCCACGCGCTGCTGGTTTCCGCCCGAAAGCGTACGGATCGGGTCTTCCGGCAGGCCGATCTTGACGCCGAGAGCTGAAATCCAGCGGGAAACCACATCCGCCTTTTTCGATGGCGAAATAAGGCCGCCCGTCAGCAAACGGTCGAGCGAGGCCATGACGAGATTATCGGCGATCGACTGGGGCTGATTGAGACCAAGTGCCAGCCGGTCTTCGGAAAGATAGGCGACGCCGGCCCGGATCGCATCCCGGTTGGAAAGAAAATTCACTTTCTTCCCGTCGATCAGGATTTCACCCGATTGCGGCCGATGCATTCCGAAAAGGGTCAAGGCCAGTTCGGTGCGTCCGGCTCCCAGCAGGCCGGTAATCCCCAGCGTTTCGCCCCGCCGCAGATCGAAAGACACATCTTCAAACTCGCCGGCGCGCGTGAGCCCGCGCACCGAGAGGACGACCGGCTTGTCATCGTGATCAGCGGCAATGACGGCGCTGTCGAAATTACGGCCGGTCATCAGTTCGGTCACGCGTGACTGGGTCATGCCTTCAACCGGGAAGACCCCGACAAGCGATCCGTCACGCAGCACGGTGATACGGTCCGAAATCTCAAGCACTTCCGCCAGCCGGTGCGAGACGAACACAACCGCAACGCCGGAGGCGGAGAGGTTGCGGACGATATCGATCAGATAGTCCGTTTCCGATTGCGTCAGCGACGCGGTCGGCTCATCCATGAAAACGAGGCGGGCTTCCCCGACCAGTGCGCGGGCAATCGCCACGATCTGACGCTGGGCAATAGGCAACTCCTTCAGCGGACGGTGGAGGTCGATCTCAACGCCGAGCCGGGCCAAAGCCTTCTCGGCCGCTTTTGCGATTGCACCTTTGTCGACCAGCCCATACCTGCCGTTTACCGCGTACTGAAAGCCGATATTCTCCGCCACCGACATTTCATCAAACAGCGCCAGATCCTGCCAGATCACCTGAATGCCAAGCGATTGCGCAAGAGTCGGGGTCATCGCGGCTATCGGCTTGCCGTCGAAATACAGTTCCGCATCGTTTTCGGGCGTATAAACGCCTGTGATGACCTTGATCAGCGTGCTTTTGCCACAGCCATTTTCGCCGGCAAGGCAATGCACCTCACCGGGATTGACCTCGAAAGAAACGCCCTTCAGGGCGCGCACGCCGCCGAAAGTGACTTTGACATTTTTGAGGGACAGGAGCGGTTCTGCGCTCATGATAGCGTATCTCTCCTTTCGCCGCGAAAGCATCGCAGACGTGGCGCTCGGCATGTTTTCCTGAATGGGCGTCGCGCGGGTATTTTTCCCGCGCGACGCCTGCGGCTCTGGGGAGGATCAGAGGCCCATGGAAACGAGCTTGTCGATGCTTTCCTTGTCGATCTTCAAAAGCTGGTCGACGACGATGGTGTTACCCTCGGGGTTGATGGTGCCAAGACCTTCGATATTGTCGCCGGCCTTGGGTGTCTCGCCCTTGGCGATGCGGTCGGCGAGCGTGATGAACACCTCACCGGCCTGTTTCGGGTTCCACATGAAGCCGCCAGTCAGGGCACCGGATTTGATCAGCTTGGCACCCTGCCCCGGCGAAAACGGGCCGATGACGAAGACCTTGCCATCCTTGCGCCGCTCCTCGACAGCACGTCCGGCACCGATCGGGCCCTGCGAACCGAAGGCAAGGAAACCGCTCAGGTCGGCATTGGCGGACATCAGATCGAGCGCAGTCGACCGGCTCTTGTCGAGATCTTCGGCGACGCCGTAGCGGTCGCCGACGAGCTTCATGTCCGGATAATTGGCCTTGATATAGGCGATGGCGGCATCGGCCCAGGCATTGTGAAGCGGCACGGTGAGCGAACCGACGAAGACGGCATAAGAACCCTTGCCGCCCATCTTCTCCGCCAGGAGTTTGCCATGCGCTTCACCAAAGCCCTTGGCGGAAGCCAGTTCAAAATCCCAGTCAGCGCCGAGCTGTTTGGGCGATTCATGGGTGATGACCTTGATGCCGGCGGCCTGGGCTTTTTTCAACACCGGCTCAAGCACCTTCGCGTCATTCGGCACGACACCGATGAAATCGACCTTCTGGGCGATCAGGTCTTCGATCGCACGAACCTGCAGGGCCGGGTCGGCGCTGGTCGGACCAACCATGAAACCGTCGACGCCGAGCTTCTTGCTCTGCTCCTTGATGCCGGCTTCCATGGCGTTGAACCACGGAATACCGCCGATCTTGACGACGACGCCAACCTTGGGCCCTTCGGCGAAGGCCGCGGATGAGAGCAGCGCAAGCGACAGGCCGAGCGCCGCAGCAATAATTTTCTTCATGATGTTCCTCCTCAAAAAATCGGCAAACGAAATCCGCCGCAGCCAGTTTTTCCCTGCTGCGCTTCAAATCTCTCATCTCGCTTATTCGAGACTCTCCCTTGCCACTCCCATAGCAACCATCCTGCACAATCGATATTGCCAAACTGCACAATCGATGGTGCAATAACCATATCATGAAGCTCCCTTCCGTCAAGGGGATGCGTGCTCTAATAATCGGAATCAGCTGGGGAGATCGAAGTGACAGGCATAAGTTCCAAGAAAGCCACCATTTATGACTTGTCGCTCTTGTCTGGCGCGTCCGCCTCGACAGTGAGCGCGGTGTTGAATGGATCGTGGCGCAAGCGGCGGATTTCGGAGGAAACCGCAGACAAGATACTCTCGCTCGCCAAGGCACAGCGCTACACCACCAATCTGCAGGCCCGTGGCCTCAGGAGCTCAAAATCCGGTCTCGTCGGACTTCTGGTGCCGGTTTATGACAATCGGTTCTTTTCATCGATGGCCCAGACCTTCGAGGGGCAGGCACGCAAACGCGGCCTGTCGCCGATGGTGGTTTCCGGGCGACGCGATCCCGAGGAGGAACGCCGCACCGTCGAGACGCTGATCGCCTATTCGATTGATGCCCTGTTCATTGCCGGCGTCACCGATCCTGATGGCGTTCACCAGGTCTGCGCCCGCGCCGCCCTTCCGCATGTCAATATCGACCTGCCCGGCAAATTTGCCTCGTCTGTCATTTCCAACAACAGGCACGGCGCGGAAATCCTGACATCAGCAATCCTTACCCATGCGGCCAAGGGCGGTTCCCTCGGCCCTGACGACGTCATCCTGTTCGGCGGTCATGACGACCACGCCAGCCGCGAGCGTATTGACGGCTTTCATGCAGCGAAAGCCGATTATTTCGGCGTGCAGAGTGGTGATGATATCGAGATCACCGGCTATTCGCCGCGCATGACGGAACTGGCATTCGAACGCTTCTTCGAGCGCAGGGGCCGCCTTCCCCGCTGTTTCTTCGTCAATTCATCGATCAACTTCGAGGGGTTGCTTCGTTTCATGGGACGTCATGACGGCGAGGCATTCGGCGACATCGTCGTCGGCTGTTTTGACTATGACCCATTCGCGTCTTTTCTTCCCTTTCCAGTTTACATGATCAAACCCGATATTGCGCAAATGCTCGAAAAAGGGTTCGAACTGCTCGAAGAGAACCGCGCAGAGCCGGAGGTCACCATTATCGAACCGCAGCTCATTCCCCCGCGCACCGCCCTTGAAGGGCCGCTTGATGATATCTGGGATCCGGTCGCGGTGCGCCGAATGTCAATGTGAAACGTTCCGCGCTATCAGCGGAGATTTCCTCCGGAGAGGCGCCAATCTCCGCTTGACCTCAACCGCACTTGACGTCGTATCGATTTGCATGAAGCCCACCATTGCAATGGAATGACGATGATTGAAAAGCTCCTGAAAATGCTGGAAGACGGTAAAGATGCCCCACTCCTGCGCTTTTCACTCGCAAAGGCCCTGATGGCCGCGCGGCAATTCGACGATGCGGCGCGACATCTGCGCGAGGCGGTTCACCAGGACCACGATTACTCAGCGGCCTGGGCGGCACTTGGCGAATGCCTTTTGCATCTCGGAGACGATGACGGCGCCGTTGCCGCGTGGGTTGAAGGCAGCGCGGTCGCCATGAAAAAGGGTGACATCCAGGCAAAACGGCAGATGGACGTCCGGCTTCGGCGTGTGCAATCACGACGCCTCACGGTCCGCCAAGGGTAAGCCGCCGATCGATGCCAATCTTGCCAAGAAATGCCTCATCATGGCTGACAACCAGAAGCGCTCCGTCATAGGCTCTCAGGCCGGCCTCCACGGCCGCGATGGAATCGATATCCAGATGGTTTGTCGGTTCATCGAGAATCAGCAATTGCGGCGGCTGCGGGCCACAAAGAACGCAGGCGAGACCCGCGCGCAGCATCTGTCCACCCGAAAGCGTTCCGACGATCTGCAAGGCGGCATCGGCACGAAACATGAAGCGGGCAAGCGCTGCCCTGCAGGCGTTCTCTCCGGCCTGCGGGTTGAGTTGAAGGAAATTGTCGCGGATCGACAGCTTCGGATCCAGCAGGCTGACCTGCTGGTCCAGAAAGACGGACGTCACACCGAGGTGGACCGTTCCTGACAACGGCGTCAGTTCCTTCCTGATCACGGAAAGCAGCGTCGTTTTTCCCGATCCGTTCGGGCCTGTCACGGCCACGCGCTGCGGGCCGTTGATTTCGAAGGACAGATCGGCGAACACGGGCTGTTTTCCCGAATATCCCGCGGTCAGGTTTTGCAGGCTCAGCACGGTTCTGGTCTTGTGCAACCCGCTGGGTGGCAGGGTGACAGTAAGGTCCTGAAGGACTTCGATCCGCTGTCGCGCCGTCTGCAAATCGTCGGTCGCTTCGGCTTTCAGACGACTGGCGAGATTGGCATTGTCGCCGCTGGTGTTTTCGGCACGCCTTTTCATGCCACCGGCGGCAATGCGCGGCATATCCCCCTTTGCCGCTTTTGCGGCGCCCTTTGCGTCGCGCCGGGCCTTGCGTTCCAGTGCCTCCTGCGACCGTCGCCTAACCTCGGACAGGCGCTTTTCGGCGCTGGCGAGGTCCTGTTCGGCGGCCGCCAGTTCCAGTGCCTTTTGCGCACGGTAATGGCTCCAGTTGCCGCCATAACGGGTTGCGACCAGCGTCGTCATTTCGACGATCGCATCAAACGTATCGAGAAGTTCCCGATCATGGCTGACGACAATCGCTCCGCCACGCCAACCGGCCAGAAAATCGGCAACGAACAGACGACCGTCACGGTCGAGATTGTTGGTCGGCTCATCGAGGATCAAGAAGTCCGGGGCGGCATGGATGTGGGCTGCAAGTGCCGCCCGTGTGCGCTGCCCGCCGGACAATGCCGAAAGCAGCGTTGACGGCGAAGCGTCCAACCCGACATCAGCCAGCGCATCGGCGATTTTTTCCTCCAGCATCCAGTCAACGTCACCAAGCTCCTCCAGCGTCGCCTGCCCCGCCTCGGCGCGGGAAAGAACCTTGAGCGCCTCCCGCGCGTTGAAAAGATCCGCGACGGTCTCCCCGGGCATCACCTGCACGATTTGCCTGAGAACGCCTATCCGGCCGGAGACGGACACCGTGCCGGCGGACGGCGACAATTCGCCGGCAATCAGCTTCAGAAGCGTCGTCTTGCCAACGCCGTTGCGCCCGACAAGGCCGGCTCGTTCGAGGCCGAAGCGAAGATTGATGTGGGAAAAGAGCGGATGACCGTCAGGCGTGGACCATGAGAGGTCTGAAAGGGTGATGGAACAAGGCATGGATATGGTTTCTCCGGATGACAAGGCGTTGCGGCTTTGTGATCGGGTTGAAATCCATGGTTCACCGTCCTGTTGGTATTGCGGAGAGAGCGCTACTAATGGAAAAAAGCGGCGCGTTCGTGGCGCAGGTTTGAAGTTGCCATGAAACGCCGGAGGGTGAACTCCGGCGTTTCATTGTTTCAGGCCACCAGGCCCTTGGTCAGTTCCAGCGCCTGCCGCTCGAACAACCGGCGATAGATGCCGTCATTGAGGCGGATAAGCGCCTGATGGTCGCCTTCTTCGACAATCTTGCCCTTGTCGAACACCAGCAGCCGGTCCAGCGCCCTGACCGTGGAGAGCCGGTGCGCGATGACCAGCGTCGTGCGGCCATCCATCAGCCGTTCCATGGCCTGCTGGATCTGCACTTCGCTTTCGCTGTCGAGGCTCGAAGTGGCCTCGTCAAGGATCAGCACCGGTGCATCCGCAAGGAAGGCACGGGCAATGGCGACGCGCTGGCGTTCCCCGCCCGAGAGCTTAACGCCGCGTTCGCCGACCATGGTCTCATACCCTTTTGGAAGGGACATGATGAACTCATGGGCGCTGGCCTGTTTTGCCGCCTGCTCGATTTCCCGTCTTGAGGCACCCGGCCGGCCATAGGCGATGTTTTCCGCCAGCGTGCGGTGGAACAGGATGGGTTCCTGCTGCACGATGGCGATCTGGCCGCGCAGGCTCGATTGCGTGACACCGGCGATATTCTGCCCGTCGATGCGGATTGCGCCCGACTTGATGTCGTAAAGGCGCTGGATGAGCTTGACGAAGGTTGTCTTGCCCGAGCCGGAATGACCAACCAGCCCCACACGCTCGCCCGGCTTGATGGTGACCGAGAAGTCATCATAAAGCGGGGTGGGATGCGCGCCATATTGGAACGTGACGTGATCGAAGACGATCTCGCCCCTGCCGATATCAAGCCGCGCGGCATCCGGCCTGTCTTCGACGCCAAGCGGCATCTTGTCCAGTAGCACCAGCTCTTCCATGTCGTTGACGGCGCGTTGCAGGTTACGGATATCCTGCCCCACATCACGCAGGTAACCCTGCAACACGAAGAACATGGCAAGCACGAAGGTGATATCACCCGGCGTCGCCAGCCCCTGTCGCCACATGATGAGACCGGTGCCGAGAATGCCGGCCTGCATGGACACCATCATGAAGCTCTGAATGGTGCCATTCAGCGTACCGCGCCGCCATGTCCTGCGCGTGCGGTTATCCCATTTCACCAGCACATGGCCCAGCCGCGTTTCCTCACGCGTTTCAGCGCCAAAGGCCTTGACGACCGAGTTGCAGCTGATGGCATCCGCCAGCGCCCCGCCAAGCCTTGTATCCCAGGCATTGGCAAGCCGTGCCGCAGGCGACACATAACCCATGGAAAGAGCCACGGTGACACCGACATAGATCAGCGAGCCGAGGCCAACGATGAGGCCCATGACCGGCCAGTAGCTGCCCAGCACGATGGTGGCGCCGACCAGCATCACGAGGGACGGCAGAAGCGCGATGAGCAGCAGGTCGTTCAGCGAATCCAGCGCCCACATGCCACGCGTGATCTTGCGCACCGTAGAGCCGGCAAAGCTGTTGGCATGCCAGTCAGTCGAGAAACGCTGCACCTTGTGGAAGCCGTTATTGGTGACGTCAGCCATGGTTTTCAGCGTGAGCCTGATGATGCCGTTAAAGATGAACCAGCGCAGCACCACGCTGGTGAGACCCAGCGACACCACGATGACAAAAGCGTGCAGCGCCTTGTCCGCCCCGTTGCCGCCGGCAATGGCATCAACGATCTGGCCGGAAAAAACCGGCACCATGACTTCGGCCAGCGTGCTGGCAATGACCAGCACGATGATGAAACCCACCAGTGCCGGCCGGTGGCTCCAGTGGTGAAAAACAAAGCCGAGCACATGACGATAGGCATCGGCGCGGAAATCGAGCTTCTTGCGAGACATTTTAACCAGCACGGCGCCAGAAAATCGGCAACCGGTCCTCAAAACGGAAGTTGGATGGCACAGCCCGGACGGGAGACGAAATGATCCCGTCAGATCAATCGGGCTATGAAGGAAAAAACCGCATGTCGGGCGCGCGCAGGGCGGGCCTCGAATGGATATGACCTAGTGTCGGGTCATTCCCTGCGGGAGGTTTTCGGTGAATGCTGGTGTCATGCAACGCCTCCCTTTGTTTGATCTGACGCGGTGATACGTTTTGTAGCTGAGTGATTTGAGCTTGCCAAGCGGGTTTTTGCAACCTTATGGCAAGTGATGCGGAAACGACACATTGGCCGATGTGGCAGGCCCGTTCCTGGCCGGACAATGACAGCTTCGGTTACGGTTCTGCAGCGGCAGCTGCTACTGCGCACCCCAGCACGGAGTGCGCAGCGAGGTATCGAAGATACCGGGATTAGCGCTCCCGATCAGTCCATCTGCACATTTGCATTTTTGACGACCGGTTCCCACTTGGCGATTTCGGCCGCAACGTGGCTTTTCAGCTCATCGGGTGACGAAGCAACGATCTTGGCGCTGAACTCCGCCATGCGCGCGGCCACATTCGGATCGGCAAGCGCTTTCTTGGCGGCGGCATTGAGCTTATCGATCGCGCCGGCCGGCGTGCCGGCAGGCGCAAAGAGCGCATTCCAGGTGTAGGTTTCATAACCCGGCACTGTCTCGGCAATGGTCGGCATATCCGGAAAGGATGAAGCGCGCTCAGTGGTTGTCACACCAAGCGCCCGCAATGTTCCGGACTTGATGTGGCCGGATGACGACGGCAGATTGTCGAACATGATCGAAATCTGGTTGCCGAGAAGATCGTTGAGCGCCGGGCCTGCTCCCTTATAGGGAACATGCTGCATGCTGACACCAGCCATGCTCTTGAACAGTTCGCCTGAAAGATGCAGCGGCGTGCCATTGCCGGAAGAGGCATAGGCATATTTATCCGGCTCGGCCTTGAGAAGCGCAATCAGTTCCGCAACGCTGTTGACGTTGAGCTTCGGATTGACGACCAGCACATTCGGCACCACCACCAGCAAGGAAACCGGGGCGAAATCCTTTTCCGGATCGTAAGGCTTTGTTTTGAGGATGAGCGGGTTGAGCGCATGGGTCGCAACCGTGCCCATCAGGATCGTATAGCCGTCCGGCTCTGCCCGGGCGACACGGTCGGCGCCGAGATTGCCACCGGCGCCGGCGACATTTTCAACAACGATCTGATGGCCAAGCTCATCGCCCATCTTCTGCGCGATGACACGCGCCACCACATCGGTGGAGCCGCCCGCAGCGAAAGGCACGACCAGCGTAATGGTCCGATCGGGAAAACCCTCGGCGCTCGCCGTCATTCCCAGCATGCAAAAAGAAGCTGCCGTAGCGGCAAGCTTCAACACCATGCGCCGTTTCGAAAACCGGTAATTCATGAACCCTCCTGTAACATGGCCTCCCCGCCATGCCGGCATAGTAGCTCAAAAGCACCTCGGGGCAAGCCATTGGTGTTTACGGGAGGGGACGAGTGTACCGGTCTCAGGCTTTGACGCGTTCTTCGACGACCCGCCAGTTCACCAGCTTGTCCAGCACGGCGCGGATATGTTCGGGCTTGCGATTTTCATAATCGACGTAATAGGCGTGTTCCCAGATATCGATGCCCAGATAGGCGGGGCGACCGACGGCGACCGGGTTCTTGCCGTCTTCATATCCGATGAGCGCAAGCTTGTTATCGTCGCCGCGTGTCAGCCATACCCAGCCGGTACCGAAGACCGTGTCGGAAACATCCACCGCCCTTTTGATGAAGCCTTCATAGTCGCCGAAGGTTTCGTTGACCTGCGCCGCTAGATCGCCGGTCGGCTGGTTGGGTCCGCCCGGAACGAACTGATCCCAATAGGCAACGTGGTTCCACGCCTGAGCGGCGTTGTTGAAAATCTTGATATCGTCAGCGTCCTTCGATTTTGCAGATTCGGTGACGATTTCCACCAGTGCCATGTCGGCATAACGTGTGCCGGCTGCCAGCGTGTTCAGCTTGTCGTAATAGGCCTTGTGGTGTTTACCGTAATGTAGGCCAACTGTTTTTTCGGAAATGACGGGCGCAAGATCGGCTTGGGCAAACGGGAGCGGTGGCTGCGCCAGCGGCAATGCGGCATGCGCCACGTACGGACGGGGGAAAATAGTGGCGGCGGCGGTGACCGCACCGGCTGCCAGAATGCTACGCCTTGAAATGTTCATGGTATCCTCCTTTGAATGTCGACATCCCGGGTTAACCCGCGAGCACCGCCGAGGTTTCCTCAATTCCAGTTGAATTGGGGATTGAGCCGTGGGTCGGCAGACAAAGGCGTGATGATACACGACAAGAGAAAGGCCCTCCCGGTTAAGAGAGGGCCTGGCCGATTACCAGCGATAATAATCGCGACGGTCACGCCATTCACGGTGTTCCCGCCAGTCGCGGCGATCTCGCCGTTCCCGCCATTCTCTGCGGGCCTGACGTTCGCGCCATTCGCGGCGGCCTTCCCAGCGGTCGCGCCTGTCCCAGCCGCGCTCATAACGCGGCGGGCCGTTTGGACGGCAATAGCCGCGCGGCGACAGATGAAAGCCACGTCCGCAGGCATAGTCGACGGTCTGAACATTGGATGTCGCGGGTGCAGATGGCTGACCCACGGGCATGGCGTTCGCGCCGGTGCCGAACAGGGCGCTGAGTATCATTCCTGCGCCAAAAATCATCTTACGCATGTCATCTCCCTCCTTATGGGATGTCGGGATTTAGCGCCCCGGCGGGTGAACTGCGGCTGAATGAATCTGGGTGTTTTTGTGGCAGGGCGCCGCACTTCATGGCGAGGACGTGGCCGCGCGCCTCCAGACGACCGGTTGCAGCAGCGCGGTTTTGATCGTAGGTCTCAAGGTCACGGGGAGATGGCGATTGGACATCAATCAGGACGAAAAGCACGAAACGAAACCGGCGGGCAGACGCCCGCTCTGGCCATGGCTGCTGCTGGGGCTTTTCACGCTTCTGGCCATTCACCTCTATATGGAGGTGAATGCCATGATGGATGATCTCGCCCGCACCTGGAGCGACCTCGTGCAGCTGTTCTGGTGGATCATGCCCGATCCGCAGGACTGAAGCCCGTCACGACTGGATCAGCGCAATACCCCGGCTCCTGAAGCCCAGCGTGACATCGCTTTGCGGCGGCAGGCTCACCTCGACCGCATGGTCGACGATGAAGAGCGTGCCGATATCGGTCTCGACCTCATATTCGACATGGCCGCCGAGATAAGCGCTGTGCAGCACCCGGCCGGCGACCCCTTGCCCGCCCGGCTGGCCGATGGCAATCGAACCCGGACGCACGGCAAGCTTGGCCGGACCGGGCCGGGCATTGCGCGCCGAAACCCGATGATCGATGCCGCCGACGCGGATCAGCGCATCCGGCCCCTCAATGCTGATCACCTCACAGCCGACGACATTCGCCTCACCCATGAAATCGGCGATGAAGGCTGAGGCCGGTGCTTCGTATAGATCGCGCGGCGCACCCGACTGGGCGATTTCGCCATCCTTCATCACGATGATTCTGTCCGAAACGGCCAATGCCTCGTCCTGATCATGCGTCACATAAACGGCGGTGAACCCCAGCCGCTGCTGCAATTCACGAATTTCGGTACGCACCCGGCGGCGAAGGCGGGCATCGAGGTTGGAAAGCGGCTCATCAAGCAGCAATACCTGCGGCTCCAGCACCAGCGCGCGGGCAACCGCGACGCGCTGCTGCTGGCCGCCGGAAAGTTCTGCCGGCAGGCGATGGCCCATGCCGGCGAGGCCGACGAGCTTCAACCCCTCTTCCGCCTTTTCCCGCGCTTCCGCCTTGCGCAATCCCGAGGATTGCAGGCCGTAAGCGACATTGTCGAGCGCCGTCATGTGCGGGAAAAGCGCATAGGACTGGAAGACCATCGAGACATCGCGCTCATTGGCAGGCAGCATGGTCACATCCTTGTCGCCGATGAGAATGCGGCCGCTGGTCGGATGTTCAAGACCTGCCAGCATACGCAGCGTCGTCGTCTTGCCGCAGCCGGAGGGACCGAGCAGGGTTACCAGCGTGCCGGGCTCGATGGTGAGCGACAGGTCGGGAATGGCGGTGAAGGCGCCGAAGGTCTTGCGGACATTCTGAAAGGTGACGGAGCCGGGCTTTACGGAAATCATGCGGTTTTCTCCTGGGCAAGAGGAACGGAGGAAGCGGATGGCAGGCCGGCGACGCGGTTTTCGCGCCGCAGGCGTCGCTCACCAACAATGAGCTGGAAGCCGGTAATGACGGTGATCATCACCACGATCAGCATGGAGGAATAGGCGATCGCCACACCATATTCGCCGTTTTCGACGAGACCGACGATATAGGACGTCGCCATGTTGTACTGGGCGCTGACGAGGAAGATGACGGCGCTGATGGAGGTGATGGCGCGCACGAAGGAATAGACCAGCGCAGCCGTGATTGCGGGCCTCAAGAGCGGCAGGATGACCTTGCGGATGGTGCGGAAACTATTGGCCCGCAGCGTCAGCGAGGCCTCATCAAGGCTCTTGTCGAGCTGGCTCATCGCCGCGATGCCGCCGCGCACGCCGACCGGCATGTTGCGGAAGACGAAGCAGGCGATCAGGATCAGCGCCGAGCCCGTCATTTCCACCGGCGGCAGGTTGAAGGCCATGATGTAGCTGACACCGATGACCGTACCGGGAATGGCAAAGCTCATCATCAGCGCGAATTCGAACAGGTTCCGACCAGCGAATTTCTGCCGCACGATGATATAGGCGGTGAGAAGACCGACGGCAGCGGTGAGCGGCGCCGAAACCAGCGCGATCTCCATCGTCGTCCAGAACGAGTTCCAGGCAACACCCGTCCAGGCGATCGAGCCGTTCGAGAAGCTGACGGAAAAGGCGCGGATGTAGTGATCGAAGGTCAGGGAATTATCGAGACCCCAGGTCTTCACGAAACCACCGACAAGGATCATGCCATAAACGACGATGGTGAAGACCATCCACGGTACGACGATGGCGTGAACACCGATGGACAGGCCGCGCGGCAGGGCGATATGCGCGCCGCTGTCGCCCTTGCCCGTCACCGTGGCGAAATTCTTGCCTGCCAGCCAGAAACGCTGGGCAAGGAAGGCCGAAAGCGTGAAGCACAGGAGGATGATAGCAAGCACCGCGGCGCGGGAGGGATCATTCTGCGAGCCGACGACAGCAAAGAAGATTTCCGTCGACAGCACGCCATGCGTGCCGCCAAGCACCAGTGGATTGCCGAAATCCGCCATGCTCTCGATGAAGCCGATCAGGAAGGCATTGGCGAGACCGGGCTTCATCAGCGGCAGCGACACCCGCCAGAAGGTGCGCCAGCGGTCGGCGCGCAGCGTCTGTGAGGCTTCTTCCATCGACGGGCTGACACCTTCGACCACGCCGATCAGCACCAGAAACGAGATGGGCGTGAAGGACAGGACCTGCGCGATCCAGATGCCGGTCATGCCATAAAGCCAGCGACCCGGCTCGATGCCAAAGAGATAGGAAAGCCATTCGGTGACGACGCCGGCGCGGCCGAACAGCAGCGTCAGGGCAAGGCCGATGACGAAAGGCGGCGTGATGATCGGCAGAACGGTGAGAAGCCGCAGGCCCTTCTTGAAGGGAAAGCGGGTGCGGGTGGCGATCAGCGCGAAGCCGAGACCGAGCACGGTCGAGCCGAAGGCGGTCATTAGGGCCAGAAACAATGTGCGCCAGGCAACGCCGCAACGCTCTTCGCCCGCCACGCAGCCAAGGCTCCAGATGCCGGGATCCTGGATATTGCGGATAAAGCCATCGGCATTGAAGGAGCCGTCGAAATCCTGAACGGATGCGATCAGCATGCTGCCGATCGGATAAAAGACAAAAACCGCAACGAGGAATACCAGAACGGAAATGGCGCCGACGACGAAGGCGTCGCCTTTCATGACGCCACGTTCGGCAAGACCGAAGGCGAAAAGCAGCACGAAGACGAACGACATGACGACGGCCCCCGCCCCCATGGACGCCTGACCATCGGCAAGCATGCCAAAGAGGTTTTCGCTGATCGTCCATGTCCAGCCGGTAAAGCCGATCGCCAGCCCCTGCAAAGCAAGAAAAACGAGACCGGCAGCACCGATAAAGGCAAGCAACCCACCCCGGCGCATCGGATCACGCATTGGCCGGACAAGGCATGCGGCGAGGAAGAAAAGAACGATGCCGACAAGCCATGGTTTTCCATAGGACAATATTTGCAGCACACCGGGCGCATTGCTAGCGGTGGAGAAAAATCCGGACAGCCAGCGGAAGCTGAAAAAGCCGCCTTCGATGCGATACCAGGGAAGAAGAATGAGGGCAAAAGCCCCGAACGCCAGGACGATGTCCAGCCTGCGATTGCCACGTGTCATGGCCGACCTCGCTTATTTCATGCCGATGAGAGAGTGGCGGACACCCCGGCTTTAAAAGCCGGGATGCCTGTCGCCGGAGTTAAGATCAGTTGGCGACCGCACCAACCTCACGGTCCCAACGTTCCAGAAGCGCCTTGCGCTTGGCCGGATCGCCATAGGTCTTGAAGTCGTAGTCGATGAGCTTGATATCCTCGAACTTCGGCGCTTCTTTCGGCACTTCCGCCGTCTTGTTGGAGGGAAGCTGGAAGGACTTGGCGTCCTTCATGCGCGACTGCACTTCCGGTTTCAGCGCCCAGTCGTACCAGGTCTTGGCATTGTCGAGGTTGCGGGCACCCTTGATGATCGACATGGAGCCGATTTCGTAACCCGTGCCTTCGCACGGCGCGATCGACTTCACCGGGAAGCCTTCCGCCGTCTGCGCCACCGCATCATGCATGAAGACGATGCCGAGCGCCGTCTCGCCGCGCGCCGCCGCCTTGACCGGTGCGGAACCCGACTTGGTATATTGCGAGATATTGACGTTGAGCTTCTTCAGATAGTCGATCGCCTGATCTTCGCCCATGATCTGCGCGAGCGAGGCAAGCGCGGTATAGGCGGTACCCGAAGAGTTCGGATTGGCGATCTGGATTTCGCCCTTCAGCTCCGGCGCCAGCAGGTCGGCCCAGCACTTCGGCTCCTTGTAACCCTTCGACTTGAAGATTTCGGTGTTGTAGCCCCAGCCCAGCGCACCGGCATAAACGCCGACAGTCCTGTAACCGGTGCTTTCGGCCTGTTTCACGGCCCAGTCCTGCAACTGGTCGAGCATCGGCGACTTGTATTCCAGCGTCAGGTTTTCCGAGGCGGCCTGCATATGCGGATCGCCGGTACCGGCCCACCAGATATCGGTCTTTGGGTTGCGGGCTTCCGCGCGCACCTTGGCATAGGTCTCGCCCGAAGACAGGCGCACCATATTGACCTTGATGTCGTGCGACTTTTCAAAATCGCCCTTCATCTGTTCGCAGATGACGACATCGGCCGAGCAGATGAGGTTCAGTTCGCCCGCCGCCTGCGCGGAAACGGCGCTCAGTGCCGTGCCGGCAAAAAGCAGGGTGGAAAGTATCGTCAGTCGCATGGTTATCCTCCTGTAGCTTGCGTCTGAATTCCTGGGCAGCGCGCGGACATGGCGCTGCCGGTCGCGGCGCCCTGCGGCGCGCACGCTGTCTTTTCGAGGTGTTGGTTTTTGGCCCTACTGGGTCTGGCTCGGGTGGATTTCGCTGTCGAAGCGGCTCAATAACCGACTTCGCTCTTCGGGTTGGCCAAAAGTGGCGAAGTCATAGTCCACCATCTTGATCATCGATATATCGGGTGCGGTGAGCGGCAATGTCGCCCGGGCGTTGGACGGCACCTGGTTCTGGCCCGCCGCAGCTCCGGTCGCCTGCCCCTCCGGGCTCAGCGCAAATTCCACGAAGGCCTGCGCAAGGGCCGTATTACGGTTGCCCTTGACGATGCTGACCGCCCCGATCTCGTAACCGGTGCCCTCGCAGGGTGCGACGATGACCAGCGGAAATCCTTCGATCTTCTGGGTCACCGCGTCATGCATGAAGGAAATCCCGATCACGACCTCGCCCCGCGCCGCCGCCTTGACGGGCGCTGCACCCACCTTGGTATAACCGACGACATTCCGGTTCAGTTTCGTCATGAAACCGAAGGCCTCCTCCTCGCCGAACAGCTGCACCAGCGTGGCGAGCATGGTGAAGGCAGTGCCTGAATAGTTTGGATTGCCGGTCAGGATATGGCCACGATAAATGTCCTTCGCCAGATCCTTCCAGCAGGTGGGAGCCGGCAGATTGTTTCTGGCGAGCAGTTCGGAATTATAGGCAAAACCCAGTGCTCCGGCATAAATGCCGGCGGACCTTGATCCGGACATGGCATAAAAATTCTGCGCCCAGGGCAACAGGTCCTGTGGATGCAGGGGCTGATACTCGTCCAGCAGCCCTTCCGAGCCGGCCTGCAAATGGGTATCGCCCGTGCCACCCCACCAGACGTCGACTGTCGGGTGGGATCGTTCCGCACGGATCTGGTCGAGGATTTCGCCGGTGCTCCTGCGAACCATTAAAATCTCAAGGCCCGTCTTTGCCTCGAAGGCCCGCTGCATGGCCACACACCAGGACTCGTCGACGCCGCACAGGACGTTCAACTTCGGCTCGGCCATGCCATGCCCTGCGCCGCACAGCCATAGAGCCATGCTCGCCGCAAGTGCGGTCAATCGTTTCACTTAAAGCCTCCCTGCCTGGAACCTCCCCGTTCCAGTCTCCACAAACAGCATGTCACATTCGGCCCGTACCGCAATCGAAGAATGGTTACCAATTTTTCACTGCACCGCCGAACAAGATTACAGATATTACAATTATGACGGGGGAGATAACCAGCGAGCCTTTGAAGATCGCCGCAGCCGCGCCTATGATGATGGCGGGAGGAAGATGCCGTGCTTAATCAGAAGGTTCGCATTCTGATCGTCGAGGACGATCCTGATATGGCCGAGCTTATCTCGGACCTCGTCGAGGCCGAGGGCTGGCTGCCCACCTGCGCCCGCTCCGCCGAGGAAGCGGACGAGATATTGGCGCGGGACAGGATGCAGCTGGTGCTCGTTGATCACAATCTGCCCGGCACGTCCGGCCGCACTTTCGCCCAGCGGCTGCGCAGCAAGGTCGATAGCGATATCGGCATCGTCATGGTCACGGCCGCCGGCAGCGCCGCCGACCGGGTTCTCGGTCTGGAAACGGCCGCCGACGATTATGTCGTCAAACCCTTTGAACCCATCGAACTGACGGCGCGGATCAAGGCCGTTCTGCGCCGGACGATCCCCTCGCTGAAACAGGAAAAGGACAGCGAGCGTGACCATGGCCGCACGGCGCTGCGCCTCGGCGACTGGGCGATCGATCTCGATGCCCGCCGGGCCGTCTGCCTTGCGGACCGCAGCCGCACGCTGACCAGTGCCGAATTCGCGCTGCTTGAAATTCTCGCCGAAACACCAAACCAACCCGTCAGCCGTTCGCAGATCCTCGACCGGCTGGGTTCGGAAAGCGACCGCTATATCGATCGCAATGTCGATGTGCTGGTGCTGCGGCTGCGGCGCAAGATCGAGATAAACCCCGATCTGCCGCGCCATATCAAGACCCGGCGCGGTAAGGGATATGTGCTCCATACCGACGAGGGCGAGCTTTCCCCGTGATCAGCCGTTCCTTCCTTTCCTCGATCGCGTTTCGCCTGCCCTTTGCGATCGTCTTTACCTGCGTCCTCGTCTTCAGCCTGTCGGCCATCGCCATTTATGGCCTGCAGCGCGCCCGCGATGAGATGGCGGCCTATGGCTTGCAGGCCTTTTCCAGTCTCGCCAAGGCGTCGCTGGTCTCCCGGCAGGTCTCCGATCTCGTCTCCAGCGCGCCTTTCCTGATGAATGCCGCCTCGCCCTATCGCGTTTCCAGCGAAAGCCGCTCCGTGGTCCAGCAGGTCGACCTGCTGCTGGAGATGACCGGGCCAGCCAGCGGGGAGCGGGCAGCACGCGGCTTTGCGAGCGAACGCATCGTCGAACTGCTCCAGCTTATCCGGGCGCAGACGCTCGATCTCGCCAGGGATGCCGATGCCGCACAGGCGCACAAGGCGGAAGCGGCGGCGGCACTCGGCGAAATCGCTACCGGTCGCGGCATTGCCGACCCGGAGCTGCGCCGGCGCATGAACGGCATCGTGCAGGCCGCCTCCGCATCCGACAGCCTCTTCCAACTGGGTGAACTGCGCCGCCGTTATGTCGCCGAAACCACCGCGCGTCAGCAGGGTTACCCCGGCGAGCGCTTGCCTCTGGCCGAGATGCAACCCTATGAGCGGGTCTTTGCGGCCCAGAGCCGTTATCTCCTTGAAATGTTCGCCATCCGCGCCTCGGTGTCGCGGCTTCATACCGTGTCGCGCGACCTCTCCCATGTCACGGAAACCCAGGGCGATGCGGTTGCCCGCAGCCTGAACGAAGACCTGATCTCCACCTCCGATGCACTCAACCGGCTGCTGGTCATCGTGGCCGTGGCCTCGCTTCTGGTTCTGGTGGTGGCTATCCTCTCCATCCGCTCGGTAATGCGGGTGTCGCGCGGGATCGCGGCGCTCTCCAACGGCATGAATGCGCTCGCCAAAGGCGAAAAGGATGTCGGCCCGCCTTCCTATAGCGGCTCGGAAACGGAGCTGATCCGTCTGCTTGACGCATTCCGCGCCTTTCATGACAGCGTCGACCGCGTCTCGCGCCTCAGGCGCACGGCGGAAGCGGCGGCCCGCACCATCCGCTCGACCTTCCGCAACATGAATGAGGGCATAGCGCTGTTTGATGCAACCGGCCGGCCGATCACCATGAACCGCCGCATCATCGAACTGGTCGGACGCTCCGGCTCGTCGCGAAAACTGCCGATCCGCCGGTTTGTCGAACCGGTCCCGGAAATCGATCCGATGCTTCTGCCGTTCGAGAGCGAAAAGGGCGCGTTGATGGAGCGCGCCGTTGTGCGCCACCGCACCGCGGACGAACGGGTGATCGAAGTATCGATGTCGCGCCAGCCGGATGGCGGCATCGTGCTGCTTGCCCGCGATGTCACGGCGCTCGACCGGCAGGAAGCGGAAGCCGTAAAGGCCCAGCGGCTGGACGGCATCATGCGCATGACGCATCAGGTCAGCCATGAGGTGGGCAACATGATCGGCATCATCACCGGCAGTCTCGGGCTTTTGGAGCGCGAGGCCGGGTTCAACGACCGCCAGAACCGGCACATTGCCCGTATCCGCAAGGCGGCGGATCGCGGCCGGTCTCTCGCCAGCAGCATGCTGACCATCGGCAGCCAGCAGCCGATCCATCCAAGCTCAATCAATGTCGCCAACCTGCTGCGCGGCATGGCCGACATCCTAGAGATCGCGGTCGGCCCCAAATGCCGGATCGCGCTCGATCTCGACGACAACCTTCCCACAATCCCGCTCGACCCGGCGCTTTTCGAGCAATCCATCCTCAACCTCTGCCTCAATGCGGCGGCCGCCATGCCAGATGGCGGCCTGATTTCAATCGAGGCGGCCTGCGAGAAGGATGCACTGGTGATATCAGTCACCGACGAAGGCATTGGCATGACGCCGGAGGCAGTGGACAAGGCCTTTGAACCCTATTTCACCACCCGTGGGGACCATGGCGGCGCGGGCCTTGGCCTTGCCATGGTCTATGGCTTCGTGCGCCAGAGCGGCGGCGAGGCGCATATCAGTTCCAAGCCGGGTGAAGGGGCGAAGGTGCAGTTGACATTTCCGGCAGGCACCGGGCTGGCGCAAAGGTCGGCCTGAAGCCGCTCGCGTGCTCGGCCAAGCGGCCGGTCAGTCCTTCGCGCCGGCGGCCTTAAGCAGTGCAACGATTTCCGTAAGCCCTCTTTCGCGTGCATGGGCAAGCGCGGTCCTTCCGTCAAAATCCTTCACTGCAACGTCAGCGCCGCCGGCAAGAAGCGACCGGACGATCCGCTGGGATACCGCCCCGCCATCTCTCAGGATTGTGACTTCAAGCAGGGCCGTCCACCCAAGCCGGTTGACGTGATCGACATCCAAACCGGCTGCAAGCAGCATATCGACGGCTTCCGGATGTCCCTTTTCGGCAGCCGGAATGAGGGCGGTGCCGCCAAAGCGGTTGGTGCTTTCAAGGTTTGCGCCCTTTTTCAGGATCATCCGCAGGATCTCGGTTCTGCCCTGCGCACCCGCCACCAGAAAGGGGCTGTCCTCGATATTGTCGCGGGCATCAACATCGGCACCGGCCTCGATAAGCAGGCGTGCCGCCGGCACATCATTTTGCCAGACGGCAACCAGAAGAGGCGTCTGGCCCTGCGCGTTCCGCTCTTCGGTGACGCCACTGTTTTTCAAAAGCTGTTCGAGCCTCGCGTGATCCTTCGCCGTTACGGCTTCCAGAACGGAAGCCTCAGCATTTGCGCCAAGGGCCATCATCAGCACTCCCCATAAAACCAGTCGTCGCATCGTCACCTCGAAAGAATGCCGGCACCGGTGGTGCGGGCAGCGCCATTATTCCAGATGACCGGCATTCGCTTCAAGACCCGCTTTTTTGCCGCCTCAGGCCACCTGCACGAAATGGCCGGGTGAAACGGTCCTGTAAGTCCGTACAGGCGTTTCATATCCCATTGCCCGTATCGGGCTTTTCAGCTCGTCATTGGAAACGCCGCGCCTTATTCCGCGCCGCGCCGGATCCGGAACCGGCACCGCCGCCATCAGCTTTTTCGTATAGGCATGCTGCGGATTGTCGAAGACATCAGCACGCGGGCCGATTTCGACGATCTCGCCGAGATACATCACCGCCACACGGTGACTGACGCGCTCCACCACCGCCATGTCATGCGAGATGAACAGGAAGGCGAGGTTGAGGCTCTGCTGGAGGTCGAGCAACAGGTTGCAGACCTGCGCCTTGATCGAAACATCAAGCGCCGAGACGCTTTCATCGGCAACGATGACCTTGGGATCAAGCGCAAGCGCCCGGGCAATGGCGATGCGCTGACGCTGGCCGCCGGAAAACTCATGTGGGTATCGACCGGCCATATCAGCGGAAAGGCCAACCTTCTGCAGAAGATCGGCGGTCTTTTCCTTCGCCTGTTTCGTGGTGCCCAGCTTGTGCTTGATGAAGGGTTCGGAAATCGCCGTCCCCACCGTCATGCGCGGATTGAGCGAGGAGAACGGGTCCTGAAAGATCATCTGGACGGATTTGCGCATGTTGCGCAGGCCGACCGTATCGAGCCGCATCACATCGTAACCGTCAAGCGATACATCGCCGGACGAAGGCTCCACGAGGCGCATGATCGAGCGGCCGGTGGTGGATTTTCCGCAACCGGATTCACCGACCAGCGCAAGCGTCTCCCCCTGGAACAGATCGAAGGAGACGTTTTCGACGGCATGAACCGCACCCGTCTGGCGCGCCAGCAGGCCGGAGCGGATGGGGAAACGCGTCACGAGGTTCTTGACCGACAGAACCGGCGTCTGACCGCTCGCAACCGTCTCGGCCACCTCCTCGGCTTCGGTTGAAAGACCGGTTTTCATGTCGAGCACGGGAAAACGTGTCGGCCATTGCCGATCACGCATCGAGCCAAGCTTCGGCACCGCCGAAAGCAGCGCCCGCGTATAGGGGTGCTTGCCGCGTTTGAATATCGCCTCGGTCGGTCCGGTCTCAACCTCATCGCCGCGATACATGACGATCGTCCGGTCGGCGATCTCGGCCACCACACCCATGTCGTGGGTGATGAAAAGGACCGACATGCCTTCCTCTTCCTGAAGCAGTTTGATCAGGTCGAGGATTTGCCCCTGAATGGTGACGTCGAGCGCCGTCGTCGGCTCATCGGCGATCAGCAGTTTCGGCCGCGAGGCGAGCGCCATGGCAATCATTACCCGCTGGCGCATGCCGCCGGAAAACTGATGCGGATATTCGTCAAAACGGCCGGCCGCATTGGGAATACGGACCTTTTCCAGAAGCCGCACCGTCTCCGCCCGCGCCTGCTGTTTCGAAAGCCCCTTGTGGCGAATGAGAACTTCGGAAATCTGACGGCCGATGGTGAAGATCGGATTGAGCGAGGTCATCGGCTCCTGAAAGATCATCGAGATATCGTTGCCGCGCACGCCGCGCATCTCCTTTTCGGAAAGCGCCAGCAGGTTGCGGCCGTTGAGCAGCACTTCGCCTTCGATCCGGCTGGAGGAAGGCGCAAGCAGACGCATGAGCGACAGCGAGGTGACGGACTTGCCGGAACCGGATTCGCCGACAATCGCGACGGTTTCGCCTGGCGCAACATCGAAAGAGACGTTGCGCACGACGCTTTTCCATTCGTCATCGACGAGAAACGACGTCGTCAGGTTACGGACGGAGAGGACTGGTTTTGTTTCCATGGTGTCAACGCCCCACCGCATAGGCCTGCATCAGCCGCGGTGTTGCCGCAGCCCGCAACAGGCCATCCGCATTCCGCCGCGCAGCAGTCAATCGCCCGACCGACCAGGCATCGGCAACCGTGACCCGGTGGCCGCGACGGCGAAGCTCGTCGAGCGTGGCCTCCCCCACCGTGCTTTCCACCATGATTTCACCCGGCGAACTGGTGCGCGGATAAAACGAACCCGGAAAATGCGAGGTGTGGAACAGGGGCATATCGATGGCCGACTGCAGGTTCTTGCCGTGATGCGCATAACGCAGGAAGAAGGGCAGCTGCCACTGGTCCTGCTGGTCGCCGCCGGGTGTGCCGAAGACCATGGCGGGACGGCCCTGATGCAGCGCCAGCGACGGCGTCAGCGTCGTGCGCGGGCGTTTGCCCGGCGCAAGCGAGGTCGGCAGGCCGTCCTTCAGCCAGAACATCTGGGCGCGGGAATTGAGCGCGAAACCGAGACCGGGTACGATCGGCGAAGATTGCAGCCAGCCGCCCGAAGGCGTGGTGGAGACCATGTTGCCCCAGCGGTCGATGACATCGATATGCACCGTGTCCCCGCGCTTCTCAGTCAGATGCGACATGGTCGGCTCGTAGACGGTGCCCTTGCCGCTCATCTCGGCCAGCATGGCCATGGTGGCGTCCACCTGGTTTTCATAACCCGGCACGGTGCCGGGGCGCAGCTCCAGCGACGCCTCGCCGCCGATCAGCGCCCGGCGTCCGGCATTGTAGCCCTCGGAAAGAAGATATTCCGTCGGGATTTGCCCAAATTCCGGATCGCCGTAATAGACCTCGCGGTCGGCAAAGGCGAGCTTCATGGCTTCGACGACGGTGTGGATGAAATCGGGACCGGACGGGTCCATGGCCGCGATGTCGAAACCTTTCAGCAATGCGAGCGATTGCAGCAGAACCGGACCCTGCCCCCAGGCAGGTGTCTTGGCAACCGTCCAGTCATGATAGTCGAATGTCTGCGGCGCTTCGACGGTCGCGCTCCAATCCGCCATGTCCTGCGCCGTCAGCACCCCTTTATGCTTTGCGCCGCTGGCATCCATCACCTCCGCCGACCTTACGTAACTGTCGATGGCTTCCGCTACGAAACCCCGGTAGAAGGCATCGCGTGCCGCCTCGATCTGGTTTTCGCGGCCGGAGCGCGCTTCGGCTTCGGTGACGATCCGCTGATAGGTCGCGGCAAGGACAGGGTTCCTGAAATTGGCGTGAGGTTCGGGTGCCGCACCGCCCGGCAGCCATGTCTCATGGGATGTCGGCCATTCCTTCTCGAAGAAATCGGCCAGCCCCTTGATGGTGGCGGAGACACGCGGCAATGTCGGATGCCCATGTTCGGCGTAATAGATGGCGGGTTCCAGCACGTCGCGCACGCTCATCGTGCCATAGTCGCGCAGCATCAGCATCCAGCCGTCGAAGGCACCGGGAATGACGGTGGCCAGCAGCCCGTCGCCTGGGATCAGCTTCAGCCCTTCCGAAGTGTAATGTTCGATCGTCGCACCGCTCGGGGCCGGGCCCTGTGCGCAGATGACTTCGACCTTGTCCTTCTGCTTCGAATAAAACACGGCGGGCATATCGCCGCCCGGACCGCACAGATGCGGCTCGACAATCTGGAGGACAAAACCGGTGGCGACGGCGGCGTCGAAAGCATTGCCGCCCTTTTCGAGGATCGCCATGCCAACGGCCGAGGCGATCCAGTGCGTGGAGGTGACGACGCCGAAGGTGCCAAGGATTTCAGGGCGTGTGGTGAATTCATTCATTCCGATATTCCTTGTAAAAAATCATGCTTCGCGCGGATCGAGCGCGTCACGCAGGCCGTCGCCCAGAAGATTGAAACCGATGACGACGAGGAAGATTGCGATGCCGGGCCACATCGTCATCCACGGCGCCTGGCTGAGAAAATTCTTCGCGGTGTTCAGCATGGAACCCCAGGATGGGGCCGGCGCCTGCTGGCCAAGACCGAGGAAGGAAAGGCTCGCCTCCGCGATGATGGCGGTCGCCACCGTCAGAGTCGCCTGCACGATGATGGGGGCAAAGACATTCGGCAGGATATAACGGGTCATGATATCGATATGGTTGAGGCCGATGGACCTTGCGCCTTCGACATAATCTTCCATCTTGACGGCAAGCACCTGCCCGCGCGTCAACCGCACGAAAATCGGCATGGCGGAAAGGCCGATGGCAATCATCGCATTTGTGAGGCTCGGGCCGAGAAAGGCAGCCAGTGCAATCGCCATGATCAGGAACGGCATGGCCAGCAGCGCTTCAGTGATGCGCGATATGACCATATCCACCCAGCCGCCGAAATAACCTGAAATCAACCCGAACGGCACACCGATCACAACGGCGATCATCACGGAGACGACGCCTGCCATCAGCGAAGCGCGCGCGCCATAGATCATGCGCGAGAGAATATCGCGGCCGAGATCATCGGTCCCGAGCCAGTGGGCCGCCGATGGCGCCTTGCGGATGGCCGACCAGCTGGTCGCAACCGGGTCGGCAATCGGCAGGATCGGCGCGGCGATGGCAAGCACGGCGAAAAACAGCACGATGATCATGCCGACAAGCGCCGATTTGTTGCGCTTCATTTTTTTCCAGGCGCGGCTTTCCTGCCGTGTCGCCGGTACGGAGAGGTTTTGATCGAGAACGGTCATGATATCAGCCTCAGATTGTCGCCCTGAGGCGGGGGTTGAGCAGGACATAGGCAATGTCGGCCAGAAGGTTCATGAGGATGAAGCCGACGGCGGTGCAGAGCACGATGCCCTGCACGACGGCATAGTCACGCGTAAACACCGCATCGACGGTCATCTTGCCGAAGCCGGGAATGGTGAATATCTGCTCCGTCAGAACCGCGCCGGCCAGCAATTCACCGAAGAGCAGCGCCAGCAGCGTGATGACGGGCAGAAGCGCGTTGCGGAAACTGTGCGACAGGATGATTTCGCGTGGCGAAAGCCCCTTGGCGCGGGCGGTGCGGATATAGTCGGAACTCAAGACCGCCACCATCGCCGAGCGGGTATGGCGCATCAGCGTCGCCGCAAGCGCATTGCCGAGCACGAAGGCGGGCATGATCATGGTTTCGATGGAGCGGACAGGGTCTACGAAGATCGATTCATAACCGGATGCCGGCAGCCAACCGAGTTTGACCGACACCAGCAGGATCAGCATGATGCCGAGCCAGAAATTCGGGATCGACAGGCCGGAGAGCGCCACGATATTGGCCGTATAATCGATCCACGTGTTCTTCTTGACGGCGGCCAGAATGCCGATGGGAATGCCGATGACCATGGCAAAGAACATCGCCATGACGGCAAGCTGAATGGTGACCGGCAGCTTCTGGCCGATCAGTTCCAGCACCGGCTGGTTGGTGCGCAGCGAAATGCCGAAATCACCCGTAACCACGCCGCCCAGCCAGTTGAGATATTGCAGCGGCACGGGGTCGTTCAGGCGATATTTCTCGCGCAGGAATTCAATCGTCGCGGGATCGCGCTCCTCGCCCGCCATGGCAAGGACCGGATCGCCCGGCAACAATTTCTGCAGCGAAAAGACGAAGATGGAAATGATGAGAAGCGTCGGGATCGCGACCAGCAGTCGCTTGCCGATATAAACAGGCATGGCATTGCCCCCGTTTGAGTCCGGTGCTGGGGGCCGCACGGCAAGCCGTGCGACCTGTTCAAAGCTGTCAGTCCTTGCTGACGCCGAGAAGACGGATCATGCCATCCGGCGACGGTGCCCAGCCCTTGACCTTGTTGGAGATGGCATAGGCATAAGGCTGGTGGCCGAGATAGATGATCGGCATGTCATCGTTGAGGATGACACTTGCGGCATCGTATTTTTCCTTGCGGACCGCATCTTCGGTCGAGGCGCGGGCCTCGTTCAGCAGCTTGTCGACCTCGGGATTGCAATATTTCACGTCGTTGATGCCGCCCTTGCAGGTGACGAACTGGTGCAGGTTGCCATCGGGATCGATACGTCCCGACCAGTCGGAACGGCTGAGCTGGTAGTTGCCGGCGGTCTGTTCGGACAGAAGCGTCGCAAACTCGGTTGCCTTCAGGGTGACGTTGAAGCCGGCCTCGGCCACCATGGACTGGATGACCTGCATCATCTGTGTCTGCGTGGTGTTGTTGGCGTGCTGAAGTTCGACGTCGAGCGTCTCGTAACCCGCTTCCTTCATCAACTGCTTGGCCTTGTCGATATCGCGCGGCGGCACCGGCAGGCTCTGGTTGAACCAGGGGCTCGTCGGCGGGAAGGCCTGATTACCGCCCTTGGAGGTGCCTTCAAAGACGATCTGGCCGATCGCCTCGCGGTCAATCGCATAGGAGAATGCCTGACGCAGGCGCTTGTCCTTGCCGAGCGGATTATCCGCACGCGCGCCATTGTTCATGTTGACATACATGGCCATGTAACCCGGCCCGATCACATCGGCATAGGTCAGCTTGGAGTCGTTCCTGACGGATTCCGCATCGGACGCCGAAATACGCTCGGCGATATCGAGGTCGCCTGCGCGAAGGTTTGCAAGCTTCACGGTCGTATCGGGGATCGGCAGATAAACGACCTTGTCGACGAGGACCTTGTCCTTATCCCAATAGTCAGCGAATTTCTCGAGCACGATACGGTCCTGCTGGATACGCTCGACAAATTTGAACGGCCCCGCGCAAACCGGTTTCGAACCAAAATTCGCGCCCAGTTCCTTGGCCGCCTTGGGTTCAACGATCATGCCGGCGCGGTCGGAAAGCTGCGCCAGAAGGGTAACGTCAGGCGTCTTCAGCGTAAATTTCACCTCCAGCGGTCCCGTCGCCTCAACCTTCTCGACCGAGGACAGCTCGCTTTTGCGGCGCGATTCCGGCAGCGTGATATTGCGCTCGATGGTGGCGACAACGGCGGCCGCGTCCAGCGTCTCGCCATTGTGGAACTTGACGCCATCGCGGATTTTCATGGTCAGCACCTTGCCGCCTTCGGACCACGCCCATTCGGTAGCCAGCTGCGGCACGATCTTCATGTCCTGCGAGATATCCACCAGCTTGTCGCACATGGCGGTGTAGACGATGCGGCCGACGAAGGTGCGCGACTGCGCGGGGTCGAGCACATCGGCGTCGTCGTTCAGGCCGATGCGCAATTCGGACGATAGCGCCGGCGCGGCCAGCAATGCGCTTGCCAATAGCGCCGCAGTCAATGTCTGGATTTTCTTCATGTTCGTTCCTCTGGTCTGGTTATTTTGACTTTTTGTCATTGGCCGCCCCTTGAGGGACGACGGTTTTCGTCCGCGGCCTCAGGAGGCCTCGGTCAGCGAATTATCGGCTTCGGCCGCATTGCCCTCCCCGGTTTCCTCCTCCAGAAAGCCGAGCGAGGTGGCGCGGATCAGCCTTTCCTGATGCATGAGAAGATGCTGGCGCATGGCTTCACCGGCGCGCGCCGGATCACGGTCGGCAATGGCCTCGACAATGGCCATATGCTGCTCGAAAGACGCCCTGCCATTCGTGCCGCTGCGCCGGGCAAGCTCGCGGATCGACTGCCATGCATCATCCTGGCGGATGCGGTTCACAACATCAAAGATCGACAGGAAAAGCTTGTTGCCGGCACTCTGGGCGATCTGGCGATGGAGCGAGCCATCCCACAATTCCTTAGCGTCGGCATCCGTGCTCTGGCCGGTCTTTTGAACAAGGGCGCGCATGCGCTCCACCTCGGCCGGCTTGGCGCGCATGGCCGCGAGCTGCGCCAGCTGCGGTTCGATGCGCAGGCGCACTTCCATGATTTCCATGAAATCCGTGCCGGCGACCAGTTCCGTGACCTGTGCGGACCAATCATCCGGTTTTTCACCCACAAAGGTTCCGGCCCCCTGCCGCCGCCAGATCAGGCCTTCGGCCTCCAGAACCTCCAGAGCGCGGCGGATTGAACGACGGCCGACATTAAAAGTCTCCGCAAAGGCCCGCTCCGTCGGCAAACGCCCATCTCTGGTGAGATGATTCGCCTGAATATAGTCACGCAACCGCGCCAAGGCGTAGTTGGAATTATCGTTAGGGCCTGCCGCCACACCGCACCATTTGCTTGAACCAATCTGATATTGGTTCATTTGGTGAGAAATTTTCGCCGACGTCAAGCGCATTTTTGAGCGACGATTTTTGACGCTCAAAATATGGGCATGTGGCGTTTTTTTGAATGGGAAGACAGGACGCAGAGGCAGGGCATTCTCGCCTCCCTGCCTGCCCTCAGGAGCTGATGGAAAGCCGGATGCGCCCTGACAGACGCGCGCCGGGCGCGACGATCCTGATACCTAGCGCTTCCCGGTGCATCTCCGGCAGGCCGAGCGCTCCGGCCGCCATGGAAACGGGCTCGAGGCAAAGATAGCGGTCCATGCGGTGAACAGCCAGATGGCCGAAAACGGGATCGGCCTCGATCAACAGTGAAAACCTGCCCAATTGCACATGCGCATTTGACCAGCCGGTGTAATGCAGCGTGTACCCCGTCGATGCGGGAATGGCGGCCATGTGGCGGGGAATTGCAGACTGGCCGGTCGGCACGTTCTGCGGGTCCAACGGATATTGCAGTCTGGCGTCCGTGCGCGCGTCGCAACCAAGGCCGGCAGCCAGATAGGGGTGCCATCCCAGCGCCATTGGTGCCGGCACATCCGCCAGATTGGTGATCGACAGTTCCACCGTGAGGCCGGCGTCTTCAAGCAGAAAGGACTGTTCAGCGCGGAAGGAAAAAGGCCATTCCCCGTCAGCCTCATAGTCAAGCACCAGCCCGGCCCGATCCGAAGCCAGACCTGAAATCTCCCAGGCGCGCCGGTGAGCAGGCCCATGCATGGCATCCGGCGCAAGGGCTGGATGGGGCGAAAGCCCATGACGGATGCCCGCATGAACGAAGGAGCCGCCATAAAGCCGGTTGTGGTAAGGAAACAGCGGATAGGCTCCGGCGCGCGGCCAGTTGAACGGCTCGAAAGCGTCCTCGCTTGTCGGCACCAGAATATCGCCGTAGTCCGCATGGTGCAGATGAGTCATTCTGCCGCCCCAGGCGGGGCGCAGGCGGGCAGAGAGCTGCCCGCAGCTTATCGCAACCGTCTCAGGCGAAGGCATAGGAGCCGTCAGGCCGCTTCGGCACCCGTCTCTGCCAGTGAACATAGCCATCCTCCTGCATGGCTTTTTCATCCATCTCTACACCCCAGCCGGGGCGATCCGGCCTCAGTTCCAGATATCCGTCCTTCGGCAGGTATGGGTCGACGACATAACGGGTTTCATCTTCGCGTTTTTCCAGATCGGTGCCGCCATAGACGTAGCATTGCCCTTTCGGCAGCCGGTATTCGAGAATGCGGAAATTCTGCTGGGCGGCGGAGAAATGCACATTGACGGCGGTGGCGAGCGGCCCCATCGGGTTGTGCGGCGCGATGCTGACGAAGTGGGCTTCCGCAAGCGTGGCGATGCGGCGCATCTCCGAGATGCCGCCGACGACGCAGATATCAGGCTGGATGATATCCGCACCCTTTACTTGAAGAAGCCGCAAGAACTCATTGCGATTATAAAGACTTTCACCTGTTGCCAGCGTGCAGTTCAGCCCCTGTTTCAGGTCTCCCCACATCTCGATGTTTTCCGGACGCAAAGGCTCTTCGAAAAACAGCGGATCGTAAGGCGCAAGCGCGTTGCCGAGCTGGCGGGCAGCGGCAGGCTCGAAAATCTTGGCATGGGCATCAAAGGCGATATCGTAATCGGGACGAACGGTCTCGCGAAGCGAGCGGAAATATTCGGCCGAACTGCGCACCACCTCTCCCCAGCGATGGGCGTGGATATCGACGCGCCACGGGCTGAGCTTGAAAGCCGTGAAGCCCCAGTCCTCGTTCAGACGATCGAACTCTTCTTTCGCCGCCGGTGCGTCCGGGGCGGTATAGACACCGGCATAGACCTTGATGCGGTCGCGCACTTCGCCGCCCAGCAGCTTGTAGACCGGCACGCCGGCCGCCTTGGCGGCAAGGTCCCACAGGCAATGGTCAAGCGCCGAGATTGCCGACAGACCAAGCGCGCCGGGCGGAAAACGGTTCTGTTGCAGAAGAAGATTGTAGAGATACTCCACCCGTGTCGGATCCTGCCCGGCAAGGAAACCGTAGAGGTAATCCAGCAACGGCGGTAAGGCGAGATCGGGGCCGTGATTGTAACATTCACCCCAGCCGGTCAGACCGTCATCGGTATCGAGAGCGACGACAACGCGGGGACGGTCCTTGTCGCGGGTGACGAATACCCGCATGCGATCGATTTTCATGCTTTATTCTTCCTCGTGAATTGCAGGATGCAACGGCCGCGACGTTATCGGGCCGCTACCCCGTTCTTGATCTCGGATGGTTCGATGTAGCGGAACCTTCGGGTGCGATCCCGGTCGCGCGGGTCGGGCCGCGGAATGGCAGATAGCAGCGCCTGCGTGTAAGGATGATCCGGCGCGTTGCAGACCTTTTCGGCCTCTCCCACTTCCACCAGCTTGCCGCGATACATCACCCCGACGCGGTCGCACATGTATCTGATGACGCCGATATCGTGACTGATGAAGATATAGGCGAGCCCCAGTTCGTCCTGTAGCCGCATCAAAAGATCAAGCACCTGGAACCGCACCGAAACATCAAGCGCCGAGGTCGCCTCATCCGCCACGATGATGCGCGGCTTCAGCGTGATGGCGCGGGCGATGCCGATGCGCTGGCGCTGGCCGCCGGAAAAGGCGTGCGGGTAACGCTCACGCCCGGTCGGATCAAGCCCCACCTGCTCCATCAGGGCGCAGACGCGCTCATCCAGCTCCCTGCCCCTGGCAATACCGTTGACCAGCAATGGTTCGCCGATGACCTGCGCCACCGTCATGCGCGGATTGAGCGAACCGAACGGGTCCTGGAAAACCATGCGCAACTCGCGCCGCGCGGCTTTCAGCTCGGCGCCTTCGATTTTGGCCAGGTCGACCACCGTGCCATCCGCCCGGCGATAACGCATTTCGCCGCCGGTCGGATCGTAAAGGCGCATGATGGAGCGGCCCATCGTGGTCTTGCCCGAACCGCTTTCACCGACAATGCCAAGCGTCTCGCCGGGCAACAGCTTGATCGAGACGCCATCCAGCGCCTTCATCTCACCGAAATGCATGGAGAGGTCGTTGACTTCGAGGATGGGCGCTGCGGCAAGATCGAGCGGCGGACGGGCAAGCCGGATTTCCGCTTTCTGCTCCAGTTTCAGGACCGAGCCGATCAACATGCGGGTATAGGAGTCCTGCGGGCTGTGGAATATCTCATCGACAGTGCCATATTCCTTGGCGACACCGTGATGCATGACCAGCACATCATCGGCAATCTGCGCCACCACGCCCATGTCATGGGTGATGAACAGCACCGCCATGCCATGCGCCTTCTGCAGCCGCGATATCAGGTCGAGGATTTCGGCCTGTGTGGTGACGTCGAGCGCCGTCGTCGGTTCGTCGGCGATCAACAGCTGCGGTTTGCAGGCCAGCGCCATGGCGATCATGGCGCGCTGGCGCATGCCGCCCGAATATTGAAAGGCATACCGATCCAGCGCCTTTTCGGGATTGGGAATTTCCACCTGCCGCAGCAGTTCGATGGCCTCAGCCCGCGCCTGTGCCTTCGTCATTTTCAGGTGCAGGCGCAGAACTTCGGTGATCTGGTCACCGACGGTATGGACCGGGGAAAGCGACGACATCGGCTCCTGGAAAATCATGGCGATGTCAGCGCCGCGCACCGAGCGGATGGCCCGGCTGCGCGGATCGAGCTTTGCCAGGTCAAGTGACGTGCCATCGGCGCGATTGAGGATGATCGACCCGGACGCGATGTAACCGGGGCTGTCGATAATTTGCAGGATAGAGCGGGCGGTGACGGATTTTCCGGAGCCGCTTTCGCCGACGACACAGAGTGTCTTGCCGGGATCGATGGAAAAAGACAGATCGTTGACCGCGCGGAAAACACCGTTTCGGACCGGGAACTCGGTGACGAGATTGCGGACTTCAAGCAGCGGTTTTGCTGGCTTCATGGAGAGAATATCGCTCATCCTGGGCCTCACTTGTTATAGGGGTCGGCTGCGTCGCGCAGGCCGTCACCGAGCAGATTGAGCGCCATGACGGCAACGACAACAGCCACACCGGGCAGGAACAACCACGGCGCAGTCGCGATCGAGCGGATATTCTGCGCCTCGCGCAGCAGCACGCCCCAGGAAATCGTTGGCGGCTGAAGGCCGAGGCCAAGGAAGGACAGCGAGGTTTCCGCAAGGATCATCGCCGGAACCGCAAGCGTGACCGAGGCGATGATATGGCTCGAAAAACTCGGCAACATATGGCGGAAGATGATGCGCCCTTCCGGCACGCCATCCAGCCGGGCCGCAGCCACGAACTCTTCGGTTCTGAGCGACAGGAATCGGCCGCGCACGACGCGGGCAAGCTGCGCCCAGCCGGTCAGGGACAGGATGATGGTGATCATCATGTATTGCAGCGTTGCCGGCCAGCCCTGCGGCAATGCGGCGGCCAGCGCCAGCCAGATGGGAATGGTGGGCAGCGACAAGACGAAGTCGATCACCCGCTGCATGACGAAATCGATGCGGCCGCCATAATAACCGGAGATGCCGCCGAGAACGACACCGAGCAGCAGCGAGAAAAATACGCCGACAAGACCGATCGACAGGGAAATCTGCGACCCCTGCACGACGCGGCTGAAGACATCACGGCCGAGACGATCCGCACCGAAGAGAAAGAGCGGTCGCGTCTTGTCGGTGGAGGCCAGCAGATGGATATCCGTGTCGAACAGGCCGAACACGGAATATTCGTAACCTCGACCGAAAAGCTGGACCGGGATTTTCTTCGCGGTATCTTCGACGAACACCGCCGCCAGCGTCTCGGGATTGCGGGTCAGCTTCAGCGGATAATAATGCATTCCGAGCGAGAAACCGTCGGTCGTATCGATGAAATGCACGCGCTGCGGCGGATGGAAGGTGGCGCGGGCGTTCTGCAGCACCGGATCGTTGATGGCGAAGAAGCCCGGCACCAGCGCGACGATATACATGGCGATGGTGATGAAAAGGGCGGCCATGGCCAGCTTGTGGCGCTTGAACGCCCACCAGATGAGCTGCCACTGCGAAGCGACGGCGGCGCGGTCCTGCCGGGTGTTGGTGGTCATAGTGATATCGCTCATGGCGCCCTCCTATTCGAGACGGATGCGCGGATCGACCAGCGCAAGCAGGATGTCGCTGATCAGCGAACCGATCAGCGTCAGCGCGCAGATCAACAGCACGAAAGCGCCGGCGAGATACATGTCCTGCGCCATCAACGACTGCAGAAGCAGCGGTGCCGCCGTTGGCAGGTTGAGCACGATGGCGACCACCACGGAGCCCGAAATGAGGTTGGGCAGCAGCCATGCGATGGTGGAAATGAACGGGTTGAGCGCAATTCTGAGCGGATATTTCGTCAGCAGCTTGAACTCGGACAATCCCTTTGCACGCGCCGTGGTCACATAGGGCTTGGGCAATTCGTCCAGCATATTGGCACGCATGACGCGGATGAGGCTTGCGGTAGAGGAGACGGCAAGGATGGCGACCGGCAGCCAGATATGGGCCATCAGGTCGATCATCTTGGCGATGCTCCAGGACGCCGTTTCATATTCTGCGGAAAACAGCCCGCCAACATCGGCCCCGAACTCCACCGCCGCCACATACATCAGCACCAGCGCCAGCAGAAACGAGGGTATGGAAAGGCCGAAGAAGGAGAAGGCGGTAAAGAGATAATCGCCGATCGAATATTTGCGCACGGCGGAGAAGACGCCGATGGGAAGAGCTATGGCCCAGGTGGCGAGAAGGCTTGCGATGGCCAGAACCAGCGTCAGCGCCATGCGTTCCCAGATGAGGCCGGAAACCGGCTGCTGCCACTCGAACGAGATGCCGAAATCACCACGGCTGATGATGCCCCATATCCATTTCAGATATTGCACGATCATCGGGTCATCGAGGCCGAAACGTTCGCGCAGCTGCGCCGCCGTATTGTGGTCAATGACCTCGTTGGAAGCGGCCAGGGTGGCGATATAGGTCGTCACATAGTCGCCGGGCGGCAGCTGGATCAGGACAAAGGCAAGGAAACTGACGGCAAACAGGGACGGGATCATCCACAGCAGGCGTTTTACGATAAAAAGCAGCATGTCGTTCTCGCAATCACATTGTGCCATACGCACCGCCTTCCACCAGGGAGGCGGGCTGTGGATGGTCGAAACAACCTGAGAGGCGTCGCCGCGTTACGGTAGCGACGCCCATGTGGCGGTATCAGCTTGTGAAGGTGAACTGTTGCGGCAGCGCCGGGCCGGGATTGGGCCAGGTCCAGCTGTCGGGTTCCGTTTCCGGCACATTGCGCAGATTGTTGCGGATGATGCCGAAACCACCCACGGCAAGGCAGAGACCGATCGTCTCGAACTCTTCCGCCGCTATGTCGAAGATTTCCTTCATCTTCTCGCCGCGCTTGGCAAGGTCGGCCGTCGAACGCGCCTCGTCGAATAGTTTGAAGCGTTTCTTCTGGCTTTCCGGTGGTTCCTCACCCTTCTGGCCGTTGGACGTATACCAGAGCGCCCACGGAATGGCGTAACGCGACCCCTGCGGATGGAAGGCGAAGAAATCGCGCGGGTCGAGCATTGGATCGAGACCGCCGGGGCCAGGCCAGACCGCCGCATCATGGGCGTTGTCATCGCCACGCGTGTAATAGAGCGCGCGTTCGATGGTGTTGACCTTGATATCAACGCCGATCTGCGCCCACTGTGCCTTCACCAGTTCCAGCGCATCGACAAGATCTGGATAAAGCGTCGGGATGACATCGATCGAGAAGAAAATCGGCTGGCCGTCAGGACGCAGCCGCATGCCATTGCCGTTCTTCTTGTCGTAACCGGCCTTGTCGAGAAGATCATTCGCCTTGTCGGCGTCATATTCGGTGAACTGGCGCGCCAGCTTTTCATTATACCAGGGGTGCGTCGGGCGTGGCCCGGCCTGATATCCCTCGCTCTGGCCGAAATAAACGATGTCGATGATTTCCTGCCGGTTGAGCGCAATGGACAGCGCCTGACGGAAGGACTTGTCGGCAAACATCTTGCGCATTGCCGGGTCTTTATGGGTGATGTTCAGGTAGATCTGGCACTGTTGCGAAGCGGAAGGCACCAGCGTCAGCAGACGGTAATCACCTTTTTTCATGTTCTGCGACAGGGTCGGCTTGTTGGCGAGAACGCTGATATGGCGCTCCTGAATGTCGATCTTGCCGGAAATGACATTCAGCATCAGCGATTCGACATCCTGCGAAATGCCGAAATTGACTTCGTCGATGTAAGGAAGCTGGTTACCTTCGGTATCAACCTGCCAGAAGTAAGGATTGCGGGTCATCACAACCCGGGTCGCGCCGCCGGAATAGGGTTCCTTCACCACCCACGGATCAAGCGTCGGCTTGTCGACATTCGACCAGCGCGACGGAATTTCGATATCACCGCACTTGGCGCGGAACAGTTCCGTCCAGCTCGATACGCCGGCCGCCTTCACATCGGCATCCAGCGACGTATTGTATTTCGGCAGGAACTTGCTGCAATAATGCTTGGCGAACAGCGTTGGATGCTGGCCGAGCGGTGTAGCGAGGTTTTCTAGATAGAGCGCGTTCGGCGCGGCGAATTTGAACTTGACCGTGAAATCGTCGACCTTCTCGACATCGACCGCCTTGCCGGCCACGGAAAGCTGGGCCGGGGTGGCGCTGTAAAGCTCCTTGTTCTTGATGCAGTCCTCGATGGCGAACACCACGTCATCTGCGGTGAAGGGGTGGCCGTCCGACCATTTCGCGCCCTGCAACAGATGGAAGGTGAACTGCGAAGCGTCGTCATTAACCTCCCATTTCTCGGCAAGGTTCGGCAGAACCTCGGTGAAATCCATGTTCCAGCGAACCAGCCCCTGATTGCCGACCATGCGCAAAATGCCATTGTGGTCCGATGAACCGCGCAGGCCACGGCGCAATGTGCCGCCATAGGTGCCGATTTTCTCGTGCGGCGTCACCACCATCGGATTTTTCGGCAGGCGCTCGGCCAGGGGCGGCAGTTTGCCGTCTTTTACCGAGGCTGCCAGTTCCGGCGCTTCCTTGCCGGTGGCGGCCCGGGCCGAGGTCCCGATGACGGAAAGGGCGGCGACGCCGCCAAGCCCCGCCACAAAGGTCCGGCGCGTCACGCCAAGCGAAAATTTATCCCCATCGCGCATCGATTATCCTCCCAAAAAATCACCGGCAGCAAAACAGCCTTCACTGTGTCGCAACGGCCCTCCCGGCCAGCCAGCACGCCGATCCTCCACCGGCAGGGGCAGACCATATGGGCGTTTTCAGATGATTACAAGTATTGACAGCTTTTTACATATTTTTTATTCGTAGAGCGATTTTCGAAAACAGGTTTGACGATAAAGATCGGAACGGCAGCGCTCCCCGCTGATAAAACCCCGGTATTTCTGTTGCGGATGACATACAGGAAACCGTTCAACTTCAGCGATTTGCAACGAAAGGTGTGCTGATGGACAATACGACCACATCGTCGGCCGCACGCGGCGAGACCCGGCTCAGCGACATCGTCTACGAAAAGATCGTCGGCATGATTTCGGACGGGCGGTTTCCCATAAACGAGCGGCTACCATCCGAACAAAGCCTGGCGTCTCTGTTCGGGGCTTCCCGGCCGGTGGTGCGCGCAGCGCTGGAGCGGCTGCGCAATGACGAGCTTATCGTTTCACAAAAGGGCTCCGGCTCCTATGTGCGCCAGCAACCCGACTCTTCGGTGTTGCAGCAGGTGCCGGTCGGTTCGCTTGCCGACGTGCAGCGCTTCTTCGAGTTCCGGGCCGGCCTTGAGGCCTCGGGGGCCGAGCTTGCGGCGCGCAACTGGCAGGCAGCCGACAAGACGCGGATCGAGCAGGCAATTGCAGCGCTGGAACAATGTCTCGAGCGCAATGATCTTGGCGCAGAGGAAGATTTCGCCCTGCACGAAGCCATTGCCAGGGCAAGCCATAACCAGTTCCACATCACCGTACGCATCTGGTTCAAACCGCATTTCGCCATCGGCCAGTCGGTGACACGCAGTCTCAGCCTCAAACGTACACCGCAGCATGTGCGCGAAGTGCAAAACGAGCACACAGCCATCGTCGAAGCGATTTTTGCGCGCCACGAGCAGGCTGCGCATGACGCGATGAAAGACCACATCCTCAAAGCCCGCGCCCGCATGTTTCAGGGCGTCGGAGGCTAGAACCGATCCCGCAATTTAAAAAAACGAGGCCTGAAAGGGCGATGGAGAATAACCAGTGAGCCAGCCGCGCATCATAGAACCGAAACTCCGTCCCCTCGTCGATACGCCTTTGAAGGTTGGCGAATCGCCCGCATGGGACGAGCGGACGGGCAATCTGTGGTTCGTCGATATTCTCGCCCCGGCGATTTTCCGCCTGCATGCGGACGGAAAGCTGGACAGGTTCGACATGCCCGCCCAGGTGGGCTGTCTCGGTCTCTGCGACAATGGCCTTGTTGTGGCGGGCCTCAAGACCGGCGTGCATCTGCTCGACCCCGCAAGCGGCAAGCTCGAGCTTCTCTGCGACCCCGACGAAGGACGACCCGATAGCCGCCTCAATGACGGCAAGGTTGGTCCGGACGGGCATTTCTGGGTGGGCACCCGCGACGAGGCCGCCGTGCCTACAGGCAATGCGCGTCTCTATCGGGTGGCACCTGACGGCGGTATCGAGCGCGTCATCGACGGTAATATGTTCACGTCGAACGGCCTTGCCTGGAGCCCGGACGGAAAGCGGATGTATCATTCCGATAGCAGCGGGCTCATGTATCAGGCGTTCGATTTCGATGCTGCAACCGGCAAGCTCGGCCCTGCCGAACGCCTCCATGATTTCGCGCCAGACGAAGGCAGGCCGGATGGCGCAGCGACCGATAGCGAAGGCTGCTACTGGAGCGCCGGCGTTCAGGGCGGACGGCTCAACCGCTTTACGCCTGAAGGCAAATTGTTCGAAATCTACAGGCTGCCGTTCAAGGGGCCGACCATGCCATGTTTCGGCGGTCCGGACCTTAAGACGATCTATCTCACCAGTCTGGTGACCGAAACCAACGGCGTCTCCACGGCGGGCACGGTCGTTGCGTTCGATGCGCCTGTCGCCGGCACGCCCGTTCACAAATTCTCCATCTGAGACGCCCTTTTACCTTGAGGAACAAATTGATGACGACATTCGATTTTCGCCAGGCCCTGCAGGGTATCTCCGGCGTTCCCGTAACGGCTTATGATGCGGGCGGTGAAGTGGACGCCGTCGTCACCGCCGAGGTTTACGCCCGCGTGGCAAAGGCAGGCATCCATAATATCGTCGCGGCGGGCAATACCGGCGAGTTCTACGCCCTGACACCCGCTGAAATTATGAGGGTTTATGAGGCCGCGATAAAAGGTGTAAGCGGGAAAGCCCCGGTGACGGCAGCGATCGGGCGCTCGCAGCGCGAAGCGCTGTCCATGGCGCGGCAGGCGAAGGACATAGGGGCTTCCGCCGTCATGTCGCATCAGCCGGTCGACCCCTTTGCAGCCCCGCAATCGCAGATCGACTATTTTATCGGCCTGGCAGAAGGCAGCGAATTGCCGCTGGTGGCCTATGTCCGGGCCGACGGTTTTTCGGTCGATGACATGGTCAGGCTTTCCAGCCATCCGAATGTCGCCGGCATCAAGTTCGCAACCACCGACATTATGCTGTTGTCGCGCGCGATCGCCGCTTCCGATCCGAACGGCGCGCTCTACGTCTGCGGACTGGCGGAAAGCTGGGCACCCGCCTTTTGCGCCGCCGGCGCACGCGGCTTCACATCCGGCCTCGTCAATGTCGCGCCGCAATTTTCCCTGCAGGTTCATGATGCCCTGACGGCTGGCGATTTCACTGCAGCCCGGAAGATCGTCGAAAAGATCGAGCTGTTCGAACGGCTGCGGACACGATACCGCAACGGCGCGAACGTGACGGTGGTGAAGGAAGCGATGGAGATCCTTGGGCTTACGGTTGGCCCGGTTCGAGCGCCGGGCCTTGCGCGTCTGGACAAAGAAGATCGCTCAACACTTGAGGGATTGCTTGCCAGCTGGCGTTAATGGGCGCCTCCCTCATTCCGCGCGCGGGTCCCAAGCGCCTCGAATGGACGGGCCAGACTGTGCGTTCCGCGCTCCCGATCCACGCATGACCGTTAAGCCGACGATCTGAAAAAGGCCGGGCTCCAGGGCCCGCCTACACTCAGTTTTGGGTCAATCTGCTCGTTCCCGCCATGCCACAACTTTTTGTCGATGATGACAGCACCAAAACCAATAGTTGACACTGGAGCATAGACCCGATACAAGGGGCAATCGAATTTGCTTGCTTAGCTTTGCTTGTCACGCGTCTGGCACCGCGTTCTGAACGAACCTTTCCTTTCAAAATCGCTATCATCATCCGCAGCACCTGAGTGCTGTGGTCTCTCTATTGCTATGAAAGGGTTCATCATGACCACTGGCACAGTTAAATGGTTTAATTCCACCAAGGGCTTCGGCTTCATTCAGCCTGATAACGGCGGCAACGATGCTTTTGTACATATCTCCGCAGTTGAGCGCGCAGGCATGCGTGAACTCGTTGAAGGCCAGAAGGTCAGCTTCGAGCTGGAGCGCGACAACAAGTCGGGCAAGATGTCGGCTTGCAATCTGCAGGCTGCCTGAGGGTATCTGCTTCCCTTTGACCACGGATGTACTGGCACTGCCGGAAGCACACCAACCCAATCAAGGCCAGGCAAATCGCCTGGCCTTTTTATTTTTCGCTCGCTTGCCGAGCCTTACCAGCGGAACACCCATGACAGAAAAATACAGCACGTCTCGCCAGAAGGCGGAGATTGCCTTCAGCCATATCCAAACGCCGTTTTTCGCGAAGGAAGAAGCGCGTGAAGAACTCGATTCCCTTAACCGATCCCGCGAAGAGAAGACCCTGCGGCTTCGGGAAGCACGCCTTGCAAAGGAACAGTCAGACCGCGCTTCAGCCACGTCGGCTCTCATTGCCAAACGTGCCCGCGGGCGATGACCAACGGTATGACTTGATCAGGCAGCATCGCGCCCTGATCAATGGCCATGGAGCCAAGCGTTCCTCCGCCCGAAGCATCTGCGCGTTTCGGGAAGCGGCCCATTGAACCTGAACCGCCTCCTTGTCTTCAGCACCCAGATCACATGCCGACTATAAGCCGACACACGTCTGGCAAGCGGCGCGCTTTTCCTGCGCGAACGAACGCAATCCGTTCAGCCAAACAGCGCGAGGCTGCTTCTCACCGTAACCCACACGCCCCAAAGAAGCGGTATGCCGACGGCAATCCAGGCGAATGCGGCTTTAGCGTCAAGCCCGCCCTTGCCGATGCCGAAGGAGCCGGTCGGGCCGGCGCTGGCGGCAGCGGTTTTTGCCTGAAGCGCGGCAACCTCCGCATCCGACATGAACCATTTCTCCGGCAACGGCCTCACCAGCGCATTTGCAACAAGGCCGATCGCCAGCATGCCCGCCAGAATATACATGGTACTGGTGTAAAGCGCCGGGCCCGGCGCAACACCGGCGGCTATCTGCGCCTCACGTATGTAGTTGACGACCACCGGTCCGGCGATGCCGGCTGTTGCCCATGCTGTCAGCAGCCGGCCGTGAATAGCGCCGACGAACTGCGTGCCGAAGATGTCGGCGAGATAAGCCGGAATGGTCGCAAAACCACCGCCATACATGGACAGGATGATGCCGAAGGCCAGAACGAAGAAGGCCTTGGACCCCATCGTCGCAAGCGTTGGCGCCGCCGCATAAAGAATGATGCCGAGAATGAAGAAGCAGAAATAAGTGTTCTTGCGGCCGATCCTGTCAGACATCGACGCCCAGAAGAAACGCCCGCCGATATTGAACAGCGAAAGCAGCCCGGTGAAACCGGCGGCAATCGCCGCTATCTGCGCCTTCTGCCCTGCATCAAGATCCGCAAAACCCACGCCCGGCAGGCCGATCAGCGAGCCCGCGAAGATTTCCTGCAGCATGGGCGACGCCATGCCGATGACGCCTATGCCTGCCGAAACGTTAAGGCACAGCACCGCCCAGATCAGCCAGAACTGCGGCGTCTTGTGCGCATCGCGCAGATGCACGTGACGGTGGGTTATCATCGCGCTCTTGGCAGCCGGCGCAGTCCAGCCCTCTGGACGCCAGCCGGCCGGCGGAATCCGATACCCGAAGGCACCGGCCATCATGAAGACGAAATAGATCAGCGCCATGACGACGAAGGTCTGCCAGACACCCACTGTCGTTTCGGTCTTGAAGGCGTTCATCAACAGGTTGGCAAGCGGCGCGCCGATCATTGCGCCGCCGCCAAAGCCCATGATGGCCATGCCCGTCGCCATGCCGCGACGATCCGGGAACCATTTGATCAGCGTCGATACGGGCGAAATATAACCAAGCCCGAGACCGACACCGCCGATGACACCCGCGCCCAGCCACATCAGCCACAGCTGGTGCGTCATGACGCCGAGCGCCGCAACGAGAATGCCGCCACACCAGCAGCAGGCGGAGACGAAACCGGCCTTGCGCGGCCCCACCCTTTCCAGCCAGCCGCCCCAGATCGCCGCCGAGCAACCCAGGAGGACGAAAAACAGCGTGTAGATCCAGCCAAGATCGGCCACGCGCCAGTTGCACTGCGTGGTGAACAAAGCGCCGACAAGGGTTAGACTGGAGCAACTGGGGTCCGTCGCCGGCAGGGCCTTCGACAATGGCAGCCAGAAGACACTGAAGCCATAGGCCATGCCGATGCACAGATGAATGGCCAATGCTGCCGGCGGCACCAGCCAGCGGTTAAATCCGGGTTTTGCTATGATCCGTTCGCGGTCCAGAATTCCGGCCTGCACCGGTTCTCCCGCAGATACGCCTGCTACTGCCATCGACATTACCTCCCTCGTGGATGTCTGGACAAATTTCATACGCCCCATATGGCAGGGCGAAACCGCCGAATGCTCTCCCGTGCGGCAATAGGTGAAGGCGGCCCCTCGCCGCGCTCAATGTCTGGTTTCGGGAATACTCGGTTCGGATAGGGACTCGCCCGCAGCCGGCCCCTTGCCTCCCGGCGCACCCTTTGCATCCTCCCCAAGCCCCACCGCATCGGCGTTGGGTGATCCGGGTCTCTTGATCTCCACTGAGGCAGCGATCACCAGCGGCAGAAAATCACCGGCGCCGGCATCCACTATCTCGAAAAACCGGCGGCGCATGCGCGGCTCCCAGAATTTGTTGATGTGGGTGGCGACACCGTCAATGCGGACTTCCTCCGGCTGAGACAGGAAAAATGTCGCGATCTGGTTCGCCATTCTCACCAGTTTTTCGTCGGTGTGATTAAGCAACATGCTGTTCCCCCGCGCCGCCTGCCGGTCGGCGTCCGTGTTTCAAGTGGCCGGGGCACCCCCGGCCCTGATTATTCGGCTGCCTCCAGCTTGCCGGCGATCCGCCTCGACCGGCGGCCGAGCGCATCATATTCCTCCTGCCATTCCGTCGGGCCGTTCGAAGGTGATATCTGCACGGCGGTCACCTTGTATTCCGGACAGTTGGTCGCCCAGTCGGAGAAGTCGGTGGTGATGACGTTCGCCTGCGTGCCCGGATGGTGGAAAGTCGTATAGACCACGCCCGGCGCCACGCGGTCGGTGATCAGCGCCCTCAGCGTCGTGTCTCCGGAGCGACTGGCAAGCTTCACCCAGTCGCCATCCTTGACGCCGCGCTGCTCGGCATCATGCGGATGGATTTCCAGCCGGTCCTCCTCGTGCCACACGACATTTTCCGTGCGCCTCGTCTGCGCGCCGACATTGTATTGCGACAGGATGCGGCCGGTGGTGAGCAGCAGCGGGAAGCGCGGACCGGTACGTTCGTCCGTCGCCACATATTCGGTGCGGATGAACTTGCCCTTGCCGCGTACGAAACCATCCACATGCATGATCGGCGAACCCTGCGGGAACTTCTCGTTGCAGGGCCACTGCACCGAACCGGTCCGCTCGAGATAGTCATAGGAAACACTAGCGAAACTCGGTGTCGTCGCCGCAATTTCATCCATGATTTCAGACGGATGTGCATAGTCCCAGGTAAGTCCCATGGCCTGCGCCAGCTTCTGCGTCACCTCCCAGTCGGCATAACCGTTCTTCGGCGACATGACCTTGCGCACGCGGTTGATGCGGCGCTCGGCATTGGTGAAGGTGCCGTCCTTTTCGAGGAAGGTGGAACCGGGCAGGAAGACATGGGCATAATTCGCCGTCTCGTTCAGGAAAAGATCATGCACCACAACACATTCCATGGCGGCAAGGCCGGCGGACACGTGCTTCGTGTCCGGATCGGACTGGAGAATATCCTCACCCTGAATGTAGATGCCCTTGAAGCTGCCATCCACGGCCGCGTCGAGCATGTTGGGGATACGCAATCCCGGCTCGTTGTTGAGTTTCACGCCCCAGAGTTTCTCGAAAATGTCACGCGTGGCGTCATCGGAAATATGCCGGTAACCCGGAAGCTCATGCGGGAACGAGCCCATGTCGCAGGAGCCCTGAACGTTGTTCTGCCCGCGAAGCGGATTGACGCCCACACCGGGGCGGCCAATATTGCCGGTGGCCATGGCCAGATTGGCAATCGCCATGACCGTGGTCGACCCCTGGCTATGTTCGGTAACGCCAAGGCCGTAATAGATCGCACCATTGCCGCCGCGGGCATAGAGGCGGGCAGCCCCGCGCAGTTCTTCCGCCGGAACACCGGTGAAAGTTTCGGTTTCTTCCGGGCTGTGCTGAGGCTCGGCAACGAAGGCGGCCCAATCCTCAAATTCCGACCAGTCGCAACGCTCGCGGATGAAGGCCTCGTTGAACAGGCCTTCCGTGACGATCACATGTGCAAGCGCCGTCAGCACGGCCACGTTGGTGCCGGGCTTCAGCGGCAGGTGGAAAGAGGCCTCCACATGCGGGCTGCGCACGAGATCGATACGGCGGGGATCGATGACGATCAGTTTTGCGCCCTGCCGTAGCCGCTTTTTCAGCCGGGAACCGAAGACCGGGTGACCGTCCGTCGGATTGGCGCCGATGACCACGACGACGTCGGAATGCTCCACGCTGTCGAAATTCTGCGTTCCGGCCGACGTGCCGAAAGCCTGACCGAGACCATAGCCCGTGGGCGAATGGCAGACGCGGGCGCAGGTATCGACGTTGTTATTACCAAAACCGGCGCGGATGAGTTTCTGGACGAGGAAGGTTTCTTCATTCGTGCAGCGGGACGAGGTGATGCCGCCGATGGATTCCCGACCATATTGGCCCTGAATGCGCCGGAACTCCGAAGCGACATGGGAGAAGGCCTCTTCCCAGCTGACTTCCCGCCATGGATCGCTGATCTTCTCGCGGATCATCGGGTTGAGAATACGGTCCCTGTGCGTCGCATAACCATAGGCAAAACGGCCCTTGACGCAGGAATGGCCGCGATTGGCCTGTCCGTCCTTCCACGGCACCATGCGCACCAGCTCTTCGCCGCGCATTTCCGCCTTGAAGGAACAACCGACACCACAATAGGCGCATGTCGTCACCAGCGAATGTTCCGGCTGGCCGATCTCAATCACCGACTTTTCCGTCAGCGTCGCGGTGGGACAAGCCTGCACGCAGGCGCCGCAGGAAACGCAGTCGGAATCAAGGAATGCCTCATGTGCGCCGGGCGAAACCCGGCTTTCAAAACCGCGCCCTTCGATCGTCAGTGCAAACGTGCCCTGCACTTCCTCGCAGGCACGCACGCAGCGGGAGCAGACAATACATTTGGAGGGATCATAGGTGAAATAGGGATTGCTTTCGTCCTTCGGCATCCAGCGGGCATTGAGATCACCTTCACCGGTGCGTGCCTTGACGTGGTTGTCGCCTTCGTAACCGTAGCGCACATCGCGCAGGCCAACGGCACCGGCCATATCCTGCAGCTCGCAATCGCCATTGGCAGCGCAGGTCAGACAGTCGAGCGGGTGATCGGAGATATAAAGCTCCATCACCCCCTTGCGGATCTGTTTCAGCCGCTCCGTCTGCGTGTGCACGACGAGACCGGGGGCGACAGGCGTGGTGCAGGAGGCGGGAGTGCCATTGCGGCCCTCCACCTCGATAAGACAGAGCCGGCAGGAGCCGAAGGCATCCACCATATCGGTGGCGCAGAGTTTCGGGACATCGATGCCCGCCTCGCGTGAGGCGCGCATGATCGACGTTCCCGCCGGTACGGTAATCTGCCGGCCGTCGATGGTGAGCGTCACCATGTCCGTTGCGCGGGATTTCGGCGTTCCGTAGTCGAATTCAGAAACAAGGGCCATGGTCTTACTCCGCAGCTTCAACGCGTGGGATGGGGGCAAAATCATCAGGGAAATGCCGGAGCGCACTCATGACGGGATAGGGCGTGAAGCCGCCAAGCGCGCAAAGCGAACCGAATTTCATGGTTTCGCAGAGGTCTTCGAGGAGCGCGGTATTCTTCTCCCGCTCGATGCCGAGCGCGATCCTGTCGACGGTCTCGACACCACGCGTCGAGCCGATGCGACAGGGCGTGCACTTGCCGCAGCTTTCAACCGCGCAGAATTCCAGCGCGAACCGCGCCTGCCGCAGCATATCGGCGGTATCGTCGAACACCACGATGCCGGCATGGCCGATAAGGCCGCCAGCCGCCGTAAAGGCCTCATAGTCGAAGATCGTGTCGAACAGCGAAACCGGGAAATAGGCGCCGAGCGGGCCACCCACCTGCACGGCCTTGACGGGCCGGCCGGTGATCGTGCCGCCACCGATATCGTTGACCAGTTGCCCGAGCGGCAGGCCGAAGGCGGTCTCGTAAAGCCCGCCATGCCTGATGTTTCCGGCAAGCTGGATGGGGATCGTGCCATGCGAACGGCCAACGCCGAAATCGCGGTAGAAAGCGGCACCCAGATCCATGATCACCGGAATGGACGCCAGCGAAATCACGTTGTTGACGACGGTGGGTTTTCCGAACAGGCCCTGCAGGGCAGGTAACGGCGGCTTGGCGCGCACGGTGCCGCGCTTGCCTTCCAGACTGTTGAGAAGCGATGTTTCCTCGCCGCAGACATAGGCGCCGGCACCCATACGCACTTCGAGATCGAAGGCCCGCCCGGAACCGAGGACGGAGGGGCCGATAATGCCTTCTCGGCGGGCGATGTCGATCGCCTGTTCCATGACCTTGATGGCGTGGGGATATTCCGAGCGGGTATAGATGAAGCCCTTCGTCGCACCAACGGCAAGGCCGGCAATCGCCATGCCTTCGATCAGCACGAAGGGATCGCCTTCCATGATCATGCGGTCGGCAAAGGTACCGCTATCGCCCTCGTCCGCGTTGCAGACGATGTATTTCTGGTCCGCCACGGCATCGGCAACGGTCTTCCATTTGATGCCCGTCGGGAAACCCGCACCTCCGCGTCCACGCAGGCCGCTTTCGGTCACCTGCGCAACGATGTCGAGCGGCGCCATGGCGACGGCTTTTTCGAGGCCTTTCATGCCCTGATAGGCGCGGTAATCCTCGAGCGACAATGGATCAGTCACGCCGCAGCGGGCAAATGTCAGACGCGTCTGGCTTTTCAGGAACGGGATGTCCTTGGTCGGCCCAAGACAGAGACGATGCTCGCCGCCGGTGAGAAAACCCGCATCGAAAAGCGAGGCCACATCGCCGGCCTTGACCGGCCCGTAGGCGATGCGGCCATGGTCGGTGCGCACTTCGACCAGCACTTCGAGCCAGAGCATGCCGCGCGAACCGTTGCGGACAATATGCACATCAAGATTGCGGCTGGCCGCTTCCCGGCCGATGGCGTCGGCCACGCGGTTTGCGCCAACCGCAAGCGCGGCGGAATCGCCGGGAACAAAAACGGTGACATTCATCGGCGCGCCTCCGTCAGAATGTCGCCAAGACAGTCCTCGTCAAGGCGGGCATGGACTTCGCCGTCCAGCATCAGGGCCGGCGCCTGCGCACAAAGCCCGAGACAGAAAACCGGTTCCAGGGTGACGGAACCGTCAGCGGCGGTTTCGTGCCAGTCAAGGCCGAGCCGGGACTTGATGGTGTCCGCCAGAGGCTCGCCACCCATCGACTGGCAAGCCTCGGCGCGACAGAGCTTCAAGACATGCCGGCCGGAAGGATGATCACGAAAATCGGGATAGAAGGTTACGACACCATGCACCTCCGCCCGCGACACGTTCAGTGCGGAGGCGATAATCTGTTTGGCGCTTTCCGGAATGTAGCCGAACTCTTCCTGAACCGCGTGCAGGATGGGCAGCATCGGCCCTTCGAGGTGAAGAAAGTCGTCAATGACCGCGGAAACACGGGCCGCCTCATCTGCGGCAACCGCCTGAATATTCATAAGCCAGTCCTCCCAAACCGACAGGGGCAAGGATGGCGGGCAGGACATTTCTCAGCCCTTTCGCAACGCCTGCATTGGCGGCAAGAATGGCGAGACCGGCAGGATCAGGTCAATAAGGTGTTTCCGTCGCTCGATAGGGATTTCCTATCAAAAACCAGCTCCGCAGCGCGCTGCCGCGCCTCATGAAGAAGCGCTGAAACCAGTGGCGTGTGCGGTTCGCGGTAAGTCGCAATCAAGCCCACAAGATGCTCGGCATCGGGCTCGATGATCGGGATCATTTTTATCTGTTTTGGAAAACCGAATGATTCCGCTATGTTACGCGGCATTATTGAAGCCCATTGTCCGGTTCGAATATGGGAAAAAAGCACGATCATCGAATTGGATTCGAGCGTTGGCTTCACCTCTACACCCGCTTCCGCCATGTGCTTGTTGATGATACGGCGGTTCTGCATGTCTGAAGTCAATAGGCATAGCCTAAGACCGGCAACCTGCCTCCAGGTAACGCTTTCCTGATCGGCCAAAGGTGTTCCGGCCGCTGCAATCAGGTGATATCGCTCCGAATAAAGCGGCACCGTCGTCACCCGCCCCAGCGGCTCATTGTCTAAATAGGTGATTCCCGCGTCGATCTCGAGATTTTCGATCTGGCCCAAAACCTGAAGCGAGGTGCGTGACGTCACCGAAAAGGTCACGGCGGGATGGCGCGCCTGAAACGGCTCCGTCAATCGCGGCACCATGGCAAGTGCGGTGGGAATGACCGCAAGGCGGATATGGCCGGCCAGACCCTTGCGGGCGGCGCGCATTTCCTCGCGCATGGTGCGCGTATCGGCAACGATGCGGCGCGCCCATTCCAGAACGCGCTGCCCTTCAGGTGTCAGCCCCTGATAACGGGCGGCGCGCACCACCAGAACAACACCCAGCTGATCTTCCAGTTGGCGGATCGCCGCCGAGAGACTTGGCTGCGAAATGCCGCATTCCTCCGCTGCCCGCCCGAAATGCTCCGCGCGCGCCAATGCGATGAAAAATTCCAGCTTGTCGATCATGCGTCCTCCCATGACACGTGTCGCTGCGCGCGACAGCACGCAACCGGACACTAGTGCCTGACGGGCCTTGCCGCAAATCCGGTGGCAGCAGGAGACTGCCGGAGCGCGGAGACACAGGCAGGACTTCCTTGCAACACTTGCCGCAACCATGCGTTATAACAGCGACAAGGATCAGGATAGCGGGGGAAGCATGGACGCGATCGCAGAGGTTCCGAAGATCAACCGGCTGGTATTGCAGAATCTGATCGCCGGGCTGAGCGACGGATTGATCCTGCTCGAAAAGGACGGAACGATTGCCTGGGCAAACAGCGCGGCACTTCGTATGCACCGGATCGAGGCGCTCGCGGATCTCGGAGAGGATGCCGCGGCCTACCGGCGAAATTTCACGCTTCGTTACCGCAACAACCATCTGCTCGAAGAGGGACAATATCCGCTCGAGCGTCTTTTGGCCGGCGATGATTTCGACGACGTGACGGTGGAAGTGTCGCCGAGCGGCAATGAGGAGGAGTGCTGGGTCCACACGATGCGTGGCCTTGTTCTTGAGGACGCGGGCGCCAGGCCCGACGTCCTCGTCCTCATCATCCGGGATGAAACACCCCGTTTTGAGGCCGAAGCGCGCTTTGAAAGCGCCTTTAACGCCAATCCCGCCCCGGGCCTGATCTGCCGGCTGGAAGACGAGCGTTTCATCCGCGTCAATCAGGGCTTTCTTGAAATGACCGGCTTCACGCGTGAGGACATTATCGGCGTGAGTGTCGAGGAGCTTGGACTGTTTTCCGAATGCGACACCGGCGAGGACGCACTGAAGCGGCTGCATGAAGGCAGGATCATCCGTCAGAGGGAGGCGCTCATCCCCATACCGGGAGGAGACAGGCTGGTGATCGTCGCCGGCGAAACCATCGCGGTTGCCGAAGAGCCCTGCATGCTCTTCACCTTCGCCGATCTTGACGGGCGCCGCAGGGCGCAGAACGCGCTGCGCCAGAGCGAGGAACGGTTCTTCAAATCATTCCGCCTTTCACCCGCGCCCGCTGCCGTTTCGCGGCTGGAGGACTTCGTGCTGACTGAAGTCAACGACGCCTTCCTGCAATTATGTGGCCGCAAGGAGCCGGAGGTGGTGGGAAAAACCGCCGGCGAACTGCGGCTGTGGGAAGATGTGACGGCACGCAGGGATATCGAGAAACGGCTGAAGGACAACATCCCCATCCGCAACGAAAACATGCGCATGAAGCTGAGCGATGGCGGCACGGCCGAATGCATCGTTTCCGCCGAACGCGCCGAAATCAACGACCAGCAATGCGTCATCTGGGCAATACAGGACGTGACCGAGCGCAGACGCTCGGAAAATGAACTGATCGAAGCAATCGAAAGCGTGATGACCGATACATCATGGTTCAGCAGAACCGTCGTCGAAAGGCTGGCGGGACTGCGCCAGAACGCGCGCAGCACGACGCCATCCGCATCGCTGAAGGACCTGACGGATCGCGAGGAGGAAATCCTGTCGCTGATCTGTGACGGGTGCAGCGACAGGGAAATGAGCGACAGGCTTCATCTTTCCAAGCACACCATCCGGAATCATATCGCGTCGCTTTATGGCAAGATCGGCGTGAACCGCCGTACCGCCGCGGTTATCTGGGCACGCGAACGGGGCTTTTCCGGCCGCAGGGAAAAATAGCGACCTGCTTTTGCGAAAATAAGTCACTTTATACCAGTTCAACTAGTAGAAAATGCTCTGCTTCGGGCCAATGCGCCGCACTACCTTCCCATCATGCCGTTGTCAGCAGCGGCATGATCCAACGATGGAAGGAGTACATCATGGACAAAAACCGTATCGAAGGCATTGCCCGCCAGGCAAAGGGCACCATCAAGGAAGCAACCGGGAAAATCACCGGCAATGGGCGACTTGAGGCGGAAGGCAAGGCGGAAAAAGTTGCCGGCCACGCACAGGAGAAACTCGGCCGGGCGAAAGACGCCATCACCAAAGCATTAAAGTGATCCATCGATGTTCAAGGCCGGAGGTTTCACGATGATGCTTTCATGGGCCGCAAACACGGCACCGGGCTGCAATCCACAGGAGATCAGCCTTTGCGCCGCGTTGCAGGCACTGATTGCCTATGCGGACGGGCAGGAAAACAGCTGCATCTCCGTCAGTTCCTCTGATGGGTGCATCGTCCTCACGGGCGAAGTTGAAACCCTCTCTGCCTTCGAACGTGCGGTCATCATTGCCGAGTGTTTCGCGTCACGACCCATCATCGCCGATCTGGCGATCCGCCAGCGGTCGTCGACCAGGCTGGACGCGGCCTCCCCGCATCTCCACCTCGCCAACAACAACAGGAGTGATAAACAATGAAGAAGTTCGTTCTCGCAACCGCCATCGCAACCCTGGCACTTGCCCCGCTCGCCTCGGCCGAAACCAGACACAACTCGAAACGTGCGCCTGAAACCGTCCAGAAGGAACGTGTCGGCACCTTGTCCTGCGAAATCGCCGGTGGGGTCGGACTTGTGATCGGTTCCAGCAAAAACGTCGATTGCCAGTTTCGCCAGCGCTCCGGCAAAACCGAGCGCTACACAGGCACAATCGGCAAGCTCGGCCTCGATATCGGCGTGACGGGCAAGACATATATGAGCTGGATCGTGTTCAATACCGCGGCAAGCCGCATCGGCGAGGGTGCGCTTGGGGGTGAGTATGTCGGCGCTTCCGCTGCAGCCTCTGTCGGCATTGGTATTGGCGCAAACGCCCTGATCGGCGGCAATGCCAAGAATTTCGCACTTCAGCCGATCAGCGCCGAGGTCGGCACGGGTGTAAACATTGCAGCGGGCGTATCACGTCTGCAATTGAAGCACGCCCGCTAATTCAGGTCGCAACCGGCGCGGTTTCGGGCATCCAATTTGCCCGAAACCAGATGCCGTCTCCCGGCTCAGGCAACCAGCATGGCTTCCTTGATGCGCGGATAATCATAGGCATTGACCTTCGAAGTGCTGTAACCCGCTCCCACCAGCGCCTCGGCGAGTTTCACCGCTGCCGTAACCCCATCGATAACAGGCACGCCGGTTGCGTCGCGCAGCCTGTCGCACAGAGCCGACATGCCGGCGCATCCAAGGATGATCGCTTCCGCCGCGTCCTCCTTCTTGGCCGCTTCGATCTCGCGGATCAGCATCATTTCAGCGGCGAGAGGGTCTTCCTCGAGACCAAGCACCGGCAGATTGATGGCACGAACCTTGCGGCAATGCCGCTCCGCCCCATAGTTGCCGACAAGGTCCTCGATGATGGGGATCGAACGCGGCAGGGTGGTGATGATGGAAAATCGGCGGCTGATCGTCATGGCCACCTGCACGGCGGCCTGGCAGATGCCGATGACCGGCCCGCGCGCCACTTCGCGGGCAGCATGCAGCCCCGGATCGTCAAAGCAGGCGATGACATAGGCGTTAACGCCGAGCTGTTCACCCTTGCGGATCTCCTGCAGCAGGCCCGGAACAGCCAGCGCCTCATCCGCCCCGCCTTCGATACTGACGGGCGTATCGAGAGGATTTGCAGCGGAAATTTTCGTATCCACGTGTTTGACGCGCAAGGCGCTGTCGAGCGCCTGCGCCGTCATCGAGGCCGTAGAGTTGGGGTTGATCAGGCGAATATGCATCGGGGTAAGCCTTTCAGGACCTTCACGCGCCGTCTGGCTTGATGAAGTCGGTAATCGCCGGCGCCTTGAGGACGAACTGGCGGTCCGAAGTAATGTAATTGTCGGCGTGAAGGCGCGCGATCGGCTGATAGCGGTCCGGATCGACATAACGCCCCTCTTCATCGAGGCAATCCTTGTGCACATGCATGTGCACGACTTCGCCCAGAACCAGTGTGCGGCGCGGATAATCGATCAGGCGCTCCACCCGGCACTCGAAGGCACAGGGCGATTCCGCCGCAAAGCTTGCATCGATCTTGCTGCACGGGGTCGCGGTCAGACGCGCCATGGAAAGCTCGTCCACCTCGCTGTCGAAACCGAGGCCGCAAACGAGCATCTGTTCCGACAGAGCCATATCGACCATGTTGATGACGAATTCGCCGGTTCGGCGAATATTGACCATCGTATCCTTCTCCTCCCCCGTCACACGCGGCTGGATACCGAGGACGACGATCGGCGGATCATGGGAGAAAACGTTGAAAAAGCTCATCGGCGCCGCGTTGTTGTGGCCGGCGGCCGAACGCGTCGTGACAAGCGCTATCGGCCGTGGACCGATAAAATTCGTCAGCAGACGATAACGGCTTTGTGGTTCGAGCGCGGTGAAGTCGAATTCCATGACAACTACCCTGTTTATGGTACACAATATTATTTCAGATTGTTGACAATCTTGCAACCAAAACTCTGTTGAAACGGTTGACTTTTTCCACCGCATCACGCTTCTCTACCCATAATGGAGAGTGAACCCGATGACCGAACAAAACGGCCAGTCCACGCAGCAAATTGTCGAGAAAGTCTGGCTGTCGATCGCTGAACGGCGGCTGCGCCCGGGCGTGCAGTTGAAGGAAGAGCAGCTCGCCACCATTTTCGGCGTCAGCCGCGCGCGCATCCGCCAGGCGCTTTCCGTGCTGGAGCGTGACGGGCTCGTCACCATCGTTCCCAATCGCGGCGCCTTCGTTTCCAAACCCTCGGTCGAAGAGGCAAGGGACGTGTTCTTCGTGCGCCGCACCGTGGAACAATGTGTCGTTGAGCGGCTGTGCAAATCCGCCACCAAGACCGATCTGAAACGGCTTCGCGACCATGTCGAGAAGGAGCGCGTGGCCAATGCTCACAATATCACAACCGACATCATCAAGCTTTCCGGCGGCTTCCACCTGCTGCTTGCGGAAACGGTCGGTTCCGATTTCCTGTTCACCACCATGCGCGACCTCATTTCGCGTTCCTCCCTCATCACCGCTGTTTACCGCAACACGGACCGATTCAACTGCGGGCCCGACGAACATGCGGAAATTGTCGACGCGATCGCCAATAACGACCCGGCGAGAGCCACGCATCTGATGACCCATCACCTGGAACATGTGGAAGCGGAGCTCGATCTCAGCGAAATCCGCGACCTTTCCCATGATCTGCGGGCTGCACTCGCCTGACCCTGCGTGTCAGGCGCGCTCCCGCTCCTGCGTCAGCACCTCTTCATCCTCCACCAGATGGCATGCAACGCGTGTGCCGACGGCAAGCGTGCGCACCTGCGGCACTTCCGCCGAACAGCGCGCCGTTGCAAGCGGGCAGCGCGGATGGAACGTGCACCCCGAGGGTGGCCTGAGCGGGCTTGGGACTTCACCTGCCACCAGTTCCCGGTCGCGGCGCGGCGCCTCGATATTGGGAATGGTCTGCAACAAAAGCTGCGTATAGGGGTGACGCGGGCGGGCGAACAGCTCCTCCGTATCGCCCTCCTCCACGATGCGACCGAGATACATCACCGCGATACGGTCCGACATGTGGCGAACCACACTCATATCATGGCTGATGAAGAGATAAGTCAGTCCCAGCTCATCCTGAAGCCGCCGCATCAGGTTCAGTACCTGTGCCTGCACCGATACATCAAGTGCAGATGTCGGCTCGTCGCAGACGAGAAACTCCGGTTCGCTTGCCAGGGCGCGGGCAATCGAAATGCGCTGGCGCTGACCGCCGGAAAATTCATGCGGGAATTTCTCGCCATCGGAAGCGGAAAGGCCGACGGTTCGCAGCAGTTCCTCCACCCGCTCCATTGTCTCTGCACGGGTGGCGCGCAGTTTCAGCTCGCGGATCGGCTCTGCGATGATGTTCTTCACCCGCCAGCGCGGATTGAGCGAGGCATAGGGATCCTGAAAGATCATCTGCGCCGAAAGCGGTGCATCCTTCCGCCCTTTGGCAAAGCGGAAGTCACCGGCACTTGGACGGAACAGCCCTGTCACCAGCCGCGCGACCGTGGACTTGCCGCAGCCGCTTTCGCCGACAATGCTGAGACAGCCACCGGCTGGCACCATGAAGTCGATGTCGTTGACGGCCTGCACGAATTGACGGGGCTTGCGCTCGATGACGCGGTTGAGCCACGGGGCGGAAACATCGAAGGTTTTGGTCAGACCCTTCACCGTCAGTGCAGGTGTTTTTGTCACCGGGGTTTTCATGCTGTTCCTCCTGCATTCATCCAGCAGGCGCTTGCGCTGTCGCCCTGCGTTTCCAGTTCCGGGCGCTCGCGAAGACAGCGGGGGCCGGCAAAACCACAGCGCGGATTGAAGGCGCAGCCCGGGGGGATCGCATCGAGACGCGGCATCGCCCCGTCGATCTGGTTAAGCCGCTCCACACGCGCGCCGAGCGAGGGGATGGAGGCCATCAGGCCCTGCGTATAGGGATGTTTCGGCGCATGCAGAACCTGCTCGACCGGCCCGACCTCGATCAGCCTGCCGGCATAAAGCACGGCGACGCGATCGGCGGCTTCGGCGATGACGCCCATATCATGCGTGACCAGCATGACCGCCGTCTGCTTCTCCTTGCACAGCCTGCGCAGCAGCGAGATGATCTGCGCCTGAATGGATACGTCAAGCGCCGTGGTCGGCTCGTCGGCAATGATGAGCTTCGGCGAGGCCGCCAGCGCCAATGCGATGACGACACGCTGACGCATGCCGCCGGAGAACTGATGCGGATAATGATCGACACGATCTTCCGGAGACGGAATGCCGACATCTTTCAGGAGTTGAACCGCCCGCCCCCGCGCTTCTTTTTTGGAGAGCGGCAGATGCTGGCGGATCGTTTCGAGCAGCTGCGCGCCAACCGTAAAGAGGGGATTGAGCGAGGTGAGCGGATCCTGAAAGATCGCACCGATCTCGCGGCCGCGAATGCTCTCCATCGCCCTGTCGTCCAACTTGTCAATACGCCGCGATCCCAGCCATATCTCACCCTCGGCGATGCGGCCGGGCTTTTCCAGCAAGCCCTGTATCGCAAGCCCGGTCATGGATTTTCCGGCACCGGATTCTCCCACCACACCGAGGATTTCGCCGGGGCGGATCGACAGGCTGACATCCGAAAGGGCCGTCACCGTGCCTCTGCGTCCCGGAAACTCGACTTTCAGATTGCGAACATCGATAACCGACTGGTTCATGTTATCCATTGGCGTCCACCTCCACCGGGTAGCTCGGGGGAAAAATTTCCGAAACGGGCGGATTGGCCCAGCTTCGTTCGGGATATTTCGCGATCAGCCCGTCGAACTGCGCCTGCGCCTGAACGCGGGCGCGCTCCATGTCGATATTCGCGACCTGCCTTGAGCGCATCGACAGCCGGCCATCAACGAAGACCGCACGCGTGATCTTGCCAGAGCCGCCGGTAATGATGGTCGTGATGGGATCGACGCTCGGAGCCATGACCGTATCATCGAGATCGAAGACCGCGATATCGGCGCGGGCACCCTTTGAGAGATGTCCGAGATCGGATCGGCCCAGCGCCCTTGCGCCACCGATCGTGGCGGCGTCGAACAGATCGGCCGAGCGAACCCTGTCGGGAACGCCGTCGCTGATGCGGCAGGTGATGAGCCCGACCAGAAGGTTCATCAGCATGTCGGCCGGTGCCGTGTCCGTGCCCATCGCGATGTTGATGCCACGCTGCCGGCACGACGAAAACGACGACAGCTTGCTGCCGCCTCTGGCCGACACCAGCGGACAGTGGACGATGGAAACGCCATTTTCAGCGTAAAGCGCCAGATCCTCGTCGGTCGCGTTGGTGGCGTGCGGCGCGACAAGGCGCTCACTGAGCAAGCCCGCCTTGGCCAGCCACACGGGCGCAGTCGAGCCATGAAGGCTGCGGACGGTATCCACCTCCATCGTGCCCTGCGCCATATGCAGACGAAACTTGCATCCAAGATCGCGAGCCGCCGCATCGGTTCTTTGCAACAGGGCGAGTGTCGATGTCTCGACCCGATCCGGTGCGAGCATGCCGCGCACGAGATCGCCATGGCGTCCGCTCTGTCTTTCGATGAAGGACACCGCATCCTTCAGCCCCTGAAAGCCGCGCTCCTCGTCAAAGACAGGCACCATGCGTCCCGGCTCTTCCAACACCATGCCGCCGGAGCGGTATGCGGGGCTGAGATAGACGCGCAGGCCGAGTTCGCCGGCAGCATCGGCCGCAGCCTCGAATTCGGCGGCGGTTTCGCCCCATTGCCGGTAAAACAGGGAAGCGATGGGCGCTGCCGTGGTAATGCCGCTCAGAAGCAGCTGACCGAAAGCGAAACGCTTCTGGAAGGCCAGCTCCTCCCCGGAATACATCTCGTAGGGACCTGCCTCGACATAGGATCGCGGCCAGACCCGGCCCTTGGCCCAGCCGGGGTAATGATCGATCCCCAGGATCGTCGTATCGAGATCGGAAAGCGCGTCGAGATCGATCAGGCCAGGGCTGATGAGGGCGTTGCCGAAATCGACGCGACGGGCGACCTCGCCTTCAAAGCCGTACCCGACGAACAGAATCTCACCGTTCTCGAAGACCACCTCGCCGTTTTTCAAGAGCCGGTGCGATCCATCCTTGTGTCCGACAACCCAGCTTGCGGTAAGCAGCGTGCGACCGAATGGGCGTTCGCCAAGTGCGAGAGATTGCAAAGCAGCGCTCATCACGGCGCCTCCACGATGGCTTTGCCGTTTCTTGCGGTGACGCGGCCACCTTTGACGACGAGCGGCCGGGGCGCGATATCGACCACGGCATGGGCGAGCGTTTCGCCCGTAAGCAACGTGAAGTCTGCGGCGCAGCCTTCCTTGAGGCCATAATCGCCAAGCCCCATGACATCGGCGCCGCCCTGCGAGACCACATGCAGCACATGGGCAAGCTCGATATCCGAGCGCAGGCCATTCTTCATGCCGATGATCTTTGCCCGGTCTAGCATATCCGGCTGGCCCCATGGCCCCCAGGTATCACGAATGCCATCGCAACCGCCGCCGACGCGCACACCCGCCTCCTTCAGGCGCATGATCGACGGCACGTTTGCCGAAGGCGCACCTGTCGTCAGGATCGCCACGTCGAGCTTTGCAATCTCTTCGATCAGCTTGCCGACCCGCAGGTAATCATTCATTCCAAGGGCAAAGGCATGGCTGATCGCGACCTTGCCTTGCATGCCATTGGCCCGGATACGCTCGAATATCAGCTCCATGGTGAAGGCACCGAGATCGGCGGCCTCATGCAGATGGATGTCGATCGGCACGCCGTGCTTGACCGCAAGCGCAAAGAGAATATCCAGCTGGCCTTTCGGATCGCGGTCGATGCCGCAGGGATCGATACCGCCAAGCACTTCGCAGCCCTGTTTCAAGGCTTCGTCCAGAAGTTCCACGGTGCCGGGCATGACCATGACGCCGGATTGCGGGAAGGCGACGACTTCGATGTCGATGATGCCCTTCAGCTTCTCGCGGGTCTCCCAGATACCTTCGACGAGCGTCAGGCCATGGGTCGGGTCGATATCCACGTGGCTGCGAATATGCGTGCCGCCATTTGCCGCAAGGCCGATGGCGTGGCGCATGGACTGGCGGTGCGGATCGATGCCGATCTGTGTCCGGTTATCGCGTTCAAAGTCGATCCGCTGGCGCAGGATCGCCGCGCGATTATTAACATGCCAGGGCATGCCCCATGTCGTCTTGTCGAGGTGGGTATGGGCATCGATAAGGCCGGGAACGGCAATCGCGCCATTCCCCTCCTCGACCGGCATGCCCGGATCGGCCTCGAATTTTCCGAAACCGGCTATCTTTCCCTGCCTGATCAGAACATCGCAGGTATCGCCCGCCATGGGCCTGATGTTGCGGAGCAGAAGATCATGCATGGAACTCACCTCAGTTTCGGATTGAGCGCATCGCGCAGCCAGTCACCCAGAAGGTTGACGGTGACGACGAGCAGACAGAGCTGGAAAACGGGAAACAATACGATCCACCACGAACCCGAGAACAGGAACTGATTGCCGATGCGGATCAGCGTTCCAAGTGAAGGCTGGCTGGGCGGCATGCCGATGCCAAGGAAGGACAGCGTCGCTTCGGTCAGGATCGCCATGCCGAAATTGAGCGTGGCGGCAACCATGATCGGTGTGAGCGTATTGGGCAGGATATGGTTTGCCATGATACGGCGGGCGGGAACGCCGATGAGCTTGGCCGCCTGCACATAATCCTTGCCGGTTTCGACGATGGCCTGGGCGCGCACGGTGCGCGCATATTGCACCCAGGCGGAAAGGGCGATGGCGAAAATGAGCACGGCGGATGCGCCCACCTCACGCAGACTGTCCGGCAACATCTGCCGCACGACCGTCGAGACGAGGATGGCCACCAGAATTGTCGGGATGGAGAGCGTGATGTCGCCGATCCGCATCAGGAGATTGTCGGCAAAGCCACCGAAGTAACCGGCAATCAATCCCGCGGTCATGCCGATGACAAGCGACAGCGCCACGGAAGCGACACCGATGACGATCGATATGCGCGTGCCGTAGAGAATGGCGGAGAGCATGTCCCGCCCCTGCGTATCGGTGCCGAGCAGATAGGGCCATTCGCCGCCCTCCTGCCAAACCGGCGGCAGCTCGGCCTTCCACATGTCCAGCGAAGCGCCGTCATAGGGGTTCTGGGGCGCGATCAACGGCGCGAATATGGCAGCAAGGATCAGGATTGCGAGGACCAGCGCACTGATCTTCGCCGATTTGCTGCGACTGAAGGACCAGTAGAGATCGCTGTCGCGCAGGCGGCTGAAAAGCGACCGACGGGCGGGTTTTGCCATTTGTGGAAGGTCTGTCAAGGAACCGGCTCCCTTCGGTTAACGCGCAGTGCGCAGACGCGGATCGATCACCGCATAGGCAATGTCGACGAACGTGTTGAGAACAACGAAGATGAAGGAAATGATGCAGAGATAGGCCGCCATGACGGGAATATCGAGAAACGTCACCGCCTGTATGAACAGCATGCCCATGCCCGGCCACTGAAACACCGTTTCCGTAATCAGTGCGAAGGCGATGAGCGAGCCGACATTCATCGTCGTCAGCGTCACGACAGGCATGAGACAGTTGCGAAGCGCATGGCGGAAATAGATGCGCCAGCGGGGAATGCCGCGGGCACGCGCAAACTTCACGAAATCGGATCGCAACACTTCCAGCATCTCGGCGCGAACCAGACGCATAACGAGCGTGATCTGATAAAGCGAAAGCGCAATGGCCGGCAAAATGATGGCCGCACGACCGGAGGAGGTCAGCAACCCGGTAGACCACCAGCCGATCTGCACCACATCTCCGCGACCGAAGGCCGGCGCCCAGCCGAGCGACACCGAAAAGACGAGAATGAGCAGGATGCCGACGACGAAACTCGGCAGCGAAACGCCGACGATCGACAGGAACTGCAGGCCCTCCGTATACCATTTGCCACGCCTGATCGCCGTCAGTACCCCGAGCGGCAGGCCGACGACCAGCGACAGGACGGTGGCGACAAGAACAAGCTCCAGCGTTGCCGGAAACCTCTCCGCTATCAGCGGCAGCACCTGCTGGCCGTTGCGATAGGAAACGCCGAAATTGCCTTCTGCCGCATCTTTGACAAACCGCAGATATTGCGTCGGCAGACTGTCATTGAGGCCGAGGCGCTCACGCAGGGCCGCCCGATCCTCCTGCGAGGTCTGTTCGCCGACCATCAGTTCAACGGGATCACCCGCGAGCCGGAAAATGAGAAATGCGATAAGCGCGACGGAAAGCATGACGAGCACGGCATTTCCCAAACGCTTGATGATGAAAACCAGCATGGTTACCTCTCGGATCAGAACCCGCGCCACAAGGCCTGTCAGGTTCGACCATTCTCTTGCAGAGACAGGGCAGAGCTTTCGCAACGATGCGATGCCTCGCGCATGAGCCTGTCACATTGTCGACAATTGCACCGGCGGAGGATCGCATTTCGGCCTTCCCTGTCCCTGGGGATCACGGTTTGAACGGCTGAGGCGACTGCGCCGGAAAGGCTGGAAAGGCGTTCGGCGACTGGCCGACGCCCTTCCTGCATCCTGCATTATTTGTCGAGCTGTGTCAGCCAGTGACGCGGCTTGTTATCGGCACGGAAATCGACGCTCTTGACCTTTCCGAGCATGGCCCATGCAATGGGCTGCTGATGCAGCGGAACAAGCATGGTTTCATCCTTGGCGATTTTCAATGCAGCTTCTTCAAGCGCCAGACGTTTGGTGTTGTCCTGCTCCTGCGCCGCCTGATCGACCAGCTTGTCGATTTCGGGGTTCGACCAGCCGCCATAATTGGAGACACCCATCGCACCCTTGCGGGTCGACAATATCTGCGACAGGAACGAGAAGGCATCGAGCGTCGGCTCGTTCGCCCAGCTGAGGTTGAAGACATCCGCCTTGCCGCCATTGCGCTTGGGCGACTGCACGGAGCGCGGGGCAATGTCGATCGTCGGCTGGAAACCGCCGCGCTTCAGCATGTTGGCGACACCGGAGCAGATATCTTCCTCGTTGATGCTTTCGTCGTTCATGCAGGTATAGGTGAAAGCAAGGTTCTTCATGCCTGCATCGGCAAGCAGCTTTTGTGCTTTTGCCGGATCGGCGGGTTCATAGGTATCGAGCGACTTGGCATAACCGGCGATTTCAGGCGCGATGAGCGAGCCGGAAGGTCTTGCAAGGCCGCGCATGACCTTCTTGTTGATGAGATCGCGATCAAGCGAGGCCTCGAATGCCTGACGCACACGCAGGTCATTAAACGGGTTGGGCTTGCCGTCTTCCAGCTTTTCGCGACGGTTGAAACCGATGAACAGTGTGCGCAGTTCGGTGCGCTTCTTCACCGTGATATTGGCCGAGGTTTCGAGCCGCGGCAAATCCTGGATCGGCGCGGAATCGATCAGGTCGATTTCGCCGGAAAGCAGCGCTGCAACACGGGTCGCGGCAGAGGCGATCGGTACAAATTCGATACGGTCGAGATTGTGCTTCTTCTGGTCCCACCAGCCGTCATTGGCAACAAGAACCGTCTTGCTATCGGGCACGCGGCTTTCGAGCCTGAACGGCCCGGTGCCATTGGTGTGCATCGTCGTATAACCGTCGACCTCGGAGGCAAAATCGGTCGGCTTCTCGCTATTGTTATCCTTCAACCACTTGGCATTGAAGATGAAGATATTGGTGATGTCGTTCAGGAAAAGCGAGGTCGGTGCGGTGACGTCGAGATCGACAGTGTAGTCATCGACCTTCTTCACTCCGGCAAAGACCGGAATATTGCCGCGCAATGGCGAGGTGGCATCGGAAGCGCGCGTGAAGGACGCAACCACATCGTCAGCGGTGAAATCCGAGCCATCATGGAACTTCACACCCTTGCGCAGGGTGAAACGCCAGGCCTTTCCATCAACGAGCTTCCACTCCGTCGCCAGCGCCGGTTCGATCTTGAAGTCCGGCCCGTAACGGACGAGCCCTTCATAGATGTGATTGAGGAACGCAAGGTTGGAGGTGGAAGGCACCGAATACGGATCGAGCGAATAAAGATCGGCGCGGCTACCCCAGCGTAGGGTCTCTGCGCTTGCGGGAGCGGCAATGGCGGCGGCGGCCATGGCGGCCAGGACAAAACTTCTAATTCGGGACATTTGATCCCCCCTTTTTATAGGTCGTTGGAAAGCCGGCTGGCGGCTGAGCAAGGGGAGTATTGTTTTGCACGGGCTTATTGTCAATAATATTGTTGACAATTATCGTATTCAAAATTGTGAAATTCTGGATACCGACTGCAAACATATGGGAGAAGGCGAATGGGAAATTATCTGCTGCTGCATGGCACGATCGTCACCGTGGATCGCGAAAGACGGATTATCGAGGATGGCGGCCTTGCCATTCAGGATGATCGTATCGTTGACATCGGCCCGGCCGGGGAACTCGCTTCACGCCACCCCGGCAAGCAGATCATAGACTGCCGGGGCAAACTCATCATTCCCGGCCTGATCGATGCGCATGGCCATGCCGGGCATGCGCTCATCCGCAGCATTGCCGCCGATACCAATGCCATGTGGATGAAGGTCGTGACACCGACCTATTATCACTACGTCACCCGCGATTACTGGTACGCCGACGGCCTGGTCTCCGGCATCGAGCGGTTACGCGCCGGCGTGACGACCGGCGCCAGCATCATCACCTCGATGCCGCGCGCCGACGATCCCCTCTTCGCTATCAACCATGCACGCGCCTATGAGGAGATCGGCCTTCGCGAAATCATCTGTGTCGGCCCTTCCGGCCTGCCATGGCCGCACCCCGTCACCCGATGGGAAAGCGGTTCGCCGGAGCGCCGTCATATCAGCTTCGAAGAGATGATCGAAGGCAGCGAGGCAACCATCGAGGCCCTGAACGGCACGGCGGATGGCCGCATCAGCGTTTTCCTCACACCTTTCACCATCGTTCCGTCAGTGGAGCCCTCCAATGCCTCGACACCCGATCAGTCGGTGAAACTGACGGAAAATGACCGGATGCAGGCGCGCCGGATCCGCGAAACGGCACGAAAGACCGGCGTCAGGCTACATTCGGACGCTTTTGCAGGCCAGATTCGCATGGCGTTTCAGGACAAGGAAAATGCGCTGCTTGGCCCAGATATCCATCTTCAGCATTGCTGGGGCATCTCGCATGACGAGATCGACATTCTGGCCGAAACGGGAACTCGCGTTACCCACGCCCCGCCCGGTCGGGCGACGCCAATCATGGAAATGATGTCGAAAGGCATTCGCGTTGCCATCACCACCGACGGCGCGGCCCCCAGCCGCCATTTCGACATGTTGCAGACGGCGCGTCTGGCGCAATTCACCCAGCACCTGCTGCACAACCATGATCGTTACCTGCTGCCGCCCGGCAAGATATTCGAAATGATCACCATCGACGCCGCGCATGCCATCGGCATGGAAAACGAGATCGGCTCGCTGGAAATCGGCAAAAAGGCCGATGTCGTCGTCATCGACATGCGCAAACCGCATCTGATGCCGATGTGGATGCCGGTGCACCGGCTGGTGCATCAGGTGCTGGGCAGCGATGTCGATACCGTTTTCGTGGATGGCCGGATGTTGATGGAAAACGGCCGGGTTCTGACAACCGACGTGGATGCCGCGCTTAACTTCGGCCAGGAAGAAGCGCTGGCCCTCGCCGCCCGCGCCGGTCTTGAAGCGCATATGCACGACCCGGGTTGGGGCCGTCTGCTGCGGACCTTCGAAGAACCTGTCCACCCTCCCCAGCCACCGGAGCCGGCGCTCAGCCGATAACAGGATAACGCCATCTGGAAGACCTGCAATGCATCACACGCTTGCAGCTGCCCGCGATAACATTGTTGACAAAACCGCGTGTGATATTTCGTCAACGCAAAAACTCCACGGCCTGGAGGGTCCGGGGAGCAAACCTAACGTCATGTCAGGAACTTTGACTGGAGCTAGCACTCACCCGTCCGAGAACGGGGTGGATCTGAGTTATCTAACCAGATTATGCTTTTTGCTTATGCAGGCTATTAGAACGAACGCTGCAGGCGAACGAAACCGGTCCACTGCTCAGGACGGTTATCGATGTCGAGGTAGTTTGCAGTGAGCTTCGTGGTCAGGCCATCGGTGATCTTGTAGTCAACCGTCAGACCAGCCTTCCAGGCGTCGTTGTTGGAGAATTCGTCCCAGGAAACGAGACCATAGCTGCCGTAGTACTGGAAGCCGGGGGTGATCTTCAGCTTGTCGGTTGCCTTGATGGCGTATTCAGCAGCAACTGCCCACTCGGAGACGTTGTAGTAAGCGTTTGCGCCGGAAGCCCAAACACCAGACAGGCCAAGCGTACCCGGACCAACACCAGCCGTTGCGATCAGGCGTACAGAGCCGTTTTCGCGGTCGGTATCGTAGCCGCCGATGAGCTGCAGAGTTACGCTGTCGAACTTTGCGCCAACGCCGAGCGCGACGCCAACATTGTTGTCACGCTCGTTGTACGAGCCAACTGTGATGCCTTCGAGTTCGTCAACCGAAGCGCCTGCCCAGAAGGAACCGGCGTCGTAGGTGTAACGAATGGAGTTGAACAGAGCGTTGGAAGCCAGTTCGTCCGTTTCGCCAGAAAGGCCATCGTCCCACCAGCTGTAGAACTTACCGACCTTCAGGCCGCCGAGTTCGATGAAAGCCTGGTCAACGAAAACCGCAGAACCCTTGTCGCCCGAGCCAGACGTGGTGGACGCAGCTGCAGAACCCGTGTCAGCATTGCCACGGAGGCCAATGAAGCCACGCAGGGCACCGAGTTCGGTGTCGGTGCGGGTGTCAATTTCGAACTGGGCGCGGGTGAACGAATCCCAGTCAGAGGTGCCGGTCTTGTCACGACCGAAGTCGGTCTGGAACCGGACATAACCCTGAAACTTCAGGCAGGTTTCGGTGCCGGGGATGTAGAAGAAGCCGGTGCCGAAAGCGTCGCAAACGCGAACGTATTCCATGGCTTCCGGCTCGGCAGCGACGATAGCGTCAGCGGCCTGTGCGCCGGATACTGCTGCGAGAGCGGCAGCGGAGCCGATAAGAAGGCTCTTGATGTTCATTTTTAATCTCCAGTCAAAAATTTTTCAACGAATGCGCAAATTTGAGGGCTGGTCTTTTCCCTGCCGCCCGCTTCCCTGCGCTGATTCAGCAAATGACAGAAAGTGCGGGGGACTCGCAATTTAAATCGGCGGATTACAAATACAATAAAAGTACACAGACGTATTAAGTAGTAAAATTACAACAAATCAATAGTTTAAAATATAATAATTTCATTTTTTATTTTCAAATAAAAGAATTTATTACTTAACAAAAATAGTCGATTATAATAATTTTATTTATTATAATATATAAATCTACATAACCGCGAAGGGCAGTTACCCGGCACCCTGACCCTAAACAATCATAGAGACGTTTAAGGTTGTTGTAATAAAAGGCGCGGGCAACCGGCCGGAACAATTCCGGCGTCACTCAGATCAGGCCCGTCAAAACAGGGCCATCATAGCGGGTCTATTGCAGATCGCCGGCAGGGCCTGTGGGGAATGTCGTCATCTTTGCCAGCATGTCTTCAATCACGTCCGCCTGCACCGGGCGACTGAAATAATAACCCTGCCCGTAAGGGCAGCCGGCGGCGCGCAAAAACGCCGCCTGTTCGCCGGCCTCCACTCCCTCGGCAATGACATCGATATCCAGAGATCCAGCAAGCTGAATCATGATCGAGACGATGGCGCTGTCCTTGGTTTTTTCCGGCAGGTGGGTGAGGAACGAGCGGTCTATCTTCATGCAGGACAGGGGAAAGGTCTTGAGCATGCCGAGGCAGGAATAACCGATGCCGAAATCGTCCAGCGAGAGGCTGACGCCCATCTGCTTGATGGAGCGCATGATCCGCACCGATGTTTCGACATCCTGAATGATAAGCGTCTCGGTGATTTCGATTTCGAGCAGCGAGGGCGAAAGACCGGTTTCCTTCAGCACCGACTGGATTTGCTCCACAAGTCCGCCCTGAAACTGCCGGGGTGAGATATTGACCGCCATTTTGATGGGCGACAGGCCGGCCACGATCCAAGCCTGCGCCTGCTGGCATGCCTTTTTCAGAATGCTTTCCCCAAGCTCCACAATGAGGCCGGTTTCCTCGGCAAGACCGATGAATTCCGACGGAGCCAGCAGACCTTCCACCGGATGCTGCCAGCGCACCAGCGCCTCCACCCCGCTGATGCGGCCGGTGAGAAGATCAACCTGCGGCTGGAAATGCAGAACAAACTCATCCCGCTCCAAAGCCTTGCGCAACTCCTCGATGCGGGTGAACTTCTTTCTCAGATCGTCCGCCATGCGCGGTGTGAAAGTGGCGATGCCATTCCGGCCATTATGTTTGGCCTCATACATGGCAAGATCGGCGGCAGCGACGATTTCCGCCGTGGTCTCCCCGTGCTCGGGAAAAAACGCCATGCCGATGCTGCAGGTGACCTTGATATCGTAATTGCCGATGCGCAGCGGCTGCGAAACCGCCGCCTGAATACGCTGCAGACGGTTTTCGAAACTGTCTTTCTGCTTTTCCAGAATGACGACGAATTCGTCGCCGCCCACCCGCAGCACGAGATCGTTTCGGCCGAGGCTATGAGCGATGCGCTCCGCCGTTTTCGAAAGCAGCGCGTCGCCAACGCTGTGACCAAGCGTATCATTGATCTGCTTGAAATTATCGAGATCGAGAAAACCGATGCCGACCTTCCGTTTTGCCTTTGCCGCCACCGCCAATATTTCCGGTAGCCGCGTATCGAGAAAACGGCGATTAGGTAGCCGGGTCAGCATGTCGTGATCGGCCAGAAATGCTATATGCTCCGCGGCACGTTTCCGGTCGATCGCCAGCCCCGCCATGCGGGCGGCAGCCCCGATGAACTCTACCAGCGCCGCATCCGGCTGGCGGCCCGCCAGCACGCACCAGACAAAACCATGCGCCTTGCCCTCGCTGGCGGGAATATCGAAACTGAAAGCCGTGCTGTCGGCCGGATAGGTAAGGCTCCCGGGATCGTTGACGGTGGAAATGCGCGCCGTCAGCCCCTCATGCGGCATCAGCGCCGGAGAGACATAAACGGAAGGTTCGCCCGCCGCCGCCTCGAACACCCTGACAGCGCAGGCAAGCCCGGTGGCAAGATTTTCAATGGCCTTGACGAATTCGTCGAGAAAATCTTCGATCCGCGCCGCCGCGACAATCATTTCCAGAATACGCGCCTGTGCCTGAAGCAGTCTTTCCGAGGCCTTTTTCTGGGTTATGTCCCTGGAAGCGCCAACCACACCAATGATCTTGCCGGCCTCATCCTTCAAGGGCACACGCGACATCATCAACCAACGGTCGATATCGCCGCGCATGGCGGGTTCCTCGTAGCCAAGATCAGGCTCTCCGGTGCGCATCACCCGCGCTTCGGTATCGGGAATGCCGGCCCGCTGCGCCGCGTCTCCGTGAATGTCGCCGTCGGTGAGCCCGATCAGTTCTTCGACACTTTCAAAGCCGTTTTCCGTAACGATGGCGCGGTTGGCAAAAAGAAAACGACCCTCCAGATCCTTGGCATAGATAAAATCCGGCACATGATTGATCATCGCTTCCAGAAGCACATGCCGGTCGGAGGTATTGGGGTTTTCAGTCGTTGCAGGAGAGGCAGATGGCGCTACGCCGCGCTTGGTTCGCGACATCCGGTTCTGCACGGGTGTCTTCGGGCCTTTGGAACGCACCTCTCCGCCTCATCGCTTTATAAGGAAGCAGAATAGTAGGATTATACATATTATATAAATATGAACGACAGGCCGAGATTACCGGCGAATGGCTGCCTTTTACAGGCTAAATCAGGAACAGCCGACAGCACGAATCGAAACGGCGCGGATAAAAGCCGCGCCGTTGGATTACAGGCTCAGATAGAGGTATGTCAGACCACCGGGGTCGGCAGTTCCTTGCCCGCAAAATGCGCGTCGAGATTGGCAAGAACGAGATCGGCCATGGCGCGTCGCGTCTGGTGCGTGCCGCTGCCGACATGCGGGGCAAGCGTGACGGTGTCGAAGGCGAAAAGCGCTTCCGGCACACGCGGCTCATCCTCGAAGACGTCGAGGGCCGCACCACCGATCGTGCCGTTTGACAGCGCCTCGACCAGCGCCTTTTCATCCACCAGCGAACCGCGCGCAACGTTGACAAGCACACCCTGCGGCCCGAGTGCCTTCAGCACATCGGCATTGACGATATGGCGCGTTTCGGCGGTGGCGGCGGCGGCGATGATCAGCACGTCGCAATTGGCGGCCAGCGCCTCTATACTGTCGTGATAGTCATAAGCGACGTCGCGACGGTTTCTGGCGGTATAGGAAATCCGCCCATCAAAACCTTCGAGCCTCTTTGCGATTGCCTGACCGATGCGGCCGAGGCCGAAAATGCCGTAACGACGGCCAGCCACACGGGTGGAAAGCCCCATATCGCCCTTCAGCCATTGACCGGTGCGCACATGCTGGTCGGCCTGCGGCAGCTTGCGCGCCTGCGCCAGGACGAGGCCAAGCGCGAGGTCGGCAACATCGGCCGTCAGCACGTCGGGCGTGTTGGAGACGCGGAAACCGCGTTGTTTCGCGTCCGTCAGATCGACTTTGTCGAAACCGACACCGTTGATGGCGACGATTTCAAGATTGGGAAGTGCGGCGCCGATATCCGCCGGCAGGCCGATATGGCCGCCGGTGACGACGCCGCGGATCGCGGCGCCCTTTTCAGCAAGGAACGCCGCCTTGTCGGAAGCTTCGAACAGGCGATGCACCGTGAAACGCTGCGCGAGTTCTTCTTCCAGTGCCGGAATGAGCGGGCACAGTTGCACGATTTCAGTGGTCATGGACTTTCCTTTGCGCCGGTGAATTACTTCACATCGGCCTTGACGAATTGCCGGAGTTCCGGCGTTTGCGGATTGGCGAAAAGTTCCGAAGAACGGCCCTGCTCCCAGATCTTGCCCTTGTGCATGAAGATGGTTTCAGTCGCCACGCGGCGCGCAAAGGCCATTTCATGGGTAACGAGGATCATGGTCATGCCGCCTTTGGCGAGGTTTTCCATGACGGTCAGCACTTCCTCGGTCAATTCCGGGTCGAGCGCCGAGGTCACCTCGTCGAACAGCATCACCTTCGGTCGCATGGCGAGCGAGCGGGCAATTGCCACGCGCTGCTGCTGGCCGCCGGACAGCTGGTCGGGATAGGAATCGAATTTCTCCGACAGGCCGACGAGTTGCAGGACCTCGCGGGCGATATCCTTTGTTTCCGATTTCGCCACATCCTTGACGATGCGCGGCGCGAGCATGATGTTTTCGCCGACCGTCAAATGCGGGAAGAGATTGTAGCTCTGGAACACGATGCCGACATCGGTGCGCAGCTTGCGCAGCGCCTTGGCATCTTCGCCAATGGCATGACCGGCAATTTCGATGCGGCCCGAATTGATCTTCTCCAACCCATTCATGCAGCGCAGCAGCGTGCTCTTGCCCGAACCCGAGCGGCCGATGAGGGCGAAGACTTCACCGCGGCCGACCGTCAGCGACACGCCTTTGAGGACTTCCAGAGCGCCAAAGCTCTTGTGAACGTTTTCAACGATTACTTCCGGCATGAAGCCTCCTTTCCAGCCAACGCGACAGCTGGGACAACGGGTAGCAGACGATGAAATAAAGCACGGCCACGGCGACGAAGACGCGGAACGGCTGGAACGTGGCATTGTTGATGAGCTGCCCCGCTCTCGCCAGTTCGACGAAACCGATGATCGATGCGATGGACGTATTCTTGACGACCTGAACGGCGAAACCGACGGTCGGCGGCAGGGAAATGCGGATCGCCTGCGGCAGGATGACGTAGCGATATTGCTGGGCGCGGGTCAACGCCAGCGATTCCGACGCTTCCCATTGCTGCTTCGGCACCGCCTGGATGCAGCCGCGCCAGATTTCGGCAAGATAACCTGATGTATAGATGGTCATCGACGCGCCGGCGGCGATCAAAGGCGGCAGTTCCAGTCCGGCAAGGCTGAGGCCGTAATAGGACAGGAACAGGATCATCAGCACCGGAATGCCCTGAATGACCTGGATATAGGTGCCGGCGGCAATGCGCAGCAGCTTGTTATCCGAGGTGCGGGCAAGAGCGATGAAAAAGCCGACGATGCCACCGCCGATAAGCGCAATGATCGTCAAAAGCACGGTCCATTGCAGGGCGGTCAGCAGGAAACCGAATTCGTTCCAGCCGAAAGTTCGAAGAGTCATGACTGCACCTCCGGCATGGCGGTCATCGTCTTGCGAGCCACGCGGCGGCCAAACAGCCACATGCCGATAAGGGCAAGGATGAGCCGCAGGCTGAGCGCCAGCGCAAGATAGATGAGCGTGACGACGATATAGACTTCGAAGGAGCGATAGGTCTGCGATTCCACGAAGGCTGCGGCGGCCGCAAGCTCATGGGTGGAAATGGCCGAGCATATGCTCGATGCCAGCATCATCAGCACGAACTGGCTGCAAAGCGAGGGATAGACCTTGGCGATGGCAGGCACGATGATGACGTGGCGATAGATCTGGTATCTGGTGAAGCCCAGCGCCTCGCCCGCCTCGATCTGCGACTTGTGCACCGCCTCGATGCCGGCGCGGATGATTTCCGTCGAATAGGCCGCAAGATTGATCGTCATGCCGATCAGCGCCGCCGTATCCGCCCCTACCCTGAAGCCGAGGCCCGGCAGGCCGAAATAGACGATGAACAGCTGCACGAGAAACGGCGTATTGCGGATCACCTCCACATAGGCGTCCACGATGATGCGGACAATGCCGCCATTGATGGACCGCAGCGAGGCCAAAAGAATGCCGAAAGCGCAGCCGAGCACGATGGACAGGACAGACAGCTTGATCGTCAGCCATATGCCGTTCAGAATTTCATTCTGATATTGGGCGAGCGCGCCGAATTGAAAAGTATAGGACATGCGTCACTCCGTTGACATTTCCCGGTCCGCCGGAATTTTCCTCCGGCGGACGCGTTGAAAGGCTCAATCAGAAGCTTGGCAATTGCGGCAGCGGACGGCCGGTCCACTTCACCGAGATACGGTCGAGATCGCCCGACATCTTCATGAGGTAGATGGAGGTGTTCAGCCACTGGCGCAGCTCGAAATCCTCAAGCTTCGTCGCCATGGAATTGCCCTGCTGGAAGAAGGTGAAACCAACCTGCAGACCAGCCTCCGGGCGCTGCTTGATGATCGCTTCGCCAACCGTGGACGGCAGGGCGACAGCATCAACCTGACCGGCGAGCAATGCCTGGGCGCTGGTGGAGTCGTCTTCGTAAACGACGATTTCGAGACCTTCGACATTGGCCTTGCGCAGCGCTGTTTCCTGCGAGGAACCGCGATTGACCGAAACGCGCTTGCCCCTGAGGCTGTCGAGATTTTCGAACTTCTGGTCCTTGCCGGAGATGATGTCCATGTTGAAGGCGCTGTAGGGCTGCGTGAACATCACGGTCTTGGCGCGTTCACCGGTCGGTGCGAGCGTCGCAACTAGAAAATCGACCTTGCCGGTCTGAAGTGCCGGAATGCGGGCGGGCGGCGTCAGCGGCACCAGTTCCACCGGCAGCGACAGGTAAGAACCGATAAGATTGGCGACATCCACGTCATAACCGGAAGGATTGCCCTTCTCATCCACCATGCCCATCGGCGGCGCACCGGTGAGAACACCGATCTTGACCTTGCCGCGCGCCGTGATCTCGCTGAGCGAGACGGCATGGGCGGACGTGGTGGCAGCAAGCGAAGCGGCTGCAACACCAACGGCAACGGTCATGTTTTTCAGAAATCTTGAAATGCTCATGGTTTCTCCTCCAACCTTATAGTGGCTGTTCGACAGGAACAGCGGCCTTGCGCAAAGGACACAATGTTCTCGATAACATTCTGTCGCGATTGACTAAAAACTCCTCCCAAGGGGACGCGAAGATCAAAAACAGCCTGAATTTCCAATGAAATTCAATGTTTTCGGCTGGTTATCGATTTTCCTCTGTTCGACACCATTTCACGTTCTTGGCAGGATCAATAATGCATGTTATCGGTATCATTGCAAGTCCGATCTACAGAACTGTTTTGGTCGGCATTCATTCGGGAGGGAAACATGTACACACGCTCGGCAATTTTCGAAGGCAGGATTCACCCCGGCCGGGAGGAGGAGTTTTTCCGCATCGTCGAGGAGAAATTGCTGCCCGTCTGGAAACGCATGCCGAATGCGCAGGCCGTTCGGGTGATGCGCACCGAGCGCACCGATCCGGACGCGGCTGCGATCATCATGGTGCAGGAAATCGACTATCCTTCGATGGAAGCCGTGGAGGAAGCACTGGTCTCGCCGGTTCGGCTGGAAGGCCGGGTGCTGACGGACGAGATGATGAGCATGTGCGACGGCCGTTTTTACCATCTGGTCTATAGCCGCGTCGCATAAATCCGGTGCACGCCGCATCGATCTGCAATCATACGGCGTGCTTTCCCTTGATATCTTCGTGTATGTCTTGTCCTGAACCGGTTCGAATTTAGGGAGACATGCTTTGGTGGAGCGCACGCCCTTGGCCGCAGCGTTAGTCACGTCAAAAAAAGCAACCATGAGCGACGTCTCGAAACTCGCGGGCGTCTCCAAGATGACCGTTTCGCGGGTGCTGGCCGATCCTGCCCTGGTGTCGGAAGACACACGCCAGAAGGTGATGAAGGCGATAGAGAAGCTCGGTTATGTGCCAGACCGGATCGCCGGTTCGCTCTCTTCCCGGCGCACCAATTTCATCACCGCCATCCTGCCGACGCTCACCAACTCCAACTTCGCCGACAGCGCCCAGGGGCTCGCCAAGGCGCTGCGCGCGGCCGATTACCAGTTGCTGATCGGTTATACGATGTATGATCTGCAGGAAGAGGAGCGCGTCATCCGCACCATGATGGAGCGGCGTCCCGACGCGATTGTCGTTGCCGGCACCGTACATACCAAGATGGCGAGCGAAGTTCTGATGCGCGCCGGCATTCCGATCGTGGAAATCTGGGATGTTCCGGAACATCCGATCGACCATGCCGTTGGTTTCTCCAACTACGAAGTAGGAAGAAACGCCGCCAAATATCTGATATCGCTTGGTTTAAAGCGCATAGGCGCACTCGGCTCCCGGGCTGATGGCGCCGTGAACGACTGGCGCGGCGAAAGCCGCCTTGTCGGGTTTGCGGCGGCACTGCGCGAAGCCGGCATTCCCGACGATCTGATCATCCGGGAAGGCAGCGCGCCTGTCTCCTACGATCACGGGGCAAAGACGCTCGGCTCGTTGCTTGCGAAGGCGCCCGATGTCGAAGGCATTTTCGCGGTCTCCGATATTTCCGCCGTTGGCGCACTGATGGAATGTCATCGCCGCGGCATTCCCGTGCCGGATCAGGTGTCGATTCTCGGTTTCGGCGATTTCGATATCAGCCGCCAGTGTTACCCCGCGATTTCAACGATCCGCGTCGATGCCCAGATGATCGGCCGCAAGGCGGGCGAATTGCTGCTTTCGATATTGGAGCCGGAAAAGGATGCCGCTGTTCCCGAAGGGGCGCGGGTGGATGTCGGTTTCGAGCTGATCGTGCGGGAGACGACGAAGCGGTTGAGCCGGTGAGGCTTTAGCCCTGTTGGAACGAGCGGGTACCGCTTGTTTCTTCTCCCCGAGGGGGAGAAGTCCGCGGCAGCGGGATGAGGGGGCAAGCTCTCCGAACTCCGGCAAGGTTACCCCCTCATCCGACCCTTCGGGCCACCTTCTCCCCGGCGGGGAGAAGAAACTCGCCGAATCGCTGCGGTCCATCGAAACACGCCACCCGAGCTGGGTTTCGACCGTAAGGCTCTTATTACCTCGCACCCCAGGTATCCGTCAGCCGATACCCTTCCGGCCATGGATCCGACGGATCGAGCATATGCTGATGGATGCCGGTAACCCAGCCGCGGCCGGAGATTTCCGGCAGGATGGCCGGGCGGTCGCCGACTGTTGTGGTTCCGAGGATGCGGCCGGTGAAGGTGGAGCCGATCAGCGATACCGCCGTCAGCGTTTCGCCTTCCTTCATTTCGCCGCGCGCATGCAGAACGGCCATGCGGGCCGAAAGTGCCGTGCCGGTCGGCGAGCGGTCCACCTTGCCCGGCTGGATGGCGACGGCCGCCCCTGCCCTGAGACCTTCCGCCGTGCGTTCCACCTTGCCGGCGAAAAGGCAGAAGGAAAAATGCCGCCAGTCCGGGTTTTCGGGATGGTCGAAGCCCAAAGCCTTGTTGGCGGCATTTGTGATGCGCACACCGAGGCGGGCAATCTCATGCGCCTCTTCCGGCTTCAGGCTGAAGCCCATCGCCTCGGCATCAACGATGACGAAGCTGTCGCCACCATAGGCGGTATCTACCTTCAGCGTTCCGAGACCTTCGACCTCGAGTTCGGCGTCGAGTTTTGCGGCAAAGCTCGGCAGGTTCTGCACGAAAATGCGCTCGGCCTTGCCGTTGCGGCATTCGGCGCGCACCTTCACCAGTCCGCCGGGAGCTTCCAGCAGCATATGGGTTTCCGGTTCCTGCATCGGCACGATACCACCATCCAGAAGCACGGTGGAAACGCAGATGGAATTGGAGCCGGACATGGGCGGTGTATCTTCCGGCTCCATGATGATGAAGGCGGCATCCGCATCCGGATGTTTCGGCGGCACCAGCAGATTGACGTGACGGAACACGCCGCCGCGCGGCTCGTTGAGCACGAAGTTGCGCAGGGTCTCATCGCGGGCGATGAAACGGCTCTGTTCCCAGATCGTCTCCCCCGGCGGCGGCTTCACCCCGCCAACGATAACATCCCCCACTTCACCTTCCGCATGGGCGGAAATCACATGAACTGTCTTGATACTGCGCATTCAGTTCTCCTCAGGAAAGCCAGACAGGAAGGCGGGATACGGCACGGCCGGTCAGCGCGCTTTCAACGCAATCGGCAAGGCTGCCGAAGCGCACAGCGCGGCCGCTGAGACCAGGACCGTAATGGGCGTATTTGCCGGAATTGGTCATGAGTGCGCGCGTCTTCGTCGGGAAGACCGGCTCGGAAATCGAACACCAGCAGAGATCCGGCAGGACCTGCACGCCGCTGTCCTTCAAACTCTGCAACGTGCCGTCCTGCACAGCCGCATCGATGACCTGCTGGCCGGCGGTGACGATGACGGCGACATCCGCATGGCGTTTGCGGCCATTGAACACGGTGACAAGGGCGTGGCATTCCTCCAGCGAGGCATGCGGGCTGCCGATGGCGACAAGCTGCACCTCTTCCGGTCCCTCGTTCAGAAGCGACCAGCCGGCGGCCATATCGGCGAGCGAAATGGTGACGGTGACGGCCGTTTCGAGCGGCGCTAGTTCCGCTTCCGGCGTCACGCCCTCGATATGCAGCATGGGCGAGGCGGAGGTGGTGCCGAAGGCGGCACACAACGCCTTGAGATCGTCCCGCGACGGCTTTGCGGCCCCGAGACCACGCAGCAACGGAATACAATCCGGCGCGGCCTTGCCGGCGAGATAGCCAACGAGCGGCCAGAAGGCATCATCGATACCAGCTGGCAACGCCACATCGACGATGCGCTGCGGCCTGCGGTTTTCCTTGAGATAGACCCCCGAAAGCGGCGCCCTGCCCGTCATCGCAATGCAGAGGTCGAGAAAATCCGGGTGCTTTGCGGTGCGGGCACCGAGCACCGTATTGGCGAAGATCACCGCATTCGATTCGGCCCAGCCGATCGATTCACCGGCACTTGGGGCACTGTCCAGCAGGTAAGGCGAACAGGTGAAGGTGGGGCGACAGCCCATGCGCACATAGGCATCCGCCAGCCTTGCGGCCGGATCGCCGAAATCCTCCGGCACGCCCTGCGCCCGCCAGTGCGCCTTGTCCACCGAAATGGCGTTCATGGTGGTCGGTACCCGCACCTTGCCACCCATGTCAGCCATTTTTTCGGCAAAGGTGAGGTTGGCGGGGCTGGCATAGATACAGCCATCGATATGGCCCTGCGTCACATCGACAAGCGCCGAAGCGCCCTGCTGCGCGGCCATGGCGACGATGATGCGCATGGCCTGCCGCACGGCGATGCCGTCTCGCCCCTCGAGCATTGCCCCATCGTCGTCCTTCAGGTCGAGATGGGCCGTCGCCGGCGGCGCGATGGCAAGCGAGATACCGTCAGCCTCAATGGTGTTCTCATTGATGCTGACATGCGCAGCACGCGAGAAGCGGGCGAAATTATCCGCATCCAGACGGACAACCGGCAGAGCCTTGTCGAACATTTCCGCCGCGACGAGGGCGCCGAGTGTCAGAACGTCTTCAGCCTCGCAGAAAACCAGCGCCGAGGGCGCACGGCCGGTGAGGATGAGATCGAGCAGCACGCCGGAACCGGTGCAGGAACCGCGGCTGGTCGGCATGAACAGCACACCGCCGGTGAGACAGGCGCCATGCAGCGGGTGATGCACGCAGATCACCTTGCCGGTGGCGGGATCGACCCCGCCCCAGAAGCTCAGCGCCTCGGTCGTGGCGATAACCTTGCCTTCGGCGGCGCCAGCCAGAATGCTGCGCGCCTCGGGAGCGGTGATTGGCGAAACGGCAGAAGACATCGAAAATCTCCCTAAAGCATTTCCGTCAAAATTGCGTAGCGGTTTTACGCCCGGAAAATGCGTGAAAAAAAGAGCTAGAGAATTTTTGCGTTTTGGGGAAAAGCCAAAACTCTCTAGAAACGTTGCGGCGAAAATGCCCTTGTATCGATGGCGGGTTTTTGCCCCGTCAGAAGATCAGCGACGATGCGGGCCGTGCCCGCCGATTGCGTCAGCCCCAGATGCCCGTGGCCGAAAGCATAAACCACCCGTGCCGTGTGCCGCGCTTCGCCGATGGCCGGCAGGCTGTCCGGCAGCGACGGGCGAAAGCCCATCCACTGCTTGCCGCCTTCTGTTTTCAGGCCCGGCAGGAAGCTCTTCGCCTTGGTCAAAAGCGCCTCCGAACGGGCGAAATTGGCCGGAAGCTCCAGCCCGCCGAGTTCCACAGCACCGCCAACGCGGATACCGGAGGAAAGGCGGGTAACGACGAAACCATGGCCGCCGAAGGTGACCTGCGTGCGCAGATCGAAAGCACCCGAAGGCAGGGTGGTATTATAACCCCGTTCCGTTTCCAGCGGAATTTTTTCACCAAGCGAGCGGGCGATGCGGTGCGAGAAAGCCCCGGCCGCCAGCACCACCTTACCGGCCTTGCGGGTGCGGCCATCATGGCTCACCACCTCGACGCCGTCTTCCAGCGGCCGGAGCGAGGCGACATCAAGGCATTCGATGCGACCGCCAATGGTGCGGAAATGGTCGGCCAGCGCCAGCGTGTAAAGCTTGGGATCGGCAATGGAATACCAGCCGGGCGTAAACGTGCCACAGGTAAAACGCGGCGCGATGCCGGGCTGTATCTCGGCCATCTGTTCGGCGTTCAGATGCCGGAACTCGATGCCATGGCGTTCGCGCGCCTTCCAGCCGGGAAGCGAGGTTTCGAATTCCGCCTCGCTTTCATAGACTTGGAGGTTGCCCTCCTTGCGCAGCATGGCAATGGTGTCCGTCTTTCTGAGAAACGGCTCCAGCTCTGCTTTGGAAAGATCCATCAGCGCCGTCTGGGCGGCCGTGGAATGCTCGACTTTCGATGCCGCGCAGGCCCGCCAGAAGCGGAACATCCACGGCGCGATCTTCAGCGCATAGGCCGGCGGCACGCTGAGCGGACCGAGCGGATCGATGAGCCATTTCGGCGCCTTCCAGAGAATGCCCGGCGATGCGAGCGGCAGGATATCGGTGAAGGCGAAGGCGCCGGCATTGCCGGCCGAAGCGCCCGCCGCCGGTCCCTCGCGATCGATGACGGTGACCGAAAGACCACGGCCCTGCGCGGCAATTGCCGCCGAGAGGCCGACGACGCCGGCCCCTATGACGATGACATCATTGGCTGGCATTACCGCACGCTCGCCAGGAACTTCTGGGTTTCAGCATGCTGCGGTGCGCCGAACAGCTGGTCGGGCGTACCGATTTCCGCCATCACGCCCTGATGGAAGAAGGCGACGCGGTTCGAGACATCGCGGGCGAAGGCCATTTCATGGGTGACGCAGATCATCGTCATGCCCTCATCCGCCAGCATCTTCAGCGTATCGAGCACTTCGCCCACCAGCATCGGGTCGAGCGCTGACGTGACTTCGTCGAACAGCATATATTCCGGCGACATGGCGAGCGCGCGGGCAATCGCCATGCGCTGCTGCTGGCCGCCCGACATGCGGTTGGGATAGACCTTCAGCTTTTCGGCAAGGCCCACATGGGTCAGCTGCTTGACGGCGATTTCCTCGGCCTGTTCCTTGGAAATACCGAGCACCTTGCGCGGCGCCAGCATGACGTTTTCAAGCACCGTCAGATGCGGGAAGGCGTTCCATTGCTGGAAGACGATGCCGACCTTGCGGCGCAGCTTGTTGAGGTCGGTCGATTTGGCATGCACTTCCGTGCCGTCGATGACGATCTTGCCGCTGTCGATCGGCTCGAGGCCGTTGATGCAGGTCAGCAGGGTCGACTTGCCGGAACCCGAACCGCCGATGATGGTGACGACCTCGCCCTTGTTGACGGTGAGGTTGATCCCTTTCAGAACCTCCAGCGGGCCGAAGGATTTGCGGACGTTTTCGATCTCAATCATTGGGGGACCACCGTCTTTCGAGATACCCGCCGAAACGGGCGATGGGGAAGCTGATAAGGAAGTAGATGGCGCCGCAGATCATCAGGATGGTCAGCGGTTCCTGCAGGCGGGTAACGAGAATCTGCGAGGCGCGCAGAAGCTCGATGAGGCCAAGCCACAGCACCAGTGCCGAATCCTTCATGACACCGAGCGTCAGCCCGATCCAGGAAGGCAGCGACACACGGGTAGCAAGCGGCAGCACGATGTAGCGCATGTCCTGCGACCACGTCATGCCGAGCGAGCGGCAGGCGCGGCGCGTATTGGACGGTACGGCGTCGATGCCGCCGCGCACGATCTCGGTGCAATAGGCGGCCGTATAAAGCGACAGCACCACGCAGGAGGTGGTAAATGGCGGCCAGCCGAGCTTGGCGATCGACTGGAAGGCGTTGCCGAGAACCAGCTGGATGAGCAGCGGCACGGAGCGGAAAATATCCAGAACGAAGGTCAGCGGCAGCGACCAGTAAGGGCCGAACTGGAAACGGATGATACCGAAGATGATTCCCATGAGGGTGCCCGCCGTGACGGCGACGGCGGTGACGGCAAGCGTCATGCCGGCACCCTTGGCCAGGAAGGCGAGATCACTCCAGGTGAGAGCGGTTTCAAACATGGCTCACCTCTCTCAGTAACGGAACAGACGCCAGGCCAGCATTCTGGCGGCGAGCGTGACGATTTTGGCGATCACGTAATAGATGACCGCGGCGAGCGCGAAGAATTCAAAGGTGCGGAACGAGCGCGCATTGAGCGCCTGCGTGACGCCGGCCAGATCCGTATTCATGCCGACCGTGACACCGAGCGAGGTCATGAGGATCGCCCAGACCATCTGGTTGGTGGCCGGCAGGAAAGCCACGCGCAGCATCTGCGGCAGGATGATCAGCCGGAAGGTCTGCATCGAGGTCATGCCAAGCGAACGGCCCGACCGCGTCTGCGTATCCGGGATTGCTTTCAGCGCACCTCGGAAGTTCTCGGCCAGATAACCGGCATTGTTAAACGCGATACCGACCAGAAGCGCGGTATAGGGGCTGAGGTGGATGCCGAAATTACCAAGCCCGAAATGGGCCATGTAAATCTGGAAAAGTGCCGGCGTGTTGCGGGCAACCTCCACCCAGACGGAGGCCAAAGCGCCGAGAACGCGGTTACCGGAGAGCCGGAACAGCGTCAGCAGGATGGCGAAGGTAAGACCGATCACCATCGACAAAAGGGCGATCTGCAGCGTTACCACCGCACCGTCCAGAAGCTGCGGCAAAGCCTTCAGCGCCTGATTCCAGTGGAATGTATAGTTGAACATTAAGCGTCCCGCCTTTTCAGAAACGATCAACGGCGCGATCATTTCGACCGCGCCGTTTACGAAAAGTCCTGATCAGCGATAAACGCCGTTGACGGTGAGCGATGGAACCTCGCCGCCAACCCATTTTTCGTAGAGTTCGGCGTAACGGCCGGTACGAACCTGCTGGTTGATGAAGAGGTTCAGGTAGTTGATGAGACCGTATTCGTCACGGTTGGTGAAGAGCGCGACATAGTCGATGTCGTAAGGCGCCTTGCCGACCACCGAGATGCCGGTGAACTTGCCGCCCTTGACGTTGGACTGCGCAACCGTGGAAGTGGAAACGGTGGCGTCGATCTGGCCCTGGCTCAGAGCGAGGAAGACATCGGCCTGCGTCTGGTAAGGACGGAACTCGCCGGTTCCCCATTCCTTGACCGACTTTTCGAGCGCGATGGCTTCGAACGTGCCGGCGGTTGCGCCAACCGTCTTGCCCTTCATGTCCTCGAAGGACTTGATGCCCGACTTGTCATTGGCGGTAACGGCCATTTCGAAGGCGAAATAAGGCACGGTCATGCCGACCGTCTTGGCGCGCTCCAGCGTATCGGAGGTCGACGCAACGCCGACATCAACGCGGCCCGACATAAGGGCGGGAATGCGCTCGGGGAAAGGCGTTTCGACGATTTCAGCCGTGACGCCGAGCGCCTTGGCGAGATCGTTGCAATAATCGACGTCGAAGCCAACAGGGTTGTTTGCGTCGTCACGCGAACCCATGGGCGGGAAATCGAGCACGACGGCGCAGCGCAGCGTACCGGCGGAAATGATGTCGTCAAGTTTGTCGGCCTTGGCCGGCGTGATAACGGAAGTGGTGGCCAGAAGGCCGGCGATGATGACCGATTTTTTCATTCTTTATTTGCTCCCACAATTGGTCTGCCTTTGAAGGCCCGGTCACTATTTCCCTATGGGGCCGATAAATCAACATAAAAATACAACTAGTATACAAAAAGAATTTTGCAGCTGCGAATAATCGGGATTTGCCGCATGGGTGGTTGTGTGGGGGCGTGAAGAAAAGACTCTTTTCAGCCCAAGGACTTGAGCCGACGCGAATGCCGCGGGCCGCCCGGGAATGCGAGGGAAGAGGAAACCGTCACAAAAACAGAAAACTCTGTATCTTCGATGCCGATTTACGCTTTCATGGCGCTTCACCGAAAAGACGAGTTGCAATAGACCCGCCTTTGTATACTTTATGTATTCAAGATGTGCGAGCAGATATCGGAGGATCATGATGAGCGACGCCACCACCCTGACCATTGATGCGCTTTCAAAGCGGGTTGAAGAAATTTTCCGCAAAGCGGGGCTGAATGACGTGCAGTCGGGAGCGCTTGCCCGCGTCATCACCGCCGGCGAGCGCGACGCCTGCAAATCGCACGGCATCTACCGCATCGAGGGCGCGCTGCGCACCGTCAAGGCCGGCAAGGTGAAGCCTGACGCGATCCCTGATGTGGCCGAAGATGACGGCACGGCGATCGTGAAGGTCAACGCCAATGGCGGCTTTGCCAACCCAGCTTTCGAACTGGGCCTGCCGGTTCTGGTGGAGCGGGCGAAACGTTCGGGCATCGCCGCACTCGTCATCAATGACTGCACGCATTTCTCGGCGCTCTGGCCGGAAATCGAGGGGCTGACCGAGAACGGCCTTGCCGGGCTGGTGATGTGCCCCAGCTATTCCGCCGTTGCCCCCACTGGCGGCAGCAAACCGCTTCTCGGCACCAACCCCTTCGCTTTCGGCTGGCCGCGCAAGGATACATCACCCTATGTCTTCGATTTCGCCACTTCTGTTGCGGCGCGCGGCGAAATCGAACTGCACCGTCGCGCAGGCAAATCCCTGCCGGAAGGATGGGCGCTGGACGCTGAAGGCAGGCCGACGACCGACCCGGAAGCCGCGCTTGCCGGTTCCATGCTGCCTTTCGGCGGGCACAAGGGATCGGCAATCGGCACCATGATCGAACTTCTCGCCGGTATCATGATCGGCGACCTGACCAGCCCCGAAGCCCTCGACTTTCTCGGCAGCACGGCGCTCGCCCCCACACACGGCGAGCTGATTGTCGCCTTCTCTCCCGAAGCCTTCGCCAGGGGCCGCCCCGGCGACCCGTTCCAGCGCGCGGAAGTGCTGTTCGACGCCATCATCGGCCAGGGCGCCCGCCTGCCCTCCGGCCGCCGCTTCGTCGCACGCGCCAAGTCCGAAAGCGAGGGTATCACGCTGACCGCAGCAGAAATGGCCGGGCTCGACCGATTGCTGGAGAAGGGGCTGGACGCGGTCTCCTGACCGCGTTGGGGAGCGATATACGAAAGGCCGAGGGCCTGACGTGATGGCGAAGACCGCAAACCTCTCCTCCGTCATGCTCGGGCCCGTCCCGAGCATCTGCAACCGATTGATTTGACTATACGTTGGCAGATCCTCGGGACAGGCCCGAGGATGACGTCGAAGCCGGGGAACGATCAAACCTCATAACATGCAAAAAAGGCCCGCATTTGCGGGCCTTTTGTTTTCACGTCAGCGACTGCTCAGGCAGCCTTACAGGTCTGAACGGCACCGGGAAGCTTGCTCCAGTCGGCATACCAGCTGTTGAACAGCTTGAACTGCGCCTCGACATAACCGCGCTGGCTGTCCGTCAGGGCGTCGGTTTCGTTGAAATGCAGCGTGTATTCCTTGTCGCCCTTCAGCACCATCATGTGCTTGAAATACAGAACCAGATCCGGACCTTCATCAAAGGAGGAGAGAACGGCAAGCGCCTGCTCCAGCTCCAGCGCGCGGGTGCGGGCATCCGCATCACCCTTGGCAGCGGCCTGCGACAGCTTGCACAGGTGAATCACTTCCTTCGGCAGAACATTGCCGATGCCGGTGATGGCGCCGGTTGCACCGCAGTTGACGAAGCCGTGGAAAACGGCGGTATCGACGCCGATCATCAGGGTCACTTCATCATCACGGCTGGTGATGTTTTCAGCTGCGTAACGCATATCAGCCGGACCGCCGAACTCCTTGAAGCCGATCAGGTTCTTGTGTTCGGCACGCAACGCGAAGAAGAGATCTGCGCGGGTGGCAAAACCGTAATAGGGGCTGTTGTAGATAACCGCCGGAATTTCAGGAGCGGCCGAGAGAATGGCCTTGAAGTGCGCCTTCTGGGCCGCGATGACCGAACCGCGAGACAGGACGCGGGGAATGACCATCAGGCCCTTGGCACCAACCTTCTGGGCGTGCGCGGCATGCGCCACGGCGGACGCCGTATTGACCGCACCGGTGCCGACGATAACGGGGATGCCGGCCTTGACCAGGCGCTCCACGCCTTCCATGCGCTGCTCATCGGTGAGAAGCGGCCAGTCGCCCATGGAACCGCAATAAACGACGGCCGACATGCCATCGGCAATCAATTCCTTGCCCTTGCGCACAAGCGCATCAAAATCAGGGGTGCGATCTTCCTTGCAGGGGGTCATCAAGGCGGGAATCACGCCGGAAAAAATGCTGGCCGTCATTATTAGCTCCTAAGGCACATGGTTCTCAGGAATGGACGCAGCGATGCGCCACCCTTTCAACAAGGACATTACTATCTTGTATTTTATTTGTCGACAAGAAATCGACAAGCTACAGATTTATTTCCAACCGCTCATTTCGCACCAGCAATTTCTGCACCTGCTGCACGATCTGTTCCGCATGTTCACGCGCCAGTTTTTCGGAAAGGGCGATATCCCGCGCGGCGATGGCGGCGATCATTGCGTCATGGTCATGGACGAAACGCTTCGGCAGACGGTCCTCATAGGACTGGTAATAAAGTCTCAGAATGCGCCGCCCCTCATCCAGCAGGCGCTTGAACAGGCTGGTGAAATAGGGGTTTCGGCCTGCCTCGGCGATGGAAAGATGAAGTGCGGCGTTGGTGGAAATCATTGCCAGCGCATTCTGCTCTTCCACCGCAATGGCAAATTCCGCATTGTGGGCACGGATTCCCGCAAGATCCTCGGGGCGGTGATATTGCGCCGCAAGCTGGGTGGTGACCCGGTACATCAGCACCAGCGCATCGAAATAGGTGTGCATGTTGAGGAAATCGATATTCGACACCATGGTCGAGCGGTTCGGCAACGTATCGATCAGCCCCTCACCCGAAAGCCGCACCAGCGCCTCGCGTATGGGCGTGCGCGACATCTTGAACCGTTCGGCAAGTTGCACCTCGTCAATGGGGCTTCCCGGCGGCAGGACCAGATCGAGAATCTCGTCGCGCAGCAGATCATAGACCATCTTCACGCCGGAGCCGCGCTTGCGCTCGGCAGAAGCAATTATTTCCGTCATAGCCAAATCCTTCTTGTCGACATAAAGAGTACTATTATCTTTTTTCGTTATCAACGACGCGTTGCAGCCCCGCCTCCCCGAATGGCGGAATAATTGTTCAAAAACAACAAAAAGCCGTCGCGAAAATTACCCGCGACGGCTTTTAATTGTTCGGTTTGTGGCGTGTACGCTGTTTATAAAATGTCGCCGCTTAGTTTATCGGGGAACGGGGAGCACGCCGCCTGTTTCTTCTCCCCGTTCGGGGAGAAGGTCGCGGCAGCGGGATGAGGGGGCAAGGGTAGAGATATTCGGCAACGTTGCCCCCTCATCCGACCCTTCGGGCCACCTTCTCCCCGGCGGGGAGAAGAAACGAGCCGCACCCTCGTACTCCCCCGTAACTCCCTGTCGCTGTAGCTGCGCCTCAGTTCCGCAGGCCGGTGGCCACGACAGAGATCTTGAAAGCCCCGTCCAGCGTCGGATCGAAAGAAGCGCCCATCACCACATCCGTCTCCTCGCTGACAGCCTCGCGCACCAGCGTCATCGCCTCATCGATCTCATAAAGCGTCAGATCGTTGCCACCGGAGATGGCCACAAGCGCACCGCGCGCTTCTTTCAGCGACGGTTCGCCGAGCAGCGGGTTGGCGATGGCGGCGGCCGCCGCTTCGGAGGCGCGCTTTTCACCCTTGGCCTGCGCCGTGCCCATAAGCGCCCGGCCGCCATTTTTCATGACGTAGCGCACATCGGCGAAATCGAGATTGACGAGACCCTCGCGCAGAATGAGATCGGTGACGCAACGCACGCCGAGCGACAGGACCTTGTCGGCCGTCTTCAGCGCATTCTCGAAGGTGGTGCCAGCGTCGGCAATGCGCAACAGGTTCTGGTTGGGAATGACGATGACGGTATCGGCGGTATTGAGCAGGTTGGCAAAGCCGTATTCGGCAGCCCGCATGCGGCGCGCACCTTCAAAGCTGAAGGGAAGCGTAACAACGCCAACGGTGAGGATGTTCTTTGCCCGGCAGGCTTCCGCAATTACCGGGGCCGCACCCGTGCCGGTGCCGCCGCCCATGCCGGCGGTGATGAAACACATGTCGTAACCGCTCAAGTGATCCATGATCTCATCGAGTGAATCGATCGCCGCCTGCCGACCGACCTCCGGATCGGCCCCTGCACCAAGTCCACCGGTCAGCTCGGAACTGAGCTGCACCATCCGCGGTGCATTGGTTTTCTTCAGCGCCTGCGCGTCCGTATTGGCGGCGATGAAATCGACCCCGCTAATGCCCTCGGAGATCATGTTGTTGATCGCATTTCCGCCACCGCCACCAACGCCGACGACAGCGATATTGGGAGTGTTGCGGGCAATCGAAGCGCGCGGAGACTGGGTCATCGTGTTATTCTCTTTCTAAACTCATAGTGTCCCGCGCCGTTTTGGCCGCGGCACGCGAATGATCGGCGGCGTTCCGGCACTTCCTTCCTGGCGCACGAAGGAGGCTTTAACGCGTTGAATTGCATATAAGCTATCGGCCGATTGCGGCCAAAAGACTTGTGCTCCAGCGGCGAAAGATGCGCTACGGCAACGTTCTCCCACCCTTCCCCCGGATGAAAACCAAACCGAATCAACTGCTTCGCTATTGAATTGTGATAGCCGAAAAGGCACGCCGTTTACACTCCATTCACTATGTTTATCTCAGTTTGGAACGAGTTGTGCCGACAAGTGTTTGCTTGCCGACCGCGCTTGGCGCACAGAATGGAGGCAGGCATATGTTGGCAGACGTCTTGCAAAGCGAACCGGGTTTCCGCATGGAACAGCCGCGGGTGCTGATCGTCGAAGATGAGTTCCTCATCGCCATGGACATAGAGGATTCCATTCTCCAGGCGGATGAAGAGGCAGATGTCATCGGCATCGCCAACCGGCTGGATGAGGCCGTTGCGCTCGGCAGCCGCGCCGACATCGCCTTCGTCGACGTCAACCTTGCCGATGGCCAGACTGGCCCGGAGATCGGCCGCCGTCTTTCCCAGGATCATGGCGTGGTGGTGATTTTCATGACGGCAAACCCGGAAGTGGTCGTCAATCTGGGCATTGGCGCCGGAGTGATTGCCAAGCCCGTGCCGCAGGACGCAGTGGGACAATGCCTGTCCTACGCGCTTGCCAAACGGGCCGGCACGCATGCGGTGACACCCATCGGCATGATGGCTTTCGACTGAGGCACTTCCTTAAAATTAAGCTGACCTGAAGATAAGGCTGAAAACAGAAAAGCCTGCCGCGGGAGGAGGTGCGGCAGGCTTCTGAAAAGATGAACAGCGATATGGGAGGAGGAAACCGCTGTCCCTGGGGCAATCCTTGGGAGGAGGAGTAGGATCGCCCGCATTACAAAAAGGATGTGGGAGGAGGTACATCCGTTTCGATGATTTGAAGATAGCATTTTCCTGCGCATTTCACAGGCATAAGCTTGCAGTACAGATATGCATTTGGTGCATGACGAATTTCACGCTATGGGATATCGATGCCACAGCTTCACGTCTTGTCGCATCGTCTGCAAAAACCGCAGACTGCCTATTTCACGCAGCCGGGCAAAACTTCGTTACAAGCGCCAAAAGGTGACGAAGAAATTGAATGATGCGCCAAAACAAAAACGCCCGCGAAGCGGGCGTTTGGGCATTAAGACACGACAATAATCGTCTTGATTATTTGCCGATTGCGGCGCGGGCAACGCTGGTGATCTGGCTGCGGTCGAGACCGAGATCGTGCAGTTCACGGGTGCTCATGCGGCCCAGTTCGTTGATGGTCTGACGATATTTGCGCCAATTGTTAAAGCTGCGTGCTACGTTCATGACATGACCCTTTCTTGAGGTTTAGGTGACGTCAGCAACGTTTTCGTTCCGGCGTCCTTTGATGCCCTCTATATGCGCTTTCTCATGCCCAATGAACAGGCAGAATAAGGCAATACACCCATGCGCCAGACGCAAGGGTACCTCGTGACGGTTTGCAACGAAAAAGAAACGTGACTGAAATTCAGCCGGTTCGCGAGGCTTTACCCGGCGCTGTCATCTCAAAACTTGTAGCGGACACCGAATACATTGGCGTTTGTAGCGCCCTTCATATTGCCCAAAGTTTTGCCACCGCCGGAACGGTGGTGAAGGCGCCAGAAGAATTCCGTCGATGAATCCTCGCTGAAGGAGACATTGATTTCCGGCCCGAGATAAAACAGGACATTGGCATTGCCGTCGTCCTTGATTTCCTGCTCGCGCTCACGGCCCGGCTGCGCATCCGTGACAAGGCTGAGACCGGCGGTGAAGCTCGGCGTGATGAACAGCCGCTCCCCAAGCCTGATCTGCTCATAACGGGCGACCGGGCCCGCCCAGACCTCGCCAGTGAAGCCTTTGCCAAATCTGGCGGCAATGCCGATCTCGCCGCCCAGTTTTACATTGCCGATACTGTAGGGATAAAACTGGTAGCCGCCGCCGATAGTGGCGTTTCTTTCATATTCCACTGGAATGAGCGCAGCACTTTTCAGCATGTCTTCTTTCGTCATGGCGCCAGCGAAACCGAATATCGCCTCGCTCGTCTCCGAAGTCATATCCTCAGAGGCGAAAGATGATGTCGCAGCCAGTGCGATCATGGCCGTCAAAGACAGACGTGCTGCAATATTCATTATGCTACTCCTGAACAAAGCCCGCTTTTACCCAGCCGTCCTCATAGGCATATTCCCGGAAGGCGAACATACCGTTACCGAACACAATTAATTCAACTTGTCCGGAAGCGGTCGAAAAACGGCGGGTTTCGCTCACCTCAGCGCAGGAAACGCCGGAAGCGGCGAAGCGCAAAGACGAAGAGCGCTGAGCCGATAGCCAGCAGCGCCAGCAGTTGCGGCCACACCACATCCAGCCCGGCGCCCCTGAAAAGCACCGATTGCGCCAGGATGACGAAATGAGTGTTGGGTGCGAGAAGCATGAGATACTGGATGATATCAGGCATGCTTTCACGTGGCGTCATGGCGCCGGAAAGCACCTGCAACGGCAGCAGGAACAGGATCAGCAACATGCCGAACTGCGGCATGGACCCGGCAACCGTTGCGAGGAATATGCCCATCGACGTCATGGCGAAGAGCTGCAGGGCGGTTCCAAGCAGAAAGAGCAAGAGCGAGCCTTCTATGGGAATGGCAAGCAGACCCCGGACAACAACGAAGAGGGAAAATGCCGAAGCCACCAGCACGACAAGGCCCATGGACCAGACCTTGCTAAGCATGATCTCCAGCGGCGTGACCGGCATGACCAGCAGATGCTCCACCGTGCCATGCTCACGCTCGCGAATGAGCGCCGCCCCGGTCAGCACGATCGACAGCATGGTGATGGCGGTGATGATGTTGTTGATCGAGCCGAACCAGGATTTGTCCAGTTCCGGGTTGAAGCGAGAGCGCAGTGTCAGATCTACCGGCACCGAAGTCACACCGCGATAGCGGTTGATATATTCCTGAACTTCGCTCGTCACGATGGTCTGAACATAACCGCCGCCGCTGAAAGCCTGACTCATGCGGGTGGCGTCGATATTGAGCTGGATGGCGGGCTGTTGCCCGGCCATCAGCCGGCGCTGGAAATCCGGTGGAATATTGAGGGCGAAAGTATCGAGCCCGGCATCCATGCGCTTGTCCATTTCCGCAATCGAAATCTGCTTCGGCGGCGCAAAATAGGGCGGATAAAACGCCGTACTGATGCGCCCGGAAAGCGGCGACTGATCCTCATCGACAATGGCGATGGCGGCATTGTTGAGTGTTTCCGGCAATGCGCTGGAGCCGGTATAGATCTGCAGCGTGAAAGCGTAGACAATCAGGAGCAGCAGCATGCCATCACGCGCAAGCCCGCGCAGTTCCTTGATGCCGAGCTGGAAGATGTTGGACGAAAACAACCTCATGACGCCTGTTTCCTCAAAAGAGCGGCACCGGCGATGAGCAGCAGCGGAATGGCGATGATGAGCGGCAGGAACGAGCCGGAAAGCCCGGCGAAATCCAGTCCCTTGGAGAAGGTGCCGCGCGAAATGGTCATGAAATAGGTGGCGGGATAGATATTGCCGATGACGGCCCCCGCCCCCTGCAGCGACGAAACGGGATCGATCATGCCCGAATATTGCGTGGCCGGAATAAGCGTCAACAGGGCCGTGCCGAAGATCGCCGCGATCTGGCTCTTCATGAAAGACGACATGACGAGGCCGATGGATGTGGCGATGATGACGAAGAGCAGCGCTCCCGTTGCGTAAGCGAGATAACTTCCCGTGAAGGGTACCTGAAAGATGAAGATGGCGAATGCCGTCAACAGCAGGAAATTGAGCATGCCGAGAGCGACATAGGGAAGCTGCTTGCCGATCAGGAACTCCAGCCGCGTGGTCGGCGTCACGTAAAGATTGACGATGGAGCCAAGCTCCTTTTCCCGGACGACGCTGAGCGCCGCCAACATGGCGGGGATGAGCATCAGCAACAGCGGAATAACCGCCGGCACCATGGCGACGAGGCTCTTGACGTCTGGATTATAACGATACCGCGTCTCGATGCTGAATGTGCTTTGCGTGGCGGCGCTGCCGTAAATCTCGGCGGCCTTGCGCGCCAGCCATGTCTGGTGCATGCCCTGCACGTAACCACGCACCGTCTCGGCCCGCTGCGGCATGGCACCGTCGATCCATGCGCCGACCTCCACCGTCTTTCCGCGCAAGACATCGCGGCCGAAACCGGGCGGGATTTCAATGGCAAGGCTGAGTTCGCCGTCACGCATGCGCCTGTCCATATCGGCATAATCGCGGATCGGTTCTTTCTCGATGAAATAACGCGAGCCGGCTATGTCGAGCACGTAATCGCGGCTGATGGTGGAATCGTCACGGTCCAACACCGCGAAGGTCAGATCCTCGACATCGAGATTGATACCATATCCGATCACGAACATCAGGATGACGCTGCCAAGCACCGCCAGCGTGCCGCGAATGGGGTCTCGCTGCAGTTCCAGCGCCTCGCGCCGCGTATAGCTGAACATGCGCCTGACATCGAAAAACCGTTTGCGGGCGGGCGCTGCATGCGGCGTCGCGGGCACGGCCGCTGCCGAAGCAGGAACGGCGGCGGCCTGCGTCTTCTTTACACCGGACGCATCTTCGAGATAGGCGACAAAGGCCTCTTCGAGCGTTGCGGCATTGCGACTTCTGGTGATCGCGTCTGGCGTATCGCTGAACAGCACCTTGCCGGCATGCATCAGCGAAATCCGGTCGCAGCGCTCCGCTTCGTTCATGAAATGGGTGGAGATGAAGATGGTGACATTATCGTTACGCGAGAGATCGGCGAGGATTTGCCAGAAGCCGTCCCGCGCCACCGGATCGACACCCGAGGTCGGCTCATCAAGGATGAGAATATCAGGCGAATGGATCATCGCCACCGCCAGCGACAGCCTTTGGCGGATGCCGAGCGGCAGGTCGTCAGGCATGGTTTCCATAACGGCGCCGAGATCGAAACGCTCCGCCATCTCGGCGATACGCGGCTGAATGGTTTCTTCCGGCAGCTTGAACAGCCGCGCGTGCAGATCGAGGTTCTGGCGCACCGTCAGCTCGGAATAGAGCGAGAACGCCTGGCTCATGTAACCGACGCGGTGGCGGATCGCCATGTCACTGGCATCCACCTTGTGCCCGAAGAGCTTCGCTTCGCCTTCGCTGGCGGCCAGAAGCCCGGTCAGCATCTTCATGGTCGTGGATTTTCCGCAACCATTCGAGCCGAGAAAGCCGAAAATCTCGCCGCGCGGAATTTTGAAGCTGACATTGTCGACGGCGGTGAAATCACCGAAGCGCATGCTGAGATGCGACGCCTCAATGGCATAGTCACCATCATCCGTCACCTTGCGTGGCGCGATATGCACCTCGTGATAATCCTTGCGCTTTTCTTCCGGAAGAAGCGCGATGAAGGCGGCATCGAGATTGGCGGTCGAAGTGCGTTCGAGAAGTTCGGCGGGTGAACCGGTGGCGAGGATTTTGCCGCCATCCATGGCGACCAGCCAGTCGAAACCGGCGGCTTCTTCCATATAGGCCGTGGCGACGATCACACTCATGCCCGGACGCCCGGCGCGGATGGAATCGATCAGTTCCCAGAACTGCCGGCGCGACAGCGGGTCGACGCCCGTGGTCGGTTCATCGAGAATGAGCAGGTCCGGATCGTGGATGAGGGCACAGCAAAGCCCGAGCTTCTGCTTCATGCCGCCGGAAAGTTTCATTGCGGGGCGGTCGGCGAATGGCTCGAGGCCGGTGCTCTTGAGTAATTCGGCAATACGCGCCTGCCGCTCCCTGCCGCCCTGCCCGAACAGCCTGCCGAAAAAGTCGATATTCTCGAAGACGGACAGGGTGGGATAAAGATTCTTGCCAAGACCCTGCGGCATATAGGCGATACGCGGGCAGGTATCCTCGCGGTGGCGTGGATCGGACATATCGCCGCCCAGAACCTCCACTTTGCCCTTCTGGATGGCGCGCGCACCGGAGACGAGCGACAGCAGGCTGGATTTGCCGACGCCATCAGGCCCGATCAGGCCAATCATCCGGCCGGCGGGGATCTCCACCGATATATCGGCCAGCGCTACCGTGCTGCCAAAAGTCAGCCGCACATCGGTCAATCGCGCGACCGGTGCGTTCTTGTCGTTCGTTTGGGGAGACGCGACCACGGCGGCCACCGTCACTTGACGAGATTGCGTTCGAGGTTTCCAGGCCAGGCCGCCTGCGGATCAAGCCGGACATAGGCCATGCCGGGCAGACCGGTTTTGACATATTGAATATATTTCTGCAGCAGTTCCTGCGGAATTTGCGCCCGCACCCGGAACGTCAGTTTCTGGCGCTCTTCTTCGGTCTCAACCGTTTTGGGAGTGAATTGCGCGACATCGGCGACGAAGGAAACCTTGGCGGGAATGGTGTATTGCGGCGCTGCGTCGAGGATCAGGCGGACATCGGAGCCCATGGAAGTGCGGCCGGCCTCGGCCGTCGGCAGGAAGAACGTCATATAGACGTCGCCGAGATCGACGAGATTGAGAACGCGGCCGCCGGCGGAAAGCACCTCTCCGGGCTGGGCGATGCGATATTGCACGCGGCCGTCGCGCGGCGATTTCAGCGTCGCATCTTCTATATCCGTTTCAATGCTCTCTATATCGGCCTGCGCAGCATCGACAGCCGCTTCAGCATCAACGATCTGTGCCTTGGCGGCGCTGATTGCAGCATCCGAAGCAGCGAGAGAGGCCTGCGCCGAGGCAAGTGTGGCGCGGGCGGATTGCTCGGCGGCTTCGCTGTCGTCAACGATCTGCTGGGAGACGGCGTTGCCGGTCAGCAGCTGTTTTGAGCGCGTATAGGTCTTGGATGCGGAATCGAGTTGGGCCTTGCGCTGTTCCACCACCGCCTGAGCGGAGGTTTTTTCCGCTTCACGCTGGGCAACGAGGCTGTTGGCTGTATCGATCGCAATTTTCGCACGGCGAAGCTGCGCTTCCGCCTGACGTTTCTTGGCTTCCAGCTGGGCTGTGTCCATCTGCGCAAGCACTTGCCCGGCCTTCACGAAGTCGCCCTCGCGCGCCATGATATCCTGAAGGCGGCCGGCGGTTTTCGTGGAAATGTCAATCTCGACAGCCTCGATCCGGCCGTTACTGGCCACAAATCCGGCGGGCAGTCCCTCCCCCTTCAGTTTTGACCAGGAGAAATAGGCGACACCGGCAATAACCAGAACCACCAGACCAATGAGCAAGCCTTTTTTAGACATCCGTCTTCCCCATGAACCCTTCAGGTTTCAACCGTAATACGTAAAAACCGAAGATGCCAGCCACCATCGCGTTTAGAATTTGCACCCGGCATTTCTTCTGTTTGAGGAAATGGGCCGGGTCATGCGGCTGTTTAAGTGAGGGTGCGCTTCGTGGCTTTGACACAAGTCAAGTGCATGAAAGGTTTCGGGCAAGGCCCTGAACCGGTTGACGATGGCAGGCGACAACGATTGCAAAGGCATATGAAACGGCCTCGTTTGGCAAGGCCGCGTCATCCGCACTCGTCACCCCGGACTTGATCCGGGGTCTGGCGCGATCAAGTCCTTGATCGCACGCGGCCCTCCTCTCACGGCGCAGACGCGCCGTGGCTGGATGCCGGATCACCTCCGGCATGACGGAGGAGAGGGCCCGCACCTTAAGTAGTCAAAGGCCGCAGGGTGAAACCTGCAGCCTCGTATTTGTTGTAGCGACCGCGCGTTACACCGCCCGCGCCCGCTTCACCTCCACCTGCGTCCACTCAGGCAACCAGTCGCGGTGCGCGACGAGGAGATCATCCACCAGCGACCAAATCTGGTCGAGATCCAGTTCCGCCGCCGTATGCGGGTCCATCATCGCCGCGTGGAAGATGTGCTCGCGGTTCTCGGTCATCAGCGCCCGCACCGTCAGCTCCTGCACATTGATGTTGGTGCGCATCAGCGCCGTCAGCTGCGGCGGCAATTCGCCGATGAAGGTGGGCTGCACACCGTTATGGTCAACGAGGCAGGGCACTTCCGCCGCACAATCTGACGGCAGTGAGGTGATGCAGCCATTGTTGCGCTGGTTGCCATAGATGACAGAGGGCTCGCCGGTCCAGACCGAGTTGATGATCGAGGAGGCATATTCCTTGGACTGCTTGACCTCGATCTTCTCGGCCGAACGATAGGCAGCTGCCTGGCCTTTCCAGCGTTCGATCTGCTCGATGCAGCGCTTGGGATATTCATCGAGCGGAATGCCGAATTTCTCGATCAGGTCCTCACGACCTTCCTTGATGAAATAGGGCGTGTATTCGGCGAAATGTTCGGAGCTTTCGGTGACGAAATAACCGAGCCTTGTCAGCATCTCGTAGCGGACCTTGTTGGGGCAGCGCGGGTTCCAGCCGGGTTTTGGTGCACGGCCTTCGCGGTAGCCGCGCACGAGATCGGGATAAAGGTTCTTGTAGCTACCGTCGGGCTGACGATGCTCGAATTCGAGGAAAAACGCCATGTGGTTAATGCCGGCCGAACGATAGCGAATTTCCTCGTAGGGAATATCGAGGTCATGGGCGAGCTCCATGGCCGTGCCCTGTACGGAATGGCAAAGGCCGACCTGCCGGACCGTCGGGTATTTTTCCGCGATCGCCCAGGTGTTGATCGCCATCGGGTTGACATATTGCAGCATGATCGCATTGGGGCAAACGGCAAGGATGTCCTCACAAATCTTCCACAGGTGCGGCACGGTGCGCAGGCCGCGCATGATGCCACCGACGCCGAGCGTATCGGCAATCGTCTGGCGCAGGCCATATTTGCGCGGCACCTCGAAATCGGTGACCGTGCAGGGCTCATAACCGCCGATCTGGAAGGCGACGACGACGAAATCCGCACCGGCGAGCGCCTTCTTCTGGTCGGTATAGGTCTCGGCCTTCGCCTTTGCCCCCAATGTCGAGATCAGCTTGTTGACGACGATGGCGCTTTCTTCCAGCCTTTCACGGTTGATGTCCATCAGCGCGATGGTGGCGCCGGACAGGGCCGGACGCTGCAGCACATCACCGATGATGTTCTTCATGAAAACAGTGGAACCTGCGCCGATAAATGTGATCTTGGGATCTCTTGCCATTTCTACCTCCGGCATTTGGCATTCAAGCGATTTCGAAGGCGGCCCTTACAAGCCGCTGAGTATATTCGGTTTTTGGGTGAGTGAGAACGTCCTCGACGGGGCCTTCCTCGACGATCCTGCCGCTTTGCATGACGATGACGCGGTGGCAGAGTGCGCGCACCACCTTCAGGTCATGCGAGATGAACAGGTAGCTCAGGCCCCGCTCATCCTGCAGCTTGCGGAGCAAATCGATGATCTGCGCCTGTACGGAGAGATCGAGCGCCGAGGTCGGCTCATCGAGCAGGATGAATTCCGGCTCCAGCGCCACTGCACGGGCAATGGCGATGCGCTGGCGCTGGCCGCCGGAAAATTCGTGCGGGAAACGCGAGAGGATGTTGCCGGGCATGCCCGCCGCCTCCAGCGCGTCGCGCACCCGCTCCAGTCTTTCGGCCTTGGTTTTGCCAAGACCGTTGATGATGAGGCCTTCCTCGATGATCTGGCCGATGGTCATGCGCGGGTTGAGCGAGGCAAAAGGATCCTGAAAGACGATCTGCATACGCGAACGCAAGGGCCGCATTTCCGCACGCGAGCGGCCATCGACCCTCTCGCCATCAAAGATCACCTCGCCGCCCACCGGCTCGTTCAGCCGCAGCAGCGATTGCCCGAACGTGGTCTTGCCGGAACCGGATTCACCGACCAGCCCCAGCGTCTCGTGCCGCCTCAGGGTCAGGCCGAGACTGTCGACGGCGATCAGCTCTTTCAGTTCCGGTTTGAACAGCCCGCCGTAACGCATCATGAAGGAAACGCGCACACCGCTCGCCGTCAGCAGCACGCCGGAATTTTCCGGCAGCGGCTTTGCCGTGCCATGCGGTTCGGAGCCGAGCAGCTTCTTCGTATAGGGGTGCTGCGGCGCTTCGAAGAGCTTTTCCGTGGTGTTGTGCTCACGCATCTCGCCATGCTGCATGACATAGACGTAATCGGAAAACTGCTTCACGATCGTCAGGTCATGGGTGATGAGCACCACGGCCATGCCGCGCTTCTTCTGAAGGTCGCGGATGAGGTTGAGGATCTGCGCCTGCACCGTCACATCAAGCGCGGTGGTGGGTTCGTCGGCAATCAGCACGTCAGGATCGTTGGAGAGCGCCATGGCGATCATCACACGCTGCCGCTGGCCGCCGGAAAGCTGGTGCGGATATTGCTTCAGCCGCGCTTCCGGCTCCGGTATCTGCACCTGCCGCAGAAGATCGAGCGCCCTTGCCTCGGCCTCTTTCCGACTGAGTCTCGAATGAACGCGGATCGCCTCGACGATCTGGCTACCGATCGTATAGATCGGGTTCAATGAACTCATCGGCTCCTGAAAGATCATCGAGATGCGGTTGCCACGCAACGCTCGCCGCTGGCGGCTCGAGAACTTCAGAATGTCGTCGCCATTGAACCGCACGGTCGCGGATTTCGAAACGGAAGCCCGCTTCGTCAGAAGGCCCATGACGGTGCGCGCCGTCACCGATTTTCCCGAACCGGATTCGCCGACGATGGCGATCGTCTCTCCGCGATAGAGCTGGAAGGAAATATCCTTCACCGCCTCCACGATGCCGTGTTCCACCCTGAAGGTCACGGCAATATTGCGCGCGTCGATAATGGCATCGTCCTGACGGTCATCGGCATCGAGGCGGATCGCAGGGGCGTAGGCGTTGTTCTGGGCAGCAACCATGACACACTCCTCTCAATAGGGATCGACGGCATCGCGCAGGCCATCGCCCAACGCGTTGAAGGCGAAGACGGTGACCAGCACGAAACCGACCGGGGCCAATATCCATGGATAGGAACCGATGACGGAATAGGTGGCGGTATCCTGCAGCATCAGCCCCCAGGAGATGAGCGGCGGCTTCACCGCAAAGCCGAGGAAACCGAGGAAGGATTCGAGCAGCACGACGCTTGGAATATGCAGGGTGACGGCGACGATCACATGGCTCATCACATTCGGCAGGATATGCTGGAAAATAATGCGCCGGTCAGTGGCCCCGACGGCAATCGCCGCCCGGACATAATCGATACGCGCCAGCGCCAGCGTCTTGCCCCGCACTTCGCGGGACATCTGCGCCCAGCCGAGCGCCGACATGACACCGACGACGAAGACGAGGAAAACGGTCGTCGGCGCGGTGACAGGAATGAGTGAGGTCAACGCGAGATAAAGCGGCAATTGCGGGAAAGCGAGCACCACTTCCACGAAACGCTGTATCCAGGCATCCAGCGGCCCGCCGAAATATCCTGATATCAGCCCGACGCTGGTGCCGATGACGGTGACGATGGCGACGACGCTGAGCGCGATGGCAAGCGAGATGCGCGAGCCATAGATGGCGCGCGACAGCACGTCGCGTCCGAATTTATCGGTTCCGAGAAAATGCACCGGCTGGCCATCCGTCGAGCCGAAGAAATGCCGGCTCATCGGGATGAGACCCAAAAGCTTGTATTCTGCGCCCTTGACGAAAAAGCCGAGATAAACCGGATTGTCATAGTCCGGCCCGACGATGGGCTGGAAGGTGATCGGATCGAGCTCTTCGGTCTCGGCGATGGCATAGACCCGCGGCGAAAGGCTGATATTGCCGTCCTTGTCGCTGAAGCGCACCACCTGCGGCGGCGAAAAGCTGCCATGGGTTTCGAGCGGGTTCATCGGCGCAAAAAAATCCGCGAAGATGGCAATGAGGATCAGCAGTACCACCAGCACCAGTCCAACCATGCCGGTGAAGGAGCGCCTCAGACGCCGCCAGACAAGCGCGAGATAGCTCTCATTGCCATGGGCGGAACGGTCGGGTTTTGCGGGGACGGCGGTTTCGTTCTTCATCTCGTCAAACGCCATCATCTCAGGCCCTCCCGAATTCGCGCACGCGCGGGTCGAGCATGGCCAGAAGCATATCGGCGATGATGTTGCCGATGATGAGCGTGGCGGCCAGCACCATCATGAATGTCGCAGTGACATAGACATCACCCACTGCCATGGAGCCGACGATGGCGGGACCGACGGTCGGCAGCGCGAAGATGATGGCGGTTTCGATCTCGCCGCTCAGCATGTAGGGCAGCACCACCCCCTGATACATGACGAGCGGGTGCACGGCATTCGGCACCGCATGGCGCATGATGACGGCGCCTTCCGAAAGCCCCTTGGCGCGCGCGGTCTCGACATATTGCGCATTCAGCGTATCGAGCAGATTGCCGCGCATCACCCGCATATTATAGGCCAGCCCACCGAAGACGGCGATGGCGACCACCGGCCAGACATGACTGACCAGATCGACGAATTTGCCCCACGACCACGGTGCACCGCCATATTGCGGCGAGAAGAAGCTGCCGATCTCGGACACGTCGAAATGAAACACCATGAGATAGACGAGGATCAGCGCCATAAGGAAACGCGGGATCGTCATGCCGAGAAAGGCGATGGTGGAGAGCAGGTTGTCGACCCAGGAATATTGCCGTGTGGCCGCCCAGATTCCGAAACCGATGCCGAGAACGGATGCAAAGATGTGGCAGACCAGCGCCAGCGCAATGGTGCGCGGCAGGCGTTCGCCAACCACATCGGCGACCGGCTTGTTGTAATAAAAGCTGTAGCCGAAATCGCCGCGCGTCACGATGCCACCGATCCAGTTGAAATATTGCACCACGAGCGGCTGATCGAGACCGTGTTCGACACGATAGGCCTGCGCCTGCGCTTCCGCCTGTTCGAAGGACGCGCCGCCCTGGTTCATCAGCTGCGAGCGGATGTAATCGGCATAATCGCCGGGCGGCGCCTGAATGATGGCGAAGGTCACCACACTCAGGATCAGCAGCACCGGAATGGCGGATGCAACGCGTATCGTCAAAAATCGCAGCATCGACGGTCTCCTCGGTTTGGGTGGGCCGTGTGTCTCCGGCCGCGCTTCACGCGCGACCGGTACCGGGTGTTCTCCGGGAGGAGTACTTTAAGGTATTGGCATTTCCGGACGGAAAACCGGGGTCCCTTTTCCTTGAAATGCGCTAGCTATTTGTTTCTACGCATTTTCCGGACGTAAAACCGCTACGCACTTTTCCTGGAAATGCTTTAGTTAATCGGCCCGCCCTCACCCGGCTTGCCGGGAAGCTGCTGCGGGAAAAGTTCGTATTTGCCCTGCTTGTCGGCCGCGACCCACAGGCGTTCGCGGATGATGGCGTCTTCAGCCCAGTTGAACATGAAGATCGGCGTGCCCTGCGGCACATTCGAGAACCGCTTGTTGACGATCAGCGCGCCGGGATATTCGGTGAGACCAATCGTATAGAGGTTCTGCGTGTAGACCTTCTGATATTGCTTCATCAGGTCCGCCCGTTCGGCATTGTCCTGCGAGGAGATGAATTTCCGCACCAGATCGGCCATCTCCTTCTCGAACGGCATCAGATCGAGCTCCTTGCCTTCGGGAGAGCGGTGGTTCCAGCTGGTGCGCGGGCCAACAGGGGCAAGCTGCTCGGTATTCTGCACCACCGATGAAAGCTCGGTGGAGTTGCGGCGTACCAGCCAGTCGAACTGCCCGCCATAATGGGCGGCGTCGCGCTGGTTGGAATCGAGGCTGTTGATGACGACGCGCAGGCCGAGTTTCGCCATCTGGCCAACAAGACCTTCCGCGAGGCTCTTGTCCGTCGCGTAACCGTTATTGACGAGAAGGGTAATTTCGACATTGCGACCATCAAGCGTTTCCTTTGGGAAATTCAGGAAACCATCGCCATCCGTATCCTTCAGGCCGATCGAGGCGAGTGCGGCCTTGGCGGCCTCGAGATTGAAGGGGTAATAAACCGTGGAGGCGCGGTCATAGAAGCTGGTGCCAGACGAAATGCCACCCGGATAGATCGCCGTGAAAGGTCCCTTCACCAGCGAGTCGCCGACTGCCTTGCGGTCGATGGCCGATGTGACGGCCTGGCGGAACACCTCGTTGCGGTTCAGCTCGCGAATGGCCTGCCCGCGCTCATCAGGATTGCCCCAGCCATTGGCGGAAAAATTCATCTGCAGATTATAACCGATAAGCCGCGGCCCGAAGGCAAGGCGGGCCGGCGCATTGGGATCGGCGGCGCGTTTCAGCGAGGCGACGAAGTTCTCCGGCTGCTCGAGATTGGAGAAATCGCCCGATCCCGCCACGGCCTGCACGTCACGGTCGGCCCAGGTGGAAAGCTTGTAATGGACCTCGTTGAGATAGGGCAGCTGCTGGCCCTTTTCATCCACCTTCCAGTAATAGGGGTTGCGCCTGAGCACGATGATATCATCGGGCCGATAGGCGACCGGCACCCAAGCACCCATGACCGGCATGTTCATATATTCCGGCGGGAAAGCGTTCTTGAACTGGTTATAGGTGTTCTTGGAATATTTCGGATGCTGCGGTTTCAGTATATGCGACGGTCCGGGGCAGAAGCTCGGATAGGCCATGGTGTAGAGATACTGCTTGGGAAAAGCGGCCTTGAAGGTCCACTCCACGGTGTAATCATCGATCTTCTTGAGCGTCGTTCCCTCACCGAAAGCCTCAGGCGATGCGCCGCCGCCAAGCGGTGACACATTTGGATCGACGACGGCGTCTTCCCAATAAAACATCACGTCATCGGCGTTGAAGGCTTCGCCGTCCGACCACTTGGCGCCCTTGACGAGATGCATCGTCAGCCTGTGGCCGTCTTCGGACCATTCCCAGCTTTTCGCCAGATTGGGCAGCGGTTCGGTGTCCTTGGCATCCACCTGGAAGAGCGGTGCGGTGCGCGTCAGGCATTCGGAAAGGGCGATATCGATGCCACCCCAACCCTGGCTCTGGCCGGCAATATAGTTCCAGCCTTCGGGCCTGCCGCCGACAACGTGTCGCATCGTGTCGCCGTAAACGCCGGCGCCGTCGGGCATGTTGGCCGCCTTGTAGACCAGCGGCTCTTCCGGCAAACGCTCCTTCAGCGGCGGCAATTTGCCGGTCTTTTCGAATTTCTCACTGACCCAGTCGGGTTCGCTGTAATTTGGCAGCGCCTTGAATTCGAGGATCGAGTCGCGCGCGACATAATTGATCTTGCCTTCGGCCGGAAATTGCGGCGGCTCCGGCGGCGTGGTGGTCTCGAAGGCATTCGCATTGAGTGCGATCATCGAAACACCGAGACCCAGTGCCGAGATGATACCAATCTTGCATTGAAGTAACATCGTCATTCCTCCCAAATGGCAGCTCTTCGACCGCCCACCCTCTTTGATCGTTCTGACCGGGCGGCAAACTCCCTTTTGCCGCCGGCCTGTTTCCTCACTTTTCCTCAAACGGCCTTTTTCAACGCCGATTTTTCGGCCCGCAATTCCTCGATGGAGCGCACGTTGCGGCGCGCAGCTCCCGCCCAGTCACGGGTCTTGACGCTGGATTTCGCAAGCCGCTCCTTGGCGGCCGGCACGGCATCGGCATATTGAGGCAGCCAGCGCGCCTGCGCGACGACCATCTCATCGACCATCTGCCAAACCTCCTCCGGCGTGGCGACAGCACCAACCAGCGGGTCATGCAGCACCGCAAGTTTCAGAAGATCGATATCGCCACTCACCGCCGCATGCACAGACATGCGCTGGACGTTGATGGAGGCCATGCAGGTGGCAGCACAGGCTTCCGGCAACGTCACGCCCGAGACCATGTTGATGCCGAAACGATCAACGAAGCCGGGCGATTCGATGATCGCATCCGCAGGCAGGTTGCTGATGACGCCATTGTTCTTGACGTTGAAATGGCCGCGATAGACGCGCCCGGTTTCCAGCGCTTCCAGAATGTGGCTCGCATGTTCGTTGGAGCGCTTCGCCGGGTCGATGGGCTTGGCGGCGGATGCCAAGAACTGCGGAAACTCCGTTTCGAACCAGTTGCGCGTTTCGGTGGAATGGCGCAGATACCCTCCGGTTTCGCCGTGGATCCAGTCGGACATGTCGATCCAGCGGGCGATTTCCTCTGGCCGCTTGCGATACCACGGCAGATATTCGGAGAGATGGCCGTTGCTTTCCGTCGAATAGACACCGAAACGCTTCAGCACATCGATGCGCAGCTTCTCCTGCTGCGAGAAGACCGGATGCGCTTCGAAAGCGGCGATCAACTCGTCCTTTTCGATCTTGCGGCCGTTGAGCCTCAGATCGATAAACCATGTCTGGTGGTTGATGCCCGAGCAGATGTAATCCAGTTCGGACACGCTTTTCGCACCGAGAATTTCGGCGATCTGTTCGGCACCGTGCTGCACGCCATGGCAGAGACCGACCGTATCCACCTTGCCATATTCGATGGCCGCCCATGTGTTCATCGCCATGGGGTTGGCATAGTTCAGGAATTTTGCGCCGGGTGCCGCGACCTCGCGGATATCCTTGCAGAAATCCAGGATGACCGGAATGTTGCGCTGGCCATAGAGAATGCCGCCGGCGCAGATCGTATCGCCGACGCACTGATCGATGCCATATTTCAACGGAATGCGGATATCGTCGGCATAGGCTTCCAGACCGCCGACCCGCACGCAGCTGATGATGTATTTGGCACCCTCCAGCGCCCGGCGGCGGTCGGTATCGGCTGTCACCTTCACCGGAAAACCATTGGCCTCGACGATCTTTTCAAGGATCGCCTTGATCATATCGAGATTGTGCTGGCTGATATCCGTCAGCGCGACTTCAATGTCGCGAAACTCCGGCACGCACAGGAGATCGGTGAACAGTTTTTTCGTGAAACCGACGCTGCCTGCGCCAATAATAGCGATTTTGAAACTCATAACGCCACCTCTGTTGCAAATCGAACGGGTGAAACGGGCCGAAGGGTCATGAAATGGCGCTGTAGAAAAATACCCGTGAGAATCCCGGAAAACCGGCCTTCCTCCCAATTTTTCAGCAACAATATCCCGTTGGCTGTCTCCTCGGATCGGGATTATGCGTATAAAGAGGGTGAGGACCAGAGAAGGATTATGCTTTCATGGGTAATTTTGTGCTGCACGATTTGATCGATCAGGGACCGGGCATGCGCACCGTCTCGCTGCCGCGCGGCCGCCAGACGCTGCACACCATGCCGACCAGCAGCGGTTATGAAATCCGCCGCGGCGGCAATTACGACTGGGACGGACGCAAGCGCGGCCAGACGCCCTTCACGGTGCTGCAATATTGTATCAGCGGACAGGGCAACCTGCGTTACGAGAACCGCCACTATGTGGTGAAGCCGGGCGAAACCCTGCTGCTGCTCATCCCCCACAATCACCGCTACTGGCTGGAAGAGGGCAAGGAGTGGGAATTCTTCTGGATTTCCATGAATGGCGAGGAAGCCCTGCGCATTCACCGCAACATCCTCGCCGTCACCGGCCCGATCCTCAAGCTCCAGTCCGAAACCGTCGATCACCTTGCCGAATGCTGTTCGCGCCTGGTCAATGGCGCGGAAACGCCGGGGGCGGCCTCCGCCGTGGCCTATGAAGCAGCTATGACGCTTTATGATGATGTCTTCGGTTCGCACCCTTCTTTCGGCGGCGAATATCGCACCCTGCAACAGGTGCTGAGCCACATAGACAGCCATCTCGGCGAGCGTCTATCCGTCAGCGACCTCGCGGGCGTCGCCGGCCTCAGCCGCGCGCATTTTTCCCGCATCTTCACGGCAAGCGAAGGCATGCCGCCCGCTGAATTCGTGCTGCAACGCCGATTGAGGCGGGCGGCCAAGCTTCTCACCACGGCCGCAAACATCCCGATCAAGGAGGTTTCCGTGCTGTGTGGGTTCGAGGATCCGAACTATTTCTCCAAGGTCTTCCGCCGTCTTTACGGCACCAATCCCAGCGAATTTCGCACCACCGGCATGTATGCGAGCGTTCGGCAGGACGGAACCTGAAAAAACAACTTCGTTTTGCCACGTTTCAGGCGACTAAGAATGGACTGAACAACCTCTTTGGAGATCGGCTGAGGTGAACAGCAAAGTCCGCACGATCCTCGTTTTTCCAATCAGAGCAATCATCGTATTTGCACTGATCCTCGACGGAATTTTCCGGCCGCTTTATCGGCCTGTCATCAGGGCCATATCCGGCATAACATTCATCAGGCGACTGGAAAACCGGATCGCCGACTTGCCGCGTCTCGCCATTCTTCTCTGTCTTGCCGTGCCCTTCGCCATTGCCGAACCCATGAAGATCGTCGGCCTTCTCCTGATTGCCCATGGTGCAATCAAGACAGGGATCGGTGTCACGATCCTCGCCCATCTGGCAACCTTCCTGATCGTCGAACGCATCTATCACGCGGGGAAGGAAAAGCTCCTCACCTATGCCTGGCTCGCCTGGATCATGCGCTATGTGCGCTTCGCCCGTTCCTTTTACGATCGCGCCAAACTGGCGACCTTGAACTGGATCCGGCTGAGGGTCTTGGAATTCCAGAGGTAAGGGCGTTTCCGTTACTTCCGGCGGCGCAGCTTCTTTAAAACATATTCCACAAGTGCGGTGGACTGCAACGAAACGAGGATGATGGCGATGCCGAGCACGACACGGGTTTCGGGCACCTCGTCAAACAGGAAATATCCGACAGCCGTGACGAACAGGATCGAGAGATAGCTGACGGGCGCAAGGACGCTGGCATCGGCGATACGATAGGCCCGCAGGAAGCAATATTGCCCCATCTGCGCCAGAAGCCCGATGGCCAGCAACGGCCCCCAGTCGAGCGGCGCAACCGGCTTCCATGTCCAGATCGCCGGAACGGCAGTGATGACGGCAAGGCCAACGGTATAAAATACCATCATGACCGTGGTGTTTTCCTGCCGCAACGCCCGGGTCTGGATCACTGCAAGTGCACCAAACACCACAGATACGAGGACGACAAGCACGCCCCCGTTAAACTCCGCCCCACCCGGCCCGATGACGACAAGCACGCCGGCAAATGCGAGGCAGGCTCCGGCCCAGCGATACCGACTCACTCTTTCACCGAGAAAAGCAACGGCCATCGCCATCGTCACCAATGGTCGGGAGAAGCCGACGGCGTTGACCGTGGCAAGCGGCAGGAGGGTGATGGCGATGAAATTGCTGGTGAGCGCGATGGCGTTGCAGCAGATGCGAAAGAGGTTGCGCCAAGGATATTTGACGCGCAGCATCTCCATCCGATGCCGCCAGATCAAAGGCAGGATGAAGATAAGGCCGATCATCGCCCGGATGAAGACGAGCTGGAAGGCGGGATAGGTAACACCCTGCGCCTTAACCAGCGCTGTCATTCCTCCCGCAACAAGGGTCATGTCCAGCAACAGCCAGCCGATACCCGCGCGCGTATCGGTTTCGCGCGGGTTTTCCTGTTTCTCACTTTGTCCGTGGGCATTCACGCCGGTTGCACAAGGTTTGCCATGAGGCGGAACGCCCCCGGCACAAGCTTGTCCATCTGGTGATGCAGCACGAGGCTGGTATGGGTGTGACGGCCCTTGCCGATGACGCCCGAGACCAGCGCGCCCTTGAGAGGCTGTTCATCGACATCGTGCATGGCGAGCAATGGCTCGTACACGTCATCCCAGCGCGAGGCGAAATAAAGCCCGCGCTCCTTGTCCCAGCCCGCCCAATCGGCAGCGCCGATGATGTTGGGGCCGGCAAGCAGCGGATGATCGGGCAACAGCACCGTCACCTCCGCCGTCGGGTCCGTTACCCGCCAGCGCAGCGACGGTTTGCCGATTTCAAGACGCTGGACCGGTGTTGTCTCCGGGTTCCATCCGTCGGTCGGCCGGTGATAGAGCGTGACCAGATGGCCGCCGTTTTCGACAAAGCGATGGAGCTTCTCCGTCGCAGCAGTGAGATCCCTGCGGATGCCGAAGGCGAATATGCCGACGACAATTGTCGTGAAAGGCGAGAGATCGCCGCCGAGCGCCTGCGCGTCGAGTTCGGTGACATCGAGACCCATGCGCGACAGCCATGAACCGACCCGGTCCGCACCGCCGCCGACATAACCGATCCGCGCGCCCTTGGGCAGTTTGAGGTCCAGCGACAGAATTTTCATGACGGACGGAGCAAGAAACCGCGCCCTGCCAATATGCGGATAGGCGATAGGGGTGACCTGGAAAGCCGGCTGCGAACCGGAGATCGCCTCAAGCTGTGCAAGCCCCGCCGCGCCCTCGCCCGTGCGTTCAGCAACCCAGCCGTCTCCCGATCGGTTCACATTCCAGCCGCCAGCGCCCCTGAATGAAATCGGTGTATCCGCGCCTTTCACAAGGGCCTGAAACACATGTGTGTCCCGGCCTTGCTCCAGCGGAACGAGAAATGCATCCGGCGAAAGCGTGAGCGACTGCGCCGGCGTAACGAAAAACGGTTCTTCCAGATCGAAGAGAGCGGAAACCTCCCGCCCTTCGAGCGTTGCAGCCACACGTACGAAACCATGGCCGTTGCCGCCTGCCGTCTTCCAGTCCGGCTGATAGAGACCTGAGACAGCCGTGGTTTGATCGGCGGCAAGGGAAAAGACAACTGTCTGTCCCAACGACCTGATGGACGACGACACTCCACTCGGAAGAACCGGTGTTACCTTGATATCGAATTCGGCCGCCCGGTCGGAAAGCTCCACAGAAAGCGACGTTTCCCCACCCGGAACGATCTCTGCCGGCTCGGCATAGGCCCGCTCGAAAAGATTAAGCGCGGTCAGAATGGCAGCATCGACTTCAGCCCGTTTGCGCGTGATCCTGTGGCCGTGCAAGTCCGTGAATTCACTTGCCGCGGCTTCATCCACCTTTTGCAGAAGGGCCGCCGCATCCAGTAGCGATCTGGTGATTTCCCGCGTGTCGGGAAAAGCCGCAATCGCGCGGCCGATGGCCTTTTCGGCCTCGACCAGTGCTTTCTGGGATTCGGAATCCAGCCCCGCAACGCCGGCAAGGGCGGCAAGCGTCGATGGCAGGTTGTCGAGGATCGAACTTTCTTCTCGATTGGCGGCGTCGGAAAGTTCGAGATGAAGCGGCCAGAGTTCCTGCGCACGCTTCGGCCAGTGCCCCATTCCCTGCGAGGCATGGTAATAACGTGACCATTCGCCGATACGGTCATATTCCGCACCGGTCGCCGGCTCCTTGCCGGCCGCATTGATCGTCAGGGTGGTTTCCGGCGGCGGCACTTCGTCATCATAGGTATCGCCACCGCCCGACCATGCCGGAAGGTAGAACTTCGCCACCTTCCAGGGCTTCAGCCCCTCGGAGAAATGTTCAGGGTAAGCGGAAGGATCGGCCGCCAGCGCAATCGCGCTTCTTGCAGCCCGTGTCATGGCGCGGTGGTGCCCGTGCTGCCCCGGCACATCGAGAAATGTCGGGATGACGATATCGGGACGCTCCTTGCGATAGGCCCGCACCAATCTTTCGACGATGCGCTGCTGCCCCCAGCGGCCGAAGGTCTGGTCGCCATCCTTGGAGAAACCGAAATCATGGATCATATCCGCCGGTCCGTGGCCAAGCCAGCTTATGTCGGCATCGATGATACGGGCGGCCTCTTCGAGTTCCCGCGAGCGAATGACACCAAGCGCGCCCAGTCTTTCCGGCCCCAGCGCGTTCTGCCCGCCCTCGCCGCGTGTCGAACAGGCAATGATGATCCGCATGCCCAGTTCCATGCGGAAATAGGCGAGAAGGCCGTTCTGCTCATCATCCGGATGCGCGCCGGTATGCATGACGGTGGCGGTGGATTTCAGCGCGCTCAGCTTGCGGTGCAGGCGAACGAGCCATGGATCGGCCATCTGCCGTTCGATGCGCTCGCGAGGGGTAAGCATGGGCGGTCTCCTCCAATATTCAGCCCGGCGCCTGTGCTGCGGCTCCCGGGGATGTCTCCAGTTTTGGTGTGACGATATCGAACAGCGGCAGCGCCGCAGCGCCAAGGGCGGCGGTCAACTGCCCGGATTTGCCGTGCATGACGCGCGGCAGTTCCCGCTGCCGCCGGCTTGCGACCGAGGTCGGCAAATCCCCCATGCGCTGAATGATTTCGCTGATGATGACCTCCGGCAGCGCGCCACCGAGGATGACGGTCTGCGGATCGAGAATGTTCTCCAGCATGGCAATCATCGGCGCGAGATGGGCCGAGGCATCGTCGATCCACTCTGTCACGACAGGATCGCCGGCTTTGAACAGAGCTTCAAGATCGCCAAGTTCGGTATCGGCGATACCGGCATGGCTGAGCTTTTCCTTCAGCACGTAAACGGAAGCATAGGCTTCCAGGCAGCCTTTTTGCCCGCAGGACGGGCAGGCCCTGCCCCGCGGCGATACGGTGACGTGGCCGATTTCGCCGGCGTTTCCGAATGCACCGCGATAGGGCGAGCCATCCTGAATGATGCCAAGACCGATACCGACGCCGAAATAGATCATGCAGAAATTGGGGATCGCCAACCCCGCGCCGAACAGGCGCTCCCCGACGGCAGCGGCTGTCGCGTCATTTTCCACCACCACCGGCTGGCCGCAGGCGTCGCTCAGCATCTGGCGGGCATCGATGCCGCCCCAGCCGGAAAGGGTCGTTGGCCCGACCGAGGTCATGCCATCGATCTCGAAGGGACCGGGCATGACGACGCCGGTGCCGAGCAGCCTGCAACCGAGATTTTTCGCAACAGCCGCATGCTCGGCGGCAAAGGTCTTGAATATGGCCTCCGGCGTGGTGTCCGTCAGCGGCGTGACGCGATGGGTGCGCAGCACGCCGGCGAGATCGAGGCCGACGGTGACCATATGGTCGGCGGCGATTTCCACGCCGATCGTCGCGCCGCCATCCGGATTGACAGCGAACTGGATCGGCGGCTGCCCCCTGCCGGTGCGGCGACGGCCGAGTTCCTTCAGCAATTCTTCACCCACCAGCTCATCGACGATGTTGGCGACTGCCTGGGCTGTCAGATGGGTGATCTTGGCGATCTGGGCGCGACCGAGCGATCCGTGACGCCTGACGAGGTCGAGGACGACTCGCCTGTTATGCTCGCGGCTCCGCTCAGGATTTTTTCCGATTGCTACGGGATAGGCATCCACCGTGTGCACCGTCATCTCTTCAATTTCCCCGTCCCTTAGAAAATTCATAACGTCCAAATGACGATAAGCGCAATATAATAATTCAAGTAAATTATCTTATTGACAAATGCCCGTGTTCGGAGAACCGTAGAGAACGACCGGGGGTCAGGCTCGCATGGGGATGGGACACGAAAATTCCCGTTGCCGGACGAGTGAATGAGCACGCGCGAAAGCGCGGATAAAGGGAACGATCACTCCGCATCCGGAAGACCGGACGGAGGAAATGGAGGGTTACATGCGCAGGGCAACTCTGTTCGCCGGCTTGGTCGCCGGTTTCAGCACATTTGCATTCAACGCCGCGCAGGCGGTTGAAATCGAATATTGGCAATATGTCTTCGACACACGCGTAAAGGCCATGGATGAGCTGATCGCGGAATTCCAGAAGGCCAATCCTGACATCACCGTCAAGCAGGTGACCTTTCCATACGCCGATTACCAGACGCGCGTCATCGCCGCCAATCTTTCCGGCAAGGGCCCCGACGTGATGCAGCTCTTCTATGGCTGGCTGGATAAATTCGCAGCCGGCGGCATCCTGCAGCCACTGCCAACCGACGCCTTCCCGCATGACAAGATCGAAAGCGAATTTTTCCCGATCGTCAGCGCCATGAAACGCGGCGACGATTATTACGGCCTGCCGACAGCGGTTCGTTCGCTGGCGCTCTTCTACAACAAGAAGCTCTTCACCGAAGCAGGTCTCGACGCCGCCAATCCGCCGAAGACGCTTGACGAATTCGTGGCAGCCGCGGAAAAGATCGCCAAGCACGACGCCGCCGGAAACCTGACGGTCGCCGGTTCCACGCTCGACATGGGCGGCCAGGATCACCAGTGGTGGCGTGAGATTCTCATTCGCCAATATGGTGGCGAACCCTATACCGACAATGACCAGAAGGTCGCCTATAACAGCGAGGCGGGCGTTCAGGCACTGAAATTCTACACCAGCCTGCAGCTTGAAAAGAAGATCGGTCAGGCCGGCTTCATGGATGAAGGCCAGGCCGCCTTCCGCGCCGGCAAGGCCGGCATGACCATCGACGGCACCTTCCGGCTGGGCTCGTTCCGCACCATCAAGGATTTCGAGTGGGGCGTGACCGAACTTCCCACCAATGACAAGAATATCCGCTCCAACTATGCGAGCTACTTCGCCAACGGCATCAGCGCCAAGACCACGGGCGAAGAGCTTGAGGCGTCGAAGAAGTTCCTCGCCTATATCTCTTCGCCGGAGGCCATGGCGATCTGGCTGAAGACGGTGGGCGAGTTGCCGGCGCGGCGCTCTGCGGCACTGACAGAAGAAAACCTGAAGGACCCGATCTACGCGCCGTTCCTGAAGGGTCTGGAATATGCCCATACAACACTGTTCATGGATGAAGCCGCCCAGCGGCAGAACGCCATCGACATGACCAACCGGGTCCTGCTCGAAGGCCAGTCGGTCGAAGATTCCATCAAGCAGGCCGCCGAGGCCGAGCAGGAAATCATCGACGCGGCGAAACCCTGAAAACCGCAGGTCCAACAATGACAGCGATCGATCAACAGGGGGCGGCATCCGGCCGCCCCGGCGGCTCCTTCGGAGATCGCCTTTCCATGCGCACCAAACGGCTTTTGTGGATCTGGAGCTTTCTGGCAATCCCGATCCTCTTTTACAGCGTCATCCGTTTTTACCCGACGCTGCAGGCCTTCTATCTATCCTTCACCAACTGGGACCTGCTGCGACCGGCAAAGTTCATCGGCATCGCCAATTACGTCAAGCTGTTCAAGGACCCGCAATTCTGGAAGGTGTTCAAGAACACCTTTGCCTATCTTATCGTCGGTACGCCGATCAGCCTTGTTCTGGCTTTCGTCATCGCGTTTTATCTGGACCGGGTGCGCATTCTGCACGGCTTCATCCGCGCGCTTTATTTCCTCCCCTACCTGACCACGGCTGCCGCCATGGCCTGGGTTTGGCGCTGGTTCTATCAGCCGCCGCCCATCGGCATCATCAACGACGTGCTCGGCCTCATCGGCATTCCCCAGCAGCCATTTATTCGCTCCACCGATCAGGCGCTTTATTCGGTCATGGTGACGGCCATCTGGGCGGGCCTCGGTTTCCAGATCATCATCTTCATGGCGGGCCTGCGCGCCATTCCGACGACATTCTACGAAGCCGCCCGTATCGACGGGCTGGGTGAATGGGCGATCCTGCGCAAGATAACCTTGCCGCTTCTGAAACCCACCACCGTTTTCCTCGTGGTGTTTTCATCCATCGGCTTCCTGCGCATTTTCGACCAGGTCTATAACATGACCACCAATGATCCGGGCGGGCCGCTCGGTTCCACCAAACCGCTGGTGCTGATGATCTACCAGACCGCATTCAACTCCTATGCGATGGGCTATGCCGCCGCGCAGACGGTCGTCCTGTTCACCATTCTTCTCGTCGTATCGCTGATCCAGCTCTGGGTCCTGAGGGAAAAGAAATGAGCGAAGCCTCGCCACTCTCCCACGCCCGCATCCGCCCCGGCCGCATTCTCGCCTGGACGCTGCTGTTCATCGGTGGCCTGATCATGGTTTCGCCGCTGCTGTTCATGTTCTCGACATCGTTCAAGACGGCGGATCAAGTCTATGATCTCAGGCTCATCCCGGCTGCGCCGACAATCGCAAACTACATCACCGTCATGGCCGACGGCCGTTTCCTGCGCTGGTTTTTCAACTCGATGCTGGTCGCCGTCGTCGTCACCATTTCCAACTGTTTCTTCGACAGTCTGGTCGGTTATACGCTGGCGAAGTTCGAGTTCCGTGGTCGATACTTCATCTTCCTCGCAATCCTCTCGACGCTGATGATACCGACCGAAATGCTTGTTATTCCATGGTATCTGATGTCCAGCCAGCTGGGCTGGCTCGACAGCTACTGGGGCATCATGTTTCCGGGCATGATGACGGCCTTCGGCACCTTCCTGATGAAGCAGTTCTTCGAGACGGTTCCTAACGATTTCATCGAGGCCGCGCGCGTCGACGGGTTGAACGAATTCCAGATCTGGTGGAAAGTCGCCCTGCCACTGGTGACGCCGGCGCTCTCCGCACTCGCGATCTTCACCTTCCTTGGCAACTGGACAGCCTTTTTCTGGCCGCTGATCGTCACGACCAGCAAGGAACTCTATACTCTGCCGGTCGGCCTCTCGAGCTTTGCCGTGGAGCAGCAGATCCAGTGGGAAATGATCATGACGGGCGCAGCCATTGCGACCATCCCAACCCTTATCGTCTTCATCGTCCTGCAACGCTACATCGTGCGCGGTGTGATGCTGGCGGGTCTGAAAGGATAATATTATGGCCGATATCAACCCGCGCCAGTCGGATACCAGCAAGTTCCCCGACCCTGTCTACAAGGAAACAGTGCTGCGCCCGCTTTTCGACGGCGCCAAGAACCACCATGTCGACGGTTTCCGCCGCATTGACCGCGCCCATCTGGTCATGCTTCGGGAAACCGGCATTCTCGACGCCGAAACGGCGGCCAAAATCGCCGGCGCGCTTGAGGATATCGACAGGACCATCGAGCCATCGGAACTTGTTTATACCGGCGAGGTCGAGGATTTCTTCTTCCTGATCGAAAAGGAACTGAAAGCCCGCATCGGCGTCGATGTGGCAGGTCGCCTGCACACGGCCCGTTCGCGCAACGATATCGATCACACGCTGTTCAAGATCGGCCTCAAGGACAAGATCGACACGCTCACCGCCAAGGCACGCGTTCTGCTGAAAGCGCTGATCGATGCCGCCGAGCGCAATCAGTCCACGCTGATTGTGGCCTATACGCATGGGCAGCCCGCCCAGCCCACGACCTTCGGCCATTACCTTTCCGCCGCCATCGAGGTGTTGATAAGGGATATTGACCGCTTCGCTGAGGCGCGCCGCATCGTTGACCTTTCGCCAATGGGCGCTGCCGCCATCACCACCTCGGGCTTTCCAATCGACCGTGCACGCGTTGCCGAATTGCTGGGCTTTGCCGCGCCGCTGCGCAATTCCTATTCCTGCATCGCCGCCGTGGATTATACGACAGCAACCTACGGCGCGATCGAGCTGATGTTCCTGCATCTCGGCCGGCTCATTCAGGATTTCCAGTTCTGGACGAGTTTCGAAGTTGGCCAGATCTATGTGCCGAATTCGCTGGTACAGATTTCCTCCATCATGCCGCAGAAACGCAACCCGGTGCCGATCGAACATCTGCGCCACCTCGCCAGCCAGACATTCGGCCGGGCGCGTACCGTGCTTGATGTGATGCACAATACGCCCTTCACCGACATGAACGACAGCGAAGGCGAAACCCAGGGCATGGGTTACGAGGCCTTCGCTTCCGCCGGCCGGGTTCTCGATCTTCTCGCCAGCCTCGTTGGCCAGATCAGCATCGATCCTGAAAGGGTCGACCAGAACATCCGCCGTTCCTGCATCACCATCACGGAACTGGCGGATTCGCTTGTCCGTATCGAAGACCTGTCGTTCCGCCAAGCGCACGAAATTGCCGCGACCGTCGCCAGAAGCGTCGTCGCGCTGAAGGGCGATCTGCCGAATGACGGCTATCAGCCGTTCCTCAAGGCCTTCAATGAGCTGACAGGACGCGAGACCGGCATTGACGAGGAAAAATTCAGGCAGATCGTCTCGCCGGAGCACTTCGTCGCGGTTCGCAGCCGCTTCGGCGGCCCTGCCCCCGAACCGATGCGGGAGGCCATCGCGGCCTATCGAGACAAGCTGGGTGAGTTGGCAGCGGAAGCACAGCGATCCGCCGACCACGAAGCGGCGAAGGCCACCGAACTGACAGAGAAATTTACCGCCCTGACGGGAGCGCGATAATGGCGACAATCGAACTCAATCAACTCGTGAAGCGCTACGGCAAGGTCGAAGCGGTCAAAGGCATAGACCTGGCCATTGAAGACGGCGAATTCGTCGTTTTTGTCGGCCCTTCCGGCTGCGGCAAATCCACTACGCTCAGAATGATCGCCGGGCTGGAAGAGATTTCCGATGGCACGCTCAAGATCGCCGGTAACGTCGTCAATGAGAAAGAACCGAAACAGCGCAACATCGCCATGGTCTTCCAGAACTATGCGATCTATCCGCATATGACGGTTCGCCAGAATATCGGTTTCGGGCTTTATACATCAAAGCTCGACAAGACGGAAAAGAACCGCCGCATCGAAGAGGCCGGCCGGGTGCTGGGGCTTGAAGCCCTGCTTGACCGCCGTCCCGCGGCCCTGTCGGGCGGCCAGCGGCAGCGCGTCGCCATTGGCCGCGCGATGGTGCGCGATCCCGCAGCCTTCCTGTTCGATGAGCCGCTCTCCAATCTCGATGCGCAGTTGAGATCGCAGATGCGCATTGAAATCAAGCGCTTGCATCAACGTCTTAAGACGACCACCGTCTACGTCACCCACGATCAGGTGGAAGCCATGACCATGGCGGACCGTATCGTGGTGATGAAGGACGGCCATATCCTGCAGGTCGGCACGCCGACGGAACTTTACGAAACACCCGTCGATATCTTCACGGCGCGCTTCATCGGCAGCCCCTCGATGAACCTGCTGCGCGGCACCAAAAAAACCAGCAGCGTTACGCCCTCCGCCACGGGTGAGCTTTTGATCGGCGTCCGGCCACATGATCTGCTGGTCGGGGAAAACGGTGCCGCACAGGGAACGTTTACGCTCGAGGGAACTGTAACGGCAGTCGAGCCGCTCGGGCCGGAGACGCTTGTTCATCTGGATACCGACACCACCTCGGTGATTGCGACGGCCAGAGGCAAATCCATTCCCGCTGTCGGCAGCCGGTTGCAATGCCAGGCGGAAGCAGGCGCGCTTTATCTTTTCGATGCGAAAACGGAAAAGCTTCTGGGTCGCGCATGATGACAACAGAAAAAACAGCCGTCCTCAGCATCGGCCGGATCTATTGCGACCTCATTTTCACCGGGCTTGACGAATTACCCGTTCTCGGCCGGGAACTGTTTGCCCGCGACATGGAAATTGCCGCCGGCGGCGGGGCCTTCATTGCCGCCGCGCATTTCGCCCATATCGGCCGCCCGGCCGCGCTGCTCGCAAGGCTCGGCACAGACACACTGTCGCGCGCGATCGGCGAGAGGATGCAGCAGAGCGGCGTCGACCTGCAATTTCTGGAGCATTCGGCAGATGCGGGACCGCAGGTCACGGTGGCAAGCGTGGTCGGGCAGGACCGGGCGTTTCTGACGCGCCGCGCCGGCACCGTTCGCCCTTCAACCCTTGATGCCGCCTTCGCATGGAACGGGGCATGCCATCTGCATATTGCCGAATTTGCCACGCTGCACGAAATCCCAGATCTCGTTTCCCGCGCCAAGGCAAATGGCCTGTCCGTCTCGCTCGATCCGAGCTGGGACGCATCACTGATATATGACAAGGGACTGCTCAAGGCCTGTACGGGGGTCGACGTCTTTTTGCCCAATCTTGAGGAAGCCGAAGCGATCACGGGTCATTCAGAGCCGGAAGCGGCCATTAAGGCACTGGCAGAGGCTTTTCCCCTCGTCGCCCTCAAAGGCGGTGCGCAGGGCGCATGGGTATCCTCTTCAGCCGGACTTCGGCATGCCGCGGCTCAAAAAGTCCCTGTCATCGACACGACGGGCGCAGGTGACGCCTTTAATGCAGGCTTCCTTGACGCATGGCTTCATCGGCTGGGCGACGAACAATGCCTCAAGGCGGGTGTTGCAGCGGGCAGCCTTGCGGTGCAGGCGGCGGGCGGCGCGCCAAGGGCGACCGCCGCGTGACACGCCCTGCCCGCCTCATTCCCCGCGCGGAAAGCGCTGGTTTTCCTCCAGCACGTTGAGGTCCATGTGGTTGCGCATGTAGCGTTCCGAGGCCTTTTGCAAGGGCTGGTAATCCCACGGATAATAGGCGCCGTTGCGCAGCGCCTTATAGACCACCCAGCGCCGCGCCTGGCTTTCGCGAACGGCAGCGTCGAACCCCGGCAATTGCCAACGCCGGCCAATCTCGGCGGAAAGCAATGAGAGCACATCGCTGAAAGCGGGATCGCCGGCAAGATTGATGCGCTCTTCCGGGTCAGCTTCGAGATCGTAGAGCAGCGGCGGATCGGCCTCGCAGACCGACAGCTTGTAGCGGCCGTCCCTGATGGCGACGAGCGGCGCGATGGAGCCTTCGGCGGCATATTCCATCGGCACCGGGCCGCGCTCGCCAGTTCCCGCAGCCAGCGCCGTCAGATCTTCGCCATCCGTCCAGCGTTTGAGTGAAGTGATATCGAGCCCCGCCAGTCCGCACAGCGTCGGCGTGACATCCAGCGTCGAGACCGGTGCATCGATCAAAGCCGGCTGCCAGCCGGGTGCGGCGATCATCAAGGGCACGCGGGCGGAACCCTCGAAGAAACACATCTTGAACCACAGGCCGCGCTCGCCCAGCATATCGCCATGGTCCGACAGGAAGAGGATGATCGTGTCCTCCTCCATCCGCGTCGCCTTCAGGACGTCGAGGATTTCGCCGATCTTCTCGTCGATATAGGAGATATTGGCGAAATAACCGCGCCGTGCCCGGCGCATCTGTTCTGCCGAAATATCGAAAGCTTCGTGATCGCAGGCCTCCAGCAACCGCTTCGAATGCGGGTCCTGCTCCTCGAAGGCAATCGCCGGCGTCTGCGGGTCGAGCGCCGGGCAATCCTCATAGAGGTCCCAGAATTTGCGCCGCGCCACATAGGGGTCGTGCGGGTGGGTGAAGCTCACCGTCAGGCACCACGGCCGGTCATCGAGGCGGCGCGACAGGTCGTAGAGCTTGCGGGTGGCGTGATAGGCTACCTCGTCGTCATATTCCATCTGGTTGGTGATTTCCGCGACACCTGCGCCAGTCACCGAACCGAGATTGTGATACCACCAGTCGATCCGCTCACCCGGCTTGGTATAATCGGGTGTCCAGCCGAAATCCGCCGGATAGATATCCGTCGTCAGGCGTTCCTCGAAGCCATGCAGCTGGTCGGGCCCGACAAAATGCATCTTGCCCGAAAGGCCGGTGTAATAACCCGCCGCCCGCAGATGATGGGCATAGGTCGGAATATCGGAAGCAAATTCGGCAGCATTGTCGTAAACCCGCGTGCGACTGGGCAATTGCCCGGACATGAAGGAGGCGCGGGCCGGTGCGCAGAGCGGGCTTGCGGTATAGGTGTTGGCGAAGCGGACAGACCGCTCCGCCAAGGCTTTCAGATGTGGCGCATGGAGAAAATCGGCCGGGCCATCGGGAAAAAACGTCCCGTTAAACTGGTCGGCCATCAGGATCAGAATATTGGGACGCGGCATTTCCACTTTCCGATTTTAGAGGCCAAGCTTGCCTTTGACGGCGTCCGCACCCGGCTTGCCATCCAGCGTGGTAACGCCCTGCAGCCAGCCATCCAGCGCCTGCGGATTTGCCTTCAGCCAGGCTGTTGCCGCCGCCTTGGAATCCTCGCCACCGAGAATGGAACCCATCAGGGTATTTTCCATGCCGATATCGAATTTCAGGTTCTTGAACAGCGTCGCCGCATTCGGGCATTGCTGCGGCCAGCCGGTGCGGGCGAGCGTATGGACTTCCGCGCCGCCGAAATTTGGGCCGAAATAGGTGTCACCGCCGGAGAGGTAGGTGATATCGATCTTCTCATTCATCGGATGCGGCGCCCAGGCAAGAAAGACCACGGCCTTCTTGTCCCTGCCCGCCCGCTCCACCTGCGCCAGCATGGCCTGCTCGCCGGATTCGACCAACTGCCAGCCTTTCAGGCCGAAATCATTGGCATCGATGATCTTCTGGATATTCTGGTTGGCCGGTGCACCCGGCTCGATGCCATAAATCTTGCTTTCGAACTCATCGGCGTGTTTGGCGAGATCGGCGAAATCCTTGACGCCCTTTTCCGCCATGTAAGAAGGCACTGCCAGCGTAAACTTTGCGCCTTCAAGGTTCTTCGTCATCACCTCGGCCGCCTTGGCCGCGTTCAGGTCATCGACGAAGGATTTCTGGGCCGGCATCCAGTTGCCGAGAAAAACGTCGATCTCGCCGTTTTTCATCGCCTGATAGCCAATCGGCACCGACAGTGTCTTGACGTCGGCCTCATAACCCAACGCATCGAGCAGAACGGAGGCGACGCCATTGGTGGCGGTAATGTCGGTCCAGCCGGGATCGCTGAGGCGGATCGTCTTGCAGGCCGCGTCATCGGCCGCCTGAAGCGGGGTGGAGAAGGCCGCCACGGACAGAATGAGACCGGCGGCGATGCGATGCAGATGAGAAATGGTTTTCATTGCGGCTCCCCTTTTATTAGTCCAGTTTATTGAACACCACATTGTTTTTGCCTGTGAAGCGGGTATTTTTCGATAGTTGATATAAGGAATTTTAATGTCAGACCGACCGCTCGATCTGGGATGGATGCGCATTTTCACCGAGGTTGCCCGCCGTGGCAGCCTGACGGCTGCGGCGGCATCCCTGCGGCTGACCCAGCCAGCCGTCAGCTATCAGATTCGCAGGCTGGAGGAGGAACTGGGCGTGGCGCTGGTGCAGCGCAGACATCGCGGCATCGAACTGACGACGGAGGGTCGGAGGCTGTTCGAGATCGTTTCGCGCAATGTCGATGCCATCGATCTTTTGGCGCAGCAGCTCCGCCGAACGGAGGAGCGGCAGACCATCCGTCTGCACACGGACTATGCCTTTTCGTCCTTGTGGCTCATCCCGCGCATGCACGGATTTCGCGCCCTCAATCCTGATATCAATATCCAGATTGTCGCCACGCAGGATCCGCTCGGCCAGGGCAAACACGATAGCGACGTGATGATCATTTTCGGCACGCGGCAGGAGGCCGGCGAAGGAGCGGTATTGCTGCTCTCGGAGAAGGTCACACCGGTCTGTTCCCCGGCGCTCCTGGCGGAAACGCCAGCACCGGCAGGCGTCGCTGATTTTTCACGGCGGAAGCTCATCCACCTAGAAAATACCTCGCAGGCCCACTGGTTCGACTGGCCGTCCTATTTCAAGCACTTCGGCGTGCTGAGAACGGCCGAGCATGATGGCGGCGATATCAGCTTCAACAATTACACCATGGTGGTGCAGGCAACCATCGGCGAACAGGGTTTCGCGCTCGGCTGGGCCGGGCTGGTCGATCCGTTGCTCGAGGCCGGAGTGCTGGTAACGGCAGGCCCGAGCCTTGATGCGCCGGGACGCGGCTACTGGCTGATGCGGCCGAAAAGCAGCGATAGCGCGGTGAGAAAACTCACCAGCTGGCTGATCGACGAGCGGCGATGACGCCGCCCGCCAGCCTGTACCGTTTCCGGTTCAGATGGGATAATGCAGCGGCCCGTCCTGCAGCGTGACCCAGCGCAACTCGGTGAATTCCGCAATGCCCGCCGTGCCGCCGAAACGGCCGTATCCGGAGGCCTTGACCCCGCCGAAGGGCATCTGCGCTTCATCGTGAACGGTCGGGCCGTTGATGTGGCATATGCCGCTTTCAATGCGGGCTGCAATGGAAAGCGCCCGTGCCTGATCCCTGCCGAAAATCGCGGCGGAGAGGCCGAACTCGGTTTCATTGGCGATGCTCACCGCCTCATCGATGCTGCCGGCCCTGATGATGGAGACGACAGGACCAAAACTTTCCTCCGAATAGAGCCGCATGGCGGGAGTGACGCCATCGACCGCAATCGCATCGAGCATCGTGCCGTTCCCGCCGCCTCCGGCGACCTGTCGTGCACCCTTGGAGACGGCGTCATCCACCAGCGCCCGAATGCGGGCGGTCGCTTCGGCGCTGACCAGCGAGCCGAGCGGTGTTTTGCCCTCACGCGGATCGCCGGCCGTGAGGCTCGAAGCTTTTTGGGCGAAGGCCTCCACAAATGCATCGGCGACGCTGTCGAGCACGATGATGCGCTCCGTCGACATGCAGATCTGGCCCTGATTCATGTAAGCGCCGAAGGCGGCAGCCGCGACAGCCGCATCGATATCGGCATCGTCGAGCACGATGAACGGCGCCTTGCCGCCAAGCTCCAGAAGCGCCGGCTTCAGGTAACGACCGGCTGTTTCAGCAATCACGCGGCCGACACGGGTCGACCCTGTGAAATTCACGCGTCTGACGGCGGGGTGCGCGATCAGCGTATCGACGATCTTTGCGGCATCTTCCGGCGCATTGGAGACGGCGTTGAGCACGCCCTTCGGCAGACCCGCCGAAGCAACCGCCTCGATGATCAGCGCATGGGTGCGCGGGCAAAGTTCCGAGGTCTTCATCACAACCGTATTGCCGCAGGCAAGCGGCGTGGCGATGGAGCGCACGCCGAGAATGACAGGCGCATTCCACGGTGCGATGGACAGGACGACGCCCGCCGGCTGGCGCAGTGCCATCGCCATGGTTCCGGGACGGTTGGAGGGAATGATCTCGCCCTTGATCTGGGTCGTTAGGCTTGCCGCCTCCACCAGCATGTCGCTTGCCAGTTTGACGTTAAAACCGGCCCAGGCATCGGTTGCGCCGATTTCTTCCTTCATCGCCTGGGTAATATCAGGCCCGGCGGCAAGAAGCGCCTGCGCGGCAGCCAGAAGCAGGCGGCGGCGTTCACCGGGCGGCGTTGCCGACCAGACCGGGAAAGCGGCCGCCGCGGCATCGGCGGCACGGGTAGCGTCCTCCACCGTTGCCGCTGCCGCACTGGTCGCCACGTCGCCGGTAATGGGGTTGCTGCGTTCGAAGCGCTTGCCGCTTGCGGCCGGGCAATGGTCGCCGGCGATGAAAAGATTGACAGTCTGCATGGTCTTCCTCCTGAATTCAGACAATGGCGGCGGTGGTGCCGCCGAGAAACGCCCGTTGCACGGCGGGATCGGCGGACAGGGCCTCAGCCGTGCCTGCCCCGACGATCCGCCCTGCTTCCAGCAAATAACCGCGATCGGCAAGCGCGAGGCTTTCGCGCACATTCTGCTCCACGAGCAGAATGGAAAGGCCGCTCTTCTTGATCTCCGCCAGGGCGGCGAAAAGTTCCTGCGTAACGATGGGCGCAAGGCCAAGGCTCGGCTCATCCAGCAGCAGATAATCGGGTGCGGACATCAGCGCCCGCCCGATGGCGACCATCTGCTGTTCGCCGCCGGACATGGTGCCTGCAAGCTGCTGCCGCCGCTCCGCAAGGCGCGGAAACAGCGAGAAAATATGCTCTCTTGTCGCCTTTTCCGCCGAACGTGCATGGCGGGGATTGGCGCCGAGACGGAGATTGTCCTCCACCGTCAGCGCCGCGAAAATTCCGCGTCCCTCCGGCACCAGCGCCACGCCCCGTTCCACGATCTGATGGGCGGGGACAGCGGCAAGCGACGCACCGTTGACGCGCACGTCGCCAGAGGCCGGCGCAACCACGCCGCCGACCGCTTTCAGCAGTGACGACTTGCCCGCACCATTGGCGCCGAGCAGCACCACCGTTTCGCCCTTGGCGACATTAAGCGATATGCCGTCAACCGCGAGATGTTTGCCGTAGCGGATTGTCAGTGCGTCTATTTCAAGCATGTGCCGCTCCCAGATAGGCGGAAATGACCTGCGGATCATCAAGCACCGTCGCCGTCGGCCCATCGGCGATCTTGCGACCGGCCGCCATGACCACGGAGCGCGGGCAAAGTGCGCGCACGGCGGCCATGATATGTTCCACCAGCAGGATCGTCGTTCCCTGCGATGCCAGCCGCCGGATCAGCGCTATTCCTTCCTGCAGCTCCGTGGGGTTGAGGCCCGCAAGCCATTCGTCAAGAAGCAGAAGCTTCGGTTCGCCCGCCAGCGCACGCGCCAGTTCAAGCCGCTTCTGGTCGATATAGGTGAGATCGCCGGCAGGCAGGGTCTCCCGTCCGGCAAGGCCAATTCTCTCGAGGCAGGCACGCGCGACCTTCTCCGCCTCGGGACGTGAAAGCCGCTGCGGGCCGAACATGGCCGACACCGCGACATTTTCGAGCAGTGAAAGCGACGGCAAAAGCCGCACGAGCTGAAAGGTGCGCGCCACGCCGGCGCGCGCAATCACATCCGGCCGTCGGCCGGCAATCTCCTGCCCTTTGAGCCGTATCGACCCTTCGGTCGGCTTCAGCGCCCCGGAGATGAGGTTCATCAGCGTCGTCTTGCCGGAACCGTTCGGCCCGAGCAGCCCGACGACCTCGCCGGCCTTAATGGTGAGGCCGAGGCCATCCACCGCCTTCAGCCCGCCGAAGGTCTTGCGGATATCGGTGATTTCGAGAACGGCGCTCATGCGGCTTTCTCCTTTTTGCGCAACTTCTCCAGCGCCGCGAGCACGCCATCCGGCAGAACAAAGACGATGAGGATGAAGAGAGCGCCGAGAATGATGGAAAAATGGTTGGGGAAGTTCGCGCCCAGCCACTCGAACAGCAGGAACAGCGGCACCGCACCGAGAATGGGTCCCCAGCGGCGTGTGGCTCCGCCAAGCAGGGCCATGATGACTGTGAGGAACGATACCTGCGGATTAAAGACGATGGCCGGCTCGATATAGACCCAGCGCGGGGCCTGAATGGCGCCGACCAGCGTGATGAGCGTGGCCGACAACACGAAGAGCGTCAGCTTGGTGCGGGCGAGATTGATGCCCGCATGGGCGGCCACGACCTCGTCGTCACCGATTGCCTTCAGCGCCAGTCCGAGCTTGCTGCGGTCGATGAGGATCGCCAGCAGGAGGGTGATGACAGCCAGCGCCAGCAATTGCCACAGCACATGCTGCGGCTCCAGCGGCAGGAAGATGTAACGCCCCAGCGTGCCGGTCACATTCACCTCATACCAGGTGATGAGCTGGCGGATAAGTTCGGCAAGGCCGAAAGAAAATATCACGAAATAAATGCCTGCGACGCGCAGCGTGGAAAGCCCGACGACAAGCGCCAGCGCCGCGCCGACAAGGGCCGCACACAGGAGCACCACCGGCCAGGGCAGAACCTCGCTCAGCACCGCGACCGTATAGGCCCCGACACCGAAGAAGGCGACGGTGGCGAGCGAAATATAGCGGGTCGGGCCGGAGAACATCGCCCAGGCAGAGGCGAGCGTCGCATAACCGAGAAGGCCGATGATGACACCCACGCCATAGGCATCGAAAAAGAAAGGGGAAAGCGCCAGCAGCGCGGCTGCGGCAAGACCGATGAGAAGCGGGATCATTTGCCCCTCCTTGCGAAGATGCCTTCCGGACGCCAGAGCAGCACCACGAGGAAAAGCAGATAGGTGGCGGCAAGCGTGAGGCCGGGATCGACATAAACGAGCACGAAGGTTTCCACGAGGCCGAGCAGCAGCCCGGCCACCAGCGCGCCGAGCAGATTGCCGACACCGCCCATGATGACGACGACAAGCGCCTTCATGGTGAAAACCACGCCATAGGAGGCGGAAAAGGTCTGGTACATCGAAATCATCACTCCGCCCGCCACGGCGAGTGCGCCGCCAAGAGCAAAGCCGATCGAGGCCACGCGGTTCACATCGATGCCGACCAGCGGCGCGGATTTGGGCGCAAGCGCCACCGCCCGCAGGTTAAGGCCCCAGCGGCTGTGGGTAAGCGCGAGATAAAGCCCGCCGCCAATCGCGACCGACAGGCCGAAGGACAGGAGCCGGTTCAGCGCCACCGTCGTGCCGAAGATGTCGACGCCATCGGCGAGATAGGAATAGGAATGGTAGTTGCCGCCGAATATCACGAGCATGATGCCCTGGATAACGAAGAGCAGCCCGAAGGTCGCCAGAATGGAATCAACTTCCAGACGGCCGGAGCCGCCCGAACGGCGCACCAGCGGCCGCATCATGACCCGGTAGATCACGAAAGACAGGCCGTAACCGAGCGGCACGATGATGAAAAGCGACCAGAGCGGCGACAGGCCATAACTGGAAAACAGCACGAAGGCGATGAAGGCAGCCGCAATCAGCACTTCGCCATAAGCGAGGTTCATGATGCGGGCGATGCCATATTGCAGCGAAAGTCCAAGCGCGATCAGCGCATAGGTCCCTCCCAGCATCAAGCCGAAGATGAGGGTGGATAAAAACAAGGGAATGTCTCCAGTATGGAAGATGGCCGAAGCCTTCCGGCCGGGGTTTACGGCCCCGGCCGGCAAAGGTTCACCATTGCGGCTTCGGAACGACCGGCTTCGCCGCGCCTGCACGGTCCGCGGGCGCAATCGCCACGAAACGGTCACCCTGCCATTGCCCCGCCCACCAGAGCTGGCGAAGCTGGTTGTCTTCAAGCTTGACCGGGCCGATCACAGTCTCGAAGCTTCCAGTCGAAAGCTCGCCCGCGACTGCCGCCTTGTCGAGACCGACGCGCTGGATGGACTGGGCCAGCATTTCGAGGCTCGCATAGGTGATGGCACTTGCCCAGCTGTCCGGCTTGGTGCCGATGAAGGCTTCGTGGCGTTTGAAATAGTCCTCGATCTTGTCGCTGCTGCCATCGACGCCGCCGATGCTAATCACGCCTTCCTGCTTGCCATCGGAAACCTTCGGGAAGATCGGGAAAGCGCCGCCGACGCCAACATAGAGAACCTTCGGGTTAAACCGGGCCGTCTGTGCCTGTTTCGTCACCGCGAAACTGTCGGGCGGATAAGAAAAGGCGATGAAGCTGTCCGCACCGCTCGACGCCGCCTCGTTCACAAGTGCTGCGAAATCCGAAGTGCCGACCGGATAGGTCTTGTCATAGGCGAGTGTGAAACCCGCTTCCTTCAGCGCCGGCCGCGCGGCCTTGATGAGATCGATACCGAAACCGTCAGCCACGGAAATCACCGCGACCTTGTCGTTGATCTGGCCGGCATCGCGCGCAGCTTTCAAAACATCGGCCAGCGCATTGGCATAATCATGACCGCCGCCCAGCATCCAGAAGCTCTTTTTCCAGCGCGCTGCAAAATCCGGCGCCTTGTCGGTCACGCCGGTCACAGCCAGCTGTGGATAACCGAAACGGTCGTAAAGCGGCGCAACGGCCAGATTGAAGCCCGTGCCCCAGGGCGGCAGAATGAAATCGACCTTGTCCTGGCTGGCCAGACGCTCGGTGAACCGCACCGCATCCTCGGCCGAGGAGCGGTCGTCATATTCGACCACTTCCACTGGCAGGCGCTTGCCATCCGGCAAAGTGAGACCACCGGCATCGTTGACCTCCTTCACCCATAATTTGTAGTTCGGAATGGTGGTGATGCCAGCACCCGTGGCATTGGCGCCGCTTTTGGAAACGGCATAACCGATCTTCACCGAGGTGCGGTCCTGCGCAATGGCGTGACCGAAAGATACCGCCGACAGGGCAGCACCGGAGAGCAGGCAGAACAGCGTTCTGCGCTTCAGATTATTCATGATGTTCCTCCCAAAGCGCCTTATCGGGGTTGCCGTTCTCCTCAAGGCTTTCCCCTGCGCTGATCAAAGTTTAGCAATGACAGCCACATATAAAATGCACTAATGTAGCGCATTATTGTACTTTTGGAGGATGAATGCCGCTGTACAGCCAGATTGCCGGCAATCGCGTGGAGATCACGGCACGCACCCTCGCCTCGACGCTGCGCATATCCGAATTCCGGCTGGAATCGGATAGCGCCCATCTGCTTCTCCTTTCAGCCGGGGAAGCGGAGATAATACAGGGCGAAAAGACGTTGCCTGTTCCGGCACCGGGGCTTGTCTGGCTCCCCATCGGCCCCGCCGGCCGCCTGCGGCTGAATGCCGGAAGCCGTGGATCGCTGCTGAAGACGAGCGAAATCGGGCTTGCCCATGCGATGCCCACCGGCATGAGCGCGAGCACCGTGCGCAATATATTGCAGCGTGTTCTGACGCAGGTGCCGGCGGAAAAGGACCGGCAGGAACTTGCGGGTTATCTAGAGACCATCGCCAGCGAAAATGTCCGCGCGACAACCGGTTCGGACACGATCATCGCCAGCCTGCTCTCCGTCACGCTCATCCGCATCTGCCAGCACGCCATCGCCGATATTGCCGCAGCCGTCTCCACGCCCGGCAGCCTTACTGAACGGTTCGTCCTGCTGGTCAGCCAGCACAAGCGCGACCAATGGGGTGTGGAAGACTATGCGAGGCAACTCGGCGTCAGCCGCGAACGCCTTGGATTTGCGGTGCGCAAGGCGACGGGGCTTTCGCCGCAGGCCTATATTCATCGCGAACTGCTATCCGAAGCGCGCGATCTTCTTCTGAATTCTTCACTGCAAGTCGCTGAAATCGCATTCCGATTGGGATTTCAGGACCCCGGCTATTTCAATCGCTTCTTCACCCGCAACGAAGGCACCTCACCCGGCCGTTTCCGGCGAATGGGGATGCGCATGCAAAACGTGCCGCCGCCATCCTATGCGGCATGGCCGTGACTGTTCTGGTGTGAGAGCGCCACGCCGGCACCGGCAGGGTGAGTCCCTGCCGGTGCGCTTTATTCCAGTCAGAAAAACCTACCACCCCAGACCTTCACTCGGTCGCGATCCGTTTTGGAAGGACGAGATCATCGACGGAATAGGCGTGGAATTCGCTCTTCGAAACCGTATCCAGTCGCCTGAATTTCTCAACGAAAACCGGGTCGGTAAAGAACTCGTCGACATTGCCGGCATCCTGGATCGCTTCGATATTGACGACGGTCAGGCCGTCCTTGCTTTTCGCGAGGTTGCTCCAGAGAAATCCTTCCTTCCGTTCCGCAACGTAGTGGACAACGTCCTGGATGATGGCAAAGGCTTCTTCCTGCTTGCCCGGGTGAACGTGGATGACGTTGACGATGAAGGTTGTGGCAGCAGGCGCGCCTGAAAAGTAGGCAATCGGTGTCGTTTCCATTGATATCTCCGTTTGATACGCACAGCCCTTATCGGCGTGGCACGGTCTGGATATCTCCTCGGAAATAGCGGATAAACGGGCCGCAACTCTCAACATATCGGAAAATATTTCCGCAATGGGGCAATCTTGGACAAGCTTGGTACGCTCGGCATCTTTGTTCAGGTGGCCGAAGCCGGTAGTTTCGTCGCGGCGGGACACCGTCTGGGAATATCCGGCTCCGCGGTTGGAAAAGCCGTCGCCCGGCTGGAGGACGAACTGGGGGTTCGTCTCTTCAATCGCTCGACGCGCAGCATCGCCCTCACGGAGGAAGGCAGCTATTTTCTGGACACCTGCCGGCGCATCCAGTCGGAATATGAGGAAGCGCAGGCGAAACTGTCGCGATCACAGGCCGTCCCGCGCGGGCAGCTGCGTGTCAGCCTGCCGCTTGCGGGCATGCTGCTGATGCCGACGATATCCGCTTTCATGAGCACCTATCCAGAGATCAATCTCGATCTCGATTTCACCGATCGCATCGTCGATGTCATCGAGGAGGGTTTCGACGCCGTGATCCGCACCGGCGATTTGAAGGACACACGCCTGATGAGCCGAAAGCTCGGAACATTCCGGCATGTGATCGTCGCGTCGCCCGAATACTTGGCCGCACACGGTTACCCCAAAACGCCGGAAGATCTGCTCCTGCATCGCTGCCTGCACCACCGCTTTGCCAATTCCGGCAAGCTGGAACCCTGGCCACTCGTTCGCGATGGGCAGGAAATCAAGCTGAACCTTCCGGCAACCACCGTGGCAAGCACGCTCGAGCCGTTGATCCACCTCGCTCAGCACGCCTTCGGCATCACATGTCTTCCACTCTTCGCAGCCGCATCTGAAATCGCGGAGGGAAAGCTGGTATCCGTGCTTGACGACTATCTGGCGGCGACCGGCACCTTCAGGGTGCTATGGCCCACAAGCCGGTATCTATCACCCAAGGTGCGTGTATTCGTAGACTATATGGCGGCCAATCTCTTCAAGCCGTGAAGACTTAACAGACGTCTACCCCGGGGATAAATCGCATGCGGCTAGATATTGCTATCTTGCAGCCGCGCGACCCCACTCCGGTGCCGCCCGATCGGCAGCATCATCGGCTTGCCCGATGTCGGATCTTCGATGACCCGGCTTTCGATGCCGAAGACCTGGCGGACATTCTCTTCCGTCAACACCTCTTCCGGCGTGCCGCAGACATGCAGCTTTCCGTCCCGCATGGCCACGAGATGATCGGCATAACGGGCCGCGAGATTGAGATCGTGCAGCACCATGACGATGGTGGTCTGCCGGGCATGGTTAAGGTCAGTCAGAAGGTCCAGCACTTCGACCTGATGGCTGATATCGAGGAAGGTGGTCGGTTCATCCAGCAGCAATATGTCGGTCTGCTGGGCAAGCGCCATGGCGATCCAGACGCGTTGCCGCTGGCCGCCCGAAAGTTCATCCACCGGCCGTTCGGCAAGCTCCACCGTATCGGTGGCGACGAGGGCTGCCGCAACCGCCTCGTCGTCCTGCCGCGACCAGCGGGCGAAAAGGCCGTGGTGCGGATGCCGGCCACGGCTGACGAGATCAGCCACGACAATGCCCTCCGGCGCGATCGGCGACTGCGGCAGCAGGCCCATGCGCTGCGCCAGTTCTTTCGAAGGAAGCCGGTGGATCGACTTGCCATCAAGCAGGACCTGACCGGCGCGGGGCGTGATGAGCCGAGACATGCTGCGCAGCAGGGTGGACTTGCCGCAGGCGTTGGCGCCGACAATGACCGTGATCCTGCCGCGCGGAACAACAAGGTCCAGCCCTTCGATAATAAGGGTTTCACCGTAGCCGGCGGAAAGGCCGCTTACGGAAAGGGAGTGGCCGGTCATAACGAGCCTCCGCTGCGGTTGACCCGCACGATAAGGTAAATCAGATAGGGCGCGCCCAGCGCGCCGGTAACGACGCCGACCGGGTAACGGCCCGGCAGCAGGAACTGGCCGCAATAATCCCCCACCAGCACCAGAACCGCGCCGACAAGTGCTGCGGGAATGAGCAGCGAGCTGTTGCTGCCGACGATACGCGCGGCGATCGGCCCCGACAGGAACGCGACAAAGGCAATGGGGCCTGAGACCGCCGTGGCAAAAGCGATCATCCCCACGGCGGCGATGATGACGATGATGCGCGTTTTCCCGACCCGCACACCGAGCGCGGCGGCCGCATCATCACCGAGGCGGAGCGCCTCAAGATCGCGCGCACGGCTGATGAGCAGCCCGCCGAACAGGATAAGCGCGATGAGGAGCGGCGAGGTCTGGGCAAGTTTGGCGCCATTGACGCTGCCCGTCAGCCAGCGCATCGCCTCCTGAAGCGTCCAGGCGGGCGCGACGGAGAGAATATAGGCGATGAAACTCTCGAGCATGGCGGAAACGCCGATGCCGACAAGGATAAGCCGTGTTCCCGCCACGCCGTTGCGGAAGGACAGGAGATAGACCAGCAGCGCGATGCCAAGACCGGCGATGACGGCAAAGACCGAGACGAGCGGCCCGTTCAACTGCAGCACGACGATGGCGAAGACGGCGGCAGCGCTCGCGCCGGAACTGATGCCGATAATATCGGGGCTGGCGAGCGGATTGCGCAGCATGATCTGGAAGGCAACACCGCCCAGCCCGAAGCTCAGCCCGGCCAGCACAGAGAGCAGCGCGCGCGGCAGGCGCAGTTGCCCAACGGTGAAACTGACGCCGGCAATATCCTCGCCAGCCAAGACGCGGATCACCTCACCGGGCGGCGTAAAGGATTGCCCCAGCATCAGCGTCAGGGTGAATGCGGCAATCACGAGGGCCGACAGAATGGCGATGACAAGGCGACGCCGGCGGTGGCGGGTCTGGCGGTTCAAGACCAATGTGTCGATGACGGCAGCGTGCATGGTCATAGTTCACGCACCCGCTGGCGTCTGACGATCCAGATGAAGAACGGCGCTCCGACCAGCGCGGTGACGATGCCGACATCGAGTTCCGACGGCCGTGCGACGATACGGCCGACAATATCGGCAGCAAGCAGCAGGCAGGCGCCGCCAAGCGCGGAAAACGGCAGCAGCCAGCGATTGTCGACACCAACAAGCAGGCGGGACAGATGCGGCACCACCAGCCCGACAAAGCCGATAGGCCCGCAGATGGCTGTGGCCGCACCGCAGAGCAGAATGGCGCCGAAGGAGGCAACGGCTCTGGCGACAGCGACATTTTCGCCAAGGCCGGCAGCAAGCTCGTCTCCCAGCGCCAGCGAATTCAGCCTGCGCGCCGAAAGCAGGCTGATGGCAAAACCGGCGGCGAGAAACGGCAGCACGGTCTCGATGCGCTCGAAGGTCGCGCCGCCGACGCCGCCGATCTGCCAGGCGCGAATGCCACCGGCAATATCGCTGCGCGGCAGCACCACGGCGATGACCAGTGACGAGAAGGCAACGGATGTGGCGGCACCGGCAAGTGCCAGTTTCAGCGGCGTCGCCCCGCCGCGTCCCAGCGAACCAACGACATAAACGAAAACGGCAGAGATACCTGCGCCAACAATCGCGGCAATGATGAAAGCCTGCGAAGAGGCAATGCCGAACCAGACGATGGCGATGACGACGGCGAGCGACGCACCCATATTGACGCCGAGAATGCCGGGATCGGCCAGCGGATTGCGAGTGACGCCTTGCATGATCGCTCCTGCCAGACCGAGCGCCGCACCGGCCAGAAGCGCAAGTACCGTGCGCGGCAGGCGGACCGCGACGGCCGCTTCCGCAACCGTCTCAACCCGGCCGGCAAGCGCTGCGGTAATATCGGCCAGCGATACGTCACGCGTGCCGATGGCAACCGAAAGCGCGCAAAGGACCGCAAGTAGCGCCAGCACGATGCCAAGCCAGAGTGCGCGCCTGCGGCTGGAGCGACCGGCATATGGCAGGGTGGGAGCGCCGTCGGTCCCAGGCATTGTCATTGCGGTTTCCCGGTGGATTTCTCAGCGGCCTTTGCCAGTAGGTCGGCATAGTCCTTCAGCACCCAGGAAATCGACAGCGGTGTGGGATTGGATGCTGTTCCGAGCGGATCGCGCCCCAGCATGACGATGGCATCCTGGGAAACGGCCGGCATACGGGCCAAAAGCGGATCGGCGCGCATGGCATTCAGCAGCGGCTTGCTGCCATAGGTCACGACAATATCGACATCGTCGAAGGCATCGACACGCTCGGCGCTGACGCCGGCGGCGAACTGTCCCGGTTTCGTTGCTTCCACGACGCTTTTTGGCGAGGCGAGCCCGAGATCGGCGAAAAACTTCACCCGGCTGTCATTGGCGGTGTAAAAATTGACGACGCTGAGATTGGTGGCATCGAGATGGGTGACGAACATCGCCGACTTGCCCTTCAGCTGCGGATGGCCGGCGACCACCTCGGCAATCTCCGTCTCGATGCGTTTGATCAGCGCTTCGCCTTCCGCAACCATGCCAAGGCCGGCGCTGTTCAGCCGGATCATGTCCCGCCAGTCCGTCGCCCATGGAGAGACGGGATAGGCGACCACGGGCGCAATCTGGCTCAGCGTATCGTAGTCGGACTGGCTGAGACCGGAATAGGCCGCGAGAATGACATCCGGCTGCGTTGCCGCCACCGCCTCGAAATCGATGCCGTCGCCCTCGTCAAACAAAACCGGTTTATCCGCCTTGAGTTCGGCAAGCCGCTTTGCCACCCAGGGCAGCAGGCCATCGCCGTCATCATCGCCAAAGTTGGCGGCGGCGAAACCGACAGGCACGACGCCGAGAGCAAGCGGTACCTCATGGTTTGCCCAGGCGACGGTGGCGACGCGCTTCGGTTTGCCGGCAATCGTCGTGGTGCCGAAGGCATGTTTGATGACGATGGGATAGCTCGTCGTCTCGTTTGCAGCGGCAGTCGTCGGCACGATTATCGACAGGAAAAGCAAAACGGCCGGCACGAGACCGCTAAACAGGCGAAGCATGGGCGAAGCTCTCAAAGGTTCAAAAGTGGACTTGAACTCTCAGCTTCACATGCCCCCGTCAAGCCTAAGGAAGATATGCGGCCCGAACAGCGGTGAAATTTCCGGGGTTTTGTACAAAACCGCAAAAAGTTACAATACCGGACAAACTTTCTCAAGTTATTGGCGCTTCGAGAGTGGGCCGTGTAAGCGGCGATAGGGACATCAACTTCTGGAACGCACCAATGAATATCGAAATCGAAGGCAGAAACCGCAAAACCGCGCCGCATCGTTACGGGCAAGCGGCCCTGCTTGCCTGCACGGCGCTTGTCGTCGCCCTGCCCGGCCGATTGCTGGCGCAGGAAGCTGGCACGACGGGCGGCAGCACGGTTCTGGAACGGATCACCATCGACAGCGGCGACAATGACCAGAAGTCCATCGTCGCCACCCGCACGACGAGCGGTAGCAAGATGGCGACCGATATTCTCGACACACCTGCCTCCGTTTCTGTCATCACCGCCAGGGAAATGCAGCAGCGCGGCGTGCAGAGCGTGGAAGAAGCGCTGCAATATACCGCCGGCGTGACCACGGATTTCTACGGCTCCGACGATCGTTTCGACTATTTCAAGATTCGCGGCTTCGATGCCTATACCTATCGCGACGGCCTGACGCTCGGCCGCCCCTTCGGTGCGCCACGCGAAGAGACCTATGCCTATGAGCGCGTGGAAGTGCTGAAAGGCGGCAACTCCACCACGTTTGGCGTCTCGGATCCCGGCGGTTCTGTCAACTACTCCACCAAGGTGCCGAAACGCGCCCGTTTCGGCGAAGCCTATGTCACCGGCGGTTTCTATAGTCGCGCCGAGACTGGCTTCGATTTCGGCGACAACATCACCAGCGACGACACATTGTCCTACCGTCTGACCGGCAAGCTCAGAAATGCCGATGCGGAATATGACTATTCGCGCGATGACGAGAAATTTTTCATGGGCGGCCTGACCTGGCGTCCGACCGATGTCACCAGCCTGACCGTGGTTTACGACCACCTCAACAAGGATGGCGTTCCCGGCGGCGGCGGCCATCCGGTCGGTTCGCATTTCGACCGCAGCCGTTTCTTCGGTGAGCCGGACTACAACTATCGCGGCACCAACCGCAATTCGCTAAGCGTGATGTTTGACCACGACTTCGGCTCGGGCCTGACCCTGAGTTCCAATGCGCGCTACAGCAAGACCAATACCGATTTCGGTTACGCCTATATCTCGTCCACGCCGACCAACGGTTCGACGATCGCCAACCGCTCCTATTTCGGCAACGACACCGAGACCGAAAACTTCCTGATCGACACGCGCCTGCAATACGATACGCGGTTTGAAAATGTCGAAAGCCGCAGCCTCGTCGGCGTCTTCTACAACGACTACACATCCGGCAGCAAAAACTACTTCGGCTCGGCCCCAAGCATCAACTGGATGAACCCCGTCTATACCGGTGCCCCCGCCTCCGTGCCGCTCTTCTCCAACTCGCTGACGGACCAGAAAACCAAGGCAATCTACCTGCAACAGGACCTGACCTTCTTCGACAGGCTGATCGTCAGCGCCGGCCTGCGCAACGACTGGATCGACACCGACCAGACCAACCGGCTGAACGGCACGACGGCGAGCGGCGACATCAGCGAACTGACCAAGCGCATCGGCGTGTCCTACAAGGTCACCAATGAAATCGCGCCCTATATCAGCTACGCCGAATCGGTGGTGCCGGCATCGGGCCTCAGCGTTGAACCGGAACGCGGCGAGCAGATCGAGCTTGGTATCAAATACCGGCCGGAGGCTTTCCCCGCCCTGTTTACCGCCTCGATCTACGACCTGAAGAAAAACAACATCACCGTCACCAGCCCGATCACCAGCCTGCCGACCACGATCGGTGAAGTGCGCGTGCGCGGTCTCGATCTGGAAGCCAAGGCGGAAGTCACCGACAATCTCAGCCTCACGGCGGCCTATTCCTATCTCGACGCGGAAATCACCGAAAACGGCACGGGCGGCAATGTCGGCAACCGGCCGCAATTCGTGCCGGAACATCAGGCCTCGTTGTGGGTCAACTATACGCTTGAGGGCAACGACCACTTCGGCGACATGACCTTTGGTCTCGGTGGCCGCTACACCGGCGCCTATTATTTCGACAATGCCAACAAGGTCTCAACCGGCAGCAGTGTCACCGTGGATGCGGCATTCAGCTACAAGATCCAGGAAACCGCCTCTCTGGATGTGAATGTTTCCAACCTCTTCAACGAAAAACACGTGGCTTATGGTGGCTTCGGCGCTGACTTCTACAATCCCGGCCGGGCGTTTTCCGTCACCCTGCGCAAGACGTGGTGAACGTCGCGATTAGCAATATTTTTCAGTATATTGCATCATTATCCTAATGTTCAACGTCATCCTCGGGCTTGTCCCGAGGATCCAATCCCGTCTCGTCATGTTAGAAGTTGGCAGATCCTCCGGACAAGCACGAGGAGGAAGCGGATCCAGGCTTGCGGAACGGCAAAACCGCTGCGCGTAGACGGCAAGGCGCGCCCGCTCAAAGCAGCCTGTGCATGCGCCGCCAGGCGGCCGGCGTATTGCCCACCGAGTGGCGGAAGGCCTTAGTCAGATGGGCCTGATCGGAAAAACCAAGCTGCGCGGCGATATCGGCAACGGTCAGATCACCTTCCAGCAGAAGTTTCTGGGCGGCATTGATACGCCGCTCCAGCTGCCATTGCAGCGGTGTCTTGCCCGTGGTCTGGCGAAACACGGTGGCGAACCAGCTTTCGGAAAGCCCGACGATATCGGCCATTTCGGCAACCGTCATACGGTCGTCACCGCGTTTTTCGACCCGGGCGAGCAGCCTGTTCATCTGCGCCTGCGTCAGCCTGCCATTGGCCTGCTCCGGCGTTGAACCGGGAATATCCAGCAATCCAGCGACGATCCCGCCAATCAGGCTTTCAGCATAAAGCGGATGTTTCGAAGGCTCGGCCAGCTCATCGACAAGCAAGCCTGCCAGCGTTTCCACCGCACCGATATCCTGTATCTCGACCGGACGGCGCAGCGCCGTCATGGCCGCAGAACCGCCGACCGCTGGCGACAGGAAGCGCAAAAGCCGGTCTTTGTGGATATGCAGGTTGAGATGGGAAAAGCGATGCGTGGCATTGCTGCTCGTCCACATCGGCACGCCGGCCGGCACATAGACCGCCCGCGTCATCGGCCGCGAATGCTGCGAAAACTCGCCATCGCGGTTGGAAATCCGGATCCGCGACGAGACATCGTTGAAGAAAATCATGATGCGGGGATCGGCGGCCAGATAATAACCCTTCGCCCCCATCTGGCTTTCGGCCTCCCAGAAAGCGCTGACCAGCCCGTCGAACTGGCGCCATTTGACCGGCGCAGTGACGCTGATCCCTTCCGTGTGCCAGGTCATGGAATGCCAGAAACTCAAAGCGGTTACCGTCCGGTTGTCGAGCCGAGGTTGGGGACGCGGGAAGCGGCGAATGCCGCAACAGACATCGCGCCCCTACGCCAATAACATGACTTATCAATTCATGTTAATAGCAAAGATCGTTATAAAGAGAAACATTCGCTTGCGCGGCAGTTCTGGAACCTCCGCCCGCACCGCCCGTTAAATCCATGACAGGACCTCAACACGGGAGATGAACATGGATCGCAAGAAGGAAGCGGGCGATTTCGCCGACAAGAAGCGCGAAGAACAGGGCCACGGTGTCATCGTTGCCGGGCCGGATGCGCATGAAAATGAAAAAGGCGGCAAGGCGCCGTCGGGGAAAGCCGAAAAACCGGCCGCTGACCGGCCGGTTTCATCATCCGACCGCCGCTGACAGTTTCTTTTGATCCCGATAGCCGCAAGTCACGCATCCCTTTTCATGCGTCATCACGGGTTAACGCCCGAGGGTAGCGCAGCGCCTGGATGGCTTTGACAAGATCAAAAAAACCTCCCCGATCGCTCGGGGAGGTTTTGCCTTATTGGGGACTCGCCTTTCCGCTCAGACGAGGTCGAAACGGTCGGCGTTCATCACCTTCGTCCAGGCGGCAATGAAGTCGCGGACGAATTTTTCCCTGCTATCGTCCTGCGCATACACTTCCGCATAGGCGCGCAGGATGGAGTTGGAGCCAACCACGAGGTCGACACGGGTCGCCGTAAATCTGGCTGCGCCGGTCTTTCGGTCACGAATCTCGTAGAGATTGTTGCCGGTCGGAACCCAGGAATAGGCCATATCCGTCAGCGTCGTGAAGAAGTCCGTCGTCAGCGCGCCGGGCTTGTCCGTGAAAACGCCATGCGCCGCACCGCCATAATTGGCACCGATGACGCGCAGGCCGCCGATGAGGACGGTCAGTTCCGGCGCTGTGAGGCCGAGAAGCTGCGCCCGGTCGAGCAACAGTTCTTCAGGGCTGACGACATAGTCCTTCTTGATCCAGTTGCGGAAACCATCCGCCAGCGGCTCAAGCGGGGCAAAGCTGTCGGCATCCGTCTGCTCGGCGGAAGCATCGCCACGGCCGGCCGCGAAAGGCACGGCAATATCGAAGCCAGCGGCTTTCGCCGCCTGTTCCACACCGTAATTGCCGGCGAGAACGATCACATCCGCGATGCTCGCCCCGGTTTCACGGGCGATCGGCTCGAGAACCGAAAGCACGCGGGAAAGACGGGCGGGCTCGTTGCCTTCCCAGTCCTTCTGCGGTGCGAGGCGAATGCGCGCGCCATTGGCGCCGCCGCGCTTGTCCGAACCGCGGAAGGTGCGGGCGCTGTCCCATGCAGTCGCAACCAGATCGGCGACCGGCAGGCCGGCAGCGGCGATCTTGGCCTTGACGGCAGCGACGTCGTAGGTGGTGGGGCCTGCTGGGATCGGATCCTGCCAGATCAGGTCTTCAGCCGGAACATCCGGACCGATGTAACGGGACTTCGGCCCCATGTCGCGATGCGTCAGCTTGAACCAGGCGCGGGCGAAGACGTCGGAGAAGTGGTCCTGGTCGTCCTTGAACTTCAGCGAAATCTCGCGGTAGATCGGATCGACCTTAAGGGCCATGTCGGCATCGGTCATCATCGGGATGGTGCGGATCGAGGCATCCTCGACGTCGACAGGCTTGTCATCCTCGGCGATGGTGATCGGCGCCCATTGCGAAGCACCGGCGGGGCTGTGCGTCAAGGTCCACTCATGCTTGAACAGCATGTCGAAGAAGCCGTTGTCCCACTTGGTCGGCTCGCTCGTCCAGGCGCCTTCGATGCCCGACACCACGGTGTCACGGCCAATACCGCGGCCCTTGGTGTTGATCCAGCCAAGGCCCTGATATTCCGGGCCTGCGGCTTCCGGATCGGGGCTGAGATTGGCGGCGCTGCCATTGCCGTGCGATTTGCCGATGGTGTGGCCGCCGGCGGTCAGCGCCACCGTTTCCTCATCATCCATACCCATGCGGGCAAAGGTTTCGCGCATCTGCGCCGCCGTCGCCAGCGGATCGGACTTGCCGTTGACGCCTTCCGGGTTGACGTAGATGAGGCCCATCTGCACGGCGGCAAGCGGGTTTTCCAGCGTCTCGGGCTTGCTCACATCGCCGTAACGACCATCGCTCGGCGCCAGCCATTCCTTCTCGTCACCCCAATAGGTGTCCTTTTCCGGAGCCCAGATATCTTCACGACCGAAGGCAAAACCGAAGGTCTTCAGACCTGCGACGTCGTAGGCGATGGTGCCGGCGAGCGCGATGAGGTCAGCCCAGGAAATCTTGTTGCCGTATTTCTTCTTGATCGGCCACAGCAGGCGGCGACCCTTGTCGGTGTTGACATTGTCCGGCCAAGAATTGAGCGGGGCAAAACGCTGGTTGCCGGTGTTGGCGCCACCGCGACCGTCCGTCACGCGGTAGGAACCGGCCGCATGCCAGGTAACACGTGCCATCATGCCAACATAGCTGCCCCAGTCCGCCGGCCACCATTCCTGGCTGTCCGTCATCAGCGCACGCAGATCGGCCTTCAGGGCCTCGACGTCGAGCGTCTTCAGGGCTTCGCGATAGTTGAAGGAGGTGCCGAGCGGATTGGTCTTGGCGTCGTGCTGATGCAGGATGTCGAGGTTCAGCGCATTCGGCCACCATTCGGTCACCGATTTACCGGAGGCCGTATTGCCTCCATGCATGACAGGACACTTGCCAGCCAGTTTTGAAGTTGCGTCCATTTCGCCCTCCGATGGGTTTAGCAATTAAACAAAATAATCAGTTCGACATGTGCAGCATTCCGAGCCAGAGGCGGCGGCAGGTCATGGGAAGACCGTGCAGCGACGCTGGTGACCTTTCACAGCTACAGCTTCTTTCTGTCATGAAGATGACTAACAGCCGGGTTCCATAATTTCCAATTGTATATTCTAAAGGCTGCGATATGCTGAGCTTATGATTGCGCTCTCCATGAAACATCTCCGTTACTTCGACGCGCTGGCCAAGATCGGCCATTTCGGACGGGCGGCGGAAGCCTGCGCCATTTCCCAACCGGCGCTCTCGCTGCAAATCCGCGAGCTGGAGGAACTGATCGGCGCGCCGCTCGTCGAACGCGGCAGCCGCCAGATCAGGCTGACGACGCTTGGCGAGGAATTCGCCGAGCGCACCCGTTCGATCCTGCGGTCGGTGGATGAGTTGCAGGATCTGGCGCGTGCGGGCCAAGGCCCTCTCAGCGGCCGCCTGCGCATCGGCGTCATCCCCACTGTCGCGCCTTATCTTTTACCACAGGTCATCAAAACACTCACCCGGCATTATCCGGGGCTGGAGGCGCGGCCGCGCGAGGCGGTGACGCAAAAACTGATCGAAGACCTGCTGGAAGCGCGGCTGGATATGGCGATCGTCGCGCTGCCCGTATCGGAACCCGCCCTCGAAGAGGTTCCGCTGTTTTCGGAGGAATTCATTCTCGTGCGGCCCATGGAGGATGCGGGCATGCCGGTGCCGAGCGCCGACAAGCTGGGTGAAATGCGCCTGCTGCTGCTGGAGGAAGGCCATTGCTTCCGCAACCAGGCGCTTTCCTTTTGCAGCACGACCAATGCGCCGCCGCGCGTGCTTATGGAAGGCAGTTCGCTTTCCACCCTCGTACAGATGGTTGGCGCTGGCATCGGCGTCACGCTCATTCCGCAGATGGCGGTCGATATGGAGACGCGGCAATCCACCGTCTCGGTGTTCCGGCTGGCGGAACCGCGCCCGTCGCGCACCATCGGCATGGTGTGGCGCAAGAGCAATCCGCTGTCCGGGCAGTTCAGCCATATTGCCGAGATTGTCCGCGAATGCGGTCTCCAGAAACTTGGCATCGCCTGATCCATCTGCAGCAGAATCCGACGTCCGCACCACCAGCAGGGAACCCGAATGTGAGCAGACCGAATTATCGCGATATCGCCCGTCTTGCAGGTGTCGGGACAGCAACGGTCGAGCGGGTGCTGAACGGGCGTGGCGGTGTTCGCGCCGAACTCGTGGAAAAGGTCGTCATCGCCGCGCGGGAATTGGACTATCCCCGCACCCTGCCGGAAACCCACCGCGGATTGCTGCGCATAGAAGTGCTGATGGTACGCCCCGAAACCACCTTTTATCGGAGGCTTTCCAGGGCCTTCGAAAGGATTGCCGCAACGCTCGACCCTCTTGTCGTCGTTCACCGCAGCTTTGCTGAAGAAATGAAGCCGGAAGAACTGGCAAGCCGCATTATCGCCGCCGGCGAAGCGCGCGCCGGCCTGATCCTCGCTGTTCCAAGCAGTCCGGCGGTCAGGGCTGCGGTCGAAGCAGTGGTCGCCCGCGGCATTCCCGTCGTCCATGTCGTCACGCGCGCCTCGGCCGAAAAGGGTGAGTTCATCGGCATTGACAATGGTGCGGCGGGACGGACGGCGGCACATTTCATCACCCGCATGGCGCGCCGGGACGGCCCGGTCACAGCGCTCTGCCATCCGATCTATCAGGTTCATCGCGACCGTATCAGCGGCTTTTCCGACTATTTCCGCGATCATCCCGGGAAACATCATTTCGAATGGCTGGGTTTTACCCGCGATGACGAATATTACAGCGCCGAGGCTCTGCGCATGGCGCTCGATCTCTACCCCGACATGGCCGGCCTTTATAATGTTGGCGGCGCCAATGCCGCGCTGATCGACGTTCTTCGCCGTCACCCGCGCGGAGGAGACATCTTCTTCGTCGGCCATGAATTGACCGATTATACCCGCAAGGCGCTGAACGACGGCATCATGGACATCGTGCTCGATCAGGCGCCCGAGGCGCAGGCCCGCCGGGCGCTGGACCTTGTCCTGAAAAGGATCGGCCTTACCGATATCGAACCTGACAGCGCGCCCATTCGCTTCGTCACCATCACCGCGCAGAGCCTTTGATCTGATTTGATCAAGGAAGGTTTCGGCTTTCACCGCCCTCACTGCTAATTTTGCGTCAGGGAGGAAGGCCGCAGATCGTGAGGAGCGACGGGCGACCACGGCGTGCAAACGTCCCCTTCATCGTGAGAACTTGCGCGGGCGTATCGGGAGCGATCGTCCGAAGGAGAGCGCTATGGACGATCTGAAATATGGAACGCGCAACAAGCGCGGCGACTGGGCGCCGAACCAGCCGGTGGAAACGGCGCCGCTATTCGCCTTTCCACCCCGCCTCATGGCGCTGTTAAAATGGCTGCCGCATTATTTCCTGCCCTGGAATGCGATCTTCGCGCTTTCTGCCATCGCCTATTGGGCATGGGTCATCCCGCCCGTGGAAACCATGGCGAGCCTCGGCTTCGGCTGGATCGCCTGGCTCTATGCGGTCAATGCGGTCTGCGTCTTCCTCTTTTACGGCGGCTTCGAACTGCATCTCTATATTCTGAAGCGGCAGGAAAACCGTTTCAAATATAACGGCAAGTTTCCCGCCGAGCAAAAGAGCAAGGCCTTCTGGTTCGAAAGCCAGAACCTCGACAACATCCTGCGCACCTTCCTTTCCGGCGTGACCATCTGGACCGCCATCGAAGTGGCAATGCTGTGGGCCTATGCCAATGGTTATGCGCCCTGGCTCAGCTTTGCCGAAAATCCGTGGACACTCGCCGCCGTCGCGCTTGTCGTGCCGATCATCCACGAATTTCACTTCTTCTGCGTTCACCGGCTCATCCATATTCCGCTGCTCTACAAATGGGTGCATTCCGTCCACCATAATTCAGTGAACCCGTCGCCATGGTCGTCGCTCTCCATGCATCCGGTCGAGCATCTCCTGTATTTCGGCACGGCCTTTTATCACCTGATCCTGCCGTCCAATCCGGTCCTCATGCTCTACCAGCTGCACTATGCGGGTTTCGGCGCGATCCCCGGCCATGTGGGCTTCGACAAGGTCGAGATCGGCGAGGACGGGCTGGTCGATAGCCATGCCTATGCGCATTACCTCCACCACAAATATTTCGAGGTGAATTACGGCGATGCCCTCATCCCGCTCGATCGGTGGTTCGGCACCTGGCACGACGGCTCGACCGAGGGGGAAGCCCGCATGCAGGAACGCTATCGCAAACGCAAAGAAAAACTCGCGGCCCGCAAGGCGCGCAACACAATCGGGGAGGCAGCCGAATGAGCTGGGTTTCAGCCTGCAGACTTGACGATATCGAACAGGAAGGCGCAATCCGCTTCGACCACGCCGGGCGCACCTATGCGATCTATCGCGCCCCGGATGACAGCGTTTATTGCACCGCGGGCCTCTGCACCCACGAGGCGATCCATCTTGCCGAAGGGCTGGTGATGGATTTCGAGGTGGAATGTCCCAAGCATTCCGGCGCTTTCGATTACCGCACCGGCGAAGCGCTGCGGCTCCCCGCCTGCGAAAATCTCAAAACCTATCCGGCCGAAGTGGTGGACGGCGAGGTGCGCGTCACCATCGGATAGGCCGAGCTTTCGAGCAGGCCCGAAAGGGCCTCCGGAATGCACCCGGGCGGCCCGGCGCCCCAAGGGAGGACGACATGAAATCCATCTGTACCATGGCCGCGCTGGCGGTCCTGCTGGCGGGCACCGCATCGGCCGAAACGATCGGCGTTTCGATGCAGAGCTTCGACAATAATTTCCAGACTTTGCTGCGCGAAGGGCTTGGCGCCCGGGCATCGGAAGTCGACGGCGTCAAGATCCAGGTCGAAGATGCGCAGGCCGATATTTCCAAGCAGCTCAACCAGGTCAATAATTTCATCGCCGCAGGCGTCGATGCGATCATCGTGACGCTTGCGGACACCTCGGCCGCACCCGGCATCAGCGATGCGGCGGCCAAGGCAGGCATTCCGCTCGTCTACCTCAATCTCGAGCCGGACAATGTCGCCAAGCTTCCCGAAAAACAGGCCTATGTCGGCTCAAGGGAAACCGATGCCGGGCGGCTGGCGGGCGAAGCGGCCTGTTCGCTGCTCAAGGAGAAGGGAAAGGCAGCGGATGCGCAGGCTTACATATTGATGGGCGATCTTGCCCATCAGGCATCGCGTGACCGTACTTCGTCCTTCAAGCAGGCTCTTGCATCCGGCGACTGCAAGACCGTCACAATCGCCGACGAACAGTCGGCGGCCTGGACACGGACAAACGCCATGGACATGACGACGAACTGGATCACCGCCGGCCGGCCCATCGACGTCGTCTTCGCCAATAATGACGAAATGGCGATCGGCGCGGTGCAGGCGCTGAAGGCGGCGAGCGTTTCGATGGATGATGTCATCGTCATCGGCATCGACGCCACCCCGGACGGGCTTGCCTCCATGGCCGCCGGCGATCTTGACGCCACGGTGTTCCAGAACGCCAAGGGGCAATCGACGAGCGCGCTCGACGCCGCCGTCGCCCTGATGCGCGGCACGCCGGTCGACAAGCAGGTCATGGTTCCTTTCGAACTGGTGACGCGGAAAAACATGACCGACTACGCCAGCCGCAACTGACCCTCCCCCAGCCGGTGCGCCCTGAAAAGCGCGCCGGCCCCTTCTGACGGAGATACCATGGACGCAATCGTCATCATCGGCGCCGGCGAGGCGGGCACGCGCGCCGCCTTTACGCTGCGCGAAACGGGCTTTGCAGGCAACATCACGCTGGTCGGCACCGAGCCGCATCCGCCCTATGAACGGCCGCCGCTTTCCAAGCCGCTCGAAGGTGCCGTGCGGATGAAACCCATCTGCGCCGACGGCGCGCTGGAAGCCGCCCGCATCTCCTATCGCCAGGGCGTATCGGCGACCCGGATCGATGCGAAAGGCCGAACCGTGAGACTAGATGACGGGCAGGTGCTTAACTATGACAGGCTGCTGCTCGCAACCGGGGCGCAGCCGCGAACACTCGCCTGCCCCGGTGCCGCACAGGCGCTCAATTTCCGCACCCATGCGGATGCGGAAGCGATTTTTTCCCGCGCCGATAGCGGCGCAAGGATCGCGATCATAGGCGGGGGACTGATCGGAATGGAGCTTGCGGCGGTGCTGCGCGGCAAGGGGCTTATGGTCAGCGTTATCGAAGCGGCGGCACGGCCGCTTGGCCGGGCGGTTCCGCCGCGTTTTGCCGAAAAGATACATGCGCGCCATCGCGATGAAGGGGTGCATTTCCATCTGGGTCAGGGAGTGGCGGACATTACACCGGAAGCAGTCCTGCTGACCGACGGTGAGCGCGTGCCGGCCCATATCGTCGTCTCCGCCATCGGTGTCGTGCCCAATATCGCCCTGGCCGAAGCGGCGGGGCTTGCGACCGGCAACGGCATTCTGACCGATGCGTTTCTGTGTACCAGCGACCCCGATATCTTTGCAGCAGGCGATTGCGCGGCCGTCTCGCAAGCCGTTGGCGGACATATCCGGTTCGAAAGCTGGCGCAATGCCCGCCATCAGGCGGAAATTGCTGCGCGCAATAGTCTTGGCGCGAACGAAGCCTTTGCCGCCCTCCCGTGGTTCTGGTCGGATCAATATGATCTCGGCCTTCAGGTCGCGGGCCTGCCGCAGCCGGGACACCAAAGCGTCATTCGTCCGCTCGGCGATGGCGAACTGGAATTCTTCCTTAAGGACGGCCAGCTTGTCGCAGCAGCCGGACTGGGTGTCGGCAACACTGTCGCCAGGGACATAAAACTGGCCGAGATGCTGATCGCCGCCGGCATCAACCCCGATCCGGAGAGCCTTGCCGACCCCGGTGTGAACCTCAAGACATTGCTGAAAAGCGCGCGGGCGGCCTGATGCAGAAGCTGCTCGTCTTTCAATCGCTCTGGGCCATGGAACGCTTGCGCCGCGACGACCCTGAGCCGACCCTTGAGGAAAACATCGCCCGGATTGCCGAAACCGGCTTCGACGGCATCAGTGCGCATTACACCAACCGTGCCGATGTGCTGCGTCTCCATGAGGCTATCAGCGGCACAGGCCTTCGGATCGAAGGTGTCTGTTTTCCGCGTCATGTCGACGACCTGCGCCACACGCTGGAACTGGCGCAGGAGTTTCCGGTCAGCCATATCGATCTACAGGCCGACATCCGCCCGCGCCGAGTAGAAGATTGCCTGCCGCTTCTCGACGGCTGGATGCGGCTTGCCGAAGAGGCGGGCGTTCCCGTCTTCATCGAGACCCACCGCAATCGCATCACCAGCGATCTCCCATTCACGCTGGACCTGCTCGAACAACGACCGGATCTGCCGCTTCTCGCCGATCTCTCCCATTATCTCGTTGCCCGCGAATTCGCCTTTCCGGTGGAAGACGAGAGCCAGAGAGAGATTCAGCGCATCCTTCATAATGCGCAGGCCTTTCACGGACGCATCGGCTCCTGCGAGCAAATCCAGATCGAGATTTCCTTTGCCCATCACCGGCCATGGGTCGACCTTTTTCTGGACTGGTGGGACTATGGTTTCCGGCACTGGCGATCGCGCGCGCCTGATAATGCCGAGCTGGTCTTCACCTGCGAACTCGGCCCCCGCCCCTATGCGATTACCGACCGGGACGGCAACGATTCCACCGACAGATGGGCGGAATCGTTGCTGCTCAAGACGATGGCGCAGACATTATGGGCGCAGGCCGCCCATCCCGCCAACACGGCAAAGACGGGTGCGCATAAGCCCTGCTGATTCTATCGCGAAGCGGCCTTTACCTGCTTGTCCGTCCATTCGGGCGGTGCGCCGAATTGATCGGCCACCATGCCCTGCAAACCCCGTGACCGGCCATAGGCATCGCATTCGGCATATTTCGGCTTGCCGCCGAGGGCCGAGCGCATGCGGTGGCCCGACGGGATCGAAATATCCAGTCCTTCGGAGGTCTTGCCTTTGACGAGGATGCGGGCGAAATAATTGGCGAAGTCAGAGGCAAGCCCGTAGGCATCGCCGATTTCCGAAACACGGGCACTGTCGGTGAAGGAATTGGCACCCTTCGACCAGACGGCGGCGGCGCGCTGGACGCCGGTACTGTCCACCGCCTCCGACTCGACCGCCAGGCCGCCGAGGCCCACCGGCAATCGCGGCACGCCGACCGGCAGGACAAAGTTGCTGCCGAGCGATACGGCGGTTGAAACCCCCGCCATGGTCTTGTCGGTCGGCACCAGATCGGTGATGACGGTGCGCACCGTCATATCTGCCGGTTGGCCAAGAGCGGCGATCCGGTATTTGTCACTGAGCGCCACGCAGATGGCGCGATCAAGCGCATTGGACACAAGCGCGCGGTCTTTTTCCGATGTGACCCGCGACGAGGCGGTGAAGGAAAACGTGGTGGGCACGATGGCGACGGTTTTAACCGCTGCCAGGCCCTTGGCATCCACGAAGGTTCTGGTCTTGGTGAACTTGCCCTTGGCAGGGCTGAGCTGCGCATAGGATGTCAGCGTACCGCCCTCCTGCAGCGGAACGGAGGCACAGCCGGACATGATGAGGGCAAAAGGCAAGGTGGCGAAGGTGGCGCTGCGGCTGCGCGCAACTTTGCCGCCGCTGGCCGTGACGAACGGATTCCGCTGGTGTTTCATTGCATGTGCTCCGGTTGGAAAGATTTCCTGTGCCCCACACGCTACGACAGCTAAAATTGCGGCAGCATTACAATCACAGTCCGGGGGCGTTGCAAAAATCGCGATCAGAAGCAGAGCCGGAATGTGCTTCCGAAGGCGGAGCTTTCCAGAAGGACACGTCCATTGTGGTCAGCGACGATCTGCTTGACGAGACTGAGACCCAGACCTGCTCCCGTGCTTCGTGGCGTCACGCGATAAAATGGCTCGAATATCCGCTCCTGCTGGTCTTCGGCTATGCCCTGCCCTTCATCGGAAATCGCAATTTCGCCGTTTGCGAGAACCGAGACATGGATCATCCCTCTGTTTGCTCCATGGTCGATGGCGTTGCGCACGATATTGCTGACGGCGCGTGGCAAAGCGAACGGGTTGCCCTGCATTTCGTAGCGCGCGATCTGCGTGTCAAAGGAAATATCGTAACCCGCCGACAGCGCCAGCGGCGCCAGATCGGCAACGACCGTGCGGGCGATCTCGACGAGATCGACCGTCTCCCATCGGTCATGTACCTGATCGTTCCGCTCGACGGCCAGAAGCTGTTCCGCGGTTTCACCAAGCCGCGCGACATCCTCCATCAGGCGCTGCCGTTCTGGCCCTTCCGGCAGACCCTCAATCCGGGTCTGCATGATGGCGATCGGTGTTCTGAGTTCATGCGCCGCATCGATGAGAAACCGTTGCCGCGCCCGGAACTGCTGCTCGAGCCGTTCGAGGATGCTGTTGAAAGACACGATAAGCGGCACGACTTCCCGCGGCACATCCTCGACGGGCAGCTTCGAGCCCGCCCGGCGCGGGTCGATCTCCGGGGCTTTCCGGACGACGGAACTGAGACCGGCGAGCGCCTGGCGCACGATGCGCGGCACGGAAAAGAACACCGCAGGCAGGATAACCGCCAGCAGCGGAACATAGATCGGATAAGTGCCGAGAAGAAGCGTCAGAAACGACGCGCTGATATGGGAGGTTCCGCCGAACATGACCCTCAGCGGCCCAGATGCCGTATCGAGACTTTCAGACAACGCGACCTCGGATATGCCGGCGCCGCCGCGAATATCAGCGTCCATCATCAGATGGGCGTAACGCGACAGCTCGGCATAGACCGCTGGCACAGCGCCATAGGTCACGGACTGGCCATCCAGCGTCGATGCAACGAACCAGAGTTCTTCATTCTCCGCCTTGAGGGCCTTCAGCGCCGGCCCCTCGGTGATGACGAGCCCCTTCTGCGGATCGAGCGAAAGCGACTCGTCGAGTGTCGCAGACAGATCCTCCCAAAGCCCGATATTGGGAGAGACCCGCATCACCCCGTAAACACAAAGCCCGATGATGACGACGGCGATCATGGCGGAGACGACGATGCTGAGCTGCCAGCTCAATTGCCACCAAAGGGACGGATTGGATTTACCCTGCGCCTTCATGCATCCTCCTTGAGCAGATAACCGATGCCGCGAATATTATGCACGCTCACACCGGCGGAGGCGTCGAGCAGGCGTTTGCGCAGTCGCGATATATGCGCATCGAGCGCATTGGACTGGATTTCCTCCTCGTAATTGTAGACGGCCGCCTCGAGCGTCGAGCGCAGCACCGACTTGCCTTTGCGTTTGGCGAGCGCGACGAGAACCAGAAGCTCGCGTCTTGGAAGATCGAGGGGAAGCGAATTGATGGTGACGCTGAGGTGCAGCGGATCGATCACGATCCGACCGGCGGCTATCTGGGCCGGTGCAAGGCTTGCCGGCCGTCTCAAAACCGCGCGCACCCGCGCCAGAAGCTCGCCGATGAGAAACGGCTTGCCCAGATAATCATCCGCGCCGCCATCCAGTCCCGCGATGCGGTCCTCCGGTTCGTTCATCGCGGTAAGCAGGATGATCGGCGTATCGACGCCGGCGCGACGCAGTTTCGGGATGAGCGCAAGCCCTTCACCATCCGGCAGCCGGCGGTCAAGCAGGATGGCATCATAAACATGCTGGCGCGTCAGCTCCATCGCGTCACCTAACCGCATCGTATGGTCGATGATGATGCCCTGCTTGCCGAGCGTTGCCGACAGCGCATCCGCCATTTCTTTTTCATCTTCGATCAACAGAAGTCTCATATGTCACCGTCCCTTTGCCAGCCGTTGTCTGCCAGAAAGGTTGCGGCAGTATTGCGGCGAAGACGATGCGGCAGGGTAATGCTGCTGCAATTATGGCCCCCTATCCAGACACCATCCGCCTGAATAACGGGCGACGTGACAGCTCAGTGAGCCGTTACCCGAAGAACTTTGCGTGGAAGGATTGTATTATGTGGGTGAAGAGAAGCATCAAGGCCGGGATCGCGCTTGCGGGCTGCGCTCTCGTCGTTACTGCACTCGACCCGGCGCGCGGCAGCGTCGATGCGAATGAACGCGTCAAGGGAATTGTCGAGGCCAGCCTCCTGAGCCCGGCCGGCATTCCCTTCGAACTGACGGCTGCGGAAACGGCGAAGATCGGCACGCGCCAGATGGTGGAGAAGCTCAGCATCAGCGGCGAACTTCAGCCGGTCAGCCGAATCGTGATCCGCGCCCGCGAGGCCGGGAAAATTCTGGAGATGAACATCCGGGACGGACAGGCGGTGCGGGCCGGTGATGTGCTGGTGCGCTTTGAAACCGATGATCTGCAAGCGGCGCTGCTGCAACGGCAAAGCGACCGGGACGCGGCCGAGGCCGAACTGACACTCGCGATGCTGGCACTGACGAGAACCGAACAGCTCGCCACCAAAAACATCACATCGGCGGAACAGCTGGACAAGGCGAAAAGCGATGTCGTGGTGAAAACAGCGAGGGTTCAAAGCCTTTCGGCCCAGATGGATATCGCCCGCCTCGCCCTTAGCAACGCGGAAATCCGCGCGCCTTTCAGTGGTACCGTCACCCGCCGGCTGGCCGAAGCAGGCGCGCGCGTCAGCGCCGATGGCGAGCTTCTCACACTGGTCGACACCAGCGTTCTGGAAGCGAAGGTTCTCGTCGCCACCCGCGATATTCCCCGTGTGAGCGTTGGCCAGACAGCGGAACTGGAGATTGACGGCCTCGTTGGCCAGACCGTCAAAAGCACCGTCGAGCGTATCAGCCCGGTTGCCGAGGATGGCACACGCTTCGTCACCGTCTATCTGCGTCTCGTCAACGGTGACGGCCGGCTGTGGGGCGGAATGTTTGCCAGCGGCTCAATCCTCGTGCGTGAAAAAAACGATGCGCTCGTAGTTCCCGCCATCGCGCTTCGCAAGGATGAGACCGGCTACCATGTGCTTAAGGTGACGGACGGCCATTTGCGCCGCCAGACGGTGGCGCTGGGATCACGCTGGCACGGCGGCAGCCTGATCGAGATCGCCACGGGCCTGAAGGATGGTGAAACGATCCTGACTGCACCGCTTCCGGAATTGCAGCCGGACATGGCAGTGACCATCGATAAGGCAGGCTGAAATGTTTTTGACCCGTATATCCGTCTCCCATCCCGTCTTTGCCACCATGATGATGGTCACATTGCTGGTCATGGGCATTTTTTCGCTGCAACGGTTGGGGCTGGATCAATATCCCAATGTCGACGTGCCCGTCGTGGTGGTGGTCACCACCTATCCAGGCGCGACGCCGGAGACCGTGGAGACCGAAGTGACACGCCCGGTCGAGGATGCGCTGAACGCCATTGGCGGTCTGGATGAGATCACCTCGACCTCTTATGAGGGGCGCTCCGTGGTCGTCGTGAAATTCAAGCTCGAGGTACAGGGAGCCGCCGCCGCGCAGGATGTGCGCGACAAGGTTGCCGCCATCGAGGCGAACTTGCCGGAAGACGCCAAGAAGCCGGTCGTCTCCCGTTTCGATCCCGCCGCCGAACCTATCCTGTCCCTGGCAATCAGTTCGACGTCGCTCGATGTGCCGGCGCTCACCACCCTTGCCGACCGCAAGGTGGTGCGCCAGCTGACCACCGTGGCAGGTGTCGGACAGGCGACGCTGGTGGGTGGCCGCAAACGACAGATCGACGTTGCTATAGACGAAACACGCATGCGGGCGCTCGGGGTTGGCATCAACGAGGTGGTGAACGCGCTGCGCACCGGCAACGGCAACAGCCCGGCCGGCAGCATCGTCGATCCCGTGTCCGAACGCACGATCCAGGTTCGGGGTCGCGTCGAGGAGCCGCAGGCGCTACTGGACATGGTGGTGACAAGACGCGGTGGCGCGGCGATCCTGCTCCGCGACGTCGCCACGGTTTCCGAAGGAGCGGTCGATGCCGAAAGCCGCGCCCTCTATAACGGCCAGACGGCACTGGCGATAGATATCGTCAAGGTTCAGGACGCCAACACGGTTCAGGTCGTGACGGATGTGAGGAACCGTCTCCAGCAACTCAATACCGAGCTGGCCACGCAGAATGTCCAATTGCGCATCGTCACCGACACCTCCACGCCCATTCGGGAATCCGTCGGTCAGGTGCAGACGACACTGATCGAAGGGGCGGCGCTCGCCATCGCCATCGTTTTCCTGTTTTTGAATTCCTGGCGCAGCACGGTCATCACCGGCCTGACACTGCCAATCGCCATCATCGGTACGCTTGCCGTCATCGATTTTCTTGGTTTCACCCTCAATACGCTCAGCCTTTTGGCGCTGACACTCTCCATCGGCATTCTGGTGGATGACGCTATCGTCGTGCGCGAGAACATCACCCGTCATCTGCATATGGGCAAATCCCATATCCGCGCGGCGCTCGACGGCACCAACGAAATCGGCCTTGCAGTGATTGCGACAACCGCAACCATCGTGGCGGTCTTCCTGCCGGTTGCCTTCATGGACGGCATCATCGGTCGGTTCTTCTATGAATTCGGCGTCACGGTGTCGGCTGCGGTGCTGATCTCGCTCTTCGTCGCCTTCACGCTTGATCCGATGCTTTCGAGCGTCTGGTACGACCCGGATGCGCAACCCGATGCCAGACGCGGGCCAATCGGACGGTTGATTACGCGCTTCGATCATGGTTTCGAATGGCTGGCCGAACAATATCGGCATGTGATCGGCTGGACATTGCGCCACCGGCTCATCACGCTGCTCACCACCATCGGCATCTTCATCGGCAGCCTGTTCATGGTGCCGCTGGTCGGCACGGAATTCGTGCCGAACACCGACGAAGGCCGCTTTCAGATTACCGTCACGGCGCCAGCCGGTTCCTCGCTGGATTACACAACGGCGAAGGTCCGACAGGTCGAGAAGGCACTGAGGGAGTTCCCCGAAGTCGAGACGCTCTATTCCACCATCAACACCGGTGGTGCGGCGGGCAAGCAGCGCGCCGCCGTGCTGGTGGGGCTGGTGCCGCTGGAAGCGCGAACGCAGACGCCCGCGATGCTGGCTGAACCGATCCGCAAGCGCCTGTCAGCCGTACCAGGCATAGAGGTCGCGATCCTTCAGAACGGCCTTGGCGGCGGTGAAAGCCCGGTGCAGCTCAGCATCCTCGGTGACGACCGCGCCGTCCTTGAAAAAATAGCTGCAGGTCTGGTGGAGGATATGAAAACGATCCCCGGCCTTGTGGATGTGAATTCCAGCGCCCGCAACGTGACCTCGGTCCTTTCCGTCCGTCTGAAACGCGAGGCGGCGAGCGATCTCGGCATTTCCCGCGCAGATCTGGCCACTGCCCTCTCTCCGCTCATCGGTGGCGAAGATGTGTCGAAATGGACGGATACGGGCGGCAACAGCTATGACATCGTCGTGCGCCTTCCCGGCGAACGGCGCTCCGATGCCGCAACCCTCGGCGAATTGATGATCGCGACCGGTCGCACGGCATCGAATGGCGCGCCCGTGATGGTGCGTCTCGATCAGGTGGCCGAGATCGGCACTGCGCCGGCACCGGCTGAAATCCGCCGCATCGACAATCGCCGCGAGGTGCTGGTTTCGGCCAACATTGCCGGCCGCACGCTAGGTGATGTGACCAATGCCCTGCAGAGCCTGACCGCTGCCCGCGATCTGCCGGATGGTTACCGCATCCGCTTTGGCGGCGAGGCCGAGACCATGCAGGAGACGATTGGCCACATGGTCAAGGCGCTCATCATGGCGGTTATTTTCATCTACATCGTGCTTGCCTCGCAATTCGGCAGTTTCCTGCAACCGCTCGCCATCATGGCCTCTTTGCCGCTCTCGCTGGCCGGCGTCCTTCTGGGGCTGATGGTGGCCGGCAGCACGATCAACATGTTTTCGCTGATCGGCTTCATCATGCTGATGGGCCTCGTCACCAAGAATGGCATCCTGCTGGTCGATTTTGCCAACAGGGAGAGGAAACGCGGGCTTTCCCTTAACGAAGCGCTGGCGAACGCCGGTGTCATCCGATTCCGGCCGATCATCATGACAACGCTTGCAATGATCTTCGGCATGATTCCGCTTGGGCTCGCCATCGGCGGTGGCGGTGCGCAGCGCGCGCCGATGGCGCATGCGGTGGTCGGCGGCCTCATCAGCTCCACCCTCCTCACCCTGATCGTCGTGCCAACCATCCTGTCCTATATCGACAGCATCACGAGGCGTTTCGCCCACCTTTTGCCAAAAGCACCGGATGAGGCTGGAAAAGCGGGCACGGCCGATCACTCCGCCCAAACCCGCGAGGCGCAGCCCGGCTGAAACCCCTTGGTTTTCTGAAAACCGGTCATTGACGGGAGAGGCAGCAATGCTTTTCCCGTCAATGGGGCAACGGTTCTTACCGGAGCAGAAGTATGGTGGCCGGCCCTGCCAGAAGCACGGCAAACACGATGATGGGATGGATGTAGCGGCCAAGAAGCCGCATGGCGGCACGACATAAACGCATAATGCACCTGATGAAATTCATCCGGCAAAATTGAGTATGCCATGTTGCAAAGACATTACGGCACAGGGTCCAGGCTCTGTTCACGGAGAACACGGCGACCTGTCAGGGTCTCTCACCCGCCCCGTCTTTCCTTTTGCCCTTGGGTTTGAAATCAACCAGCAATGATTTCAGTTCGATTTCCCGAACGCGCCTCGCTGCCTCATCCGGACGGACCCACTCAACCAGGCGTTCGCCGCGTTCCTTGAAACTCGTTTCCGCACCCGTCACCTCGATCTGAAACACATCGACCATGCACGGGACGACATCGCCATTGTCGAGCATCTTCAGATAGGTGTAGCGGCCAATGGCTGCCTTTCTCACCCGGCCGCGCACGCCCGCCTCCTCCCACGCCTCGATGGCCGCCGCCTCATGCGGCTTCTTGCGTTTCATCGGCCATCCGCGCGGAATGATCCAGCGCTGGCTGGTGCGCGATGTGACGAGAAGGATTTCAACATCATTTCCGTTATCGCCGTGGCGAAAACACAAGGCGGCATATTGCTGCCGGAAAGCGCCGGTGAAGAGCTTTTCGGGAATGGTAGCAAGTTGCTGAAGCAGTGTCAGGGGGCGCACCGGACGGGTTTTCCGGCTTTTCTTGGAAGATTTCATTTGCGTTGATAGTGCCGATTTTCCGGGTTGCATCAATGCCCTGCCTGCATTTATGACAGTTTTATGACAATTACCCCCTACAACATAAATAGCGCCATTGAGGGCCAATTCGCATGATGAGCATTTTCCGCAAGCTGATGCCGCGCGAGGATCGTTTCTTCGACCTGTTCAGCAAACATTCCGAAACAGTCGTCAAGGCGGCAGGTGCGCTTGATCAACTGTTGAGCGGCATCGACGTCGAGAAGAATTGCGACCTTATCGTTGCCCTCGAAGATCAGGCGGATGACATTACCCGCGATGTGCTGCTTGCGGTGCGGCGCAGCTTCATCACCCCCTTTGATCGCGGCGACATCAAGGACCTCATCCAGTCCATGGATGACGCCATCGACATGATGCACAAGACGGTGAAGACCATCCGCCTCTTCGAACAGGGCGAATTCGACCCGCTGATGAAGGAGATGGGACACGAGATCGTGCGTGCGGCAAGCCTGATCGCCGAAGCCATTCCGCTTCTGGAAAAGGTCGGCACCAATGCGCAGCGCTTGTCGGCGATTGCCGAAGAAGTCACCCGCGTCGAAGGCCGCTCCGATGAGCTTCATGATCAGGGCCTGAAAGACCTTTTCCGCCGCCACGGTGCGGCCGGTAACGCCATGGCCTATTTGATCGGCAGCGAGATCTACGGCGAACTCGAAAAGGTCGTCGACCGCTTCGAGGATGTGGCCAACGAGATCAGCGGCATCGTTATCGAGAACGTCTGATGGATGTCGCACTTGCCCTGCCGCTGCTTGTCGGCCTTATCGCCATCGCGCTGTTCTTCGATTTCCTGAACGGTCTCCATGACGCTGCAAATTCCATCGCCACCATCGTTTCCACCCGCGTATTGCGCCCGCAATATGCGGTTGCCTGGGCGGCGTTCTTCAATTTCATCGCCTTCCTGTTTTTCGGGCTGCATGTGGCGGAAACGCTCGGCACCGGCATCATCGATCCGGCCATCGTTTCGCCGCAGGTTATCTTTGCCGCCCTCATCGGCGCGATCGTCTGGAACATCGTCACCTGGATTTTCGGCATTCCTTCCAGTTCGTCACACGCGCTGATCGGCGGCCTCGTCGGTGCCGGATTTGCGAAAGTGGGCTTTAATTCCATCGTCTGGTCGGGCCTCTTGAAAACTGTCGGGGCCATCTTCATGTCGCCGGCCATCGGCTTTTTCCTGGCGTTGCTGCTGGTGCTCGCCGTTTCCTGGCTGTTCGTGCGGCAGACACCCTTTGCGGTGGATCGCACCTTCCGTGTCATGCAGTTCATCTCCGCCTCGCTTTATTCGCTCGGCCATGGCGGCAACGACGCGCAGAAGACCATGGGCATCATCGCCGTGCTGCTATTCAGCCAGGGGCATTTGGGCGAAAGTTTCTACGTGCCGTTCTGGGTGGTAATTTCCTGCCAGTCGGCCATGGCGCTCGGCACATTGTTCGGCGGCTGGCGCATCGTGCATACCATGGGCTCGAAGATCACCCGGCTGAACCCGATGCAGGGTTTCTGCGCCGAAACCGGCGGCGCACTGACATTGTTCGGCGCGACATGGCTCGGAATTCCGGTCTCCACCACCCACACGATTACCGGCGCCATCGTTGGCGTGGGGGCTGCCCGCCGGGTTTCGGCCGTGCGCTGGGGGCTTGCCGGCAACATCGTCATCGCATGGATCGTCACCATGCCGGCTGCGGCACTGATTTCCGCCGCCGTCTACGGGCTGACCTCGCTGCTCGGCTGACAGGCTCCCCTGCCCGTTTGCCATTCGCCCGGAACAAATACCGCCCCGCGGAAGTTTGATCCGGGAGATCAACGGCGAAACGGATCGCGGACAATGGCACGGCAGGTTTTCTGGAAGGGTTATCTGAAGCTGTCGCTGGTGACGGCCTCCGTCTCGCTGACACCAGCGACGACCGAGGGTAACAAATATACCTTCCACATCCTCAATCGCAAAACCGGCAACCGTGTCGAAAGCCGCTATGTCGACAGCATCACTCATCGGCCTGTAGCAGTAAAAAACCAGTTGAAGGGGTTTCCCCGCGCCGAGGACGACTATGTGCTGCTGGAAGACGAAGAGATCGATGCCGTGGCGCTGGAAAGTACCCGGACGATCGATATCAGGACTTTCGTACCGAAGGGCTCGATCGACTGGATCTGGTATGACCGCCCGCACTTCCTGCGCCCTGAAGACAAGATCGGCACCGAGGCCTTCAGCGTCATTCGCGAAGCCATGACGGCCAACGGCGTGTACGGCATTGCACGGCTGGTGCTCTACCGCCGGGAACGGGCCGTTCTGCTGGAGCCTTCAGGCAAGGGCATCATCCTGTGGACGCTGCATTATGGCGAAGAGGTGCGCGAGAGCATCGACGCGCTTGACCCGAAAATGAAAATTGAAAAGCCGCTGCTGCAGGCCATGGAAAAGCGCATCGGCAAACAGATGACCGGCTGGAAGCCAACTCTGGTGCAGGACCCGATCCAGAAAAAGATCAAGGCGCTTTTGAAGACCAAAGGCGACGAGACACCGTCTTCCAAAAAGAAAACCGGCACGAAAGCGAGCACCGGTGGCAATGTCATCAACATCATGGACGCACTGAAAAAAAGCCTCGCCGCCGAAAAACGAAGCTGAAGATCAGCTGTTGTCAGCGCGCTTTTTTCGGCAGCGGTTCCGCTGCGGCGAAAAAACCGTCCCATGGGTCTTTTTTCAGGGCCGAAAGGCGCCCACCGATATTGTTGACGGTAAAATGCGCCGGGCCGATCTCAGCCGTGAGTTCCGACCATTCCAGCGGCGCGGAAATCGCCGCCCCCGGTCGTGCACGGGTCGAATAGGGTGCAACCGCCGTATTGCCTCTGCCATTGCGCAGATAATCGATGAAAAGGCGGCCTTTGCGTTTCGCTTTCGTTGCCACGGAAAGATATTTATCGGGTTCAGCCTTCGACATATCGGCGGCCATCGCTTTTGCAAATGCCTTGACGGCGGCCCAGCCCGCCTGAGGTTTGAGCGGCGCCACCACATGCAGGCCCTTGCCGCCGGAGGTCTTGACGAAGGCCGCAAGCCCGGCGTCTTCGAAACGCCGTTTCAGCTCCAATGCCGCCTCGATCACCTCTTCCCAGGCCACATCTTCACCGGGGTCGACGTCCATTGTGATCATATCCGGCTTCTCCCAGTTGGCAGTCGTTGCGCCCCATGGGTGAATTTCAAGCGTTGCGGACTGGACCAGAGCCATAAGGCCGTCGAAATCGGTGATGCGGATCAGCGGTTCGCCGCCCTTGTCCTTGGGGTCCTTGATCTGTTCCACGGCCTTGTTGATGCCGCGCCAGGCGTGTTTCTGGAAAAAACGCTGCCCCTCTATGCCCTCGGGACAGCGCAGCAGCGCCAGCGGTCGGTCGACGACGAAGGGCGCCATATGCCGCCAGACCTGCGCATAATAATCGGCGAGCCCCTCCTTGGTCACTCCGTCCTCAGGCCAATAAAGCCGGTCCGGATGGGTGAATTTGATGCTGGATTGCGGCGCGCCTGTATCGCTCACGGCCTTCTCCTCGCGTTCGATTTCTTCCACCGGCTTGTCTTCGCGCAGGCCCCGGAAGGACGCATGACGCAGATTGCCATCTCCAGACCAGGCGCGGAACTCCACCTCCGCCACCAATTGCGGCGTGACGAAGTGAAGGTCGCGGCGCGCAAGCGCGGAGAGCTTGTCGCCAAACGGGCTTTCCTTGCGGTCCAGCGGTTTCAGGCGGCCAAGCAGCATTTCGGCCACTTCGCCCGTGTAGCCGGTGCCGACACGGCCGACATGGCGCAGCTTGCCCTTTTCATAAACGCCAAGCGCCAGCGAGCCGATGGCGTGGTCCGATGTCGAAGAGAGCGTGTAGCCGCCGATAACGAATTCCTGCCGCATGGAGCATTTGGATTTCACCCATTCGCCTTTACGGCCGGAAACATATTGGCTGTTCTTAACCTTGGAAATAACGCCCTCAAGGCTGAGACGGCAGGCATGGTCCAGCACGAGCTCGCCGCTCTCCTCGAAATGTTCGCTGTATCGAAGCTTTGGATCGCCCGCCGGCAGCAGCTTTTCCAGCAGCGCCTTGCGATCGGTCAGTGCCGCCCCGCGCAGATCATTGCCATCAAGGTAAAGCAGGTCGAAGGCGTAAAAAACGAAACGGTCGCTGCGCCCCTCACTCAGATCCTGCTGCAAAGCCGAGAAATCGGAGGCGCCGCTGTCGCGTTCCACGACGATTTCCCCGTCCATGAGCAGGGTTTCCGCCGGCAGGGCTTTAAGCGCACGTGCCACCTCTTCGCCAAACTTCTCCGTCCAGTCCAGCCCGCTGCGGGTCAGAAGCTGGAGTTTGCCGTGATCAAGCCGCACCTGCAGACGGTAACCATCGAATTTGATTTCATGCAGCCAGCGCAAACCGGTCGGCGGTTTCGGCTTCAGCGTCGCCAGCGCCGGCGGCACGAAGGACGGAAGCGTCTGTTTGCGTGCGCCCTTGGGCAAGGCATGTGCCTGCTTTTGGCCGGAAGAAGAGGCAGCCGCCTTTTTCGATACCGGCTTGGAATTCCAGGTGTCTTTCGGTTTGGCCGCGACATCCTCGACGCTGCGTCCGGTCTTTACCGATTCCGGCCGCTCCTCCAGAATATCCGCACCACCCTGATGCCGGGCTACCTCATCATCACCCTTGATCAGCAGCCAGTTTTCCCTGCTCTCACCGGGTTTTCCGTGCATACGCACCAGATGCCAGCGCCCTTTCAGCTTTTCGCCATCAAGTTCAAATTCGAGATGGCCTTTGCGATATCCTTTCCTCGCATCACCAATCGGCCTCCAGACGCCACGATCCCAGACGATGACCGTTCCACCGCCATATTGTCCCTTGGGAATGACGCCCTCGAAATCACCATAGCTCAGCGGGTGGTCTTCGACATGCACCGCAAGGCGCTTGTCCTCCGGATCGAGGCTGGGGCCACGCGTCACCGCCCAGCTTTTCAACACCCCGTCCATTTCCAGCCGGAAATCATAATGCAGCCGCCGGGCATCGTGTTTCTGTATCACGAAACTCGACCCTTGAGCTTCGGCCCATGTGCCTTTCGGCTCCGGCGTCTTGTCGAAACTGCGCTTGGCGTTATAGGTCTGCAATCCCATGCGTCAGCTCGCTTTCCGGGAAGTCCTGCGGCCCGTCGTCCTGGTTTTCTTTCCGCCATCGGCATTCGCACTGCGGCGCAGGGCCTCTTTCAGATCGATGACATTGTCTTCTTTCGGAGCGGGCCGCCTTTGGATTTCCCGGCCCTCGATCTTGGCCTTCACCAGCTCCGCGAGCGCATCATTGTAACGGTCGCTATATTCGGCGGGATCGAAGGTGCCGGCGCGTGTTTGAATAATGTGGCCGGCAAGCTCCAGCATCTCGTCATCGAACTGGATATCGGGAATGGACTTGAAAACGGTATTCTCAGCGCGCACCTCGTAACTGAAATTCAGCGTGGTGGCGATGAGCGCCTTGCCGCTTGGGCGGATCAGCAACATGCGGTTACGACGGAAAAGTACAGCCTCGCCAAGCGCGACAACGTTTTCGTCCTGCATGGCCTTTGCCAGCAGCGTCAGGGCCTCCTCTCCGCCGTCCTGCGTGGGGGCGAGGTAATAGGATTTGTCGAAGAACAGCTTGTCGATCTCTTCACATTCAAGAAAATGCCGGATGCGAATGACCTTGTCACTCTCCGGCATCAGTTTTGCGATCTCATCGCCTTCGATGACGATGTAGTCACCATTGTCGCGCTCGTAACCCTTGACCTGATCGTCACGCCCGACCGCCTCGCCGGTATCGCTATCGACATATTGCCGCTCAACCCGGTGGCCGGTCTTGCGGTTGACGATGTTGAACGAGATCTTCTCCGTGGAGGTCAGCGCGGAATAGAGGCCGATTTCACAGTTGAAATCGGCAAAGACAAGATGGCCCTTCCAGCTGGCTCTTCGGTTCATGATGGCCGTCCGCTATTAGCGTCACGTGAAGATCGATCAGCACCAAGAATACGCTCGATCGCGGGAATATCCGCCTCAGCCAGCACCGGCACGGGGTCGGATGCCATCGCCTCCAGCACCTCGGGTGTGAGGCCACCGTTACGGATGACCCACTCCATCGCCTCACGCGTCTGCCGCTCCGCCTTCAGCTGGGCATAAAGCGCCAGTATCAGCCGGTCGCGGACGTCGAGGGCGTTTACCTGAGCATCTGAACGTTTTGCCTGCCGTTTCATCTCACATCCTCGAGACTGACACGTCGCCCTCAGGCGATGCCCCTGCCATCGGTCACGCCATAGACCTCGCCATTGATGCAGCTCCCGTCCTGAGAGGCCAGCAGCACATAGACGGGCGCGAGTTCCACAGGCTGGTCGTCCGGTGCCGGACCTGGCCGACGATGTGGACACATCACACGTGACCCTAACGATCTACGTCCGCTCTCGTTCCATCATTTGGGGAATGGCGGGCAACGGCATCACGCCGTTGCGCCTTCTTTCAAACGGAATATTTCTTGCGTGTGGTCGTACCTGCGGCCCCGGCTGGCGCCACATCGGGTTTACCGAAGAGATAACCTTGCGCCTGCGCGCATCCTTCATCGACAACCATACGATATTGCGCGTCGGTTTCGATGCCTTCCGCCGTCACCGGCAGATCGAGGCTGCGGCCAAGGCCGATTACCGCGCGCACGATGGCGCGGGCATTGTCATCATCGCTCATGGCGGCAATGAAGCTGCGGTCGATCTTGATCTTGTCGAAAGGGAAGCTCTGGAGATTGCTGAGCGAAGAATAACCCGTGCCGAAATCGTCCATGACGATGGCGACGCCCAGCGCCTTCAACTGGTTGAGGATGATCAGCGTCGCCTTGCGATCTTTCAGCAGTGCAGCCTCGGTGATTTCCAGTTCCAGCCGGTTCGGCGAAAGACCGGTCTGCATCAGCACCGTACAGACGACATGGCCGAGATTTGCCAGAGAAAATTGCAATGGCGAGACATTGACCGCGATTTTCAGATGCGGCGCCCAGGTGCTCGCCTCGCGGCAGGCCTCACGCAGCACCCATTCGCCGAGCGAGATGATGATCCCGCTTTCTTCCGCTATCGGAATGAAAACATCCGGCGACACGACACCCCTTGTCGGGTGTTGCCAGCGCACCAGCGCCTCGTAACCAACGACCTGACCACATTCGACGGATAAAACCGGCTGGTAGTTCAACAGCAACTCGTTGCGATTGACGGCAAGCCGCAAATCCGTTTCGAGCTGGCGGCGCTCACGCGCCTCCTGATCCATCAAAGGGTCGTAAAAAGCCAATATGCCGCGCCCGCCGACCTTGGCACGGTAAAGCGCGAGATCTGCAGCGTGCATGATGCTTTCATCATTCAGACCATCACGCGGGAAAACGGCAATGCCGATGCTGACGCCGACGGCGGTCGGGTCGTTGGCAACATTCATTTTCAGTGCGAACATGCCAAGGATGGTCTCGGCGAGCAATCGCGCCTCATCCGCCTTGGTGTGCCGGGCAGTCAGTATGACGAACTCATCGCCGCCAAGGCGCGCGACCACATCCCCTGCCCTTGCGCATTCATGGAGAATGGCGGCGACCCTTTTGAGCACCCGGTCACCCTCGGCATGGCCGAATATATCATTAACGGCCTTGAACCGGTCGAGATCGAGCGCCAGCAGAGCAAATTCGTCCTCGTCGTCGCAATTCTCGATCTGTCGGCGCAGCTGCGTCTGGAACATCGTACGGTTCGAAAGGCCCGTCAGCACGTCATGGCGTGCGAGATATTCGATTTCCCGTTGCGCCTCACGCTTTTCCGTAAGGTCGCGAATGGCCATCACCTCGCAGGGGCGACCACGATATTCGATGGTGCGCACGGCAAGTTCAAACACCTGCTGCCGGTCGGCCCGCTCGCGGATCGCCTCGACCGGCGCGTGGCGCGGCAGATAGGCGGGCTGCCCGTCGATGGCCTTGAACAGATCATCGGGATTTTTCCCGATCAGGGATGCCTCATCATTGCCGAGAAGACCGGCAAAGCGGGTGTTCAACTCGACGATACGACCATCGCGCACGACGGCAAGACCATCCAGCGTCGCATCGACAAGGCCCTTGAGATCGACAAGGTAGCGATCCACAAGCGCCGCTGTAGCAGTCACACAAAGGATGAGGAACGTTACGCCGGACACGGCACCGATCACCATCAGCCTTGCAAGACTATCGGGATCAGGGCCGGAAATGGAGGGATCCGGCGACAGCACCGTTGCCGAAACAGTGGTGAAGTGCAGTGCGCAGATTGCCAGGATCGAAGAGCCGGCCGGAAGGAGGATACGCTGTTTCCAGGAGCCGGAACGGCGAAACAGGAAAAAGGCCAGAAGAAAAAACACCCAGGCAACGGCAAAACCGCCAAGGACAGACCCCCAGCGATAGCTGATGGTGGCGGCGACATCCATTCCCGCCATGCCGACGAAATGCATGACGGCGACCGAAACGGTCACCAACGTTCCAACGATGGCAGGGCTGTAACCTGCCTGCGAGGGCACTCTGAGCGCCAGCCAGAAACCCAGAACAGGAAGCGCTGCGGAAAGAGCCGTGAAGAAAAAATCAAACCCGATAGGGACTGACCCCTTATAGGCGAGCATGGCGACGAAATGTGTGGCCCAGACGCTAAGCCCCCCAGCAAAGGCGGCGGTCAGCACCCAATAGGGCTTGCGGCCAGCCGGACTTTCCTCCGCACGCAACAACAGGTGAAAAAAGGCGAGCATGCCAAGCAGGCAGATCACTGCCGCAAGAAGCACGACCGCCCGGTCGTGTTGTACGGCAACGCATTCCAGAACCGTGAACATGATGCACTCTCCCAGCCTCTGAAGAACCGCCCATGATCGCACTATGAATTTGGTTTATTTATAAATCTCTAATGCAACTATTGATAAATGGCGCCAGCCATTCTGCGCAAAACAGGATATGCACCGGACCGGCGCAAAACGTTGCGCTCGGTCCGGCGATGTTAGAGAGAGCGAAGCCGTTATTTCCAGCTTCGGTAGTCAGCCGCCGTACATCCGAAGGGCGCCGGGCCGTCGGCGAAGCGCTCCTGCAGGCGGGCGCAACCCCATTCATTGACGGCTGCGGGCATCATGTTGTTGAGGTCCATACCCGGCGAATTGAATTGCGACGGCGCGGCTGTGACATACCACAGCCAGTAGCCGAAGACCGCGACAATGATGACGGCCACGATTGCGACGAAAGTCCCCAGCCGCCGCAGAAGGCCCGGTTGTTTCTTTATCGCCGCACCGGCAGTGGAGGAGGCCTCCTGTGCCTGGCTCGCAACCATCGGTGCAATTGATGCAAGAGCCTGCGCCCTCTCCTCGTTCGAGAGGTCGATCCGCTCCAGCTGATCGTCGAGAAGAACCGGAAGCGCGGTATTGCCGTGCCAGACCGCCAGCGCAATATCGTGTTTTCCGGTGTGACCGACGACAACAGGGATGCGTCCTCTCTCCAGATGCGTGAAGGACTGCCGCTTGGTTTTGGCGTCTCTGACCGTATCGGCATAGGTTACGAAAAGGCGGCTGCGTTTTTCGGCAACTGCCGTCAGCGCCACGGGGATAACAGTCAAAGGTGCGGGATGCCGCAATTGCAGGCGGGCTCGCAGGACGCGGATAAGCGTAAACAGCATTGCCAGACTGCCGAAACCGAGCAGGGCGACAAACACACCGAGCGTGATGATGCGGTTCCAGAGCATATCGAGGCCGAGTGAGATCGTTGCAAGCTCCGGGTTCTTCGCGGAAATGACCAGCCCGGTCTCATAGTCACCGGAATGGAAATCGACGAACATAACCTCGACTTCCTTCGTGTAGCTCACGCCGGCATGATCATAAGAAAGGTCCGCCTCGCAGGTCGTAAAGATCGCCTTGCGTGTCTTGCAGCTGCCGTTGATATCGCCGCTTTCAATCTCAAGCGGATCTTTACTGATCTGGTAATCGCGCAATATGCCCGGGCCCTCAGCCACAAGCATCACCGCCAGGATTACCAGAAGCACCGGAATGGAAAAATAATAGGCTGCCGGCACCGAAATGACGCCACGCTTGAGGCTCAGCGGCCGCGACGGAAGTTTTATCTGTGCAAGGTTCATGATCGTCAACGTATTTTCTAGGATGTTGGTGAGCGGAGTTTGCGACTCTCGCCCAGCGGAAGGAATGGTCATCACACGGTCTAATCCGATGAAGTCCTTGAGAAAACCCCCGAAATTTCGGGATGATGACGATAATCGCCTGAAACCAATGGTCTGCCCTGAAACATTGCGCTGCAACTGCCGATAAAAAACGGGCGGTAAGACCGCCCGTCACAGATTTTCAGATGGTGTGTGGTCTGGCCCTCAGTCCTTCGTCACCTTTTCCAGCCGTGTTGTCTGGCTTGGATGGCCCACATAGTCCTTCACGCGCGCATTGAGCACGATCGGTTCGAACCGCTCGAACATCGGCAGCACGGCCGGATTCTGCGCAATGAACTTCTCCTGCATCTCGGTGTAGATTTCCCCACGTTTCTTGGCGTCGGGTTCAAGCGAAGCCTTTGCCGTCAGAGCAGTCAGTTCCGGAATGTCCCAGGCCGAGCGCCAGACGAAATTGCCGGCATTGTTGGCGGCAAGCGAATTGTCGGGGTTGCTGGAAAACTGCTCCATCGAACCCAGCACATTCGGCATATAGGCGCCGGTCTGCGGAATGAGCAGATCGAAATCGCGGGCGCGGTGAGCGGCAATCACGTCCGAACCATTGCCCTGCTGGATATTGACCTTGATGCCGATCTGGCTCAGCGACGCCTGGATCGCGGTGGCAAGGTCGATACGCGGTGTCTGTGCAATCGTCTTCAGATTAAGCGTAAAGCCGTTCTCATATCCGGCTTCCTTGAGCAGGGCCTTTGCTTTGGGAACATCGAGTTTCCAGTCCGGGCTTGGAATGGCATATTCGAAATTCTCAGGCACCGGCACCGTGCGCGCCCGGCCATAAGGCCCCATGATGGTCTTTTCCATGCCCTTGTAGTCGATGCCGTAAGCGATCGCTTCGCGGACCTTGGGATTGGACAAAGGCTCCTTGCCGGCATTCATCGACAGGACATAGAAACCGCCCGTCGGCACGCGCTGGATCTGAAAACCTTCCTTGTTGTTGAAGATCGCAAGGTCGGCCGCCGTCAAGGCACTGGCGATGTCGATATCGCCGCGCTCCAGCATCAGACGCTCGACCTGGCTTTCGGGCACATGCCGCACGATGACGCGGCGCATTTTCGGGCTGCCGGCCACGTAATCCTTGTTGGCCTCGAGAATGATGATCTCATTGGGCGACCAGCGATTGAGCGTGAAGGGTCCGGAACCGGCGGAATTCGTTCTCAGCCAGGCATTGCCCCAATCATCATTGACTTCATGGGACTTGAGTTCCTTGCTGTCGACAACGCTGGCAATGACCATGGCGAGGCGATAGAGCAGCAGTTCGGACGTGGTTTCACCGGAAAGTTCGATGCGCACCGTTTTTTCATCCGGCGCGCTCACCAGCTTGTCGACATTGTCAGCATTATAACCGACACGTTTAAGATTGGCGGCGGCCGCCTGGTTCATCTTCAACAGGCGGCTGAACGAATAAACGACATCCGCAGAGGTGACAGGATTGCCGGAGGCAAATTTGGCCTCGCGAAGATGGAACGTGATGCCCTTGTCGTCTGTCTCCCAGCGCTCCGCCAGCTGCGGCGAAACCTTGCCCGAACCGTCAACAGAAATCAGGCGATCATAAAGATTGGCCATGATTTCGTTGGCCTTGGCTTCCGTGGCCTGATGCGGATCAAGCGACAGGACCTGAGCCAGCGACGTTGCGATGATAAGCTGATCGTTGGGGGTTTTTGCCAGACTTGGTGCCGCGGGCACCAGCATGGCTCCCAGAACGGTGGTGAATGCGAGACGGATCAATGATTTTCTCATACCTGCTCCTCCTACAGATCGGTAATTATGGGTGTGAAACCGGCGGCGCGGACCTGCGCCGACCGGCCTGAAACAGTCAAAGATGGTTGTTATCGAGCGCTTCGATCAGCGCGGCGATGTAGCCGTAGCAGAAGCCGAAAGCGACGCCGACGGGGTCGCGGCCGGCAATCGTCGGCACGTGATCGGGCATGATCATGTAGCGATAGCCCAGCTCACGATAGAGCTTCAGCGAACGTACCATGTCCATGTCGCCCTCATCGGGGAACGTCTCCATGAACGACAGCTTGCCGCCGCTGATATTGCGGAAATGGACGTTGAAAATCTTGTCGCGGCTGCCGAACCAGCGGATGATGTCATCGATCTCCTCGCGCGGATTATCGAGCATCTCGCCAATCGACCCCTGGCAGAAATTCAGGCCGTGATAGGGGTTTTCGCGCATCTGCACGAATTTCTTCAGGCCTTCGACGGTGCCGAGCACACGGGTGACGCCCTTATAGCCCGGCGGCGTATAGGGGTCGTGCGGATGGCACGCGAGGCGCACCTTGTTGCTTGCCGCGACCGGCACCACGCGCTCGAGGAAATAATCGATGCGCTCCCAGTTCTCGTCTTCCGAAAGTACGCCGGCCAGACCCGGATCGGCATTGTGGTCGGCCTTGTCCCACCGCCACGCTTCATTCAGCGAACCGCCGCGGCCAAGTTCCATTTCAGTGCGCGGAATGCCGATGAGATTGAGATTGTATTTCGCTGCCGGAATGCCGGCCTTGGCGATATTCTCGATCATCGTGCAGACGGCATCGATCTGCCGGTCACGCTCCGGACCGGCAAGCAGGATATCCGGATACGACGCCTGTTCGATCGGCCGGGAAGGCAGGGGCAATTGCACCATGTCCAGCACCAGACCGAAACTTTCGACCTTGTCGCGCAGACGCTCGAAGTCATCCAGAACCCAGCTCGCGGGCTTTCCGGGCGGGTCAGCGCTTATGTTCTTGACGCCGAGCTGCGCCCAAACCTTGAAATCCTCATCGTCGCGTGCAGCAACCTGGGTGCCGACATACATCGATTCTCTCCTCTCTCCATGCAAGTCATCATATGACATTGCACGAAATAAGATGAGTGTCGAGATGCTATTGCGCTTCCGAAAGCAGGCGATAGCGACGTTGGCTCGCAAGCATATGTTCGCGCATGGCTTTTCGCGCCGCATCCGGGTCCTGCTCGACGATGGCGCGCAGGATTGCATCGTGTTCCGCCTGCACTTTGCGAAGATAATTCGCATCCCCCGTTTCAGGCAGCGTCGGAAACTGACCGCGCGGTATCGAGCGTGAACCGAACTGGCGCAGGGCCTCCAGATAAAAGCGGTTGTTCGTGGCAATCGCGATGGCCGTATGAAACTCGTAATCGGCGTCAACGGTGGTTTCGCCGGCATCTATGGCGCGGGCCATTTTCCGGTGCGCGGCCGAGATTGCGGCTTCCTGCTGGGCCGTGCGGCGATAGGCTGCAATCGCTGCCGCCTCCCCTTCCGTTGCCAGCCGGAACTCCAGCATTTCCAGCGTTTCCGCAATGGTGCCCGCTTCCGACTGAGTCAGCTTTACCCCGGCCCATTCACTGGTATTGCTGACAAAAACCCCCTTGCCCTGGATGGGAACGACATAACCGGCAGAGCGCAAATCCGCGATCGCTTCGCGCACCACCGTTCGGCTCACGCCATAGGTGCGTTCAAGCTGCGGTTCCGTGGGAAGCTGGTCACCATTTCTCAGTTTACCGCTGCGAATTTCCGCGCTGAGATTGTCGATGATCTGTTGCGCCCGTCGCTCCCGCGGTTTTGCCATATCGTCCCTCATGCCACTCTTCCCTCTTGCGAAATACGAATCCCTTCGTTACTCATATGATGACTTTGTGTTACGTCATATGTTTTCATGTTAGCTCAGGGAGGAGTTGGGATGAAGTACCATCAAGAGTTTTTGCAATGGAGAATTGCGCGCCTGTGGCGAGCGGTTCGAGATACGCCATTCGCTAACGGTTTCCTCGTGCGGAAGTGCGGCCTTCAATGACGGAAATCTCACTGCGCGGGCTTGGACATCGCTTTCTGCAACTTGTCGTCAGCCTCTTCATTCTGCTCTGCATCACATTCATCATTGGCCGGGTCATGCCGACCGATCCGGTCGGCGCAATTGTCGGCGAGCTTGCGGACCCCAAGGCCTATGAGGCCATGCGGGCGCGGCTCGGACTTGATCTGCCGCTTTATCAGCAGTTTTTCCTTTATCTGCGCGGCCTGCTGCATGGAGATTTCGGGATAGCAATCCTGACCGGCAACCCGGTGACCCGGGATCTGGCGCAGGCCTTTCCGGCAACTCTGGAACTGGCGACGCTGGCGATCATCATCTCCACCGTCATCGGCGTGCCGCTTGGTCTTTCCGCCGCGCTGTTTCGCGATACGTTCATCGACAAATTCGCCCGTGTCTTCGCGCTGGTGGGACATTCGATCCCGGTCTTCTGGTTCGGCATCGTCGGGCTGGTGATTTTCTACGCCAATCTCAACCTTGTTGCAGGCCCCGGCCGTGTCGACGTTTTTTACGAAGGCCTCGTGGAACCGAAAACGGGACTGATGCTGGTCGATACTCTGCTTGCCGGCGAAACCGAGATTTTCTGGAATGCGCTTTCGCACATCCTCCTGCCGGCGATCATCCTTGCCTATATGGCGATGGCTTATATCACCCGCATGACACGCGCCTTCACGCTCGAGCAACTCAGCCAGGATTATGTGATCGCAGCGCGCGCCAAGGGCGTCAGCCCGGCACGCACGGTTACCCGGCACGTGCTGCCCAACATCGCCGTGCAGCTCATCACCGTTCTCGCCATCTCCTATGGCAACCTTCTCGAAGGCGCCGTGGTGACGGAAATCGTCTTTTCCTGGCCCGGTATCGGTCAATACATGACCAACGCCCTGCTCATCGGTGACATGAATGCCATTCTCGCAGCCACCATCGTCATCGGATTCATCTTCATGATGCTCAACTTCCTGGCAGACGTGGCCTATACCACGCTGGACCCGCGCACACGGGAGGTCGCTCGATGACCGATATCACCCAGAATAATGGTGTTCACGGCCGCAGCGCCCTGTCACGCCTATCGACCACGACGTTCCGGACATTAAGGAAGCTCGGTGACGAGCCGCTTGGAATGTTCGGTTTCGCCATCCTTGCCATCCTGGTTCTCGTCGCGATTTTTGCGCCGCTCATTGCGCCATTCGATCCGGCGCGTCAGGCGCTCGACAATGCGCTTCAGCCGCCCAGCTGGCTGCATCTGGCCGGAACCGACGAATTCGGGCGGGATATTTTCAGCCGGCTCGTCTATGGCACCCGCATCACCATCCAGACCGTCTTGTCGGTCTCGGTTATCGTCGGCCCCATCGGCCTTGCGATTGGCGTCATGGCCGGCTTCTTCGGCGGCAGAACCGATGCGATCCTGATGCGCGCCACCGATATCGTGCTGTCCTTCCCATCGCTTGTGCTGGCACTTGCCTTTGCGGCCGCCATGGGTGCGGGTCTCGGCACGGCGATTATCGCGATCTCGCTGACCGCCTGGCCGCCAATCGCGCGTCTTGCCCGCGCCGAAGCCCTCGTCGTGCGCAATACAGACTATGTGGCCGCCGCCCGCCTTTATGGCGCATCACCGCTGCGCATCCTGTTTTTATACATTGCGCCGATGTGCATTCCTTCGGTCATCGTCCGCCTGACGCTGAACATGGCCGGCATCATCCTCACTGCCGCATCGCTTGGCTTCCTCGGTCTCGGGGCCCAGCCTCCCTTGCCGGAATGGGGAGCGATGATCTCCAGCGGCCGTAAATTCATGCTCGATTACTGGTGGGTTGCCGTCATGCCCGGCATCGCCATCCTGCTGACGAGCCTTGCCTTCAACATCGCCGGCGATACGCTGCGAGACCTCCTGGATCCGCGCCATGCCCGTTCCTGATAGCTCCCCCATTCTTTCGGTCCGCGACCTCAACGTTCGCTTCGGCCGCAACTCCATTCCCGCCGTTTCCAATGTCAACTTCGACGTTGGGCGCGAGCGTGTCGGCATCGTCGGCGAATCCGGCTCCGGCAAGTCCACGACCGGCCGCGCCGCCATGCGGCTTCTGCCGAAAAGCGCCACCGTTACAGCGGAGCGCATGGACTTCCTCTCCGAGCCGCTGCTTACCAGATCCGAGCGCCAGATGGGCGCGATCCGCGGCAGCGAGATGGCGTTGATCATGCAGGACCCGCGTTATTCGCTCAATCCGGTCCTGCCCATCGGAAAACAGGTGGCGGAAGCGGCCGAACTGCATCTGGCTCTCACCGGCAAGGCCGCGAGAAACGCAGCGCGGGATATGCTGCTGCGCGTGCGCATCAACGATCCCGACCGCGTGATGGGACTTTACCCGCATCAGATTTCCGGCGGCATGGGGCAGCGCGTGATGATCGCCATGATGCTGCTCGCCAAACCGAAGCTCGTTATCGCTGACGAGCCGACCTCGGCTCTCGATGTCAGCGTCCGCAAGGATGTGCTTCTGCTTCTGGACGAGATGGTGCGTGAAAACAATTCGGGCCTCATTCTCATCAGCCATGACATCCGCATGGTCTCGGCCTTCTGCGAACGGGTGCTGGTCATGTATGGCGGGCGCGTCGTGGAAACGCTGACGAAGCTGGAAGATGCGCAACATCCCTACACGCGCGGCCTGATCGCGGCGATGCCCGATCCCCGTAATCCTGTCAGGCGTCTCAAGGTACTGGACCGACAGGCAATTGATGCGGAGGTGATGCGATGATCACGGTGGACAAGCTCGATGTCGTCTATGGCGCCAATGAAAACCGCAATCACGTGGTTCGCTGCGTCAGCCTCAAGGTCAACAAGGGTGAAACGCTCGGTATCGTTGGCGAAAGCGGTTGCGGCAAATCGACATTGCTGCGGTCGCTTGCGGGTCTGGAATCGGTGTGGACCGGATCGATCAGTTTCGACGGCAAGCCGGTCGGCAAAGTGCGCAGCCGCGAAGAACTGAAGCTGGCGCAGATGGTGTTCCAGGACCCGTACGGTTCGCTGCACCCGCGCCATCGCATCGGCCGGGCTCTGGCCGAACCGATCCGCTCCATGGGGCTTGGCGATGGCTGGTCGAAGGTGCCGGCCGCCTTGCAACAGGTCGGCCTGCCCGCACATTTCGCCGAGCGGTTCCCGCATGAACTTTCGGGCGGCCAGCGCCAGCGTGTGGCAATCGCACGCGCGCTGATCCTCGAGCCGCCCATCCTGCTGCTCGATGAGCCGACATCTGCGCTCGATGTGTCCATTCAGGCGGAAATCCTCAATCTGCTGGCCGACCAGCGCGAGGAACGCGACCTTACTTTCGTTCTCGTCAGCCACGATCTCGCGGTCATTGCCCATATGTGCGACCGCGTTCTCGTCATGCAGAATGGTGTTTTTGTCGATGAGTTGACCAGGGCCGACCTTGAAGCGGGCGTTACCCACGCGGCCTATTCTGGCGAGCTGTTCGAAAGCAGCTTCCTTTAGATCGACATCGAGCCTCTAAAGACAACCGTCCGGCGGAAGCGCCGGGCGGCTTTGTCTGTGATCGCCTCAATCAGAGATCCGGCGAAACTCAGGGAGAAGACGGTGCTTTGACCTCAGCAAGCTTCTGTTCGAGAAGCCACGTCCACATCGCCTCGTCCTTCAGCACTTTTGCCTCCACCGCCTGATGATTTGTCTCCTCGAACACGGTGAGCCGAACATTGCGTTTCAACTCCTGAAGGCGTTGAACGAGAACCACGGTGTCGGACAACGGTATCACCTCGTCATTTGCACCGTGGAAAGCCCAGAAGGCGGTCTTTTCATTGGTGCGGTTGAGATAATGCCGGATACCGCCGCCGGCAATCGGCACGACAGCAGCAAAGGTCTCCGGAAACTGTTCGGCCATTGACCACGCCCCAAATCCACCCCGGCTATAACCGATCAGATAGATGCGGCTGCGGTCCACCCGATGATCGGCCACCACCGACTGGAGAGTGGCTGCGACACGCTCGATCGGATAAAGCAGTTCCTCACTGGGGTTTTGCGGCGAAAACACCAGGAAAGGAAAATCGCGCCCCTCTTCGATCATTTTTGGCAGACCACTTGTGCGCAGTTTTTCAACATCGCTGCCACCTTGGTCACCGCCATGCAGCCAGACGACGAGAGGATAGGTCTTGTCCGAACCAGCATAATCCTTCGGGGTGTAAAGCAGGTAATTGATGTCAGAGGCGATGGTGACATCGGATTTCACGGCTTTCTGCTCGGCCAAGGCAAATGTCGAGGTCGCAAGGGCGGCAACGGCGATCAGGCAGAATTTCAGATTTTTCATTTGGTCCTCCCAACAGACTGGCCTCTTCCCCAAGGCCGATGATTGAACTCGCAGGCCTCCGGCTTGGTTCAAATCTTTCCGACCTGAAACAGGAAACGCGGGAGAGACCACAATAAATGAATATATATTTCAATTAAGTACGAGATTTTCCTCACTACTATTCTTATCATGATGGGAAAATCAGATCCTTTCCGCCCACGGTTCTTGGAACAGCATCCCGGCTAAAATGATCCGTGCAGCGCGTTCAGCATTTGTTCTGGATTGGTGTTTGAGTCTTTGCTAATCATTGCAGGAACGGTGGAAATGGCCAGCCGATGCCTCGACGGCTGACCATTTCGACCGCTATCCACGGACGGACAACCACATATCAAGGATTGCAGGCATGGCGGTTGCCTATCTGGACAAGTTGAACGAACAGCAGCGCAAGGCGGTGGAACACGGCGTCGGGCTGGCAGAGGGACAGACGGCCGGACCGCTCTTGATCATTGCCGGCGCCGGTTCCGGCAAGACCAATACGCTCGCCCATCGCGTCGCGCATCTGATCGTCAACGGCGCCGACCCCCGCCGCATCCTGCTGATGACCTTTTCCAGACGCGCGGCCTCGGAAATGTCGCGGCGTGTTGAGCGTATCTGCAAACAGGTCCTCGGCGGCAATTCGGGCGCGCTCACCGACGCGCTGGCATGGTCCGGCACGTTTCATGGCATCGGCGCACGCCTGTTGCGCATCTATGCCGAACAGATCGGCCTCAATATCGATTTCACCATCCACGACCGCGAAGACAGCGCCGACCTGATGAACCTTGCCCGGCACGAGCTGGGATTTTCCAAGACCGAAAGCCGTTTTCCGACCAAGGGAACATGCCTTGCGATCTACTCGCGTGCGGTGAATTCCCAGACGCCGCTGAAGGAGATCCTGCGCCAGCATTATCCGTGGGTCGCCAGCTGGGAGAGTGAACTCAAGCAACTGTTTGCGGCCTATGTCGAAGCCAAGCAGGTCCAGAACGTGCTCGATTACGACGATCTTCTGCTCTATTGGGCGCAGATGGTGAGCGACCCCATCCTGGCAGACGATATCGGCAACCGTTTCGACCATGTGATGGTCGACGAATATCAGGATACCAACCGGCTGCAGGCTTCGGTGCTGATGGCCCTCAAACCCGGTGGCCGTGGGTTGACGGTGGTGGGCGACGATGCGCAGTCGATCTATTCGTTCCGGGCTGCGACGGTGCGCAACATCCTCGATTTTCCGGCATCCTTCAGCCCGGCGGCGGATATCATCACGCTTGATCGCAACTATCGCTCGACGCAGCCAATTCTTGCCGCCGCCAATGGCGTCATCGATCTGGCGCGTGAGCGGTTCACCAAAAACCTCTGGACGGAGCGGCAGTCGCTCGAGCGCCCCAAGCTCGTGACGGTGAAGGACGAAACAGAACAGGCGAACTTCATCATCGATCAGGTCCTTGCCAATCGCGAAACCGGCATGACGCTGAAACAACAGGCCGTGCTGTTTCGCACCTCCAGCCACAGCGGTCCACTCGAGGTGGAACTGACCCGCCGCAACATCCCCTTCGTCAAATTCGGCGGCCTGAAATTCCTCGACAGCGCCCATGTGAAAGACATGCTGGCCGTGCTGCGCTTCGCCCAGAACCCGCGTGACCGTGTCGCCGGCTTCCGGCTGCTGCAGATGCTGCCCGGCATCGGACCGAAGAAGGCCGGCAACATTCTCGATACGATCGCTGCAGACGCCGAGCCCCTGCTTGCCCTTGCCGAAATACCGCCGCCGCCGAAGACCGGCGATGACTGGACGGCCTTCACGCAAATGCTGGTGGGCCTGCGGCGGAGCCAAAACGGCTGGCCGGACGAAATCGGCCAGGCAAGGTTGTGGTACGAGCCCCATCTCGAACGCATCCATGAGGATGCCGATACCCGCAAGGCCGATCTGCTGCAGCTCGAACAGATCGCCGGCGGTTATCCCTCACGCGAACGATTCCTGACGGAATTGACACTTGATCCGCCTGACGCCACCAGCGATCAGGCCGGCGTGCCGCTGCTTGATGAGGATTACCTGACCCTGTCGACCATCCATTCGGCAAAAGGCCAGGAATGGCGTTCCGTCTTCATCCTGAATGTCATCGACGGCTGCATCCCATCCGATCTTGGCGTCGGCACCACCCAGGAACTGGAGGAGGAGCGACGGCTACTCTATGTCGCGATGACGCGCGCCAAGGACGGCCTGTCACTGATCACGCCCCAACGGTTCTTCACCGGCGGCCAGAGCCAGCAGGGCGACAGGCATGTCTACGCCTCAAGAACCCGCTTCATACCGGCGACATTGCTGCAATTCTTCGAAACGGCAACCTGGCCCATCATATCGGCCGCGGCTTCGGAGCGCAGCGCGCAGCAGATCCGGATTGATGTGGGCGCGCGGATGCGGGCGATGTGGAAATAAGAGTGCGACCGCATCCCCGGAAAGCGCATGGAACAATTCACAATCAATCCCGGTGGACTTGACGCACAGGCAGTATAGATTTCACGCTGCGCGGGTGGCAAATGGAGAGAATTTAGCGAGCGCTTGGCTGAACGCGATGCAAAAAAACACGCGATGATCCGAAAGCTTCTGCATACTGCTCAACGTAAAGCTTGTTGCTCTTGTGTGGGCGATCAATAAAGCGTTATTGACTGTCCCTGCCGATAAAGCCATATCACCCTGAGTAGGCAGACCAGACAGGATCCGCATAGTGCAACTAGAAGCATTCTCGATATCAAGCTTGAAAAAGATAACTCCGGCTCGTTTCGGCGATAGCAGGGGTTACTTCAGCGAGGTTTTCAAGAGGGAATGGTTTCGCGAAAATGTAGCGGATGTGGAGTTCGTGCAGGACAATGAATCCCTGTCCGCACAGGCCGGAACCGTGCGAGGGCTTCATTTCCAGACAGAGCCTTTTGCGCAGGGCAAGCTCGTTCGCTGCATTCGGGGACGGCTGCTGGATGTCGCCGTCGATATCAGAACAGGATCGCCCACCTTCGGACAATGGGCCGCTGTCGAACTCTCACCTGAAAATGGCGAGCAACTGTGGGTTCCGGCGGGATTTGCGCATGGCTTCATGACGCTCGTTGACGACACGGTCATCTCTTACAAAGTGACGGCCCCTTACAGTGCAGCCAACGACCGCGGCGTTAAATGGGATGACCCTGCCATCGGCATCAGCTGGCCGAAGCTGGATGGCTGCATCCTTTCCGACAAAGATGCCAAACAGCCGCTTCTGTCCGAATTGCCTGAATATTTCACTTACGAAAACACTGGGAACTGATGATGCGCGTTCTAGTTACCGGCGGCGCCGGATTTATCGGCTCGGCCCTCGTACGTTATCTCGTAAGCGAGGTTGGCGCGGATGTTCTCACTGTCGACAAGCTGACATATGCGGGAAATCTGGCTTCTCTTAAGCCAATCGAAAACTCACCCAATCACCGCTTTCTTCAGGCCGACATATGTGACCGGACCGCGATGAATGACGCCTTCGCGACGTTCCAGCCGGACTATGTGATGCATCTGGCCGCCGAAAGCCATGTCGACCGCTCCATAACCGGCGCCGCTGATTTTATTCAAACCAATATCAACGGCACTTTCACGATTCTGGAGGCAGCCCGGCAATATTGGAGCGGCCTCGCGGATGACGCCAAGGCGAATTTCCGCATGCTTCATGTGTCAACCGACGAGGTGTATGGCTCGCTCGGGGACAACGGGCTTTTCGAAGAAACAACACCTTACGACCCTTCTTCGCCATACTCCGCCTCTAAAGCCGCGAGCGATCATCTCGCTACGGCCTGGCAGCGGACCTATGGCCTTCCGGTCGTCATTTCCAACTGCTCCAACAATTACGGACCATTCCATTTCCCGGAAAAGCTCATTCCGCTGATCATTCTCAACGCGCTGGAAGGCAAGCCTCTGCCGGTCTATGGAAACGGCGCAAACATCCGCGACTGGCTTTATGTGGAAGACCATGCCCGCGCCCTATGGCTCATCGTTCAGAAGGGTCTTGCCGGCGAGAAGTACAATGTCGGCGGCAGAAACGAGCAGAAGAACATCGATGTCGTCAACTGCATCTGCTCCATTCTCGACGAACTGCGCCCGCAAACGAAACCCTATGCCGAGCTTATCAAATATGTGACGGATCGCCCCGGCCACGATGCCCGTTATGCCATCGATGCAACCAAGCTCGAAACCGAACTTGGCTGGAAAGCCCAGGAAAATTTCGCCACCGGCATCCGTAAGACCGTGGAATGGTATCTCGACAATGCGTGGTGGTGGCAGCCGCTTCGCGAGGGTGTTTACGCCGGAGAACGTCTCGGCGTTCTGACAAAGGGCTGAGCGAATGCGGCTGGCAGTTACGGGCAAAAATGGTCAGGTCGTCAGTGCCCTCCAGGCATTGGCGAGTGCCGAACTGGAGATCGTGGCTCTGGGCCGACCGGAACTCGACCTTGCACAACCTGAAACTGTTTTGACGGCGCTACGCGAGGCAAACCCCGATGTCGTGATATCGGCAGCCGCCTATACCGCCGTCGACAAGGCCGAAAGCGAGCCTGACATCGCTTTTGCCGTTAATCGAGATGGAGCAAGGGCAGTCGCGCAGGCGGCAAGTGACCTCGGCATTCCCATCATTCATCTTTCCACGGATTATGTTTTCGATGGCACCAAGGCCACCGCTTATGTCGAAAGTGATCCGACAGGCCCGACTTCCATCTACGGCCGTTCGAAGCTCGAAGGCGAACGCGCCGTTTCCGAGGCCACCGACAATTACGCCGTTCTGCGGACCGCATGGGTCTATTCGGAATATGGCAACAACTTCGTGAAAACCATGCTCCGGCTGAGCGAGAACCGCGACGAGCTGAATGTGGTTGCGGACCAGTTCGGATGCCCTACTTCAGCCAACGACATCGCTACCGCGATCGTAACAATCGCAAGAAAACTAGCGCAAGATTCCTCAGCCCGTCTTCGGGGAGTTTTTCATCTGTCTGGAACCGGTGAAACGAACTGGGCGAATTTCGCAAAACAGATATTCGCATTTTCTGCGGAGAACGGCGGGAAGTCGATGATCGTCAACGACATCACGACAGAGCAATACCCTACCCCGGCCCGGCGCCCGGCAAGCTCGCGGCTTGATTGCAGCAAGCTGGAAGAGGTTTACGGCATAAGGCTGCCGAGCTGGCAAACATCAACGCGCGCGGTGGTCACCGCTCTTGCGCAGAGCAAAAAGGAAACGCCATGAAGGGCATCATTCTGGCTGGAGGCAGCGGCACGCGTCTGCATCCGATGACATTGGCGGTCTCCAAGCAGATCCTGCCGGTCTACGACAAGCCGATGATCTATTATCCGCTGACCACGCTGATGCTGGCCGGCATTCGTGAGATTCTCATTATCTCTACACCCCATGACATGCCGCTTTTCCAGTCTCTTCTGGGTGATGGTTCAAAGTGGGGTCTTTCCATCGAATATGCGGTTCAGCCAAGCCCGGATGGGCTGGCGCAGGCATATATGATTGGCGCGGACTTCGTGGCGGGTTCCCCATCATGCCTTATCCTGGGTGACAACATCTATTACGGTCACGGATTGCCGGAACTTCTGCAGGCTGGCACAAGCGTCAACGACGGAGCGACGGTTTTCGCCTATCATGTAAACGATCCAGAACGTTATGGTGTGGTCGATTTCGATAGCGAAATGCGTGCACTGTCCATCGAAGAAAAACCCGCGACGCCCAAGTCCAACTGGGCTGTCACCGGCCTTTATTTTTACGACGCGGATGTGGTCGACATCGCAGCCAACCTCAAACCTTCCGCACGCGGCGAGTACGAGATTACGGATGTAAATCGAACCTATCTCGAGCGCGGTAAGCTGAAAGTATCAATCATGGGGCGCGGCTACGCGTGGCTTGATACCGGCACACCGGAGAGTCTTCTTGAAGCCGGTGAATTCGTGCGCACGCTGGAGAAGCGACAAGGCTTCAAGATTGCCTGTCCGGAAGAAATCGCTCTGAGCAAAGGCTTCATCACCAAGTCGCAATTTGTCGAAATTGCCGAAAAAGCGGGTAAAGGCGATTATGGCGTTTACTTGCGTAAACTTGCGAATGTATGATCAGTGTTCCCTGCATCGGACAATTGGGAGGGTGCGCGCCCTACCCAACTCAATTGCGTCACGTCAAAGTCATAACCATCAACGCATGATTATCCAGATAAAGATCGCCAAAACGTTCGGACAATCTCTATTACGTCCGTTCTTGTTTGATTAAGTGGCGCTTTGGGATGGACTGTTAGATGTCTCAAGTAAAGACAATTTCTCTCGAACCCGGATATTACAGACTTTCGTTTCAGAACATTGATCCCAAAGTCCAAGCGATTGAACTTATAGACGCGGATGACGTCGAACGGTGTTGCAGACTGGATTTGAGCAGGGGCCAGTTGCGCTACGCCTTGCATTTACAAAAACCTCTCGGCGCTGGAAAAGTTCGCTTCATAGCTGACAGCCCCTGCGAACGGGAAGCAGATATCGATTTCATACCTGCATCCAAGACGTTCTTTTCCATACAAAAGACGTGGGCTGTTATTCAGCGCCATAGACTTCAAAATTTCGGCCCCGGAGAGAAGCTTATCTGTCTTTCTGGCGATCAAGAGGTAGCGGAAGCTGCGGCGTTCGCCAATGTTGAATATCGCGCTCTGCGTTTATATGGGCTTGATGATTTATCAAAAGAAAACAATGGCTGGGATTGGCTAGATGAGGGATGGCCTCTCGTCGACCATGCTGAAAACGCTATGTTGTCTCCACCTGTGCGGGCCTGCGTCTATGTTCATCTGCACTACATGGAAACATGGCCCGAAATTAAATCCACCCTTCTTCAAAACGGTGTTGATATGGACGTCGTTATCAGCGTGACGGCGCAAGATTCTAATTTTCAAGACAATGTACTTACAACATTTCCAAACGCTCGGATCATCCTTATGGAAAATCGCGGCCGCGATGTCGGCCCATTCATGGAGCTTTTGAAGCAGGGAATTTTTAAAAACTATGATGCCGTTTGCAAGATTCATGGGAAACTGTCCCGAAAGAATGGCAAAGAAACTATCTCTGGGCATCGAATTCGTCGCTATACATTTGCATGTCTTTTAGCAAATGGTGCAGGCCGTCATGTACTTAAATCCTTTTCCGAGAACCCCGAACTCGGCCTTCTCGGTCCAAGAAATTTGAGTTTGCCGCTTAATGGAAAACCTGTATCGCAATACATTAAGAATGAGTTGGGTCATATGCGAGAGGTATTCAAACGGGCGGATGTGACCTTCGAGCCCGGGGATACGCAATTCTTTGTAGGAACGATGTTCTGGTTTCGTCCAGCAGCATTTAAGCTGCTTGAGCGTGCCAATATAAGTCTCAAAGATTTTCAACCAGAAAACGGAGCAAAGAAAGGTACGCTCCAACATGGTTTGGAACGCGCCTTTTCCTCCATCGTCAAGCAAGCCGGCTACAAGGTCGCCGCGAAGCAGCCAACACCGCGCAACGGAACTATATCGATGGTGGAGTTTATTTGAGAGTGCCAAATTTATCCACAGCAGACGTCACTGTAATTTCGGTATGCTATAGAAGCGAAGACGTTGTCCCGGAAATGATTGCGTCCGTTCCTGAAGCAACGCCTATCATACTAGTGGATAACGGCGGAAATAATCGATTTCATGATTTTCCTAGTAGTCGCAGTATTCGTGTTGTAAAACTTGATAAAAATGAGGGATTTGGGCGTGGATGCAACTCCGGTGCAGAGGTTGCTACTACCCCGTGGTTATTATTTCTCAATCCAGATGCAAGATTGACCGATGGCGCTATCGATGCCTTGTTAATCGCCGCCGAACGCTATCCTGCAGCCTCTGCCTTCAATCCTCGGATTGCTAACAGTGATTCTACACCTTATTTTAAAAGGCGCTCTTGGCTTCTGTCACGCCAGCAATATATGTCCCGGGGGTGGCCCACTCAAGACAGGCCCATTTCTATATTGAGTGGAGCAGCGATTTTTGTTTCAAGCGCTATATTTCGCGATTCGAAGGGCTTTGACCCAAACATATTCCTTTACCATGAGGATGACGATCTCTCGCTCAGACTCGCGAAGACTGGGCCCCTCATGTTTGTTCGAGATGCACTCGTAGTACATAGCAGTGGACACTCCTCGGGTCGCTCACCCGAGATTGCTCGTTTCAAAGCCTATCACATGGCGAGATCAAGAATATATACGGGAAAGAAGCACCATAGACCTTTCCCGTTGTCGTCTACGCTCTGCCAAGCCATATTTTTGTTTCTTTCACCTGCAATGCTTTTTTCAGATCGGCGTCGCGCTAAGGCGCTAGGCTTTTTCCAAGGGATCATCAGCACATATCGCGAGGCGATGTTAAAGTAATAACTCATCCCGTCATTGCGAAGTAAAAAACGACGGCAGGATATAGCGATCGTAACGGGCAAAGAAGATTAATGTTCACAACAGAAGTTTCAATATCAACAATAAACAAGCACTATTTTGTGGTGAAAACACAAGATGCGGGCCTTTGCGGGGTGGAAATTAACGCGGGCGGTAAACAAGAATCATACTTGCTAAATCTTCAAAGAAATAAATCATATTTTTTGATAAGAACCATACAGGGAAACAATACCCTGAAATTCACGTCTATCGCACCTGTTGACGTCTGCATCATCCCGAGAAGCAGAAAACGCCGGCCAATCGGGACAAAAATTAGAGAGATGCTCGATGACGTGAGGCGCAAACAAGGTACCTACTGGCCAGAAATCCGAACGTCTACAGGGGTACATTTACGTGAAATAACATTCGGGCGATTTATGACCCGAGCGACCTCCAATATAGAGAGGCTCGCGTTTCATAACTTTCGACTACCTGAAGGAACTAAGAGTTCTTTGCCTTTCCGCCCCGTCAGAGACGGTTTCTTTTCGGCTGCGGTCCTCAAAAACCTTCTGGATGGAATTAGCGACCACCATAGCGAATTCATCTTTCTGGCGAACGAGGCGAAATTCTCTGAAACCAGCCGGCCAGCGATTCAGTATTTACTCCAGCAACGTTTTGGTGAAGCAACCTCTCAGCTGGGTCCCGCATGGAGTTTTATGCAGAATAATCCTGGCATTGGACTTTTGACTTGGGACGTCGACAATAGCAGTCGTAGCGGAAAGAAAACCGACAGGAAAACCAGGCGTCTCGCGCAACTTATGAATCTCGACCTCGCAGAGATAGATAGCCGCCCGTCATTTCCAGCAGTATGTCTAATACGCAAATCCGCACTCATTTGGATAAAAACGATGAATATCGAGTCTGCCGATGTCGATAGTGGCATCTACGACTCTGATGCATTGCTTAAGCTTATACCGCCAGCCGTTGAGAAAGCAGGTTTCGCAATAAGTCCGCTGCCCTTGAACAGTGGAAACAAAATTATTGGTCACTCCGTTCTGCAAGCTGAATGGGTTGAGCATCGTCCACTTTCAAATCCAGAGAACAAGAATTGCTGTCTATTCGTCGGACTACTCCGGGAGGATGGTAGGTTCGCGCCTCACGCACTGGCTTACATGCGGGCACTTAAGGAGCAGGGATTTCACATCTATGGACTTGGCGTGAGCCTCACATCTCCAAACGAGGGCAAGGACCCTGGCGAGGCATTCTGTGATGGATTCGCCGCTCGCGCGAATGACGGTCATGATTTCGCCCTTTGGGCGGCAGCGCTGCGGAAACGCCCGGAAATCTGGCGTGCAGAAACCCTACTTTTCGCCAATGACAGCATGATACCGAAAGAGCCTTCGCTGAAGCCGCTTTTCAACCAACTGTCGGCTTCCCCTTACGATGTTACTGGATTGACTGATAGTACCATTGGTAGACGTCACCTGCAGAGCTATTTTATCCACCTTAATCAAAAAGCTTTGAAATCTCAAACAGTCCAGAGATTCTGGGATTCAGTTCTCGCATGGCAAGATAAAAGCCGCATTATTGCATTGTATGAAATTGGGATGACAAGCAAATTGACCCATGCGGGACTAACATGCGGCCCTCTTTATGAAACCGACGGCGACCGCGGAAATTGGCATAGTAATCCTTCTATCCACTGTTGGAGAGAGTTAATCAAAAAAGGATTTCCTTTTGTAAAAACCCAGATCATCAAAGATGCAATTGCTGAGGGGAGTATACCGGAGGTCGTCCAGTTTCTCGTCGACAAGGGCTTTGAGCGCGATCTTATACCGGGCGTTGGGAATAATCATCAGTAGACGCCCTGCTCGCGATGGGTGGGCGCCACCGCCCACCAACATCTTTGTACCAGAACCATTATCTCGACTTCATCAGAAGACAGCGTCAAGGGAAAGGTTAGTATGAGTGACCTAGATTTGGCTAAGAGCATAACGCGGCTCACGACGCCGTCGCTTCCGAAAGTATATTCAGCTCCCGATATCGCGTAAGGCTCGCCTCAAGCCCTTGAAACCTCCGGAACGGAAAACACGGAAAATCTCTTTAGCTGTTGTATCCGAGCGGCCGGTCAGAAGACGCCTCAAACCGCGCAATAATAACGATAGTTTTCTTTTCTTTTTTGTGAGAGCGGCGAGTTGCTCGTCGCGGTGAGCAAGCTCGGTCTGCAACCCAGCGATTTTTCTTCTTAGAGTCAGCGCTTCTCCAGCCGGGGGAGGATTGAGAATGGCTTCACGCAGAAGATTAATGCGTGGCACCATTTGCGCCTCAAGGCGATGAACATCCCTCACGGTTTTGATGCCCTTTTCGCCGACGGATTTCAAAGCGCTAGGATCGCTATAATACTGCTCTATCCTGTCAACGATGTGCTTAACATCATATTTAACGATGACAATGTCCTGATCATCTGTGTAGCAGGCCTTGGCGGAGTCGAATTCGTCTGTAGCGAAAATCGCTGTCCCGCGCATGGCTGCCTCCACGCAGCAGCCGGTGGGAAAGCCGTCAGTCGATCCAGAGTATATCTTTCCACTGATGTTGGGAGACAGGATAATATCCATGTCTCTGAAAAAGCCATCAATCGCATCCGGGCCTAGGGGGCCGTAAAATTTTATCCGGTCGCCCAGCGAACTCACATCTATGACATGCTGATCGAACCCCCCTGCCACATGGAAATAAATATCGTCATGGCTTTGCCGCAGTATTTTGGCGACTTCCAAGAACACATCGTAGCCCTTGTCCTCACCGCGCGGGGTGTACTTGTGCGCCATGAAACATATGTCCAAATGGGCCTTTTCCTCCCCCCATCGACGCTTGGAAAGCAAGGTCCCGCCGACCTCGGGCATTACACCGCCATAGATTATTTCTATCTTTTCAGGTGGACATAATCCTTTTCTAACGAGGTATTCGTATATTACCTGCTGCGTCACAATGACTTTTTGAAAAAACTGGGATCCAAATACCCGGGTGAGTTGGCGGTCAACCTCGGGATTATTTAAAGCAAACCCACCCCCAGGATACAGCGTAAATATAAACTGCACACCAGCCTCTTCAATTTCCGGAAGCATTGCGTAGGTGTTGTGCAGGAACATAATATAAATCAATTTACCCAAATGTAGCGGGAATTTCCCTCGCTTTGCGATAACTCTATTTCCTAATTCCGGGTATTTGCGTTGATAGTTAAAAATGAGCAAGTCATGGGGCGTGCTGTCCACCAAGCTCGTCGCATTCCCGGTACTCAGAACTAAAGATGAGGGAAATTCTTGCAGATAAGACGTAAACTCAAGATAGCGAAATCCATTCTTCGGCGTCGGAAATGTATCATCCAGAACTATTACGTCTATTTTTTTCGAATTTTCGTCATTATAAGCTACAGCCCCCCCTAAAATTGAGTAACAAAATTCATTAACATTTTCAAACTCATTTCTATAATTAAAGTCGAACATACCATTCATATATTCAACTTCTGACAGAATCGCAGAAGCTCTAGATACATTCCAAGGAGATTTCCTCCATGTAGCCGGACTATCTTTGCGGCTGTACGTAAGGACTTTATTCAAGTGCCCAATTGGCCCAAATTGGCCGCAGTAAATATTGAATTTCCAGTTATAATTGCTATCCTTTTCTTTTAATAGCCATTTATACGGAAGTACTTCGGCCATCTCCCCACGATAAAAGGTGCAGCCCAGACTCATAACTGGATTATCCTCTACTATATTGGAACCAGTTATGATTTCTTCGGCTATAACAGTGCCTCCGTGGCGGCGCGAGGCGTTGAACGAAGAAGCAGTGGAATTGAACGACATGACCACATCTGGCCATTTACGCAGAAAATCAAGATGCTCTTGGAGCCGGTTTTCCGACTCCCAGAAGTCATCGCCGAAGCAGGGCGCTACAAAATCGGCTCCCTGCGCCCAGCTCAGGGCAGCCCCCCAGTTAGTACCAGTACCCGTATTCTCGAGATTGACCCTAACCTCAAATTTTATGCGGTCGCTACTGTTCTCCGCGATGATGGACCGCGCAACTTGTATGGTTTTGTCCGTAGATGCATCATCTATAACCAGCACACGCATGGTGAAGTCGCCACGCTGCATTATGACGGAACGAAGGCATTCGGCGATAAATGTTTCATGCTGATGCGTCAGCACGATCACCGCCACTTCGGGCACCTTTGGGCCCGCGGCCAGCCTCCCCTGCTGCTTACGTTTAACATAGCGCCGCCGGCGGAATAGGTCTATCTGGTAGCATACGCTAGAGGGCGATCGTTCGCCGTCGACCTGGACGAATACCGCAAAGCCGGGAACCACCATTACTGCGTCTAAAGCGTATTCCGAGAGTGCATCGGCCTTAATCCGCTCAGTTTTGTCACTGGCTTCAATGCAGACGATTCCCTTGGGCGACAGTTGCTTTAAAAGCCGGGCAAACACTGCGCCTTCGCAATTCCGTGCTACCGTAACGTCGAGACATAACAGATCAATCTGCATCTGTAGGTGTTCATGTCGCTCAACAGCAGCCAGCACATCGGCTACATCCGTCAGCACCTCTAGTTGTTCGAGGCCAAATTCCCGCCCTATGAAGTTTTTGAGCGTCAGCTTATCCCCTTCCGTGAGATCGTCCCTGAACGAGCCAATCATACGGCTTTCGTCGATCTTACCCATGACATCCACCATCGTGGAAGCTGCCTCTGGGTTGGGAGACACCACGTCATCCTGCAACGATGGCGATTTATGAGTATTCATATTTATTTCCTTCGCTTACAATATCCACGATCGTCGTCAATCATGCAGAATTCGCAATCCATTCAAGCCTGCGGGTGTGATGCCTATCGGCGTACCTTAACAACGCCAAGGCCCATACCACCTCCATCGCCGGACTGGTATTGTTTTGTGAATTCAACCGCAGAATGAGTTTTGGAGTTTTGTGTCAGCACCTCCCGCCACAATCTGCCAACACCTGGCCAAGAGCTTGCACAAATATCGTGGAACATGAGCATTTTTGCCCGATCACGGACGAGTTCATAGTCGTGGCTTACACCCTCATATCGGTGATCGCCGTCGATAAAAACGAAATCAGGCCTCAAGTTTAGGACCAGATCTTTAGCGACTACAGATGTCGAGTATTCTTTTTCATATCGAACCTCAAGCCTGCGATCTCCATCTATTGTGCTTATATAGTCTGCATACTCCCTAATAAGGGGCGACATTTCAGCAGGATCAAGCGCTATGACCTTACGCAACTCAGGCGAAAAGCGTCTAAGCCATTCCGAAATGAGAATGAACATCCCACCCCAACGAACACCGATTTCCAAATAGCATTCGATGCCACGCGCATTGTCGGCAAGCCACGCCAATAGAGGCGCGAGCTGGCATGGCAACTGGAGCAAATGCAGGCCCTTCCCAGACAAATGGGCGATTTCTGGAGGGAACGACCAGTCTTCTTGCGCTAGACCCAATTCAGGTATCAACGTGTGCTCCAGGAACTCGACGTCCCGGCATTGCAACTCCGTTAGCGCGCGGATGCGATCTATGCTTTTGATGACACTGCTCTTTGTTAACTCGAGCTTGAGAAATCTTATATCATTAGCGATAGCTGGCTGCTGACTGTCGGATGCTTCGACAGCTAACGATTCGACAGAAACTCCAGCTTGTTTCATGAGATGAAGAACACATAACTCCAGTTGACGAATACGATTATCATGAATATTATTTTGTTTTCTAATTTCATCAGCTATTTGAATAGCATCCCTGCCCTCGCTTAGGATAACCTCCAGAATATTTGCATATTCTCTATTTGTTTTCAAATTTTCTTCAATTAATTTATTTATATTTGCGCACGATTCACCAACATTATCAATGGAATATTTGCTAGATACGCATAGTTTTTTCATTTCCTCCATTGAAGTCAATTGATTATTGTTTTGCCTTACAATATAGCTACTAATCTTTAGGTTTTCTTGGATACGATTATCCACATCCCTAATGCGCACAGAAATTCTGTTCTTTTTTATTCTGCGATATAATCCAATAATTCTGGACTTTAAATCTCTTTCCATCTATTTCTCCCCAACGGCCGCTGAAAGTGAATCGTTTCATTTTCAGCACATCGGGGGTTAACATCTTGAGTTCAGAAAGGTTCCCTTCCTGAATGACTATATTTGAGGGGTTGCAAATTAAGCAGAGTCTGATCCACACGATGTGCTAACGGAGATTGGGGGATGTCAGAGCTTTTCATATCGTCCTGCGTGTCGGTGTACTTGCTTTGGTTGTGATCCAGACCTCCATGCGGTATCATAATTCCCGCAAGACGGATGCGCACTCTGACGCCCCCCTGATACGGGAGTGACCTCATCCACCCTCTCAAGAAGCAAAAACTTCTTCACTTCCTGCGGATCATATCCAATACGGGGGGTAAACATCCTATTGTCGAGTGAAAGCGTCGGCAAGGCGGGAGATGAAATGCTCCAGCATTCCGTCTTCCTGTCGCTTGAGATCCCGGATCCGGTCTATAAGACCGGCGCGGGTGCGCACGGCCCAATCCAATTGCTCGGCACTGTCGCCATAGGCGATGCCGAGCCGGTCCTTCTCAGGGCGCCAATCGGTACGAGATAGCCCCGGCGGGGGAACTACAATGGGAAGGCAGCCGCAGAGCGCGGCGTAGTCGCAGTACATCGTATAGGGGTCGTGGCAATAGAAAAGACGCGCGCGCTTGAAGACCTCCGCGATCTCCTCGTTGCTTTTGCCGTCCAACATGGTGGCCCCCTCCGCCCCTGGGGGGAGGCTGTTAGTCATGGCATCTCCCTTACGGATCATTCGGCAGACTTCAGTGCGTTCAACTGGGCCAGGGTCGTTGAAAATGTCGTCACGATGCCACTGTAGGCGCAGACAATTTTCGCGCGGTATCCAGTCGATATGCTCTATGAAGGGATGTTGAAAAAAGAATACCTTCTCCCCGGGAATCTGTTTTTCAAAATCCTCACCTACCCCGTGGCCGCGCGGTGTGTAGAGGATCCAACGCACCACGCGGGCTAAACCCAACGGGTTACCGCTTACGATTTCGGGGTAGACGACGATTCCACGGCAAAGCGATGACAGCGACGGCAGAGGCGTATTAAGCGCAGGATGCGTTTTGAAGGGTAAGTAACCCCAGATATATCTACACATTGTCAGCGCTTTATGCAATTTGCGCAGCAGACGCGGCATATCCGAAGACGCTTCATCGATGAGAGGAAAGACGTAAGCGTCCACTCCCACACCACGTAAGCGGTGAGCCAAGTAGTGGAGAACAATGTTTCCGCCACTCCGATCGTCAAAAGGAGGGCACGCCACGATGACCGGTCTGCTCAGTTTATTCATAATATACTGCCGTCCCGTTTGGTAAGATTGGTCATCTTGAAATGGCCATTTATCTTTCGACAGACATTAAATTTTCACTGCAGTCTGTATATCCATGAATTTCAAAGAATAAAACGTGTCTTCGATGCCTTTGTATCAGAGCGACATACCGCGATCGAGGCGCAGTACCTGCCCTGTCATCTGGGCTGCCTCCGGTGAGATGAGATAGCTTACCAGTGCTGCCACATCGCGAGGCAGTATTTTTCCCGCTAGTACTGACCGGGTATCGAGGGTAGCGCGTGCGGCATCGTCCATTTGTGCAGCCATATCCGTCTCTACCACGGCAGGCGCGATAGCGTTTACGCGGATACCGCTTGCGCCAAGTTCCATTGCTAGAACGCGGGTGGCGTGGATGAGTGCCGCCTTTGAGCCGCCGTAGGCAAGGGTGCCCGCATCTGCCAAAAGCCCCGCCGTAGAGCCTATATTGATCACTGTTCCAGCTTTCGCTCTTGTCATCGCACGAGCAATGTACTGGGTAAAGAGCAGTGGCCCGAAGGTGTTCACCTGAAAGACATCACGCATTTGGTCCATTCGGGTCATGGTGAAGAGACTGCCGCTAGCGATACCGGCGCAATTAACCAGAACGTCGATTTGCTTGGACCAACGTAACACCGTGCGAGCCGCCTCAGAGATGGCGGCATCGTCACGCAGGTCCAGGGTCACAATGGTGTGCCCCTCCTCTGCGGACAGTAGATCCTGCAGATCTCGCGAGGCGTTTCGCACACAGCCCGCGACACGATAACCTTGCGTCACGAGCCGTTCGGTAATCGCAAGGCCAATTCCGCGATTGGCACCCGTCACAACGGCAAATGGCTTATTTTCACTCATTCTGATCCCTCCGACAGGGCGGCGCGCTCAAATACGGGTTCGAGCAGTGCGTAATCGATATCAGGCAATGTCCGCGAGTGCGGAAAGAGAGTTTCGGGTCCGCCGCGCAACGCGCGGATGACCGCTGGAGCGGTAAAATAGGCGACCAGCGCCGCATCAATAAATGTCTGCGCCACATCGTAGTGCGATTTGCGTAACGCACGCAGAGTTTCATTCACCTCGGCGGTTTCAGCTTCAGGCAGTTCGGCAAGCGCGTGGCCCATGGCCTGCGTTATCTCCGGATTACCGATGACGTCAGCACCGAGTCCGAGTGCGGCGAAGCCAGGAACATTATGGGCGGGGTCTCCCGGGAACATCGCCGCTAGCAGTCCATCAACCAACATGTGCGGCCTCTTCGGCAATGGCATCGGCGAGGTAAAGGGCGACCGCCTGAATTGTATTTGCAGGATTTACGCAGGACGAGGTCACAAAAACGCTGGAATCGACCACGTAAAGCCCATCGACGCCATGTACTTTGCCCCGAGGATCAACCACTGATCGGCTGGGATCAGATCCCATGCGCGCAGTACCCATTACATGCCACCCGGAGTTACGCACAGGACCGTGCGCATAGATCTGTCTCGCGCCGGCCGTCGAAAGTACTTCACGTGCCTTGCCCATGCCATGGGTCATCATCTTTCGAGTATTCTCGCTCATAGTATAGCTGACCCGCACGCCGGGATCGCCATGCGCATCTGTGCGTGTGGTGTCGAGCTCCACGCGGTTCTCCGGATCGGGTAGATCTTCGCAGATGATCGAGATCACCGCTTGCTTACGCCAGAAGGCCCCGAAATCATCGTAGAGATGCTCTCCAAACCGCAGCTTTCGCCGTCCGTAGGCAGATTGTGCCGTCTCTAGCGGACCCGTACCGCGCAAAGCGTGCATCATATAGCCCAGTTTATGGCCCGCATCCGGACTACGGTAATGCTCAAGGCTGTAGAGCATGCAACCCTGGGGGCCTGTATCGGTATCGAGCACCTCGGGAAAAACGCCTTCCACATAGCCAAGCGGGTGGATCATCAGATTGCGCCCGACCTGGTCTTGGCCGTTGCCCAAGCCACGTGGATGATCGTCGCTCCGAGTGTTCAGCAGCAGACGCGGCGTACCTATGGCGCTTGCGGCGAGGATCACGCGCGGGCTACGAAGGGTCTTCTTGTTGCGGTGCTTGTCGGTAACGCACACTCCGGCCACGCGCCCGTTTTCCACCAGAAGATGCGAAACAGCCGTCTCGTCGAGAACCTCCAGTGACGTCGCCTTCGCGCGAGCGAGATAGGTGATGTCAGTGCTCGATTTGGCGCCCTGCGGACAGCCCGTATTGCATGGGCCTAGATTGAGGCAAGCAGAGCGCCCGCGACGATCCCTTGTCGAGATTGCAGAATAGCTTGGCCACCAATGCCAGCCTTTGGCGTTGAACGCATGAGCAAGCCGCGTCCCCACATCGCCGAGCGGTACTGGTGGCAACAGATTTTCAATGTCGGGATAAAGCGGGTCTCCTGCAAGCCCTGCAACCGACATCATCTCTTCATTAAGGTCGAAATAGGGGCGCAGGTCGTTGTAGGAAATTGGCCAGTCCTCTGAAAGACTTTCCGTCGTGGCAAGCCGGAAGTCGTCGGGACGGAAACGCGGAAAATGTCCGGAATAAAGAATGGTCGAGCCACCAACCGCATTGAAATTGCATACGGCGACAGATGACGCGCTGTCATCAACGGGATAATCCTGTACAGCCCCTCGCGTGGCGGCGACCGGAGACATCGACGTACGCTTCAACACTTCCCAATCAGGGCGCGTACTGGGATATGAGGCTGGATCCATCCAAGGACCCCTCTCCACACAAGCTACCTTGAATCCCTTTGTCGCAAGTCGCCAAGCAGCGGCTGCACCAGCTGCGCCGCTGCCAATGATGATGACATCAAAATCGTTCATTTTTATTTAGGAAGATATTGTTCGAGAATATCCGGTATGGTGATCATCATCTTGGCTTCGCAAGCGACCTCTCCATTGGTGTAACCCACGGCACGACCCTTGCAGACTCCACGCCGCCAGCTGTCGATCGTCGCCTCGATCAGCAGTTGATCTCCGGGGCGAACTTCCTTCTTGAAGCGTACCGTATGCTCAAGCGCGTGCGTGACTTTACCTTTGAGGCCTTCCTGCGTCGTGATGGCCACAGTCAGCATCTGTGCCATAGCCTCAAGCTGTAGCGCGCCCGGCATGTTGGGACCACCAGGGAAATGCACTGGAAAATACCATTCGTTGTTGGTGAGGTTCTTGAAGCCCTTGGCATACTGCCCCGGTTCGACTTCAGTCACCTTATCGATCATGAGGAAGGGGTAGCGATTGGGCTGATATGCTTTAAGTTCTTCGCAATCTAGAGAAAACGCCATTGGCAATGCCTCATCTATATCATGTGCCGCTAATAAGAGCGCGCAGCAAGGTTTCAGGAAATTTGTACTCTACGGGAGAGGATGGCAAGAATCTCTTTGCCGTCCCAGTTGAAGGAGATGTCCAGCGCACTGCCCACCGGCACGATACGGTCGATATTTGGAATCTGCCCGTCTACAGTCATCCCGCGGAAGACATCTTCCGGCGCTATGCCGAGAGTTGTCAGTGTTTGTTCGTTCGGACGCAAATAGGTCAGCACCTGCTTCACGTCCGTAATTGGAAGCTCAAGGAACGTGCCGAAACGTAGCGGCAGGCCCAGCACCTCGGGGTCATCAAGGCGCCAAACATCATGCTCGGTATTGAGGTTGAGCGCGTGTCCCACCATGGTCACATCGCGGAGGATGTCGAGGTTGCGGTTTATCCGCGCCATCGGATCAAGCACGTATTCAGCGCCTAAAATCGCCTCCAGAAAAGACCAGAACCTCGTTTTTGCCTGGTCGATATTACCCTTGTCACCAAGCCAGAAAACCGTTGTCGGCGAGGAACAGGCATTCTGATCCACGACAAATGTATCATTGAAAAAGCGGCGGGCGCTCAGTCGCGCGTCCTCATCCGACAGCGAGAGATAGCCTGTCGCATCCACCAATAGCGACGAGACACGGTCAGGGAAATAAACCTCAACGCAACCGGGCGATTTCGGCAGCGCCCGGAATTTTTGCACCGTCGCGTCGCCGCCCCAGACTACAAGTCCGGCAGCTTCGTTGATCAATCCATTAAGGGCAGCGCTGTCGCGCTCTGTTTGTACGAAGCGGGTACGCCGCGCGATCTGTTCGAATTCGGGATTGGCGAGCAATCGATCGATTAAAGCAATGCAAAGAATCGTTTGCGGAAAATGCCGCGATGGCAAGCGAACGATGTTGGAATTGCCAGCAAGCAGTCCCATTACGAAAGAAAAAGCGAAGTTCAGTGGAATATTGCCTGGCGCGACATGTACCACCGTACCCCAGCCGAAGCGGGAAGAGATCGAATGCACATCGGCAATCGCCCGCACGAGGTTAGCCTTGCGGCAAAAATAACCGAAAGTTGCAAGATCGGGATGACCGCGCACCTCTTTGTCAGTGAGGATAGCGCGTGAAAGGGTGTTAAGGAATTCCTGAATGCTCTCATCCGCGAACGGCGCTCTGCCACCGAAATCAAAGCCCTGTCGCCACTGGCCTGTTTCAAAACGATGCGCATCAAATATAGGCATCGCTGCACCCCCGAACCTCGGCAGCCGGCAAGCGCCCATGAACCTCAACAATCGTACCGGAATGTCCACATGAACACTCAGAAGCGTGGCGCGTCAAACCCATATCTTCAGTCAGAAGCGCATGACCAGGATAGCTTTTCTGGATTGTGGAGAACACCTGTATAAGGCCCACTTCACCATGCGGCAGCGCTTCGTGCGTGTGAATGTCTCTCACCAGCACGTCAGACCATGGGCTGGCATGCAGATGACCTTCTCGGCATTCCATATAGATTGTGCCGGTCTGTTCAACCATGCCGTAGTAATTTCGCACGTCAGTACAGCCGGTCCACTCGGCAATGGTAGCCTTAAACTGCTGATTTGAAACCTTCGCCGCTTCCAGCTTCTTCCACCCGCCACCGTGCAGCAAGAAAGCGTTTTCTAGCGGAAGCTTCTGGTTTGCCTCGCGCAGAACCTCGCAAAACGCTTGCCAGACAAGAAACGTGAAACCAAATATAAAGATGCGCTTATCGTTGTGTTGTTTCAAAAAGTCGAGCACGCGCGGAATGTTCAGTGACATGTCGTCGTCCAGTGCAAAGCACCGGTCGCGTGCCATGATCGAAAAGCCGTTTACGGCCGCGGTGCGGGCGGAGAAACGGTTGCGATCCTTGATCGTGCTCTCGCTGTCAATAACCAGCATAGGCGAACGGGCCTTGCCGAACGCTTCGCCGCAGATCGCCAGCAACGTACGGGTTTGAGCCTGCGCCGTTTCCCGATCGATATAAATGCGTGACCGTGACCCGGATGTCCCTGAAGACATCATTACCTTGAAAACATCCTCCTCCGACACGCTTCGAAGGTCGAAATCCTTGAAGGCGCGCACAGGCAGGAAAGGTAGATCAGCGAGGCTTTGTGGCGGACGATCTCGCGTATAAAGCGTATCGCAGTAATTGGCGTAGGGCTCGCAAGCCGCGCGGTGATGTTCTGTCAACGCGATGAGATCGTCGAGTATCGTTGAAGTCAACGCACATCTCCATAGGCATTCAAGGCAGCGACGTAGTCGGGCTTGCCGACTGCGGTTCGAGGCAGGAGGGCAACCTCCTGAAGGGCAATGGTCGAAGGGTGGAAGAAGAAATTGTGAGACATCGCAGCGTTTACGTCCGCGTGATCGCTACCACAATAGCAAACGATCATGCGATTTTCGCTCCCCACAACCATGCAATCGATTCCGGCGCTGACAAGCACGCTTTCTACATGGTCAAGATTCACAGAAATCCCGTGAAGTTTTATAGTTCGTTTGAGACGACCGGTGATGGTTATGAAGCCATCGGCATCGATCGTCGCAAGATCGCCGGTACGGAGTATACCTCGAAATTCATCACCGCGCGCAAGATCTACAAATCCCTGTGCGTAACCCATCGATACGTTGGAGCCGGAATAAACCAACTCACCCTCTCCATCACCATCGATATGCACGCGCCCACAAGAGATCGGTACACCGACCGATCCCAGCTTTTCGAGGCCCGCCTCAGGCGGCACGTACGAAATACGCGGCGCTGCCTCGGTTTGGCCGTACATGGTGAAATAACGTGTACCCGTGTCCGCGAACCGCTCAAGAAAGTGCCTTGTGATCTTTGGATCGAGCCGTCCGCCCGCCTGTGTGACGCAAACGAGTGAACGAGCCAGCCCCTCGGGCAGCCTGGAGCGCCGCAAAATATCGAAAATGAAAGGCACACCGGCGATATCCGTCACGCCCTGTTCCTCGCAAAAACCAAACAACCCTCGGTCTAGAACAGAAAGCTCGGTCAATACGATGCGTCCACGAACGTTCATGACGTTGTGCAGCACCGAGAGACCATATGAATAATGCAGCGGCAAAAGCGACACCGCAACCCGATCTTCCGCCATTGCAAGATAATCGCAAATAGCATCAGTACAGGCCTGCAGGTTTCGGCTAGTAATACGAACGGCTTTAGGATCGCCGGTGGATCCAGACGTAGGTATCAGAAGCGAAAGGTCAGGATGAATTTCCGCCTTCGCAGCCTTGTTGGCGACGAAAAGCACTCCCTTCGCACCGACCTTGGCATGAGGCGTAAAACCTTCCGGCGCCGCGCCTGTTGGGCTGAACAGGTATGCAGGACAATAAGCCTGAACAGTACGTTCAACGACGGCCGGAACAGCGGCACCATCCATAAGCAGGGGCACCAAGCCCGCCCGCAACGCGCCTACATAGGCGGCTACGGTCTCAGGGGAGCGGTCACAGAGCATAACAACAACGCCCCGCCCGCAACCCTTGAAGAGCTTGTCGCCGAGATCAAAGACCTGCGCATAACTGAGGGCACGATCTTGTGTCGTCAAGAAGATCCTCGCATCGCTCGCCTGGTCCCTGTCATTCCAAAACATTTAGAATGTGACCCCGTATTTCTCAAGCGTCTTGAGACCGGTGTTGTATGATCCAAAGTCCACGACATCATCCATGTCGAGCATAATGTCGAAGGCATTTTCAAGTTCAGCCATGAGCGCCATATGACCCACAGAATCCCAAGCATTAATGCTTCTATATTCAAGTTCGTCAGTCAATTGAGCTGCATCAATCTCGAACACAGTCATAAATGCGGAATCGTATTTCTCTCTATTTGACAACTCTACTCTCCAGTTTTCCTAAAAACAGTCTTATCTTCATTACGACGCAACACACGCGCCGGGTTACCCATCGCGATGACCTCTTCAGGCACGTCGTTATGAACAACGGAACCCATGCCTACAATGCTGTCGGCACCCACAGTAAGTTTCTCGCGAACGCTGCCGCCCATCCCAATATACGCGCGCGGCCCAACCTTTACAGCACCTCCAAGATTGACCATGGACGAAATGACCGCATCTTCAGCAACATTTACGTCGTGGCCAACGATCGCCATCGTATTCACCGCCGCATTGCGGCCGATAAAGGCACGTGCTTGAACCGAGCAAAACGGTGCGACAATGACACCATCCTCGATGGTGGCCGAAGGCGAAATCACAGCAGACGGCGCGATGGCAGAGCACAATTTCAGGCCGGCCTCAGTCACTTTCTCAGCAAGTTTGGCACGCGCAGCTGGCTCTCCCACAGCGATTGTCACAAAGGCACCCTTTTGACAATCAGCAAGCTCCACCACCGGATATCCGAGCACATCCTTTTCCGTGGAGCCATCAACGATGAAACCCATGTTGCGCTTCGGCACTTGCCCAGCTGCCATGGCACTGATGCAGATATCCAGCGTTTCGACCCCAAAGCCTCCAGCACCGTAAATATACCAAGCGGGTACACTTTTATCAGGCATTTTCTGCCTCACGCTTTATTATTCGCGTAATCCCCTCAGCATCAAGGCCAGAAATTTTCAGCATATAGGGGTAGCTGCCCGTCTCGCCGTAGCGGTCTGCGATACCGTGCGTTACGATGCGGCATTGAGGCGCACCTGCTTCGACGAAATGTTCCAGCACCGCACTGCCCAGGCCGCCCGTACGCATATGCTCTTCCACAACGATCAGGGTGGAGGATACTTCAGCCGCATGCGCCAACGCCACTTTGTCCAGTGGTTTTATCGTGTGCATGTTAAGCAAACCGACTGTGAGACCTTCTTCGGCCAACGCATTCGCTGCGGTCAAGCAATGGCCCACAGTGGTGCCCGCCGAAATTATAGTGATATCCGCAGCCGGCTTGATCCAAACCGCCTTGCCAAACTCAAAATCGTAGTCTTCTTCATACACGATAGGGCAGTTCACGGCACCCGTAAGGCGGATATAAACAGGCTTATTGTAGCCGATGCAGGCCTCAAGCGTTTTGTATATCTCGGCGCAATCCGCAGGCGAAACAATGGTCAAGCCGGGAATGGCCCGCATGACGGCCAAGTCTTCCAGACCGTAATGGGAATTCCCCAAAAAGCCCATGGCAAAACCGCTGCCCAGGGCCACAAGCTTTACCGGCTCTTCCATGTAGCCCATGTTCATGCGCACCTGTTCACTCGCACGCATCGAAGCAAAAGGGGCAAATGTGGAAGCAAAGACATCAAAACCTGACCGTGCAAGGCCAGCGGCCACGCCGACCATGTTCTGCTCTGCAATGCCCGTATTTATGAACTGGTGCGGATACTCCTTCGAGAAGCGGTCAAGACCTGACGATCTACCCAGATCAGCAGACAGTGCGAGCACATTTGGATTCTCCGCCGCATATCCCGAAAGGGCCTGCCCATAGGTTGCGCGAATACCCATCCGCGACCAGGTGCGCGCGTTTCGCGTCGAAATTTCAACCATCAGCTAACTCCAGTCCGAGCGCGCGGATGCAATCTTTATAGACATTGCCGGTAATCCGATTGTGATGCCAGTCATTATTGGCTTCCATAAAATCTATTCCCCGCCCCTTAATAGTTCTGGCCACGATCGCAGTTGGACCACCCTCATAGGCTCGCGCCGCAGCGAAGGCCTCGCGGATTTGGTCGCGGTCATGGCCATCAATTTCGATAACGTTCCAGCCAAATGCGCGCCAGACTCCGGCCAAATTTATCTTATTTGCATATGTGGTCGTTGCCCCGTCGTTACGGAAGCCGTTTTCATCAACAATAGCGCAGAGACGGTTAGTCCCTCGCTCCGCAGCCAATGCCGCCGTTTCCCAGACAGAACCCTCGTTGCATTCGCCATCGCCAAGCATCACGTAAACACGGCGGTCTTCGTTTTTAAGTTCCATACCGAGCGCAAGACCCAGCCCATATGACAGCCCCTGCCCGAGGCTGCCGTTGGAACTTTCAATCCCAAGTTTAAGCTTCTTGACCGGGTGAGCGATCAGGTCACTCCCATCCGTCTGGAATGTCGCGAGCTTGTCAGCATCGAAATAACCATAAAGGTGAAGGACAGCCAGATAACCAAGTACTGCATGCCCTTTACTAAGAATGAATATATCGCGCTCAGGCCACTCAGACTCTCGGGGGCGATGATTCAGCACCTCGCCGAAGAGTACATTCAGCAACTCTACCATGCTAAGACTGCCGCCAATGTGGGCAGACTCTCCGCATTTGAACGCAGTATCCACTATAATCTTGCGAATATCTACATCCGACACTATTGAAGTGTTCGTCATCACTTTGGCCTCTCTCTGCAGCGCGGCGGAACCTACTTTATTTGAATTTGCATTGCAACTTCGAACGACCCTGTTTTTTTATTGGACGCCACTGTCAAAAGTATGACTGCTTAGTGCTGCGGTTAGCATCTGCCGGTTGAGTGGCGCTTCCTTCCCACTGTCTCTTTCACGCTTTTTTCGGTCACGAGACCAGCCGTTGCGGTAGCCGGCCAACCAGATGGGAAAGAAAAATCTGATAGATCGGAATCAGCCAGGGCCTCAGATTGATACCGAACACCGTTTCCGAACTATCGTTATCCACCCATTGAACGCGGTGCGCGCTTTATTCGCGGGCGAGAACGGGAACCGGTTTCGCCACTCACGGCATCAAATAAGTGGCGCGCGTCTCTTTCAATGTATAACTGGCAAAATGTTATGCGACGAAACACCGACTGATCGGAAAGGGCACAAGGCCATGCTGCCCAACGGTGCTTCGGTTTCATTCGTTCACTTTTGCACCAGCCTTTGCAGTTTTGCGGAAATTCATTCGATGAAACCTATTCTGAATTCCCTGCTCACTGCCAGCAACAAACTTTTTGCACCTCCACTGATAAGTGGCGAAAAAAACGGTGACTAGACGTAAATGGTGGAGATAGAGTGTGGCCAAGTTCTTATTTCAATCCGGCTATGTGGACTGGTTTGGCTGTGAAGGCCTTTCGGTCTTTCGCACCTGTTTCGATGTTGACCATTTTTCCGAAGCCTCCATTCACCATCTGGACGAAGGCTATATCGAATTCATCCGCAATGCCGTGACCAAACGCCAATCCGAATTTATCGCAGGACGCCACTGCGCACATATGGCGCTAGAGGCACACAACATATCTCATGGCCCGATAGGCGTTGGCACTGCTCGCCAACCTCTTTGGCCCGCGGGCATTGTCGGCTCGATCAGCCATTCCCATGGCTATGCGGTTGCAGCGGCAGCACGGATATCTCAATACATGGCTATTGGGCTGGATGTCGAGAATATCGTCACCTTGGAGACACAGGCGCGGCTTCGTAGATCCATCGTCAATGACGACGAACTGCACCTACTCCACGATAGCGCGTCGCCTGAAAAGGTCGTAACGCTTATTTTTTCAGTAAAGGAGAGTTTCTTCAAGGCAGCCTACCCCTTCGTGGGTGGCTATTTCGGCTTCGACGCCATGTCAGTACTGGAGATTGACTGGAAAACCGGAAAACTGCTGTTCGTCGTCCATCGGGATCTGGCCCCTGAGTTCCCCTCGCGCGCCCTGTTAAATGCCCATTTCAGACATATTGACAACCGCCTGCTGACCTTATTCGTAGTCGAACAGAACGAAAAAAGATAACCTGCCCAAATCGGCAGAATGCAGTCGCCTTTTCCGCCTGAAGCAATGTCGAAATGGCTGAGACGCTATATATTTTGGATGCGAGTAAATTCATGCGGGTTTTTACAACCTCCGATATCCACGTCGACTACGAGGAGAACCGCGCCTGGATAGCAAATCTGTCCCATGAGGATTATCAATCCGACCTTCTCATCCTCGCAGGAGACATTTCCGATGATGTTCGGCTTGTGGATTGGGCCTTCGGTGAACTGCGGCGAAAATTCGCGGGAATCTTCTTCGTACCCGGAAATCACGACCTCTGGGTGCGTCGCGACACCGAGATGACATCCGTGGACAAGTTCCACCATCTGCTGCGGCTGGCGCAAGAACACGGCGTAGCTACCCAGCCCTTTCACCATCGCACACTTTCAATCGTACCGCTGCTGGGTTGGTATGATTACTCCTTCGGCAGGCCCGGCGAGCAATTGCTGAACAGCTGGCTCGATTTTCGCGCCTGCCGCTGGCCTTCGGAAATGACCGCGCAGGAGATCGCCGCCTATTTTCTCAGTCTTAATCGGCATGTTCTGTCAGTCGAGAACGAGACCATTATTTCCTTTTCGCATTTCTTGCCACGGATCGACTTGATGCCATCCCTCGTTCCGGAGCGATTCCACTTTCTATATCCGGCACTGGGTAGCGAAGTCATCGATCGTCAGGTCCGGCTTCTCAAGGCATCCCGTCGCTTGCACGTCTATGGCCACAGCCACCTCAACCGATGTGTCATCATCGACCATGTCGAATACATCAACAATGCCTATGGCTACCCTTCGGAACAGTCCATTACCCGTAAGGATTTGCTCTGTATCTATCAATAACCACCAGGCTGAAGCGGGGCTTGTAAATTCGCCTAACTCATAGAAATCAGACTCGATCTGAAAATCAGCGCCGGGCCATGCTAAAAGAACCCAGCTTGCAGCTGGAACACCAAATATGCCGATGGCTTTCCACTTAACCGTCGGGAAGCGATCTATGCCAAGACAAAGTCGAGATTGACCACCGACTGATGACCCAACCCCACTATGGCCCATCGACGTCACCCATTCGATTGCCAGATGCGTCGTGATTGTCACGGCGCGCCGGCATCGATGAAGGTCACGAACGACGACAATGGTGGAACTACCAAGCGAATATCGTACGATACAACCGACAACAATCTCCGGAGTGAGCGCTGCAAATCCGTCTTGCACGGAAACAACCTAAACTAGGTCGAGTAGCCGCCCGCTATGGTGCCGGAAACGTCGGCAGAAAATTGATTAAACGGCAAAGTTCGCCGGTCGGCATAAAGCGAGAAGATGAATTCTGCCTTTCCGCAAGCGCGGCTGACACAGACCCTGAATGGCCTCGGTTCGGCGTCTATTTTCAAACTGCACATGATTGCGCTGATTTTGGCTGCCTCGACCCTATCCGTTGATGGCCAAGATTTCCTTCCGGTCGCAGAAGGCCGCACCGGCAAATGATCCTCTTCGTTTCTAGGCGGTGTAGATGAAATCGTAAAACATGAACGATGAGCAAAAGCTTCTAACGGGCGATTTTTTTGTACGTAATTTCTATCTATACTATTTCTTTCTCCGTCCGGTTGCGTTAGGCATCCATGAACGTACTTAGTAGCCTGCCACGCTCAGTTGCTGCCATTCTGTGGATTCTGGCTACTTCGACTAATTAATAAATACCGCTGTGAGGCGGAATGTTGCCAGTGAGCGCTAGAATAATGGTCCAAGTAATCCCAGAAGAAAAAAATAACATCCGATCGCTCGATGCACCAGTGTTTGTGTCCGAGCCGCTCTTGCCGGAGTTGAGCGAGCTGATGCCGATGCTTCAGCAGATATGGGAAAAAAAGCACGTCACTAATCATGGGCCGTTGCATCAGCAGCTTGAGGCGGCATTACAAACCTACCTCGGCGTAGATACCGCAATGTTGTTCAATAACGGCACCATCGGTCTTATTACTGCTCTAAAATTATTTGATCTGCCACCAGGTAGCGAGGTCGTCACCTCGCCAATGACTTTCGCCGCTACAGCTCATGCCATTTCTTGGAATGGATTAAAGCCGGTTTTTGCAGATGTTTTGCCAGGCACGTTGACGCTGGATCCAGACGCGGTGGCGCAGGCCATCACCAAGAACACATCCGCCATCCTCGGCGTACATGTTTACGGAACACTTTGCGAGGTAGACGCCTTTACCGCACTTGGAGCGGCGCACAACTTACGGGTGCTGTATGATGCTGCCCACGCATTCGGAGCTACCAAAAATGGCGTTCCAATCAGCCGTTATGGCGACGCTTCTATTTTTTCCTTCCACGCAACGAAGCTCTTCAATACGCTGGAAGGCGGCCTCATAGCCACACCGAGCGCGCAAGATCGGGAGAGAATATATTATCTGCGCAACTTCGGGATTAAGAGCGAAGAAGAAGTCGTCGAAGTTGGCATCAACGGAAAGATGAATGAAGTTCAGGCGGCGGTTGGGCTTCTGAACTTACAAGCCATGGTAGGTGAAAAGGCCAAACGTCGACAATTGCGGAAGCGCTATTGCGACATGCTTGCTGGATTGGATGGCGTACAAACGCAAATTATGCAGGAAGGCGTGGAAGGTTCTGAGCAGTATTTCCCGCTCATAATTGATGAGACACGATACGGCAAAACGCGTGATGACATTTACAATGAGCTCAAGGCCAGAAATATTTTTGCCAGGAAGTATTTTCATCCTATTTGCACGGATTTCGAAACTTATCGGCATCTAAGAATCGTCTCGACACGGTCCGTGCCGCATGTGACGGAAGTAAAATCTCGTGTGCTTTGCCTGCCTTTCCACAGTGGTGTGAGCGAGGACGCTATTTCAATGATTGGTGATGTGTTTCACAATCGGCCCTGACCTCAACGGGAAAAAGATTTGAAACTTGTTAACTCCCCTTTACGGTTGACCCGTGATGGGAGTATCTAAGCTCGAAGTTAGGAACTATGGCACACGCCATTTGCTGACAGATCAAATCGGCGTCATTAGTCACCGGATTATCAACGGGAAATTCTGGAGGCAGCATTCGCGCCCGGGGGTAAATATTTCGGAGGTAGCGGGTTTTTTGATGTTTCCACGGAGGCTGCTCTATACGTGGCACTACCCAGCGGTGGCGACTGCGGCAATAGAATCGGCCTGCATTGGTGCCCGCAGCGGTATTCGTTGCCGTCGTCAGTGGCGATGGTGGTCGATGAAATGCAAGGGGGCAACTTCTACGCCTACAAGACCATGACCGAGGCCCGCCCTGACATCGGCAGCTATCGAAGCTTTTACAACACCGACATCTACATCCATCACTTAGCCGGGGGACGCCGGATCAGGCCTGCTTCAACGCGCCGGCACCAACGATGCTGGCGGCATAATCGTGAAGGAAATCCAGTTAACAAAACGCCCCAAACTGTTTCGACGGATAGAGCCACTTCTGGCGACGGTCTCCGGCCAACTTTTCGAAGGTTTTCCGACACCTTCAAGCAAAATATTGACAGCCTGTCTCCAGCACACTATTTGCTAGCCGCAACGAGACAGAACGCTATGCGACTGAGAGAAGCCAGCGTGGCTGCGCAATAAGAGGTCTGTATACTAACTAGCGCGCGAGGGCAGCGGAAATCGCACCTCTTGATGGCTGTATATGCATTGTCGGCTATCGCAGCGTCGACGCTAAATAAGGATTTTTCCGTGATCGGATCGTTTTTGTCGCCGAACGACAAGAAGTTGTTGACGCGACTATTTAGAGAGAATTTCAAGAAACATGTTGGTTGGTATTCCGTCGCCATCGTCGCAATGCTGGTGGTCGCGCTAACGACATCGCTCAGCGCCTGGATCATGCGCGATATCGTCAACAGCGTCTATCTGAAGCGCGGCTTCGACGTTGTGCTGGAGATCGCGTTTGCCGTAGCTATGATTTTCATCGTCAAAGGCTTCGCCACTTTTTTTCAGAGCTTCTATTTGAGTAAAGCTGGCAACAGTATTGTTGCCGAGCAGCAGCGCAAAATATACGATCGTCTACTGCAGCAAGGCGTATCTTTTTTTCAGAACATGCCTTCTTCTGAGTTGCTCGTACGCGTAACCTATAATGCGCAAGCAGCCCGCAGCGTGATCGATACGATCGTCACATCGTTTGTACGGGATCTTTTTTCTCTTTTAGGGCTGATCATTGTCATGTTCGCCCAGAATTTCCTTTTGAGTGCGATCTCCATGATTATAGGTCCGATCGCCATTTTCAGCGTCCGTCTGGTGTTGCGACGGGTACGCAAGATCATGGAAGCCGAACTGGCTTCCATCGGCGAGATCGTCAATGTCGTGCAGGAAACGAGCATCGGTGTTCGAGTCATAAAGGCGTTTTCACTCGAAAAACTGATGCGCCAACGTATGAACAAGGCCGTTTCGGATGTAGAGCATCGCTCGAATGGGATTGCCAAGCTCGAAGCAGCGACAAGCCCGATCATGGAAACTCTCTCCGGCCTCGCAATCGCCGTGGTGATTGCTGTTTCCGGTTACACTGTTCTGGAAAAGGGCGGCTCTCCCGGCGACCTGATGGCTTTTATCACAGCGCTGCTTCTGGCATATGAGCCTGCAAAACGTCTGGCGCGAATGCGTGTACAAATCGAGAGCGGCATGATCGGCGTGCGCATGATGTTCGAAGTTCTGGACGCTCCGCTGACGCTCGCGGAGAAAAAGGACGCCGTTGCCCTTCAGAAGGCAAGTGGCGATGTTGAACTCAAGAATGTCAGCTTCGAGTATCTTTCCGGTCAGCCGGTTTTAAAGGACGTCAGCGTTCTCTTCGAAGGCGGCCAAATGACCGCGTTGGTGGGACCTTCCGGCAGCGGCAAATCCACCATCATCAACCTCATGATGCGCCTTTACGATCCGCAAAACGGATCCGTGGAAATCAACGGAATGGATTTGCGTGACGTTTCCTTCGCCAGCCTGCGCGAACATGTCTCTTACGTCGGGCAGGAAACCTTTCTGTTTTCAGGCACTATCAAACACAACATCGCGGTAGGGCGAGACAATGCCACTGAGGAGGAGATCACCGCCGCTGCGAAGGCTGCCAATGCGCATGATTTCATCATGAAGATGCCTGAGGGTTACGACACAAGGTTGGGCGAGAACGGATCGGGCCTGTCTGGCGGACAGAGACAGCGTGTGGCCATCGCCCGCGCCATGCTTCGAGACGCGGATATTCTAATTCTCGATGAGGCGACGAGTGCGCTTGATTCTGAATCTGAGGCCTTGGTGCGTGATGCACTGGAACGTTTGACGCTCAACAAAACCTCGATCGTCATTGCGCACCGCCTTTCCACCATCAATCGGGCTGACAAAATCGTCGTCATGGACAATGGCGAAGTTGTCGAACAGGGCAGTCGCCGCGAATTGCTCGCGAATGATGGCCTCTACAAGCGCCTTCATAGTATTCAGTTCGACGCGGATGTCGCCTGATCGCAGAGCGCAAGCCCCATGCCGTTCTTCAGATAGCCTTGGCAGACAATGCCAAATCATGACAGCATTTGGCATTTGAAAATATCCGGGACCACGGACGCAATGACGGCAATCGAAAAATTGGCTGAAAGCTTCGCAAAAGCGAGCCACGAGCATGGAAAAATCACTCTGGCGACACTGCAAGCAGAGAGCCTCATTCCCCGCACCCTCGAAGAGGCTATGGCGGCCCAGCGGGCTTTTGCTGAGATCTGGGCAAAACCGGTTGCCGGCTGGAAACTGGCGATTCGCCCGGATGGCGAGGCCATCGGGGCGCCCATGTTCGATTGCGTTCGGGTCGATGACGCCAATGCCGCTTCTTTTCCTCATGACGGCACTGAAGGCATCGAGGTCGAGATCTGCTTTACGCTTTCGGCGGATATTCCTTCTGCGACATCGGGGCCGCTGACAAGAGCCGATCTGATAAGATATATCGACAAGGTCCACCTTGGCGCTGAACTGCTCCGCTACAGGCTCGCAGAGAAAAATCAGGTACCGTTTCCGCTTTTTCTCGCGGATCGCCTCGCCAACCACGGCTTCGTCATCGGCCCGGAAGTCGATAAAGGCGTCGTGAACCTCTTTGCCGGAAATGGCGAGAACCTGCCGCAGCTCACCATTACCGAGGGGCCGGTGTCGCTATTTGATGCCACGGCAAAACACCCGAATGGTGATCCGCTTGCGCCGCTGGTCGCCTTTGCCAATACGGCATTCAACAAAGGTGACATGCTCAAGGTGGGCAATGTCATAACAACGGGCAGTCTCTGCGGTGCGATACCAAGCACACTTGCCGGGGAGACACACATAACACTGAAATCGGTCGGTGCTTTCACCTTGTCCGGTCCGAAACCATAGGACACCGTCATCCGGATGTCTTTTTCCCCGGGCCGCGTGCCGTCTTGATATCGTCAGATGATCACTTCACCCGCCCATATTCGCCCAAGAAATCGAGCAGCGCCCGAATGCGTGAGGGAAGTGGTCCGCGCTGGCCGACATAAACCGCATGAAACATCTCCATCTCACCCGCATCAAAATGATCGAGGACCGATATGAGCCGGCCGGCGGCGATGTCCTTCCGCACGGTGAAAGCGGCAAGACGAACCAGACCGACACCGGCAAGAGCAAGGCGACGAAGCCCCTCGCCATCGCTTGCCTGTACGCGCCCCGTCGCGGGGATGACGACGGTCTTACCGTCGTCGCGTAGCCGCCAACCATCGACTGACCGGGCATAGCCAAATCCGAGACGATTGTGGTCCTCGAGATCGGCGATGGTTTGCGGCACGCCACAGCGCTCCAGATAATCCGGAGCAGCAGCGATGATCATTCTTGTCTCACCGAGTTTTCTGGCAACGAGGCTGGAGCTCTTCAGCGGCCCCGCCCGAACAGCAACATCCATGCGCTCCGCAAGAAGATCGACCACCAGATCCGTCTGAACGATATCCCGCGTGATGCCCGGGTGAAGCGCCAGAAACCGCGGCAGGATGGGCGCAAGAATATGCGTAGCATAAGAAGCACTGGTGTTGATCCGAACGCGGCCGACAGGCTGTTCGCCCTCCCCTGCGGCGCGTTCGGCCTCTTCGAGATCGGCGAGGATACGGGTGGCCCTTTCGTAGAAAGCACAACCCTCTGGCGTTATCTGTAGCTGCCGGGTGGAGCGATTGAGCAAGCGCGCGCCGAGGCGGCTTTCCAGTCGTGCAATCAGCTTGCTCACCGCCGAAGGCGTCATATTTGCCGCCGCGGCCGCTCGGGAAAAACCTCCGAGTTCGACGACCCGCACGAAGATCTCCATCTCTCCTGCCCGGTTGATCTCCAGTCGCGCCATGATGACTTCATCTCACAAGTGATATTATTTTCGGCATTCTATTTCATTGAAGGGCGAGCGTCTATCTTCAGAAAGCGATTGAAACACGCCGCAATCTTCGTCTGCCAGATCACGGCGGAATGGAGAGAGCAAGGGGCCACGAGGCGCCTCGCCCACAACCATGCCGCAGCAACAAAGGAACACCCCATGGAATATCGCTATCTCGGCAAATCCGGCCTGAAAGTCCCGGTGTTGAGTTTCGGCACAGGAACCTTCGGCGGTTCCGGGCCGCTCTTCAGCAACTGGGGCAATCAAGACGCCAAAGAAGCCCGCCGCCTGATCGACATCTGTCTGGAGGCTGGCGTCAATCTGTTTGACACGGCGGATGTCTATTCCAATGGCGCATCAGAGGAGGTGCTGGGTGAAGCTATCAAGGGAAGGCGCGACAACGTTCTGATTTCAACCAAGACCAGCCTGCCGATGGGCGACGGACCGAACGAGGCGGGATCGTCCCGCTTCCGGCTGGTACGCGCGGTGGAGGACGCGTTGCGACGGCTCCAGACCGACCATATCGATATTCTCCAGCTTCACGCTTTCGATGTTTTCACACCGGTGGAGGAAGTGCTGTCGACACTCGATACGCTCGTTCGGTCCGGCAAGGTTAGATATACGGGCATCTCGAACTTTTCAGGCTGGCAGATCATGAAATCGATGTCTGTCGCCGACCGATACGGCTGGCCGCGTTACGTGGTCAACCAGGTCTATTATTCCCTTGTTGGCCGTGACTATGAATGGGATCTGATGCCGCTCGGCGCGGATCAGGGCCTTGGCGCCATGGTCTGGAGCCCGCTTGGCTGGGGACGGCTGACCGGAAAAATCCGCCGCAGCGCGCCGCTGCCCGAAGGTAGCCGCCTGCATGAGACCGCGAGTTTCGGCCCGCCGGTGGATGATGAGCATCTCTACCGCGTGATTGATGCGTTGGACGCTGTCGCGGAAGAGACAGGCAGGACCATACCGCAGATCGCGCTCAACTGGCTGCTCAGACGGCCCACCGTTTCCACCGTGATCATTGGCGCACGCAATGAGGAGCAGCTTCGCCAGAATCTCGATGCCGTGGGATGGGAACTGACGCCTGCACAGGTGGCGCGGCTGGATGAAGCCAGTGAGACGACGGCACCCTATCCGCATTTCCCGTACCAGCGGCAAGCGGGATTTGCGCAACGCAATCCATCGACGCTAACCCGTCACGGTCTATGGCCGTAAGGCTGGCTGAGTGACCGGGGAAACGCAACACCCACCATCAGGCCGCCTGTCTTGCAGGCGGCCTGATATTGTGGAGTTTTAAGCGGTTTTGTCTGCGGAATCTGCCTCAACCCGGCCCGAAAACCAGTTTGCCAGCATCGCGCCGGAAATGTTGTGCCAGACGCTGAAAATGGCGCTCGGAACTGCGGCAAGAGGCGAGAAATAGGCCGTTGCGAGGGCTGCACCGAGGCCCGAATTCTGCATGCCCACCTCAATCGCAATGGCCTTGCGTTTGGCAAGCGACAGGCCCGTTGCCTTTGCGGCGAGATAACCGATGAGATAGCCAAGCCCGTTATGCAGGACGACAACGGCGAAAATCATCAATCCGGACTGGGCGATCGCAGCCTTGGAACCTCCGACAACCGCCGAAACGATCAGGACGATGCCGATGACGCTTACGAGCGGCAAAGCCGGAACGGCCGCCTTGACCACACCGGGCAGAAGCTTCTGCAACGCGGCGCCGAGAGCCAGCGGCACCAGCACGACCTTGACGATGCTGAGGAACATGGCCCAGCCATCCACCGGCAGAAACTGACTGGCGAACAGCCAGACGAGGAAGGGTGTCACCAAGGGTGCCGCAAGTGTGGTTACCGAGGTACAGGCGACAGACAGCGCAACGTCACCTTTCGACAGATAGGTCATGACATTGGAAGACGTGCCTCCCGGGCAGCAACCAACCAGAATGACGCCGGCCGCGACTTCAGGCGGCATGGGAATGATGCGGGTGAGCAGCACCGCCAGAAGCGGCATGATGAGAAACTGGCCGAGTACGCCGATCGTTACATCGAACGGCCGTTTAACCACCTCTCTGAAGTCATCAACCGAGAGGGTCAGCCCCATACCGAACATGATGATCGACAGAAGCGTGACAATCCACGGTGCAATCTGCTTGAACGTATCCGGAAAAAAGAAGCCGAGTACGGCAAACAGGATGACCCAGACGGCGAAGGTCTTGCCCACGAAAGCCGAGACGGCTGCCAGCGTTTTCATGTCTATACTCCCACAATGAATATCCGTCCCCGTCTAGTGCGCGCGGTCTCTGTGTCAAGGTCACACCCGACGGCCAGTGGCCCAGGGCGGAAAAGGAACGCTGGAAGTCACAACAAACCTTGACGATGCGTGGAAATCACACGCCCAACGAAAGCGCGTGGCAATCAGACACACGATTTGGACGGGGTTGGGCCGTTAAAACCTGTAGCTCAGTCCGAGGACGGGCCCGCTCAGTCGGGAATCAAAAACGTATCCATCATCCGAATAGTCGACATCGAGCACCTTGTAGCCTGCCGAGACAGACAATGTGTCCGTGAAGACGTAGTTCACCGTTGCCAAGGCAGACCATGTGAGATCGGATCCCGCGCCGAAGCCGCCAATATCGACCTGTCCCTGAAGGGACAGCCGATCTGTCAGGCTGACGAAGGCTCGCGCGCCGATAACGGGATCGACCCAGCCAAAGCTTTCCTTATGGGTGGCGGAAACGCTGCCGATCAAAGGATGACTGGCGGTGACCGCTACCTCGTTGGAAATGTGCCAGAAGCGGGCGCCCGCCAGCGCATCCAGCGTAAATCCATCCGCATCCACGACCCGGTAGCCGGCCTGCAGCGTCGCCATGAATTCCTGCGTATCAACATTCGCGTCTATTGCGGCACCGGCCGGCAAAGACGGCAAACCCGGGATTTGCAGCGCCGGCAGCGGGCCAGCCGCGTGACTATCGGTGGTGTCCACATACATCATGTCGCCGGAGAGGACGAAGCGGTCGTAACGCCCCCAGATGTTGAGAAATCCACCGAAGTTGAGATCGTCCACGACGTCGGAGAAGGATTTTTCGACATGCAGCGTCGGCGCGCGGCGGAAAGGCGATATGTTTCCGTTCAGTCCCGTTGCCCAGAGATAGGCCGTGGCCTGAAGCGCCCAGTCCGGCTGATCAACTTCATGCGGACCGGCGCTCGCCTGATCCGCGCCCGAGGCGGCACCTGCGGAAAGTGCCAGGGTGGCAGCAACAAAAGATGATTTCAGCAAAGGCATCCCCCTATGATTGAGAGAAAGTAGACCCATTTGACTTCCGCCAACAAGTCCGATTTTCTATCATACGCTGTATTCCTGCCAAGAGCACCGGAGCCTGTCTCATGCGCCCGAAGACTTTGCCGATTTTATCTGCCTGCACCGCCATCATTTTTTCGATCGCAACACTCACCACGTCGGTGGCGCAGGCCTGCACGCGTTTCGTGTATCTTGGCGAAAACGATCAGGTCATGACGGCCCGATCGATGGATTGGAAAACGGATGTCGGAACCAACATCTGGGTGTTTCCGCGGGGAATGGAGCGGTCTGGCGAGGCCGGGCCAAACTCCGTGAAATGGACATCCAGATACGGCAGCGTCATCGCGTCAGGCTACGATATTTCCACCACGGACGGCATGAACGAGGCCGGGCTTGCGGCAAATGTTCTCTGGCTGGTCGAATCCAGCTACCCTGCCTATGACGGCAAATCTCCGGGCCTATCCATCGCGGCCTGGGCGCAATATGTGCTCGATAATTTCGCAACCGTCGCCGAAGCTGTCAGCGCGCTGGAGAAAATCCCCTTCACGATCGTGACGGACAACGTGCCGGGTGAAGAGCGTCTGGCAACGCTGCATCTTTCACTTTCGGATGCAAGTGGAGACAGCGCAATCGTCGAATATATCGACGGCAAGCAGGTCATTCATCACAACCGCAAATATCAGGTGATGACCAATTCACCTACATTCGACAAACAGCTGGCTCTGAATGAATATTGGACGCAGATCGGTGGCACGGTCATGCTGCCTGGCACGAACCGCGCTTCGGATCGCTTCGCCCGCGCTGCCTTTTACGCCAACGCCATTCCCAAAAGCGAGAATGCAATTGAAGCGATCGCCAGCGTCTTCAGTGTCATCCGCAACGTTTCGGTTCCCTATGGTATTACCACGCCGGACCAGCCGAATATTTCTTCGACACGCTGGCGCACGGTCATCGACCACAAGCGCAAGCTTTATTTCTTCGAGTCCGCGTTGACGCCGAATATCTTCTGGATCGACATGACGAAGCTCGATCTTTCCAAAGACACCGGCTCGGTGAAGAAACTTGATCTTGGTCCCAACCAGATTCACATCTATTCAGGAATGGCGAATGACAGCCTGAAGGATAGCAAGCCGTTCAAATTTCTCGGGCTTTGAAGTCGCCGAATTCCGGAGCAATCATCACGACGAGCCAGTGGACACGGGGGTTTTCTGCAATTCCCCTTGGCCTGTTTCATGTCCGATCCTTCCAGTGAAAAAACCTCTTGACCTCAACCATGGTTGAGCTCCTAGAAGTATTGTCACCTTGTTTCCGCAAGGCTCATTTCATGCTCTTGAGCGAACAGTTGACAAAGGATACCCCATGGCTTTCCAGCTTCCCGACCTCCCCTATGCCCATGATGCGCTTGCCCCATCGGGCATGTCCGAGGAGACGTTGAAGTTTCATCACGATCTCCATCACAAGGCCTATGTCGATAATCTCAACAAGGCGATATCAGGCACCGAATGGGAAAAAAGCAGTCTCGAGGACATCGTCCGGGGCACCTATGAGAAGGGCGCAATCGCACAGTCCGGTATCTTCAACAATGCCTCCCAGCATTGGAACCACAATCTCTTCTGGGAAATCATGGGGCCGGGAAATCATGCCATCCCAAAGGCGCTTGAGGATGCGCTGGCGCAGTCCTTCGGCTCGGTATCGCTGTTCAAGCAGAATTTCGCCCTCGCCGGTGCATCGCAGTTCGGTTCGGGCTGGGCATGGCTGGTGGTGGATACCGACGGCACCCTGAAGATCACCCGCACCGAAAACGGCGTCAATCCGCTGTGCTTCGGGCAGAAGGCGCTTCTCGGCTGCGATGTGTGGGAGCACAGCTACTATATCGATTTCCGCAACAAGCGTCCGGCTTACATCGAGAATTTCCTCGACAATCTTGTGAACTGGCAGGCCGTGGCAGCCCGCCTCTGATTTGAGCCCCACCGACCCGGCCCCTGCCGCTGCCCCGTGCGGCGGGCCGGGTCAGGCGCAGCCGGACAGCCGCCGTCCGGCTGCAACTCCATTCGAGCGTTTCAATGCCCTATGTCGTCACCGAAAACTGCATCGCCTGCAAATATATGGATTGCGTGGAAGTCTGTCCGGTCGAATGTTTCTACGAAGGCGAGAACATGCTCGTTATTCATCCGGACCAATGTATCGATTGCGGCATCTGCGAGCGGGAATGTCCCGCGGCAGCGATCAGACCGGATACCGAAGCCGGGCTGCATGCCTGGCTCGACCTAAACCGCCACTATTCCGGCATCTGGCCGCGCGTGCACCAGAAAAGGCCGCCGCCAGACAATGCCGACGTCATGAATGGCGCCTCAGCCAAGTTTTCCATTTTTTCCAAGAACCCGGGAGCGGGCGGTTAGCCCGGCATGTCATGTCTCATAATCTAAGGCTGATCTCTGGCGGCGTGGTCAATCACGCCCATATTCCGCTGAAAGCTTGCGCGTCTCCGATGATCTCCCCGCGTGAATTCAAGGATTCAATAGCCGGGCTGACCTTCACCGTGGCCGTGGCCACGGCCTCCCACGGCGGAGAGCGGATCGGGCGCACGATCACCTCCTTCATGCCGCTCAGCGCAGAACCGCCGCTGCTGATAATCTCCATCGACTCCAGCAGCCGCGTGGTCGATCTCGTCGCTGCGAGCCGTCGCTTCTCCGTCGCCGCGCTGTCCAGGGGACAGGAGGAGATCGCCGATGTCTTTGCGGGCAAGGGAAATCTCCCCGGCCGGTTCAGCGTTGGAGACTGGGATACATGGCCGTCAGGAAGCCCGAAACTCGCCGATGCGACGCTCGCCATGGACTGCGAACTTGTCGGCTCCATCGATGCCGCAGACCATATCCTGTTTGTCGGCGCCATAACCGAAGCGATATCGGATCGGCTGCGCAAAGCCCTGCTCTGGAGCGACCGCGCCTATACCGGGACAGATGAGCGGCGTTCGGCTGTTTCATCATAAACGGTATGCGCCCGCCCCGAGAAACGGGCGAGCGCGCTGAAGGATCCTGCGCCAGGCGTCACGCAGGTTCCGCCGATACTTCTCCCGCTATCTCCGGCCACAGCCCCTCCGTCACCGTCATCAGCGCCGGTGTCGCGGCCGCGACCCAGGGGATGCCGCTGCCGGGCCTTGTTCCGATACGGACGTCCAAGCCAGCTTCCCTTGCGAGAACGACGCCGCCGGCGATGTCCCACATGGTCGTCAGCTTCTGCAGATGGCCGTCGAAGATACCGCGTGCGGCAAAGGCGAGGCCGATCGATGTCGAGCGGATGGATTCCACCACCCAGCCGGCATGCCTGAGCCCGATGGTGAGAGCCGCCACCTCTTCCGCATCGGCGGCCGCGCTGTCGCCGAGCGACATGATCTGCACATCCTCGAAGGGCACATGGCGGGCAAGCGGTTTGCCGTTCAACATCAGACCCGTCCCATCCGCCGCCGCATAGATATCCTTCAACACCGGCATGGCGACGACGCCGAGTTCCGGCCGGCCATTTCGCACAAAGCCGAGCGAGATGCCCCAGAGCGGCGAACCGCGCAGGAAATTGGCGGTGCCATCGATGGGATCGATGATCCAGTAGGCGTCATCGGCAACGCCGCCCATTTCTTCCCCCAGCACCGTTTCTCCGGGAAAAGCGGCTGCCAGGCGGTCGCGGATCAACTTTTCGACCGTGGTGTCGGCTTCCGAGACGAAATCCTGAAAGCCCTTCGTCCGGGTGGCGATGGCGTCACGCGCCTCGAAAAAGCGAAGGGCAAGGCCCATCGCTTCCTCGATGATGGCGACGGCGCGTTCGAGACGCTCGCTCATCGTGTCCACGCCCTGCCCGTCTCGCCGGCGCCTGCCTTTAGCCAGCCGGTGAAGGCTTCGACTTCATCGGTCTGGATGGCGCCGACGCCAGCCTCGGCAAGAGCACCCCATACGGCTTCGGGATTTGAAAGCGCCCGCGTATCGTTGAAATCTAGGCAATGGGAAACATCGAGCGAGTTGATCCACAGGCGGATATTCTGGCGCTCCATCTCGGCACGGCCTTCGGTCAGATCGGCAATATCGGTGAATTTCACCTCGATCATCGGCGCTCTCAACGCCTCGATGCGGCGCAGATCCTCGGCGAACTTGCCCTTTCTGACCGGAAACATCGGCATATGCGGGATCTTGCCGAACCAGTCGGTCTCCAGCACCTCGAAACGTGGCGCTTCAGGATCGATATCGGTCTTCACCAGCACCTGATCCTCGACGCCGAGCCGCAGCACGGTTTCCATGACCTGCGGCAGATCGCGGGTAAACTTGGTGTCGATATTGACGGTGATCTTGCCTCGCGCCTCTTCCAGCAATTCCTCCAGAGTAGGCACGCATTCATCGGTGATGTCAGCCGCATCACCACCCGCGCCTGCTTTCAGCTTAGCGGCGCGAACCACCTCGAAGGACAGCGCGCTCACGGTCCCCTTGCCCGCCGTGGTGCGGTCAATCGTTTCATCGTGGATGACGACCAACCGGCCGTCGGCCGTCGCCTGCGTGTCTATCTCGATCATCTCCACGCCTGCCGCAATCGCGGCGCGGACGGAAGCCAGCGAGTTTTCGGCGGTGGCGGTCCAGAAGCCGCGATGAGCTATCGTCAGGATGGCCGGATTGTCGCGCGAGCAAAGCGCGAGGACGTTGCAGGAATTGGAGGTCTTACGGGAGGCTGCAAGGGTTTGGTGCATGGTTTTCACTTTCGGACGTTGCAATTACCGGGTTGGAGCGCCCGGATCAGATTTTCCCCATGCCCGCCGCCATCAGATCGTCGCGCAGGATGCGACCGGCGATGATGAAGACGACCAGTGCGGGAAGAAGCAGGATGAAGGAGACGATGGAGGCAAGCGGCAGCTGCATCGAATAGGGATCAAGATACATGTAAAGCTTGATCGGCAGGGTTTCGACAACAGGCGCGCCGACGATGAAGGACTTGTCGAATTCCTCAAAGCTGCCGATGAAGGACATCAGCCCGCCTGCCAGAAGGCCCGGCACCGCCAGCGGCAATATGATGTGGAGAACGATGCCGACCGTGCCCGCGCCAAGCGAGCGCGCGGCATGGATGAGATCGTCTGGAATGGTCTCCAGCGCCGCCGTCATCAGCCGGATCATCAGCGGCAGGGTGCCGACGATCTGCACCAGAATGACGCCCGTCACCGAATAGGCTAGGCCGAACAGAAGGAACACCTGCCCGATGCCAACGGCGACGACCAGCCCCGGAATGATGATCGGCGCAAGGATGAAAATCTCCACCAGCCGTTTCAGCCGGAAGGGAAACCGCGCCATCGCCCAGGCGGTGGGTAACGCGATGGCCGCCGTCAGGAAGGTGACGACAATGGCGATGAGGATGCTGTTGATGGCGGCGCGGATGAGGCTGCCATCGCTGAGGATGCTCGCCCAGCGTGCCGTGGTGTAATCCTTCGGCACGACGAGCGGCGGAGACCAGCCATCGGCAATGCTCCAGAGAAACATCAGCGTCAGCGGCACGGCGATGGCAAGCGTTAGCGCGCCATAAAGCCCGATCGAGACAAAAATCCGGTCCTCCGGCGTGAAGGCACGGCGGCGGGGAGTGATGGCGGGTTCGATGGTGATAGCGCTCATCATGCGTCTCCTCGGTTCTGGCCGGGGCCGATGCGAGATGTCAGGGAATAATAGAGAATGAGGACTGAGATCGCGAACAGGCTCAGAACCATGCCCATGGCATAGACCTGATTGAAGCGGCCCTGATTGAACTCCTTGACCATCAGCACCGAAAGCGGCCGGGCCGTCGGCGGCCCGACGATGTCGGGAATGGCGTAAGAGCCCATGGAGCCTATGAAGGTAAGGAGAATGGCGGCCGTGATACCCGGCATGGCGAGCGGCACCTCCACGAAGAAGAACGTCTTCAGCCGCGAAGCGCCAAGCGTGCGCGAGGCATAACGTATATCCTCGGGAATGGCCGCAAAGGCGCTGGTGATGATCAGCGTCATGAAGGGTATCTGCTTCCAGACACTGGCCAGAATGACGCCGATGCCCCAGTCGTCCCGCACGAGCTTGGGCAGTTCTAGCCCGAGCGGCGCGACCAGCCTGTCGAGAAAGCCGCCCCGTTCGAAAACGACGATCACCATCAGGCCGACGATGATGCCCGGCACCGCCATTGGCAGCTTGTAAAGGCCACTGAACAGCTTGCGGCCAAAAAAACTCTTGCGGATCAAAAGCGCCAGCGGCACCGAGGCCGCGAGCGAGGCGATGACAGGCATGACGCCGTAATAGATGGAGGTCGTCAGACCACGGATCATCGATGCGCGGGTGAAAATCCGCTCGTAGAACATCAGCGTGAAGCCGCCATCCTCCTGCCTGAAGCTGCCGATCAGCGCCGAGAGCAGCGGTCCGCCGAAGAAGACCAGAAGATATCCCACCCCGGGCGCCAACAGCAGGAGAAGCTGGGCGCGTCGGTTACGAAGAATCCCGGCCATCACACCGCCTCCCCCACCATTCTGTCATCGAGAAGATGGACCGAACCGGGAAATTGCAGGGCGACCCTTTGCCCGGCATCGATCAGATTGTCCGCGCCGGACTGGCTGACCCTGATCTGGCGGCCGCCGATCTCGACCGTATAGAGCGCATTGGCGCCCATGAAAGAAACGGCGGAAACCGTGCCGTCACCGGCCTGATCGGCGTGGATTTGGATGTTTTCCGGACGAACGGAAATCTGCACATTGCCGGCCGCCGTCCGATCCGCAACCCGATCCAGCGTCACAGGCTGGCCCCAGGGCAATTGCGCCTGCTGGCCTTCAGCGGATACGGGCAGAAGATTGGTCTGGCCGAGAAAGCCAGCGGTGAAGGCATGTTTCGGCGAGCGGTAAAGTTCGAGCGGCGTGCCGATCTCGACCACGCGCCCGGCATTCATGACGACGATCCGGTCCGACATCGCCATGGCCTCGGCCTGATCATGCGTGACATAAAGGCTGGTGGCACCGATGCGGCGGTGAAGCTCGGTCAGCTCATGGCGCAGCGTGTCGCGGAGTTTGGCGTCGAGGTTGGAGAGCGGCTCGTCGAACAGCAGCAGGCTCGGCTGCATAACGATGGCGCGCGCCAGCGCCACGCGCTGCTGTTGCCCGCCGGACAATTGCCGCGGCATGCGATCCACCAGACCGGCAAGATTGCAGATTTCAAGCGCATGGGCGATACGGCGCGCGCGCTCGTCCTTCGCAACCTTCTTCATCTTCAGGCCAAAACCGAGGTTTTTGGCAACCGACATATGAGGGAAAAGCGCATAGGACTGGAACACCATGGCGATATCACGCGCTTCCGGCGGCGCCTGGTCTATGCGCTTGCCGCCAAGGTGGATTTCACCGCCCGACGGCTGGCTGATGCCGGTGAGGATGCGCAGCAACGTCGACTTTCCACAACCCGAGGGGCCGAGAATGGTGACGAATTCGCCCCGCTCCACGGTGATCGACACGGGATGAAGCGCCCGGCTTGCCCCGTAATCCTTGCTGATATTGCTGATATCGAGTTCACTCATGGCGAGCCTCCCTGATATTTTTTGACCAAGAGTGTCCAGACCGTGCAGCACTTTCGGCTGCACGATCCGGTCATCCTGACGGCGTTACTGGTTGAGGACTTTTTCATCGAGCGCTTCGGCAAGCGCCGTCGACATGTCCCAGAAAGCCGGCAGCGACAGGCGCGGATAAACGCTCTGCGGCAGAACATGCTCCTGCACGGCCTTCGGCATCAGATCGTTGGTGACATCGGCGCGCGGAGAGCGGGAGGCCTTGTTCTCCAGCTTCCAGAGCTGGAATTCCTTGCTCATCGCCATGTCGATCAGAAGCAGCGACGCAGCGACGTTCTTCGCATTGGCCGGCACAAACATGGCGTCACCCGAGCCAACCTGGCCCTTTTCCAGCAGCGTGACGCGGAAACTCTCCGGCAACTGCTTGGTGCCGAGGAAGCTCATCACCTGATCTTCCCAGACGGTGCCCATGTGAAGCTGCTGGTTGTTGATGAGGTTCAGCGTATCGGCATTGCCATTGGTCAGTTCCGCCACCGCCAGGAGACGGCGGTAATAGTCCCAGACAGGTGTAAGGCACTCGGACTCCATGGCCCAGTCTTCGGCCTGCTGCAGCGTCTGGTTATAGTCGGTGAGCTTTGCACGGCAGTCGCCGGTGAGATAATTGAGCGCCACCGAATAGATGAAGCCGCCACCGGAACCGCCTTTGGCTGGCAGGGTGACGCCAAGCCGCTTCGGGTTCTTTTCGGCCCAGACGAGAAGGTCCTCGAAGCTCTTCGGCACATCTTCGGCCTTCACGAAGGCGGAATCGTAACCGATTGCGGTCTGGTTGAGATGCACCAGCGGGAAGCTGCCGCCATGCGGCTTGCCGAAGACGGTCTCTGCCAGTTCCGGATTGTAATTGGCCATATTCGGCAGGATCTTCGTCAGCGCAATATTGCCGACAACACCCTTGGAGGACAGAAGCGGATAGCTGCCGCCACCGGCGAAATAGGCATCGACGGGCGAATCCTGCCCTGCCGCCTGTACCGCGATCAGCTGCTGGTTCGCCTGATCGCCCTTAACGTCGCTATAGGCGACCTTGATGCCATATTTGGCTTCGAAACGGGTGATCAGTTCCTTCCACGTATCGGCGAAGCTGCCGGCGAAATTATACATCGTCACCGTGCCCTCGGCTTTGGCGGCGGGAACGACGATGTCGTAGAAATTGTCGCGCGTGACCTTCGACAGATCGAAGTCGAGGTTTTTCATATTGCTGTCAGCCGATAGGCACGGCGCTGCCGTCGTCGCCAGCGCAAGCGCGGCGATCGCAAGAAATTTCATGCGCATTGAATGGTTCCTCCTGAGGACCCGTTGTTGACCGGCCCCTTATTAATACACTCTAAGTGTAATATTTGTGACAGTCCAGTGAAAAATGCTGTCGCAAACCAATGCCCCATGTTGCCGCCGCCCCGCGCAGCCGTTATCCAAGGCCATGACAACAGATCAGACGCCGCGCCAGATTTTCGACCGCCAGCCGCTTGCCAGCGAAAACGAGCGTCTAATTCTGGATATCGTGCGCCGCCATGGGCCCATCGCCCGCGCATCGATTACCGGCCACACGAACCTGACTCAGCAATCCGTACATCGGCTGATCGAAGGCCTGCTGGAGCGCGGGTTGCTGCGCACCGGCGCGCCGCTAAAGGGCACGCGCGGCCAGCCAAGCCCAACCATCGAGCTGGTGCCGGAGGCCGCCTATTCGCTCGGCATTTCCATCAACACCGACTCCGTGGTGATCTGCATCGCCGATTTCCGCTGTGTCGTCATTGTCGAGGAAAAGCTGAAGATGCTCCCGGAAGACCGGGAGATGACGCTTGACGCCTTGTCGCTGGCCCTCGAACGGGTTTTGGCCGAACACGGCATCCCGCGCGAGCGCCTGCTTGGCCTCGGTTTTTCCATGTCGGGCTTCTTTGTGTCGGAAGACCGCGCCTTCAACGCGCCGGAACCATTGCGCGACTGGTCGCTAATGGACCTGAAGCCGATCCTTGAGGAGAAATTCCACCTGCCGGTCTGGCTGGAAAACAACGCCACCACGGGGGCTATCGGCGAGAGCCTTCGCGGCGTCGGCTCCTGGTGCCAGACCTTTGCCTATCTGTCCTTCAATTACGGTTTCGGCGGCGGGCTGATCCTCGACGGGCAGCCGTTTCACGGGTTTTACGGCAATGCCGGCGAATTCAGCGGCATCTACAACCCGGATGAATCGCCCAAGCGCCCGGCGCTGCAATATCTGATCACAACCTTGCAGAAAAACCGCGTCGACATCCAGTCGATCGAAGCGCTTTATCAGCAGTTCGATCCCTCCTGGCCGGGCGTGGAGGAATGGCTAACCGAGACCATGCCGCAAGTGGACCGGCTTGTCGCGAGCCTGATCGCGGTTCTCGATCCGCAGGCCATCGTCTTTGGCGGACAATTGCCACGCGCGCTCGGCCAGATGATGATCGAACGCACACACATGCCCTCCCAGCGCGAACACCGTTACGGCGTCGGCCCGAAGGAGGCGAAGCTGGTTCTCAGCGAAACGGTCGGCGATCCGTCCGCCATCGGCGCCGCGCTATTGCCACTGAGGGTGCGCTATTTCCTGTAGGGGTGGTCATCCTGTGGTTCCCTGCAAATCTATCTGGGGCCGCCGTAACCGGAGGGTTGCGGCGGCCTCTATCATTGCATCATGCCTATTCGATCACCACAGACAGTGCCGAGCCAGTATAGACCGGTCGCACCTTTACATTGCCCGCATCAATCGTGGCGAATGTCCCGGTCAGACCATTGGCGGCGATCACATCGAGGCGCGTGCCGGCAGCCGGTGCACCGCCATCGAAAGCAAGCTTCAGGGTCGCGCCGTCCAACACCACATTGCCTTTAACGCGAAGAGCAGCCTTTTGCGGATCAAGCGCCAATGTGCCGCCCGACTGCGTATAATCACCACCGATGGCGACATCCTTGCCGGCCTTGAGCGTAAGCGTGCCGCCGCTGACCAGCACGCCGCCGGTCCCAAGCGCATCGGCAGACGACGCTACCAGTGTGCCATCCCTTAGAATTGTGCCACCGCCATAGCTGTTATTGCCGCTGAGCGTCAGCGCCCCACTACCGGATTTGACGAGCCGTCCCGCCCCGGCAATGTCGTTCGTCCAACGGTCTGCCGCGTTGAAGCCGCCGGCGGCGGCATCCATCGTGACTTCGACATCGCCATCAAACGCACCGTAACCACCGGCGGCAGCAACCAGATTGATACGACCCCAGCCATTGCTATCATCAAGCAGCGGATAACCCGCCTCGATGCCGGTGGAGAACAGAACGGCGCGCCGCTCTGCGGCATCAAGATAAGGCAGGCGCGTTTCCAGCAGAACCTCGGCCCCCTTCGGCACCACCATCGGCGCATCGCCCACGGCTTTGTCGCGGCTGAAGGAAAAGGTCATGCGCCTGCGATAATCCGCCCCGTTCTTCGCCGCATCGGCAAATTGGTCGACATCCGGCTTTGCGCCATGGGCGAAATCGATGAGCGACTGGCCCTGCCGCAGACGTTTGGCGAAATAGGCCTGCAAGGCCGCATGCGCGGCCTTCTTCACCTCGGCATTTTTCGGGTCCTGCAACATGGCCGCAGCCATCGCCGTTGCGGTGATGCGGCCGCCGATCACGTCGAGTGGCGAATGCATGCCAGCGACGATACGGCTCTCGCCGAGTTCGGAAGCCGCCGTCAGCAATTCGGAAAAACGCTCCGGCACGGCATAGGCATAAGCAATGGCGGCAAGATAGGCGGCGTTGGTGTGCCCGCTCGGAAAACCGCCATCCTTGGCGCGGCCGCGATTTTCCCGGGCATATTTCAGCGCCGGAACGACAACGCCGGCGTCGCTGTCATAGCTTTCGAAGGTGCGGTCGCCGATGGTTTCCTTACCGGTTTCGATCACCTCGCCCTTGTCGTTCATGCGCCACGGCCGTGGCGTGGAATAGAAATATTTCGCCGGCGAGGTCGTGCCCTCCGGGCCACGGATCACCTTCATGAAGGCGACAAAATCCTTCAGCTCGCTATCGGCTGCACCCGCCTCGGAGCCCTTGTCGTCTTCCTTGCGGGCGATGACCTCGTTCGGGTCGAAATCCGCCAATGTGTGATTAATCGTCGTCGTCGCGCCCGCTCCTTCGCGATACCAGTCGGCGAGCGGCCCCATGCCGTCAATGACGCTGTAACCCTGCGAACGCCGGTCGTTCATATAGGCTTCGAAAGCGGCAGCGCGCGTGCGGTTCTCGCCGGTCACTGATAGCACGTAACGCATGTTTTCCTGCCAGACAGCGAGATTAACGATCTTCGCATGGCTGAAATCCGAGGGACCATCGCCATTGGCGCCGCCATCCGCCCATTTTTCATCGCCAAGCGTCCAGATGCGGTTGAAACCGGAGAGGATTTCGATGATCGGATTGTCCCGGTCATCATAAGCGCGGACATCCTCGCCCTTTTCATTCTTGCCGGTCTGGTTGCGATAACTATCGGCAAGTGGCAGCGGATAGGTCGCGGCAGGCTCCGGCACCGTGATGGCAAACCCCTGACCCGCTGGACCGCTGCGATCGAACCCTTGTGCGCTCGGGACAAGAACCAGCAATGCGACGGAGGCAAGCAGGGTAGAGCGTGCGGACGGAAAAGACGACATCTTCAGTTTGGCCATGACGAATCCTATGATTTGCAGCGATTGACGCGTGACGAAAACAGGCGGCACGGTTTCCCGCGCGCCTCGTCATCAGGTTTAAACGGAGCGTATTTCAGTTTTTCGATGGGTCGCCGGGAACGGCTCCCTGCGGCAGTTCCTCCAGCGAAAATGCGCCGCCTTCGGAAAGATACGGCGTGATATGCCCGAAGCATCACTCCGGGCATATCGTTCGAAAGCTTCATCATTCCGCCATCGGCGGACGATCGGGTCGTTATTTCTTGACCGCGACAGCCTCGTTGATCTTGGCGACGTCATCTTCCAGAACCTTATAGGTCTGGTCGAGCGTCAACTCACCGACGATCAGCTGGCTCATGCGCTGCACGATCTGCTGATACATGGCGCTGCCGCCCTTGGCGCGTTCGAAATCGCGGGCTGCCTGCGGCACGTTCTTCTTGTTGTCGAGGAAGACCTTCATCGCCGCCTTGGCGTCTTCGCTCTTCAGCTTGTATTGCGGATCGACAATCTCCGCGCCGGTCAGGATGACGTAGTTCTCGGCGATTTCCCGCTGCACCTTTTCCGAGCCGAGGAATTCGATAAAGTGAGCCACATCTTCCGGATATTTGGTGCGCTTGAAGCCGACAACGGCGGTGCCGCCGGGCATGGCGTAGCACCCGGCATCGGCGCAGGGCGCATTGATAGCCGTCCATTCGAAACTGTCGCCGATCTTGTTCTGGAACGGATTGACCATCCAGTTGCCGGCCAGATAGGTCACGACATTGCCGTTGACGAACTCGTCACCCATGTTCTTGTATTGCGAGCCGCCGGCGGCACCCCACATTTCCTTGGGGAAGCTGCCATTCTGCGTCCATGAATAGATATCGGCGATATATTTCTTGGCCGCGTCATCCGGGAAGCTGAATTTGCCGTCCTTCACATAGGTCGCGCCGTAAGCAAAGGCGCCGCCGGAGAAGCGGTGGCCGGATCGGTCCATGGTGAAGGGGATCTGCACGCCGGTTGCCTTGGCGACACGGGCGGAAGCCTCGACGATCTCGCTGAATTTCGCGGTCGGGCCAGGCAAAGGTTCGCCTGCCTGCTCGAACAGCGTCTTGTTGACGAAGGGCAGGTTGAGCGTCTGCGACGCCATGTAACCGTTGATCGACTGCGGATCGTTGACATTGGGCAGGCGAAGCTGGTTGAGGCTGGAGCCGTGCAGCTTCGCAAAGGCTTCGGCATCCTTCATATAGGGGCGCATGTCGAGATAATAGGGTGCAAGCTGCCAGTCGGTGATCTTGGCGATGTCAGGACCTTCGCCCACCGCCAGCTGCACCGGCAGCTGCTTGGAAACAGCGTCATAACCCGAAGATACGAAATTGACCTTCACGCCCGGATTGGCCGCTTCGAACTCCTTGCTGAGTTCGGCCATGCGCTGCACGTAACCCTGGTCGTCATCCGTAAAAAGGAAAGTGATCGTGCGGGTCTCGGCCTGCGCGGCCGCAAGACCGGCAACGGAGGCAATTACCAGGGCGCTGACGCCCGAAAACAATTTCATCATGCTCATCCTCCCAAATGAAAATATTTTCATAAATCGAACGAAAGCTCCTCTGCATAATTCGATTTATCCTGTTTTGCGGCTTGACAGAATAAACGTCAAGCTGCTTGTTTTACGTAAATCGCACAAATCGACGCGAAAAAGCGAAAATCGAATTGTGAAAATAATTTTATAAAGATCGAAGGGAGGCGATCCATTATGACGGATGGACCATTTGCGGCGAACGCGTCGCAGCCGACATATACCGTCGCAAACGGCGAAACGGTGACTGCCTGGATCGTCTCCGATCTAGTGGAGGCGTCATTTCCCGGCACCGCAGCCCCCGCCGAAGACCGCGTGAACTATCGCTTCATCAACGGTTTCGTGGATGTGGGCGACCTGCCCTGCCGCAAGGCCTTCCAGCAGACCATGATCGGCCGCGACGTCGCGCCCGAGACTGGCTTTGCGGTGTCACACCTCAACCTGCCGGGCTCCAATCGCCGTGTCGAATTCACCGGCTTCTGGCATGTTCCCACCCATGTCCAACGCTGGCTGAAGGGCACTTTCCGCAGTGAAGTTGCAAGGCAGGTACATTTTCGGCTGCGTACCTGCGGCGGTGTCCGCATATGGCTCAATGGCATCGAACAGGTGCGCTTCGAACCCTTCATCCGCAATGTCGAAACCAGCCGCGACGTGGTGCTCGACCTTGCGGCCGGCGACAACGAGGTGCTGCTGCTCTGCGAGGATCTGGCGGAACGCGACATCATCTGGTTCTTCGAGCTTGAGGTTGTCGACGCCGCACCGTTGACCGTCGTGCTGCCCGTGCCGCTCGACCGGGAAGAAACAAAGCGTCTTGCCGCGCTGGTGCGCGATGTTCGCCCGGCACGCGACGTGTTTTGCGGCACGGCCCTTGAGCTGGTCTTCGGAGCAGCCCCTGCGAGCGACCTGCCTGTGCACATCGCTGTCAAAAGCCATGGGCATGAGCGCGCTGCGCTTGCGGACGTGGACACCGTGCTGAAGGCCGGGCAATCCACGCTGACAATCCCCGAAACAACAGGCATTTCGGACGGGTATCACGGCGTAAAAATCACCATGGGCTCGGGAGCGGGAACAGTAACCCGCCTTATCGACGCAGCCTTCATGCATGATATCGCGCCGGAAGCCCCCAATGCCGATATTAACGAGCGAAAAAAGGCGGCCCTGTCCTTCAGCGCCCGTTTTGGCGCCTGGCGCATCGGCCGCGCGCTGGCGATGGTCGCCACCGGCAGCGATGACATCAAGACGATCGGAGGCATTGTTGACGCAACGCTGCGCTCGATCGACCGGCGCGAGGACTGCTCCGATTTCGTCATGATACCGCTTCTCTGGCTGGTACGCGCCTATGGTAACCGCCTGCCGAAAGAGATGTTGGAACGGATCAACGCCTCGATCCTCGGCTATCGCTATTGGGTGGACGAGCCGGGCAATGACGTCATGTGGTTCTGGAGCGAGAACCATGTTCTCTGCTTCCACACCAGCCAACTGCTCGCCGGACACTATCTGCCCGACACCGTCTTCACCGCCTCCGGCCGCACCGGCAGAGAACAGGCGGCGCTGGCCGCCGACCGGCTGGAGCGCTGGTTCGACAGCGTCGAGGCGCACGGGCTGGCCGAATGGAATTCGGCCGCCTATTACCCCGTGGATTTCATCGGCCTTCTCGCCATCGAACATTGGGCGGGACCGGAGCTTGCCGTCCGCGCCCGCTACCAGCTTGATCTCATCTTCGAAATGATCGCGCTCCATACGCTCGGTGGCGTTCCCTCCGGCTCGCAGGGCAGAGCCTATGACAAGGAGTTGCGCGCGGGGCCGCTGACAGAACTGGCGCCCTTTGCAGAGGTCGCCTTCGGTCAGGGCTGGCTGAACAATGGTGTCGCCTCGCTGCCGATGTTCTGCTGCGGCGATTACCTGCCCCCGGCGCATCTCGCCGCCCTTTCACAGCTGGAGACCGGCCGTGTGGTCGAGGCGCGGTATGCGCAGGGGCTGGAGCCCGGCAAGCTCGTGCTCTTCAAGAACGAGGCCGCCCAGCTTTCCACCGTTGTCGATCACAAGACCGGCCGCAAGGGCCACCAGCAGCACGTCATGGACATTAAGCTTGCCGGCCACCCGATGGCGCGGCTCTGGGTCAACCACCCGGGCGAGGACGATCCGTGGGGCACGCAACGCCCCTCCTATTGGGCGGGAAGCGGCATCCTGCCGCGCGTGGCGCAACATCGCGATCTGGCGATGCTGATCTTCGATACGCAAGATCACCGCAACGATTGGACCCATGCCTATCTCGGCCGCGACGGGCTGGACGAGGTGCTGGTGGAGGGCAACTGGCTCATCACCCGCTCGGGCCGCGGCTTTGCCGCCCTTTATGCGACGAACGGGCTTCAGCCCATCACCGCAGGCGCCACCGCCAATCGCGAAATCAGATCGCCCGGCCGCCGCGCCGGCTGGATCGGCATCATCGGCTGCGGGGATGTCGCGGATTTTGCCCGTTTTCGGGAAAGAATACTCGCCACACAGATCACCTTCGATACCGAAAGCCGCCTGCTCTCGGTCACGCCGCCGGGCGGACCTGAGCTTACCCTCACCTGGGACGGCGCATTCACCGTTGGCGGGCAGGCCATGGCCTTCGACCACGACCAGCCCCAGCCGGAAATCACCTTCGACAGTGCCGATCCCGCATCGGGTGGCGCGGCGCAACCATTCTACTCCTAAGCGGAATTGACAGATGAACCAGCCAAGCATGGAAAAAGACACTCTCAGGACGACGATCGACAATGTCGCCGCCGCCTTCAGCCGCCTCAAGGGCATTCAGGAAGGTCTGGTCAGCGGCAGTTCCGATGGCAAGATCCAGTTCGATGAATGGGACTGGGAAGTGGGTGTGGGCCTTTACGGGTTCCTGCGCCGGGCGCTCGCCGCCAACGACCGGAAGGCATTGGACGACCTCGTGACATGGTATGGCTGGCAGATCGAGCGCGGCCTGCCGCCGCGCCAGATCAACAGCTCCGCCCCGATGCTGCCGCTTGTCATCCTCACCGAACATGTCGACCGGCCGGATTTCCGGGTGCTGGTGGAAGACTGGGCCGACTGGCTGGTGCATAAATTGCCGAAAACCGAAGATGGCGGCTTCCAGCATGTCGTCAAGGAGCGGCTGAATGAGGGCGAATTATGGGACGACACGCTGTTCATGGCATGTCTGTTCCTCGCCCGCGCCGGCGTCGTCTGCAAACGTCAGGACTGGATCGACGAGGCGGTCTACCAGTTCATGATCCATACGCGTTATCTGTCGGACCCCGTCACCGGGCTCTGGTATCACGGCTGGACCTTCAACGGACGCCATAATTTCGCGGACGCCTTCTGGGCGCGCGGCAATTCCTGGATCACCGTCGCCATTCCCGAACTCTTCGAACTGGTGCCGACGCTTGGTGAAAAGGACAGGCGTTTCCTCGCCAATGTGCTGGCAAGCCAGGTGCGGTCGCTCAGGCAATATCAGCGCGAGGACGGCATGTTCCACACACTTCTTGATGACCCGAACTCGCCGGTCGAGACATCGGCGACGGCCGGCATCGCCTATGGCATTCTGCGCGGCATCGAGGCCGGCATTCTCGGCGAGGAGAACAGGCCGCATGCGGAACGCGCGCTGAAGGCGGTGCTTGGCAATATCGACGATGAAGGCGTCGTCCACGGCGTTTCCGACGGCACGCCGATGGGCCACGATCTCGACTTCTACCGCCGCATTCCCAATCTGCCCACGCCCTACGGGCAGGCACTGACGATGCTGCTCCTGATCGACGTTTTTCTGAAAAGGCCAAAGGCATCGTGAGCATCATGAACATCAGTCAGGATATCACAGTCGTGGCGGGTGGCCTTGATGCCACGGCGGCCATCCAGCAGGCTATAGATACCGTATCAGCCGCAGGCGGCGGGCGCGTGTCTCTCTCGGCCGGGCGTCATGTCAGCGCCGGCCTCCATCTCAAAAGCGGCGTGGAACTGCACCTTGCTGAAGATGCGGTGCTTGCCCCCGTTTCCGATTACAACGCCTACGCCCTCACCCGGGTTTCGGTGATTGCCGAAGACTCCGATCGCGGCATGATCATCGCGAGCGGCGCAAGCAATATCGCCGTCACCGGTCCCGGCCGCATCGAGGCCGGCGGTGAAAACTTCATCGTCGGCGACGACAAGGCCATGGGTACCTATGTCCCGGCGAAAAAACGCCCACGCGTGATGGTGCTGGAAAGCTGCCGCAACGTGCGCCTTGAAAACCTGTCCGTCAGTGGTTCGCCGATGTGGACGCTGCATATGGTCGATTGCGAAGACCTTCATTTCCGCAATCTGCGCGTCGAAAACGACCGCCGTCTGCCGAATACGGACGGCATCGTGCTCGATGCCTGCCGGCGCGCCTTGATCGAGGATTGCTTTATCTCGACCGCCGATGACGGCATCTGCCTGAAGACCAGCGCCGGGCTGGACGGCAAGGCGGTCGGCGCCTGCGCCGATATCACCGTTCGCCGCTGCACCGTTTCCAGCATGAGCTGCGCGCTGAAGCTTGGCACGGAATCCTTCGGCGATTTCACCAATGTCGCGTTCGAGGATTGCAAAATCGTCCAGTCCAATCGCGGCGTCGGCCTGTTCTCCCGCGATGGCGGCGCGATGCGCAACATCCGCTTTTCAAGAATCGAGACCGAGTGCCACGAAACACCGGGCGGCTTCTGGGGTTCGGGTGAAGCGGTCACCGTCACCGTCGTCGACCGCCGCCCCGAGCGTCAGGCCGGCAGCGTGGACAATCTGGTCGTGGAAGATCTGAGCGGTTCCATGGAAGGGGCGATCAACCTCGTCGCCACATCGAAGGCCGGCATTCACAATGTCCGGCTGGAGCGCATCATGCTGTCGCAGCAGCCGGGCAAGCTCGGCACCGGCCTGCAATACGATCTGCGCCCAACCAATGCGGATATTGCGCCGAGCCCCCATGCCGCCGGCCGCGCCAATGCCTGGACGCAGGATGCTGAGGGCAGGATCGTCGGAATGGAGGATTATCCCGGCGGAATGCCTGCGGTTTACCTTGCCGGCGTAGAGGGATTTTCGGCGCGTGATGTCGCCATTAAAAGAACGATGCCCTTGCCCGAGGGCTGGAACAAACAAGAGATCGTCGCGATGACGAACTTGTCCGAAGGGAGCAGGTGATGGGAAGTCTGAAACTCGAAAACCTCAACAAGGCGTTCGGCGCCGTTCATGTGCTGCATGACATCGATCTTCAGATCGAGAACGGGGAGTTCGTCGTTTTCGTCGGCCCTTCGGGCTGCGGAAAATCGACGCTGCTGCGCATCATCGCCGGCCTTGAGGATGTCACGTCAGGCACCATCGGCATTGGTGGGCGCGATGTCAGCGCGCTGTCGCCGGCCGAGCGCAAGATCGCCATGGTCTTCCAGTCTTACGCACTTTATCCGCATATGAGCGTGCGCAAGAACCTTGCCTTCGGTCTGGAAAACCTGCGCTTCAAGCGGGCGGAAATCGAAAGCCGCATCAACGAGGCGGCGCGCATGCTCGCCATCGAACCCTATCTCGACCGCAAGCCGAAACAGCTTTCCGGCGGCCAGCGCCAGCGCGTCGCCATCGGTCGCGCCATCGTGCGCGAACCCGATATTTTCCTGTTCGATGAGCCGCTGTCGAACCTCGATGCGGCGCTGCGCGTGCAGACGCGCGCCGAAATCACCCGCCTGCATCGCGATATCAAGACGACGATGATCTATGTCACCCACGATCAGGTGGAAGCCATGACCATGGCCGACAAAATCGTGGTGCTGCGCGCCGGACGCATCGAGCAGGTGGGCAGCCCGCTCGAGCTTTTCGACAATCCGCGCAACCTCTTCGTCGCCGGCTTTCTCGGCTCGCCGCGCATGAACATGCTGAAGGGCACCATCACCAAGGGCAGTGACGGCGGCATCGCCATCGACGCCGGTTATGGCGTGTCCCTGCCCTGCCTCATCGATCCGGCAACCGTCAGCCCCGGGCAGGCGGTTCTCGCGGGCATTCGCCCCTCGCATTTCACCATCTCCGACAATGCCGGCTTGCCCTTCGAGGTGCAGTATCACGAAAGCCTCGGCACCGAGACCTATCTCTATGGCAATCTTCAGGGAGAGAAGGAGCAGGTCATCGTGCATCAGGCGGGCCATTTCGCCCCCGCTTCCGGCTCGGTGCTGAAGATCATGCCAACGCGGGAAAAGGTGCACGTCTTCGATCCCGCCACCGAACTGGCGCTGCCGCGCCTCGACAGCGAAGGGAGGGGTTAGCATGGCCAATCCGAAGCTTGCGAGACTGTCCGACCGTGCGCTCGATGCCGTAATGGCGATTGCCGAAGTGCCGCTCAACTTCATCGAGCGGCTGATCGGCAAAAGGCGCATGCCCTATATCTTCCTGATGCCGAACCTTGTCCTGTTCGGCATCTTCACCTTCCTGCCCATTGCGATTGCCGTCGGTTACGCCTTCACCGGCGGCACCGAACTTCTCATCACCGACCGCCCCTTTGTCGGGCTGGAAAATTTCGGCAAGCTGCTGGATTGCCAGAGCTACATGGACCCCGGAAGCTGCCGGGAATCGCTGTTCTGGACGGCGATCTGGAACACTTTGTGGTTCGTCGGCTTCAACGTCATCGCCACGTTGCTGGTCGCGCTCATCACCGCTCTCATCCTCAACCGGGCGATTGCCGCGCGCGGTTTCTTCCGCGCCATGTTCTTTTACCCGGTCCTGCTGTCGCCTGTCGTCATCGGCCTCATCTGGAAATGGTTCCTCGACCGCAACGGCCTGCTGAACGCCTTTTTCCAGATGCTCGGCGTGCCGCCGGAAATCTTCCTGCTAGATGTCGGCTGGTCGCGGTTCTTTGTCGTGGTGGTCTCCGTCTGGTTCCATATGGGCTTTTATACGCTCATCCTGCTGGCCGGCCTTCAGGCCATCCCGAAGGACCTCTATGAAGCCGCCGCCATCGACGCCGCCTCGCCCCGGCGCACCCTACTGCGCATCACCCTGCCGCTGCTTGGGCCCAACCTGCTGGTCGTGCTAATCCTTCTGATGATCAGATCGGTGCAAATATTTGATGAAGCGTGGGTTCTCACCAATGGTGGTGGACCGGGAACAGCCAATACATTCGTCGTGCAATATATCTACCAGATGGCCTTCGGCAGCGATCTGAGGCTGTTCGGCCTTGCATCCGCCGCATCGGTTCTGATGGGCCTTGTGCTTCTCGCGCTGACGTTGGTGCAGTTGCGCCTTGGCAAAAAGATGGAGTCCTGACCATGTCCAACGCCGTCTCCTTCCTCACACGCACCCGCCGCCCCGGCCGCATCGGCCTCACCGATATCCTGTCATGGGTCTGGCTTATTGGCGGCACGCTCGCCGTCCTCATCCCCGTCGTCTGGGCCGCCATGTCATCGCTGAAACCGGAAGCCGAAATCACCCGGTTTCCGCCGAGCCTTCTGCCGCGCGCCGCCGTGCAGGTGGAGGTGCAGGGTTACGACAAACCGCTCAGCCTGTGGAAAGCCCCCATCGACGGCATGGAGCGGGAGATGGCCATGGTCCGTCGCATCGGCCTCAAAGCCCAGATGGTGGACCCCGCCAATCCCGGCCCACCCGTCAGCGTCGACACGCGGGAAATATCTCCCGTCCAGAAACTGACCATCGCGACGGAGAACTTCACCGATCCGCTCACCCGGTTCAGCTTCCTGACCTTCCTCAAGAACTCGGTCTTCGTCACCTTCGTTGCGACCGTCCTGACGCTGATCGTCAACGCCATGGCCGCCTTCGCGCTGTCGAAATACCGCTTCCGTGGCGAGAAGGCGATCTTCGTGCTGATCATCTCCACCCTGATGATCCCGCTCACCGTCGTCATGGTGCCCGCCTATCTCGTCATCGTCGGCGTCGGCCTCGTCGACAATCTCTGGGGCGTCATCATCCCGACGGTCGCGACGCCGACCGGCGTGTTCCTGCTGCGGCAATATATGCTGACCATTCCGGACGAATTGATCGAGGCGGCCCGCGTCGATGCGGCCAGCGAATTCCGCATCTTCTGGCGCATCATCCTGCCGCTGACGGCGCCGGCGCTTGCGGTTCTCGCCATCTTCTCGGTGCTCTGGCGCTGGAACGACTTCCTCTGGCCACTGATCGTTCTCAGCAGCCGTGAAAACTTCACGCTGCAGGTGGGGTTGAATGCCTTCCAGGGCGAGTTCTCGGTGCAATGGCACTATATCCTCGCCATGACCTTCCTCAGCCTGGCGCCTGTCACCGTCGTATTCCTGTTCCTGCAGCGTTACATCACGACAGGCATTGCCGGGACAGGCATGAAGTGAGGCGGGGTTTGAGGATGCTCGCTTTAAAGCATAGCCGCTTCGACTATTGGATGATGTAGTACCGAGACCTCTCCACCCCGTCATACCGGCCTTGAGCCGGTATCCAGCCAACCCAAGTCCTTGGGCTGAAGGGGTCTTCCGCCGCGAGAGAGCCGCGTCGGCTGGATGCCGGATCAAGTCTGGCATGACGGCGAGAAAATTAGTCGCCCAACAGGCATTCTTCCACCAGCCCGCAGAGGGGCCGACGATCCTATTTAGGCGGCGGAGCGATGCTGCCCCTTAGTATGAGGCGACAGCCGAGTTCCAGCCGGTGCGCCGGTCGGGTGGGATCAGCTGCCACAAGCCGCTGTTCCAAAAGTGAAAGGGCGGCACCGCCCAGCCTGTCAGCGGGCAACTGTATGGTGCTGAGCGGCGGCGCGCTGAAGGCGGCCGGCATAATATCGTCAAAACCAAGCACTGAGACATCATCGGGAACGCGGATACCGGCTTCCGTCAACGCCTTCAGGCAGCCGAGCGCCAGATTGTCGGCGGCGCAGAAGATCGCCGTCGCGTTTCGAAGCGGGCGTGTCTCGGCCAGCAGGCGGCGGATGGCGGCCTCGCCCCATTCTGGCTCGTAGCTTTCCACCTCGACGACCATATCGGCCGGAACTGTCAGGCCTGCCGCAAGATACGCGTCGCTATAACCATCATAACGGCGGCGGATCGTTGTGCGGCCCTTCCAGGTGACATGCAATATGTTGCGATGCCCGAGTGAGAGCAGATGCTCGATACCAAGCCGCGCACCAAAACGGTTCTCGGCCGTCACCGTATCGACGATCATGGCCGGGTCTTCGCCATTGATCAAGACCACCGGCCTGGAAAGCGCGGACAGCGCCTCGACCAGTTGCGCCCTGTCATCATTCAGGACCACGATGCCATCGACATTGTCGGCATCGGCAGCCTCCGCGACGGTAACGGGATCGAGCCGGCTCGTCGTGCTGACAAAGGGAACGATGCGAATGCCGCGCTTCTCGCATTCACGCCGGAAGCCGTTCAGCATCGTCCAGCTGACCATATTGAGATCGCTCTGCGGCGCTGCATCATTGGTCATGGCGAGCAACACGACACGCAGAGTGGCGATCGTCGCCTTCTGCCGGCGGTTTTCGAGATAACCGAGCGTCCGGGCCGCTTCCAGCACCCGCTCGCGAACCTGCGTGGTCAAGGGTGCGGTGCCATTGAGGGCATGCGAAGCGGTACTCAGCGAAACATTCGCCTCCCGCGCCACGTCCTTAAGCGTCGTTTTCCTGTCTATTTTCATAAAGGGGAAATTCAACCACTCTACTTCGGACGGTGCGGGCAGAAAGCCTGCCCCACGCAGTCGATCTGAAAAATACCCGTGCCTGTTTGCTGTTCTCTCGTCGCCGGAAGATTACAGCATCATCCGTAAATGCGGAATTGATTTCTCTGGGTTTTTAATCTCCCGCAAGAAACGCCGCCCGCGGCGAACCGCGGGCGGCGAGGCGGTCAGAGCGCCTGGGAGATATGGTCGATGCTGTCCTTCACGGCAGCTGCCGGATCCTTCAGCTCGTGCACTTCCGTCGCGAAGGGCTCGAAGCTGTAAGGCCCTCTGTAACCGGCCGCCTCAAGCGTCCTGATCTGGGCGATATTTTCCAGCCGGTCGCCGCCATCCACCAGAACGCGGTGGGCGTCGAGCATGTTGGCGACGGAGACGGCAGGATCGATCACACCGGAAATATGCACGAGGCCGGTGCGTTCGGGGAAGAATTCGGTCTCTCCCGCAAGGTGATGATGGAAGGTGTCGTGCACCAGCCTGTAGACATCGCCGCCGCCGGCCGCGTCGATTGCCTTGATGGCCTCGGACTTGGTGCGCAGTGATGATACCGGGAAGCCGAGTGGCTCGACAAAGCCGGTCAGGCCGCGTTCTTCGAGGATCGGCTTCATGGCCTTCAGCGCCGTGACGAGATCGTCAAAAGACACTGGCGTCCCATCATTGAGCGGGCACATGACCAGCGCTTTCGCGCCACTTGCCGCCGCATAATCGGCCATCGCGACGGCCCGCGCAGGCAGGTCGCCCGACCAGACGTTGAAGGGATAAAGCGCATTGATCGAGATGATCGTTACGCCGGCCTTTTCGGCCGCCGCCTTCACGGCCGCCGGCTCCACCGTGCCGACGATATCAGGCAGGTCGTTGCGGATTTCGACTTCGGTGAGCCCGAGTTCGCGGGCTGTCGCGAAGAACCCTTCAAGGGAGAGCTTCGGCGCGGAGATATGGTTGATGGCGAAACGCATGAAAGACCTCACTGATAAAGGGCGGGACGGGTGGGAAGTTTGATTTCGACGGCTGCCCCGTCCGTTTCCTGCGCGGCCACGCAGGCGTCGGAAGTGATGGCGGCGACGTAGCCATCCCAGGAGTTGGGCCCCGATGCCGTGCCCTTCGCCGCCGCATGGATGAAGTCCTGCAACTCCACATCGTAGCTGGCGATGAAGCGATCTTTCCAGTCAGTCAGAATGTCGTTCTGCAGCTTGGCGCCGAGGCGCGTTTGCACCGACATCGGCTCCGGCAGGCTGGCAATGCCGTCCTCGCCCACCACCTGGCACTGGATGTCATAGCCATAGTGGCAGTTGACGAAGATTTCGACGTCGATAATCGTGCCCTTCGCCGTCTCCAGAATGACGATCTGCGGGTCCTTCAGCCGCGCATGGCTTCTGGCCGCCGAACGGGGAAAGAGAACGCGCGCCGAAACATAGTCATCGTCAAGCAGCCAGCGCAGCACGTCGATCTCATGGATCATCGTGTCATGGATCGCCATGGGCGTAACGTACTGCTCCGGAACCGTGGGATTGCGGTGGGCGGCGTGCACCATGATCGGCGCGCCGATTTTGCTATCGACGGCCCTTTTCAGCGCCACGTAACCGGCGTCATAACGGCGCATGAAGCCCACCTGAACCAGCCGCTTGCCATGCGCCACCTCGGCGTCGACGATGCGTTTTGCCCCTTCCGCCGTTGTTGCCAGCGGCTTTTCGCAGAAGCACGGCTTGCCGGCGGCAATGGCCGCCAGCACATATTGCTCATGCGTGGCACCCCATGAGGTGACGAGCACGGCATCCACGTCCGGTGATGCGATCAGCTCTTCACCGGTGGCGAAAACGACGGCATCGGGGGCGATGTCGTTCTTGACCGCCTCGGCGGATGCGCGGTTGACGTCGCTCAGCGCGACGATCTTCGCGCCGCCCAGAACCTTGTTGATACGGCGGGCATGATCACGCCCGATTGCGCCGGTGCCGACGACACCAATTCTGACAGTCATTTGAAAAACCTCATTTCCAGTATTTGGCGACGTATCGCCGGGTTTCGCTGAGCATGAAACGCGCGCTGTCATCGACACGATCTTCCCAGGCAAACACGCAGTTCGACAGCACGCCGTCGAATTTCATGTCGGCGAGCGTCGCAAAGAAGGTCTCCCAGTCGATCTCGCCCTGGCCGAAATCGGTATGCTGGTGCACCCTGACCTTCGAGCCGGGGGGATTGACGATGTAGCGCAGCTGCGACGACTTGTTGTGGTCATAGGTATCGGCAAGGCGCACATGCACCAGATGGCCCTCGGTGGCACGGAGGTTAGCCACCATGTCCGGCCCGTAGAAGAACGTATGCGGCGCGATGAAGGAGGCCTTCACCGCCTTGGAATTGATGGTCTTGATAATGTCGATGGCCGGCGCGATCTCCTCGATCCAGTCTTCGGGATGGGCCTCCAGCGACAGTACCAGCCCTTCCCGTTCGAGGATCGGCACCAGAATATCCATGGCGCGGAAGAACTGTGCTTCGCAGGTTTCCGGACGATGCAAGCCGGAAAGGTCGTTGAGGCTGCGCTCCGGTGAACCGCCGCGGCCGAATTCCGAAACGAACATCGGGCATTCCATCTCGACGGCGATCTCGATGGCGCGTTTCCAGTTGTCGATCGCCACTTCCCATTCGTCCGCATAGGGGCTTGCCCAGCGATACATCGGTTGCAGCGTCGCAAGGCCGACACCATGGTCCTTCAGCGCCTTTTTGAATTCGGCGACGCGTTCGGGATAGACCTTCGGCCGGGTCCACCAGGAAAGGAAATCCGGACGGGGTGAAAGTTCGACGTAGTCATAGCCGAGTTCGGCAACCTTGCGGCAGGTCTCGGCCAGCGAAAGGTGTCGGAACATGTGGGGATCGAGCGTATGTTTCATGGCTGTTTCCAGTGAAGTGATAAACGGACCGGGGCTGAAGCCCCGGCTTATTTGGCGTAGGCGGACATGTTTTCCGGGGTGACGAGTTCGAAGGGCACCCAGAGCGTCTTTTCAGCGCCCTGCCCGGCAGCGGCCTTCACCGCCGTCTGAACCGAAACCTCGCCCTGCTTCGTCGCATTCTGGTAGACGGTAATGTCGAGATCGCCGGCCTGCATGGCGGCAAGACCGTCCGGCGTGGCATCGATGCCCGCAATCACGACATCCTCCATGGAAACGCCCGCCGCCTTCAGCGCCTGCGCGGCGCCGATCGCCATTTCATCATTATTGGCGATGACGGCATCGAACTGGATGCCCGCCGTCAGCCAGGAGGAGACAAGGTCCTGCGCCTGCGTGCGGCTCCAGTTCGCCGTCTGCTTTTCGAGGATTTCGATCTTGCAGTCAGGCTTGGAAAACACCGTTTCGACATCCTTGGTGCGCACCAGCGCCGCATGGTTTTCCAATGGTCCCATCAGGATCACGGCCTTGCCCTTGCCGCCCATCAGCTTGCAGGCGGCTTCCGCTTCCATGGTGCCGGAATCGAGTTCGTTGGAACCGACAAAGGCCGTCCCATCAGGCAGGCCGGTTTCCAGTTCGGCCGGCGGATGGTTGACGTAGACGAGAGGGATTTTTGCGGCGGATGCGGCTTTGGTGATCGCGGTGGTGGCATCACCATCTACGGCATTGACGATGATCGCATCAACGCCATTGGCGATGAAATTCTGCACCTGATTGAGCTGCTTCGACGGATCAAGCTGGGCATCCTCGACCAGAAGCTCGATATTTTTATCGCGCCCGGCCTCGGCCCTGATACCGTTGAGCAGGATCGTCAGAAACGGATTGTCGAAAGACGTCATGGACACCGCAATGCGGGTCTCGGCAAGGGCCGGTGTCGCGAAGACGCAGAGCGCCGTCGCCATCAGTAATTTTTTCAAGGTTTCCTCCCGCGGAAATCGCCGCTGGTTGCTTCATTTCTTGTCGCCGGAGCCGGCCATCCTGCCGGCTCCGGCGCGTTCGCCCAGCCTGGCGGCATTCCCCGGGAGCGGAGAAGCCGACTGGGCACGGCCATGGCTCAGTTCTTGGCCTGATAGTTCTTGAGGTTGGCCGGTGTGACCAGCTCGAAGGGAACGAAGACCTTCTTGTCCACCGCATCGCCCTTGGCGAGTTTCAGCGCCGCATCCAGCGCACCCTTGCCCTGGCCTGCGGCATTCTGGAAAACGCTCACATCCAGATCGCCCGCCGCCATCGCCGCAAGCGCGTCCTGCGTGGCGTCGATGCCGGCGATGATGACGCTATCCATCGGCCGGCCGGCCGCCTTCAACGACTGGATGGCGCCGATGGCCATCTCATCATTGTTGGAAATGACAGCATCGAACTCAACGCCGGCGGAAAGCCAGTTGGTCATCAGGTCCGAGCCTTGAGTGCGTGACCAGTTGGCGGATTGTTCCTCGACAAGCTTGATGAAGCTGCAATCGGGCGTCGCCACCACATCCTTGATATCCTGCGTGCGCATGCGGGCCGCCTGGTTGGAAAGCTCGCCCATCATCACCACGGCACTGGCTTCCGTCTTGCCCGCCTCCTTCAAAAGCCGGCAGACTTCCTGCGTCTGCAGGGTGCCCGATTGCTTTTCATCGGATGCGACGAAGGCCTGCTTGTCCGGCAAGCTGTCGAGATTGACCGGCTGGCGGTTGACGTAGACAAGCGGAATGCCGGCGGCGGCGGCGGCCTGCGAAAGCGCAACGGTCGCATCCGTATCGACGGGATTGACGATGATGGCGTCGACGCCGGCGGCGACGAAATTCTGTACCTGGCTCAGCTGCTTGCCGACATCGTTCTGCGCATCCTCGACCTGCAGCGATACGCCGCTCATGCCCTTGGAATAATCGATCATGCCGTTGCGCAGCACAGTCAGAAAATTATCGTCGAACAGGGCCATGGAAACCCCGACCGTCTGCGCCGACGCGCCCGTTGCCAGCATCGCGGCAAAAGCTGCAATTGCGAAATGTCTTTTCATGTCGTTCTCCTCCAAACCCCTTTGAAAAGAACCGGTCGAGCCGGCTGGAGCGCATCGCGCCGCCACCGCCTTCCGGCAAAAACTGCCCTTCGCCGCGAAGGAAAAACCGCAGCGTCAAACAGCCCTGAAATAATCTAATGCCGTGTGGGTCCGGCCTCCTGCCCGTTCCGCACGCTGGCAAGATTTCCTAGTCCGGCCCCGACGTCAACGCGTCAGAGACCACCGAAACCATCAAGCCTGATAGAAACGGACACCGGATTTATGATGGAATCCATCAAACCATCAAAGGCTCTCAGGAACCCACAGATGCGCAGGCACAAAGCGCTGTCCCGGCGTTTCAGCCATGCCGTGTTCGATGGTGTGAACCATGGTGGCAAGGAGGTCTGCGCACAGCTCGCGAAGCGGTGTCTGGAAAACGCCGCTGATGCGCCGTTCCAGCAGCGCCTGACGGGACTCGGGCGTCAGTTCATTCACGAGGCAAACGATGTTTTCATGCCGGTTTTCCTGCTGCAGCGCCTCGATCACCCCTTCCATGCCACCACCGATGCAATAGATGCCGACGAGATCCCGATGCTTGGCGATGGTATCCATCACAAGCTCATAGGTCAGTCGCCGCGTCTCCAGCGTGATCAGCGCATCCATCACCTCAAATTCCGGCGCATATTCCCGCATGTAGCTGCGAAAGCCGGTTTCGCGCAGCGAATGGCCGTGGAAACGGTGGCCACCCAAAAGCAGAAGCACCTTGCCCCTGCTGCGCGCCAGTTGCGAGATCATCCAGGCCGCCGTGCGCCCGACCTTCATATTGTTGGCGCCGAGATAGGCCTCCCGCACGCCTTGAGCAAAATCGGAGAGCAGGGAAAAGGTCGGTATACCCTTGGCTTTCAGCGCCTCGACGGCGGCCGTGACATCGTGATGGTCCGGACCAGTGGCGGCGACCGCCTGCACACGGCCCCTCATGCCGGCCAGAAGCGCCGCCAACTCGCCCGGTTCGCCGGACTGGGCGAATTCGATGCGAAGATTGAGGTGGCGATCCCGGATGTTGCGTGCCGCAAGTTCGAGCTCGTCGGCAAAGGTCTGGTAAAAGGCATGCCGTTCCTTGCGCAGGATAATGCCAAGACTGTAGGATGGCATATCGGCCAGCATGCGCTGACGAATGATGTTGGTGGCGTGAAAACCGATCTTCTCCGCCGCATCAAACACGCGCCGCGCGGTTTCCTCTCGCACCGGCAGGCGGCCGTTCAACACGCGGTCGACGGTGGCGACGCTGACGCTCGCGGTTTTTGCGACATCGGTGATGGTTGGACGCTTCATGCTGGCTCCCGCAGACGGAAAGATTCCTGTCATGTCTCTCAAAACATGTCACGGATCATGATGGAATCCAACATGCGTGAAGGGATATGGTATGGAGTTCTTCATCAGGGAATAGTCAGGCCAGAGCTGCGCCGCAAGGCCGACTTGCCTGGTCCAGTACGCTCCTTCCCTCATCTCTGTGCTTGTCACAGAGATCCAGCCAGCCCAAGTCCTTGGGCTGAGAGAGACCTTTCGCCGCGCAGACGCGCGTCGACTGGATTCCTGTGACAAGCACAGGAATGAGGAGGCTGGGATGTGTCAGAGCGAGAAAATCGCCTGCCAGGTAGCCTGAATGGCCACTCTCACACGTAAGGAAACTGCGGCAGCGGCATTCGCACCGTTTTGACGATGCCGAATGCCGCCAAACGATCAGACCCGCTCCAGCGCCACGGCAATACCCTGCCCGACGCCGATGCACATGGTGGCGAGCGCAAGGCGCTTGCCGGTCAGCGAAAGCTCGAGCGCCGCAGTGCCGGCAATACGCGCACCCGACATGCCGAGCGGATGGCCGAGCGCGATGGCGCCGCCATTGGCGTTCACCCGCGCATCGTCATCGGCAATGCCGAGCTGGCGAAGCGTCGCAAGGCCCTGGCTGGCGAAAGCCTCGTTCAGCTCGATCACGTCAAGCTGTTCCTGTTTCAACCCAAGCCGTGCCAGAAGCTTGGCCGAGGCAGGCGCCGGGCCGATGCCCATGACGCGTGGTGGCACGCCGGCGGCGGCACCGCCAAGGATGCGGGCGATGGGGGTAAGACCATATTTCTTCGCCGCTTCCGCTGAAGCGATGACGAGCGCGGCCGCGCCGTCATTGACGCCCGACGCATTGCCCGCCGTCACCGTCGCGCCACCGCGCCGGTTCACCGGCTTCAGCTTCGCCAGCGCTTCGAGACTGGTCGCACGCGGGTGTTCGTCTCTGGAGACAACAAGCGGATCGCCCTTGCGCTGTGGGATCGTCACCGAAACGATCTCTTTGTCGAGACGGCCGTTAGCCTGTGCGTCAGCCGCCTTCTGCTGACTGCGCACGGCAAAGGCATCCTGATCCTCACGCGAGACCTGATAATCGATCGCGACATTGTCACCTGTTTCCGGCATGGAATCGACGCCATATTGCGCCTTCATCAGCGGGTTGACGAAACGCCAACCGATGGTGGTGTCGTAGATTTCGGCATTGCGCGAAAAGGCGCTTTCCGCCTTGGGCAGAACGAAGGGCGCGCGGCTCATGCTTTCCACGCCGCCGGCAATCATAAGCTCCGCCTCGCCCGATTTGACGGCGCGGGCGGCCGTAATGAGGGCATCCATGCCGGAACCGCACAGCCGGTTGATCGTCGTTCCGGTTACGGAAACCGGCAGGCCGGCAAGCAGCAGCGACATCCGCGCCACGTTGCGGTTGTCCTCGCCCGCCTGATTGGCGCAGCCGAAGATCACATCCTCGACGGCCTCCCAATCGACGGAAGGATTGCGCTCCATCAAAGCCTTCAGCGGCACCGCACCGAGATCGTCGGCACGGACGGAGGAAAGCGCGCCGCCGAAGCGGCCGATGGGCGTGCGGATGTAATCGCAGATATAGGCTTCGGTCATCGGTCTTTCCTTAGAGTTCTGGCCTTAAAGTTCCGGTGCGACGAGATCGGTTACCTCGCCATCCACACTGAGCGGCGCACCGGTCATGGCCTGCAATTCTTCAAATGTCATCGCCGGCAGCTTTTCGCGCAGTACGAAACGGCCATCCACCACGTCGATGACGGCATGGCTGGTATAGATGCGGGTGATGCAGCCGACGCCGGTCAGCGGAAAAGCGCATTTCTCAACGAGCTTCGGTTCGCCGTTCTTGGTCACATGCTCGGTAATGACGAAGACCTGCTTGGCGCCATGCACCAGATCCATGGCCCCGCCGACGGCCGGCACACCCTTGGAGCCGACGCGCCAATTGGCGAGATCGCCATTCTGCGCCACCTGATAGGCGCCGAGGATCGCCACATCCAGATGCCCGCCGCGCACCATGGCGAAGCTATCCGCATGGTGGAAGAAGGCCGCACCGGGTTTCAGCGTCACGGCCTTCTTGCCGGCATTGATGAGGTTCCAGTCTTCTTCGCCTTCCGGCGGCGCCTCGCCGAAATTGAGGATGCCATTTTCGGTGTGGAAGATCGCCTGACGGCCGGGCGGCTGGTAACGTGCCACCATTTCCGGAAAGCCGATGCCGAGATTGACGTAAGCGCCGTCCTCGATGTCCTGCGCCGCACGCCATGCGATCTGGGCGTTGGAAAGCTTGATGTCTTCGCGGGTGTCGATGGTCGTGGTCATGCGTAGGCTACTCCGGCGCGAATGAGGACTTCTTCCTGTTGCGGATCGGGGATTTCCACGACGCCGTTCACGAAAATGCCTGGCGTGACAACATGCTCCGGGTCGATCTCCCCGGCGGCGACGATCTTCGAGACCTGCGCAATGGTGGTAATCGCCGCCATGCACATCAGCGGGTTAAAGTTGCGGCCAGCCTTGTTGTAGGTGAGGTTGCCATAGGTATCGCCAAGCTCGGCTTTCACGATGGCGAAATCCGCCTTCAGCCAGCGTTCCTGCACGTAAGAGCGGCCGTCGAATTCCGCGATGACCTTGCCTTCGGCCAGTTCCGTACCGAAGCCGGTGGGGGTGTAGAAGGCCGGAATGCCGGCACCGCCGGCGCGGATGCGCTCGGCAAGCGTGCCCTGCGGCACCAGTTCCAGCTCGATTTCGCCGGCCAGATACCGATCAGTGAAGGCCCGCGGATCGGAAGAGCGCGGGAAGGAGCAGATCATATTCCTGACCATGCCCGCGTCGATCATAGCGGCGATGCCGATGCGGCCGTTGCCGGCATTGTTGTTGATGACCGTCAGGTTCTTCGGACCCTTGTCGATCAGCGCATGGATCAGCTCGATCGGCGCGCCGGAGCCGCCAAAACCGCCGATCATGATCGTCGCACCGTCGCCGATAGCGGAAAGCGCCTCTCTAGCACTCTTGATTGTCTTGTCCATTCTCAAAACCTCCATCCAGCCAAGCTGATGGAACCGGCAAGGCTGCGTGGCCATGAGGTAAATCCGAAACAACCTCGACGGCAAGGATTTTGTGCGTTATATGATTTTTGTTCGTATATCGCACAAATGGAGCTGCAAAATGGCGGTCAACGAAAGAGACATGATGGGCGGTCTCGCCAAGGGGTTGCGTGTGATCGAGGCTTTCAGCGCCGAGAGGCCGCGCCTTTCCATCTCCGATGCAGCCGAGATTACCGGGCTGGACCGCGCCACGACGCGCCGCTGTCTGCTCACGCTTTCAGAACTTGGTTATGCCGCCTATGACGGCAAGTTCTTCACCGTCACGCCGAAGGTGCTGCGGCTCGGCACCGGCTGCCTCGCCACAATGCCACTGCCGAAGATTGTGCAGCCGCTCATCGACCATCTCTCAGAGGAGATCGGCCAGAGCACCTCCGTCTCGATTCTGGATGAGACCGAAATCGTTTACGTGGCCCGCGCCGCCCAGCAGCGGGTCATGTCCATTGCACTGATGCCCGGATCGCGCCTGCCCGCCTATTGCACTTCGATGGGCCGCGTTCTTCTTTCGGCGCAACCATCCGAGCGGCGGCGCGACATTCTCGAAGCTTCCCGGCTGGTCGCCCGCACGGAAAAGACGATCACCGACATCGACGCCCTGCTCGCCGAAATCGAGGTGACCGGTCATCGCGGTTATGCGCTGATCGATCAGGAAGTCGAAGCCGGTCTTCGCTCCATCGCGGTGCCGCTGAAAAGCGTGCGTGGTCAGACGGTTGCTGCGCTTAACGTCGGGCTCGCCGCCTCGGCCGCCTCGATGGAGGAACTGGTGGAGCGATATTTGCCGGCGCTTCTTTCCGTTCAGCGGGAACTGGCGAGAATGCTGGTCTGAGGCGGCATCTGCAGCGCGCCGGCATCGCCCATTTTGCGCTGTTCGGCCAGCCGCCAGGCGCGCGGCGTCATGCCGGTCTCCCGCCTGAAGAAGCGGTTGAAATAGGCGGGATCGGCAAAGCCCAGCCCTTCCGCAATCATCTGCACGCTGGAAACCGTAAAGATCAGTTCCTGCTGGGCGATCTCGATCTGACGCTTAGCGATCAACCGCTGCAGGCTGAGACCGGACACCGAGCGGACCAGACGGTTGAGATGGGTCTCGGACAGACCGAGCTTCTTTGCATAAAACCCGGCTTTTTGCGGCTCGCGAATATGGCGGGCGATCAGCGACAGCAACCGCTCGAAACGCTGCCCGGCAAGGCCTTCGCCACTCGCTTCCAGAAGCGGCCGCGCGGCCCGTGAAAGAAGCGTGACCACGGTGGCCAGCTGGCCTTCGATCATCGCATTGCGGCCGATCTCGCGGGCCTCATATTCCGCGGAAATCCGTTCGAAACCCTGGCTCAGGCATTCTCCCTCGGCAAAGTCCCGCAAGGGCAAAAGCACCGGCTGCTGGAAATTGCGCAGCAAAAGCGCCTGCACCGATGCCGGCAACGCGCCCGGCAGCATGGTGACGATCACCCCGCCAATATCGCGCGAGAAACGGAAGCCGTGCTCGAAACCCGGCGGCACGATGATGGCGACGGGCGGGCGGATAGGTTCGATGCGACCATCCAGCAACGCATCGCCCTCACCGCCAAAAATGTACAAGATTTGCAGAAAGGCAGAGTGGCGATGCAGTCCGATTTCGAAACGGTGCAGGCTGCTTCTCGAAAAAAGCGTCTCGCAATGGAAGCGAAAATCAATGCTTTGTGCCGCTTCTTCGCCATAAAGCCCCTCACTCGCAGCAATCCGCATCTTATCTCCCTCCTCCACCTCATGGTCGGATTGTGCAATTTACGGATCAGAAAGTCCATTGAGCTTGTGGCCCGCCTTGGTCAATTTCCTGACAGGAGACAAGTCCGGGAGGAAACAATGCGCACACAGGTCGTCATCATCGGCTCCGGCCCATCTGGGCTTCTGCTTGGCCAGCTTCTGGCCAAAGAAGGCGTCGAGACCGTCATTCTGGACCGGGCCGGCAAGGATTATATCCTCGGCCGTGTCCGCGCCGGCGTGCTGGAAGAGGGCACGGTGCATCTCATGGAAAAGGTCGGCGCGGATAAGCGCCTGCACCGGGAAGGCCTGCCGCATGATGGTTTTTCGCTGACCTTCGACGGCCGCGACCATCGCATTGATCTGTTCGATCTGACAGGTGGCAGCAAAGTCATGGTCTATGGCCAGACCGAGGTGACGCATGACCTGATGGATGTCCGTGAAGCGGCGGGCCTCATGACCATTTACGATGCCGCCAATGTCGAGCCGCATGATTTCGATGGCGCCAGCCCCTATGTCACCTATCAGAAAGACGGCATAACCCACCGGATCGATTGTGATTTCATCGCCGGTTGTGACGGTTTTCATGGGGTGAGCCGCAAATCCGTGCCTGATGGCGCGATCAAGGAATTCGAGAAGGTCTATCCCTTCGGCTGGCTTGGCATTCTGGCCGATGTGCCGCCCGTCAACCATGAACTCATCTATGCCAACCATCCGCGCGGTTTTGCGCTCTGTTCCATGCGCTCAAACACGCGCAGCCGTTATTACATCCAATGTTCGCTGGATGACCGGCCGGAAGACTGGAGCGACGAGCGCTTCTGGGATGAACTCCGCCGCCGCCTGCCGGAAAACCATGCGGATGAAATGGTGACCGGACCTTCCTTTGAAAAATCCATCGCGCCGCTGCGATCCTTCGTCTGCGAACCCATGCGGTTCGGGCGGCTGTTTCTGGCCGGCGACGCCGCCCATATCGTGCCGCCGACGGGCGCCAAGGGCCTCAACCTCGCCGCCAGCGACGTGTATTATCTGAGCGAGGCGCTGATCGAGTTTTATCGCGACCGGTCAGAGACCGGCATCGACGGCTATTCGCAGAAGGCGCTTTCCCGCGTCTGGAAGGCCGTGCGTTTTTCCTGGTGGATGACGACGATGATGCACCGTTTCCCGGATACGGGGGAGTTCGGCCAGCGCATTCAGGAAGCGGAACTGGATTACCTCGTGCAATCACGCGCCGCTTCCACCGCGCTTGCGGAGAACTATGTCGGGCTTCCTTACTGAGAGGTGGCCTCCGCCCTCCCATCCAGCAACTCACCCGCCGCTTCGCGAATAGCCTGCATCAGCAGCGAGAGCGGCAGCGAAGGCTGCGTATCGGCTCTCACCGTCAGCCCCACCGGGCCGCTGGTATCGCCGGTATCAACCGGCAGGATCGCCAGAATGCCGTCCGCCACATCCGCCGCCACCACGCCTTCGGAGATGATCCAGATCGCATCGCTGGTGCGCAAAAAGGCGCGACCAAAGGCGTCGGACACGGTTTCGATGCGGATCGGCAGGGCCGGCACGCCGTTGGCGATCAAAAACTGCTCGACGACAGGGCCGATAACCGATTGCCGCGTCGGCATCAGCACCGGATATTCATGCAGGTGGTCGAAGACCGAAAGACCGGGTGACAGCAACGGGTGCCCGACGCGCACAACGAAGCGCACCTTCTCAGAATAGAGATGCTCGAAGGAAAAGCCCGCCATTTTCTGCGGCGCGGCCAGCCGGCCGACAACGAGGTCGAGATCGCCGACGCGCAGCTGCTCCAGCAGCACGGCGTTTTCGCCGGTCACGATCTTCACCGGGCTGCCGGTCTTTTCCGCCAGAAACCCGGCCATCGCCTGCGGCATGATCCGCACCGAAACCGTGGGCAAAGCCCCCACCCGCACCGGCGGACCGGCGCGCGCCGCCTCCTGCGAGACCGAATCGACCGCCTGCCGCAGCGCCGTCATCGTCGCGCCGGCATGGCGCAGGAAGATCTCGCCATAACGGCTGATGCGGATGCCGCGCCCTTCCCGGTCGAACAGCGAGACGCCGAGAATCTCTTCCAGCTCACGGATGGTTTTCGTCACCGCCGGCTGGCTGACATGCAGGATTTCCGCAGCACGGATGACGCTTTTCTGCCGTGCCACCTCCACGAAGGTCTGCAGGTGGCGGAACTTGATACGCTGATCGACCATCGCTCATATAATCCACAGGTTATGATTTTCATCCATAATGTCATTTTACTTAACCGGAACCGGCTTGCAATATCCCTGGCAGGAGGAGCATGCCATGCATTTTCTGCGCTGCGGCGAGACCGTGATCCATTATCGCACCAAGGGATTAGACAGCGGCAAGCCGGTCATCGCCTTCATCAATTCGCTCGGCACCGATTTCCGCATCTGGGATGCGGTGATCGAAGCGCTCGGCGATGACTATGCTTTTGTTCTGCACGACAAGCGCGGCCACGGGCTTTCCAATGTCGGGCACGCTCCCTATTCCATCGACGATCATGCCGGTGATCTGATCGCACTCCTCGATCATCTTGGTGTGAAGAGCGCGATCATCTGGGGCCTGTCGGTGGGCGGTCTGATTGCACAGGGGCTTTATGCCCGCCGTCCCGATCTCGTCCGCGCGCTCGTGCTCAGCAACACCGCCCACAGGATCGGCACGGCCGAGATGTGGAACACCCGCATCGACAAGATCGCCGCCGATGGCCTCGCCTCGCTGGTTGATCCCGTCATGGAGCGCTGGTTCACGCCAGCGTTTCGCCAGCCTGACAATGCTGCCTATGCCGGTGCGCGCAACATGCTTTCGCAGCAGCCGGAAGCCGGTTACAGCGGCACCTGCGCCGCCATCCGCGATGCGGATTTTACCGAAGCCACTGGGCGCATCGCCGTGCCGACGCTTTGTGTCGCGAGCGATCAGGATGGCTCCACCTCACCGGAGCTGGTGCGGACGCTTGCCGATCTCATTCCCGCAAGCCGTTTCGTGACCATTGCCGGCTGCGGCCACATCCCATGCCTTGAACAGCCGCTTGCCTACACACAGGCGGCCTCAATTTTTCTGAAGACCTTGCCGGAGCATTGACCGATGGCGGACCATATCGACAAGAACGAACGATTCGAACAGGGCATGAAGACCCGCCGCTCCGTGCTGGGCGACGCCCATGTCGACCGGGCGCAAACCATGACGTCCGGCTTCGACCAGCCCTTCCAGCAGCTCATCACCGAAGCCGCCTGGGGAACGGTGTGGTCCGGCAACCATTGGACGAAGCGCGAGCGCTCGATGGTCACCATCGCGCTGCTTGCCGCGCTCGGGCAGGACGAGGAGCTTGCCATGCATGTGCGCGCCACCGTCAACACCGGCGCCACCGAGGCGGATATTCGCGAAGCGCTGCTGCATGTGGCGATCTATGCGGGCGTGCCCGCCGCCAACCACGCTTTCAAGATCGCCAAGCTTGCCCTGGCCAGCATGAAGGCCGATAGTTCCCCTGATAATTCTGGCGCTGATCATTCTGGCGATGGGGAGGAGACGAAATGAGCAACCAGCCGCCCGAAACCGGACCGTTCTTCGCGCGCAACCGCGACATTCACCCGCTGGCCTATGCGCCCGGCTACAAGACCTCGATCCTGCGCTCGCCGCAGCGCGCGCTGATTTCGCTTGATGGCACCAAGAGCGAGATCACCGGTCCCGTTTTCGGCCACGGTATGCTGAACCCGCTGGATAACGACCTCATCCTCAATTACGCCCGCCCCGGCGAAATGCCCATCGGTCCGCGCCTTCTGGTGCACGGCCGGGTGCTGGACGAGCGCGGCCGCGGCGTGGATGGCGCGCTGGTGGAATTCTGGCAGGCCAATGCCGGCGGGCGCTATCGCCACAAGAAGGAAAGCTATCTCGCCGCCATTGATCCGAATTTCGGCGGCGTCGGCCGCACGATTACGGATGAGAACGGCTATTACTGGTTCAAGACCATCCAGCCGGGCGCTTACCCCTGGCCGAACGGCGTCAATGACTGGCGGCCGGCCCATATCCATTTTTCCGTCTTCGGCCACGGGTTCGCCCAGCGGCTCATCACCCAGATGTATTTCGAAGGCGACCCGCTGATCTGGAAATGTCCGATCGTAAAGACCATTCCGGATGAGGATGCCATCAAGCGGCTGATCGCGCCGCTGGACATGAATGCGACGCTGCCGATGGACATGCTGGCCTATAAGTTCGATATCGTCCTGCGCGGTCGCCGTTCGACCCTTTTCGAAAATCGCATGGAGGGCAACTGACCATGGTTCAGCCGCTCAACTATTTCAAAGAGACCGCCTCGCAGACGGCGGGACCCTATGTGCATATCGGCTGCACGCCCAATTTCGTCGGCATCGAAGGCGTGTTTGACAAGGATCTGGGGTCCGGTCCGCTTTATAACGATAAGGCGCGCGGCGAACGTATCAGCGTGCGCGGCACGGTTTATGACGGCGCGGGAATGCCGCTGAAGGACGCATTGATCGAAATCTGGCAGGCCGATACCGACGGTTATTACAACAGCCCGAGCGAAACACGCGGCAAGGCTGATCCGAATTTCATCGGCTGGGGCCGCTCGCCTGGCGACATGGATACCGGCGAATTCATTTTCGAAACGATCAAGCCCGGCACGGTCCCGTTCCGTGACGGCCGGCCGATGGCGCCGCACATCACCTTCTGGATCGTTGCGCGCGGCATCAATATCGGCCTGCAGACCCGCATGTATTTTCCGGAAGAACAGGAGGCCAATGCCGCCGATCCGGTTCTTGCCCGCGTCGAGCAGAAAAGCCGTATCGCCACGCTCGTCGCCAAAAAGGAAGAAGGCAACGTCTATCGCTTCGATATCCGCCTTCAGGGCGAAGGCGAAACCGTGTTTTTCGATATCTGAGCGAGACGGAAGATGAGCCTTTCCCCCTTCGAACATCCGTTTCTGTCCGGCCTTTTCGGCGACAGCGAGATCGTCGAGCTGTTTTCGGCGAGAGCGGATATCGACGCCATGGTCCGTTGCGAGAAGGCGCTGGCGCAGGCGGAAGCGGAGGCCGGCATCATCTCCGAGGATGTGGCGGAAGCGATCGTCTTGGGGCTTTCGGACTTTGCCGCCGATATGACCGCACTTCGCCACGGCGTCGCGAAGGACGGCGTTGTGGTTCCCGAACTCATCCGGCAGATGCGGGCAGCGGTCGCCGGTCAGGCGGCGGACAAGGTGCATTTCGGCGCGACCAGCCAGGATGTCATCGATACCAGCCTGATGCTGCGGCTGAAAATGGCGGCGGAAATCATCGCCACCCGGCTCGGTCACCTCATCGATACGCTGGGAGACATCGCTTCCCGCGACGGCCACAACCCCTTGACGGGCTATACCCGCATGCAGGCCGCCATCGGCATCACCGTCGCCGACCGGGCGGCGAGCTGGACCGCGCCACTCGAACGCCATCTGTTACGGCTCGAAATCTTTGCGCAGAACGGCTTTGCCCTTCAGTTCGGCGGCGCGGCCGGCACGCTGGAAAAGCTTGGCGACAATGCCGCTGCAGTGCGTACCGATCTTGCAAAGCGCCTCGGCCTTGCCGACAGGCCGCAATGGCAGAGCCAGCGCGATGGCGTCGCCGAATTCGGCAATATTCTCTCGCTGATCACCGGTGCGCTGGGCAAGTTCGGCCAGGATATTGCGCTGATGGCGGAACTCGGCGCGGAAATCCGCCTCTCCGGCGGCGGCGGCTCCTCGGCCATGCCGCACAAGCAGAATCCGGTCAATGCCGAAACGCTGGTGACACTGGCACGGTTTAATGCCGTGCAGATATCCGCAGTGCATCAGTCGCTTGTCCACGAACAGGAGCGGTCCGGTGCTGGCTGGATGCTGGAATGGATGACGCTGCCGCAAATGGTGACGGCAACGGGTGCATCCCTGCTGATCGCCGAACGCCTCGCGGGACAGATAGACAGGTTGGGCACGGAAAAAAGCTAGTCGAGAGACCCACGGATTTTGATTGAAATCGGCTTCCCCGGCACTTCACGCCACACCTTCGGCGGCAGTGTTTGCGTGCATTGAAAACGCTTGCGCCTTTGCGCATTAGCTATTGATAACACAAGATTTTCTTAAAAATAACGAATGTAGAAAAAACGGCTTTTCAGCTGCTTTTTAACCGGATGAAGCGCTTGACACAAAAATGAACTAACTGGTACAAACAATCATGTCGAAGCCATGCTGCGGGTGAGGAAAACAACCTTCTGGACATGGTCAGACAAATGGAGGGCTTTGGCGCCGTAAGGTTCCCAAAGCGATAAGGACAAGGCGAAACGCCTGTCCGGACCCGAAGGGGTTGGGAGGAAGAATGTCTTACAGTCTCGATTTTTCGGTGGTCATGGACCGCCTGCCCGAGCTGCTTTTGGCCTGTCTGGCGACGATCGGCCTTGCCATTGCCGGCATGTCGCTCGCCACCGTCATCGGGGTTCTCGGCGTCGTTGCCCGTCGTTCGCGCTTCAAGCTGCTGCGCGGTCTGGTCATTGGCTTCGTCGAAGCCATCCGCAACACGCCGTTTCTGGTGCAGATATTCTTCATTTTCTTCGCTTTGCCGCAGGTTGGCATCAAGCTTAACCCCACCGTCACCGCCATCATTGCGCTGGCTCTCAACGGCGGCGCCTATGCCATTGAAATCATTCGCGGCGGCGTGGATTCCATTCCCAAGGGCCAGGTGGAGGCTGGGCTGGCGCTCGGCCTGCATCGGTCACAGATATTCCGCCACATCATTCTGAAGCCGGCACTGCGCGCGGTCTATCCGTCGCTCACCAGCCAGTTCATCATGCTGACGCTGACCACCTCGGTCTGCACCTCGATCGCCGCTTACGAACTGACATCCGTGGCCCAGAAGATCGAGGCGGACACCTTCCGGTCCTTCGAGGTCTATTTCTCGATCACGCTGCTCTATCTCATCATTTCCTCGCTGATGATGGGCATCTTCTCGCTCATCTCCCGCGCATCCTTCAGCTATCCGGTCAAGTGAGGAAAAGACAATGGAATCCATCGGTCCCAACGAATTCTTCTTCCTGATGCAAGGCCTGAAATGGACACTTGCGCTGACCGTGATCGGCTTTATCGGCGGCGGTGTCTTCGGTCTCTGCGTGGCGCTTGCCCGCGTTGCCGACAATGCCGCTATCCAGCGCGCCAGCACCGGTTACATCGCCGTCTTCCAGGGCACTCCGCTCCTGATGCAACTATTCGTCGTCTATTACGGCGTGGCGCTTGCCGGCCTCAATGTCGATGCATGGATTGCTGTTGCCATCGCCTTCACCCTGCATGCCAGCGCCTTCCTTGGCGAAATCTGGCGCGGCGGCATCCAGGCGGTGCCGAAAGGCCAGACGGAAGCCGCCAATGCGCTCGGCCTGCATTATATCTCCCGCATGAAGGACGTGGTTCTGCCGCAGGCCTTCAAGATTTCTCTGCCCGCGACCATCGGTTTTCTGGTGCAGCTCATCAAGGGCACCTCGCTCGCGGCCATCGTCGGCTTCGTCGAACTCTCGCGCGCCGGCCAGATCGTCTCCAACCAGACGTTCCGCCCGCTCACCGTCTTCGCCATCGTCGGCATCATCTATTTCCTGATCTGCTGGCCGCTTTCCCTGTGGGGCGCGGGTGTGGAGAGACGGATGCAGGCCAATTCCCGTTAACAACCAAAACCATCTCATCAGCTTTGTAAGGAGGAGCAAAAGATGAAAACCACCAGCATGAAATTCTCTCGCCGCGCCCTGCTCGCGCTTGCCGCGGCAACGGTTGCCCTACCCTTTATCGCACCGGTCGATGCTTTCGCCGGCACGGTGGAAGAGGCCAAGGCCAAGGGCAAGGTCGTCATCGGCATTCAGGGCGACAATTCGCCATGGGGCTTCGTCAATTCCAGCGGCGTACAGGACGGTCTCGATGCCGATATCGGCAAGGCCTTTGCCGATTATCTCGGCGTCAAGGTGGAGTTCGTGCCGCTCGCTGTGGCAAACCGCATTCCGGCGCTTCTGACCGGCAAGGTCGATCTGCTGTTCGCAACCATGGGCATGACCGCCGAACGCGCAAAGACCATCCAGTATTCCAAGCCCTATGCCGGCAACGTTCTCTCGGTCTACGGCCCGAAGGACAAGAAGATCGCCGGTTATGACGATCTGACCGGCGTCTCCGTCGGCGTGCCGAAGTCGAGCGCCATGGATACCTCGATCACGGCAGGCGCCGGCTCGAAGGCCAACATCCTGCGCTTTGATGATGATGCCGCCAATATTCAGGCGCTCATCTCCGGCCAGGTTGAGGTCGTCGGCGGCAACCAGTTTTATGGCGACCGTCTGAACAAGGCGGCCGAAGGCAAATACGAGCCGAAGTTCGATCTTACGACGCTTTATAACGGCGCCGGCACCCGTCCCGGTGAAAAGGACTGGAACGAGACCGTCAACGCCTTCCTCGACAAGATCAAGTCCGACGGCCAGCTGGCCAAGATCTATGACAAGTGGATGAAGCGCGAAGTTCCGGCCTTCCCGGACAGCCTGCCCGACATCCCGTTCACCGTGAAGTAATCCGGAGGTTTCCATGCCGCAATCCGCCACTGCCGAGGTTCCGCTTATCGCCCTTCAAGGGGTTGGAAAGTGGTATGGAGCCTTCCATGCGCTTAAAAATGTCAACATGACGGTTCGCAAGGGTGAGAAAATCGTCCTTTGCGGCCCGTCGGGTTCGGGAAAATCCACCCTTATCCGCTGCATCAACCATCTGGAGGAAATCCAGGAAGGCAAGATCACGGTGGAAGGGACCACGCTTTCGGATTCGAGCCGTGCCATCGATGCCGTTCGCCGCGAAGTGGGCATGGTGTTCCAGAGCTTCAATCTCTTCCCGCACAAGACCATCATGGAAAACTGCACGCTCGCCCCCATGCGGGTGAAGGGCCTGTCGAAAGCCGATGCGGAGGCGACGGCGCGCAAATATCTGGAGCGCGTGCGCATCCTCAATCAGGCCGACAAATACCCGGCCCAGCTGTCCGGCGGGCAGCAGCAGCGTGCGGCGATTGCCCGGGCGCTGTGCATGGAGCCGAAAGCCATGCTGTTCGACGAGCCGACCTCGGCGCTCGATCCGGAAATGGTGAAAGAAGTGCTCGACACCATGATCGGCCTTGCCCGTGACGGCATGACGATGATCTGCGTCACCCATGAAATGGGCTTCGCCCGGCAGGTGGCCGACCGCGTGATCTTCATGTCGGAAGGCGAGATCATCGAGGAAGGCCCGCCGGAGGAATTCTTCAGCGATCCCAAGCATCAGCGCACGCGCACGTTCCTCGGCGAAATTCTCGCCCATCACTGAGGTTCGTCCATCTGCCCTCAGACTTGTGGCGACCTCTCGGCATACGCGACGTCATCCTCGGGCTTGACCCGAGGATCCACTGATTTCAACGGGCTATGGATCCTCGGGTCAAGCCTGAGGATGACGAAGGAGAGGTCTCAATACCTCGCCAGCAACCTGAAGGCAGGCGGAGCCTGCCCCGAAACGACGAACGACACTTGATCATGATAGAGAAACAATCCTTCAAGGTCGGCCTGATCGGCGCCGATATCCAGCTTTCCAAATCGCCCGCGCTGCACATGCGCGAAGGCGCTGCCCACGGCCTCGATTATTCCTATGAGCTGGTCGACGTCACCGCCCGCGAATTGCCGGCAAGCGCCCTTCCCGATCTGCTCGATGAGCTGGAAGCGCGTGGTTTTGCCGGTACCAACATCACCCATCCGTTCAAACAGGCGGTCATTCCGCATCTGGATGAACTCTCCGACGATGCCCGCATGCTTGGTGCGGTCAACACCGTGGTCTTCAAGGATGGCCGACGCATCGGCCACAATACCGACTGGTACGGCTTTTATGAAAGTTTCGTGCGCGGCCTGCCTGATGCGAAACGTGACCGGGCGCTGCTGGTCGGCGCTGGCGGAGCGGGCGTTGCGGTGGCCCATGCGGCGCTGAAGCTCGATATCGCCCATCTCGATATTTTCGACCGCGACTTTACGCGGGCGGAGCGGCTCGCCGATGAACTCAATGCCCGTTTCGGCGACGGCCGCGCTTTTGCCGTTGAAGACCCGGCTGCCTCCCTGCCCCTCGCCGATGGTCTCATCCATGCCACCCCCATGGGCATGCCTGCCCATCCGGGCATGCCGGTCGCGGCCGACCTCATCGAACAGCGGCACTGGGTGGCCGATATCGTCTATATGCCGCTCGTCACCGAACTTCTGGCGACGGCGGCGAAAAAGGGCTGTCGCACCCTGCCCGGCGGCGGCATGACGGTATTTCAAGCCGTCGGCGCATTCCGCCTGTTCTGCGGCCGCGAGCCGGATGCGCAGCGCATGACGGCGCATTTCACCGAACTGTGCATGGCGGAGGGTGTGGCATGAGCCTTTTCACCATCCTCAATGGCCCGAACCTCAACCTGCTCGGCCAGCGCCAGCCGGAAATCTACGGCTATGAGACCATGGCCGATGTGGAAGCCAACTGCCGCAAGGTGACCGATGCTGCCGGCCATGAGCTGTTCTTTGCCCAGAGCAACCGCGAATATGAGCTGATCGACTGGATTCACGAAGCGCGCGGCAAATCGTCGGGCATCGTCATCAATCCTGGCGCCTTTACCCACACATCAGTGGCGATCCTCGATGCGCTGAATGCCTTCGAAGCTGATGTCATCGAGGTCCATATTTCCAACATCCACAAACGCGAGGTTTTCCGCCACCATTCCTACGTCTCGACCCGCGCCGAAGGCGTAATCGCCGGTCTCGGCATCGAAGGTTACGAGGTGGCGTTACGCCATCTCATCAACCGTTTTTCCCGATCGTCGTGATATGGCCGGGCGTCAGCACATAACGCAGTACCATGTCGCTGACATGCCGCGACAATGTCTCCTGACCCTTTTCGGTAAACAGGCTGTCGCCGAAGATGAACGAAAAGGTCTCGGCGTTCGAAACGTTGAAGAAGGACAGCGCGCTGATCTGCCAGTGCAGTTCCAGCGCATCGATGCCATCGCGGAAGATGCCGCCTTTCTGGCCGCGCAGCAGCACGCCTTCAAGCGCATCAATGGCCGGCCGGTTGAGCTGACGGATGGTTTCCGACGATTGCATGTGCCGGCCATGATGGATGTTCTCGATCATCACCATGCGGATGAAGGCCGGATTGCGCCGGTGGTGATCGAAGGTGAACCGACAGAGCTTGTCGAGCGCCGCCGCCGGCTCCAGGTCGTCCAGCTCCAGATCGCTCTCACCCCCGCGCACCTTGGCATAGGCCTCTTCCAGCACACGCTGGTAAAGGCTCTCCTTGTCGCTGAAATAGTAATAGATCATGCGCTTGGACGTGCGCGTGCGGGCCGCAATTTCATCAATGCGGGCGCCGGAGAGACCGTTCTGCGAAAACTCTTCCATGGCCACCGAAAGAATGTCGCGGCGCACTCCCTCCGGATCGCGCTTCGCCTGCCGGCTGTCTCGGGTTCCGTTCGAAGTAGCGCTTTTGGTCATGATCCATTCCATCGGTGGGGCGGCTGGCCCAAGCCCACGCCCTGATTATTAACCAATCAGTACATAAGGCTGAAAAGGAAGGCAATATGGCGAGCTATGACACAGGCAGACACGGCATGCCAATGCGCACATCCATTGCAACCGTATCGATCAGCGGCGAATTTCCCGAAAAACTGGCGGCCATCGCCAAGGCAGGCTTCAGTGGCGTGGAGATTTTCGAAAACGATTTCCTGACCTATGACGCCTCCCCGCGCGAGGTGAAGGCGCTTGTCGCCGATCACGGGCTGGACATCACGCTTTTCCAGCCATTCCGCGATTTCGAGGGCATGCCGGAGCCGCACCGCGCCCGCGCCTTCGAACGCGCTCAGCGCAAATTCGACATCATGGGCGAACTCGGCACCGACCTGATGCTGATCTGCTCGAATGTCTCGCCGGTCTCGCTTGGCGGCATCGACCGCGCCGCCGCCGATTTCCATCAACTTGGCGAGCTTGCGGCAAAACACGGCGTGCGCGTCGGCTATGAGGCACTGGCCTGGGGCCGCCATATCAGCGATCACCGCGATGCCTGGGAGGTGGTGCGCCGCGCCGACCACGCCAATGTCGGCATCATTCTCGACAGTTTCCACACGCTCTCACGCAAGATCGACCCCAATTCGATCCGCTCCATCCCCGGCGACAAGATCTTCATCGTGCAGCTGGCCGATGCGCCGCTGATCGACATGGACCTGCTCTACTGGAGCCGCCATTTCCGCAACATGCCGGGCGAAGGCGACCTGCCGGTGGTGGATTTCATGCGCGCCGTGGCGGCGACGGGTTACAGCGGCCCGCTGTCGCTCGAAATCTTCAACGACCAGTTCCGCGGCGGCTCGGCCCGCCTGCTCGCCGAAGACGGTCACCGCTCGCTCATCAACCTCATGGATCAGGTGCGCCGTCTCGAACCCGATATTCGCATCGATGTGCCCGCCATGCCGGAACGGGTGCAAACGCAAGGGGTGGAATTCGTCGAATTCACCACGGCACCGGAGGAAAAAGCCCATCTGGAGACATTGCTCGCCACGCTCGGTTTCGAAAGAACCGGCAAGCACCGCAATCGCGATGTCGATCTTTATACGCAGGGCGATATCCGCATTGTCATCAACACCAGCGATGAAGGCGACAGTTTCGCCGGCGCGTCCTATTCCATCCACGGCACCAATGCCTATGCCTTCGGCCTGAAGGTCGATAATGCGCAGGCAGCGCTTGCCCGGGCCGAAGCGCTCGGCGCGCCGACCTTCACGGAACCGCGCAAGACCGGCGAAGTCGCCGTTCCCGCCATTCAGGGCGTGGGCAACGGCGTCATCTATTTCCTCGATGCCTCGCCGGCGCTCGCCTCCATCTGGGACAATGAGTTCGTGTCGACGCAGGGACGGAAGGCAGCCGAAGATGCCGGCCTGAAGCGCATCGATCACCTTGCGCAAACAACGCATTATGATGAAATGCTGACCTGGCTTCTGTTCTACACATCGCTGTTTTCCACCCGCCGCACGCCGATGGTCGATGTGGTCGATCCCGGCGGATTGGTGCGCAGTCAGGCAATTGAAAGCGTGCCCTCGCCGCATTTCCGCCTGACCATGAACGGCGCGGACAATCGCAAGACCTTCGCCGGCAAATTTCTGGCCGAGGGTTTCGGCACCAGCATCCAGCACATCGCCTTTGCCACCGATGATATTTTCGCGACGGCGAAGGCAATGCAGGCGCGCGGTTTCCACGCCCTGCCAATCTCGCGCAATTATTACGACGATCTGGAAGCCCGTTTCGGGCTGGAACCGGAATTTTCCGATGCCCTGCGAGAAGCAAGCATTCTTTATGACCGCGACGACAATGGCGAATATTTCCAGATATACAGCCGCACCTTCGGTGAAGGTTTCTTTTTCGAGATCATCGAGCGGCGTGGTGCCTATGCCGGTTATGGGGCCATGAACGCGCCTTTCCGCATTGCGGCCCAACGACGTCTTGCACCACCGGTCGGCATGCCGAAGGAATAATTGCCGTCGAAAACCGACAGTACGCAGCGACAGGAATGCCGCTGCGGCCGGCCGTTCTTCTCACGCCGGCGCCGTTATCTCGTAATCCCGTGGAATGGCGGAGGTGGCAGCAAACCACTCCGATGCCCGCGTCCGCTGCTGATGAAAATCAAAGGCGGCGCGATCGACAAAAAGTTCCTCCACCCGCCAGGTCAGAGGGTCCTCGGTCTGAGTGACGTCAAAGGAAATGCAGCCGGGTTCCGCTCTGGTCAGACGAAGGTGCTCGGGAAGATGGGTTTCCACAAGCTGGATATCCTCCACCGATGCGCAACGCAGGAAGCCGGATAATCTGACTGCGCCCGTTCTATTCGTCATGTTCGGTATCCTCGTTGGATTATTGTTTATCCGCCTGTAGCACGGGCAACGATACAATCGTCTACCATTGCGACATCACGATAAAATTTGTCCGCTTTCCCTTCCTCCCTCATCCTCGACAATAAGCCCTGAAGAGGCGTGGTACGCGCCCCCGCACATTGAGGCACACCCGCGCCCAAAATAAATGCACTTGCGCATTTGTAGAGCAGTACACAAAAATTGTTCAACACTCTGGACATGATTGTCGGGTTTTGTTAGCTTTTTTGTAAAACAAGGGTGGGGAATACAATTTCATGCGCAACATCGATTCCGGGGCCGATGCCGGGCATCTTGCCGGCACCGACACCGTGGCTTTCAAAGCCGGGGCAAGATCGCAATATCCGCGTCTGCCGGCTTCATCCGATGCCCATTGCGCCTTCGAGGCGGCGTGAGCCACCATGCGCTTTTCCTTCACATTCGCCTTCTTTCGCGCAACGCCTGATGCCGGCGCCTGTCCGACGCCCTTTTGCCCTTCCATAATTCAGATGGCCGCGCCAGAATTGCCGCGCACGCCAAGCCGGAGACGCTGACATGACTGCCGTAAACCGCAACGCCCTCCTCTCGGTCGAAGGCCTGAGCGTCGAGTTCGGCGACAGCCGCGTCGTAGACGACATTTCCTTTTCCGTCGAAGCAGGCAGGACCGTGGCGATCGTCGGCGAATCCGGGTCGGGCAAATCGGTCACCTCACTGTCCACCATGCGCCTTGCCGACATGATGGGCGCGACCTATCCCACCGGTAAAATCCTGTTTGAAGGCAAGGATTTGCTGAAGGCCTCGCAGAAGGAGATGCGCTCGATCCGCGGCAAGGAGATCGCCATGATCTTCCAGGAGCCGATGACATCGCTGAACCCGGTCTTCACCATCGGCGACCAGATTTGCGAAGTGCTTGTTCTGCATGAGAAGATGGGCAAGCAGGCGGCCATGGCGGAAGCAAAAAAGCTGCTCGACATGGTGCGGCTGCCCGATGCGGCCGAGCTTTTGCACCGTTACCCCCACCAGCTTTCCGGCGGCATGCGCCAGCGGGTGATGATCGCCATGGCGCTCGCCTGCCGACCGAAGCTCTTGATCGCCGACGAACCGACGACGGCGCTGGACGTGACCATTCAGGCGCAAATCCTCAACATCATGCGCGACCTGCAGAAGAAGCTCGGCATGGGCATGGTCTTCATCACCCATGATATGGGCGTGGTGGCTGAAATGGCCGATGACGTCGTCGTCATGTGGAAGGGCAAGAAGGTCGAGGAAGGTCCGGTCAAGGATATCTTCGGCAATCCGCAGCACCCCTATACGCGCGCCCTGCTTTCCGCCGTTCCGCGCCTCGGCAGCATGGAAGGCGAAGAGTTTCCCAAGCGCCTGCCGCTCACCGTATTGCAGGACGGCCAGCCGGTGGTGGTTGGCGAGGAACGCGTGCAGAACACCGCAAAATATGACGCCAAGCCGCTACTGTCGGTCAAGGACCTGTTCGTTCGTTTCGATATCCGCAAGAACCTGTTCGGCAAGGCGACACACCGTTGCAGCGCCGTCCAGAAGGTCAGCTTCGACATTCATGCCGGCGAGACGCTGGCGCTGGTGGGCGAATCCGGTTCGGGCAAATCCACCATCGGTCGCACCATCCAGCAGCTGCAATCGGCGGTGTCGGGAGAAATCTCCTTCAATGGCCGCAGCTATTCTGAGATGTCGGCGGCGGAACGGTTCCGCATGCGGCAGGAAGTGCAATATATCTTCCAGGACCCCTTCGCCTCGCTCGATCCGCGCAAGACGGTGGGTTTTTCAATTGCCGAGCCAATCAACACCCATGGTTTGATCAATGATCAGAAGGCCGTACGGCGGCGCGTGGATGAATTGCTGGAACGTGTGGGCCTAAGCTCCGAACATGCATCACGGTATCCGCACGAGTTTTCCGGCGGCCAGCGCCAGCGTGTCTGCATTGCCCGCGCGCTCGCTTCCGACCCGAAGCTCATCATCGCCGACGAGGCGCTCTCGGCGCTCGATGTCTCCATTCAGGCGCAGATCATCAATCTGTTCATGGACCTGCAGGCCGAGCGCGGTCTCGCTTATCTCTTCATCAGCCATGACATGGCGGTGGTGGAAAAGATGAGCCACCGCGTGGCCGTGCTTTATCTCGGCCAGATCATGGAAATGGGCAGCCGCCGGCAGGTCTTCGAAACCCCGACGCATGATTATACCCGCCGCCTGCTTTCGGCCGTGCCGGTCGCCGATCCCAAGATCGAGCGCCGCATCGCCATGATCGAGGGCGAAATCCCCAATCCCGTGCGCCGTGTCGGCGATGAGCCGGCCATTCTCGCCCATGAGGAAATCAATCCAGGCCACTTCATCGCGAAGAGCGCCTGAATAACAACCAGACCCACAACAATCTGAAGAGGAACAGGTAGATGACAATAATCAAGAAGGGGATGACGACAACGTTCGTCGCGCTTGCCATGGCCGCCACGGCCTTGACCGCCGCACCGGCTCTTGCCGCCGGCAAGATGACCATTTCCAGCCCGCAGGACCCCGGCAGCTGGGATCCGATCGACACCTTCCTCGTGCAATGGGCGGCTGTGGCCACCAACATCTTCGACGGCCTGACCTATCGCGGCCCGGACCTGAAACTGGCCCCCGGCCTTGCCGAATCCTGGGAAGAGCTGGATGAGGGCAAGCGCATCCGCTTCAAGCTGCGCCAGAACGTCAAGTTCCACAATGGCGAACCCTTCAACGCCGCCGCCGTCAAGTTCACCTTCGAGCGCCTTCTCGGCGAACAGGGTGCAAAAGGCCCGCAGCGCTCCAACTATGTCGCCATCGAAAGCGTCGACGTCATCGACGACTACACCGTCGACATGAAGCTGAAGGCGCCGGATCCGGTGCTGCTGACCAAGCTTGCCGGTTATGGCGGCATGATCGTTCCGCCGAAGTACATTCAGGAAAAGGGCGAGGATAATTTCAACCTCAACCCGGTCGGCACCGGTGCGTTCAAATTCGTTTCCTACGCACCGAAGACCAATATCAAGCTGGAAGCCAACCCGGATTACTGGGGCGGTGCGCCGAAGCTTTCCGAACTGGAATACCGTTTCATCGCCGAACCGGCGACCGCCGTTGCCGAATTGCAGGCCGGCCGCGTCGATCTCGTCATTCCGCCCACCATCCCGATCGGCATGATCCCAGTTATCGAGGGCGATTCCAAGCTGGAGATCGTCAGCGTTCCCGGCCCGACGGTGGATGCGCTGCGCTTCAACACCCGTGATGGCATCACCGCCGATCCGAAGGTGCGCAAGGCGATCATCATGGCCGTCGACCGTGGCACCATCGTCAAGTCGATCCTTGCCGGCCAGGCCTCCGAGATTGCAAGCTTCCAGAGCGCACTGTCCTTCGGTTACGATCCGGAACTGAAGCCGCTGCCTTACGATCCCGAGGGCGCCAAGAAGCTGCTCGCGGAAGCCGGCGTCAAGGCAGGTGCGGCGCTGCAGATCGATATCCGCGGCAATGACGCGACAATGAACGAGGTGGCGCAGGTTATTTCCAGCTACCTCTCCATGGTCGGCATCACCGCCACCATCAAGCCTTACGAAACCAACGTTCTGCTGAACGACATCATCCCGCAGGGCAAGACCGGCGCGATGTTCCAGCAGAAATGGGGCGGCTGGACCTTCGATTACGATAACACGGCCTATTCCATGTATCACTCGGGTGAAAAGTGGAACCCTTACGACAAGGACGAGAAGCTGGACAAGCTGCTGGAATCCCAGCGCCCGCTGACCGACCGTGCCGCGCGCGAAAAGATCCTCAAGGAAATCGGCAGCTATACCGCCGAACGCGCGCTGGAAATTCCGCTTTACAACACCAATGCCATTTATGGCATCAACAAGCGGGTCAAGGGTTTCGTCGCACCGCCGGACAACCGCCTGAAGCTTACCGACGTCACCGTCGAATAAGCGGGTTGATCCTCTGACACGCCGCCTTGTCCGACTCTCGCGGGCAAGGCGGGATTTCTCTTCCCCCGTTTCCTCGCAAGGTAAAAAACGTGGCCGGTTTCCTCATCAAGCGATTGCTGCAGGCGATTTTTGTCGTCATCGCCATCACCCTTCTCGTCTCTTTCGCCATCCGCCTGACGGGCGATCCGGCTGTCACCATGTTCCAGGGCGGCGGCAGCATGACGGAAGACGATCTGGCGCGCATTCGCGCGGCGCTCGGTACCGACCGGCCGTTCTTCGTGCAATATTTCAGCTTCCTGAAGGGCCTCGTAACGCTCGATTTCGGCCGCAGCTTCACCGGCAGCACGCCGGTCTCGCGGCTGATTGCCGACGCCCTGCCCGCCACGCTTTTGCTCGCCTTCATCTCGATGGCGGTGTCGATTGCGCTTTCGATCCCGCTCGGCATCAAGGCGGCGACTTCGCGCGGCAAGACGGCCGATCAGGTGATCCGCATCTTCTCGCTCGTCGGCCTGTCCTTCCCGAATTTCTGGCTGGCCACCATGCTGGTGCTCCTGTTCTCCATCACGCTCGGCTGGCTGCCGCCAAGCGGCATGGGCGGTTTTGCCAGCTACATCATGCCATCAGTCACCATGGGTGTGATCCTGACCGCCACCAATGTGCGCCTGGTGCGCACGGCCATGCTCGATACGCTGCGTTCGCAATATGTGATGGTGGCGCGCGCCAAAGGTCTCAGCGAAAGCAAGGTGCTGTACAAACACGCGCTGCGCAACTGCGCCATTCCGCTGATTACCTATTTCGGCCTGCAATTCGGCGGGCTGCTCGGCGGCATCGTCGTCATCGAGCGTGTCTTCAACTGGCCGGGTCTCGGCACGCTGGCTTTCGATGCGGTCGGCGCGCGTGATTATCCCGTGCTTCAGGCCGTCATCACCGTGCTGTCGCTGATGATCGTCGGCATCAACCTTCTGGTCGATATCGCCTATGGGCTTGTCGATCCGCGCATCCGCACGGAGTAAGTGACGATGGCTGCCAAAACCTCGCGCCTGTCGCGCTTCACCAATCTCGAATTCGTTCTCGGCGCGTTCCTCACCACCGTCATCTGCCTTGCCGTCCTCTTTTCCGACGTGCTGTTTCCCGGTGGGGCGGAGAAGATCGACCTGATGGCGCGCCTTGCCAAGCCCTTTGCCAATGCCGCCCATCCGCTCGGCACCGATCCGCTGGGGCGTGACGTGCTCGCCCGCGTCGTCGCCGGCGGCAAGATTTCGCTGCTGGTCGGTTTCACTTCGGTCATCGGCGCCGTCATCTTCGGCGTCGCCGTCGGTCTGGTCGCCGGTTATTATCGCGGCTTCTGGGATATGCTGGTCATGCGCTTTGCCGATATCCAGCTCGCCATGCCCTTCATCCTGCTTGCCATCACCTTCATCGCCATTGTCGGCGGCAGCCTTACCAACACCATCATCCTGCTGATCGTCTCGCAATGGGTGCAATATGCCCGCCTCGTGCGCGGCTCGGTGCTGACGCTGAGGGAGCGGGAATTCATCCTTTCCGCCCGCGCCATCGGCGTGAAGGACTGGCGCATCATCCTCCAGCATCTGCTGCCGAACCTTATCGGCCCGGTCATCGTGCTGATGACGTTGAATGTCGCCAACAACATCCTGCTGGAAAGCAGCCTCACCTTCCTCGGCCTCGGCGTCGATCCGACCATTCCGAGCTGGGGCGGCATGCTGGCGGATGGCCGCACCTATCTGCAGACGGCATGGTGGGTCAGCGTTTTCCCCGGCCTCGCCATTCTCCTTACCGTGCTTGGCCTCAACCTTCTCGGCGACTGGCTGCGCGACAGCCTTGACCCAACAGGCAGAACCTCGAGGTAACAGCGATGAGCCAGATTTTCGAACAGACCTTCGAGCGCACCCTGGACGCCCTTGTAGCCCGCGCCACGCCCGGCCAATCCTTCGAGGCATGGACCTTCGATGATGCCAAAAGCCGCCGCGAGGCCGAAGAGAGGCTGAAGAAGAAGGGCGTCAGCGCCCGTATCCGCAGCGCCTACAAGCCGCTTCTCTTCACCTTTCTGGAAGAGATCAATCTTGATGGCGTCGATAGCATCGAGGTGGGTTACCCGGTGCACGCAAACGCGCCCGCCAACCGTTTCCGGCTGGAGGCCTATCCGCTGGCAGCATTGGTCGGCGATGCGAAGATAGGCTTCATCGCCCGCAAGGACGATGCCTTCCATTATGACCTGACACTCAAGCGTGGCGACCGGACGGAGACACTGAAGGTTCTGGCTCCAAACCGGGTTCACGACGATATCGTCGGCGAAACCAATGTCTCACCCACCGGCTGGTTCCGTCTTGCGGGCGATATGACCGGCGAGCGGCTGGAGACGGATTACGAGCGGCTTTTCGAAGCGGCCATTAAAGCAGTCGCCAGCCACGACTGGGGTAATGAAGAACCCTATTTCGAGGAATTGAACATCCGCGCTGCGCATCCGGCCCAAGACCTGTCGCTGCCGGTCGGCGATGAAGTCATCAGCCTGCGTGAAGCGCTGCATGAGGATTTCTATTTCTCGCTCTTGGAATTCTTCCAGAAAAAATCGGGCCGGCCGCTGGGTGACCGCGGCCTGAAACCCGGCCAGATCGTTCCGGAAATCGTCAAGAGCAATGGCGAGGTTTCGGTCCGCATCGAGACCCGTGCGCTCACCACCGCCTTCCTCGATGGCAAGGAGCAAACGATCGATGCGGCCAGCGAACCGGTGGCCGCAGGTCAGATCGCAGGGTTGCTATCGGAGATCGGCGGCGAGGCCTTCGATGCCCGCTCGCGTTCCGGCCGCATTCTTGCCGCCCGTTACATTGCCGGCAGCGATGCCGCCGTGATGGTGAGCGGCGGCCAGCACCCCAACGAGACGACAGGCATCGTCGGCGCCATCCGCGCGGCCCGCAAGCTTGCAGAGCGCAAGGGTGCGCATTTCACCATATCCCCGCTGGAAAACCCTGACGGCTACGCCCTGCACCAACGGCTGCGCATCGACAATCCCCGTCATATGCACCATGCGGCACGCTACACGGCGCTGGGCGACGATCTCGAATATCGCACGCCGGAAAATTCAGGCAGCCATCTCAACGAGAAGGAAATCCGCTTCAAGGCGCAGGAGATAAGCGGCGCAAGCCTGCATGTGAACCTGCACGGATATCCCTCGCATGAATGGACGCGGCCTCTATCAGGTTATGTGCCGCGCAACTTCGCCATGTGGACACTGCCGAAAGGCTTCTTCCTCATCATCCGCCATCATGCCGACTGGGAAAGCCAGGCCGAAGCCCTGCTCGACAGGGTAACCCGCCATCTCGGCGCCATTCCCGGGCTGCTCGACTACAACAATCGCCAGATCGCGCTTTATGAAATCCACGCCGGCGAAACCGGTTTCCGCATCATCAACGGCTTCCCGTGCCTCTCGTCCATCGACGACCGCCACACCGTGCCGATGACGTTGATCACCGAATATCCCGATGAGACGATCTATGGCGATGATTTCATCACCGGCCATACTGCACAGATGGAAACGGTTCTATCTGCCTATGATGCCTGGCAGGAGATTCTCGTCGGGGAAACGGTCTGATATCGCAGCCGCCCGTAACGGGCGGCTTACTTCTCCGGCGTGACGGCGAGTTTCTATTCCCGCTGCTTCTGCAGAAGCTTTTTGCCCTTGTCGAGAATATGCAGGTTCGCGGCATCCAGTTTGTTATAGGCGGCCTGGATGATATCGATATCGGAGACGTGTCCGATCGCCGCAAGCTTGTACATGACGTCTCCGACGGCGACGTCGATGGTCGGCGCGGGTGTGGAGGCGGCGTCCTTTGCGGCAGCCTGAACGGCCTCCGCCGTTCCGCCCATGCCGAGATAAAGCAACAGCGCCTTGCGAAGAAATGCCTCGCGGCGTTCTATCTTGTTGCTGAGTATACTTTCTCCGACGCGATTTCGCATCAGCTCAACGGCTCTATTTTGATATTCGCTCATCAGACACCAAATAAAGTTCATAAATATGCTTTGCGAGCTTACGAAAAATCCCCTTAGAACTGGTTAAGGCAGGGGTTCGCCTCCGCGTGAACACCATTGCGCACCGAGTTTGCCCGAAGCTGTTTTCACGGGCATGACATTGCCGGCGACAGGGCTGGTTTGAGAATCATCAGGGCAGTGTTTATTGTTGCATCCGGTATGGGTGGGGGCGAAACGGCACGGTTATTGATAACCGTCAGGTTATTTATTACCCCCCTTATTTCATTTTACTTTGGTCACCGCACTCATCAATCTGGCAGCCTGGATCTGTGGATGGGAGCCACGGATCAATTGGGAGAAAATCAATGAAATTACGGATCACCGCCGCAATCGCGGCCATCTGCTTCAGTTCTGCTGCTTATGCCGAGACAATCAAGGTCGGCGTGGTCGGTCCGTTCTCCGGCCCCTTTGCGTTGCAGGGCAAGAACTTCAAGGCCGGCATCGATGCCTGGTTTGCACTTCACGGCAACAAGGTCGGCGATGACACGGTCGAGGTCGTCTATCGCGATGTGCCGCAGGCCGATCCGGCGCAGTCCAAGGCGCTGGCACAGGAACTGGTGGTGAAGGAACGCGTGCAATATCTCGCCGGCTTCTATTTCACACCCGACGCCATGGCCGTCACGCCGCTTCTGAAGCAGGGCAATGTGCCGATGGTCATCATGAATGCCGCCACCTCGGCCATCGTGACCAAAAGCCCCTATGTGGTGCGTACCTCGTTCACCACCTGGCAGACCTCCACCCCCATTGCCAAGGTGGCGTTTGATGGCGGTGTGAAGAAGGTCATTTCGCTGGTCAGCGATTACGGCCCCGGCGTCGATGCCGAAAACGCGTTCAAGGCGGCATTTACCGCCGCCGGCGGTGAGGTGGTGGAAACCATCCGCATGCCGCTTTCCACCAATGATTTCAGCCCGATCATGCAGCGCGTGAAGGATTCCGGCGCGCAAGGGGTTTTCGCCTTCCTGCCGTCAGGCCCGACCACGCTCGGCTTTGTCAAGGCCTTCAACGATAACGGCCTGAAATCCGCTGGCGTCAAGCTTTTCGCGCCGGGCGATCTCACGCAGGAATCCGACCTGCCGGCACTTGGCGAGGCCGCACTCGGCATGCAGACGACCTTCCATTACGCCGTCTCGCATGATTCACCTGAGAACAAGACCTTCGTGGAAGCCGCCACCAAGGCGATCGGCAATCCGAAGGAACTGTCCTTCCCTGCCGTTAGCGCCTTTGACGGCATGTATGTCATCAGCAAGATGATCGAGGCCACCGGCGGCAAACAGGATGCGGAAAAGGCAGTCGAGGCGGTGAAGGGTCTTTCCTGGACAAGCCCGCGCGGCCCTGTCAGCATCGATCCGGAAAGCCGCCACATCACGCAGAACATTTATCTGCGCGAAGTCGCCAAGGCCGATGACGGCAGCTACTACAACAAGGAAGTCCAGACCTTCGAAAAACAGGGCGATCCGGGTCTCGCCGCCGCGAAATAACCGGCGATACCGGCCTCGCCGCCACAAGGGCGGCATTCTTGAAACGGTCGAGCCGCCCTTGCGGCGGTTCGGTTCCGGCCCGGACGGGCGTTACAGCACCGGGAGGAGTTTTTTCAACATGCAGACGGTCTTCAGCATCCTTATCGATGCGCTTGCCTATGGCATGGTCCTGTTCATCATCTCCATCGGCCTTTCGGTGACGATGGGACTGATGCGAGTGGTCAATCTGGCGCATGGCGCTTTCGCCATGATCGGCGGTTACCTCGCCTCTTATGCCGCCCACGGCCTCGGTCTCGGTTATGCGGCGGCGATCCTCGTTGCCATCGCCGGCACCATTATCATCGCCATACCGCTCGAACGTTTCCTTTACCGGCGGATTTATGGCGCACCTGAACTGACGCAGGTGCTGATGACCATCGGCATCACCTTCTGCATCATCGGCATCGCCAATTTCGTCTTCGGCCCGACGCTGAAGACCATTCCGCTGCCGCAGCAGCTGGCTGGCCCGACCGATCTCGGCTTCCGCACCATTGCGACCCACCGCATCTTCGCCATTGCCTGCGGTCTGGCCGTGGCGGGTGCATTGTGGTTCACCTTCGAAAAGACGGCCTTCGGCATCAAGCTGCGAGCGGCGGTGGACAATGCCGCGATGGCTGCGGCGCTGGGCGTGCGCACCGAAATCATCTATGCCGTCAGCTTCGCCATCGCCGTCGGTCTTGCCGCAATGGGCGGCGTCATCGGCGCGGAACTGCTGCCGGTCGAACCCTATTATGCGCTGCGCTATATGGTCACCTTCCTCGTGGTGGTCTCGGTCGGCGGCGCGGGCTCCATCCCCGGCGCGCTGATCGCCTGCCTGCTGCTCGGCGCCATCGATACGACCGGGCGGTATCTCGCCCCTGAATATGGCGAATTCTTCTTTTATCTGGCGGTCATCGTGATCATCACGTTGTTCCCGCGCGGCCTTCTCGGAAGGGCGAAATGAGATGGCGGTGCTCATGAACGACGTGACTGAAACGGCAGAGATCCCGAAAACACGCTCGCCGCTGCGCGCTGTCGCAGGGCCGCTCCTCATCATCGCCGCCGCCATCATCGGCTACTTTCTGTTTCCGGATAATCTGGCGCTTCTGACCCGCATCATCGCCATTGCGCTTCTCGTGCTTTCGATCGATCTCGTCACAGGGTATTGCGGCGTCGCCACGCTCGGCCATGCGGCGCTCTTCGGTGCGGGCGCCTATGCCGCCGGCATCGCCGCCGCCCATTTCGAGATTACCGATCCGCTGCTGATGACCGCCATCGGCGCCGCAGCAGGCGGCGTCGCCGGGCTGGTCTCCGGCACTGTTCTGCTGCGTGCCCACGGCCTGCCGCAGCTGGTGCTTTCCATCGCCGTCATCCATCTGTTCCATGAGGCGGCCAACAAGGCGTCGAACTGGACGGGCGGCAGCGACGGCCTTGCCGGCGTCTCGCCGGATGCCCTGTTCGGCACCTTCGAATTCGATCTTTTCGGCCGCACCGCCTATATCTATGGCGTCTGTCTGCTGCTCCTCGTTTTCCTCGTCCTCAGGGTCATCGTCCACTCGCCCTTCGGCATGCTATGTCGCGGCGTCAAGCAGGATAGCATACGCATTCAGGCCATGGGCGGCTCGGTCAATGGCACGATTTTGAAGATGTTCGTCATATCAGGCGTCGTCGCCGGCATTGGCGGCGCACTGAACGCCATTTCCACCCAGGTCGTCGGGCTCGACAGTCTCAGCTTCACGCTTTCGGCCGAAGCGCTGGTAATGCTGGTACTCGGCGGCGCAGGCTCGCTCTATGGTGCGCTGATCGGCACCGTCACCTTCATGTGGTTCGAAGATGTCGTCTCCGCCGCCAATCCGTTCCACTGGCTCACCATTGTCGGCCTGCTGCTGATTGCCGTCGTGCTTTTTGCACCGCGCGGGCTTTATGGCGCGGGTGAGCAGATCATTGCGCGCATCCGCGGAGGTCGCAAATGAGCGCCATTTTCGAAGTCTCCAGCCTCAAGAAAAATTTTGGCGGCCTCGTCGTCACCAACAATGTCTCGCTGTCGCTTTCGCCGGGAGACCGCACGGTGCTGATCGGCCCCAATGGCGCCGGCAAGACCACCTTCGTCAATCTCGTCACCGGCAACATCAAGCCCTCGGCCGGCACGGTGCGCATCGCCGGCGAAGACGTGACCGGCCTCAGCGCCAGCCAGCGGGTGAAGCGCGGCCTCGTCCGCTCCTTCCAGGTCACAAGGCTGTTTCAGGACATGACGCCGGAGGAGCATGTGGCGCTTGCCATTCTCCAGCGCGAAGGCAGGACGGGCCGGATTTTCGGCCGTTACCGCGCCATGCCTGCGGTGATGAGCGAAGCCCGCGACATTCTCGGCACGCTTGGCCTTCTCGCACTTGCCGAAACAAAGGTGCGCGAAATCGCCTATGGCCAGCAGCGGCTGATCGAGATCGCGCTTGCCATGGCGCTTCGCCCGAAAATCCTGCTGCTAGACGAACCGGCCGCCGGCGTGCCTTCCACGGAAACCGCGCGAATCGAACAGGCGCTCGACCGGCTGCCGGCCGATCTCGCGATCCTGATGATCGAGCACGACATGGATCTGGTCTTCCGTTTTGCCAAACGTGTGGTGGTGCTCGCCGCAGGCGCGGTCATCTTCGATGGTTCGCCGGAAGACGTCACCAGCAATGCGGAAGTCCGCCAAGCCTATCTGGGAAGTTACGCCGATGCCCGCAGCGCCGCTTGAAATCGTCAACCTCACCGCCGGTTACGGCCCCACCCGCGTCATCGAGGGTCTGTCGCTTTCCGTGCCGTCGGGCTCGCGTTTCGCGGTTCTCGGCCGCAACGGCGTTGGCAAGACCAGCCTGTTTGCCACGCTGGCCGGACAGACGAAGCGCTTTGCTGGCGATATCAGCCTCGGCGGACAGGACATTGCCGCCCTGCCGAGTGCTGCCCGCGCCAAAGCCGGCCTCGGTTACGTGCCGCAGACCCGTGATGTTTTTCCAACACTCACCGTTGAGGAAAACCTTTTCGTCGGCCTCAAGGGCCGGCCGAAATCCGCGATCGAGGAAGCCTATACGCTGTTTCCGCGCCTGAAGGAGCGCCGCCGTAATCTCGGCTCGCAACTCTCCGGCGGCGAACAGCAGATGCTTTCCACCGCTCGCACGATTCTCGGACAGCCGCGCGTGCTGCTTCTCGACGAACCGCTCGAAGGCCTCGCCCCCGTCATCTGCGAGGAGCTGATGGCGGCCTTTTCCAAACTGGCGCAATCGGGCGAAATGACCATTCTCCTCGTCGAACAGCGTATCCAGATGGCCATCGACTTCGCCGACCACGCCATCATCATGGAACGCGGCCGCATCGTATGGGAAGGGCCGTCCAGCGAGCTTGCGGAGAACCCGGATATTGTCGATACGCATCTTGGCGTTGGCGGGCTGCACTGAGTGCATCGAAATAAAACCAGAACAGGTTTCCAGCCCGCACCGCGCAGATGCACATTGGCTGGATCCCTGTGACAGGCACAGGGATGAGGGCGTCGGATCAACTGTGCCCACAACGGACCCAGGACACCTCATTTATTCGTTCCTAAAAAACCCAATGGAATAAAAATTCCACTGGAGTTAAAGTGCACACGATTTCAGTCTGCATAAAGGAACGACAATGACGGCAATCGAGGCGCCAGAATCGGTGAAGGCTTTTGAGGAGCGGTTGCTCCAGGTTGCGGAGGGGCTGCCGAAACGATTGCGGCAATGCGCCGATTATGTCGCCTCCAATCAGGACCGCATTGCCGTTTCCACCGTTGCCGAAATGGCAGAGGGTGCTGGCGTGCAGCCTTCGGCCTTCATGCGGTTTTGCCAGATCATGGGCTTTTCCGGTTTTTCGGAAATGCAGCGCCTGTTTCGCGATTCCTATGTCGGCGGCTGGCCAGATTACACCACACGGCTCGACCATCTGCGTGAAAAGGGCGATGAAAGTGCCTCCAGCCTGCTTGCGGAATTTGTCGAAGCTGGTCGTTCCTCGCTGGAAATGCTGCTGAAATCGGTCGATACACGGCAGCTTGACGAGGCAGTTTCGGCGCTGGCTGGCGCGCGCACCGTCCACATTGTCGGTTTGCGACGTTCTTTCCCCATAGCCAGTTACCTTGCCTATGCCTTCGAGAAAATGAAGGTTCCGGCGGTTCTGCACAGCGCCGTCGGCGGGCTGGGCAATATCAGCGCCATCTCCAGCGATGACGCGCTGATCGCCATCACCTTCTCCCCCTATTCCACTGAGACGCTGGAACTGGCGGAAACGGCCCGGGCCAATGGCATTCCGGTGGTTGCGCTCTCTGATTCTGCCGTCAATCCGCTGCGAAAATCCGGCGCAACGCTTCTGACGGTCACGGAGATCGATTTTGGTGCATTCCGCTCCCTTTCCGCCACCCTCTGTCTGGCGATTACGCTGGCCGTGGCTGTGGGAACCCGCAAAACAGCCTGAATATTTTTATTGAAAATGGAAAAAATAGAATTTATGATCCAAATCCATGAAACGGGCATTCCATATTCGTCCGTCTCGTGACGGATGACAGCGGGCGGTGGAGGCCTGCCGGAACGGGATGGCGAAAGGTGCGGGCAGCTCTGCCCGATATCGCTCCAAACATGTGAGGCAGGCCGCCGCAATGGGCGGCCCGAAGGAGGAACCTTTTGAAAAAACTTGATCTTATCACGATCGGGCGCTCGTCTGTCGATCTGTACGGTTCGCAGGTCGGCGGCCGTCTGGAGGACATGGCCTCCTTTGCCAAATATATCGGCGGCTCTCCCACCAACATTGCCGCCGGTGCTGCGCGCCTTGGCCTTGCCAGCGCCGTCATCACCCGCGTTGGTGATGAGCATATGGGCCGCTTCATCCGTGAACAGCTGGTACGTGAAGGCGTTGATGTGCGCGGTGTGAGGACAGACCCGGAGCGGCTGACCGCGCTGGTGCTGCTCGGCATTCGCGACCAGAACCAGTTCCCGCTGATTTTCTATCGCGAAAACTGCGCCGACATGGCGCTCAGCGAAGACGACATCGATCCCGCCTTCATTGCCGAAGCTGCTTGCGTCTGCGCCACCGGCACGCATCTGTCGCATCCAAAAACGGAAGCGGCCGTGCTGAAGGCGCTGAAACTCGCCCGCGAAAATGGCGCCAAGACCGCGCTCGATATCGATTACCGCCCCAATCTATGGGGTGTGGCCGGCCATGGCGACGGCGAAAGCCGTTTCGTGGAATCGCAGAAGGTCACCGCCAAGCTGCAATCCACCCTGCATCTGTTCGACCTGATCGTCGGCACCGAGGAAGAATTCCACATCGCCGGCGGCTCCACCGATACGCTTGCGGCGCTGAAGGCCGTGCGCAAGGTTTCCAACGCGACGCTGGTGTGCAAGCGCGGGCCGATGGGGGCCTCGGTCTTCACCGGTGAAATCCCGGCAAGTCTCGACGATGGTGAGACGGGCGAAGGTTTCCCGATTGAGGTCTTCAACGTTCTGGGTGCTGGCGATGGTTTCATGGCCGGGCTGTTCCGCGGCTGGCTGCGCGGCGAAGACTGGCCGACGACATTAAAATACGCCAATGCCTGCGGCGCTTTCGCCGTTTCCCGCCACGGCTGCACGCCGGCCTATCCGAGCTGGGAAGAGCTGCAATATTTCTTCAAGGCTGGCATTCGCAACAAGGCGCTGCGCAAGGACGAGGCGCTGGAACAGGTGCACTGGTCCACCAACCGCAAGGGCGACTGGGACACGATGCGCGTCTTCGCCTTCGACCACCGCATGCAGCTGGAGGCCATCGCCGACGAGCTTGGCGTCAAGCACGAAAAGATCGGCGCTTTCAAGAAGCTCTGCCTAGAAGCCGCACAGCAGGTGGCCGGCGACAGGCCGGGTTACGGTATTCTCTGCGACGGTCGCCTTGGCCGTGACGCCCTGTTTGCCGCGAGCGGTTCCGGTCTCTGGATCGGTCGTCCGGTGGAATGGCCCGGTTCCCGCCCGCTGACGCTGGAACCGGAACTCGGCAAGGATTTCGGCGGGCTGTCCGAATGGCCGCTTGAAAATGTCGTCAAGGTCCTGTGCTTCTATCACCCTGACGATACCGAGGAGATGCGATCAACGCAGGAGGAGACGGTCATGCGTCTGTTCCAGGCGACACGCCGCAACCGGCTGGAAATGTTGCTGGAGGTCATTCCCTCCAAGGTCGGCCCGACCGACGATCTGACAGCCGCCCGCATCGTCGAGCGTTTTTATGAGATCGGGGTCTATCCCGACTGGTGGAAGCTGGAGCCGATGAAGACCCGCGCCGCCTGGAAGAACGCCTGCGATGCCGTGCATCGTAACGATCCTTATGTGCGCGGCATCGTCGTTCTCGGTCTCGACGCACCGCAAAGCGAGCTGGAGGAGAGCTTCCGCCTTGCCGCCGGTTTCGATCTGGTCAAAGGTTTCGCCGTTGGCCGCACGATTTTTGCAGATGCCGCGCGAAGCTGGCTCGGTGGCAGGATCACCGATCAGGAAGCGGTGAAGGATATGGCGCAGCGCTATACCAGCCTGTGCCGCATATGGGATGAGGCGCGCGCCAAAAAGGGAGAGGCAGCGTGAAGACAATCAGAATGACGGCTGCGCAGGCAATGGTTCGTTACCTCGCCGCGCAGATGAATGAACATGGCGAAACCTATATTGCCGGTGTCTGGGCCATTTTCGGCCACGGCAACGTCGCCGGTATCGGCGAAGCGCTGCATGGCATTCGCGACGAGCTGCAGACCTATCGCGGCCAGAACGAGCAATCCATGGCCCATGCGGCCATTGCTTACACCAAGCAGCTGCGCCGCCGGCGGGCGATGGCGGTCACCTCCTCCATCGGCCCGGGTGCCGCCAACATGGTGACGGCGGCAGCGCTCGCGCATGTCAACCGCCTGCCGGTGCTCTTGATCCCCGGCGACGTCTTCGCCAATCGCGGTCCCGATCCTGTTTTGCAGCAGCTCGAAGATTTCGGCGACGGCACGATGACCGTCAACGACTGCTTCCGCCCGGTGAGCCGTTACTTTGACCGCATCATGCGACCGGAACAGTTGCTGACCGCCCTTCCCCGCGCCATGCGGACCATGACGGACCCGGCCGATTGCGGCCCGGTCACGCTCGCCTTCTGCCAGGATGTGCAGGCGGAAGCGTATGATTATCCTGTCAGCTTCTTCGAAAAGCGGGTCTGGCGACAGCGCCGTCCTCAGCCGGATGTTGTGGAATTCGAAGATGCGGTCGCCGCGCTGAAGGCGGCGAAGAACCCGATCATCGTTGCCGGCGGCGGCGTGCATTTTGCCGGCGCAACCGAGACGCTGAAGCGCTTTGCCGAAACCCATTCCATTCCCGTTGTCGAAACGCAGGCCGGGAAATCGGCATTGGCGTGGGATCACGATCTCAACTTCGGTCCCGTCGGCGTCACGGGCGCGGAAAGCGCCAATATCATCAGTGAAAAGGCCGATCTGGTCTTCGGCGTCGGCACCCGTTTTCAGGATTTCACCACCGGTTCCTGGGCGCTGTTCAAGAACCCTAACCGCAAGATCCTGGCGCTCAACGTCCAGCCCTATGACAGCGCCAAGCATGATGCGATCAGCCTGACGGCGGATGCCAAGATCGGGCTTGAAAAGCTCTCCGCAGCACTCGGCAGCCACCGTTTTGCCGCGCCGGATGCCGGTCTCAAGGCTGCATGGTTCGAAAAGGCCGATGCCGATACAGCCGCGCCGGGCGAGGACAACGCCAACAGCCTGCCCACCGACATGCAGGTCATCGGCGCGGTGCAGCGCCAGTCGCGTGACAATACCGTCGTCATGTGCGCGGCAGGCACCATGCCGGGTGAGCTGCACCAGCTTTGGAAATCCAAGCTGCCGCTCTCCTATCACATGGAATACGGCTTCTCCTGCATGGGTTATGAAGTGGCCGGTGGCCTCGGCATCAAGATGGCGGAGCCGGACCGCGACGTGATCGTCATGGTGGGTGACGGCTCCTACATGATGATGAATTCGGAGCTTGCCACATCGGTCGCCATGGGCGTGAAGATCACGCTCGTCATCACCGACAACAGGGGCTATGGCTGCATCAACCGCCTGCAGATGGAGACCGGCGGCGCGGAGTTCAACAACCTCTACGCCCACACCAACGTCAACCCCATCGCCATCGATTTCGTTGCCCATGCCGGCTCGATGGGGGCGGATGCGCGCAAGGTTTCCACCATCACTGAACTGGAAGAAGCGCTCGCGAGCGCCCGCGCCTCCACCCGAACAACCGTGATCGTCATCGATACCGATCCCTATCCGACCCCTCAGGCCGGCGGTCACTGGTGGGATGTCGCGGTGCCTGAAGTCTCCGACCGCGCCGAAATCGGCCCGGCGCGCGCCCGTTATGAAAACCATGTCAAGGAAAGACAGTAAGATGATCCGCTACGGCACCAACCCTATCGCCTGGTCCAACGACGATGACCGCACGCTGGGCGCGCATATCAGCCTCGAACAGTGCCTTGATGAAACCGCCAAGATCGGTTTCGACGGCATCGAAAAGGGCCACAAGTTCCCGACTGAGCCGGAAGGCCTGAAGGGCGTGCTTTCGCCGCGCGGTCTCTCCTTCGTCTCCGGCTGGCATTCGCTGAACCTTCTGACCGACGACATCGAATCCGAAAAGAAGGCCATGCAGCCGGCGCTTGACCTGCTGAAAGCCATGGGTTCGAAGGTCATCATCGTCTGCGAGACCTCGAACGCCATCCACGGCGATGACAACAAGGCGCTGGTCGACCGTCCGCGCCTTGCGGCCGATGACTGGGCGAAATTCGGCGCGGGCGTCGAGGCGCTGGCCGCCTTTGCCGCAGAACAGGGTATCACCCTCGTTTATCATCACCACATGGGAACGGTGGTCGAGAGCGAAGACGAGATCGACCTTCTGATGCAGCACACCGGCCCGAAGACGCATCTGCTGCTCGATACCGGCCATTGCCTGTTCGGCGGCGGCGATCCCGTGCGTGTCGCGCAGAAATACATGGGTCGCGTCGGCCATATCCACGCCAAGAACGTGCGCCCTGCCATTGCCGATCAGGTTCGGGGCGAGCGGCTTTCCTTCCTCGAAGGCGTTCGCCGCGGCGTGTTCACCGTTCCCGGCGACAGCGAAGGCGGCGTGAATTTTCCTCCGGTGCTGAAGGTTGCGGCCGAGCATGGTTACAGCGGCTGGCTGGTCATCGAGGCGGAACAGGACCCTGACGTGCGCAACCCGTTCGAATATCAGAGCCTCGGGTTGAAATCGCTGAAGGCTTTTGCGCGCGAAGCGGGGCTGGACAAGGCTCAGGCTGCTTGAGCTGGGCGGGGGGCATTCGTCTATACGTCCTAGAATCGTATGTTCCGGTGCACCCCCTCCTCCCTCATTCCTGTGCTTGTCACAGGAATCCAGCCGACGCGCGTCGGCGCGGTGGAAAGACTCCTCTCAGCCCAAGGACTTGGGCTGGCTGGATCCCTGTGACAAGCACAGGGATGAGGGAAACGTGGGAATATAGCCGCCCGATACATTGAACGACTGACCAAAAAGGAACACCACCATGACCTCACTTCTGCGCAAGCCGGTCGCGACCAGCGGCAAGGTGCACGACATCACGCCCCAAAGCGCGGATTGGGGTTATGTCGGTTTCGGCCTCTACCGCCTGAAGCCGGGCGAAACGGCGGCGGAGAAAACCGGCGATACCGAAGTCATTCTCGTGCTGGTCGAAGGCAAGGCGACGATTTCCGCAGGGGATAAGGATTTCGGTGAACTCGGCGACCGCATGAATGTGTTCGAACGCAAGCCGCCGCACTGCGTCTACGTGCCCGCAGGCTCCGAATGGTCGCTGACCGCCACGACCGATTGCACCGTCGGCGTCTGCACCGCGCCCGGCGAAAAAGGCAGCCGCGAGGCGCAGCAGATAGGTCCCAATGGCGTGCAGCTGACGGAGCGTGGCAAGGGCGCCAATACGCGTTACATCTTCCCCATTGCCATGGAAGAACGCGATGTGGCCGACAGCCTGCTGGTGACGGAAGTCTTCACGCCGTCGGGCAACTGGTCGTCCTATCCGCCGCACCGGCATGACGAGGATAACTACCCTGACATGACCTATCTGGAGGAGACCTATTATCATCGCCTCAACCCGGCTCAGGGTTTCGGCTTCCAGCGCGTCTTCACTGAGGACGGTTCGCTGGACGAAACCATGGCGGTGTCGGACGGCGATGTCGTGCTGGTGCCCAAGGGTCACCACCCCTGCGGCGCGCCCTATGGCTATGAGATGTATTATCTGAACGTGATGGCCGGGCCGATGCGCAAATGGCGCTTCAAGAACCACCCTGATCACGACTGGATTTTCAAACGGGATAATCCGTAATTCACTCACCTATCCTCATTCCTGTGCTTTTCACAGGAATCCAGCCGGCGCGCGTCTGCGCGACGGGGAGAGTCTTCCCAGCCCAAGGACTTGGGCTGGCTGGATCCCTGTGACAAGCACAGGGATGAGGGCGGAGGGGCTTTGTTTCGCCTGTCACATTTCAATAAACGCTCAATACATTGATTTCATTCTAAAACTCTCTGGAGGAGAATAGCATGACCGCTCTTGGCGTGGGCCTTATCGGCACCGGTTACATGGGCAAATGCCACGCGCTGGCGTGGAACAATGTCACCAGCGTCTTCGGCGATGTGGAGCGTCCCCGCCTCGTGACGCTCGCGGAAGTCAATCCCGAGCTTGCCGCGAAGAAAGCCGCCGAGTTCGGCTTCGCCCGCTCGACGGGCAACTGGCGCGACCTGCTGTCCGATCCGGAGATCGACGTGATCTCGGTCACCACGCCGAATGCCTTCCACCCGGAAATGGCGATTGCCGCCCTTGAGGCCGGCAAGAATGTCTGGTGTGAAAAGCCAATGGCGCCCGCTTTTGCCGATGCTGTGAAGATGCGCGATGCGGCCCGCCGTTCCGGCAAGGCAGCGGCGATGGGCTACAACTACATTCAGAACCCCGTCATCCGCCATATCCGCCGCCTGATCGACGAAGGTGCTATCGGCAAGGTCTATCATGTCCGCGCCGAAATGGACGAGGACTTCATGGCGGACGCCGCTCAGCCCTTCTACTGGAAGAGCGAAGCCTCCTCCGGTTATGGCGCGCTGGATGATTTCGCCGTGCACCCGCTGTCGCTGCTCTTCGCTCTGTTCGGTCATGCCGAAAGCGCCATCACCGACATGGTGAAACCTTATGAGACTCGCCCGCTTGCCGGCGGCGGCGAGCGCGCCGTCGAGACGCATGATCTTGCCAGCGTGCTGCTGAAGCTCGAAGGCGGCATTTCCGCCGTGCTCATCGCCAACCGTTCCGCCTGGGGCCGCAAGGGTCGCATCGCCATCCAGATTTATGGCTCGACGGGTTCGATTCTCTTCGATCAGGAACGTATGAACGAGTTCCAGCTCTACACTACGGATGGACGCCCGGAGGAGCAGGGTTTCAGAACCATCCTCACCGCGCCGCATCACAAGCCCTATGACCGCTTCATTCCCGCCCCCGGCCACGGGCTCGGTTTCAACGATCTGAAGGTGATCGAATGCCGGGAGCTGATCGCGGCGATTGAGGGCAAAAAAGCCCATATCGTCGATTTCGAGGAAGGGCTGAAGATCGAGCGCAGCATCCACGCCATGGCCCAGTCGTTTGCCGAAGGGCGTTGGGTGGGAAGCTCGGAGATTGCGGAATAGAACGTCCACAAAGGGCGAAAACGTCTCCTCCGTCATGCCGGACTTGATCCGGCATCCAGCCACGGCGCGTCTGCGCCGTGACAGGAGTCTTTTATGATCAAAGACTTGATCATGCTAGACCCCGGATCAAGTCCAGGGTGACGGTGTGTGGCGGTAAGGTATTACCCCTTCACCGGCGTTTCCGGCACCGGCGTCAGCACCTTGCCATCCCTGAACCAGCCGAGAATATTGTCGGCCACCAGATCGGCCATCGCATTGCGCGTCGGGATCGAGGCGGAGGCGACATGCGGCAGCAGGGAGACATTCGGCAGCGACAGGAAGGCTTCCGGCACCTTCGGCTCGGCATAAAACACATCGAGACCGGCAGCACCCACAGCACCGCTCTTAAGCGCCTGCAGAAGCGCGTCCTCATCGACGCTCGAACCGCGCCCGACATTGATGAACACGCCTTCAGGCCCAAGCGCCGTCAGGATTTCGGCATTGATCGCCTTATGCGTTTCCGGCGTGCCGGGCACGATGCAGATCAGGATATCGACGGCTTCCGCCATCTCCTTCAGCGAACCGTAATAGGTGTAAGAGACGCCATCCCGCTTGCTGCGGGTGTGGTATCCGATTTCCACCTTGAAAGGCTCCAGCCGCTTGGCGATTTCCTGGCCGATGCGGCCCATGCCGAAAAGGCCGACCTTGCGGCCGCGCAGCGAAAACGGCGACAGCGCAAAGGGTCCTTCGCCAACCCATTTGCCATCCCGCAGCCAGGTCTCGGCCTGATAAAGACGGCGCACGGTGTTGATCAAAAGCGCGATCGTCGTATCGGCCACCTCGTCGTTCAGCACGTCAGGCGTATTCGTCACCACGATGTTGCGTGTGGCGGCATGTTTGGCGTCGACGCCGTCATAGCCCACGCCGAAATTGGCGATGATCTCGAGCTTCGGCAGCGCATCGATCCACTTTGCGTTGACGACGCCGGAAACGGCGATGGCATTGATGCGCTCCGCCGCACCATCAGGCAGAACCGGCTCGGCACCGGCAGGCGCTGTCACAATCTCGACCTTGCCTTCGAGGCGTTCGAGAACGCGCGGGTTTATCTTGCCGGGAACGAGAACGACGGCCTTTTTGTCAGACATGAGCGGATATTCCTCCTGATAACATTCCAATATGCTGAAGTGGGTTGCAGGCGAACCGCTCGCATACCACTCCTCTGGGCGACGATCCTTTCAAACAAAGACCGCCGTGAAAAGGGCAATAAGGGGATGCTATGGGGGCAGACGGAAGTTTCATGCCGATTTTTTGCGCCCCCTCACCGTCGTGCCGGACTTGATCCGGCATCCAGCCAGCCCAAGTCTTTGGGCTGAGAGAGTCTTTTTTTACCGCGTGGACACGCGGTAGCTGGATTCCCGCTCAAGGCTGGGATGACGGAAAGGTGCAATGCACAGAACGCGCACCATTTCCCATCGTCTGAAGCCTCAAACCCGCGGCCGCACCGGCCCGGTGGATTGCCGGATGCGCATTTCCGGCTTGATGAGGTGAATGCCGTCAGGTTCATGGCTGCCCGCCAGCCTGTCCAGCAGCGCGCGGGCCGCAAGACGCCCCACCTCGGCCTGACCGTTGGAAACGGTGGTCAGCGCCGGCGTGGCAATCGCCGCCTCCTCCAGATCGTCATAGCCGGTTACCGAAATATCGACACCCGGCACCAGACCAGCACGCGAAATGCCGTTCATCAGGCCGATGGCGACCAGATCGTTCCAGCAGACGGCGGCCGTCGGCTTCTGCGGTAGTGACAGAAAATGCACCGCCGCCTCGAAACCGCCCTGCTTGGAGCGCGGGCCGGGAATGCGCAGGTTCGGATCGACCTCGATGCCGGCCTTGCGCAGCGCATTGACGTAACCCTGATAACGATCACGCCCCGTCGATGTCTGGTCGGTACCACCAACCATGGCGATGGTGCGGTGACCGAGGCTGATCAGGTGGTTGGTGGCGAGCGAAATGCCGTAGCTGTCGTCACCGCGATAGGTCGGCATGTCGACGCCATCCATGGAACGGGCTACGAGAATGGCCGGCATGCCGTTTTCTTCGGCAAGCGTCATATCCTCGATCGGCGTGCCGATGGCCGGCGACATGATGATGCCATCCGAGCCGAGCTGCAGCAGCGTTTCGATGAAGGTGCGCTGTTTTTCCACTGAATCATAATGATTGGAAAGAATGAAGGTCTGGCGGCTGCGGTCCAGCTCGCTTTCGATGGCTTTGAGAATTTCCCCGTAAAACGGGTTCATCACATCGTGGAACACCACGCCAACAATGCCGGAGCGCGAGGTGCGCAGGCTGGCGGCGCGGCGGTTGTAGATATAACCCAGCGCCCGCGCCTGTTCCTTGATCTTGTCGCGTGTATCGGAAGCAACCAGCGGACTGTCACGTAATGCAAGGGAAATGGTGGCGGTCGAGAGACCAAGACTTTCGGCAATCGTGGACAGTTTGACCTTTTGAGCCACGGCATTCCTCCCAAACGCATGTCAGCGACGGATGTCCCTGTTTAAATTGCAATTAAACAATTTAAACAAAATCCGCAACCCGTTTAAGAGATACCCACAAAACAGAGTTTTATTTTTAAAAATTTCAACAAATCATTGAAGATTGGTATCGATTGCCTTGAGAAGTTTAACCACGGTGCGCACATCCTTGGCCGAAAGCCCCTCTATGGCCCTTGCGCCACAATCGGCTATCGAGATGTTGATGTGTTCGACACTTTTCAGTCCCGCTTCCGTCAGCTTCACCAGCGTCACGCGACCGTCCTCGTCGTCGCCGCTGCGCTCCACGAAACCCTGGGCCTCCATGCGGCCGATGGTGCGCGTCATGGTGGGCGCCTTGACGCCGAGTTTCTGGGCGATCTGCCCCGGTGTCAGGCTGCCTTCCTGCGCCAGCGCCAGGATAACACCGTCCTGCCCGGCATAAAGCCCGCTTTCGGCCAGGCTGTGGCTCAGCGCCGTGCGCATGGAACGGGCGGCCTGGGTGATGGATTGCGCCAGTTCTTCGGGGTTGAAATTGTCATCCCTTTTTTTGGCGTCCTTTATTTTCTTGCCGCCCTTTTCTTTCTTGGCGCCCTTGTCCTTATGCCCAGTTTTGTCCTTGCTCATATGCGAGTGCCTTTTACCCTGTGGCGGAACCGATATATGTTGCTGGAAATCCTTACCGAATGCACGCGCGGACTGCCAGATGTCAAACTCATACACGCATTATCACGACGAAAACGTAACAGACCCGCATCTTCGCGCAACAGGTGCAATTTCCGTGCTGCCGCTGGGGGCGCATGAACAGCATGGGCCGCACCTGCCCTTCGAGACCGATACGCTGATTGCCGAAGGTATCGTTGCCCGTCTCGCCGCCGCCCTGCCTTCCCATCTGCCGGTCTCCTTCCTGCCGGTGGAACCCGTCGGATATTCCATCGAACACATGGATGTGCCGGGCACGAAGACACTGCGTTACGACGAGGCCATCGAACGTTGGCTCAACATTGCGAAGGCCGAACATGAAAAAGGCGTGCGCAAATTCGTGATGCTGAACGCCCATGGCGGCAACTCACCGCTGATGACAATCGTTGCCACCGAGGCCCGCGCCCGTTTCGACATGCTGGCGGTTGCCACCAGCTGGACCCGTTTCGGCGTACCCGCCGATGTTGTGAAGCCGGAAGACAAGGCAATCGACATTCATGGCGGCGATATCGAAACCTCGGTCATGCTGGCGCTCTGCCCGGAACGGGTAAGAATGGAAAAGGCAGCCGATTTCCCCTCGCGCCAGAGCGATTTCGCCAGCCGCTTCCGGCATTTGCGCGCCTATGGCCCGCACGCCTTCGGCTGGCTGATGAGCGATCTCAACCCTGACGGTGTTGCCGGAAATGCCGCAGCAGCCACGGCGCAAAAGGGTGAGAGGCTCATCTCCCACGCCGTCAAAGGCCTTGTCGAACTGCTTGAAGATGTCCACGCTTTTGACATAACGTTATTTCATAACAAAATTTGAGGCACTTGGCCGGATTCGGCCAAAATCTCTTTGAACTGCCCGGACGTCGCGCCTATATGGACGTCGACACTTCTTCCTTGAGGCCTCTACCGGCCTTGTCTCCACGCGGGGTTTTCCATGACCGAAACAGCACCAGCCAAGCCCATTCCAGTCACCGTCCTGACGGGATATCTCGGCGCCGGCAAGACGACACTTCTTAACCGCATTCTCTCCGAGAACCACGGCAAGAAATACGCTGTCATCGTCAATGAATTCGGCGAGATCGGCATCGATAACGATCTGATCGTCGAGTCCGATGAAGAAATCTACGAAATGAACAATGGCTGCGTGTGCTGCACGGTGCGCGGCGACCTGATCCGCGTCGTGGAAGGCCTGATGCGCCGTCCCGGCCGTTTCGACGGTATCATCGTCGAGACGACAGGTCTTGCCGACCCGGTTCCCGTCGCCCAGACTTTCTTCATGGATGACGACGTGCGCGCCAAGACTGAGCTTGATGCGGTCGTTGCCCTCGTTGACGCCAAGCACCTGCCGCTGCGGCTGAAGGACAGCCGCGAGGCCGAAGACCAGATCGCCTTTGCCGATGTCGTCGTCGTCAACAAGACCGATCTCGTTTCGCCCGAGGAAGTCGCCCGCATCGAGGATATCGTGCGCGCCATCAACCCTTCCGCCCGCATCTACAAGACAACCCGTTCCGGCGTCGATCTCGCCCGGGTGCTCGATCAGGGCGCCTTCAACCTGGAACGCGCGCTGGAAAATGATCCGCATTTCCTCGAGCACGGCCATGAGGATCACGTCTGCGGGCCCGATTGCGACCACGATCACAGCCATGACCACCATCATCACGACCATGACCACGGGCATCATCACCATGATCATGACCATGGGCACGACCATGGCCATGATCACCACCACCATGGCGCAGTTTCGCCGATCCATGATGTTACCGTACAATCGGTATCGCTGCGCGGCGGCGAGATGAACCCCGAGCGCTTCTTCCCGTGGATCCAGAAGGTCACCCAGACCGACGGTCCGAACATTCTGCGCCTCAAGGGCATCATCGCCTTCAAGGGCGATGCGGAACGTTACGTGGTGCAGGGCGTGCACATGATCATCGAGGGTGATCACCAGCGCCCGTGGAAGGAAGACGAAAAACGCGAAAGCCGCCTCGTCTTCATCGGCCGCGAACTGGACCGCGAAAAGCTGGAAAAGAGCTTCAACGCCTGCCTCGCCACGGCCTGATCGTTTGACCCCGTCACCCCGGCTCTGAGCCGGGGTACGGCTGCGTCCGTCATCCACCGGACGCGCGTTCTTCGACACCCTACACGGCAGTTGAAAATCACTGACGCTCCTGCGCTCCGGGCTCACCCCCCTCTGTCCTGCCGGACATCTCCCCCTCAAGGGGGGAGATCGGCAAGACGCTCTCTTGTCACTTCATTCTCGACCGTCGAGAGGTGCGAAACCTCGCCACGGAACGATCTCCCCCCTTGAGGGGGAGATGTCCGGCAGGACAGAGGGGGGTGAGCCCGGAGCGCCGGAGTGTCAATGATTTTCAACTGCCGTGTAGGGTGGTCCCTCGACGACAAAGCGCTCTATCTCCTTGATTTCACGAATCGTCCGAACGTAAAAGCGGTTCCGCTTTTGCCGGAAATGCTTTAGAACCATGCCTGCCGCCGGGGTCGACATCGTCGCCCCATCCGACACAGATACGAAAGACCGATGCCCCATGCCGACTGTTGCCCCGCTTGATATCGAAGGCCACGTGGTCTCGACCCATTTTCTCGGCGACATTCCCCTGTTTGCCACCGCCGCCGGCACCATTCACCGGCTGGATGGCGGCGAAAAGGTAACCGAGGCGCATGAGGGGCTTCTGACCTGCATTCGCGACCCCTACAGCGCCACGCTGCTGTCAGGCGGCGAAGATGGTCGGGTGCTGCGCATCGGCCATGATGGCAGCATCAGCGAGTTGGCGCACGTGCCGCGCAAATGGATCGGCGTCGTTGCCGGCGGGCCGCAGAAGGCGGTCGCCTATGGCGTCGGCAAGTCCAGCTTCGTGCGGCTGTCGGACGGCACGGTCAAGGAATTCAAGGAAGAGCGCACGGTGGAAGCGATTGCCTTTGCGCCCAAGGGCCTGCGCATTGCGGTTGCACGTTACAACGGCGTGACGCTGCATTGGGTGGCTAGCGCCGGCGATCCGGTCGATCTGGAATGGAAGGGCGCGCATACCGGCGTCACGTTCTCGCCTGACGGCAAGTTCCTCGTTACCACAATGCAGGAAAACGCCCTGCATGGCTGGAAGATGGAAGCCACCAAGGGCGGCATGGAAGCCCGCCACATGCGCATGACGGGTTATCCCGCCAAGGTCAAATCCATTTCCTGGTCGGCTAAGGGCAAATGGCTTGCGTCTTCCGGCGCGCCGGCCGCCATCGTCTGGCCATTTGCCGGCAAGGACGGCCCGATGGGCAAGGCGCCGGAAGAGCTCGGCAGCCGCGCCAACATCATGGTCACCAACGTCGCCTTCCACCCGGTGGAAGACGTGCTCGCCATTGGCTTCATCGACGGCATGATCCTCGGCGTACGCCTGGCCGATGGCAAGGAAGCCCTGCTTCGTCGCCCCGGCAAGGGCGCCATCACCGCCATGGACTGGAGCGCTACCGGCAAACTGCTCGCCTTTGCCTCAGAGGCAGGCGACTGCGGCATTATCGATATTTCGGCGTAAGGCAGGCACTGGTCAGACAATTTACTGGCTCTATTCCTCTCATTCCCGTCCTTATCATGGGAATGTGGGCGGAGAGCCGTCTATTCGCTCACCTGACGCCGCGTCAGGAACAATAGCAGCAGGGCTGCGCCGGCGCCCACCGAGGCAAGCCGGATCGACACACCGAAGCTGGAATATTGCGCCACGAACCCCATCAAGGGCACCGCAAACAGTGCGGCAAGGAAGATGGAGTTCATATAAAGCGCGGTCGCCCGCGCCGTGCGCCCGCGCGCAAAACCCTGAATGAAGGTCAGGCTCGTGCCGGCAAAAAGGCCATAATAAGCTCCCTCCATGGCTGCGCCGAACAGCATGGCGGGTAATGTCGTGACCGAGGCGATGATATTGAAGGCTATAATCGCCGTCACCGCCGCACCGCTCAACAACAGGCGCGCGCTGACCCGGCGCATGATCCTCGGCGCAAGCAGGATCAGCAGAACCTCCATGGCGCATTTGATGCTGAGCGACAGGCCCGGCGCGTAATCCGGCAACCCAACCTCACGCACAAGAAACACCGGCAGAGCCGACGCGCACAGGGAATGGGCGAAAGACATGCAGAAACTGGCCGCCGCCGCCATAAGCAGCGGCAGGTTGCGTCCCTCATCGGTCTCGCCCCCCTGTCGCCGCTCCATAGGGCATGTCTGGCCGCGCGGCACGATGGCCAAGGCCAGTCCGCCCCAGATGGCTGCCATCAGCATGGCGTTCATGAACACGGCTTTTGCACCGGCGAGATCGACGATCAGATAGGCGGCGGCCGGAAGCAGCATCCACGCCAGCGATACCATCATCCGCAGGAAAGCGTTGTAGGCGGTGGTATCGAGCGCCTGCACCCGGCCGTGATATCGACCATAACTGAAGACGAGCGTGCTGGCGGCGTTGGAAAGCCCCATTCCAGTGGCCGTAACAGCCACCAGCAGCGCCAGATGACCGAAAGTCGCTGCCGCCGCCGCGATAAAAGCCCCCGCAACGGACAGAAGCAGCAAGGGCCGCACCCGCACACCGGCATCGACACGTTCACCATAAATACGACTGGCTACAATCGAGGCAACCATCGCTGTAACGCTGTAGATGCCGAGTGTCGCAGGCGCGTGGCCGAGCACCTGAATAATGTAAAATCCGATAAAAGGCACGACAGCCGCATTGGTGCCGCCGGCAACGAAGACCAGCAGCGCGATCATATAGGCCTGACGATCAAAAGCGCCCGGCGAAGTGCTTTTCTGTAGCATGGGGAATCGACTGGATGCGGGGAGACGGGACGGGATCGGATCGCACCATCACACCAAAACCACCCACGGTTCAAGCTCGTATGTCAGGAAGCGCACGTTTTTGGTTTCGAACGAAAACATGCCCGCTTCTTTCGTGTCTCACGGCAAGCACAGGCTCGCAATAAGTTATCCGGCCCGGCAGAATATTTCCCGCCGGGCAGGTATGGATCGATAAAACAGTCCCATGGCGCCCGTGGCGTTGGCGCTGTCAGCGACCTCGGCCGCTCCGAAGAGCCGAAGCGCCCTTGGTCAGAACTTTACGCCGAGGCCAACCTTGACGAGATGTTCATTGACATCGCCCACCGACGAGATCGCACCCGTTCTGTAGGTCGCCTTACCAAAATCGTTGTAGCGATATTCAACGCGGCCGAACAAATTGTCTGTGAAAGCGTAATCAATACCCGCGCCAACCGTCCAGCCATGCAGCACCTTGCTGTCCTTGCCGAACGGTGCATCAACTTCGCTATCGGTCGCGGTGTAGCCGCCGGCAGTGTAGATCAAGGCACGATCGATGGCATAACCGGCACGCAGACGTGCGGAGCCGTTAAGACCTGCGGAAACCTTGCTGGTAACGATGGTTTTGTCGCCCCAGGCATAACCAAGGTCGCCCTCAACGCCGAGAACGACGGATGGTGCCACCTCGAAATTATAACCGGCAAAACCGGAAAAACGGGCGCCATCGAATTCATGCTTCGTCGTGACGCCAAAAGTGGTCGACTTCACACGGTTCCAGCCATAACCAGCCGAACCACCGGCGTAAAAACCCTCCCAGGAAAAGGAAGGCGCAACGTCATTGACATACGGTGCAGCCGGAATGTCATTGACCGCATCAGCCGCAGCGGCGGCCCCCGAAAACACGCCGAGAGTGACGAGTGCCAGAAATGATTGTTTCAACATGCGATAGCTCCTTGAAAAATATCTTCACCCACCACGTTGCGGGACGCGAACAAATCCGCCACGGAAAACACAACGCAATTAACGAGGTGAACGCACCTTATGATTGAAGCTCAACAAGGTTAATATCGTGTAAAAATTTAAAAACCATAAGTATGATCGATATAAATCCGTTAATATTCTGAGGTCTAACAATATATTAATTAGGTAATAAACACATAAATCCGAGCGACCAGAATTAAGCGACCACAGCTACATCCAATCAACAAAACCCATCAGAAGTAGCGTCCAGCACGCAACTTTGTGAAGGCATGGCCGAGAGTATCTCAAAAAAAGGAGGCCATGAGGCCCCCTTTCAGTTGTGCGATGCGCCGTTTGTTGTTTCCGGAAGTGCCATGCGTCATACACACGCAACGCGGGGATTATTTCCGGCTTATGTCCTGCGCACATCGTTCTCGTCGAAAATCCCTGTCGATTTTCGGTCTGGCCTGTTAGTGCCGGCGCTTCTTGCCGCCGTCATTCTTGTTGTCGATGACGTCGACAGAGGTCTTGTTGCCATTCAGGATACCGCTCAGGATACCGGTCTTGTTGCCGTTCAGAATCCCGTTATTGGACAGGATACCGTTGAGCCCCAGATCGACGCTTGGCGACACGACGACAAGCGCGCCACCCTTGTTGCTGTTTCCGGAAAGGATGCCGCCCAGAAGACCGCCAGCATTGGCCTGACCAACGGAAGCGACAGTAAGAATAGCGGCTACGCAAGCAAATTTAGCAATCATTTCTCTCTCCTCTTATGTTTGATCACGCCATCTGGCGTAACCGTACTGTATATTTAGAGGATTCTAATTCAAGCAAACGCTAATATTACAATAAACAATTAACACTAATACTTGTGATTTTAATAAACTTTTATCTACCTTGCATCGCGTTCATCTCACTGAACTCGATTGCTGTGAGTGATCATTTGCCGCCATGACAGTAAACAATCCCTGGAAACTTTATTAACCATCTAAATATAAGATATTGCTTAATTAGAGACCGGAGATACGAATGCGGCTGGGGGGATGTATCGCGCTTGTTCTTGGACTTGCCTGTGGCCCCGGCGCACGGGCGGGCGAAAGTGCGGATGAGCACACTGTCACCTACAAGTCGGGCGTCGCCTATGACACAAATTATTTCGCCGATACCAACCGTCTGAGCGCGATTTCGCTGCGCGCCGGCTTCGGGCTCAATGGCAAGGTCGCGCTGGAAGGGGCAGAACTGCGTTATGCACTCGAGCATGAAGAGGTCCGTCTCCCCCGATATAGTTTTGCCAATGAACATAACACCATTGCCTCGCTGGGGTTGACCAGGCGTTTTTCTGAAAAACTGGAATGGGCAATCGAATTGCGCGGCACGCGCAGCGATGCCGGTGATATCTTCGTGCACCTGCCAGAAGAAGACATCGGTTATCGGCGGCTGGACCACAAACTGGAGGCCTCTTCGCAGCTCGGCATCCTGGCCTTGGGCGGCAAGAACACACTGACGGCAAGCCTTGCCAGCCTGATGAAAGGCAAGGCGCGTTTCAGGCCAGCCTATTTCCTTCCCACCCGGCTGGAGGCCAATGAGGCACTTTTATCCCTCAAGGCTGAACATGAACGACCGCTGGCCGGCGGCGAAGCCGGGCTGACACTCGCTTATGACCGCATCGTCGTGCCGGAAAGCCAACAGGAAAAATACGAGCGGTTTGAGGCCAATACGCTGCGCGGCTCGCTTGCTTATGGTTACAAGTTCTCCGACCGTTTCGCGGTTCTGGCCGAGGCGGGCCTCACAACCATTTCCGGCGATGAGATCAGCGACAAGGTGAAACGCACCCGGCCCTATCTGCGAACAGAAGCCGAGGTAAAAGCCACTGACCGCATCGCCTTCGGCGCCGGTTTTTCGCAGGACTATGCGCTTTTCGACCCCGATGACCCGATCGCCGAATTCCATCGGCGCTGGCAATTGGTCATGAAAAGCAGGCTTACCGACACGGTGGGGCTCAACCTTGCGCTGCAGCGCGTTCACAAGGACTGGATTTACTACAACTACGATACCAGCGAACGCAGGCTTGTGGCCACATTGTCAATCGATACCGGCAAGAGCAGCAAGCTTGAAGTGGAATTCAACCGTCTTCTGCATGGCGAGCGCGACACAGACTTTTCTTATAGCGGCTCCAGCGTCACCTCACGTTTCACCGGCACATTCTGAAATATCCCGTCGGTCAGCACCGGGTCGAAATTCGGTCCCAATTTCTGCTAGACTCGAGCCTTCGAGATTCGAAGGCAGGACAGAGCGGATAATGAACAGACGATTTTTGCTTCTCGCGGCTGGCCTTGCCTGTATTCCCGTCGCGGCCTCGGCGCATCCACATATTTTCGCCGAGGCGCGCATGGAAATTGTCGAGGGGCCGAACGGCACCGTTCAGGAAGTGCGCAATATCTGGCGTTTTGACGAGATGTTCTCGGCAAGCGTGGTAATGGACTACGACAAGAACAGCGACCTGAAGCTGGACAAGGACGAGCTGGCCGAAATCGGCACCACCGTACTGGAGTCGCTCGCCGAATATTCCTATTACACCTTCATCACTGCCAACGGAAAACCGGTAGAATTTGCCAAACCGGACGCCATTCACGTGGATTACAAGGATCAGCAGATCCTGATGTTCTTTTCCGTAAAGCCCGCCAAACCCCTTGCAGTGAAAGGCAAGCTGAGTTTCGGCGCCTGGGATCCGACCATGTATACGGCAATCGATTTTGCCAAAGACGCCGATATTGCCACCGAGGGCAAGGATCTGAATGCCTGCAAGCACCATGTCGTTCGCCCCGATCCCGACGAGGTGATCTCGCAGAACCAGAGTTCGCTCACCGATGCATTCTTCAATGATCCGACCGGTACCGACATGACGAAGCTCTTCGCCACCCGGCTGGAGGTGACATGCTGAGCCGCGGCGGCCGTCTGGCGGGGCCTCTGGTCATTGCGGCCTTCACCCTGCTTGCCGTTGCCGGCGCGTCGCATGCACAGTCGCCACTTGGCATCGGTTCGGCCGAACCTTCCTTTTCCGTCGGCGGGCCATTTGCGCCGCTAATGCAATGGATCAATGTACATCAGCAGATGTTCTACCGGGCGCTGACCGGCGCGTTGAAGGCGATGCGCGAGGATGGCTGGGCGCTTGGTTCGCTGATCGGCCTTTCCTTTGCTTATGGCGTTTTCCATGCCGCAGGGCCCGGCCATGGCAAGGCCGTCATTTCGTCCTACATGATCGCCAATGAAACACAGCTGAGACGCGGCATTCTCATTTCCTTCGTCTCGGCGCTCATTCAGGGCGCAGTCGCCATCGGCCTCGTCGGCGCGGCTTGGCTCGTGCTGCGCGGCACCTCGATCACCATGACCAAGGCGACACAGGCGATGGAGATCGCCAGTTTCGCCATGGTGGCGCTGTTCGGCGCCTGGCTTCTGGCGCGCAAACTCTGGTCGCTGCGCATAAAGCGCGAACCCGTCGCCGTCTTCGCTACCGCGGGCGAAACATCGGCGGGCAGAACCAGCGGCATGGGCACAGGGTTGCGGTTCCAGGGCAAGCCGGTCTTTGCCGATCACGACCATGATGGCGCGGGCGACCTCTGCTCGGCCTGCGGCAAATCCCATGCGCCCGACCCCATGCTTTTGAAAAGCAAGAATTTCAGCCTGCACGAAGCCTGGTCGGCCATCATTGCGGTCGGGCTGCGGCCATGCTCGGGCGCCATCATCGTCATGAGCTTCGCGCTCTTAAACGGACTTTATCTCGGCGGCGTGCTTTCCGTGCTGGCCATGTCGCTCGGCACCGCCATCATGGTTTCGGCTCTCGCCATCATGGCGGTATCGGCCAAGGGGCTTGCGGTGCGTTTCGCCGGCCCCGGCAGCCGCAAGGCAGCTGGCATCAGCCACGCGATCGAGATCGCCGGTGCGCTGTTCGTTTTGATCATGGGTCTGTTATTGCTCGGCGCTTCGCTTCGGCTCTAGGGCGTTTCCAGTAAAAATGCGTAGCGGCTTACGTTCTGGTTAAAACAGAAGAGTTAAAGCACTTGGGTGCTCTAACCGTCACGACGGCGCTGGTAACGCGCGCGCAGCCAGAACACCAGAAAGAAACAGAGCACCGCAACCGTGCCGAAGGCAGCCGCAAGCCAGGGTGAATAATCACCCAGCCACAGCATGATTTTCGGCATGACGAAGAACACCAGCCCGAAGCCGATGATGATGAGGGCGGCTGCTAAAGCCGGCGACCAATCCTTCTTCTCAGCCATTGGCAAGCTCCGCACGGATATCCTCGAGCTTGCGCTTCTGCGCCCCGTCATCTGCAAAATTCTCCGGCGAAAGCCAGATTTCAAAGGCCTTGCCGATCAGCGGCCATTCGCCATCGATCATGGAAAACCACGCGGTATCGCGGTTCTCACCCTTCGAGATCATATGCTGACGGAAGACGCCCTCGAAGGTGAAACCATAACGTTTCGCGGTGATCTTGGAGGGCTCGTTTTCGTTGTGGCATTTCCACTCGTAACGGCGATAACCAAGATCCTCGAAAACATGTTTCGCCATCAGGTAATGCGCCTCGGTGGACAAAGGCGAGCGCTTCATCTTGCCGCCATGGGCGACGGAACCGACCTCGACCACGCCATTGGCAGGATCAGGCCGCATGTAGCTCGCCATGCCCACCACATCACCGCTGGCATTTTCCACGAAGATCAGCGTAACCCAGTTGAGTTTTTGCCCTGCACCGATCAGCCAGTCGCCAAAGGCGTCGGCATCGGGAAAGGCGTTTTGCGGGAAATATTTGAGAAGTGCATTGACGCCCTCACCGCCAAGTGCGGCCCAGAGCTTTGTAAGATGCCTGCCACGATCAAACGGCTCCGCCGTCACGTAACGGCCCTTCAACACCACCGGCTTTGGTGCCGGACATCCCTTGAAATCACTCAGATCGCGCATTCTCTTCCCCATTGTCTGGGACAAGGATTAGGGCAAGCGGGATGGGATGACAACAGTGCATGTGAGGCGGGACTTGCCGGCTTGGTGGGTGTGGCTCACCCTCCTCTGCCCTGCCGGGCATCTCCCCCACAAGGGGGGAGATCGATACGCGGATAAGTCTCGCCATCTCAACATTTGTGAATGAAGTGGTGGTGGCGCCTCCTGCCGATCTCCCCCCTTGAGGGGGAGATGCCCGGCAGGGCAGAGGGGGTGAGCCACACCCACAGACGTCAAAAGCCGGACGTCAAACCTTCGCCGCCACCACCGTCGCTTCAATGTGGTCCACCAGCGCATCCGGCAACCCAAGCCGCCCGGCAAGAAGATCGAGATACCCTCGCTCCGCGCGCGTATCGGCCTCGATGGCAAGCCGCGAGGCGGTATAAAGCTCCACCTTCTGTTCTTCCGTGCGGGCGGCGGCCACCAGCGCATCGATATCCAGCGGATCGGCCAATTCCTTTTCCAGGAACCGCTCCGCTTCCGTATCGAGACCGGAGACCTGCACCTTGTCCATGATATTGGCGCGCTCTTTTTCATCGATATGACCGTCGGCCTTGGCGGCAGCGATCATCGCCTGAATGAGTTTCAGGGCAAAATCATTGGAAAGAGCGGGCGATTGCGGATGGAAGGCGGAATCAGCGGGCGGCGCCAAAAGCTCCGGCTCGGGTTTCGGCGCGACTTCGGGAGCCTGGCCGGACTTGTAATTCTTATAGGCGAGATAACCGAGGCCGGCGATGGCGGCGACACCGCCGATAGTGGCGACATTGCCGGCGAGCTTGCGGCCGGTCTTGGTGCCCAAAATGGCGGCGGCGAGAGCACCTGCCTTGAGGGGATTGTTCTTGGCGATATCGGCGGCCTGCCCGGCTCTGTCACGGACGCTTCCCGAAAGGCCCGGCACCTGCGAGCCGAGGAATTGTTCAAGAAGCTTCTTGGCGTCGAACATCAAAATCTCCTGTAAAGGTCAAAATCTACAGGTGAGATAGGAAGCCGCGGCGCGAATATAAATGTCAAACCCGCTCACGCCTTCGTGAACGGGTTTGAAGTAATGTCAATCAGCCGCGCAGGGCGGCCGCTTCAGCGGCAAGCTTGGTGATGCCAGCCCAGTCGCCGGTCGCCACCAGTTCGCGCGGTGCGACCCAGGAGCCGCCGACGCAGACGACGTTCGGCAGAGACAGATAGTCATTGGCATTCTTCAGCGAAACGCTGCCCGTCGGGCAGAACACCGTGCCGGCGAGCGGCGACGACAGCGCCTTGAGGTAAGGCGCACCGCCGGCCTGTTCGGCGGGGAAGAATTTCAGGACCTTGTAACCCTCATCCCGCAGCGCCATGACTTCGCTGGCGGTGGCTGCGCCCGGAAGCAACGGCACGTTGGAACCGCGCGCCGCCTCCAGCACGCTTTTATTGATGCCGGGGCTGACGATGAAGGTGGAGCCTGCTTCGGCTGCGGCTTCAAAATCCCGGGCGTTGAGAATGGTGCCGGCACCGACATTGGCGCCTTCCACTTCCGCCGCTACCGCACGGATGGCATCCAGCGCCGCCGGGGTGCGCATGGTGATCTCGATTGCCTTCAGGCCGCCCGCGACCAAAGCGCGCGCCAGGGGCACGGCGGAAGCGGCATCATCCACGATCAGCACCGGCACGACCGGCTGAAGTTTGAGGATGGAAAGAAGTTTTTCGGAGTCCTGGGCCAAGATGAGCCTCCCTTGCGCGATTGAAACGATTGAAATCCCGTTTACCGATTAGCCTGCCCCGGCTATGATGTCGAGGCATGGCAGGGCCATTTTTTATCCAGATACTTCAATCAATTCGCTTCTTCGCGACGTCATCCTGCGATAATCTGGCGCACCAGTTTGCGGAGACAGCATGGCCAAGGAAATTGAACGGAAGTTTCTTGTTGCAGGCGGTGAATGGCGCGTTGAGGTGACGCATAGCATGGCTTTCCGGCAGGCATATGTCGCTTCGCTGGAAAATCGTTCGGTCCGGGTCAGGATCGTCAATGGGCGTGATGCGACACTGACCATCAAGATCGGTGCAAGCGCGCTTGTCCGCGACGAATATGAATATTCCATTCCCCTCCAGGACGCGGAAGAGCTGATGGCAAGCGCACCGGGTGTGGTGATAGAAAAGACGCGTCACACCGTTGATCATGGCGGCTTCACTTGGGAAATCGATGTTTTCGAGGGCCGGTATCAGGGCCTGGTCGTCGCGGAAGTCGAAATGAACGATGAGAATGCCAACCCAGACCTGCCTCCTTGGCTCGGGAAAGAGGTGACGGGTGACCGTCGCTTCTCCAACCAGTCACTCGCCATGGACTGTTCAAGTGGAGGCCTGCCGGATGCCCTTCAGGATTGATCCGAAAAAGCCCTTTGGCGACGAAATCCGCCGCGCCGGGCTAGAGCTGATTAAGGACGCGATCACCATCCTTCGCGACCAGCCCTCCGGATCACATGAGGCGGTGCACGATGCGCGCAAGCGCTTCAAGCGGCTGCGGGCGCTCTACCGCCTCATCCGCAAGGCGGCGCCCGATTTCAGCCGCGAGGAGAATGCCCGTTTCCGCGATATCGCCCGTTCACTCGCCTTTGCACGGGATGCGACGGCGCTGGTGGAAACTGCGGAATATCTCGAGGCTTTTGCGCTCTCCGGCGCGCAGGGAGAGGCGTTGCGATCGATCACGGCAATGCTGCGCGAGCGTCGCGACGATGCCCTTAACCATGAGGTGGATCTTGACGACGCCATAGCGGCGGCGATCGCCGGCTGCGAGGCCGGACACGAAAGGCTTCAAGCCCTCTCCCTGCCGGATGACCTGAAAAAGACGGCCAGACTGGTGAGAAGCAGCTGGGCAAAACAACGGGTGAAGGCGCGAAAAGCACTCTCCGATTGTCGCGACCAGGCGGATGTCGAGCATTTTCATGAATTGCGCAAAGCGGGGCAGACCCACTGGATGCATCTTGGCCTCATGCGCCGCCTCTGGCCTTCCGCCATGCGCGCCAAGCGCGCCGACACCAAACGGCTGGTCGATATTCTCGGCCATGAGCATGACCTTTCGGTCCTCGCCGCCGTTGCCGACCGGGAACCGGACCGTTTCGGCAATGGCGAACGGCTGGCGCTTCTTCTCGATGCGATCATCGAAAGGCAGCAGGCGCTACGCGCGGAAGGCCTTGAACTGGCGGACGAAGTCTTTTCCGAGTCCGCCCGCACCGAAAGCCGCATCATCGGCCTCTTGTGGCGGCAGGCGGCGAAATAGGATGAGAAACAATGACATGGCCCGACTTATTGACAGCGGCAAAGCCATACGCTCCGTCATCCTCGGGCTAGACCCGAGGATCCATGGTACGTCGGGTTGTGGATCCTCGGGTCAAGCCCGAGGATGACGGAAGAGAGGTTTTGCCGTCTTCCAAACACGGAACTCGAGGCACAAACCGCCCTCATTTTTCCCCACATCGCTTGATATTTGACGATTTTCAAAATGCTGACCGCGGCGGATAAATATTGCTTTGCGGCCGCCGTCGCTGTATTTCAGCGCCCATGACCGACACGACCATTCTCCCCCGCCCGGAAGTCTCTGGTGATTTCCTTGTGGCAGCACTTTACCATTTTGCCCGCCTGCCTCGGTTCGAGAGCCTGCGCGAACAGCTGTTCGAGCTCTGCCAGAAAAACGGCGTCAAGGGCACATTGCTGCTTGCCGCTGAAGGCATCAACGGCACGATTGCCGGGCCGGATACGGGCATTCATACGGTGCTTGCCTTCCTGCGCGCCCAGCCGGAATTTACCGCGCTGGAGCACAAGGAAAGCCGCGCCTCGCATATGCCTTTCGTGCGGCTGAAGGTGAAGCTCAAGAAAGAGATCGTCACCATGGGCGTGCCGGATATCGATCCGAACCGCATCGTCGGCACCTATGTCGAGGCGCAGGACTGGAATGCGTTGATCTCCGATCCGGACACCATCCTCATCGATACGCGCAACGATTACGAGACCGCCATCGGCCTCTTCAAGGGTGCGGTCGATCCGAAGACCAAGACCTTCCGCGAGTTTCCCGACTGGGTGAAGAACAATCCCGGCCTGCACAACAAGCCGAAGATCGCCATGTATTGCACCGGCGGCATTCGCTGCGAGAAGGCCACCGCCTTCATGAAAGAGCAGGGTTTCGATGAGGTCTATCACCTCAAGGGCGGTATCCTGAAATATCTGGAAGAGGTGCCGGAAGAAGAAAGTCTCTGGGAAGGCGCCTGTTTCGTCTTCGATGAGCGCGTTTCGGTGGTGCACGGTCTTGCCGAAGGCGACCACCAGCTCTGCCACGCCTGCCGCAACCCGATCACGCCGGAAGTACGCCTGTCACCCAAATTCGAGGAAGGCGTTTCCTGCCCGAGCTGTTACGACGACCGCACGGAAGAGGACCGCCAGCGTTTCCGCGATCGCCAGCAGCAGATCGAACTGGCGAAAAAGCGCGGCGAGCAGCATCTGGGACGATAAAACGGCCAGCGATCGATATGCCGCTCGTTTAGTGATCGACCCCGCGCCATCTTCTGCCCCGGGGCGGGGAGAAGATGGCGCGGTAACGTCGTATCCAGTCCTACAGCTTCACCCAGCCGCCATTGTTTTTGCCGGATTCGATACAGGCAGTAACGAAAGCAACACCCTTTACCCCGTCATCGACGGTCGGATAGATCACCGCCTTGTCCAGCGGCGAGCCGGTGCGACGGGCTTCGATGGCATGCGCTGCCTCGGTATAGATGGTAGCGAAGGCTTCCAGATATCCTTCCGGGTGCCCTGACGGGATGCGGGTGACACGTGCGGCGGCTGCCCCGGCGCCAGCGCCACCGCGGGTGATCAGCTGCTTCGGCTCGCCTAGCTTCGTAAACCACAGATAGTTCGGATCGGCCTGCGTCCACTCAATACCAGCCTTGTCACCATAAACACGGATCTTCAGACCGTTTTCATGGCCAACGGCCACCTGGCTGCACCAGAGCAAACCCTTGGCGGCCTGCTTGCCGTCCTTAGCCTTGAACCTAAGCATTACATGCGCATTGTCATCCAGCCGGCGGCCTTCGACGAAAGTGTGGACATCCGCTGCCAGTTCATCGGCCTCCAGACCGGAAATGAAGCAGCCGAGATTATAGGCATGGGTGCCGATATCGCCGGTGGAGCCGCCGACGCCGGATTGCGCCGGATCGGTGCGCCAGACCGCCTGTTTCGCGCCGGTCTGTTCCACTGCTTCCGTCAACCAGTCCTGCGGATATTCCATCTGCACCAGGCGGATCGTGCCGAGCACGCCGGACTGCACCAGTTCCCGCGCATGCCGCACCATCGGATAACCGGTATAGTTATGGGTGAGGATAAACAGCGCATCAGCCTTGTCGGCCACGTCCTTCAGCTTTTTGGCGTCTTCCAGATTAGAGGTCAGCGGCTTGTCGCAGATGACATGGATGCCGCGCTCGAGAAAGGCTTTCGCGGCCGGATAATGCACATGATTGGGCGTGACGATCGCCACCGCCTCGATGCCGTCCTCGCGCAACGCTTCCTTTTCGGCCATTTCCTCGAAGGAGCCGTAGCAACGCTCCGGATCAAGCCCCAGCTCGCGGCCGGAAGCGAGGGATTTCTCCGGCGTTGAGGACAAGGCCCCCGCCACCAGATCGAAGCGATTGTCGAGCCTTGCTGCCATACGATGGACGCCGCCGATGAATGCGCCCGAACCACCACCGACCATACCAAGGCGAATGCGCCTGTTCGCCTTGTCGGTTGTCTTTCCTTCAATAGCCATAATATCTCCTCGGCATTTTTTGAGCGCATTTCCGGACGGAAAACCGCTTCACACTTTTCCTGGAAATGTTCTTAAAGCCCCAGCATACGGCGGTTGGCCGCATCGTCGGTGCCACTTGATGCGAAATCGTCAAAGGCTTTTTCCGTGACGCGGATGATATGCGCCTTAACGAATTCCGCCCCTTCGCGGGCGCCGTCTTCGGGATGTTTCAGCGCGCATTCCCATTCGACCACGGCCCAGCCGTCGAAATCAATGGCCGCCATTTTCGAGAAGACCGCACCGAAATCCACCTGCCCGTCGCCCAGCGAACGGAAGCGGCCGGCGCGCTCCACCCAGCCCTGATAACCGCCATAAACGCCTTGCCGGCCTGTCGGGTTAAACTCCGCATCCTTGACGTGAAACATCTTGATGCGGTCTTTGTAGATATCGATATTATCGAGATAATCGAGGCATTGCAGCACGTAATGCGAGGGGTCGTAGAGCATGTTGGCGCGGCTGTGGTTCTTCACCCGCTCCAGAAACATCTCGAAGGTCACGCCGTCATGCAGGTCTTCGCCGGGATGGATTTCGTAGCAGACATCCACACCCTGCTCGTCGGCATAATCAAGGATCGGCGTCCAGCGTTTCGCCAGCTCGTCAAAGGCGGTTTCCACCAGACCGGCCGGCCGCTGCGGCCAAGGGTAAATAAATGGCCAGGCGAGAGCGCCCGAAAAGGTCGCATGTGCCTTGATGCCGAGATTTTTCGAGGCTTTCAGCGCCAGCTTCACCTGCTCCACGGCCCATTGCTGCCGGGCCTTGGGATTGCCACGCACTTCAGGCACTGCAAAGCCGTCAAAGGCCTCGTCATAGACGGGATGAACGGCAACCAGCTGGCCCTGCAGATGGGTGGAAAGCTCGGTGACTTCCACACCGTTCTGGCGCGCCACGCCAGCGAACTCATCGCAATAATCCTTCGATTCCGCCGCTTTTTTGAGATCGATCAATTGCCCGGCCCAGGTCGGAACCTGCACGCCGGCATAGCCCTTTTCCGCCGCCCATTTGGTAATGCCATCCCAGCTGTTGAAGGGGGCGACATCACCGGCAAACTGGCCGAGAAAAAGACCCGGTCCCTTGATCGTTCTCATAAAATAACCTCCCTGTATCGATACAGTTGAGCGGTAAAACCGCTTTGACTCCCAGCGCCAAGCTAACCGCTCGTAATTTTCAGACAAGCCCCAAAAGCGGAAGGGCAAGAGAATTTCGCTATTTCACTAAAAAAGCGAAATAGGTTTAAAGCGCCAGCCCACTTGCCCTGTCGAACACATGCACACGATCATGATGCACGGTGGCGGCAAAGGGTGTGTTGACCTTCACCGGCTGCTCGCCATCCACCACGGCCGTCACCTGATCGCCCGCCAGTTCGAAGACCACATGGGTCTGCGCCCCCGTCGGCTCCACCAGCACGGTGCGGCCGGAAAGCGAGATATCGCCGCCGATGGTCGAACCGATATGTTCGGGGCGAAGCCCGATCGTCACAGGCTGGCCGCGCTTGACCTTGCGTGTGGCGGCAATACGGATCGCGGTTCCATCCTTCAACCGGGCGGCGGGCTGATCGCCCTCGCCATCGACCACACCTTCGATGAGGTTCATGGCCGGCGAGCCGATGAAGGCAGCAACGAAAAGATTGGCCGGCGTCTTGTAGAGTTCCAACGGCGTGCCCTGCTGCTCGATGCGACCGTGATTGAGCACCACCACCCGGTCCGCCAGCGTCATCGCCTCGATCTGGTCATGGGTGACATAGATCGACGTCGTGCCAACTTTCTGATGCAGCGCCTTGATTTCGCTGCGCATCTGCACGCGCAGCTTGGCGTCCAGATTGGACAGCGGCTCATCGAACAGGAAGACCGCCGGGTTGCGCACCACGGCGCGGCCCATGGCGACACGCTGGCGCTGGCCGCCGGAAAGCTGCGAGGGCTTGCGATCCAGAAGCTTGCCGAGATCGAGCATGCGGGCGGCCTCCGCCACGCGCTCATCGATGACGTTTTTCGGCTGGCCGGCGAGCTTCAGGTTGAAGCCCATGTTTTCGGCCACTGTCATATGCGGATAAAGCGCATAGGACTGGAACACCATGGCTATGTTGCGCTCACGCGGGGTCATGGAGTTGACGACGGTGCCGCCGATGAGGATATCCCCATCGGTGATCTCCTCCAGCCCGGCGATCATGCGCAAAAGCGTGGACTTGCCGCAACCGGAAGGGCCGACCAGCGCGATGAATTCACCATCCGCTATATCAAGCGAGATGCCGTGGATAACATCAAGCGAGGCATAGGACTTGCGGATATCCTTAAGTTCGACGGAAGCCATGTTTTGCTCCTTTCAAGTCACGATTTGACGGCACCGGCCGTCAGGCCCGCGATGATGTGTTTCTGTGCAAGGAAGAAGACGATGACGGTCGGCAGGATCGTCAGCGTGATGAAGGCGAGCACCAGCTGCCATTCGGTGCCGAATTCACCGCGATAGACCATGATGCCAAGCGGCCAGGGATATTTCGATTCCGAATTCAGCATGATCAGCGGCAGGATGTAGCTGTTCCAGCTGCCGACGAAGGAAACGATGCCGACGGTGGCGACAATGGGTCGCGAAAGCGGCATGGAAATGTGCCAGAAGAACCGCAGATATCCGCAGCCATCCACGAAGGCGGCCTGAAACAGCTCCTCCGGCAGATTGCGGAAATAATTACGGAACAGGAGAATGCTCATGCCCAGCCCGAAGGCCACCTGCGGCAGCACCACACCCCAATAGGTATCCAAGAGGCCCAGATCGCGGATGCGGATGAACAGCGGCAGGATGGCGGTGGCCGCCGGAAACATCAGCCCCAGCAGGAAATAATTGAGCAGGAAGGACGAGCCGAAGAACTTCACATGCGCGAAGGTAAAAGCCGCCATGGCCGAGACGGTAAGCGTCAGGAACACCGTCAATAGGGCGATGACAAGCGAATTGAAGATTTGCAGCCAGTAACGTTTGCCAAGAAGGATATCGCCGTAATTGGCCCATTGCCATTCAGCCGGGATGCCGAACGGGTTGACGCGCAGGTCTCCCAGCGTCTTGAAGCCGCCAAGTGCGGTGGTGAGCAACGGGATGAGCACGATGGCCGCGATAAGGCTCAGCGATATATAGAGATAGAGCTTCGTTTGCAGCGGCATGCGGACGGAGGTGGATGTGTCAGTCATGGCGCATGAAAATCCTTTTGTAACCGAAGGCGAGCGTCACGCAGATAATGAAGAGAACGACGCCCACCGCACTGCCAAGCCCCACCTGCATGCGCATGACGCCGTAGGTATAAAGGAAGGTGACCATGGTCTGCGTGGAGTTGGACGGCCCGCCGCCGGTAAGCGGCATGATCATGTCGAACAGCTGCAATGAGCCGATCACCGCGAAGAAGACGGAAAGGCGAACGGTGGAGCCGAGCATCGGCAGCGTGACATAACGAAATTTCTGCCAGCCGGAAGCGCCATCGATTTCGGCGGCCTCCAGCACGTTCTTGTCGACGGATTGCAGTCCGGCGATGAACAGCATCATGTGAAAGCCGAAATATTTCCAGACGATGACGCCGAGCACGGCATAGATCGCCACATCCTTGTCGGCCAGCACATAAGGATTGGCAAAGCCGAAGAAATTGGAGATGGCGGCAAACAGGCCATAATCGCCGTCATAAACAAAACGCCAGATCAGACCGGCTGCGACATCCGCCAACACATAGGGCAGGAAGAAAACCAGCCGGAAGGCGACGACGCCGGGAATGCGATGCGCCAGCATCATCGCAAGCCAGATCGCCAGCGGAATCTGGATCAACACGGAAATCAGGATGATGAGGCCGTTATTGAGCAGCGCCTGCGAAAAGGCGGCATTGCCGAACAGGACCTGAAAATTCCTCAGGCCCACAAAGTCGGTAGGCGTGCCGTAACCGTTCCAGCGGTAAAGGCTGTACCATGCAGCCTCGCCCATGGGCAGGATGACGAACAGGGTAAAGAGCAGAAGTGCGGGTGGCAGGAAAACCAGCAGGGTCAGCGCCCGGTCATGCGCGACCGAGCTTTGCTTGCGCTTTGTCTTCGTTGCGCCGCGCGCCGGTATGGACGCAGAAGTCATGGAAATATCCGTCATCTCTATCCGCTTTCTTTTGTGCAGATATCGCGGCGCCGCGGTTTAACGCGGCAGCCGCATCGCAGGCGACAATCAGCGAAGCTCGAAAGCATCCTGGATTTGCTTGGCGCCCTCTTCCGCACTCATCTGGCCGGAAACAATCTCGACGGAGACGTCATTGACGACGCGGCCGACGGCAGCGCCCAGCGTCTGGTCGAAGAAGTTCTGGTGCCAGGTGGAACCGGCAAGCTGCTTGGCCGAATCCGCCAGCAGCGGGTTTTTGACCGCGCCGTCCGCCCCGCTCGCAACCGGCAGGATCATGCCGGCAGCCGCCATCTTCTCTTCGCTTTCCTTGCTGGTCAGGAATGTCGCGAAATCGATCGCTTCCTTGGAGGCGTTTTTCGTGACCGCCCAGCCATTCAGGCCGCCCAACGTATCGGTGGCCTTGCCGGCACCACCTTCGACGGCTGGGAATGCGAAGCGGCCGATATTGTCAGCGGCAAGGCCCTTGCCGTCACCGGCATTTTTGCGCTGGTTGGCTTCAGTATTGTCAAAACCGAGGATCATCGCCGCCTTGCCATCACCGAAGACGCCAAGCGCCTGCGGCCAGGTGGAGCCGAGATAACCGGGCTGGAAGGGTTCGAGCTTGCCGAACTCGGCCAGCTGTTCGCCTGCCTTGATGATGGCCGGATCCATGAAACCTTCGCCCTCGCCTTTGCGGGCGGCATCGAACACGGCCTGCCCGCCATTGCGCATGACGAGATAGCTCCAGTAGAAATGGATCGGCCATTTTTCACCGCCGCCACCGGCGATCGGCACGATGCCCGCTTCCTTTATCTTCTTGACCGTGGCGCCGAGATCGTCCCAGCTCTTGATGTCTTCCGCCTTCACACCGGCCTTGGCAAACAGCGCCTTGTTATAAAAGAAGCTGACGAGGCTGACCTTGTAAGGCACGGCCCAGACCTTGCCATCGAAGGACAAGCCGTCGATTGCGGATGCATTATAGGCCTGCCGCAGCTTGCCGCCGTCAGCGTCGAAAACCTCGGTCAAATCCTTCAGCGCACCGGTTTTGGACTGCTCCTCAAGAACGCCGCCGCCCCAACTATAGAAGAAATCCGGTACGTCGTTGGACTGTAAGAGGGTCGGCAATTTCGCCTTGAAGGCCTCGTTTTCCAGGAATTGCAGCTGCACATCCACATCAGGGTGCTTGGTCTCGAAATCCTTGGCAATCTCCTCCCAGACGGCCACGGCTTTCGGGTCCAGTTCCACATGCATCCATTTAACGACCGTTGCGGCCGAGGCGCTGGCCGCGCCGAGCATGAGAGCGATGCTTGTCGTTGCGGCAAAGCCTGTCAGCCTGCCGCTCAGGCTTGCGCCTGCGTGCCAAATCGTCATGATGATGATCCTCCCTCGGGGATTTCCTCATTTATTCCCCAATGCGGATTAATTCACATTAGGCCTCGCACAATGTCAAGGCGCTATGCTGATTTTTTGCGCGAACCGCTTGACACACCCCTCCCCTACACCGTTATTTAATCCGCAACCCGACATAAATCGGTTCTCGAACCGGCATCGATCGCAGCAGGACACCATGAAGACCGCAGACCCAGAATTGATGCGCGCGATCAACAGGCTAAGCGTGCTGGACAGCATCCGCCGCCATGGGCCGATCTCGCGGGTGGAAATCAGCGAAAGAACGCAACTTTCCACCACCACCGTTTCGGCGATTACCGCCTCGCTGCTTGATGACGGGCTGATTCTGACCCGTCATCTCGGCGATATCCGCACAGAAGGCGCGCGCGGCAGGCCGCGGGTGATGCTGGAACTGAACCCGGATGCCGCCCGCGTCGTGGGCGCCAAGATCGCCGCAAGCCGCATGGTTTTCGTCGTCACCGATTTCTGCGGCAATGTACTTTCCACCCTCGCTCTGCCGATCCGTGTCGATCGCCAGCCGATCGGCGTCATTGCCGATCTGGTGGAGGACGGCGTGCGGCGCTGCGTGGTCGATGCCGGTCTGTCGCTGGAAGATGTCGACATGGTCTGCCTCGGCCTTCCCGGCGTCATCGAGCATCGCACCGGGAAAATCCGCAGCAGCCCGATTTTGCGCGAGGTGAACGTCAATTTCGCCGAGGAAATGACGGCACGGCTGAGCTCGCCGACCATCATCGAAAGCGACGCCCACGCCATCACACTTGCGCACCACTGGTTCGGCCATGCGCGCGATCTGGAAGACATGGTACTGATTTCGCTCGAACAGACGCTCGGGCTTGGCGTTTTGCACCAGAATCAGCTGTTCCGTGGTGCCGGCGGCCTCAGCCACAATCTCGGCGACCTCGTCATCGGCCTTGCCAATGAAGGCACAGTGCGGCTGGCGAGCCAGGCGGGTGAAAACGCTATTTTAGGCTCGCGCCCGGTGGACGGGCGATTTGCCGAGGCCATCCGGCTTGGTCGCGGCATGCAACATGCCCATGCGCTGATTGCGGCCGAAGATCACGATCTCATTGCGGCAGCCCTGCGCGCCGGCGCGGCACTGGGCCTGACACTTGCGAATATCGTTACACTGTTTGCACCGCCACGCGTCATCATCACCGGCTCCAGCCTCGAACTTGGCGAACCCTTCATCGCCAGCATCCGCGACAGTTACAACGCCGCCGTGCCGCCTTCGCTGGCCGGCGTCGCGGAACTGGTTTTCGACGTTGCGAGCGATGAATTATGGGCCCAGGGGGCTGCAGCCGTCGCGCTTTACGAGCTTTACGAATCGCCATGGAACACAACAGGGCCGGCGCTCTAGCCGGCAAGGTTGAGAGCGGGCTTCGGCATTTCTGATTTACGGGAGGAAATCACATGAACAAGGTCGGTATCGGCATCATCGGCTGCGGCAACATCTCCAGCGCCTATCTCAAGGCCATGGCGTCGTTTCCCATTCTCGACATTCGCGGACTGGCGGATATGAACGAGGAGGCTGCAAAGGCGCGGGCCGATGAATTCGGCCTTCAGGCAAAAAGCATCGACGCATTGCTGGCCGATCCCTCCGTGGAGATCATCGTCAACCTGACGATCCCCAAGGCGCATGTGGAGGTGGGCCTGCGCGCACTGGACGCCGGCAAACACGCCTATTCCGAAAAGCCGCTCGGCATCAATTTCACGGAAGGAAAACGCCTCGCGGATGCGGCAAAGGCAAAGGGCCTGCGCATCGGCTCGGCCCCCGACACCTTCCTCGGCGGCGGCCACCAGACCGCACGCCGGCTGATCGACGAGGGTGTGCTCGGCCAGCCAGTCGGCGGAACGGCCACCTTCATGTGCCCCGGCCATGAGCGTTGGCACCCCAACCCGGCCTTTTATTACGAGGTTGGCGGCGGCCCGATGCTGGATATGGGCCCCTATTACATCACCGACCTCGTCAACCTGTTCGGCCCGGTTGCCAAGGTGGCGGGTTTTGCCATCGCGCCGCGCAACGAACGCCTCATCACCAGCGAGCCGAAGAACGGCGAGAAAATCCCCGTCCATGTCGCCACCCATGTTTCCGGCGTGCTGGCCTTCCAGAATGGTGCCGTGGTGCAGGTGGGTATGAGCTTCGATGTGGCAGGCCACAAACATGTGCCGCTGGAACTCTACGGCACGGAAGGCACACTGCTCGTGCCCGATCCCAACCATTTCGGCGGCGAGGTGCAATTGCTGAAAAAGGGCGGCCAGTTCGAGCCGCAGGCACTGTCGTCGCCTTATGCCGACGGTAATTACCGCTCCATCGGCGTCGCTGATATGGCCTATGCGATCCGCGAAAACCGCCCGCACCGCGCCAATGGCGATCTCGCCCTGCATGTGCTGGAGGTGATGGAAGCCTTCCAGACGGCATCGGACAGCGGCACCGCCGTTTCCATCACCACCAAGGCGGAGCGCCCTGCTCCGCTGGAAACATCGCTGGTCGACGGCCAGCTCGGCAAATAATCAAGTCATCCAATAATCCGGAGGAGGAAATAAATGCGCGAAGCACTCATCGTCTGGGGCGGCTGGAGCGGCCACGAGCCACAGGAATGCGCCACCATCGTCAAGGACATGCTGGAGGAAGACGGTTTCAAGGTCTATGTGGAGCACTCAACCGAGGCTTTTGCCGATCCTTCGGTGCATGATCTAAGCCTCGTCGTGCCCATCGTCACCATGTCGAAAATCGAGAAGGAAGAGATCAAGAACCTCACCGCCGCCGTCGAAAACGGTGTCGGCATCGCCGGTTTCCATGGTGGTGCTGGCGACAGTTTCCGCGAATGCGTCGAATATCAGTTCATGATCGGCGGCCAGTGGGTCGCCCATCCCGGCAATATCATCGACTATCACGTCAACATCACCCGCCCCGACGACCCGTTGATGGAGGGGATTTCCGATTTCCCCTATACGTCGGAGCAATATTACATGCATGTCGACCCCTCCAACGAGGTGCTGGCGACGACGAAATTCACCGGCGATCATGCCTGGTGGATCGACGGCGTGGTGATGCCGGTGGTGTGGAAACGCAAATACGGCAAGGGCCGCGTTTTCTATTCGGCGCTCGGCCATCAGGCCAAGGAATTTTCCGTGCCGCAGATGAAGACCATGTTCCGCCGCGGCGCCAACTGGGCGGCGCGGTGAGATTGTCGGGAGTCCTCTCCCCACGCGAAGTCATCCTCGGCCTTGTGCCGAGGATCTAACCACGCATCAAAAATCAATCGGCAGCGGATCCTCGGGACAGGCCCGAGGATGACGGAGGACAGGTTTTTACGTTGCCGACGACAAGAGGGGATGAAACCGCCCCTCAACCCCGCACGATCTCTTCCGCAGCCATCGCAACACCCAGCACATGCTCATCCATTCCATGCAGGCCGGAGAGCAGCAGCCCCACGGGCATTCCCGCCTCGCCTGTTCCGCACGGAATGGAAACACCGCAGAGATCGAGAAAATTGCCGATCTGGGTGTTACGCAGGGTCTTCGCATTCATGGCAAAGAAGGCATCGTCATCATCGACAAGCGGCGCGACCTTTGCGGCCACATGCGGCAATGTCGGTGACACCAACAGTTCGTCCTTGCCGATCATGCCCATAAACGCCGCCGTCATGCGTTCGCGCGCCTCGATAATGGCGATGTAGTCGGGCATGGAGATATTTGCGCCAAGCTTCGTTCGGGCAACAACGCGCGGGTCCATACGTGCGGCATCCGCACCTTCCAGCCGGGCTTTATGCAGGGCAAAAGCTTCCGCCGTTACCAGCGCGCCCTTTTGCCTGATAAGCTCGAACAGTTCCGAAAAGATCGAAAATGCCTGTCGCCGCACCGAAGCACCGGCGCGAACAAGCCGCTCCACCGCCTGCTCGAAAGCAGCCGCAACGCCATCCTCAACTGCATCGAAAAACACTGTCTCTGGCACCACCAGCGATAGGCCGGAAAGAGGTGAGCGCGCCACATCAGCCGTGGCCTTGCCGCGCATGGCCGCATCCACCCAGACGGCATCCTGCACGGTGCGGGTGAGTGGCCCAAGTGAATCAAGGCTTTTCGCCAGGGGATAAACACCGCGCATCGAATAACGGCCGCGGCTTGCCTTGTAGCCTACCACGCCGTTGAAAGCGGCGGGAATGCGCACCGATCCGCCGGTATCCGTACCGATCGCCACCGGCACGAGACCGGCGGCCACGGCCACACCCGCACCGGAAGACGAACCGCCGGGCAAACGATGGCCATCCTGTGCGGCGGGATTGCGCGGCGTGCCATAATGCGGATTGATGCCGAGACCGGAAAAAGCAAACTCGCTCATATTGGTGCGGCCGATGGAGACCATGCCCGCCTGCTTCAGCGCCGTCACCACATCTGCGTCGCGGGCAGCAGGCGCATCGTTCGACAGCACCGTCGATCCGGCAGTGGTTGCCACGCCCGCGAGATCGAAAAGATCCTTCCATGCTACCGGAATGCCATCGAGTACACCACAGGAGCGGCCTTCGCGAATACGTTTCGATGCCGCTTCCGCCTCCGCCATGGCGCGCTCTGCCGTCAGGCAGATAAAAATCGCCTGGTCATCGTCCTTATCGATCGCATCGAGCGTCTCCTCCACCAAACTACGTGGATCGAGATGGCCGCTCTGGATGAGAACCGAAAGTTGCGCGATGTTCTTGCCCTTGTGAGCCATGATATCTTCCCTGAAACCGGCATGTTGCGCACAACATGCCGTTTATCCGCTCCTTGGCAAGGTCAATTGTCGCCCCCATGCAGCCGGGAATCCACCTTGAAGAACACGTAAAGCGTGTCATAAAGTCTTGGTGGCGTCGCCACAGAATATAATCGCCAGCACCCGGTTTTTTCAACCCGGGGTGTAGGCAAGCAGCGCCTTATATAAGAGACGACTATAAAAAGACGGATTAATTCTTAATCGCATCTAAACTTTGTTGAATTATTTAGCAGACAGCATTGAAATGCATGCCCTATAAAAATTCCATAAAACAATCATAACGCGACATCGCGGGGGAATATCGCGAATGGAAGAGACTGCCTATCGGGGGATAGATAGACAGACTGAACCCGGCCACACGCTTGACTTAACGACGCAGCCGGAAAATGGCCGGTTTTCGCGCCGCCGTTCGCTTGCCAGCAAGATAACCCTGATATTTCTGGGCGGTGTGATCTTCGCCTACAGCATCGGTGCGCTCGTCGGCTGGTACATGTTCGTTGCCGCCGCCAGCGAGCAATGGCTCAATCAGGCCCGCGTCAATTCGCAGATCGCCAGCGCGACGCTGCGCAGCATCTATACCTATGTCAGCGTTACCGCCGACGACGGCGGCCAGGTCAACGGCATATTGACCGACAAGCCGATCGGCGACGACGAATCCATTCTCGTTACCGGCTTCAATCCCAGCGATGTTCTCGCCCTCATCGGCGCACAGACCAAAAATGCCGTCTGGCTTTTCCGCTATGACGAGACCGATGCCGGCTTCAGACAAATCGCAGCAGCCTTCGATAACGCCACAGATGACGCTGAAAAGCCGCTCGCGACGGATCCCATTTTCGCCAAGGATGGTGTGGCGGCACGTTTTGCCACCGGCTTTGCGACCATTGGTGAGTCCAGTCATTATATCGGCCTGCTGCCGATCATCAGCACGGAGACAAAAAAGCCGATTGGTGCGGTTGCCGTCAGTATCGGCGGTTCGGATGCGCTTTACGGCGCGCAGCGCAAGCTGATCTACAATTCGCTCGCCGCGCTGATCGTGGTGCTGACGGTCACAGGCGTTCTCGTAACGGTGATCGCCCGGCATTTCCTGAAGCCCGTTCCGGCTCTGGTGCAGGCGACACTGCGGATCGCCCGTGAGGAAACCGATATTGTCACGCCGTTTCAGGAACGCAGAGACGAGATCGGCGACATGGCAACGGCTATCGAAACCTTGCGCGAAGCGGTTCTGGAACGCGGGCGCCTCAGGCAGATACGGGATATGGCGGAACAGCTGGAACATATGGCGCATCACGATGCGCTGACCGGTCTTCCCAACCGCGTATTGCTGAGGAAAACGCTGGAAAACCGTCTCGACCATCTCGCCGCATCCGGCCAGCCATTCAACGTTATGCTGCTCGACCTCGACCGCTTCAAGGCGGTCAACGATACGCTCGGCCACGCCGCCGGCGATGCGTTGCTGGTGGCCGTCGCTTCGCGAATTTCCTCCGTGCTCGGTGAAAACGACATGGTGAGCCGGCTCGGTGGCGACGAATTCGCCATCATTCAGGCGGGAAGCGACGACTACCGGGCAGATGCGGCCCTGTTGGCAAAGCGGGTGGTGCACGCAGTCTCACGCAGCTTCAATCTTGAAGGCAGCGACATCAGCGTCGATACCAGCATCGGCATAGCCTGCGCGCCGGATCACGGAACCTCAGCCACCCAGCTTCTGCAGCAGGCCGATCTCGGACTTTACCGCGCCAAATCCATGGGCTGCGGCCTTTTCGTTTTTTACGAGCCCGGCATGGACATGGCGGCGCAGCACAAGCACGCGCTGGAAATAGACATGAAATCCGCCCTCGAAAACCACGAATTCGAGCTGCATTACCAGCCCGTGGTCAACCTGCAGAGCGGCCGCATCGTCGCCTATGAAGCGCTTGCCCGCTGGCGGCACAGCAAGCTCGGCCTCATAACGCCGGACCGCTTCATCGCCATTGCCGAAGAAAACAACTTCATCAAGCCGCTCGGCGAATGGGTTCTGGCGCAGGCCTGCATGGATGCCATGGCCTGGTCGAAGGACATCAGGCTCGCCGTCAATCTTTCTGCCGTCCAGCTCGGCAATGACGACATCGTCCCCGTTGTCGATCGCGCCCTTGAAACATCCGGTTTTCCGGCGGAACGGCTGGAGCTGGAAGTGACGGAAACGGCGATGCTGGAGCGGGACAGCAGCGCCAGAGCCTTGAAGCTGCTGAAAGAAAGAGGTGTTCGTCTCGCCCTTGACGATTTCGGCACCGGTTACGCCGGTTTGAGCACGCTGACCCATGTGGCCTTCGACAAGATAAAGATCGACCGCGAATTTGTCTCCGGCCTGCCCACAAATCCCATGTGTTCCGCGATCGTCAACACCATCATCGACATGGCTGATCAGATCGGCCTGAAGGTGACCGCCGAGGGCGTGGAAAACAGTGAACAGGTCGCCGCACTCAAGCTTTGCGGGTGTGACGAGGCTCAGGGTTATTATTTCGCCGAACCGGCGCCACTTGCGCACATCCTCAAAAATCGCGCCATCATCACGCCGGCCGGGAAAGACGGGTTTGGCGGCGGGGACGGTCAGTCGCTGCGCGACACCGGGCGTCCGATACAGGAAACCTATAACCCGCCACAAAAAGCGATTTGAGAAACCGGCCGCCGGCCAAAAGGAAATAACATGCGTCTTGCGGTATTTTGCCTTTTCGTCACATGCTTTACCCCCATCACCCCGCTGCAGGCCGCCAGCGAAGGCGACACGCTGCAGCAGATTGCCAGGACCGCAAAAATCCGCATCGGTTACCGCGAGGCCGAGCCGCCTTTTTCCTACCAGCTGCCGAATGGGGAAGTGACGGGTTTTTCGACCGATCTCTGTCGGACGATCAGTGAGGATATCCGAAAGAAGCTGAAGCTCGACAGGCTTGACCTCGAATATGTCAAAGCCACGCCCGCCACCCGCTTCATTCTCGTCCGCAGCGGCCAGATCGACATCGAATGCGCCGCCACGACCAATAACAGCGAACGCCGGAAAATCGTCGATTTCTCCTATCCGAATTTCATGACCGCAACGCAGTTTCTATCGCGCAGGCAGGACAATCTGAAAAGCCTTGCCGATCTGGCTGGCCGTTCCGTCACCTCCGCTTCCGGCACCGTCAATATCGAACAGCTGAATGCCATAAACCGGGAAAAGAACCTCAATATCTCGGTCATGCCGACGAAAACCAACGAGGAGGCCTTCGAACTCGTCGTTGCCGGCAAGGCCTCCGCTTTCGTCATGGATGGCATCCTGCTTGCAGCCCTGGCTGCGACGTCAGAAAACCCGAACCTCTATGCATTATCAGAGGAAACGCTGAGCGCACCAGAACCCTATGGGCTGGTTTTCCGGCGCGACGATCCGGCCTTCAAGGCCGCCGTCAACGAGAGCCTCAAGCAGATTTTCGCAGGTCCCGCCATTCACGACCTCTATGAAAAATGGTTCACCAAGCCCATTCCGCCCAACAGTATGAACCTGAACCTGCCGATGGCGGCTACTTTGAAACAGGCCTACGAACATCCGAGTGAATATCGTGACTGAGGGCGCTCCCTCCCACCTGCATTTTATGAAGACATGTTTTGGCAGATCATTTTAGCTGGAGATGCGCGATGCAGAGATCGACATTGGGGCTTGCATTCGGAATTTTAAGTCTTTTATCCACCCACGCGGCAAGTGAAGACAGCCAGCCGCCGACGCTCGAAACCATTGCCAGAACCGGCACCATCCGGCTGGGTTATGCCGATCACAATATTCCCTTTTCCTATCTCGGCACCGGCACAGAACCGATCGGCTATAGCATCGAGCTTTGCCTGAGGGTGGCGGATTCCATCAAGAAGAAACTGGGCTTGCCGGAACTGAAGATCGACTTCGTCAAACGCACCCCCAGCAACCGCATTACGCTTCTCAATGACGGCACGATCGACATGGAATGCGTGGCGAGTACCAATACGGAGGAAAGACGCAAGGCGGTGTGGTTTTCCTACAGCCATTTCATCACCGGCACGCGTTATGTGGCGCTGAAATCCAGCCGCTTGAACACGGTTGCCGATCTTGCTGGCCGCACCGTGGTGGTAACGACCGGAACGATCAATATCAGCCAGTTGAATGTGCTCAACCGCAAGCTGGGGCTGAACGTCGCCGTTCTGCAGAATGACAGCACTGAAGGCGGTTTCGAGATGGTGACGGAAAACCGCGCCTCCGCCTTTGTCATGGACGATATTCTTCTGCGGTCCTTCGTCGCTGAAACAGGCAAGCCGGACGACTATTCCATTTCCAACGAATATCTCGCCCCGCCGCAGCCCTATGGCCTGATGCTTCGTCGCGGCGACACTGGTTTTCGGGATGCGGTCAACCAAGCGTTGGGGCAAATCTATGAGAGCGGCGAAATCGAAAAAATCTACGATAAATGGTTCAATACGCCGATACCGCCGAACGGCATCAACCTGAAGCGCCCGCTGCCCGGCGATCTGGCCGAGGCGTTTCGAAAGCCGGTCGATACGACGGCCGAGAAATAAAAACGCCGCCCTGCGAGGGGGCGGCGTTTTCGCAAAATATCTTATGCAGCGCGCAAATCCGCGCTCAACGGTATCTCGACATCGATCTCCAAAATGGAGACATGCTCGTCGCGATCCATCTTCACATGCACCCTGTCGCTGTCGATCTGCACATGCTTGGCGATCACGGCGAGAATTTCTTCCCGCAGGACAGCGACGAGATCGGTTCCCGACGATGCCCGCTCGTGGGCAAGCAGCACCTGCAGGCGTTCACGCGCAAGCGGTGCCGACTTCTGTTTACGGAAGAGACTGAAGATGCTCATGCAGCCCTCCTTGCAAAGATCTTGGAGAAGATGCCACGCTTCTCACCGGGGATGACAACCGGAATGTCCTCGCCGGAGAGGCGGCGAGCGGCATCGAAATAGGCCATGGCCGGGGCGCAGCGGGCATCCGCCAGCGTGACGGGCGCGCCAACGTTGGAAGCGCGCAGCACGTCCGTGCTTTCGGGGATGATGCCGAGCAGCGGAATGGAGAGGATTTCCAGAACGTCATCCACCTTCAGCATGTCGCCACGTTCGGCGCGGGCGGAATCGTAACGCGTCAGCAGCAGATGCTTTTCCATGCGCTCGCCGCGTTCAGCCTTCAGCGTTTTGGAATCCAGCAGGCCGATGATGCGGTCGCTATCGCGCACCGAGGAGACTTCCGGGTTGGTGACGACAACGGCCACATCCGCATGGCGCATGGCCAGCGTCGCACCACGTTCAATGCCGGCCGGGCTGTCGCAGATCACCCAGTCGAAATGTTTCTTCAACTCGTTGATCACCCATTCGACACCTTCCGGCGTCAGATTGTCCTTGTCGCGCGTCTGCGAGGCAGGCAGCAGGAACAGCGTCTCGAGGCGTTTGTCGCGGATCAGTGCCTGCGTCAGCTTGGCATCACCCTGAATGACGTTGACGAGATCGTAAACCACCCGGCGTTCAGCACCCATGACGAGATCGAGGTTACGCAGGCCGACATCAAAATCGACGACCACGACCTTCTGCTTGTTCTGCGCCAGCGCGGCGCCAAGCGCTGCAGTCGAGGTGGTCTTGCCAACCCCGCCCTTGCCGGAAGTAACAACGACTACCTTCCCCATATGGCTCTCCTGTTCCAATAGTTGTTTCTCTGTTTTATCAGCCAAGTTTTTCGGCCTTGATCGTATCGTTTTCCAGCCACAGCTGGACCGGCTGGCCGCGCAGCTTTTCGTCGATGTCTTCAGCAACCTTGTAGACGCCATCGATGGCCAGAAGCTCCGCCTCGAGCTTGCGGCAGAAGATGCGCGCCGAGACGTTGCCGAGCGAACCGGCCATGGCACGCCCACGCAGGGCGCCATAAATATGCACCGAACCGCCGGCGATGATTTCCGCACCCGAGGCGACCGAACCGATAACCGTCACATCCCCTTCGGGAAACATGATCGACTGGCCGGAGCGAACCGGCTCGTTGATGACCAGCGACTGCACCACGGCACGAATCTCGCCCGCAGCACGCGGCTTTTCTTCCGGCAATTCCGCAGCGACAGCAATCGGCTCCACCTCGACATCGGAAGCGGGCTTCCCGCCCTTCAGCGACGGCGGCATGCCCGGCTCGATCATCGAAGGGCGAACGCCCTCAATGCCCATGATACCGACATTGCGCTCCGTCAACGCAGCAAGGAGCGACTTCAGTCCCGCCTTGTCGAGTGTCAGTTCCGACACATCCAGAACAACCGGACGTGACAGGAAGAAACCGGCCGAGCGGGCGGCGAGATCATCAAGCCTTTCCAGCCATTGATCGACCGGAGATTCGGGAGACAGGACGACCGCGAGGAAGGAGCGGCCTTTGATACGGATCGAACGCTGGTCTGTTAGCACTTTGGTCATCTTGGTAAACAAATCGTTGACAATTAGGTACCTCGAATATGGTTAACAAATGGTTAACGGCGCCCTTAAGGCGACAGTTTCGTTAAGAAATGTTCACCAGGAAAAATCTCAAGCAAAACATTCAAAAACGTCCATTAGCTTTTGATTTTGCACATTTCCATCACTTGCGAAAACTCATGATAGTGGCTGAGCCTTGCTGCAACCTGACGCTCCGTGAGACCGGATCCACCGCCAGAATCCCTAACCCATCTCACCCGAGTCGGTAAGATGCGAACCGTCCGATTCCGGGACACTATCCGCCGTCAGCCGGATGCCCGCCCTGGGCTTCCAAGCGGGAAAAAGCGATTTCGTTATGCCCTCCGATGCTATAGACACGGGGGGGCAAGCCCGACACCTTCAACGGAAGAATGAAATGCACAGCAAAGTCCCACCGCAGAACCAGACATTTTCGCAAGACTATGCCGCTTTCCTGTTCGACATGGATGGAACGCTGCTCAATTCGATTGCTGTGGTGGAGCGGGTCTGGCGCGAATGGGCCGTGGATAACGGCATAGAGCCCAACGCCTTCCTGCAGCGCATTCACGGCATGCGCGCTTCGGAAGTGGTGCGCCGCGAGGCGGTTCCAGGTCTCGATGTCCAGGTAGAGGCCGATATGCTGCTGCAAAAGGAAATGGACGATGTGGACGGCATCCTTCAGATTCCTGAAGCGGCTGCATTTCTCGAGAAATTGCCGGCCGGCAAATGGGCCATCGTCACCTCGGCTGCCCGCGCGCTTGCTGAACGCCGGCTGGCAGCGGCAGGCCTCACACCGCCCCCGGTTATGATCTGCGCCGAAGACGTGGTGAACGGCAAGCCGGACCCGGAAGGATACAAAAAGGCAGCGGAAAAGCTCGGCGTCTCGCCGGAACGCTGCATTGTCTTCGAAGACGCGCCCGCTGGTATTCAGGCTGGGGAAAGCATGGGCGCGACAGTGGTGGTCATCAACGCCACCCATTCCCATCCCATCGAAACGCCGCATCTTTCCATTGGCGGTTATGGTGAACTGGATGTCAGCATCAGCGAGGATGGCAGCTTGAAACTTACCGGCAGCAGGGGCTGAAGGGCCGACCACGAAACGCGCGAAACAATGATTTCGTTCGCAGGCAGGCCCCCCGGGTCCGCCAACGCCGCCATATGCAACGTCATCCTAGCGCCTCTCCCGGGCAGAACGGAGACTGAGGAGTACCGCGCTGTCACGTCCGTCGCCGAACGGTGGCGAGCGCGCCGCCGAATGCCTTGGCGAAACTTTCCCGATCATCAGGGTTGAGAAACGAACCGATATCGGTCGCCCGCCCCTCGCCCGTCACATGCATGGAGACGATGCCGATCTCGTCGTGCCGCCGCACCTTGAAGTGCGCCCAGAACGGATTAAAGCGATGTTCCACCATGCGCCCGGCCGGAGAAAATTTGCGGATCGACAGGCTGGTGCGGGAGATGCGGACCTCTTCCCGTGCTTTTGCGGCGCGATAATTGGCGCGGAAAGCGAGGTAGAGCAGCAGAAAATCCAGCCCGAAGAACAGGCCGACCGGCCATGCCCCGGTGGCGAGGAAAAAGCCGCCATAGATCAGGCAGGCGAACCCCGACAAGGCAAGAAGCAGCCGGAAACCCCTTCTTCCAAGCGAACGGTGCGGAACGAGTTCCGCCGCGAAAATCGGTTGGTCGTTGAGCGTATCCACGTTGCTTTCCTTCGGGCGGGCTGGCTATAGATAGACCATGACAGTCGCCAAAAAACGATCCAGCACCCAAACCTTGAAAAAGTCAAATCCGGCATCCGCGCGTAAGCCAGCACGGGTGAAGACGGCCTATTCGAAGGACGAGCTGACCGAAATCTTTCGACGTTTTTCCATTCAGCGGCCGGAGCCGAAAGGCGAGCTGGAGCATACCAATCCCTTCACCCTCCTAGTAGCGGTAGCGCTTTCGGCGCAGGCGACCGATGTCGGCGTGAACCGGGCGACAAGGGCGCTGTTCAAGGTGGCCGACACGCCGGAAAAGATGCTGGCGCTCGGCGAAGAACAGCTGATTGGCCATATCAAGACCATCGGCCTTTATCGCAACAAGGCAAAAAACGTCATCGCCCTGTCGCAGATGCTGATCGACAGCTTCGGCGGCGAAGTGCCGAAGACCCGCGAAGAGCTGGTCATGCTACCCGGCGTCGGCCGCAAGACGGCCAATGTGGTGATGTCAATGGCCTTCGGCGTACCCACGCTTGCGGTGGATACCCATGTGTTCCGCATCGCCAACCGGCTCTGTCTTGCGCCGGGGAAAACCCCGGACGAGGTGGAAGACCGGCTCGTCCGCATCATTCCCGAGCAATATCTGTTCCATGCCCACCACTGGCTGATCCTGCACGGGCGTTATTGCTGCAAGGCGCGCAAGCCGGAATGCGAGCGCTGCGTGATCGCCGATATCTGCAAATCGCCGGAAAAGACCTTCGATATTCCAGCGCCGCTGGTGGAGTTACCCGCGCAGCTGTTCGGTGCGGCCGGCGGCGAATAAGGGGTCACGCCGGCTGACGGCCTTGTGAAGATGAACCATCATCGAGGCGGCGAAAAGCGGCGTCAAAAGGTTGAGGAACGGGATGGCCAGAAAAGCGGCGATCACCAGACCGGCCATGAACACCGTAGTGCGGTGTTTGGAGCGGAACAACCTTGCCTCGGCAGGCGAGCGGAAACGCATTGCCGCGAACTCGAAGAATTCCCGGCCGAGCAGATAGCCGTTCACCAGGAAAAACGCGATGAGGTTGACGCCCGGTACCAGCAGCAGCAAAAGCGCAATGAGGTTGCCGGCAATAACGACACCGAAGAACTTGATCGACGACAGCACGGCCTCGCCAATGGGCATTGCCTTGCCCGGCGGATCATCAGGATAGGTCTTTTTCTCCACCACTTCAGCGACATCGTCGAGAAACAGGCCGGCGATGACGGCGGTGACCGGCGAAATCAGCAATGCCAGCGCCAGCGCCAGTCCTATGCCGGCAAAAATCGCAAAAACAAAGGTCAGCCACCCCGCCCAGTCCGGTACGCCGGGGATAAGCGTATCCACCCATGGCAGGGCGAAGTAGATAAAGATGGAGCGGATGGCGAACCACAGTGCCGCCAGCACGAGAAGCGTGAGCCCCAAAACCTTCCAGAACACCGACCGGGTCTCGGTCGCAAAGAGATTTTGGAATGCCAGCCTCGCTGCATCAAGAATCATTCGGAACTCCCCTGGGGCCTCTCGCGTTGAAATTCTCTGACCAGACGACAGATAAGAACTGGGCCTGCGCTCTGCAAGATTGGGTAAAAACCGCCAAACGTCTGAAATTAAACCGGAGATGGAATTTCCCTTGAATAAAAGGTATCTCTAAAATATAATAATCCATCTATAATATTTCGCATTCCTGTCCGGTGGAGGGCAAGGCCGGGAAAGCTTCCCCACCGTCAAAACGCGGTTCGCACGCCCGTTTCGGGCGCGCGGATGCATCATCGTTCAATAAAGATAAAAGAATGAGGCGTTGGTGGAAAAGCTGCTGTTGAATCTTACCCGTGCCATGAAGGCCGGCACACCTTCCGAGCGCAAGATCGCCAAATATCTGATCGAGCATCTGGATGAGCTACCTTTCGAAACGGCGCAGACGCTGGCCGCCAAGCTCGGCCTCAGCCCGATGACGGTCGGCCGTTTCTTACGTTCGCTCGGCTATCGGCAGTTCAGCGACATTCGCGCGGATCTGCGCCATGCGGAACAGACGGCTGGCCCGGATCAGCCAACGATTGGTGAAAGCGGAGAGCGCCAGTCCAACCCATTTTCCCAGCTCCTCTCGCAGCAAATCCAGGCCATCCAGACCGCATTCGACATGACCGCCCAGCCAATGTGGCGTCTGGCGATGGCAGAAATAGCCTCGGCAGCCGATGTTTTTCTGGCGACATCGCCGGAAGGTCTTGGGGCCACGCGTCAATTCCATGGACGGCTTCTGGAGTGTCGCGGCCACGTCCATTATCTCGGCAGCGACAGTGCGGCCTATGTCGCCCTGTGGGATTTCGAACCGGCCCAGACGCTTCTCGTCATCATGGATTGCGGTGGCAGCCTCTCGCCCCTGCAGCACCTTTCGGCAACCGCACGCAAAGGCGGCTACAGAACCCTGTTGATCACCACCCGGTTTTACGAATGGGGTCCTGAAAGCGCCGATATCTGTCTTGCGCTGCCTCAAGCCCAGAATGGCGGTCAGGGTCTGCTGCAACTCGTCTCTTTGATGGAATTTACCCTCTGCAGCCTGGTGGCGGAAGCCGATGAAACATGCAAAACGCGGATGAAAAACCTCTCCGGCCTGAAGCGTTCGCTGGGCATTTGATCTACGCCCTAGGGCGGGCGGGCATATAAATCGAGCGATTGCAGCTTGTTTCTTCCCCCCGTCGGGGAGAAGGTCGCGGCAGCGGGATGAGGGGGCGAGGGTAGAGATATGCGGAGAGCTTACCCCCTCATCCGACCCTTCGGGCCACCTTCTCCCCGGCGGGGAGAAGAAACAAGCCGCACCCGTCAGCCATATTTCCGCCTTGCCATTTGCCTTGATAAGTCAGAGGCTCTCCAGCTCCTGGCGATGACGGTGCATGGCGAGAAAACGGCGGTAATCCCGTTGATAGCGGGGCGTGAGCTCCGGATTTCCGGAAATTTCCGCATTGCCCGGATACATGGCCGCGCCAGCCGCTTCAATACTCGCATGCACACCGCCGGCAGTTGCCGCCGTCATCGCCGTGCCAAGCAGTACGGCATCGGCGGTGGCGGGAACCACGATGCGCTTGCCCGTCACATCGGCGTAAAGCTCCATCAAGAGCGGGTTCTTCACATGCCCGCCGGTGACGTGCAGGCTTTCGACCGAATAACCGAAGCGCTCCATGGCGTCGAGCACATGGCGCGCGCCGAGCGCAATCGCCACGGCGGTGCGCCAGTAAAGGCGGCAGAGACTGTCGAAGGATGTATCCAGCGTCAGCCCGCTGATAACACCAACAGCATGGGGATCGGCAAGCGGCGAGCGGTTTCCGTGAAAATCCGGCAGCACATGCAGCCGCTCGGCAAAGGCCTCACCCTCAAGCGCGCGCAATTCCGTTACCCGCGCAACGATGCGGGCATGCAGTGCCGTGTCCGGCTCACCGCCAGCCGCATGCATGCGCACGATATGATCAAGCAGCGCGCCGGTCGCCGATTGCCCACCCTCTACCAGCCAGTGGCCGGGCAGGATCGCCTGCCAATAGGGACCCCAGAGGCTGTGGCCTGGCATCTGCCGCTCTGACATGGCAACGAGGCAGCTTGAGGTGCCGGCGATCAGTGCCACGTGCCGACCGACATCGTCCGAAAGGCAACCGCCCAGCGCACCGAGCGCTCCGGCATAGGCGTCAATCATGCCCGCGGCCACCTGGCAGCCGGTATCGAGCCCGAGTTCAGTCGCCGCCTCGGGCGAAAGCGGGCCGATGCTCGCCCCCGGCATCACCGTGGTTTCGGGAAGGCTGGCGCGCTCCTTCAGATCGGCAAGCCCCGCCAGTTCGAGATAATCCGCCTGCCAGCCGGGATTTTCCTGCGCCAGGAAATTCCACTTCGCGGTCTGCGTGCAATTTGAGCGCTGCGCTGAACCGGTCGCTTTCCACGTCAGAAAATCCGCCAGATCAAAGGCGAAGGACATGCGCCCCCAGCTTGCCGGCATATGGGCCTTCAGCCACATCAGCTTCGGCATCTGCATTTCCGGCGAGACGCTGTTGCCGGCAAAATCCAGCACCCGGTGGCCGGATGCCGTCAGCCGGTCGGCCTCGCCTATCGCCCGATGATCGAGCCAGACGATGGTGTCGAACCTGTCTTCACCCGTCACGGAAACTGAAACCGGCTCTCCCCGCGCGTCGCGAATGACAAGCGAACAGGTGGCGTCAAACCCGATGGCGGCGACGCTTTGCGGCAGAATGCCAGCATCGGCAAGGGCTGCTTTCACAGCAATGCAGACAGCATTCCATATATCGGTGGAATCGTGCTCGGCGTGGTTTTCACGCGGACGCTGCATCAGGATCGGGTGGGTGGAGCGGGCGAGAAGCCTGCCGGTCGGATCGAAAATCCCAGCACGCGCGCTGGCTGTACCGACATCGACAGCGACGAGATTTTGACGCATCAAGACTGCAATTCCATCCCTTGCGTAACGACCCGGCGATGGCGGCAGGCAAAATCTGCTTCAGCCCGCATCACGCTCCACTTGGCCGTCAAAACCGCCCTTCCCCACATAGCTGCCGACAAGGTGGACCAAATCCGGCATCGCGTCAAACACGGCATCCGCCCCAAGCCCGGCGATCTTTTCGCGGAATGCGGGAAAGCGCGCATGCGAGCCGCCGGTGAAGGCAAAAACGCCCATGCCTGCGGCCTTTGCGGCGGCAATGCCGGCCGGGCTGTCCTCAATCACGATGCAGTGACGCGGCTCGACGCCCATTTCGCGCGCCGCATGCAGGAACAGATCGGGCGCCGGCTTGCCGTTCTTCACCATGGTGGCGCTGAAAACATGCGGCTCGAACCGGTCAATCAGGCCGGTCAGCCCCAGCGAATAACGGATGCGTTCCGGCTGGCTTGAGGAAGCAACGCAGCGCCGCAGCGGCAGGAGCCTGTCGAGCGTTACGGCAATGCCGTCGATTGGCCGAAGCTCGGTGCGGAAACGCTCGAACAGCGTCGCCCGCATATGGTCGAGAAAATCGATGTCGGTTTCGACACCGTAATCCTCAAACAGCGTCGCCGTCATGCTGGCTACACTGCGGCCAAGAAAGCGTTCATAGGCCTCTTCCTCCCCCATCGTCACGCCGAGATGGGAGAGCATGCCGAGGAGGACGGAAATGGAGACCGGCTCGCTATCGACGAGAACGCCGTCGCAATCGAAAATCAAAAGAGGCCCGGTTTCGTCTTCCATCTCGCGGTCACTTTTCAGCCAGCTTGTCATCCAGATAAAGCTGCAAGGTCTTCGCCGTGCCTTCTTGCCACAGCGTCTTCAATGCATGGGCGAAGCGTTTACGGAAAAGCTCCGATTCGGCAACCTCTCCGAAAATATCGTCAAGCGCGAGGAAGGCCATCGGATCGTCCTTCGCCTTGATGGCCGCCGCCTGAAGCCGGTCGGCGCTGGCATCGTTGAAGGCGATTTCCTTGCCGCTATCGGAAGTACCCTGGAAATACCGGCACCAGAGCGCCGAGACCAGCGACAGGCCGACAATATCTTCACCGCGCGCCAGACGGTCGGTGGTGGAAGGCAGAATGAATTTCGGCTGGCGGTTGGAACCGTCCTGCGCCAGTCGCGGAATGGTGTCGCCGATTTTCGGATTGAGGAAACGCCGTTCGATCAGCCCGAAATAATCGGCAAGATTCGTGTCGGGAACCGGCGGAATGACCGGGATGATCTCTTCCTTTTCGAGCTTTGCCAGAAACGCCCGGATCAGCGGATGTTCCATGGCCTCATGCACGAAATGAATATCGAGCAGCGCCGCCGGATAGGCGATTGCCGCATGGCCGCCATTGAGGATGCGGATTTTCATGTGCTCATAGGGCGCAACATCCTTGACGAACTGCACGCCAGCCTTTTCCAGCGCCGGCCGGCCGGCGGGGAAATTATCCTCCATCACCCATTGCTTGAACTCTTCGCAGAAGACCGGCCAGTTGTCCTCGATGCCGAAATCGTCGCGGGCGATATTGCGTTCGCGCTCGCCTGTCGCGGGCGTGATGCGGTCGACCATGGAATTGGGGAAAGCGACGTTTTCGCCGATCCAGTTGGCGAAAGCCGGATCGGACAGGGCCGCGAGCCCGACCACGGCATTTTCGGTAACCTTGCCATTATGGGGAATGTTGTCGCAGGACATGACGGTAAAGGGTTGCAGCCCCTTGTCGCGGCGCGCCCTCAGCCCGGCGACGATGAGGCCGAATACGGTTTTCGGCGAAGCCGGGTTTCTACCATCCTCGGCAATGGCCGGATGCTGCGGGTTGAAGGAACCGGAAGCATCGATGAAATAACCGCCCTCGGTAATCGTCATCGAGACGATGCGGATTTTCGGATCGGCGAGCGTATCGATGATGGCCTTGGTGTCGCCGACCTTCAGAATGTCGATCATCGGGCCGGTAACGCGCGCGCCGGTGCGGTTATTGTCCTGCTCCACCACTGTCGTCAGGAAATCCTGCGCGGCAAGCTTTTCACGCATCACCGCATCGGACGGCAGAACGCCCGCGCCGATGATGGCGAAGTCATGGTCCGTTCCGGTGTTGAAGAGGTCATCCAGATAGACAGCCTGATGGGCGCGGTGGAAATTGCCGACGCCGAAATGCACGATGCCGGCGGAAAGATCGGCCCGGGAATAGGCCGGAACAGCCGCCGTTTTTCTGGCGTCGTCAAGCGTAGCGAGGGAGAGTTTGCATGTCATGTCACGATCCTCGAAGGGGAAACGTTGTTCGTGCCAAGGCCGGGCGGCAGGCGCCCGATACTCAGCTCATCCAGTTGCCGCCGTCGACATTGTAAGTCTGGGCGACGATGTATTGTGCCTCATCGGAGGCAAGGAAGATCGCCATGCCGGTCAGATCCTCGGCACGGCCCATGCGGCCGAAGGGCACGGCCTCACCGACCAGCCGCTTCTTTTCCCCGGCGGGGCGGTTTTCATATTTCGCAAACAGCGCATCCACACCGTCCCAGTGCTCGCCATCGACCACGCCCGGCGCAATCGCATTGACGTTGATGCCATGCTTGATGAGATCGAGACCGGCCGATTGGGTGAGGCTGATGACGGCGGCCTTGGTGGCGCAATAGATCGCCACCAAGGCCTCGCCGCGCCGGCCCGCCTGGCTTGCCATGTTGATGATCTTGCCGCCTTTTCCCCGAGCGATCATTGTTTTTGCGGCGGCCTGCATCATGAACAGCGTGCCTGATACGTTGATCGAAAACAGCCGCTCGTAGCTCTCGCGTTTGATCTCGACAATCGGCGCGAGGTCGAAGAGCGCGGCATTGTTGATGAGGATATCGAGCCCACCGGTCTGGCCCTCAACCGTGCGGATGGCGGTGTCGATGGAATGCTGCTTGGTCACATCAAGTTCGACGGCATAGGCATTCTCGCCGATCTCGCGGGCGGTCTTGCTGGCGCGTTCGAAATCGATATCGGCAATGGCGACCGTTGCGCCCTCACGCAGATAGGCTTCTGCAAAGGCGCGGCCGATGCCACGCGCCGAGCCTGTTATCAGCGCGGATTTGCCTTCCAGTCTCCCCGTCATATCGCGATACCCTTGTCATCGAACCTGTGGATCTTGGTCTCGTCGGGCGTGATAAAGACGGTATCGCCATGCCTGCATTCGAACTCACCGTCAGTGCGGGCAGTGATCGGCCCGATGCCTGACACCTCGAGATGCAGGAAGGTATCCGATCCGAGATGTTCGGCGACGGTGACCTTGCCCTGCCACAGGCCGCTTTCTTTCGACAGCGCCAGATGCTCCGGTCGCACGCCGGCGGTGGTGGCGTTCTTGTTGCGGGCGAAGTCGCCGGTGATGAGGTTCATGCGCGGCGAGCCGATGAAGCCGGCGACGAAGAGGTTGGCGGGGGTGCGGTAAAGCTGCATCGGCGAGCCGACCTGCTCGATATTGCCGCGGTTGAGGACGACGATCTTGTCGGCCATGGTCATGGCTTCCACCTGGTCGTGGGTGACGTAGATCATCGTCGTCTTCAGCGTGTTGTGCAGTTCTGAGATTTCCAGCCGCATGGTGCCGCGCAGCGCCGCATCGAGGTTGGAGAGCGGCTCGTCGAACAGGAAGGCTTTCGGTTCACGCACGATGGCGCGGCCGATGGCGACACGCTGGCGCTGGCCGCCGGACAGCTGCGAGGGCCGGCGCTCGAGATAATCGGTGAGGTTCAGCACCCGGGCGGCATCCTCGACCTTCTTGTCGATCACCGCCTTGTCGAGCTTGGCCATCTTCAGCGGGAAGGCGATGTTGTTCCTGACACTCATATGCGGATAAAGCGCATAGGACTGGAACACCATGGCAAGACCGCGCTCGGCCGGCGCCTTTTCGGTGGCGTCATTGCCGTCGATGACGATCTTTCCGCCGGAGACGTCTTCCAGCCCGGCGATCAGCCGCAGAAGCGTGGACTTGCCGCAGCCGGAGGGGCCGACGAAGACGACGAACTCGCCGTCGTTGATATCGAGGTCGATCGACGGGATGACTTTCGCCTCACCGAAGAGCTTGGACACGTTCTGAAGGGAAATGCTGCCCATGTTTGTCGTTCCTTATTTCACGGCGCCAAAGGTCAGGCCACGCACGAGTTGTTTCTGCGAGAACCAGCCGATGACGAGAATGGGGGCGATCGCCATCATCGAGGCGGCCGAAAGTTTTGCCCAGAACAGCCCCTGCGGTGAGGAGAAGGAGGCGATGAAGGCCGTCAGCGGCGCGGCATTGGTGGTCGTCAGCCGGATAGTCCAGAAGGATTCGTTCCAGGCAAGAATGACGTTCAAAAGCAGCGTCGAGGCGATGCCGGGAACTGCCATTGGCGTCAGCACATGCACGATCTCGTTCCACAAGGATGCACCATCCATGCGGGCCGCTTCGAGAATCTCGCCGGGGATTTCCCGGAAATAGGTGTAAAGCATCCACACGACGATCGGCAGGTTGATGAAGGTGAGCATGACGGTCAGCCCGATGCGGGTATCGAGCAGGCCGGCATTGCGGAAGATCAGGTAGATCGGCACCAGCACGGCGACGGCCGGCATCATCTTGGTGGAGAGCATCCACATCAAAATGTCCTTGGTGCGCTTGGTTGGCGAGAAGGCCATGGCCCAGGCGGCGGGAATGGCGATGATCAGCGCGATGATCGTCGAGCCGAGCGACAGCACCACCGAGTTCATGAACGGCTTGAAGTAATCGCGCTGGGTCTGAACCGTCACGTAATTCTCAAGCGTGCCCGAGGGAATGAGGCTGAAGCCGGCGATTGCTTCCGGCTCGGTCTTGAGCGAGGTGAGGAAGGCATAGAGGATCGGGAAGAACAGCAGGAGCGCCACGGCCCAGGCCGCGATGGAAAAGCCGATCTTCGCACGTGTGGTTGTCTTGCGGGCCATGATGTTTCCCCTTTACCGGTCGAGGTTCTTGCCGACGGCGCGCATCAGGAAGATGGCGACGATATTGGCGAGGATGACGGCGATGATGCCGCCGGCCGATGCGCCGCCGACGTCGTAACCGAGAAGCGCGGTGCGATAGATGAGGAAGGCGAGGTTGGTCGAGGCATAACCCGGCCCGCCATTGGTGGTGACGAGGATTTCCGCATAAACGCCAAGCAGGAAGATTGTCTGGATCAGGATGACGACGGTGATGGCGCGCGACAGGTGCGGCAGGGTCAGATAGATGAAGCGGTTGAGGAAGTTGGCGCCATCCATCTCGGCCGCTTCCTTCTGCTCGCCATCGAGCGACTGCAGCGCCGTCAGCAGGATCAGCGTCGCGAACGGCAGCCATTGCCAGGCGACGATGATGATGATGGAGAGCAGCGGAAACTGCGCGAACCAGTCGACCGGCTGCAGACCGAAGAAGCGCGAGAGATCGGCGAGCACGCCGTAACCGGGATGCATGATCATGTTCTTCCACACCAATGCGGCCACCGGCGGCATGACGAAGAAGGGCGAGATGATCATGATGCGGACGATGCCCTGGCCGAAAATGTCATTATCGAGCAAAAGCGCAATGGCGATGCCGCCGATGACGGTGATCAGCAGCACGCCACCGACGATCAAAAGCGTGTTCCAGATCGACTGGAAGAAGGCCGGGTCGGTGTAGAAATATTGGTAATTGAACAGGCCGGCAAAGCTGACATTGGCCGGGTTGAGGAGATTGTAGTTCTGGAACGAGAACCACAGGGTCATCGCCAGAGGCACGATCATCCACACCAGCAATAACAGCACCGATGGCGCAAGCATCACCCGCGCAAGACCGCTCGTGTTTCGGGTTGCCATTACACTCACCTCCCCTTGGGCCGAGGCGTCACGACATGCGCCCGGCATATCCGGAAGAACCGGCTCATTCTTGTTTTGATTGAAAGGTATCAGAGCCGCCTGGCGGCTTTCCGACCCGGAGCATTCGCTGCCCGGCACTCAGGCCGGACAGCGATCTTCGGGAGGATTACTTGATGTAACCGGCGCGGGTCATTTCACGCGTCGCAGTCGACTGGGCGCCTGCAAGCGCATCATCAACGCTGGACTGGCCGGCAACGACCGCCGAGAACAGCTGACCGACCGTGGTGCCGAGCGCCTGGAATTCAGGGATCGCCACGAATTGTCCACCCGTATAAGGCACGGGCTTTACAGTCGGCTTGGTGATATCGGCGGCATCCATGGCGGCAAGCGTCGGCTTGGCGAAGGCGGCAGCCTTTTCATAGTCGGCATTCTTGTAAAGCGAGGTGCGGGTGCCGGGAGGCACGTTTGCCCAGCCTTCCTTGGAAGCGACGAGCGTGGTGTAGTCCTTGCTGGTTGCCCAGGAGATGAACTTTTCGGCGGCTTCCGCCTTCTGCGAGCTCTTCGGGATGGCAAGGTTCCAGGACCACAACCAGTTGCCGTGGTTCTTCAGTTCGCCATGCGTCGGGAAGAGCGCATAACCGACCTTGTCCGCAACGGTCGAATCCTTCGGGTTGGACACGAAGGAGGCAGCCACCGTGGCATCGATCCACATGCCGCATTTGCCCTGCTGGAACAGTGTCAGGTTTTCGTTGAAGCCGTTGGAGGAAGCGCCCGACGGACCGGCATCCTTCATCAGATCGACATAGAACTGCAGGGAGCTTTTCCACTCCGGCTGATCGAACTGCGGTTTCCAGTTCTCATCGAACCAGCGGCCACCGAAGGAGTTGGTGAGCGCGCTGATGAAGGCCATGTTTTCGCCCCAGCCAGCCTTGCCGCGCAGGCAGATGCCGTTGATATCGGCCTTGCGGTCGGTGATCTTGCGGGCGGCGTCGCCGATGAATTCCCAGGTCGGGCTATCCGGCATCTTCAGGCCAGCTTTTTCAAACAGGTCCTTGCGATACATGATCATGGCGGATTCGCCATAGAAGGGCGCAGCATAAAGCTTGCCTTCGCTGGAGAGGCCGCCGCGGATGGCCGGCAGAAGGTCATCCATGTCGTATTTGTCGCCAAGCTTTTCGAGCGGCAGCAGCCAGCCCTGCTTGGCCCAGATCGGCACTTCGTAGTTACCGATGGTCATGATGTCATATTGACCGCCATTGGTGGCGATATCGGTCGTCACGCGCTCGCGCAGGACGTTTTCCTCAAGCGTGACCCATTCGACCTTGATGTCGGGGTTCTTTGCCGTGAAGTCGGAGGTCAGCCCCTGCATGCGGATCATATCGCCGTTGTTGACGGTGGCGATGGTCAGCGTTTCGGCGGAAGCAAGGGTCGAAAGGGCGAGTGCCGAGCATGCGCCCAGCAAAATGGTCTTCAATGTCATATCTTCCTCCCAGAAGAAAAATGATGAGCATTCGCTTTGCTCTGGGGCATTTACTCACCTCATGAGCAAAAAAGTCAAGCGACATCCTGTGCTGCGGCGCACATGGAAAAATCAAACATCTGATTTTGTTGAATTAATTTTTGCTCAATGCGTGAGCAAATATTCACCTGTTGCTTCGTCGGTGATGAGGCCGTTCAAGAGACCGCCCCTCAGCGCCGCCAGAATCGAGGCGCTCTTGCGCGCACCCTGGGCCATACCGATGACCGTGCAGGTGTCTCTGGACGGGATGGGAACGGAGGCGACGCGCTCATTGACGGAGTGCTCGAGAATGCGGCCATTGGCATCATACATCCAGCCGCAAATCTCACCGACCGCCCCGCTTGCCATCAGCGCCTTCATCTCATCGACACCGAGGAAACCATCTACGCAGAGCGGTGCGTTTTCACCGAGTTCGCCGACGCCGACAAAGGTGACGTTGGCGGCGGACCCCAACGCCAGGGTAGAGCGCACCATGGACTGGTCATGCAGCAGTTCCCGCTCTTCCGCAGAGGAGCACAGAACCGGCAGCGGCATCGGAAAATGCCGCGCCTTGATGGCGTCGGCCATGCTGAAGATGACGTTGTAATAGGCAGCCGAGCCATCCGGCCCGATATTGCCTGTCAGCGACACGATGCGGTGCTGCGGGCACTCCATCGGAGGAAGCTGGTCCACGGCCGCCTTCAGCGTGCGGCCGGTGCCGATGGCGAGCACGATGGGATCGGCATTCTTCAGCCAGCGCTCGATTTCCGCCGCCCCTGCCTCGGCAATGCCGACAGTCGAGGAAGCACCCGCCGGATCGCTCGGCACCACCTCGATATATCTAAGGTCAAATTTTTGCTTCAGCCGTTCGGCCTTTTCGAGACAGGCGGCGATGGGATGATCGAGCCGGACCTTGATCAATCGCTCGGCTACGGCAAGCGACACCAGCCGCTGCGCCGATTGCCGGGATATGCCCATGGCGGCGGCGATCTCATCCTGCGTGCGGCCGGCAACATAATAAAGCCAGCCGGCGCGGGCCGCATCGTCCAGCCGTCCATGTGCGTCGTTTCGTCTGACCATGCCGCTGCCCTCTAGGAATTATGCTTGCGCATTTGCTGGCATTTTTTTGCGTCGGCTGTCAAACGGCGGGATGCGGGAGAGAGCGTGCGGCGGACTGAAAAATGCATTGGCACAACAATGCGGCGCGCTTCTTCTCCCCGAGGGGGAGAAGGTGGCCCGAAGGGTCGGATGAGGGGGAACCCTCTCCGAATAACGCTACCCTCGCCCCCTCATCCCGCTGCCGCGACCTTCTCCCCGGCGGGGAGAAGAAACAAGGGGTGACCACTCGATCCATTACCAGCCCTCAGCCCGAAGCCGACACTGCTCGTTCACGCCGCTTCCTGCACCAGATGGCCGGCCGAAACCTCGCGGTAATGGCGCTGCGGCGGAATATAATCCACCGGCCGGATCGGGCTTTTGATTTCGTCCGTCGCCATGTTGCGCCTGATCTGCCGCCGTGCCGGGTCGGGCACAGGAACGGCCGACATCAGTTTTTTCGTATAGGGGTGCTGCGGATTGTCGAAAACCGCCGCACGCGGGCCGATCTCGACGATCTCGCCGAGATACATCACCGCCACACGATGGCTGACGCGTTCCACCACCGCCATATCATGGCTGATGAACAGGAAAGCGAGGTTGAGACTCTGTTGCAGATCGAGCAGCAGGTTGCAGACCTGCGCCTTGATCGACACATCGAGCGCCGAAACCGCCTCGTCGGCGACAATCACCTTGGGGTCGAGCATCAGCGAGCGGGCGATGGCGATGCGCTGGCGCTGGCCGCCGGAAAATTCATGCGGGAAGCGCCGCATCATATCCGGGCTGAGGCCCACCTTTTCCATCAGATCCGCCGCCTTTTCACGCGCCTGCGGCTTTGTTCCCAGCCGGTGCTCTATGAAAGGTTCCATGATCGCCGTGCCGATGCTCATGCGCGGATCGAGCGAGGCGAAGGGGTCCTGGAAGATCATCTGCACGCTGCGGCGCATGGTGCGCAGCGTCGTCTTGTCGAGTTTCAGCACCTCGTAACCGTCGAGCGTCACATTCCCGGAGGTAGGCTCGATCAGCCGGGTGATGGAGCGGCCCGTGGTGGACTTGCCGCAACCCGATTCGCCCACGAGAGACAGGGTCTCACCCTCGGCGAGATCGAAGGAAACCTTTTCCACCGCATGCACGGCGCCGGATTTGCGACCGAAAAGGCCGGAGCGGATATCGAAGCGGGTCGTCAGATCCTTGACCGAGAGAATGGGCGTGCGGCCGCCGGAAACCGTGTCCTTCACCTCCGCGACAGGCTGGCTTTCGCCGGTCTTGATATCGATGATTGGGAAACGGGCCGGCAGCACCCGTTCCTTCATCGAGCCGAGCTTCGGCACGGCTGAAAGCAAAGCGCGCGTGTAAGGATGGCGGCCGCGATGGAAGATGTCGTCGGTGCTGCCGGTTTCCACCACATCGCCGCGGAACATGACGATGGTGCGGTCCGAGACTTCCGCCACCACGCCCATATCATGGGTGATGAACAGGACGGACATGCCCTCCTCTTCCTGAAGCGTCTTGATGAGGTCGAGAATCTGGCCCTGAATCGTCACGTCGAGCGCCGTTGTCGGCTCGTCGGCAATCAGCAGCTTCGGTTTGGAGGCGAGCGCCATGGCGATCATCACGCGCTGGCGCATTCCGCCGGAAAACTGGTGCGGATAATCGTCGAAACGGTTCTTCGCATTGGGAATGCGGACCTTTTCCAGCAGGCGTATGACCTCGGCCTTGGCGGCCGATGAAGAAATATCCTGATGCACGGTCAGCGCTTCAGCGATCTGCTTGCCGATCGGGAAGATCGGATTGAGGCTGGTCATCGGCTCCTGGAAGATCATCGAAATGTCTTTTCCGCGAACCTTGCGCATCTCCTCTTCCGGCAGCGCCAGGAGATTGCGCCCACCGAGCATGACGCTGCCCTCGATCTGGCTCGTTTTTTTATCGAGGAGCCGCATGATGGAGAGCGAGGTGACGCTTTTGCCCGAGCCGCTCTCGCCGACGATCGCCACCGTCTCGCGCGGCGCGATCTCGAAACTCATATTGCGCACCACGGATTTCCAGCCGCCGTCGACGCGGAAGGAAGTAGTGAGATTCTGAACCGATAAAACCGGGCTGACTGAACCGCCGGTCTGTTCCATTGATGTTGCCGCCAAAAGCATGCCGATCTCCTGAAAAGCAGAAGGCGGCCACGCGGGCCGCCGGATGTCTTACGCAGCAAGTGCCTTTTCGGCCATCGAGACCCAGTAGCTGATGCCGTAAGGCAGCGCATCGTCGTTGAAATCATAGGCCGCATTGTGCAGCCCGGCGGTATCGCCATTGCCGATGAAGATGAAGGCGCCGGGGCGCGCTTCGAGCATATAGGAGAAATCCTCCGCCCCCATATGCGGGTTGGGATTGGTGTTGACGGCGTTGGCACCGGCCACACCCATCGCCACGCCGGTCGCGAATTCGGTTTCGTCATTGTGGTTGAAGGTGACGGGATAACCGCGATGATATTTCACCTCCACGGTGGCGCCATGCGCCATGGCCGTGGCGGTCGCCACTTCCTTCAGGCGCTTTTCGGCGAAATCGCGGGTTTCCGGAAGCAAGGTGCGCACCGTTCCCGTCAGCGTCACCGCACCGGGAATGACATTGACGGCGGTGCCGCCATGGGTGGTGGCGACGGTGACGACGAGCGATTTCAGCGGGTCCGTCTCCCGCGAGACGATGGATTGCAGGGCGATGATGATATGAGCAGAGGTTAGAACCGGATCGATGGAAAGATGCGGTGCGGCCGCATGGCTGCCCTTGCCGGTGATGACGATTTCGAAACTATCCGCCGCCGCCATGGTCGAGCCCTTGCGGATGGCGAATTGGCCGACGGGAATGCCGGGCTCATTATGCATGCCATAGACCTGCGAAATGCCGAATTTTTCCATCATGCCGTCGTTCAGCATGGCAAGTGCCCCTGCCCCGCCCTCTTCCGCCGGCTGGAAGATGACCGCGACGGAACCCTTGAAATTGCGGGTTTCGGCCAGATATTGCGCAGCACCCAGAAGCATGGCGGTATGCCCGTCATGGCCGCAGGAATGGGCCTTGCCAGGGATTTTCGAAGCCCAAGGCTTGCCGCTGGTCTCGAGGATCGGCAGCGCGTCCATGTCGGAACGGAAACCGATTGTCGGGCCGTCGCCGCGCCGCCCCTTGATGATGCCGACCACGCCGGTCTTGCCGATGCCGGTCTCGACCACGTCGCAGCCGAAGGATGTCAGTTTTTCGGCCACGAACTTCGATGTTTCGTAGACATCGTAAAGCAGCTCCGGGTGTTCATGCAGATGGCGCCTCCAGCCGGCAACGTCTTCCTGCATTTCGGCCACACGGTTCAATATCGGCATTCTCTTTTTCCCTTTTTTTGTTCCCCGCCGGGTTGTCGGGAACCATATTGCGTTTGGAATTTCTACTTTTGCAAGTCTGAATTTTGCTGCATGGGCGAAAAATAGGCCAAGAGACGAATGGCTCAAATTTTGTTCATCAATAAAAGTTTGGGGCTTGCTTTTCAAAAAAACTGACAATAGCATCATCGGGAATGGAGGAATATTCCTTAGCAAAGTCAAATACTTATAAAAATAGACCTTGCACATGACGACGGGAAAAGCGTCAAACATTCAAATAGATAAAATCTAAAAAGGGGAAAACCACAATGAAGAAGCGCAGCGTTCTCTTTGCCAGCACGGTGGCGGCCATGGCCTTGGCAGGCTCTGCCGCCCATGCCGAGCGCGGCAGTGACGGCGAACTGAAAATCCTGTTCTGGCAGGCCGTATCGACCCTCAATCCCTATCTTTCCGCAGGCACCAAGGAAGTCTACAGCTCGTCCATGGTGATCGAACCGCTGGCGCGCTACGATGAAAAGGGCGAGCTGGTGCCGATGCTGGTGAGCGAAATCCCGACGGTCGACAATGGCGGCGTCGCGAAGGATCTGCTCAGCATGACCTGGAAGCTGAAGAGCGACGTCAAATGGTCGGACGGCACGCCGCTGACCGCCGATGACGTCATCTTCACCTGGAAATATTGCACCGCGCCGGATGGCGGCTGCGCGCAGGCGGCTCAATATGAGGGCGTGAAGAATGTCGAGGCCGTCGACGCCCATACCGTCAAGGTCAGCTTCACCGAACAGAAACCCTACCCCTATTCCGCCTTCGTCGGCGCACAATCCCCCGTCATCCAGAAGAAGCAGTTTGAGAAATGCGTCGGGGCCGCCGCCCCTGGCTGCACATCCGCCAATTTCGGCCCCATCGGCACCGGCCCCTTCGTGGTCAAGGATTTCAAGCCGAACGACGTCATCAGCTTCGTCGCCAATACCAATTATCGCGATCCGGCCAAGCCCGCTTTCGCAACGGTAACCCTGAAGGGCGGCGGCGATGCGGCTTCCGCTGCGCGTGCCGTTCTTGAAACGGGCGAATTCGATTACGCCTGGAACATGCAGGTGGAGCCGGAAATTCTGGCCACTATGGTGGCCGCCGGCAAGGGCAAGCTGGAAACCGCCTTCGGCACCCAGGTCGAGCGTATCAATCTCAACTGGTACAATGCCGATCCCGCCTTGGGTGACAAGCGCTCCACCAAGGAGGGCGGCCCGCATCCGGCCATTTCCGATCCGGCCGTGCGCCGGGCGCTGTCGCTTGCGATCGACCGCGACATCATCGATGAGACGGGCTATGGCGAAGCGGGCAAGCCGACCTGCAACATCGTGCCGGCCCCGGAAGCAGTCGCTTCCACCAAGAATGACAGCTGGTGCCTGAAACAGGATGTCGAAGGTGCAAACAAGCTGTTGGATGATGCCGGCTGGGTGAAGGGATCCGACGGCATCCGCGCCAAGAACGGCGTGAAGCTGTCCTTCCTCTACCAGACCTCAACCAACTCTGTTCGCCAGGCGGCGCAGGAACTGGTGAAGGACATGTGGTCGCAGATCGGCGTTGCTTCCGAGCTGCGCAATGTCAGCGCCTCGGTGTTCTTCGGCGGCGACCCGGCAAGCCCCGATACCTTCCAGAAATTTTATGCCGACGTCGAAATGTATACCAACAACTTCGACGGCACGGACCCGGAAAAATATCTGGCGGAATGGCTGTGCGACAAGATCCCCACCCCCGCCAATGGCTGGCAGGGACAGAATGTTCCGCGTTATTGCAACCCGGAATTCGACAAGCTGGTGAACGTGCTTTCCAAAACGACGGACTTTGCCAAGCGCGGGGAAATCGCCAAGCAGCTGAACGACATGCTGACGGAGGAAGGTGCGCATATTCCGCTCATTCATCGCGGCAACGTGTCCTCGCATTCGTTGACGCTGGAAGGCGTTCGCATGAACGCCTGGGATTCGGAACTCTGGAACGTCGCGGACTGGTCCCGCAAGAAGTAACACGCAGATGCGCCGGCTCCCCGACAAGGGGGCCGGCCTTTTGCATGCCCCTGGACCATGATCTGAAGACACATTTGCAGCGTCACGGCGAAGATGCTCTCAATTTTCGTCCTGCCGCGCTCTGAGTCTGGAGAGTTTCAGATGTTTGCCTTTACGCTCCGGCGGCTTGCCTTTGCCGTACCGACGTTGCTCGTCATCAGCTTCGTCATTTTCGCCCTGCTCGATCTCGCGCCCAACGACCCCACTGGCGACCTGCCGCTGACCATTCCGCCCGAAGTGCGTGAGCAGATCCGCGCCTCCCTCGGCCTCGACCAGCCGTTTCTCATCCGCTACCTGCTCTGGTTGCAGCAGTTCTTCATCAACGAACCGTTGAACCTTTTCGAAAAACTGACCGGCTGGCAGATCGGTGATGGCAACCGCATGCGTGTGCTGTCCTGGGCGACACGCAGCCCGGTGGTCGATCTCGTCATCCAGCGCATGCCGCAGACGCTGTGGGTGGTGGGCCTTGCCTATCTGTTCGGGGCGCTGCTGGCGATCCCGATCGGCGTCATCTCCGCCTATAAGCAATATTCGATCTTCGACCAGATCGGCACCTTCGTTTCGATGGTCGGCTATTCGGTGCCGACCTTCTTCACCGGCGTGCTGCTGGTCGTCATCTTCAGCTCCTACCTGCAATGGTTCCCTTCCGTCTATGACACCAATCTGCAGGTGACCGACTGGGGAAGTTTCGTCGCGCAGATCAAACAGATGTTCCTGCCGGTTCTGGTGCTGACGCTCTACAACGTCTCGCAGATCAGCCGCTTCGTGCGCGCCTCCATGCTCGACAATCTGCATCAGGATTATGTGCGCACCGCCCGTGCCAAGGGCGTGAAGGAAAAATCCGTTCTGCTCGTCCACGTGCTGCGCAACAGCCTTATTCCGGTCGTGACCGTGATTGCGCTCGGCGTGCCGACGATCTTTTCAGGCGCCATCATCACCGAGCAGATTTTCCGCGTAAACGGGCTTGGCCAATTGCTGATAACAGCCGTTCAGGGCGCGGATATTCCGCTGGTGCAGACTCTGACCTTCATTTTCGCGGTGCTTATCGTGCTCTTCAACCTGATTGCCGACGTGCTGTACGGCATTCTCGACCCGAGGATCCGCTATGACTGACGCCACCATCGCAGCGCCAACGGTTGCGGCCACCCCCACGCAATCCGCCCTTGCCGATATCTGGAAGCAGTTCCGCGTTCACAAGGGCGGTGTGGCGGGCCTCTTCGTCTTCATCTTCATCCTGCTGGCGGTCTATGTCGGGCCCTATATCCACACCGTCGCACCCAACGCCATCAATGTGAGGGAACGCAACCAGTGGCCATCATGGGCGCATCCCTTCGGCACCGATAATCTCGGCAAGGACATGCTGGCGCAGGTTCTGGCCGGCGGGCGCATCTCGCTTGCCGTCGGCATCACCGCCATGCTGCTGGCGCTGTTTCTCGGTACGCTGGTGGGAGTGCTGTCAGGCTATTTCCGAAATCTGGACGGTCCGCTGATGCGGCTGACCGACCTGTTCCTGGCCCTGCCGCTTTTGCCGCTGCTGCTCGTCATCCTGATGCTGTTCCGCGATACGCTGCGTGCGGCCTTCGGGCCGGAAACCGGCATCTTCATCCTCATCGTCTTCGTGATCGGCATAACCAGCTGGATGCATACCGCCCGTATCGTGCGCGGCGATGTGCTGACGATCAAAAGCCAGGAATTCATCATGGCGGCGAAATCGAGCGGCATGCGCGAATACCGCATCATCCTCAGGCATATCCTGCCGAATGTGCTGAGTTCGATCATGGTCTCGGCCACGCTCGGCATCGCCTCGGCCATCATCACGGAATCCGCACTCTCCTTCCTCGGCCTCGGCTTCCCCTCCGATTTCCCGACCTGGGGGCGGCTGCTGTTCGACGGCGCCAACTTCCTGCAACTGACACCCTCGCGCGTGCTGTGGCCGGGGCTGGCGATTTCACTGACCGTTCTGAGTGTGAATTACATCGGTGACGCCGTGCGCGATGCGCTCGATCCAAGGGCGCTGAAGAGCTAAGAAGACGCGCGGCGCATTCCCGGGCCGCGCTTACCGTCATCAATGATAATTCACCTTTTCCGCATCGAGAATGCTGTCCGCATCCAGCGCGGCAATCGGAATATCGCTGCGCGCCGGAATATCACCGGAAAGCTGAAGCGCGAGATAACGGCCGCAGCAGACCCGCAGGAACGAGGTGAAATTGCCGAGATCGTGCCCGGCATCGATCGATTCATTATAAAGCTTGGCGATGAGCTGCACGCTGTTCATGCCATCGCGGCGCGCGATCTCATCCAGCGTTGTCCAGAAGAAATTTTCAAGCCGCACACTCGTGACCATGCCATCGATCCTGAGCGACCTTGTATGGCTTTCCCAGAGCGCAGGGTCTGCCTTGATGAAAAGCTTGCACATGGTCTCCTCCCTCGCCACGCCTGAAAGATAGGCGGAAAACGGGGCCTGCAAAAGCCCCGTTCGCCACAGCTTATTTGCCGAGCACCGCCATGAATTGCGAAAGCCATGCCGGATGAGCCGGCCATGCGGGCGCCGTCACCAGCTTGCCGTCGGTAACGGCCGCATCGATGGCGATATCGGCATAGGTGCCGCCCGCCAGTTCCACCTCCGGGCGGCAGGCGGGATAGGCCGAGCAGGTGCGGCCCTTCAGGACGCCCGCAGCCGCGAGCAATTGCGCGCCATGGCAAACGGCGGCCACCGGCTTGTCGGCCTCGAAGAAATGTTTCACCGCCGAGAGCACATCCGCATTCAGCCGCAGATATTCCGGCGCGCGGCCGCCCGGAATGACCAGCGCATCGTAATCCGCAACCCTGATATCGGCGAAGGTGGCGTTGAGCGCGAAATTATGGCCGCGTTTTTCCGAATAGGTCTGGTCGCCCTCGAAATCATGGATGGCCGTGGCAATGGTCTGGCCCGTCTTCTTGCCGGGGCAGACGGCGTGCACCGTGTGGCCGACCGCAGCCAAGGTCTGGAACGGCACCATGGTCTCATAGTCCTCGGCGAAATCGCCGGTGATCATCAATATCTTCTTCGGCATGCGTGCTCCTCCCGTTCTTGAATGCCTTTTGGCACCCTAACAGGCCGGGTGGAGATGCGGGTATTATGGCAATACTACAAGGCCGAGAAAGACGGCATCACCGGCTCCTCGGCGGCTCCGGCCAGCGCCGCACACCGCCGCCCCAATCCTCGAAGGCTTTGGACAGTTTGAGAACAAACAGGTCTTCGTAGCGCGGACCGACGATCTGCAAGCCGATGGGCATCCCTGATTTGGAGAAACCGCAATTGATCGAGGATGCCGGCTGCTCCGACATATTCCACGGCACCGTGAAGGCGATGTGTTCGAAAGGCCGTTCGGGGTCGTTTGTGGGCGAGGCCCAGTCGGCCGGATAGGAGACGATGGGATTGACGGGTGAAATCACCGCATCAACGGACTGCATCAACCGCCCGCAGGTCTTACGCATTTCCATGGTCTGGTTGAAACCGAACACGGCGCGCGCGCCGGAAATATCCGCCCCCTTCTGCGCCCATTCATGAATATAGGGAAGGATTGCGGCACGGCGGTCCGCGCTCAGCGCCGCCATGTCACCCCAGAACTTCGCCCGCCAGAAATCGTCCAGCCCATCCAGCATTTCCCGCGTCAGCACCGGCTCGACCGGGATGACGATGGCGCCAGCCGCCTCGAACAGTTTCGCAGCGGAGAGCACGGCGTCGCGCACCTCATCTTCCAGTGGCAGGCCGCAGCCTGCATCCAGCATCAGGCCGATTTTCAGGCCCTTCACATTAATATCGAGGTTCATCCAGTTGATATCATTGGGCGGCAGCGCCGTGCCATCGCGCCAGTCGGGACGCGAAAGCGTCGCCATCGCATAGGCGGCGTCGAGGACGGTGCGGGTCATCGGCCCGGCGCAGCGGCCGGTATAATAAGGATCGACCGGGATACGGCCCTGGCTTGGCTTGAAACCGAACAGGCCGGTCCAGCCCGCCGGCAACCGCACCGAGCCGCCAATATCCGTGCCGATATGCAGCGTACCATAACCCGCAGCCCCTGCCGAGGCCGCACCGGCGCTGGAGCCGCCGGGGTTCTGGGTGGGGTCCCACGGATTGCGGCTGAGCTTGTGGAAACTGGAAAGGCCGGAGGAAAGCATGCCGTAATCCGGGCAGGTCGTCTTGGCGTAAATAATCACGCCATCCTCACGGCAGCGGGCGGCAACCGGTGCGTCTTCAACCGCGGGCACCAGTTCCACCGCTTTGGTGCCGAGCGGTACCGGATGGCCTTTCGTAGCGATCAATTCCTTCAACGAGACCGGAATGCCATCGAGAGCCCCGAGCGTTTCGCACTTTTGCCAACGTTCCGTCGAGGCCAGCGCCTGCCTGCGTGCATCCTCCGGATCGTAAGCGTAAAGCGCGTTCACGACAGGCTCGAAAGCATCGATACGCGCCTCCACCGCCTGCCAATATTCCGATGGCGAAAGCTTCCTGTCCCGGTAAAGCGCCAGGATTTCGAGCGTGTTGAGGTCTATGAGATCGGTCATGGCATCGTCTCGTCAGAAAAACAGGAAATAAGGGAGATATCGGCTTGAAACGGTCAGCTGGTATCGCGCGGGTCCAGCAGGTCGCGCAGGCCGTCGCCGAGGAGATTGAGGCCGAAGACGGCAAGGGCAATCGCAAGGCCGGGCATGATGGCGAGCCAGGGCGCGGTGCCAAGATAGGTCTGGGCATCGGCCAGCATCCGCCCCCAGGTGGCGGCGGGTGGCGGCATGCCGAGACCGAGGAAGGAAAGGCCCGCTTCCGTCAATATCGCAAGACCCAGCTGGATCGTCACCTGCACGATGATCTGGTTGGAAATATTCGGCACGACATGAAAGAGCGTTATCCTGGCGCGGTTCTGGCCGATGCTGGTGGCGGCGGTGACATATTCCCGCGACCATATCTGCAACGCCGCCCCCAGCGTCAGCCGGGCAAAGACCGGCACCATGAAGGCGGCGATGGCGATGATGGCGGTAAAACGGCCCGTGCCGATGAAGGCGCCAAGCATCATGGCCGACAGGATCGGCGGAACGGCAAAGATGATATCGCAGATACGCATCACCACGGTTTCGGTGAAACCGCGCAGCGCCGCGACGGCAACGCCGATGGTCGTGCCGATAAAGGCGCCGATGGTGACGGCGGCGATGGAGGTGGACAGCGAGTTCCACGCACCGGCCATCAGCATCGACAACACGTCGCGGCCGAAATGGTCCGTGCCAAGACCGCCATAGACAAAGGGAGATTTCAGCTTCTGGACGATCTGCATCTTTGTGGGGGACACCGGCGTCCAGACCAGCGACAGCAGGGCAACGGCGACCAGAAAGACCGTAACGGCGATGCCGACGATGAAAGCGGGGCGGCGGCGGAGCAATCGCATCATCGCGCACCTGCCCGCAGTCTCGGATCGATAAAGAGATAGGCGATATCGACCACGAAATTCATGGTGATGACGAGCGCCGAGAAGAACAGCACGACGGACTGCATGACGACGATATCCCGCTGGGTCAGCGCCTGATAGGCAAGCCGTCCGAGACCCGGCAGGTTAAAGACATTTTCCACCAGCACCGCACCGGCAATGAGGAAGGTGAATTGCAGGCCGATCATGGTGACGACGGGGATCATCGCATTCGGCACCGCATGCCGCCACAGCGCCACCCGTTCGCTCAGGCCCTTGGCGCGCGCGGTGCGCACAAAATCCTCATTCATCACTTCCAGTACCGCCGAGCGGCAGACGCGGGTAAGGACACCGGCCTGCGACAACGCGAGGGCGATTGCCGGAAGGACCAGAGCGGTGAAACCTGCCAGAAAGCTAGGCGTCCAGCCGGGAAAGCCGCCAGCCGGCATCCAGCCGAGCGTGGTGGAAAAGACGATGATGAGCAGCAGCCCGACCCAGAAACCGGGCACGGCGATACCCACATGCGAAAACAGCCCGGCTGCGAAATCGACCGGCCCGTTGCGGCTTCTCGCAGCCGCCACACCAAGCGGAATGGCAATAGCGACCGAAAGGCACACCGCCAGCAGCGCAAGCGGCAGGGTGACGGCAAGCCGCTCGAGAATCAGCCCAGCCACCGGCACGCCATAGGTATAGGATTGCCCGAGATCGCCCCGGAAGACGCCCGCAAGCCAGTGGAGATAACGCAGCGGCAGCGGCTGATCGAGGCCCATCTGCTTCTGCAGGGCGGCCAGCGTATCGGGGCTCGCCGAAGTGCCGAGCATGATGGCCGCAGGGTCACCCGGCAAGAGCCCCATGACGAGATAGATGATGAGGGAAACGGCAAACAGGGTGATGACGAGGCTTAAAAGACGCCGGATGAGGACGGCTAACATCTGGCATCTTCTCCTTGCTTTGTTTCACCTGCGGTCGAAGGTCCAGTTATCTCTCTCCCGTCATTCCGGCCCTGAGCCGGAATCCAGCCGACGCGCGTCTGCGCGGCGGAGAGAACCCTTTCAGCCCAAGGACTTGGGCTGGCTGGATGCCGGATCAAGTCCGGCATGACGGAAGAAACGGCTATCGACAAACGTCACTCTTCCCAATGCACGTCCGTCAGCACATTCGACGGAATTGGCTCGTTTTCCCAAAGCCCCTTCACCTTCCTGTCCCACACGCCAAGCTTCGGCATCACGAAAAGGAACAGTGCCGGCACGTCGTCGGCGAGAATTTTCTGGGCTTCGCCGTAGAGCTTTTCCTGCTCCCCAGCATCCGCCGTCTTTTCGACATTCGCCACGACCTCGTTGAAGGCCGGGTTCTTGTAATTGAAGTAATAGGGGTCACGCGCATAGATATCGATATCCATCGGCTCGGCATGGGCAATGATGGTCATGTCGTAATCCGCACCTTTCAAGACATCCGCCACCCATTTTGCCGGGAATTCGGTGGTTTCGATGGTCATCGTCACGCCTATTTCGGCAAACATGGCCTGCAGTATCTGCGAGGTGCGCTGGGAATAAGCCATCTGCGGCGCCTTGATGGTGAAGCTGAACCCATCCGGATAGCCTGCCTCGGCAAGCAGCGCCTTCGACTTGTCGATATCGAAAGGATGCACGCCGGTGGTGTCGATATAGCCGCGGTCATTCGGGGTGTAATGGCTGCCAATGGCCGTGCCGAAGCCGGACCAGGCGCCTTCAATGACAGTGCCGCGATCCACCGCCATCATCAGCGCCTGGCGCACGCGCTTGTCGTCAAAGGGCTTGCGGGCATTGTTCATGCCGGCCACGACCTTCAACTCGGTATTGCCGACGAATGTGCCGAGGCGCGCATCGCCATCGAAGGAGGTCATCAGTTCCGGTGCGCCGAATTCCGGGAAGGCATCGATATCGCCGGATTTCAGCGCGGCGGCCTGCGCCTGCGGGTCGGACACAAAACGGAAGGTTGCCTTCTCCAGCTTCACCGCGACCGCCTTGTCCCAATAGGCGCCGTTCTTCTGCAACTCCACCTTGTCACCCTTGGCCCAGCTCGCAAATTTGAACGGGCCGGTGCCGACAGGTGTGGTGCGGTTATTCTCCGCGCTTTTCGGCGCCACCATCACGGAGGCAGGCCAGCCGAGCCAGTAGAGAAGGCTGCCGGCCGGCTGCTTCAGCTTCAGCACCAGCGTTGTGGCATCCGGCGTCTCGATACTGTCAATGGCGGCGAAGAAGCGTTTCTGCGGATTGACCGAGCTTTCACCCCGCGCCCGATCCAGCGAAAATTTCGCGACAGCGGAATCGAAGGCCTCACCATCATGGAAGGTCACGCCCTTGCGCAGCTTGAACGTATAGGTCTTGCCATCAGGGGAAATTTCCCAGCTTTCGGCAAGCTGCGGCTTCACCTTGCCTTCGCTGTCGATCTTCACCAGACCTTCGAAGACATTCTGCCAGGTGACCTGACCGATGGCGACGGGCGCGGCAATGGTCGGATCGAGACCGGCCGGCTCGACGGCCATGCCAAGCGTCAGCGCGGTTTTCGGCGCGGCTTCGGCAACCGTTGCCGAAAGCGGCAGAGAGAGAGCCGTGCCCAATGCAAGGCTCAGCGCGGTACGGCGCGAAAGCGTTGCCGCCTGCGAAAGATAAGTGCGTGGCATCATTGTCCCCTGTCTGGCGGCCGGGGCATTTTTGCCCTTCCAAAGACCACCCGTTGCAAAAAGAGTGTCATGTTGCAGGCGCACACACAATCTCGATTTTTGTGTGCTCCGTGTAGCTGAAATGGCTACACGGAAATGCGGATGGAAATCAACCTCTCGGACAGAGACATGGGACTGCCCGCTTACCCCGCCGTCGCCTCGCGCATGAAGCGCTCGATGAAATCAGCAAGCTTGGAAGCGGCGAAGGACAATTGCCGGTCAGGAGCAACACAGAGATCGATCTGGGTGTGGATGCCCTTCTTGCCGGCAAGGGGTATGGCGACCATCTGGCCACTGCGGATTTCACGCGCGACCGAAAGCGCCGGCAGCAGCGTGGCGGCGGCGTGGCCCAGCACCAGCTCCTTCAGCATTTCCAGCGAGCTGGTGATGAAGACGGGATCGAGTTCGATGCCCGCATCGGCAAACAGCGTGTCGAAGGCCAGACGCGCGGCAAAACTCTTGTCCGGCAGGGCGAGCGGCAGGCTGGCCAGCTCCTTCAACGAGACTTCCGGCTGGGCCGCGAGCGCATGGCCGGCCGGAAAGATGACATCATAGCTGATACGGGTGCGCGAGCGCACTTTCACGCCGGAAACCTTTGGCGCGAACAGGCTGACCACCAGATCGGCCTCCGCCGCGCCCAGCGCCTCCATAGCTTGGCGGGCGCTGGTGATATGTACCTCGAAACGCAGTTTCGGATATTTGAGGCTGAACTGCGCCAGCACCGGCGCAAGAAGATTGGCCACGGTTGCGCCATTGGCATAGACCGTGACCCGGCCGCGTTGCAGCCCCTTCAGGTCATCGATCAGTTGATGCACATGGTCCAGCTCGCGCAGCGTCTTGCCGGCGCGGGCGGCGAGCAGCTCTCCCGCAGCGGTCAGTTTCACACCGCGGCTGGAACGCTCCACCAGCGGTGAGCCGAAATAATATTCGAGATTCTCGATCTGGCGGCTCACCGCTGTCGGCGCGACATTCAGGTTTTCCGCAGCTGCGCGCATGGAATTGGTGCGGACCAGCTCGTCGAAATACATCAATGCGCGCAGTTGCATGTGGTGGATACCTTGTTCGGGTGGGCAGGTGTGAGGGCTCACCATATCATCGCAGCGTCGCGAGAAAATACCTCACCCAGGAAGATCGCTCGTGAAAGCAAAGCACACCGCTTGTTTCTTCTCCCCGCCGGGGAGAAGTCCGCGGCAGCAGGATGAGGGGCGACAGCAGAGATATACGGAGAGCTTGCCCCCTCATCTGCCCCTTCGGGGCATCTTCTCCCCCTCGGGGAGAAGAAACCTCTTGCCCATCAAAAAGCGCCATCACGCGCGCTTAAAACCCTCGCTCGCCACCAGCAGCTGCCTCGTATAATCCGCACTGAATTCGCGGCTTTCCAGCGCCTCCGCCTCCAGCATTTCCACCACCTTGCCGCTTTTCATCACCGCCAGCCTATCACACATATGGCTGATGACGCCGAGATCGTGGCTAACCATGACGAAGGTGAGGTTACGGTCCTTGCGGGCCTGTTCGAGCAGGTTGAGAATTTCCGCCTGAATGGAAGCGTCGAGCGCCGAGGTCGGCTCATCCAGCAGCAGGATTTTCGGCTCGACAATCAGCGCACGCGCAATGGCGATACGTTGCCGCTGGCCGCCGGAAAGCTGGTGCGAATAACGGAAACGGAAGCCGGTGCCGAGGCCCACCTCGTCCAATGCCCGGGCAATGCGCTGCTCGCGATTATCCAGACCGTGGATGACCAGCGGTTCGAGCAGCAGCGCATCCACCGTCTGGCGCGGGTGAAGCGAGCCATAGGGATCCTGAAACACCATCTGCACATCGCTATAAAAGCTCTTGTCGCGGTGCTTGCCGGCATAGGAGCGCCCGGCCACCATCAAGGAGCCTTCATCGAAATGGTTGAGGCCGGCAATGGCGCGCAGCAGTGTCGACTTGCCGGAACCGGACTCGCCGACGATGCCGAATGATTCACCCTCGGCCACATCGATGCTGACGCTGTCGAGCGCGATGTAACCGTCGAAATCCACCACCATGTCGCGGACAGAAAGAACTGAACTCATGCGCGCCACTCCGGCTTGCGTTCCAGAACCGGCAGCGGATGCCGGTGGCCGCCGATTTCCGGCAGGCAGTTCAGCAGGCCCTGCGTATAGGGGTGCTTCGCCTCCTTCAGATTGGCGGAAGCAAGCTCTTCCACCACCTTGCCGGCATACATGACAAGGACGCGGTCGCAGAAGGAAGAGACGAGGCGCAGATCGTGGCTGACGAAGATCAGCCCCATGCCGCGATCCCGTACCAGCTTGTCGAGAATGTCGAGCACTTCCAGTTGGACCGTCACGTCGAGCGCCGAAGTCGGTTCGTCGGCGATCAGAAGCTCCGGGCCGCAGACCAGCATCATGGCAATCATGACACGTTGGCCCATGCCACCGGATACCTCATGCGGATATAGATCGAACACGCGCTCGGGATCGCGGATTTGCACTGACTCCAGCATGGTGAGCGTTCGCTGCCGCGCCGCGCCTGCGCCGATATTCTCGTGGGTGCGCAGCGTTTCCATGATCTGGCGGCCGATTGTCATGACAGGGTTCAGCGAATATTTCGGGTCCTGCAGGATCATGGCCATGCGCTTGCCGCGCATGAGTCGCCTTTCCTTCGCCGAAGCGTTGAGAAGATCGATATCCCCGAAGCGCAGGGCATCGGCCTCGATGCGCGCACTTTTCGGGGTCAGCCCCATGATGGCGCGGCCGGTCTGCGACTTGCCGGAGCCGGATTCACCGACAATGCCGAGGCGTTCGCGTCCCAGCGTGAAGGAGACACCACGTACCGCCTCCACCAGCCCGGTGCGGGTGGGGAAGGAAACGCGCAGGTTCTCGACAGTCAGAAGCGGTGCGCTCATTGGTTCGCCTCCTTGGGGTCCAGCGCATCGCGCAGGCCATCGCCCAGAAGGTTGAAACCGAGGCTGACGATCAGGATCGCAATACCCGGCATGGCGGCAACCCACCATTGATCGAGAATGAAACGGCGTCCGGAGGCGATCATCGCGCCCCATTCCGGCAGAGGCGGCTGCGCACCAAGGCCGAGAAAACCGAGACCGGCGGCGGTGAGGATGATGCCCGCCATGTCGAGCGTAACACGCACGATGAGCGACGACATGCAAAGCGGCATGACGTGTTTCAGGACGATGCGGAAGGGCGAGGCCCCCATGAGCTTCACCGCGGCGATGAAATCTGAGTTGCGGAAGGTCATGGTCTCGGCGCGCGCGATGCGCGCATAGGGCGGCCATGAGGTGACCGCGATGGCGAGCACGGCGTTTTCAATGCCCGGCCCAAGTGCGGCCACCAGCGCCAGCGCCAGAACCAGCTTCGGAAAGGCAAGGAAGATATCCGTGATGCGCATCAGAACGGCATCGACCCAGCCGCCGGCATAACCCGAGACGGTGCCGACGATGAGCCCGATGGGTGCCGCGATGATGGCCACCAGCAGCACGACGAAGAGGGTCAGCCGGGAGCCATGAATGAGACGCGAGAGAATATCACGCCCCTGATCATCCGTGCCGAGCACGTAACCTTCCGTCCCCGGAGGCAGAAGCCGGGCATTGCGCAGGTCGCCCTGCACCGGATTGTGTGGCGCCAGCACATTGGCAAACAGCGCGACGAACAGCAGCGCAACAATGATGCCGAGGCCGAGCAGCGCCAGCCGGTTTTCCGAAAAGCGCCGCCAGATGACATAGGCCCGGCCAAGGCGCGCCTGTTTGCGCGAGGCCGGCCGGTCGGAGAGCAGCCATTCGCGGCTGTAAGGTTTCAGTGTGTCAGTCGAAATCGTCATCGGCTGCGCGTCCTTGGATCGAGCGTCCGGTAAAGCAGATCGGAGAAGAGATTGATGCCGACAAAGATGGCGCCGATCACGATCGTGCCGCCGAGAACGGCATTCATATCCGCATTCTGCAGGGAATTGGTGATGTAGAGGCCGAGCCCCGGCCAGGCGAAGATGGTTTCGGTCAGCACCGAACCTTCCAGCAGGCCGGCATAGGACAGCGCAATCACCGTGACCAGCGGCACGGCGGCGTTGCGCAGCGCGTGGAACCAGATGATGCGGGTTTCCGAAAGCCCCTTGGCGCGGGCCGCAACGATATATTCCTGGGCGAGCTCGTTCAGCATGAAGGAGCGCGTCATGCGGCTGATATAGGCCAGCGAAAAATAACCAAGCAGAGAGGCAGGCAGGATGATGTGGCGGAAGAGATCCCACAAGACGTCCCATTGCCGCTGCCAGATCGCGTCGATCAGGAAAAAGCCCGTGACCGGCGTGAAGGTGAATTCATAGACGATATCCATGCGGCCGGGATAAGCAACCCATTGCAGCCGGGCGTAAAACACCAGCAGCGCCAGAAGGCCGAGCCAGAAGATCGGCACGGAATAACCGATGAGGCCGATGACGCGCACGACCTGATCGGCAAAGCTGCCGCGCTTGACGGCGGCAAGGACGCCTAGCGGTATGCCGAAGACGGCACCGATGATGGTGCCTATCGTGGCCAGCTCAATCGTCGCCGGAAACACCCGCTTGATGTCCTCCATGACAGGATTGGTGGTGAGGACGGAGATGCCGAAGTCTCCCGAAAGCGCCTGCTTCAGATAAAGGAAGAACTGCTGCCAGAGCGGCAGGTTGAGGCCGAGCTGCTCACGCACCCGCTCGACCACATGCGCAGGCGCACGGTCGCCGACGATCGCCAGCGCGGGATCGATCGGCACGACGCGGCCAATGAAAAATGTGACCGCCATCAACCCCAGAAAGGTGGTGATGACGGTGACGGCGAAGCCGAGAACGGCCTTCACACGGGCGTTGGCACGGCGTTTGCCCTGCCTCGCCCGGCTGTTCGTTTCAACGATGCTCAAGAGACCGATCCTTCCGGATCATTCCTTGGAGATCGTATAGACGTAGTTGGTGTCGAAGCTCGGTCCGAGCTTCAGACCCTTGAGCTTGGCGGAATAACCCGCCACTTCCGTCTGCTGGAAGATGATGACGAAGGGACCCTTCGCCAGAACTTCCTTCTGCAGGTTTTCATAGATGGCGGCACGCTTGGCAGTGTCCTTTTCCAGCAGCGCCGACTGGGTTTCCTTGGTCAGGTCAGGAACGTCCCAGGCATTGCGCCAGGCGAGTGTCTTGTTCTTGCCCTCATCGGAATTGTCGTAGTTGATGGTGAAGGTTTCCGCATTCGAGTTCGGATCGAAATAGTCCGAGCCCCACTGACCGATATAGATATCATGGGTGCGAGCGCGGTACTTTGTCAGCGTCTGCTTGCCATCGCCCGGAATGATTTCCAGCTTGATGCCGGCCTGCGCCAGCGTCTGCTGCACGCTTTCGGCAATGCCGGTCACTGGCTGCGTGTTGCGCACATCCATGGATACGGTGAAACCGTCCTTCAGGCCCGCCTTGGTGAGAAGTTCCTTCGCCTTGGCGACGTCGAGCTTGTAGGGGTTCTCGTCAAGCGCGCCGAGCTGGCCCTTCGGCAGGAAGGTCTGGTGGACTTCGCCGATGCCCTTGATGATCGTCGCGCCGATCGCGTCATAATCGACGAGATATTTGAAAGCCTCGATGACCTCAGGCTTCTTCAGGTTCTCGTTCTTCTGGTTGAGGCTGAAGTAATAAACCGTTCCCTTCGGCGCAGAGGTGACGGCAAGGCCTTCCTTCTTGGAAACGGCTTCCATATCGCCGGGCTCGAGGTTGCGGGCAACGTCGATATCGCCGTTTTCAAGCGCCAGACGCTGGCCGGAGCTTTCCTTCATGTGGCGGTAGACGACGCGCTTCAGCTTCGGCTTCTCGCCGTAATAATTCGGGTTGGCTTCGAGGATGACCGCCTCGTTGGCCTTCCAGCCAAGGATCTTGTAGGGGCCGGAACCGGCATAACCGGTCTTCAGGAATTCATTGCCGAAATCGGTGTCATATTTGTAATCGGCGCTGGGCGTGACCGCCTTCGCCTTTTCGGTGATGAGCTTCTTGTCGACCACCGAAGCGACAGTTGCCGTCAGCACGTTCAGCACGAAGCTCGGCGCATAGGGCTTGTCGACGGTCAGCACGAAGGTATTCGCATCCGTCGCCTTGGCTTTTTCGTTGACGTTGTCGCCCTTGAGGCCGAACTGCGTCAGCAGGAATGCCGGCGACTTGTCGAGCTTCACGGCGCGCTCGAAGGAAAAGGCCACGTCATCAGCCGTCACCGGATTGCCGGAGGCAAATTTCAGGCCCGACTTCAGCTTGAAGGTGTAGGTGAGGCCATCCTCGGAGGTCGTCCAGCTCTCGGCCAGATCGCCGATAACCTTGGACGTGTCGTTGAGATCAATGGAGACCAGCTTGCTGTAGGTGTTGCCGGTAACTTCGGCGGCGGACAGTTCGAACGCTTCGCCCGGATCAAGCGTGATGATGTCGTCGATGGCAAAACCTTCGACCAGGGTATCGGCCGGCGTGGCGGCGAAAGCGTGCGGAGCCGACAGCATCATCAGCGACAGAGCGGCGCTGGTGCTGAGAATACGCATAGATTTGTTGAGCGATTTGATCATAGGATCTCCCCTTTTGTTATAAGATTGATTTCATTCGCTATAGGGCGTCTTCAGGCCGGTTCGTGCCAGGCCTGGGACAGAACGCGCAGCCAGTTTTCCCGGCAGATTTTGGCCAACTCCCCGTCACCGTAGCCTGCCGATTTCAGCGCCGCAACCAGATTGTGGTTGCCGCTCGCATCCGCAATGCCAACGGGTACTGTCGCGCCGTCGAAATCCGATCCGAGCGCCACGCAGTCGATACCCATGCGCTCCACCATATAGTCGATATGGCGCACCATGTCGGAAAGCGGCGTGTCGGCAATGTCGCGCGCATCCGGCCTGAGCATGGTCACGGCATAGTTGAGACCGACCAGACCGTGACTGTCCTTGATGGCGTCCAACTGGCGGTCCGTGAGATTACGGGCAACGGGGGTAAGCGCGTGCGCGTTGGAGTGACTTGCGATCAGCGGCTGGTTGGTGGTCTTGGCCACATCCCAGAAGCCTTTTTCGGTGATATGCGCGAGATCGATGAGAATGCCGAGCCGGTTGCATTCCTTCACCAGCGAAAAACCGGCATCGGTGAGACCGGGCGCAGTATCGGGCGACATGGGATAAGAAAAGGGAACACCATGGCCGAAAACATTATGCCGGCTCCAGACCGGACCGAGCGAGCGCAGGCCGGCGGCATAAAACACCTCGAGCGCATCGAGATCGGCACCGATCGCCTCGCAGCCTTCCATGTGCAGCACGGCGGCGAAAACATCCTCGGCAAAGGCCTTGCGGATATCGGCCGTGGAACGGCAAAGCCGCCAGGCACCAGCGCGATCGAGCCTCAGTGCAATTGCCGCCTTCTCCATGGCAATATCGAGCGAAGGCAAGCGCTCCAGCGGCGCGGCGAGCGGCGTGTCATAGTGACCGTTTTCGTCTGGCTCCTGCAAAATGAGGTCGCCGGAGGGGATATAGACGGCGCAGATTCCGCCGCCAAGACCGCCGGCCCTGGCACGCGGACCATCGATATGACCTTCGCGCGTGCCGTTCTTGAATTCCGCAACCGGATCGGCACCGGCCTTGCTGTTGCGCCACAATCGAAGCAGCACATCATTATGACCGTCGAACACTGCATGCATGGGAAGAAATTCCAGTAAGCGGCAAAACCAAAGGGGGCGGGCAGACGCCGGAATGACACCGAACGAAAGCAAATCGGCGCGTTTTTCGCCGAGCGCTATAATCTGTCGAAGGTGATCTTAGGACGATCTCTCGCAGCTTCGCAAGACGCAAATTAGGCAATGATGAAATTATCACCACTTGCGTTTTGCCGGAATTTGCGCAACGTCAAGCCAGCCAGCCGTCATGCGCTTTCGTCAACAGCGGCGTGGTGAAAACACCTCTAACCCGCTCCGGCCATTCCGGCCCGAAAGCGGCGATTTTCTGCCGCCAGCGATCCGATTGCAGCATGGCCGCACCGATGACAACCGGCTGAATGCCGGACGACGCGAGAAGTGAAAGACCTGAAATGATGGAACTGCCGCTGGAGATGACATCATCCACCAGAGCCACCCGCCTGCCCTCGATGAGCGGCAACATGCGCGGATCGATATAAAGCCGCTTTTCCTGTTTGGTGGTGATGGAGGACATGGGCACCGACAGCTCCTCCAGATACCAGAATTTGCGCGACGTGCCAAGCGGCACGTAACGGGAATGGCCAAGATGGCGGGCAACGGCGGCTGCAAGCGTCAGACCAAGCGTCGGCAGGCCGATGACGACATCCGGCTCGAAGGTGGAAAGCTTGCGGGCAAGATCAGCCGCAAGCACTTCAAGCACCTCAAAAGACGCCTGATTGACGATGAGCGAGGCAAGCGCATTTTCACCATCCGCGAGCGGCCTTATCGGCAGGCAAATCTGCCTTCCGTCATCGAGTACTGCAGGAAAGAAGGTGGAATGTGGCCCGGCCGTTTCAAATGTGCGGGGAGCAGCTATCGCCTGCCAGAACTCATGAGGAGCGGCCGGGGACTGTGTATCGGGCGATGCGGATGACGGCATCGGTTTTCCTTTCAGGACCGGGATGGCGCAAAGCGGACGCGGTTTTTTCAGCCACGCCAACCCCGTTCGGCATATTCAGCATTTCAGCAACCGCACACATGCGGCGGGTTCATTTCATTGGCTTTTTCAGCTAGAAGGAAACAAAGCAACAGGCATTCGGACGAACCCACCTATGACTCGGGTTTTTCCCATATTCAAGGACAAGCTGCCCATGAGACTGCTGGACCGGATCGGTGAGGACCTGCCATTCCTGACGGAGCTTCGCCACGATCTGCACGCGCATCCGGAACTGGGTTTCGAAGAAGAGAGAACCAGCGCCATCGTCGCCGACCTTCTGGAACGGGCCGGGCTGAAGGTGCATCGCGGTCTTGGCGGCACCGGCGTCGTTGGCACCCTGCAGGTGGGCAACGGCACCCGCAGCATCGGCCTGCGTGCCGACATGGATGCGCTTGCCATGCCGGAAGTGCCCGACCGGCCCTATAAATCGAAATTTCCCGGCAAGATGCATGCCTGCGGCCATGATGGCCACACCGCCATGCTGCTGGGTGCTGCGCGCTATCTCGCAAAGACCCGCGATTTTTCCGGCACCGTGCATTTCATTTTCCAGCCGGCCGAAGAAGGCCGCGGCGGCGCGAAAAAAATGGTGGAGGACGGGCTTTTCTCGCTGTTCCCCTGCGATGCAGTCTATGGCCTGCACAATATGCCGGGGTTAGCCATCGACGAGATGGCGGTGGTGGAAGGCCCCCAGCTTGCCTCTTCCGACAGCTGGCGCGTGACCTTCAAGGGCATCGGCACCCATGGCGCCAAGCCACATCTCGGCCGTGACCCCATAACGGCGGCGGGCACCTTCCTCGCCTCGCTGCAAACCATCGTCGGCCGCGTCGTCGATCCGCTGCAACCCGCTGTGGTCAGCGCCTGCTCGGTGCAGGCGGGCGACCCGAAGGCGCTCAACGTCATTCCCGATCTCGTCGAAATCGGCGGCACGGCGCGCGCCTATGCGGCTGACGTGCGCGACCAGCTCGAAGCGGAAATCGGCAGGCTGGCAAAGGGCACGGCGGCGATGTTCGGCATCGAGGCGCATTACGAATTCATCCGCCGCATTCCACCCGTCATCAACGAGGCGGATGCGACGAAACGGGCGCTCCGGGCCGCAAAAACGGTATTCGGCACCAAGGCCCGCACCGCCTTCCCGCCCTCGACCGCCGGCGACGACTTCGCTTTCTTCGCGGGCGAAGCGCCCGGCTGCTATGTCTGGCTGGGCAACGGCCCGGCAGTGGATGGCGCGCTGCACCACAACACCTCCTACGACTTCAACGATGCGGCCATCGTGCCGGGCGTGGCGTTCTGGGCAACGCTGGTGGAGCAGGAACTGGCGGCAGAGTAGCCTCGTTGTTCAGACTGTTTTTCTGACCGGAGCTCTTGTTGCTTGCGACGAATCGAGGGCGGCGCTAACTTCAACGCACAGGCTTGACCCAAGCCTCCCCCCTCCTTTCGGGGAAGTATTCGACGTGCGGGGTAATATCATCATCGAACCGTCTGTTCGGGCATTCGCATAAGGAGGGATTGCGTTTCAGACCCGGAATAGAGGTCTTTTGATGAAACTTTCTACGCCGATTTTTCAATTGAAACGCCGGGCCAAACTCATGGTCCGAACCAATAACATTCCCCTGCACGAAGCTTTGGACCAGATTGCGCGCGAGGAAGGATTTGCAAGGTGGAGTCTGCTCTCCGCGCATGTTGCGGCGAGCTCATTATCCGAAACCATCTTCTCACGCCTCGTGAATGGCGACATGCTCCTGCTTGCCGGCCGTCCGGGCCACGGCAAAACGGCGCTTGGGTTTGAACTTTTATGCGCGGCGGCCGAGGACGAAAGGCGGTCTGTGTTGTTCACGCTGGAAATGACGGAGCAACAGGCGCGAAAGCGCATCGACAGGCACGCAACCGGCGGGACAAAAACGGAGATCGTGACATCGGACGAGATAAGCGCCGATTATATCACCCACCATTTGTCCCCCGCCAAACCGGGGACCTTTGCCGTAATCGACTATCTGCAAATACTCGATCAGCAGCGGCACAAACCGGCCCTGTCTCAACAGGTGGCCGCACTTGGCGAATTCTCGCAAAAAACCGGCGTTATTCTCGCATTCATCTCGCAGATCGACCGGTCCTTCGATCCGGAAAACAAACGGCTTCCGGATATCCGTGATATCCGCCTGCCCAACCTGATGGATTTGGGCCTCTTCAGCAAAGCCTGCTTTCTCCATAATGGCGAGGCACAACTTCACAATGTGAACTGATGAGGACTGGCTGTCGCGATGGCGACATCGCGGCAGTCAGTCTTGGCGCTCTTATCTCACCACCGCAATCACCGGGCTTTCCATCACCTTGCCCGTCAAAACATCGGCAATGCCCATATCCGTCTGGTGCGGGCCGATATTGCAGGCGAGCGTGGCGCCGAAGCAGGCCTTGAAGACGAGATAAGGCGGCTGCCATTCCACCACCCTGCCGACGGCTTCGCGCAACTCTTCGAAAGCCATTGCCACGTCTTCAAGCGGGGCATCGGAAACGAGGCCGGAGAGCGGGAGCGAAAGCAGCGCAGTCACCTTGCCTTCGGAGGCGACAGCCATGCCGCCGCCTGCCTTTATCACTGCATTGGCGGCGAGCGCCATGTCCTCGGCATTGCCGCCGAAAACGGTGAGGTTGTGGCTGTCGTGCGAGACGGTGGTCGCGAAGGCGCCGTTCCAGTTTCCCCAGCCGGTGAGGAAGCCGGTTCTGGTGATCGGCTCGGCCATGCCGTGGCGATGGGTGACGGAAATCATCGTCGCGCCTTCGGGCGGAATAACGAAACCGTCTTTTACCGCAGCCTCCGTTTCTCCCCATTGGGTGAAGCGCGGGCGGTCGATGGTGGCGAGGCGCACCTTCGCGCCTTTGGATGCGACCCGGAAATCATCGGGTTCACGAAGCGGCAGCTTCATCGAGCCTTCGAGCGCGGTTGCGTGGCAGGCAGGGATATCCACAAGCATGCGGCCGCCTTCAGCGACAGCCCTGCCATTCGCGATCACCTGGCGGGCCGCAAAACCGCTCAAATCCTCGAAAACGACGATATCGGCGCGACGACCGGCGGCAATGAGGCCGAGATCGGCACGGCCGAGCCTTTGCGCGGCATTGAGCGTTGCGGCGCGCAGCGCCCATTCGGGCTTCAGGCCATAACGGACAAGGCGGCGCACCACATCGTCAAGCCCACCGCCCTGCAGCAGGTCATCCGGGAACACGTCGTCGGTGCACAGCGTCACCGTCTGCGGCAGGTGGCCGAGCGCGTTCAGCGCTTCCACGAATTCCGGCAGCAGATGGTCATGCGAGCCGCGCAGCTCGATGGTGAGCCCTGCCCGCAGTTTCGCCATCAGGTCTTCGCCCGAGACCAGCTCGTGATCGGAAGAAACGCCCGCCGCCATGAAGGCGTTGAGATCGGCATCTTTCAGGCCGCGGGCATGGCCGCAGACCAGTTTGCCGGAGACAAGCCCGGCCTGTACGATGCCGCTCATGCGCGGATCGCGCTCGATGACGCCACGCATGTTCATGATTTCCGCAACGCCGCCGACCTGCGGCCACGACAATATATCGGCAAGAATGGCGGCGTCGAAATCCGCACCGCCGCGCTCCAGCCCCGGAGCTGATGGCACGCAGGAGGGCGCGAGCAGAATGGCGCGCAGGGGCAAGTTTTCGATTGCCTTCGCCGCCCATCGCACCCCTTCGACGCCGTGCACATTGCCGAATTCATGCGGGTCCCAGACGATGGTGGTAACACCACGGGCGACCACCGCCGCCGCATAGACGGCCGGTGTGACCATCGAGCTTTCGATATGCATATGTGTGTCGATGAGGCCGGGCGAGACAAAAGCACCGGCAGCATCGATGATGCTCGCAGCGTCGCTGCGGCTGGCGGGCTCATGGACGCTGGCGATCAGCGGGCCGACAATGCCAATATCGGCGGCGCGAAGCTCTCCCGTCACCACATCCACCAATGTTCCGCCGGTGATGAGGACGTCGAAAGGCTGGTCACCGCGCGCAGCGGCAACCGCGTGGGTGCGCAGTGCATCGTCGGCAAGATCAGCCTTCTCTCGTATCGGGAATTGCGCACTCATCGGGCGGCCTCCCGGCGTAATGACTCGAGAACGGCAACCTTTGTGCCTTCAGCATCAACGGTTTCGGCGAAGTGCGCATTAAAGGTTTCCACCTTGTCGGCACGCGCCTCGACCACCGTTCTGCCTCGGGTCAAGGCGGAATGAAGCTCAATATCGATCCGCGCCTGCCGCCAGCCGATGAGACCGGACGTGAAGGCAACGGCGGCCACGGGATCATAAAGCGCCATGGCGGCTCTGCCGCGTCTCGTGGCGATGCCGATGAAGCCTTCCAGCAGATCGGCAATCAGCCCGGCATTCTTGCCGCCGGCATTGCGGATCGGCAGCACATCGGCCGGCGAGGCGGTGACCTTGCGGCAAGCGTCCAGATCGACCATGCGCAGCGGCAGGCCGTGGGAGAGCACGATGGCCAGCGCCTCGGGATCGGCAAAGGCGTTGAATTCGGCCGACGCCGTGTGGTTGCCGCTGGTCACGCCGCCACCCATCCAGGTGAGATCGGAAACTCTGGCGGCAAGATCAGGCCGGGCGAGACAAAGCGCCGCGATATTGGTGAGCGGGCCGAGCGCCAGAATACGCTTTTCGCCTTCCCCCTCCAGCCAGCCGCAGAGCGCGGCAAAGGCATCGCTTTTCGGCAAGGCCGGTGCATCCGGCAGGCTTTGGCCGACAGTCGGGATGCCGCTATCGCCAAGGATCGACTGGGCGGTTTCGAGCGCGCCGAGCACGGGCTTGGCACTGCCCTGATGGATCGGCATGGACCAACCGAAGGCGGCAACGGCGCCTGCGGCATTGCCGCAGACCGCCTGAAGCGTCGTATTGCCGAACACCAGAGAAACGCCGTCAATGGCAAGGCCGGACGATTGCACGACCAATATGGCGGCAATGTCGTCGAAGCCCATATCGGTATCGATCCACACACCCATGGTCAGTTGAACACCTTGAGACTTGCCGCCTTTTCGACCGGCAGGTCGAAGGCAAGCGTATCACCGATGACATGCGCGGCAAGCGCCGCATCGGTTTCCGCCTTGACGGGCCCGAGCGGCGTATCCAGCAGATATTCACGGCTGTTGCCGGCAAAGGATGTGCCGCGCACGGTTCCCTGGAAAGGACCTGAACCGAGGGTGACCATGCGCGGCCGCCAGGCCAGTCCAGATGCTGAAGGGACTGGTCCGGGAAGCGGTGTTGTGCCGTTTGCGGTTTTCAGCGCGCCGCCTTCCAGCGCGAAGATGTTTTCAAAGCCGACGAAGTCAGCCACGAAGGAGGAAACCGGTGCGTTATAAATCTCCTCCGGCGTGCCGATCTGCTCGATCTTGCCGCCCTTCATGACGACAATGCGGTCAGCCAGCGCCAAAGCCTCGATCTGGTCGTGGGTGACGAAGATCATCGTCACGCCGGTTTCCTTCTGCACACGCTGCAATTCGGTGCGCATTTCAAGCCGCAGACGGGCATCGAGATTGGAGAGCGGCTCGTCGAGCAGCAGCACCTTGGGCTCCATGACCATGGAGCGCGCCAGCGCGACACGTTGCTGTTGACCGCCGGAAAGTTCGGCCGGCTTGCGGGAGGCGAAGTTGGACAAACCCACCGATTTCAGGCCGGAGGCGACCTTGTCCTCCAGGGCCTTGCCGCTCATGCCCTTGAGTTTCAGGCCGAAGGCGACGTTTTCGTAAACCGTCAGATGCGGGAAGAGCGCATAGGACTGGAACACCAGACCCACGGCGCGCTTGTTGGCGGCGACACGGGTAATATCGGCCCCGTCGAGATCGATGCGCCCGCCCGCCACCGGCATCAGCCCGGCAATGGCGCGCATCGTCGTTGTCTTGCCGCAGCCGGAAGGCCCCAGCAAGGCCAGAAGCTCGCCCTTGCGGATATCGAGATCGAGATCCTTGACGGCAATGCTGTTGCCATAAGCGAGCGAGACTTTGTTGAGCGAAAGATAATTTGCGTCAGACATAACGGGAGAACCCCAGAAAACGTTCGGCCATGAAGACGATGCCGATGGAAAGGAAGGCGAGCAGCGAAGAAAGTGCTGCAACGGAAGGATCAAAGACGATTTCCATGTAACCCAGCATGTCGATGGGCAGCGTGCGCACGCCGGGGCCGGACAGGAACAGCGACACCGGCACCTGATTGAAACTCGTCACGAAACCGAGAATGAAGGCAGAAAGGATGCCGCCGCGAATATTGGGCAGCACCACCCGGAAAAATGCGCCGAGGCGCGACGAACCGAGCAGCACCGCCGCCTCCTCGATATCCGAGCGCAGATTGTTGAGGCTGGCCGATACGACCCTGACCGCATAGGGCAGGATGAGCGCTGTGTGGGCGAGAAACAAAGCAAGCGTGATGCCAATGCCGAAGGGCACGACGAAATAGCGCAGCAGCGCCAGACCAACGATGATGCCGGGCACGATGATCGGCGCGGAAACGATGGTGCGCACGGTCTCGGCAAAGGGCAGCTTGTAGCGCGACATGGCGTAAGAGGCTGGAATGCCGAGGATGAGCGCCGTGAACGTGCCGCCGATGGCAAGGAACATCGACATCGCAAAGCTTTCGCGGAAGCTTTCGACCGTGAAGACCTTGGCGATCCATTTCAGCGAAAAGCCCTGCGGCGGAAAAGCGAGCGTATCGCCGGCCGAAAACGAGGCCGCAACGATGATGAGGAACGGCCCGATGAGGAAACCGACAACGAGAAGAAGCGTGAGCGGAATGAAGAGCTGCCGGGTCATTTCTTGTTCCTTGCGGTGGCGATGCGCTTCAGCAGGATATTGGCGGCAAAGCTCATGATGATCAGGATGAAGGCGATGACGCTCGCGGCAACGAAATTGTTGGAGACCGTCACCTGCTGGTAAAGCAGGGTTTCCAGCATCAGCACCTTGGAGCCGCCGAGAATGGCGGGCGTGATATAAGCCGTCAGCGAACCGGTAAAGACCAGCGTGCCGCCAACGACCAGCCCTTCCTTGGTGAGCGGCAGGATGACCTTCCAGAACACCTGCAACCAGTTTGCGCCGAGAACGCGGGCAGCGGCGATGGTATCCTTCGGCATATTCTCCAGCGCGCTGATGAGCGAGATGATCATCAGCGGCAGGAACAATTGCAGAAGGCCGATGAAAACAGCCGTCTCGGAAAACAGGATGCGGATCGGCGCATCGCTGAGGCCCACCGCCTGCAGCGCCTGGTTGACGATGCCAGTTCTGCCGAGAATGACGATCCAGGCATAGGTGCGGGCGACCGGCGAAATCATCAGCGGCAGTACAACGAGATTGACCACATGGCCCTTCGTCCCCTGCGACAGGTTGATGATGGCGAAGGCCGCTGCATAGCCTACCACCGCCGAAACGACGGTGACGAGCGCGCCGAGCTTGAGGGTGCGCAGGAAAACCGTCTGGTTCAGCGGATCGGAAAAGAAATCGGCGTAGGCCGACAATGTCCAGCCGTCAGCGGTGCGAAAGCCCTCCGACAAAAGCATGAAGACCGGCACAAGAAAAACCGCCGCCGCAAAAATCGCAGCGGGCAAGGCAAGCGCCAGCGCTTCGGCCCGGTTCTGAAACATTGGTTTATTCCCTGAACGGCCACACGGCCGGTTACGGTTGAAGCCGGCGTGCCGGCTTGCGGTCTGAAAAGGTTGGAAAAGCGGTCAGGGGACGACCAAACCGCTTTTCCTGAAACGGGGCGAGCCCTTGCGGACGCTGAAAATCACCCCGTTCCTGACTGAAATTGTCTCGGCTTATTGCCCGACCTTGGAGTTCCACTCCGACAACCACTTGTCGCGGTTATCGAGCGTCACGTCAGACGGAATAAGCTGCAGGCTACGTGCGGTTTCATCACCATAGGTGATATTGTTCGCCACCTCGTCGGAAACCTTGACCTGTTTGTTCGTCGGGCTGTCCACCAACTTTTCGGCCAACGCCTTCTGAACGTCGGTCGAGAGCCAGAAATCCATGAATTGCAGCGCCAGTTCCTGGTTCTTCGTGCCCTTCGGCACCACGAGCACGTTCATGCCGCCGGTCTGGCCTTCCTTGGGCGTGGCCCAGGCAAGCGGCAGGTCGAGCTTGGTGAAGGGCGCCCATGAGAAACGGCCGATCGGCGCTGCCCAGATTTCTTCCTGCTGCATCAGCTGCACCAGCTGCGAGGACTTGACGTAGAAAGTGACGATATCGTCTTTCTTTTCGCCCACGGCCTCGATGGCGCCAGAAAGATCAGGCGTGTCCTTGCCGATGGCCTTGCCCAGCATATAGAGCGCCGGCGGGCCCTGATTGGTGGTGACGTTCGGGAAGGCGACGTGATCGACAATGCCGTCCTTGAGGAGATCGGCCCAGCTATCGATTTTCATCTTGTCGGTACGGTAGACGATGGAGGTGGCGTAGAAATTGACGCCGACGCTCATGCCGTCGCCATTCGGGTCCTTGGCGATATCATAGAGGTTTTCGATATTCGGAACCTTGGACGCGTCGATCTTCTGGATCAGGTCCTTACGGGTGGCGGAAAGTGCATCCGCCATGGAGACGATGGCAAGATCGACCACCGGATTGGCCTTGTTGGCCTCCATCTTGGCCAGACGCTCGACGCTGTTGCCGGTCTCAACGACCAGCTTGCAGCCGCATTTCTGCTCAAACGGCGTATAGACCAGTTCCTTGAATTCGTCCTGCGCGAAGGCGTAGACCGAGATCGTCAGCGTCTTGTCCTGCGCCTCAGCGGCTCCCATCGTCAGCATCAGGGCAGCGCCCGATGCAAGAATGATCTTTTTCATGGTGTGAGTTCTCCTGCTGTGATTTTTTTGGCTTCAATCGCATCATGCTTTGCTTTGCCGGTGGAGCCGCGCATGATCAGCGCCATCGGTACTTTCGAGATTTCTGCCGTAACATCGACGGCGATGCCGGCTTCGCTGACATCGTCAATCGCACGCAGCAGCGCTCCAACCGCGAGATCGGCGATGCGGCCCATATCCATGCGCATCGTCGTCAGCGGCGGCGTGACCACGGCCGAGAAAATCAGATCGTCGAAGCCTGTGACACTGGCCTCTTCCGGCACTTCGATGCCCTCGCGCTGCAATTCGGTCAGCACCCGCAGCGCATGCAGATCGGAAACGGCGGCAAACGCGGTGAAACCATCCGCGACCCTGTCGGCAAGGCCAAGCCGGCAGCCCGCACCGCCGGCCTTTTCGATGGCGTCTATCCACAGCGTCTGTGCAACGCAGGCCTTGCCAAGACCATCGCGAATGCCGCCGAGGCGGTCGTTCTGCACGTTGGAATCCCGGTTCTTGCCGACCAGCACCACTTTTTTGTGGCCAAGTGCCGCCAGATATTCGCCAACCTGCCGGCCGCCATCCCAGTGGTCGGCGGCAACAGTGTTTCCGGGGGTCGAGGGGCTGTCGATCACCGCGACAGGACAATCAACATCGGTAATGCGCGTGCCGCGGCGGGGAACAATAACCATTCCATCCACGCCGCGCTCGATCAACCGGTTGATGGCATCCGTCTGCATGGCGATCTCACCACGCGAGTCGGCGATCAGCACACCGTAACCGGCAGTCACTGCTGCCTTTTCGATGGCCTGCGCAATCTGTGGAAAGAGAGGATTGGCAATATCGGGCAGAACCAGCCCCAGAACACCTGATCTGCCGGTGCGTAGCGCCCTGCCCGCCGAACTCGGCACATAACCAAGCTCGCTTGCCGTCTTGCGGATGCGCTCCGCCAGATCAGGCGAAACCCGGCCCTTGCCCGACAGCGCATTGGACACGGTTGCCACCGACACGCCGAGTGCCGTTGCTATCGCGCTCAGATTGGTGGCAGGCCGTGAAGACGCCATGGTGGACCGAAAGGGCTGATTAAACGTTTAATCACGATAATCGAGCGAAACCGCCCTGTCGAGTCCAATGGACGGCAAAATCGGCGAAAAGCTGGGCATAAGACATAAATGCCCGAAAAAAGTGCGGTTATTTTTGCAGCGGTGAGCCGTTCGCCGCATGATAGGCCTCCACCTGCCGCACCAGCCAGTCGCGAAACAGGACGACGGGAACATGATTGGCGCGAGAGAGCGGCGCCACCGCATAATAGGAGCTTGGGCTTTTTGCCTGATGATCGAACGCCTTCAGCAACTGCCGCGATTTCAGCTCGTTGTCGATCAGAAAAAGCGGCATCAGCGCCACGCCAAGCCCAGCGATGCAGGCCTGCGCCACGCTGGAGAATTGCTCGAACCGCATGCCCTGCGGCAGGGCGAGTGAAAGGCCGAGGCTTTCGAACCAGTGGCCCCATGCCCCTGGCCGCGAGGCCATGTGCAGCAACGGCAGGGTGGCGAGATCCCCTGCCTTTTCGACCGGATGCGTATTGAGAAACTCAGGGCTGCATACCGGAGCGACCATTTCATGCATCAGAAAGGTGCTTTCCGCCCCAGGCCAATCCGCCTGACCAATATGGATTGCCATATCCAGCTGTTCACGCTCGAAATCGAACTGGCCGATACGGGTGGCGAAATTGATGGTGATTTCCGGATGACTGGAGACGAAATCGGGAATACGTGGCAGAAGCCAGCGGGTGCCGAAGGTGGGCAGCATCGCGAGGTTCAGCGTATTGCCATGCGTTTTGGTCATGAGCTGCAGGGACGCGGAGCGTATCTCGCCAAGGGCCGAGGCAATCGATTTCGCGTAAGTTTTGCCCTCCGCCGTCAGCGCCACGCCGCGCGCACCGCGCTCGAACAGGCGCACGCCAAGCTGTTCTTCCAGTGACATAACCTGCCGGCTGATCGCCCCTTGCGTCAGGGCCAACTCATCGGCTGCGGCGGAAAAGCTGCCGAGCCGGGCGACGGAATCGAAGGCGGCAAGCGCACTGGTGGACGGCAGGAGTTTACGGCTGAGAGATGTCATGAGCCTATTACTAAAGGTAATGCGAAAATGAGTAAACATGGCTTGTGCCGGCAGGGCCGATTACCAATAATCCGGCCAGCAAATCCGGAGGCATAAAGTGAGCGAACGCGCAGCATTTAATTGGCAGGACCCTTTTCTGCTCGAAGACCAACTGACCGACGACGAGCGGATGATCCGCGACGCCGCCGCCGCCTTCGGCAAATCGGAACTTCTGCCGCGTGTCTCCGAGGCCTATCTTTCCGAAACCACCGAACCGGAACTGTTCCGCCTGATGGGCCGCACCGGCCTGCTCGGCGTTACCCTGCCGGAAGAATATGGCGCGGCCAACGCCAGCTATGTGGCTTATGGCCTCGTCGCCCGCGAGGTGGAGCGGATTGACAGTGGTTACCGCTCGATGATGAGCGTGCAATCCTCGCTCGTTATCCACCCGATCTTCGCTTATGGCTCGGACGAACAGAAGAAGAAATATCTGCCCGGCCTCGTTTCCGGCGAGCTGATCGGCTGTTTCGGCCTGACCGAGCCGGATGCCGGCTCCGATCCCGGCGGCATGAAGACCCGCGCAGAAAAGATCGCCGGCGGCTATCGCCTGCGCGGTTCGAAAATGTGGATTTCCAACGCGCCGATTGCCGATGTCTTCGTCGTCTGGGCAAAATCGGAAGCCCATGACAATCAGATTCGCGGCTTCGTGCTGGAAAAGGGCATGAAAGGCCTCTCCGCACCCAAGATCGGCGGCAAACTCTCGCTGCGCGCCTCGATCACCGGCGAGATCGTCATGGATGGCGTGGAGGTCGGCGAAGACGCATTGCTGCCGAATGTTTCCGGTCTCAAGGGCCCGTTCGGCTGCCTCAACCGCGCCCGCTACGGCATTTCCTGGGGCGTGCTCGGGGCCGCCGAAGATTGCTGGTTCCGCGCCCTTCAATATGGTCTCGACCGCAAGCAGTTCGGCAAGCCGCTGGCCGGCATGCAGCTTTACCAGAAGAAGCTCGCCGACATGCAGACCGAAATCGCGCTCGGCCTTCAGGCATCACTGCGCGTCGGCCGGCTGATGGACGAGCACAGGATGGCGCCGGAAATGATCTCCATCGTCAAGCGCAACAATTGCGGCAAGGCGCTGGATATTGCCCGCCAGGCCCGCGACATGCATGGCGGCAACGGCATCCAGATCGAATATCACGTCATGCGCCACGCCCAGAACCTTGAAACGGTCAATACCTATGAGGGCACGCATGACGTTCACGCGCTGATCCTCGGCCGGGCGCAGACTGGAATTCAGGCGTTTTTCTGAGGCTTTGTCCCATTATTCCCAATAAGAAAAAGGCCTTCGAAGCTATCTTCGAAGGCCTTTTTGTCTTTCTAGTTCGCGCGGTGGCTCAGAAGGTGCCGCGAACGCCGATGCCGAACATGCGCGGTTCGGTCATGCTGGCCTCAATGCCGCCAATGCCGCGATTTTCCTTCATCAGCGTCGGTGCGCGTTCGTCGAAGACGTTCTTGACGTAAGCGTAGAATTCAAGCTCCTCCTGGAACTTGTAGCTCGCTCGCACATCCGCGATCGTATAAGGCTCGATCGCATAAACGGCCTTGTTATCCGTGTCGGAATAATAACCGTCGAGATGGCGCACCTGCCCCGAGACGGTGAACTTGTCCGTCACATCCCAGCTGGCGCCGATGGTGAAGCTGTAACCGGGTGACTTGGCGAATTCCTTGCCGAGATAGGCGGAATTGCTGGAAATCTCGTCAATTTCCGTCTTCAGCAAACCGGCGCTGGCCTTGAGCGTCAGATTGTCGAGAACCTGATAATCGGCGCCGATTTCCAGGCCGTAAGCATGGGCCTCTTCGGCATTGACAGTGTAGGATTCGCTGATGCCCGTGGACACGACGATCGGCACGTTGAACTGCGCATCCTTCATGTCCATGTAGAACAGGTTGCCGTTGATCGTCAGCGTGTCATCCAGCAGGCTGGCGCGGGTGAAAAGCTCATAATTCCAGATGGTTTCCTTGTCGAAGGTCCGCCATTTGCTGGTCGTCAGGTCAAATGCGACACCGCCGGGATTGTAACCGCGGCTGATCAAACCACCCACCGTCCAGTCGTCATTCACGGCATAAGCGAGCGAGGCCTTCGGCAGAATTTCAGAGAAAGTCTCGTCATAATTGACCGAACTTCTGCTTGTGGCGCTCAGCGTTCTGTAACCGCTGCGCTGAATCTGGTCCTGCTGGTAGCGCAGCCCGCCGGTCAGGGTCCATTGATCCGTCAGGCGATAGCTCAGTTCGCTGAAGAGACCGAGATTGTCCTTGGTGTCGTTGAAGCGCGATGTTCCGCGCAGATAAAGCACTTCGTCGGCTTTCGTATGCGCGTAGAAGATACCCGCCACCCCACTCAGCACATCCTCCTGATCGCCGAAGGTCACACGGGTTTCGTGGGAGGTGTTCTTGAGGTCGATATCGGCATCGCCGGTATTGGCAATGCCGACCCTGCGCTTGGCAATGGACGAGGAAAACTGCGTCTGGTTGAACAGTTTCACACCATTTTCGAAATCGTAGTTGATGTCGAGAATGCCGGTATTGGTATATTGGCTGAAGCTCGGCATCGTGTTGGTGATGTGGTTCAGGTCCTCGAAGGGACGCGACGCCGCTTCCTGGCTTGGACGGTTGGAGGCGTTATAGGAATAGGTGAGCTTGGTCGAAAGGCCGGGGATTTCCGAGGGTTCCCACAGAAGCTTGAAACGACCGTTGAACTCCTTGAAGTTCTGGTCCGTACCGTCATGGGCAAAAGCGGAATTGATGTAGTCGATGAAGGTATCACGACCGGAATAATCGATCGCCATACGCGCCGCCAGTTCGTCTTCGATCAGCGGGCCGGAAAAGGCGAAGGAACCGCGCTTCTGGTGATAATTGCCGATCTCGGCCTGATAGCTCGCCTCCGGCGTAAACGTCGGGTCTTTGGTATTGACGAGGATCGCGCCGGCAATGGCGTTCGCACCCTGCGAGGTGGTCTGCGGACCGCGGAACACCTCAATGCTTTCGACATCCCAGATGGAACTCGCGCCATAGATGAACTCGTTATAACCGAGGTAATGGCCGTCGACATTGATCGTCGCGCGCGGCACCGTGCCGGTGAAGAAGGCGATGGAGCCGGTATTCGGTCCCTGCGTGTCCTGTCCGCGAATGATGGGCGCGCTGACATTGTCGGTATAAACGACGTTCGGAATATCCTTGATCGCTTCCGAAACGGTCGGATCGCCGGTCTTTTCCTTTTTGATTTTCTCGCTGGATATGACCGAAACGGACGACGCCGTGTTCTTCATATCGCGCGCCACTTTTTCACCGGTCACGACGATCGGTTTAAGAACTGTCGTCCCCGCTGTCTCAGCCTGCTGATCCTGACCCAGGACCGGCGTTACAAACAGCGTCGCCAGCGTCAGAACGCTGACCCCGTTCATCAAACGACCGTTAGAGCGAAACCCCATAACACACCCCTAAATAAACATGAGTATTAAAGTCATATTCAAGTAACGGATGCGTTATCTGTTTCGCAATAGAGAATACGTTCTGCATTGCGGACAATCGGGGTTCCGTAACGGGATGTGCCATATTTACAACAAAGTTTATCGACCACCCCCTAGCACCAAGGATGGCAAAGCGTCGCAACGGCCTGTTTTCCTGCCAGAAATCAATTCCGATTTTCCGGCCGATGCGTTAGGCATGTCCGGGCCATACAATTCGGGCCGTACAAGGGGAATAGGCTTGAAGGCCATGAATGACGATGCCGATGATCTGCCGGAAAACGAGGGCGAGAAGCGCTCAGCGCTCATTCAATCCGTATCGATCGCGGCGCGTTTCCTCGACCTTCTCGCAAAATCAGATACGGCACTCGCGCTTGGCGAACTGGCCAAACGCGCCGGCACCGGCCGTTCGACCGCGCACCGCTATATGCAGAGCCTGGTGCGGGAAGAACTGGTGACCCAGAACCCCGCAAGCGGTTGCTACGATCTCGGGCCGGCGGCACTGGGGATAGGCATAAGCGCGTTGAGACGAATCAATCCGGTCGAGACCGCCGGTCGCCAGATGAAAAATCTGGCTTCGCAGATCGGCGCCAGCTGCGGCGTGGCGATCTGGACCGATCGCGGCCCGACCGTAGTGCAATGGCACAGGAGCGCCAGCTTCTCCATCAGTACCGTAGCGCTCGGTGATGTTCTGCCGCTGGACAACAGCGCCTGCGGACTGGTTTTTCAGGCTTACCTACCACCGGATAGAATTGCCGCCGTGCGCAAATTGCAGCCGGCCACCTTTCGCGGCTCACGCCCCGAGGCGAAGGTTCTCAACGCCATCCGCGAGGCAGGCGGTGCGGAACTCAACGAGCATCTGTTTTCGGCCCTGACGGGCAAGGCGGCCCCGGTTTTCGATGCCCAGCGCGAAATCTGTTGCGTCGTCACCACCGTATCCTTCCTGGCGACAGCCGAGGCCGAAGGGCATTTTTCGCGACTGCTCGAAGCAGCCACAAAAGCGACGAGCGAATCCGGCGGATCGTAAACCTATTCGGCCAGATGGTCCGCAAATGTGTGGCCGGAATAGCCGGTGCGGAAAAGCCCGGCGTCGCCAAGCCGGGGAAGCAGCTGCTCCAATACCAGCCGCATCGAAGCAACAGACCCGCCGGGCACCGCGACAAAACCGTCTATCGCACTGGCCTGCGCCCATTCCCGAATGGTTTCAAAAGCATCCTCGACGGTGCCGATGATCTGCCAGTGGCCAGACCCCATCACTTCCGGCCGTTGCAGCAGGTCTGCGACGCTCAGGGTCTCCCGTTCGATCAGCCGGCGTAAAAGGTTGGCATGGGTGCGGCTTCTCGGTGTTTCAGGCGGCAGCGACAGATCCGAAGCGGTGACGATCCGCGTGAGCGGCCACTCCGAAAGATCAAGGCCCGTCATATCGCGAATGGAGGCAAAGGCGCGGGCGCGGTTGGCGCGCGCATGGGTCTCCGCAAAGAGTTCCAGCGCCTCCTTTCGGCTGCTCGCCAGATAAAGGCTGAGGCCCGGCATCAGCTTCACCTCATCCGCCCTGCGGCCATGCCCCTCGGCCCGGCGGCGCAAATCCGCCCTGAGTTCGATGGCCGCCTGCATATCCGGCGTCGAGGCAAAAACCGCATCCGCCACCGACGAGGCGAAATCACGGCCCTCGGGAGAAGCGCCCGCCTGCACCAGCGGAATGCGGCTGGCATGGGCCGGCAGGTTAAGCGGGCCTTTGACGCTGAAATGCAGCCCTTCATGTGCCACCGGCCGCACCAGCGAGGAATCGGCAAACCGCCCGCTTTCCCTGTCGAGCTTCAACGCCTCGTTCGGAAAACTTGCCCAAAGCTGCCGCACCACCTGCGTGAATTCGTCGGCGCGTTCATAGCGCTCCTGCGGCGACGGCATTTGCTTGAGGCCGAAATTTTCATGGCCTTCAAGGGCAGTCACGATGTTCCACCCCGCCCGGCCGTTACTCAGCCAGTTCAGCGACTGAATCTGGCGAGCAACCACATAGGGTGGCAAAAAGGTCGTCGAAACGGTGGATAACAGGCCGACGCGACTGGTCTCCCGGGCAATTGCGGCGAGAAGCATGGTCGGGTCCATGCTGGCAAATCCGCCGCCGGTCTCCAGCCCCTCGGTACGCAGAAAAAGCGTATCGGGCCGAAACACGAAATCCACATATGCGGCCTCGGCGCGCTGGGCAAGATCGACGAAATAATCGCTGGAAAACACCCCACCTATATCGCTGTCCGCGCGCCGCCACGCCTCGCCACTGAGCCAGGTTGGGGCCAGCGACATACCGACATGGAGCTTGGCTGCGACTGACATGATGCACCTCGATTGAAATAACGGGCAAGAAATCCGCGGGTTGAATCGGCAAATTTCGATTTGTGGAGAGTTTTACTATAGTTTAGTGTCGCTTCAAGATCAGAGCGTCGCGCTTGCCTGAACGGGACCCGTTTTTCGCAAGATCGATATTTAATTTCAAATGCTTATAACGGCTGTGCGGCGTCTCGACGCATGGCCGCATGAATAACAGGAGTTGTATCCGGTGCTTGATGCGACAGACCTTCACGCCAGCTACGGACACGTCCCCGTCTTGAAGGGATTGTCTGCCCGTTTCCAAGCCGGGCGGGTGACGGCGCTGGTCGGCCCGAATGGCTGCGGCAAGTCGACGCTGTTGAAAACCATCATGGGTTTCCTGCCTTTGTCATCAGGCAAAATAAGGCTTGGCGAGCGTTCGATCAGCGAAATCGGACGCCGGGAACTCGCCCGCCGTATCGCCTATCTGCCGCAGGAATGCCATTGCCCTGACTATATGACGCTTGGCGAGTTGATCGAGCTCGCCGGTTATGCGCGATACGGTCTTGCAGGCGGCCCGACTGAACGCGACCGGGCGCTTTTTGCCGAGGCGCTGAGGACCGTCGGGCTGGAAGACAAGGCGAAAGCACAGGTCAACACGCTGTCCGGCGGCCAGCGCCAGCGCGCCTTCATCGCCATGGTGCTGGCGCAGGATACCGACGTGATCCTGATGGACGAACCGGTCAACCATCTCGACATGAAGTATCAATATGCCGTTCTCGGCCTCGTGCGCGAATTGACCGACAGGCACGGCAAAACCGTTATCGTCGTGCTGCACGATCTCAACCTCGCCTCCACTTTTGCCGATGATGTCATCATGCTGAAAGCCGGACGGGTTCTGGCGTCAGGGCCCGTTGAAAAAACGGTCACCCCTGAAAATGTCGCCGAGGTCTTCGATCTCGAAGCCGATATCTTCTCCCGTCAGGGACGGCTCATCTGCGTGCCCCGACTGGAACGGCAGGAACAGGCCATCCCGGCATGACCTCGAAAGTAATGCTGATTTTTGCCGCCGCGCTGCTCTTGGCCGCCATTCTCGCCGTCAATCTGCTCCTTATGACCGGCGATATGCCGCTTGCCGAGATCGCGACGACGCTCTGGCGGGGTGAGGCCGACACCTATGAACAGTCGGTGCTGCTCTATCAGCAGATCCCGCGCTCGCTGATCGCGATTTACGTGGGCGCCACCACCGCCGTCAGCGGCTGCGTGCTGCAGGGGCTTGTCCGCAATCCCCTCGCCTCGCCCTCCACTCTGGGCTTGAATGCCGGCGCGACGCTTTTTGTGGTTGCCGGCGCGCTGGTGTTCGATTTTTCTCCGGAGGTGCAGGGATTAGCGGCACTCGTCGGCAGCGGTCTCGGCTTTGGCGCCTGCTTCCTCGTCGCCCGTCTTGCCGGTCGGTCGAACGATCCGCGCGGCCTGTCGGTCATCCTCGCCGGTGCTCTGGTTTCGATGCTGCTGATCGGCGTGACCAATGCCCTGCTGTTATCAAACCCCACACGGCGCAGCGAATTTCTGAGCTGGGTGGGCGGCAATATCAACCACGTCTATGCCGCGCGGCTCATCGATTTCTGGTGGATTGGAGCCATTGCGCTGGCGATATTGTTATTAGTCGCCCGGCCGCTGACGCTCGTTCTGCTGGGCGCGGAAAAAGCCGCCTCCGCAGGTGTGAACGTGACAAGTATTTCCCGGGTCGCGCTTTTTGCCACCATGCTGGCATCGGGCTCGGCGGTGGCGATCTGTGGCCCGATTGGCTTCGTCGGCCTTATCGTGCCGCATATGATCCGGCCGCTGGTCGGCGTGAACTTCACGCTCGCTTTGCCGGCGTCCGCCCTTGTCGGCGCGGGCCTCTGCGTGCTGGCCGATCTTGGCGCACAGACTCTGTTTGCGCCTTATGTGGTCAATACCGGGCTGTTCATGGATCTGCTCGGAGGCCTCGTCTTCATCGTCATCGTCAAGCGCTTTTATCTTTCGCCTTCGCAAAGGGGGCTGTCATGAAACGGCATTTCGCCACCAACGGCAAAGCGGTACTCAGGCTGCCGAGCGGCCTGCAAATCGGCATCGGCAATCTGAAGGCCGGCCTCGCGCTGATTGGATTGGCGCTGATGCTCGCCGCCATATCCGTTAGCCTCGGCAATACTGAAACAGGTTTATTCGACCTTTTGCACGGCCTTGCCGGCGGGCATCTGGGCGACGATCAGGCCTATGCGCTGTGGACGGTGCGGCTGCCGCGCATTCTGCTCGGCTTCATGGCCGGCTGGAGTGTGGCATTGGCAGGCGCCATGCTGCAATCCGTCGCCCGCAATCCTCTCGCCGATCCAGGCCTGTTCGGTCTGAGCCAGGGGTCGATGACCACCATCATGCTGCTTCTGGTGCTGGTGCCGGCCGCGCCAAAAACCATGGTAGCGCTTGCGGCCGTCGGCGGCGGTCTGGCAGTGGCCTTTCTCCTGATCGCCCTCGTTGGACGTGAACGCTCCAGCGGACTTGCCATTCTGCTGATGGGGATAGCGATAGAATCCGCCCTTTCATCCGTCTCCTCTGTGCTTCTACTCTACACGCCGGCGGAAACTTCACTTTCACTGGCCGACTGGATGGCGGGTTCGCTGTTTCAGGCAAGCTGGTCCACCAATCTCGTTTTTGCGCCCCTCTTTGCCGCAAGTCTCGCCGGCATCTTTCTGCTCGGTCGGGCACTTGCGGTCTTCGATCTCGGCAACGAGATGGCCATGGCGCTTGGCGAAACCGTCAGGCATTCGCGCCCGCTCGTCATCGTTTTCGCGGTCATCCTCAGTGCCTCATCCGTCACCGCGGTCGGCCCGCTCACCTTTCTCGGCGTCATAGCCCCGCATCTCGCCACTTTCGTTTCGCCCGCCGTCGGCCGCGCCAGGCTTTTTCTCTCCGGGCTCACCGGCGGGATATTGGTGGTAACCGCCGATACGCTGTCGCGCGGGCTGGTGGCTGATACGCCGATGCCGATCGGCCTTGCACTGACGCTGATCGGCGTGCCGCTTTTCATCCTCACGCTGCGCCTGCAGGCGCTGCGCAGAACCAACAGCCATTGAATGAACTGAATAAAGGGAATGCCATGCGAATTGCCATCCTACTCGCCGCCTTTCTGGCCGCTGGAACGAGCCTTGCCGCCGAGCGCAACGTGACCGATGCCGCCGGCCGCACCGTCTCCGTTCCGGAAAAGCCGCAACGCATCGTCGTCATGCATGAGCCGCTCCTGGGCGTGCCGCTGATGGATCTCGGCGCCAATGTGGTTGGCGCCTATGGCCGCAATAGCGACGGCAAATTCGCCACCGCCGTCGATTTTATCGATACCGTCCTTGGTGAAGGCCGCACGAAACCCAAAGGTTTTGGCGCTGTCGGCCAGATTGATCTTGAAAAGCTGCGGGCGCTGCAACCGGATCTGATCGTGGCAACGGAAATGGATGGCGGCAAGGCCGAACAGCTTTCCACCGTCGCCCCCGTCTATCTGCAAAAGGTCAGCACCGGCCATGCCTATGGTTTCAGCGTGGAGGAGAATCTTGCCGGTCTCGTGGGACGGAGCGACGCTTTCGCCGAACGCCGGAAGGCCTATGACACCAAACTTGCCGCCGTCAAAAAGACGCTGGGCGAAGATGTCAAAGGCAAGACCTATCTGGCGATCCTGCTGACCGACCAGATCAATGCGGTTGGCGACATGTCCGGCGCGGTGCAGGCACTGGAGGATCTGGGTTATGCCCGGTTAAAGATCGATAACGCCGCCTCTTCCGGCGGACTTGGCTCCACCCTCACCATGCCGCTGAGTGCCGAGGCTTTCGGCAAGCTCAATCCTGATATGCTGGTGGTGATGAACAGCTATACGAGCCCTGCGCGGGGTGAGGCCGGAACGCGCGCGGCACTGGAAAAGATCATTCCCGGCTGGGAACGTTTCGTGAAACCGGCCCGCGAAGGCAGGATCGTGTTCCTCGATTCCACCAGGGTCACGACGCCTTCCATTCCCAGCGCCCTGCACACGCTGGACGCGGTGGAAGGCTGGGCGGCCCGCCCCTGATTTTCTCGAAAACTGCGAATACCGGCGCGTACTTCATGCGCCGGCTATAAACTTGAGTTTTAATGTAAAGTTATATTGCGACAGCCGGAAGCGCCTGTTATGGTTTGCACATCTTGACGCAACGATGCCGGATTATCGCACCGGATAACACTTCCGATTAGCGATCATCCCGCACGCCGATCCGGGACAGCGAGACAGCCGAACCCGTCGGCAACATCCCACGAAAGACAACAGCATGAGCATAACCGACAGCATTGAAACCGCCGTTCCGGACCGTACTCCGAAACGTCATCGCCACGCCGTCAAGCTGCGCTGCCTCGATGTTGCGCGGGTGGAACAGCTCAGCCGGTCCATGGTGCGCATCGTCCTCACCGGACCGGAACTGGAGGGTTTTGCCAGCTTCGGTTTTGACGACCACGTCAAGATGTTCTTCCCGCTTCCCGGCCAAACCGAGCCGAACCTGCCGGTGATCGGCCCGAACGGCCTTGAATTCCCGGAAGGCGCGCCGCGCCCGCTGGCGCGCGATTATACGCCGCGCAGCTTCGATGCCGAAAAGGGCGAACTCGCCATCGATTTCGCCACCCATCATGACGGCCCCGCCAGCAACTGGGCCAAAGCCGCCAAAGTGGGCGACAGGGCGTGGATTGCCGGTCCACGCGGCTCTTTCACCGTTCCCTTCACCTATGACTGGCATCTGCTGATCGCCGACGATACCGGCCTTCCTGCGCTGGCCCGACGGCTTGAAGAAATGCCTGAAGGCACACGGGCCGTGGCGCTGATCGAGGTCGAAACGGATGCGGACCGCCTGGACATCGCCACCAAGGCTGACGCTTCGATCGTCTGGGTGACGCAAAACACCACAAGCGGAACCGATCACGACGCATTGATGGGCGCGCTGCGCAAGCTCGATCTGCCGAAGGGCGATTTCTTCAGCTGGGTCGCCTGCGAATCGAAGACCGCAAAGGAGATTCGCGCCCTCTTGATCGCAGAATTCGGCGCAAACCCCAAATGGACACGCGCCTCCGGTTACTGGCGGCGGGGCGCCAGCGGCGTGCACGATCATTTCGATGAATGAACCGGCAATCACGTCGGGTGCGATGCGGGAGGCGGGAACGATGCTGACGGACCTCAAGGCCCTTCTTGCCGGAGTTCTGGAGGATGAGGTGCGCGATATCGAACCGGGAGACAACCTGTTCGGTCATGGGCTTCATTCGCTTGCCCTCATGCGCCTCATCCCGCCGCTTTCGCAGCTTGCCGGAACGCGTCTCGACTATGACGACCTGGCCCGGCAGCCCACGCTTGCTGCCTGGCAGGCGTTGATCGAACGGGCGCGCGTGGGAGGCTGATCCCCGCCAACAGGATTTTTCGCGCCCGGCGCGATGTCCCTGAACATTTTCCAGAACATGTCCAAGGAGAGGACCATGGCAGCAGACAATACGCGTATGCTCGCACGTCGCATCGAAGAAAGCTTTGACAGAGGCGACGCAGCACCGCCTAGCCAATACGAAGAGCGGATCTGGTTTAAGCAGTTTCAGGATCCCGATCAGGTCTTCCGGCATCTTCTCGCCTACCGCATCGGCGAAGAATGCGACCTGTTGCGCCTGACCGCAGCGCTGAAGACGATTTGCGAGGCCTGGCCCGAGCTTCGCGCACGCTTTGCCTTCGGAGAGGATGGCGCCCTTTCAAAAAATATCGAAACCCTGTCCGCATCCGATGTGCAATTGCTGCAGGTGCCATCGTCAGCTGAAGCCCTCGCCCTTCTGCACGACCTTCAGGCACGGCCCTTCGATGCCGAAACCGACCCGTCCTTCCAGGCGGTGGTACTGTTGAATGAAGGGGAAATCCTGCTGGCCTTTCTGGTCCACGGCCTGCTTGGCGAAGTTCTCTCGCCAAAGATATTGCTGGATGGCATTTCCACCGCCTATGCCGGTGAGACACCAAAACCGCTTTCCGCTCGCAAGGTCGAAGATGGTGGCATCAACCCGCTTCCACTCGGCTGGCTGCAGCGCCCGGTCTCCGGCTCAGCCGTCGTGGCGTTGCGGCAAAACAGGCTGGAGAGGCCGGCAAGCCACAGCCACGGCGTCGATCTTCCCGCCACCCTGCTCGGCCTCAACGGCTCTACTGCGACGAATGCGCTTCTGGCGCGTGCCGGTGCGCGTTTCGCCCTGTTCCTTGCCGCAAGCGACGGTCCGGAAACCGTGATGCTCCGCCTGCACCCCGACGCCCCCACACCACCTTCAGCGGAGGCTGCATCACGGATATCGATCTCGCGTCACCAATCGCCCGAACAGGCTGAAAAAGCCGTGCTGGCGGGACTGGAACAGCGAAACGACAATGATGACGAGCCCGCCACCTTCATACTTCATGCGCTGGCGGCACCCGTTCAGCCCGTATCGGAGCATGGCCTCCAGTTCGAACCCCTGCTCCTGCCCTCGCTGCAATCCGGTCTTGGTCTCACCCTTTCCGCCGGCCCGACAGCCGCCGGTGACATCCGTCTCGAACTGACCGGCGGTAAGGAAATGTCGCCGCATGCGACGGCCTTCCTGCTGGAGCGTTTCGTCAGCCATCTCGAAGGCGGCGCAGATTTTTCCGCCATCGTACCTCAAAATGCCTCCGCAACACCGGAGCAGGCGGCTCGCCTATCCACCGGCCTTGGCGATGACGCCACCACCGCGACCATCCTCACCGAATTCCGCGAGGCGCTTGCCTCACCCGATATGGGCCCGGACGACGATTTCTTCGATTTTGGCGGTCATTCGCTGATCGCCACCCGCATCATCGGACGTCTGCTCAGCAATCACGGCATAGAGCTGCGTTTCAACGACCTTTTCAGCTATCCAACCGCAGCCGCCCTCGCTACACAGGCGACCCGCCTCGAAACTGCAGCGCCCGCACATGCGCAAGCAACGGAGACCGGCTCGTTGACCGCGCCGCTTTCTCTGGCACAGATGTCGCTCTGGAAGGCCTATGCCGCCTTCGGATTCGGCGACATATTCAATATCCCCTTCGCGCTCGATTTCCTTGGTCCCGTCGATGAAAACGCTTTCGAATGCGCCTTCCTCGACATCATCGAGCGCCATCCCGGCCTGCGCACCCATTTCTACGTCGAAAACGACACGGTTCTGCAGAAGATCGTGCCGATGCATGACCTGCCAGATTACAAATGGTTCTGGACCAGTGAAGAAAGCGAAGATGTGGACCGGCATGCGGAAGCCGGCTGGCGGTTCGATCTTGAGCGTGAACTGCCGATGCGGCTGCGTTTCCTGCGTGATGCGCAGACCGGCAGGCAGGTGCTGTCCTTCCTCTTCCATCACATCGTGCTGGACGAATGGTCAGTGAACCTGATGATGGACGAACTGACAGAAGCCTACCGGGCAAGAGCGGCGGGCAAGGCCCCGATCTTTGCAACCAAACCTGCGCCCTTCCATGAATTCGCCAGAAAACAGGTGGCCTCAGGCGTCAATGCCGGCCACCTTGCCTACTGGACCGATATGTTGCGTGATGCGCCGAAAGGCCTTGCCCTCAACGGACAGGATGGCACGCTGCACGAGGCACCGCAGGACGAAGCACCGGCGGGCGGCTGGGTCGAATTCAAGCTGGAAAAACACGTCAGCGACGGGCTTTACGCCGTTGCCAAGCAGAACAGCGCCTCGCTGTTCAACGTGGTTTACGCCGCCATAGCCGCATCGCTGCGTCATCTTGGCGGATTGAGCGATCTCGTGGTCGGCACCTCGGCTTCGGGCCGCACCGATAGCGGTTATTTCGATACGATCGGTTATTTCACCACGGTCGTTGCCCATCGCGTGCGTTTCGGCGAGACCATGACCATTGGCGACCTGATTTCTTCGGTGAAGAACACCATCAACGGCTCGCTGGAACATAGCGAAATCCCGATCGATCTCGTCGAGGAGGCGCTTGGTATGACGCCGGGCCGCGACCATCTGTTCGAGGTCTTCATCCAGATCCACGCCAGGAACAAGCTGAACGGCACGCTTGCCGGACCGGATGGCAAGCCGGTGGAGTTCCGCCAAATCGACCCCGACAAGCACGAATCCATGCTGGGGCTGCAATTCGAGGTGATGGAAGAAATGATCGGCGGCGAGCGCTCCATTCGCGTGCTGATGAGCTACCGTTCGGACCGCTACGGCCCTGAAGATGTCGAGCGGCTGCGCAACACCACCAGCGGCGTCTTCAGCCGCTTTGCCGAAGCCGGCGCTTCGAACAGGGTGTTGACGACGCTCGCCTGAGCTGGATTTGTGCGAGGAAAACCCGGCTTTGCGGCGCAGAGCCGGGTTCAGTTCGTAGACGAAGTCCTGAAAGCCCGTTTCCGTCATGCTCGGGCCTGTCCCGAGCATCTGCAACGCCTCGATTTTATTGGACGTGATTAGATCCTCGGCACAGGGCCGAGGATAACGTGGAGTATAGGGAAAGCGTTGTCGGCCTTCCCCTCAAACCGCCAGACGGACGCTCGAGGACGCCTCTTCCGCTGCAAGCGTCAGCGCCTCTCCCTGCAGCATGGCATCGAGGAACACTGGCAACTCCTCCCGGTAGCGGGCGAAATCCTCGGCCTCCGTCAGTGCAGAATCCGCATCGATATGCAGGTTCAGATCGCTGCCGTCATCCTCGCCGCGGAAGGTGAGATTGAAGCCGTCTCCCGGACCATTGGCGAGAATATGCCGCGAGACACCGAGCCCGGCAAAGACCGGCGCGCTGAAGGGCAGCACATTGATGAGCGGCGAAAAGAAGAAGCGCCGGCCCTTCGAGATTTCCCGGTCGGCGGCAATCTGCTCGATGCGGTAACGGCCATGCAGGCGCTGCCTGCGCAGATTGGCGGCGTTGCGTGCCAGAAATGCGCTCACGGTTTCCTGCGGTTCGATCGTGAGATGGAAGGGCAAAATATTGACGAGCATGGCCGGCATATGCGCACCGACGCTGCCCCAACGGCTCATGAAAGGCAACCACAAGGTCAGCACGTCACGGTCCGGACGTGGTAAAACCCGGTGCAGATAAAGGCCGGACAGCAGCACCAGAAGGTCAGGCCAGCCGATTTCCAGACGGCCGGCTATCTGCTGTAGCCTCGTGCTGAAACCCTGCGGCAAGGCCGCATCGGCATGCAGGCCGCCGCCGCCATAATCCTCGCAATCCTTGTCCAGCACGGGCAGATCGGCGGATGCGACGAGATAGGCCTCCCAGAAGTCCCGATCCTTCTCGAAACGGCGGCTCTGCCTGTAGGCATCTTCTTCGGCGAGGAAACTGGCGAAGGGGTGGAAATCCGGTCCCGCTTCGCCCTTGCCGCAATAATATCCGTAAAGCTGGCCGCAGCGCTGCTCCACCAGCGTCAGCCCATAGCCATCAACGACGATGTGATGGGCGCGAATATACCAGAGGTAACGATCATCGGAGATGCGGAAGAGAAGCTGCGCGGAAAGCCTGTCGGTTCTGAGGTCCAGCTTCGCCTCCACATCGACGTTCATGCGTCGCAGCGCCTCTTCAAAGGGCGCCGGATCGGTGCGGAGATCGACAAGCTCAACCACCGGGGCATGGCCGGCATCGCAGCATTGCTGCGGCGTCTCGCCATCCTCACCGATACGAAAACGGATCGACAGAACCTCGGATTCGCGCACCGTTCGGGCGATCGCCTGAAGGAGCGCGCTTTCATTCACCGCACCGGAAAGATCGATATAATGGGCGACCGTGGAAACCGGCTCATCGGGATGGAAGGAGAATTCCTCCCAGAAGTCGAGTTGCGGCTGGGTCAGCGGAAGCCAGCCGCCGGCAGGATCGATATGCGCCATCTGTTTTTCCTTGAACTATTCCTGTTGTCGGATGCTGCCCGAAATGCCTGGGTTCAGGCCGCTTCCGCAGCCAAAAGCGAAAGCACCTGCCTGGCATTGCGGCACCGCAGGAGCTGTTGTGGCGTCAGTTCCACACCGAAAACGGTGTGGATTTCCGCTGAAACGGTTTTCAGATGCGATGGCAGGAGGCCGAGTGCGAGCAGGTCGCTGCTCGCATCCACATTCCCCGGCTTTTTGCCCAGCACACCGAGATAGATATCCAGCACCCGGCGGTCGTCCTGATTGACGGCAGGGACGGCGACTTTCGCCGGTTCCGCGCCAACAGCGGCTCCCATCAGCAATTCGCGGGCGCGGCGGCGATCCGGCTTGCCATTGGCTGAAAGCGGTAGATCGTCAACCTTGAGAAACCGGCCGGGTACATGCGATTCCGGCAGATGGCTGCGGGCGAAATTGCGCAATTCAACCGAGGAGAGTTCGAGGCCCGGTGCAACGACGTACAGCACGCCGATGGCCGCCTCGCCTTTTTGTTCGACGCCGTAATCCACCACCAGCACCCGCTGAATGGCAGGATGACGGATGAGTTCGTTTTCCACATCCGGCAGCGAGACGCGCACGCCGCGCACCTTGACGTAACCATTGACCCGGCTCGCAAACATGATCTTGCCATCCGGCCGATAACGGCCGCGATCTCCGGTGCGGAAGGCACGTACCGGCTTGCCTTCCGGATCATCCACCGTGGCGAAATCCGTCTGGGTGATGGCCCCGTCCTCCAGATAACCGATCGCCACATTCACGCCCACCGTATGGATGCGGCCAACGACACCGGGAGGGCAATGCTGGCCCCGATCATTGAGGATAAAATAACGATTGGCCGGCAGGGGATGGCCATAGGGGATGGCCGAGACATCCTCCGCAACGATCTCGTGCCAGATGCTCCATATCGTCGTTTCGGTTGGGCCGCCGAGCGATATCAGCCGCAGATCGGGCTTCAGCCGGCGCAGTTCCTCGATGATCATGGGTTTGATGTAATCGCCGCCCTGCGCCACGAGCCGGAGCGAAGCAAGTTGCTCGCCACGGCGGCACGACAGAAGCATTTCGAGGATGGCCGGCACCGAGCACCAGAGCGTCACACCGTGTTCGGCCACCAGTTCGTTCCAGCGGACCGCATCCTTTTCCTCGCCCGGTTCCGGCAGCACCAGCGTCGCACCCGCAGCCAGCGCGCCGAAAACATCGAAGACCGACATATCATGGTGCAGCGGCGTGACCGAAATGAACACGTCTTTTTCCGTCACTGCCCATTCAGCAAGCGTGCTGCCGATAACATTGGCGGTGGCGCGGTTGGAAAGCACGACGCATTTCGGCTTGCCGGTGGTGCCTGACGTGTAGAGATAATAAGCCGGCTCTTCGCTGTGGGACAGCGTCGCCATCTCCGCCGTGACAACGGGCGTTCCCGCCGGTGCGGGCGTGGCGAGCAGCTCCGCCGGATCGACAGCCTCGAAGCTCTGCGGAACATTGCGGGCGACGATGATGGCCGGGCGGCAATTTGTCAGCAGATAGTGCAGACGGTCTTCCGGCGAGCTGGCATCAACAGGCACCCAGATGGCGCCTGTCAGTGCTGCGGCGAGTGTGATGGCCGTATGTTCAGGGCTGCGTGGCAGGCACACCGCCACGACATCTCCTCGGCCGATATTACGGGCCTTGAGGCCTGCCATTGCCCCGGCCACCATCTCACCGAGTTCGCCGTAAGAGATACGCCTTTTGCCGCTGACGAGCGCGGTGCGCGAAGGATCACCATCAAAAAGATGCGCGGCGATCCGTTCCAGAAAAGGCGGGCAGACGAAGCTCCGCTCGTCGCTATTCAGCCGATAATGGGACAGGTCGACAATATCTCGCGCATTGAAAGCGTAAGCGCCGTTGTCCGTGATCGCGGCAATCGCGCGCTCAATGGCGGCGAGAATATTCCCGACCATCGCGGCATCGATCGCCTCTTCGGCATAGTCGATATCGAGGACGAGATCACCCTGCGGATTTTGTGAAAAGCGGAAATCCAGTGCCACCTGCGGCGTCTGTGTGAGACCGTCCGTCCAGCGCATGGTCGATTCGGGCGATAGCGTCGGCCAACTCAGGCCATTGGTGATGACCACCGGCAAGGCAAGCCCGCCCGCATTGGCGTTGAGAAGCACACGATTGAGATCGATGCCGGAAAAAACAAGGTGGTTCAGCCCTTCCAGCACATCCGTCTGCAGGCCTGCCGCCCGCTCGGCAAAATTGCCCTTGGCTCCATCCCATTTGACCGCGATGAAGCTTGAGCGATTGGCAAAAGCTCCTTCCACCTGCGGCGCAACGGGAATGCCGACAACAAGCGCGCCCTCGTTCAGCCATAGCGACAGCACATCGAGGATCACCGCTGTCAGTGCCGAGTTCTTGAACAGCCGCTCCTTTGCGCCGATGCGTGAAAAGGCGGCGAAGCGCTGCTTTTCCACCATCAGGCTTTGGCGGCTGTAGCGCGAAACGGAAATGGTTTCGAGCGCTGCCTTCCATGGCAGTTGCGAGGGCACCTCGGCATCTTTCAGCTTGTCAGCCCAATAGGCGGCGTCCTCGGCGCGAGCCGCCGCAATATCCACCTGCTGCGTGGCTACAGCACCAGCGGTCTCCAAGGGCAGAACGCCGTCGAAAAGTTCCGCCGCCAGGCTGGCGATAGCCCGCCCGTCGAGGATGAGCGCATCAAAACGCAGGAAGGCCGCGACACGGTCAGCCGTTGCCTCACCCACCGGCAGGCGGAAGACCGTGACCTGCCAGGGAGAGGCGGCAAGATCGAAATGCGCATGGGAAAAGTCACGGCGCACGGCGTTCATCCGCGCTTCCGCATCGACAGGAGACAGGGCGGAAAGATCAACAATATCAAGGTTGATATTCGACTCGTCGCTGACGACCTGCACCAGACGCCGCTCGTCGATGCGGGTGCGCAGGCTCTCATGTCGCTCCACCATTGCGGCGAGACGTGACTGAAGCAGGGCCGGGTGGATGCTGCCGCGATATTCGCGAAACTCCTGCATTGCCACGCCGCTGAGCGGCAGATGGGTGCCACGACCAAGAAGATAGGCCTGTTGCAGGGGCGAAAGCGGACGTTCCATCAGTTTTCCTTTTGTCTCGGCTGTGGCTTTCGGCACCTGTGCGCCGAATCGCTGCGCATTCGCGGAAACGAGATCGGGGCTGGCAGCCAGTTGGCGAAGAAAGGCAGTGTAGGTTTCGAACAGGGCGCGCAGCCAGCGTTCCGGCAAGGCGTCCAGCCGCACATCCCAGTTGATCAGCAATCCGCCATCGAGCGCCGCGACCTGCGCATCCAGTGCGACCCCCGGCCCCTGCGAGACGGTGTGGACCATCTGACCGAATACCCGCCCAACCTTCTCCGAAAACAGCTCTCCTCCCGCCAGATCGACGCCGGCGGTAAAGACGACTGGCGAGTTCTGCAAACCGCCGCGCAGACGGGATAGGTCACGCATGACGCTGACGCCCGGATAGGATTGATGGGCAAGACGGTCGTTCATCCCGTTGAACAGCCGTCGGAGCAGCGCTTCGAGGCTTTCATCCGGCCTGATATCGATGCCGAGCACCAGCACATTGGAAAATTCGCCGACGATGCCATCGACCCCTTCCACCAGCGGGGCGCGCCAGAAAGCCGGGACGGAGAGCCTGAACTTTTGTTCCTGTGTCGCCTGCGACAGCGCCACGGCGAAAATACCGAGCAGCAGGGTCGATGTCGTCACCGAGCAACGCCGCGCCGCCTGTTCCAGACTGCCTCGTTCGGCCGCTGAAAGCATGGTGGCAAAGCGATCCGTGTGAACAGCACGCGTGGCGTCATTGGGAAAAAATGGCAGCGGCGGCGCATCAGGAATATCCGCAATATGTTGCCGCCACCACGACCGGTCCCTTTCACGCAGGGTCCTCTGGTGCGGATCGGAGGCAAGCTGCTTCGCCCAGTCGAAAAAGGATGGCGTCACCTTCCCCGATAGCGTGGCTTCATCTTTTCCTTCACCCTCTTCGTAAAGCCGGGCAAGGTCCTCCATCACGATCCGGACGCTGGCCGGATCGATCGCCAGCATGTCGGTGTCCACATGCAGCCGGCTGCGTCCCTGCGGCAACAGGCTGAGCGAGATCGCGGCGGGTGAGTCATTGCGCAGATCGGTTTGTCGATGGCTCCAATCCCGCCGTTTTGCCTCGAGCCGGTGCACAAGCGCCTCCGAATCGAGCGCGGTCAGATCCTCTACATCAAGGCGGAGCGGCCTGCCGGCAGGATCGACGGATTGACGCCCTTCCACATCGATCCTGAGGCTCAGCATGGGGTGACGCCGGCAAAGCCTTTCGACCGCAACAGCCAGTCTTTCCACGTCAAACGCCCGCCCCTCGAACTCAAGATAGAGATGGGGCGTAACTTTTCCGAGTATCCCATCCGCCTCGCGTCCGACCCAATAGGCCACCTGCATCGGGGTTAAATTTAGCATGTGAGTTTGCACCGATTGACAAAACATGATTATCATAATCAAGTATATGCCATCGTCAACCACTCGAACAGGAGGCATCCCATGAAAACGGGAGCACTCAGGACGAATGACGTCGAATCCGACGAAATTACTGATTTTAATAGAGAATTTTTATTCACCTCCGGCACGGGGCAATTGCGGGCCGAAGGGATACGCGAAAGGATAACCATTCCAGCCCGCGGTGGCGAAGACATGGAAAGCCCTTTGCAGCAGGCGATTAAAGGCGCTTTTGAACGGGCACGCCGGGCTGGACAAGACAATCCGATCGCCATCGGCGCAATCCCCTTCGATGTCAGCGAACCATCATGCCTTTACATCCCCAACAACTATGAGTGGAGTCCGCGCGACGCGGTTCCGGTTGCCACTGATTCGGCCATGCCGGCGCTTGTCGGCCAGAACAGCCTGCCGGACGAGGCTGGTTTCAAACATGCCGTCGAGCATGCCATTCTCAATTTCCGCCATTCCGAAGTGCGCAAGGCGGTGCTTTCCGTCATGCGTGAACTGACCTTCGCCTCCGAGGTCAATGTCGAGAGATTGCTGGCCAGCCTCGCCAAGCAGAATCGCGACGGCTACCAGTTCCGTATTCCGCTTCCGGATGACGGCGACCTGATCGGCGTCAGCCCGGAACTGCTTATCCGCAAGCAGGGTGAGAAGATCATCTCGAACCCCTTGGCCGGATCGGCAAAACGCATGACCGACCCGGTGGCGGACAAGGCCAATGCGGACCGGCTTTCGGCATCGGAAAAAGACCATTATGAGCATAGCCTGGTGATCGAGGATATCCGCTCGCTGCTTTCGCCATGCTGCGCGGAACTCGACGTTCCGGAAAAACCCTCCCTCATCAATACGGCCGCACTCTGGCATCTTTCGACGCGCATCGAAGGCCGCCTCGCCGATCCCGAGACCAACGCGCTGCAACTGGCGTGCCTGCTGCACCCGACACCGGCCGTTTGCGGTTTCCCGACCGAGCGCGCCCATCGCCTCATCCGTTTCGTCGAACCCTTCGAGCGTGGCCTGTTCACCGGCATGGTGGGCTGGACGGATGCCCAAGGTAACGGCGAATGGGTAGTGACAATCCGCTGCGGCACCGTGCAGCGCCAGACCGTGCGGCTTTTCGCCGGCGCCGGCATCGTGGAGGCCTCGGAACCCGAATCCGAATGGGCCGAGGTGCAGACCAAGCTCAAAACCATGCTGAATGCCTGCGGTCTCTCCGCCTGAGCACGACCGAACTTTCCCGGGGACAAACCATGACAATCGAATTTTCACGCTGGCCCGACGATCTGGCGCGCCGATACCGCGAGCGCGGCTATTGGATCGACAGGCCATTGAGCCGCATCCTCGCCGAACAGGTGCAACACCGGCCGGATGCAACGGCGCTGATCTGCGGTGATCGCCGCTTCACCTATGCCGAACTCGACCGGCAATCCTCCAATCTCGCAGGCCATCTTGCGGCCGCAGGCATCGGCAAGGGCGATACCGCGCTGGTGCAATTGCCTAATATCGCCGAGTTTTATCTCGTCTTTTTTGCATTGATCAAAATCGGCGTTGCACCCGTCAACGCGCTCTTCAGCCACCGTCGGCTGGAAATGACCTCCTATGCAGAACAGATCGCGCCAAAACTGGTGATTGCCTCTCGCAGCCATGAGCTTTTTGCCAATGACGCGTTCCTGGACGGGCTTAAGGCTTCCTCTCCACATCTTTCCCTGACCCTGTTGCTAGGCGCGACGGAACCTCAGCGCAGCCTTGAACGGATGCTTGCCGCGCCTGCGGAAAATCCGCCGGCCTACGCCCCTTCGGCAGCGGACGAGGTGGCGTTGTTCCAGCTCTCCGGCGGCAGCACCGGAACGCCAAAATTGATCCCCCGGACGCATAACGACTATGATTACAGCGCACGGGCCAGCGCGGAGATTTGCGAACTCTCGCCGCAGACCCGTTTTCTTTGCGCCATTCCGGTGGCGCATAATTACCCGATGAGTTCACCCGGTGCGCTCGGTGTCTTTCACGCCGGCGGCACTGTGGTCATGGCCGCCAATCCGGAGCCGCTCGCCTGCTTCGATCTCATCGAAAAACACGGCATCGACATGGTGCCGCTGGTACCGCCGGCCGTGGCGTTGTGGTTGCAGGCAGCCCCCGCACATCGCCAAAGGCTGAAATCCCTCAAGCTCCTCCAGGTTGGCGGCGCAAGCTTCGCCGAAGCTCTTGCCCGCCAGGTGCCGGAAGTGCTCGGTTGCGCGCTGCAACAGGTCTTCGGCATGGCGGAAGGTCTGGTGAACTACACCCGCTTCGGTGACCCCGACCATATCGTGTTTACCACGCAAGGGAGGCCAATCAGCCCGGACGACGAAATCCGCATCGTCGATGAGGATGGCAATGATGTGCCCGAGGGCGAGGCCGGCATGCTGGCGACCCGTGGCCCCTATACGTTCCGGGGCTATTATCGCGCGCCCGAACACAGTGCCCGTGTCTTCGACAAGGATGGCTTCTATTATTCCGGCGATGTCGTGCAGCGCACGCCCGAAGGCTATCTGCGGGTCGTCGGCCGGGTGAAGGACCAGATCAACCGCGGCGGCGAAAAGGTCGCTTCGGAGGAGGTGGAAAACCTGATCCTGCGGCATCCTGATGTGACGCATGCCGCACTGGTGGCGATGCAGGACGAACTTCTCGGTGAGAAAAGCTGCGTCTTCGTCGTCTCCCGCAATCCCGCGCTGAAAGCGCCGGCCATCCGCCAGCATCTCGCCGGTCTCGGCGTCGCGGATTACAAGTTGCCGGACCGGGTGCGTTTCATCGACGCGATGCCGCTCACCGCCGTCGGCAAGATCGACAAGAAGCGCCTGCGCGATTTGTTGACAACCCCCGTCGCCATCAGCGCCTGACAGGCAACGCCAATCGAAGGGACGCTCTAAAGGGCGTCCCAAACTCCAGAGATTACGCGCCGCCCGAGCCGGCGCAGCACAAAACCGAGGTCATCATGACGATCCCCACAATTTCCGACTATCCGATGCCGATTGCCGCCAGCTTTCCGGCCAACAAGACAAAATGGCAGCCCGACGCCAAGCGCGCCGTGCTGCTCATTCACGACATGCAGCGTTATTTCCTGCGGTTCTACGAGGCCGACGGCAAGCTGATGACGGCCCTCATCGACAATCTCGCCAAGGTCAAGGCATGGGCGGTGCAGAACGGCGTGCCGGTCATCTATACCGCCCAGCCGCACAACCAGCCGCCGGGCGACCGGGCGCTGCTGAACGACATGTGGGGACCGGGTCTCACCGTCGTCGATCCCGAATTGCAGAAGGTGGTGGACAAGCTGGCGCCAACGCCTGACGACGTGGTGCTGACCAAGTGGCGCTACAGCGCCTTCCAGCGTTCCGATCTTGCTGAGCGGATGAAAGGCTGGGGCCGCGACCAGATCATCGTCGGCGGCGTTTACGCCCATATCGGCTGCATGATGACGGCGGTGGAAGCCTTCATGAAGGATATTCAACCCTTCATGATCGGTGACGGCGTCGCCGATTTTTCCGAAGCCGAACACCGCATGGCGCTGCAATATGTGGCGACGCGTTGCGGCGTGGTGATCGACACCGCAAGCCTGACCGGTACCGAGCAGGCCACCGGCACCCGCGAATGGCTGAAAGCCCGCGTCCTGCAGATGGTTGAGGATGAAAGTGACATCGACCCCGACGAGAACCTCATCTTCTACGGCCTTGATTCCCTGCAGGTGATGAAGCTTGCCGGCGAGTTGAAGGAACGCGGCGTCACCGTCGGTTTCGATGAGCTAGCGCGTGTACCCACACTTTCCGCCTGGTGGACACTGATCGACGAAAAGCGGCTCGCAGCCTGAGCGGACGGACAAGATGACGCAACAGAGATTTACCGGGCGGCGTGTGCTGGTGACGGGCACGGCCCAGGGCATTGGTCGCCGCATCGCCGAACGTTTCATCGAGGAAGGGGCCGAAGTCATCGGCCTCGACCTTCTGGCCGGCACAGCGGAAGCACCCTTCCGCCAGATTGCCCTCGATATCACCGGCGCTGCGGCGGTGGAGAGCGTATGCAAGGCAATCGAAAGCGAATGGGGCGGTCTTGATATCCTCGTCAACGCCGCAGGCATTTTGCGTATTGGCGACAGCGAAAGCCTGACGCCGGAAGACTGGAAAGCCTGCATGGATGTCAATGCCGCAGGGCCGTTCTATCTGCTGCGGCAATGGGGTGGCGTCTTCAAACGGCAGCGGCGTGGCGCGATCGTCAATGTCGGCTCCAACGCCGCCGTGGTGCCGCGCATCGGCATGATGGCCTATTGCGCCTCCAAGGCGGCGCTGGTCAGCCTCAGCCATTGCGCCGCCCTTGAGCTTGCGCCCTATGGCGTGCGCTGCAACGTTGTCTCGCCCGGTTCCACCGATACGCCGATGCTGGCCGGTATGTTGAGCGATCCCACAGGCAAGGAACGGCTCATCGCTGGCCTGCCGGAGCAGTTCAAGCTCGGCATTCCGCTTGGCAAGATTGCAAGACCGGATGATATAGCCGACACAGTGCTGTTTCTCGCCTCCGATCAGGCTGGCCACGTGACGATGCAGCAGATCGTGGTCGACGGCGGCGCAACGCTCGCAGCCTGATCCGGCCGGCCGAACGAGGGACAGATATGGCGATCGTGCCGGCATTGCATCGCGAGACTGTTTCCGGCGACCCACCGGAAGCCGTCTGGCCATGGCCGGATGACAGCAGCGATTGCCATTGCCTCACCCTTCGTTACAGCCCCGACGACGAAACCGGTGCCAACATCACCCCTGCCCTGCCCGCGCAGCTGCTGCGGGCAGTGCCGAAACGCAAGGCGGAGTTTTTGGCGGGACGCAAATGTGCGGCGGAAGCCATACGCCGCCTTACCGGCCACGCATTTTTTCCCGGAATGGGAGAGGACCGAGCGCCGATCTGGCCCGAAGGCGTAGTCGGCGCGATTTCTCATAGTAGTGATCGGGCAATTGCCCTTGCCGGCTCCGGCAGCAGGTTTCTCGGCATCGGCATCGATATCGAGAAACGCCTGACCGAAGAGGAAGCCAGCGACATCGCTTCGCAGGCCTTGACGACGCATGAGCTTCACAGCCTCGGCAACATTGTCGACCCGTTCATGACCGGGCTTATTTTTTCGGCCAAGGAGAGCCTGTTCAAGGCGCTTTATCCGACGGTAAAGCGGCTTTTCTTTTTCGAGGCGGCCGAATTATCCGCTTACGATGCGGATGGCTCAGGGTCGCTTCGCCTGACCGCCGACCTGAGCGGCGATTGGCTTGAGGGAACGGAGATTTCCTTCCGCTTTGGCCATTTCGAAGGCCTCCTGCTCACCCGTATCCTACTCCCGCAATGAGGGAAAAAGTGCAGATTCTGTTCTCATAAACTCATATTTAAAGCCGCTCCTCCCGTCATCCGTGTGAAATACTCAAACGGTACGCAGCTTGTTGGAATGATTCCAAACATGCAAACGGTGGAGACACGACATGACCGACATCGATACGAGCAAGCTGTCCTGGGACGAATGGGACGAACTGCAAAACCCGCCGCCGGCCGAAACCGATTTCGACCGCGTGGTCGAAACCGCGATTTCCCGCCGCGGTTTCCTCGGCGGTGTGCTGGCCTTCGGCTCGGCCGCAGCTGCCATGGGCACGCTCGGCAACCTGATGGCAAGCACTTCGGCCGAAGCGCAGGAAGCAGCAGCCGGCCGCTTCCCCTTCAAGCCGGTGGCCGCAGCAACCGACCACACCATCCATGTGCCGGAAGGTTATAGCTGGAAGCCGGTTGCCAAATGGGGTCAGCCGCTGTTCTCCAACGTTCCCGATCTCGACCCCGCCAAGGGCGTCAGCGTTGAGAATTCCGACAAGGTCTTTGGTGAAAACACCGACGGCATGGAACTCTTCATGGTTGGCGCTCATCAGCTGATCGCCGTCAACCATGAATACGTAAACCCGGAAATCAACCTGCCGCACACTGACAAGGGCAACCCGAAGACGGCCGACGACGTGAAGATCCTGCAGAACATGCAGGGCGTCACCGTCATGGAAGTCGCGGAAGGCAACGAGGGCTGGGAAATCGTTCTCGACAGCCCGTTCAACCGCCGTATCCATCACAACACGCCGATGAAGCTTTCCGGCCCGGCCGCAGGCTCCGACCTCGTCAAGACCGCCGCCGATCCTGATGGTATCAACTGTCTCGGGACCTTCAACAATTGCGGCGCCGGCCGCACGCCCTGGGGCACCTACCTCACCTGCGAGGAAAACTTCAACGGCTATTTCGGCACCGCAGATGCCGCCTTCAAGCTGCCGGATGATTACAAGCGTTACGGCATCGTCGCCGAGACGCGTTATGCCTATGAGAAGTTCGACGCACGTTTCGACGTCGCCAAGAACCCGAACGAGCCGCGCCGCGCCGGCTACGTGGTTGAGATCGACCCTTCGGACGCCTCCTCCACCCCGATCAAGCGCACTGCGCTTGGCCGCATCAAGCACGAAAACGCCGCCGTGGTGATTGCCCGTGACGGCCGCGTCGTCGTTTACATGGGTGACGACGAGCGTGGCGAATTCCTCTACAAATTTGTCTCCAACGGCATTTACGTGCCGGGCGGCGACACCTCGAAGCTGCTGGACGAAGGCACGCTTTACGTCGCCAAGTTCGCCGATGACGGCGCTGGAGAGTGGCTGGCGCTGACGCCTGAGACCACCGGCATGAAGATCGATGAAATCTGCGTCTTCACCCGTCAGGCCGCTTCCAAGGTGGGCGCAACGACGATGGATCGCCCGGAATGGGTCGCCATCAACCCGGTCGCCATCGAAGCCTATTGCGCGCTGACCAACAACAGCCGCCGCGGCGAAATGAAGGACGGCAAGCTGCGCGCCAATGCTGGCGGCGACGCCATGGCGATCAACGCCGCCAACCCGCGCGAAAAGAACGAATACGGCCAGATCGTGCGCTGGTATCCGGAAAATGACGACCATGCCGACGGCAAGTTCAAGTGGGACCTGTTCTGCATGGCCGGCAACCCTTCCGTTCACAAGGACGCCTTTGCGGGTTCTTCGAACATCAACGAAGGCAACATGTTCAACTCGCCCGACGGCATGATGTTCGATAGTACCGGCCTGCTCTGGATCCAGACCGACGGCGAGGACAGCAATGAAGGCAACTTCGCCGGCCAGGGCAACAACCAGATGCTGGCGGGCGACCCGGCCACCGGCCGTATCGAGCGCTTCCTGACAGCACCGAAGGGTTCCGAAGTCACCGGCCAGACATGGTCCGGCGACAAGCGCACCCACTTCGTCGGCATCCAGCACCCCGACGCGCCCTTCCCGGACGGCGAAGGCAAGTTGCCGCGCTCGGCCGTCATCGCCATCAAGCGTGACGACAACGCGCAGATCGGCTGACGCAGAGGCACAAGAGAACCGGATCGCGGCAAAACGACGATCCGGTTCCATCATTGAAAACGCCGTGCGCCCAAAGGACGCACGGCGTTTATTCCATCAAGAAAATCAGAAAACGTTCCGGTGCACATCGCTCATGGCGCGGCGCAGGTCATCTACTGCGGACGCCGTCTGTCCCGGTTCATCGTTGAGCGCGGGCGGCATTTTCCAGCCGGGATCGATGCCTTCCATATTCGGCAATTCATGGGCGATACCCTTGTGGCAATCGATGCAGGTGGCCTTGCCCGTCAGCAGATATTTGGAATGAATGTCTGCGGCACGCTGCGTCTGCTTGGTAAAGTCCATGGCGGCGGAGGAATGACAGTTGCGGCATTCGAGGCTGTCATTGGCCTTCAGGCGCGACCATTCATGCTGGGCAAGCTCCAGCCGCTTGTCGAGGAACTTCTTGCGCGTATCGATGGTGCCGAAAATCTTGCCCCAGACCTCCTTGGAAGCCTGCATCTTTCGGGCAATCTTGTCCGTCCACTCATGCGGCACATGGCAATCCGGGCAAGAAGCGCGCACGCCGGAGCGGTTGGAGAAATGCACCGTCCGCGTCAGTTCCTCATAAACATTCGCGCGCATCTCGTGGCAGGAAATGCAGAAGGCTTCCTTGTTGGTCATTTCGAGCGCGGTGTTGAAGGCGCCCCAGAACATGACCCCGCCGACGAAACCGCCGAGCGTGAGGAAGGCTAGGCTCAGCGTGCCGGCCGGCGTGGTCAGAACCGCCCATAGCCAGACGAGAAGTTTTTTCACACGGGCGATCATCATTCGCTACCCGCCGGTTTGACGCCCATTTCGCTCATGTCCTGAAACGTGTTGGGCACGAGCGGCCGTGTGTCGGCCTGCGGCACATGGCAGGCGGTGCAGAAATAACGGCGCGGTGAAACATCCGCCAGCATCTGGCCTTCCCGCGTCATGTAATGGGTGACGCTGATCATCGGCGCGCCGGAATCCTGCGTGAATTCGCGCTTGTGACAGGACAGACAGCGATTGGCATTAACCGAGAGCTGGTAGCCGTCGATCGAATGCGGAATGACCGGCGGCTGCTCCGGATAGGCGCGCATGCGCCTGAAATCGTCGATCACCCATTTCGGCAGGGGTTTGGCGGGTTCGGTGCGCATGGCATCGCCGCGCGGGCCGGACAATTCCGGCACCATCTGCGCAACGGCCCCCGTCGCCAGCGCCACGACCAGAAGAGTGGCGGCGATCCATCCGTGTTTCCTGATCATGCGACTGGCTCTATCTTGACTGCGCATTTCTTGAAATCCGTCTGCTTGGAGATGGGATCGGTTGCGTCGAGCGTGACCTTGTTGATGAGCTGGCTGGCGTCGAACCAGGGAACGAAGATGACGCCGGGCGGCATGCGGTTGCGGCCGCGCGTTTCCACCCGCGAACGGATTTCCCCGCGACGCGAGACGATGCGGATTTCAGCGCCCTGATTGAGCCCTCGCTTGCGCGCATCGGCGGCATTCATGAAACAACGGGCGCCGGGAAAGGCCTTGTAGAGTTCCGGCACACGCATGGTCATGGAGCCGGAATGCCAATGCTCCAGCACGCGGCCCGTCACCAGCCAGGTATCGAATTCTTCATCCGGGGATTCCGCCGGCGGCTCGTAAGGCACGGCGATGATGACCGCCTTGCCATCCTTGTTGCCGTAGAATTTCACGCCTTCGCCCGGCTTGACGTAGGGGTCGTAACCCTCGCGGTAACGCCACAGCGTTTCCTTGCCGTCCACCACCGGCCAGCGCATGCCGCGCACCTCGTGATAGGCATCGTAAGGCGCCAGATCGTGGCCGTGACCACGCCCGAAGGCGGCATATTCCTCGAACAGACCCTTTTGCAGGTAGAAGCCAAAATCCGTGGATTCCTGGTTCTTATAATCCGTATTGATTTCGCTCAGCGGGAATTTGCCGACATCGCAATCCTTGTAGAGAACCTCAAACAGCGTCTTGCCGCGATAGTCCGGATTGGCGTCCAGCAGTTCCGCCGGCCACACCTCGTCGGTGGTGAAGCGCTTGGAGAATTCCACCAGCTGCCAGAGGTCGGAACGCGCCTCGCCCGACGCCTCGACAAGCTGGTGCCAGACATGGGTGCGCCGCTCGGCATTGCCATAGGCCCCTTCCTTCTCCACCCACATGGCAGCGGGCAGGATGAGGTCGGCGCTCATGGCGGTGATGGTCGGATAGGCATCCGAGACCACGATGAAGTTTTCGGGATTGCGATAACCGAGATAGGTCTCGTTCTTGGTGTTGGGGCCGGCCTGAACGTTGTTGTTGACCTGCACCCAGTAGAAATTCAGCTTGCCGTCATGCAGCATGCGATCCTGCTGCACGGCATGGTAGCCCGGTTTTTCCGGGATGACGCCGTGCGGTATGCGCCAGATTTCTTCGGCATGTTTGCGGTGTTCCGGGTTGGTCACCGTCATGTCGGCTGGCAGGCGGTGGGCGAAGGTTCCCACCTCACGCGCCGTACCGCAGGCCGATGGCTGGCCGGTGAGCGAGAACGGGCTGTTGCCCGGCTCGGAGATCTTTCCGGTCAGAAGATGGATGTTGTAGACCATCTGGTTGGCCCAGACGCCACGGACATGCTGGTTGAACCCCATGGTCCACAGCGACATGACCTTGCGTTTCGGGTCGGCATAAAGCTCGGCCAGTTCTTCCAGGAAACCAGCTTCCACCCCGGTCATGGCGGCGGTCTTTTCCAGCGTGTATTCGGAGACGAATTCCTTGAAGGTCTCGAAATCGATCGCTTCCGTCTTGGTCGGATCGGCGGAATTGGCGGCATTCACCTCAACCGGATTGTCGGGCCGCAGGCCATAACCGATATCGGTGACGCCGCGCACGAATTTCGTGTGGTTCCTCACGAAGTCTTCGTTGACGCGGCCGGTCTTGATAATGTGGTTGGCGATGTAATTGAGGATAACGAGGTCCGTACCCGGCTTGAATATGATCGGAACATCGGCCAGATCCATGCTGCGATGGGTAAAGGTCGAAAGCACCGCCACCTTCACGTGGTCAAAGCCGAGCCGCCGGTCGGCAATGCGCGTCCACAGGATCGGATGCATCTCCGCCATGTTCGAACCCCAGAGCACGAAAGCATCGGCATGTTCGAAATCATCGTAACAACCCATCGGCTCGTCCATACCGAAGGTGCGCATGAAGGCGTAAGCAGCCGACGCCATGCAGTGGCGGGCATTGGGATCAAGATTGTTGGAGCGGAAGCCGGCGCGCATCAGCTTGGTCGCGGCATAACCTTCGAAGATCGTCCACTGGCCTGAGCCGAACATGCCGACGGCGGTCGGCCCCTTCTCCTTCAGCACCCGCTTGCACTGCGCGGCCATCACATCGAAGGCCTCGTCCCAGCTCACCGGCTCGAACTCGCCATCCTTGGCGTAGACCCCGTTTCTCTTGCGCAGAAGCGGGGTCTGCAAGCGGTCCTTGCCGTACATGATCTTGGACAGGAAATAGCCCTTGATGCAGTTGAGGCCGCGATTGACCTCCGCCTGCATGTCACCATGGGTGGCGACAACCTTGCCTTCCTTGACGCCAACCATGACGCCGCAGCCCGTGCCGCAGAAACGACAGGGCGCCTTGGACCATTTGATCTGCAATGCGGAAACACCGCCCGGCACCGGCTGGGCGGCGGCCGGCAATGCAATGCCCGCCGTTGCCGCCGCAATGCCGGCGGCATGGGCCTTCAATAGATCACGCCGCGTCAGTTCGCTGCTCATCGCCGCCTGTCTCCTCTGTGTCGACGTGTTCGAAAACCATGTTGGCGGCAATCACACCGTCGAGTGTCGAAATATAAGTGAGCGTATCGCCCAGCATGCCGGTGCTCGTGCCGTCTATGACGATGACGATCTTGCCGTTGCCCTCGGCATGAACCTCGACATTGTCGAGCGTTAAAAGCGTTGCGAACACGGCGTCCCGCATCTGCGGCATCACCGCCACGACAGCGCTTGAGACATGATACCGGCCTGTATTTTCAGGCATATTGCATCTCCGTGGCTGTTTCCTTGATCTTGATCACACCCGTCGGACAGACAGACACGCAGGCCCCGCAGCCGGTGCAGGCATCCTCAACAAGCTCGGGCACGAAGGGGCCGCCGCGGCGGGGACGAAACCGAATGGCTTCGGTCGGGCACGCATCGCGACAGGCCTGGCAATCAACATTGCCGAAGGCGAGACACGCATCGCCAATCGCCATGACATGCTCGAAACGCTGCGCCGCAGGGGCGGTAAAAACCGGTTCGGGACAGGCTTTTGCGCATTTGCCGCAAAAGGTGCATTCCCCGGCCGAGAAATCGACCGAAGGTAAGCCACCCGACATGGTGATGATGCCGGTGGGACAGGCTTCAACACATTTTGCGCAACCGCTGCAGGCGGCGAGGTCGCTCAACGCGACCCCGGGGGGACAGATACGTGTTTCCCGTTTTTGTCCGCCGCGCAGAAAGTCACGCCGGCTGAGAGAGACTTCCATCGTCATTTCACCCTCAATGACCGGGTGGTCCCGGCGGCCCGTAAATGATCTGGAACATCCAGACGATGAAGCCATAGGCTCCGACAAATCCGACCGCCAGCACAGGCCAGATCCCAAAGGCCAGGACGGCGAAGGTAATAAGCTCCCTCGTCCGGCTCGGCTTTCCATCTGCGTGTAGAGGCGCGACTATTTTGGGCATATTCGCGTTTCCCTGTTCTGTTCGAGTTATCATCGGCCAAAAGGCGGAAATATTCAACCACTTGATTTTATTGATTATTTATTAGAAATAACATTCATCAATAGGGTCGACCTAAGTCACTGATTTCATATTGCGCTTTTGCCGAAAAAATAATCAGGAGATACGAAAGCGTCGAAGGCGAGAGGAACACGTTGCGCCTCAGCCACAAGCTCCCGCTGCATCAACCCCGGGCGCACGCATGAAGGGCAGGAAGCCCTGAAGCCAGACGCCGAAACTTGTCGCCCACAGGATAGCACTGATGCCATGATGATAGGGTGACAGGAATGCTGCGAAATCGAATTCCGGCATGATGCGGATCAGCCCGGCCGCCACCATCAAGGCGGCGGCCATATGCGCCTGCCACGGCAGATATGTCAGGTTGCGTCCGGTATGTCGTAGCCCGGCGATGATGAACACCGCCATGATGGCGCAGCCAAGCGCCCCCACCGACAACAGGTGCAGGCCAGCGGCGGGCGTGACGGAAAAACCGAGCCGCACCGCCCCGAGCGCCAGAAAACCCGCACCGGCAAAGGCATTGCCGAGACCGAGCAGCAGCACCTCGGTCTTGAAGGCGGCACGCCCGATGAACCATTCGGCCAGCCGGTCAAAAAACGCCGCACCGGCCGCAAGCGCCAGCCAGGCGCAGACATCGCTTTCCGGAAAGAAGAGTTTCGCCACCATGTATAGCGTCACCATGGCGCCCGCCATGTGCTGGCGGCCGGGATGTGGCCGGTAAGGCGTGGTCTCGCCGCTCGGATCGAGCGCCAGATTGATGACGACCACATTGATGCGCGCAGCCGAGAGCGAAAACAGCACGGTGAAGATGTACAGCGCCGCCTCCAGACAGCGGGCTGCGAGTTCCAGATCACCGGTCCACCAGGCATAGCGCACGCTGGTCTCCATTGCCGCGAACAGAATGAGCCAGACGAGGAACGCCAGATGTTTCGTCGTTCGCCGCACGAGCATCGCCTTGCCGATAAGGACGGAGAGCGCGAGCAGAAAGGCCAGATCGAAAAAGCCTGCGAGCAGGCTCCACGCATCGGCCCCCACAAAACCGATGAGCCGGCCCGGCAACCACAGGACAGCAAGACAAAGCAGCGTGCGCCCCGCTGCCGCTTTCGTATCGGTCCATTCAGGCACTGCCGAACCGAGAAAACCGGCGAGCACCATGCCATAGGTGCCGAAAATCATTTCATGGGCATGCCATTGCGAGGGCGAAACGGTATCGGCGAAAGGCAGGGCGTAGCCGCCGATCGCGACCCACAAGAACGGCCAGACCGCGCCATGCAGGGCGGCCAAAGGGAAAAACAGCCGAAGGGCTTCGGAGAGGATCGGCGGTTGTCTCATCGCATCCGCTCCTTTGCCGAAAACAATTCGGCGAAAGCCGGGCTTTCGGACAGAAATTCCACCTCGTCGAAAACCGCGCGCGCCATGCGCCGCCCCGGCGAACCGGCCGGAGTGTGTACCGCAATGACATCGCCATCGACACCAGAGAGCACGATCAGCCTGTCGGCCACCAACAGCGCTTCATGAAGATCGTGGGTGACGAGAAGCGTGGAGAAACCACGCCTGCGCGCGGCTGCGACCAGAAGCTCCTGCAAATGCCGGCGCAGGCCGACATCCACGGCGCTGAAGGGTTCGTCCAGAAACAGCATATCCGGCTCCACGGCGAGCGCCCGCGCCACCCCGGCACGCTGGCGCATGCCGCCGGAAAGCTCGACCGGATATTTGTGAAAATCCGTCTCCTCCAGACCGACTTCCAATGCAAACTGTCCAGCGGTTTCCCGCCGTTGCCGTTTCGGCATGCCCGCCGCAGCGAGACCATAGGCGATATTGTCGATCAACGTCATCCACGGCAGCAACCGCGGCTCCTGAAACACCAGACCCTGCCGGCGGTAATTGCGCCGCACACGACCGCGAACGGGATCGATGATACCCGCCGCGATCTGCAAAATCGTCGTCTTGCCGCTGCCGGAGGGGCCGAGCAACGCCACGGTTTCCCCCGGCGCGATGCGGAGATCGAAATTCTCGAACAGGCTGCGGCCGAGAAAGGCGTGGCCGACCTGTTCGAAACTCAAGGCGAAATGGTCGCTCATCGTTTCACACCCCATGGCAGTCCGGCGGCACGCCAACGTTCCAGCGCTTCGCGCAACAGATGCAGCAGGCCGTAATCGGTGATGAGCGCCAGCACGACGGTGATGGTGAGCCAGGCGCTCACCTGCGCGATATCGAACAGCGCCCGTGCGGTGGCCAGTTCACCGCCGATGCCGCCGGAATTCGACAGAAGCTCGGCCATGACGGTCACTTTCCAGGCGCTTCCGGCCGTGGTTGTCCAGGCCGGAAAAAGATAGGAAAGCACATGCGGCATGGTGACGGTGCGCAGACGGTAAAACCACGGAGCGCCAAAGGCCTGCGCCATCACCTCCAGCTGACGGTCCCGCTTGGCCACACCCTCCAGCGCACCTGCGAAGGAAACGGGAGCCGAGGCGATGACAACGGTCATGATGGCCGTGCCGCCGGATGAGCCGAACCAGATCAGCGCCAGCACAATCCAGCCGATGGGCGGCACACCGAGCAGGACAGTGACAACAGGCTTCATCAGCCGCATGGCAGCGAATGAGTAACCCGCCGCCACACCCGCCACCGTTCCGATGCCGGCAGCGATGGCAAAACCGGTCAATGCCCTGACAGCACTCTGCGACAGGATGGTGAAGAAATCCGGCCGTGCCGCCAGCCCCCCGATTGCCGCGAATGTCTCACCCGGCGAGGGCAGGATGAAGGAGCCGTAAATCTCATGCCCCGCCTGCCAGGCGGCGAGAAAACAGAAAATGCCGGAAAGCCCGGCCCAGCCCGCCCAGAGATAGCGACCGGTCCAGCCAAGACTTTCAAGAATGCGGTTCATGCCTGCTACACCAGATAAAAGCCGTCATCCGGTCGCCGGCCGCCGATGATTGCCGGGTCGGCCTTGGCGAGTTCATCGTAGAACGCCTCGAGATCGGCACGCGCAGCGCTCGCCTTCAGGGCGCACAGATGACTTGTCGGGAAGGAGGCGGCGATAATTTCCGCCGGGAAACCCAAGGCATCGGCGGCCGCATCGGCCGCCGTCTTCGGATCGGCCGCGGCGCTGGCGAGCGCCGTCTCCATGGCGTTCTGCAAAGCCTCTATGCCGGCCTTGCCGAGTTTTTGTTGGACCGGCGACGTCAGGGCAAGGCCAGCCTGCGGAATTTCAGCCTTGCCGGCCACCTTCGCCCATTCCCGCTGAATATCGATGGTGCGATGGACGGTCATGAAAAACGACTTCGCCTTGATGAGCACGGCGGTCGCAGCCGGCTCGCTCAGCAGGGCGGCATCCACCCGTCCCGTCAGCAGCAATTGCACGGCTTCCGGCGGCGAAGCGGCATATTCCAGCTTGATGTCGTCGGGCTTCAGGCCGTTCTCGGCAACAAGGCGGCGCAGCACGAAATCGGGCATGTCGTTCTTGAACGGCAAAGCGAGGGTCTTGCCGGAAAGGCTTTGCAGGGAGTTCAATGTCTCGTCTTTCGAAACGATATAGAGCAGGCCGGTGGTCAGCACGTTCATCAGCCCAAGACCAAGCCCGCGATTGTGGAGATTGGCGGCCCCGTAACTCGGCATCACCACCGCCCCCATGGAGCCGGAAGCAACGGCGGCGCGCATTTCATCCGGTGTTTTCCAGGCTTTGAAGATGGCCCCAGGTGCGGCATCTTTCAGAAACCCGCCCTTTACCGCATGGGCCAGCACGGCGGAGGGCGCGGCCGGAGGGCCATAAAAGGTGAGCGGCGCTTCCGCCTTCAAAACATGCGGTGCGGCAAGTGTCGCGACCGCGAGCCCAGAAAAGGCTGAAAGAGCCTGACGACGTGTGAGATGGGCCATGGTCCTGATCCTTTCGCGCCGGAAGCGCCCAGATACGCGTGACGCCCGCTCAGACCTGTCTTCCGGGTCCCGGCGCGTCACCAACCCGGAAATGACATTTTGCAAGCGCCCGCTCTTTGCGCAGGATCAAACAGGGCCGAAAACAGGGATTTATTCACCCTTCTTGAGTGAGAGCGCGTCGCGCAGAATTCGCGATCCCTCCTGAGCGGCGGCGGCGATGTCGAGAAACATCAGGCTCGCCGTCTCGACGACGCCTTCATCCACCGTGTCGTCTTCGGCGAAATCGCAGAGCATCTCGGTCAGAAGCGTGATCTTGCGCCGCTCCTCGCGGGCGGCGGTCAGAAGCTTGACGATATTGCGCTGGCGCTCAAAATCCTCAAGCTCGCGCAGCGCCTCATGCACCCTGTCACGGCAGCTGCAATCGAGCGCGCTTTCCAAAACGATGTTGCGTACCAGATGGATCGCAGCGGCGATATCCGCCCCGCCCGGCGCTGCCGCAGACAGTGATGGTGGCTCTTGCCCGTCCGTCGTCATGCATTTACCCCATGCGCCGTGTTGCGGGCGCGGGCGATCCAGGCCGCCCCTTCCTGCCCGTGGTGAAAACCATTGGAAAAAGGCACGTCCGGATAGATTTCCCCGAGACGGGCAAGGCCATCTTCCACAGCCTGCCTGTCGGCCAGAACATCGTCATGGATTTGCGCCACGGCCACCATGTCGCAGTCCTGCGGCGAGAGCCGGAAGCGGGCGATGCCGGCAGCGGCCAGATCCTGCAATTCGCCAAGCAGCGACTGGCAGGTGTGCGACACCGTCTGCACGCCGTTCAGCGCCAGAAACGACTGCCGGTCAAGCGTGCGTACCGGTAGTCCGTCCGGATCGTCACCGCAGACGAACTGGCAATTATCCTTGATATTGCCCTTGGCGCGGGCGTGGGCGCAGCGCGCCGAAATGGCGAGCGGCAGGCGGCCGAAGGCGAAGACTTCGAAGTCCACATCCGGCGTCTCCGCCACGATGCGCTCCACCGAGGTCATCGGCAGTTCCGGCGGCAGGCATATGGCGCTCGCGCCGCGAGACGACAGCAACCGCGCGGTCGCGGCATTATAGACATTCACCGTCGGCCCGACGACATGCGGCGTGTCGTGCAACATGCCGAGCGCGGAAAGATCGTTCGCCTCGACGGGATAAGGGCTGTCGGCGATCAGGCCGCGCAGCTGGCGGCTTTCCCGCTCCAGCGTCACCAGCGAAAGCGTCGAGAGGATCACCTGTTTTCCGGCGCCCTCCAGCCGCTCTATCACTTCGGCCAGATGCGGTTCGGTGAAATGAAACCGTTTGGAGCAGACGGTTTCACCGAGATAGACATGGCTGACGGGCGCTTCATCGGCGATGCGGAAATAGAAATCGCGCCATTTCTCGCCCTGCCAGAGATAAAGGACCGGGCCGAGCGCCAATGTGGCTTTTGCGTTTTTTGCCATCGCCATCATCTCCAGCGTTTCTCGTAAGCGCCGACAGTTGTGCGCTGGCCTTCGCTTAAGAGCCGCAGGCGCGACAGCAGCCGTCCCCGTTCTTCGGCGCTGGCAGCCAGCGCCCTGTGCAGGGTGGAAACCACTTCCGCCACATAGGCCTTGCCGCGCTGGCGGCCTTCGATCTTCAGCGCGCTGACCCCCGCTTCGCGCAAGGCATCGATCTGGTCCATCACATCAAGCGAGACCGGATCCTCGAAGGCATAGGACCTGTCATCGGCAATCTCGAAACGGCCCTTGCATAGCGTGGGGTAACCCGCCGCTTCCCCGGCGGGAAAGCGGTTGATGGTGTAATCGCCGAGTTCCGACACCAGCTCCCGCCCATCCTGCCGGTAACGCACATGGCTTGCCGGCGAGCAGACGCCGTTCATGTTGGGTGATTTGCCTGTGGCATAGGAGGACAGTGAGCAGCGCCCCTCCGCCATGACGCAGAGCCCGCCGAACACGAAGATTTCGATTTCACAGCGGATTTGCCGCGCCAGCCGGGCGATGTCGGGAATGGTCAGCGTGCGCGGCAACACCACACGTTTCGCGCCGAAAGCATCAACGAGGAAATTTACCGCATCGGCATTGGAGGCGGAGGCCTGTACCGAGACGTGGATGCGCTGCTGCGGATGGTTTTCCGCCACATGCGCCATCAGGCCGAAATCGGCAAGGATAAGCGCATCCGCCCCCGCTTTCACGGCATCGGCCGCGCCGCGATACCAGATATCCTCACTGCCGGCACGCATGAAGGTGTTAAGCGCCACGAAGGTCTGGACGCCGCGCTTCTTCGCGTAAGCGATGGCCTCGGCAAGCTCTTCGCGGGAAAAATTGAGGCCGGGAAAATTGCGGGCATTGGTTTCATCGCGAAAGCCGCAATAGACGGCGTCTGCCCCGGCATCCACGGCCTCGCGGAAGGCGGCGGGCGTTCCGGCAGGACAGATCAGTTCCATGCCTCACCTCCCCGTGTTTCGGATAGAACATGGCCGCGCAGGCGGTTCGCAAGCCCCGTTACCACCGGCGCGAAAGGCCCGGCAAATGCACCGAGATCACGCGGCAGGTCGATGCCGCTATCGTCAAGCGCATTGCGCAGCGCCAGCATCGCCTCCATGTCGCCCGTCACGCTCAGGTCACGCGAAAAGAACAGCGCATCGGCATCCTGCCGCCCCTCCATCAGCGCAAGCAGCATGAAAAGCGGCCCTTCGACCGCCGCATCCACCCTCGGCAGGCGGCCCTTGCGGCTGACGGTGATGGCGGGATAAGCCGGTTCGACCATGAAGGCGAAGGGCAGATCGACGGGCAGAAAAGCATAGCGCTTGCCGCAATGTTCACCGAGCCGGCCGAACAGATGAGGGTGCCGTTTCATGATCTGCGCCAGCATCGCCGCCGTCGCTCGCTGCACCACGGCAAGGGGCAGAAAATTCATGGGGCGGGCGATGGCGGCGGGGAAAGGTCTCATGGATGGTCCTGTCAGGTCAGTTGCGGGCAGAAACCTAACCGCAGCGCGCCAGCACAGGTTTGAGCGAACGCAAAGACAGAGAGATTTTCGGGTGCGGCGTCACAAAAGCCGCTATAAATCATTCACTTGCGAAGCGAAGGAGGCCGCCAATGTCCGATATAAGGATCAAACGGATTTACGATGCCGCCAGCGATGATGACGGCGCACGCATTCTGGTGGATCGGCTGTGGCCACGTGGCATGCGCAAGGAAACCGCACAACTTTCCCTGTGGATGAAGGAAATCGCTCCCAGCAACGAATTGCGCAAGAATTTCTCGCACATGCCGTCGCGCTTTGCGGAATTCACCCAACACTATCATGAGGAGCTGGCGGCCAATCCCGATGCCGTGGCGCGCATGAAGGAGCTGATGGCGAATGGCCGCGTCACACTGCTTTATGCCGCCCATGATACCGAACACAACCACGCCCTCGTTCTCGCCGACTATCTTCGTTCGCACTGAAGCCGCATTTGCGGCAGCGCAAGGACATGCCGCACCGCCACCGGCAAACAGGCGGCATGAGAGACGAACCGACAGACACAAAGACAGAGGTGAAGCCCACCCACGCAGCCGATCTGCGCGGTTTCGTCCGGCTGCTGGAAGAACGCGGGCAACTGCGGCGAATCCGCCAGCCGGTCTCGCTGGTGCACGAAATCACCGAAATCCACCGCCGCGTGCTCGCCGATGGTGGGCCGGCGTTGCTGTTCGAGCAACCCGTCGACCATGAGGGCGAGGTGCGGGACATGCCGCTGCTTGCCAATCTCTTCGGCACGCGGCAGCGGATCGAATGGGGGCTGGGGCTGGAAGCGGGCGGCCTGCCCGCGCTTGGACAAAAGCTCGCCGAATTGCGCGAGCCGCGCCCGCCCAAATCCATGGCCGAGGCATGGGGTAAGCTGCCCCTGCTGCGAGCAGCACTTTCCATGCGGCCCCGCAACGTTGCACGCGCACCGGTGCAGGAAAAGGTACTGACAGGCGATGCGGTCGATCTTGGCCGCCTGCCGGTGCAATGGTGCTGGCCGGGAGAACCGGCCCCGCTCATCACCTGGCCGCTGGTTATCACCCGTTCGCCTGATGACTCCGACGATATCAATGTCGGCATCTACCGCATGCAAGTGCTTGCGCCCGACAGGGTGATCATGCGCTGGCTGGCGCATCGCGGCAGCGCGCATCACCACCGCCAGTGGCAGGCGCGCGGGCTGGATATGCCCGTCACCGTCGCCATCGGCGCTGATCCCGCCACTATTCTTTCCGCCGTCATGCCGCTTCCCGAGCATATCAGCGAGCTTGGTTTTTCCGGCCTGCTGCGCGGCTCGAAAAGCCGCATCGCCAGAGCCTTGACCGTGCCGATGCCGGTACCCGCCAATGCCGAAATCGTGCTGGAAGGCACCGTCTCAGCAACGGAAACGGCGCTCGAAGGGCCCTATGGCGATCATACCGGCTATTATAATTCGGTCGAATCCTTTCCGGTCATGACGCTGTCGGCCATCACCATGCGCCGCGACCCGATCTATCTTTCCACCTATACGGGCCGGCCGCCGGATGAGCCCTCGGTTCTCGGCGAAGCCATGCTGGAGATTTTCCTGCCGCTCGTGAAAAAGCAGTTTGCGGAAATCGTGGAGCTGTGGATGCCGCCGGAGGCCTGTTCCTACCGCGTCATGGTCGCCTCCATCGACAAGCGTTATCCCGGCCAGGCAAAGCGGGTGATGATGGGCTTGTGGTCGATGTTACCGCAGTTCAGCTATGTGAAGCTCATCATTCTGGTCGATCCCGATATTGATGTGCGCAACTGGGCGGATGTCATCTGGGCGCTTTCCACCCGTTTCGACGCCTCGCGCGATACAACGATCATCGACGATACGCCGATCGATTATCTCGACTTCGCCTCACCGAAAGCCGGCCTTGGCGGCAAGATGGGGCTGGACGCCACCCGCAAGCTGCCGCCGGAGACGGAGCGCGAATGGGGGCGTGTGCTCTCCATGACGCCAGACGTCGTCGCCAAGGTGGATCTGATGTGGCGTGACCTCGGCCTTGGAGAATGGCCATGACCCCTTGCCGCGTTGTGGTCGGCGTCACCGGCGCATCGGGTGCCGGCATTGCGCTGCGCATCGTCGAACGACTCGCGGCGATAAAAAGTGTCGAAATCCATCTCGTCCTGTCGCAATCTGCCAGACGCACCGTGCTGCATGAGGAAGGTGCGGAAGCCATGGGACGGATGTTTTCGCTCGCCAGCGTCAATCATGCTGTCGATGATATCGGCGCGGCGATTGCCAGCGGCTCTTTCCCAACGGCCGGCATGATCGTCGCCCCCTGCTCCATGCGTACCCTTGCGGCCATCGCAACCGGGCTTTCGGACAATCTCCTCACCCGCGCCGCCGATGTGCATCTGAAGGAACGGCGTAAACTTGTGCTGATGACGCGCGAGACGCCGCTGCATGTCATCCATCTGCGCAACATGTGCACGGTGACGGAGGCTGGCGCCATCGTCATGCCGCCGGTGCCGGCCTTTTACAACAGGCCGCAGAGTGTCTTCGATATTGTCGATCAGCTCGCAGCCCGCGCCATTGATCAGCTCGGCATCAGCTCCGCACCGCAGGCGCCGATATGGCAGCCGCATGTGGTGAAGACGTCGTAACTCTTCAGAAATAGGCCATGGGGTCCGCGCCGAAGAGCATGGCATGGCCGCCGGCCAGCAGCCACCAGACCGTCAACCCTGTCAGCGCCGCGGCTAGTATCATCGGCCCGTCCACGGCGAGGCGTGTTTTGCCGGAAAGGATTGCTGCGAAAGGGATCGTTGCGTTTTTAGCAGCCGCCGTGCTCCATGCATTACCCAGTCTTTTCCGCGCGCGTTTTTCCGTCATCGCCATTCCGCCAAGCGAAAACAGGGCAAAACCGCCGAACAGGATGACGGAACGCAGATCGCCATTCGGCACGACATGGCCGAGCGACCAGAACAGGAAACCGACGAGCACCGGATGCCGCGTGATGCGCACGATTGCCCCCGGTTTATCTCCCTGCCGCACGGAAATGGAGAGCGGATTGACGCTGAGGAGGCCAGCCAGCACGAAAAACAGGCCAATCGGCGCTGCCAGAAACGTGACATGCGCCTGCCAGGGCGCGACATCCCAGAGCGGAATATACTCGACCGACAGCGCGGCATAAAATACCCAACCCAGCGTCAGAAGCGAGACGGCGGAATAAGCCCCGAAATAAGCGGGCCTGCCGATGGCTGCGATCAACCGGCCGCGCACGGCAGGTACGGCGGGAGTGGAATGCAGCGCCACGAAGAGCGAAAGAGCGGCGACAAGTTCAAGCATCCAACTGTCTTCTCACTGGTTCAGGAACAGCACCGACGCAATCGCCACGGAGGCAAGCACGGCGGAAACCGCGCCCATGCGCTGCAACACTCCCATACGGTACAACAGCACCGCAAAGCCAATAATAATAGGGGTTGCGACAATCAGCCCGACCTGTGCGTCGTTCATGGGAAGCTCCATTTTCCAGAGTTGCGCTTTGTCAGGACAATAAGACTTTGCGCGCTCCCTTCTTTGACCGACCGCAAAGAAGCGGGGTTTGAGGACGCCTAAGCGTGGCTTGCTGTTTTACAATTACGGACAAGACCATGGCGACAAATACGGAAGAGGAAAGCGGAAACCTGCTCCTGTGGATTCTGGTCTGGAGCGAACTTGCCGCCTTCGGTGCTTTGACCGGCGCATTCATCGTCGCCTTCGCCCTCAATCCCGAGGCCTTCGCCGCCGCGCGCCAGCATCTGCAGCCGCAGCTTGCCGGTCTCAATACGCTGATTTTGCTGGCGAGCGGCTGGCAGGCGGCCGTTGCGGCCAGCCGCCACACCGCGCTGCCGGGCAAAAGGCGGGCACTTGTGCTTGCCGGCCTGCTGGGCTTCGCTTTCGTCGGCGTAAAACTCTATGAATACTCCACCGAAATCGCCTTCGCCTCCGATCCCGCCTATGGCGCGTTCTTCGAGCTTTATTTCCTGCTCACCGGCTTCCACCTGCTGCATGTCGTCTTCGTGGCCGTGCTGCTGTTCATCGTCGCAGTCTTGCCGAAAAACGAGAACGTTACGCTGGTGACGACGCTGTGGCATGTCATCGATCTGGTCTGGATCGTCATTTTTCCCGTCATCTATCTGGTTTGACAATCATGATCCAACGCACCTCCCACCAGCTTGCAAGAAGTTTTGCAGTGCTCGCCATTCTCGTTCTCGCCGGCACGGCCGTCGTCACATCGTGGAAGGCGGCGCTTCTGCCGCCGGTTGCCGCCGCCTGCCTGATGCTGCTTTTCGCACTTATGAAATCCAGACGCGTCATCGACGATTTTCTCAGCTTTCGCGAAGAGCGTGGCCTGCTGCGCACAGCGCTTCTGGCATGGCCGGCCATCTTTACCGCCGCAGCCCTGTTACGGGCGTTCCTGCAGGGCATTTTGTCGATCTGAAGAGGCGGACCACACCACCTCTCCACTTGTTTGCCAAATGGCAAAGAACGCCGGCGGCCAGCGGCTAGAAAGGCTTCAGACCCCACCGCATTCCGCCAGCCTGCTGGCAAATCCCGGCAAGAGGGTTCGATCAAGCCAGTCCGCATAAGCGGTCTTCCGGATGGAAAGGACCATTGGCATGGCAGAACGCCTGACCAAAACAGGAGCGCGAAACGTCTTTTACGGCGGCTCCATCTTCTTCTTCGCCATATTCGTCGGGCTGACCGCCCATAGCCATTATTACATGCGCACCACCTCGACGGATGAAAGCACGCTGACGGAAAGCGTCGCGCGCGGCAAGCACGTGTGGGAGAAAAACTCCTGCATCAACTGTCACACGCTGCTCGGCGAAGGCGCCTATTTCGCGCCCGAACTCGGCAATGTCTGGAAGCGCTATGGCGGCGTGGAAGACAAGGAAACGGCCCGCGATTCCATCAAGGCCTGGATGGCCGCCCAGCCCACCGGCATCGAAGGCCGCCGCCAGATGCCGCAGTTCAATCTCACCGAACAGGAACTCGATGATCTCGTCGATTTCCTCGAATGGACGAGCCGGATCAAGACACAGAACTGGCCGCCGAACGATGCGGGTTGAGGCTGACGGCAAGGAGATGACGAGATGAAATACCAGACGCAAAAAGTCGCCATGCTGTATTTTTACGGCGCAATCGGGCTGTTCGTGGCGCAGATCCTGTTCGGCGTCGTCGCCGCGACGATCTACGTGCTGCCCAATACGCTTTCCGAGCTTCTGCCCTTCAACATCGTGCGCATGATCCACACCAATGCGCTGGTCGTGTGGCTGCTGATGGGCTTCATGGGCTCGACCTTCTATCTTCTGCCGGAAGAGACGGAAACCGAGCTTTACAGCCCCAAGCTCGCCATCGCGCAGTTCTGGATCTTCCTTGTGGCCGCCGCGGTTGCCGTGGTCGGCTATATGTTCCGCATCCATGAAGGCCGCGAATTCCTCGAACAGCCCTTCGCCATCAAGGTCGGCATCGTCCTTGTGGTGCTGATGTTCCTGTTCAATATCACCATGACAGCGCTGAAGGGCCGCAAGACCACCGTCATCAACATCCTGCTCTTCGGTCTCTGGGGTCTGGCGATCTTCTTCCTCTTCGCCTTCTACAACCCCATGAACCTCGCGCTCGACAAGATGTACTGGTGGTACGTGATCCATCTGTGGGTGGAAGGCGTGTGGGAACTGATCATGGCCTCGATCCTCGCCTTCCTGATGATCAAACTCAATGGCATCGACCGCGAAGTGGTGGAAAAATGGCTCTATGTCATCGTCGGTCTCGCCCTTTTCTCGGGCATTCTCGGCACCGGCCACCACTATTACTGGATCGGCGCACCGGGTTACTGGCAGTGGATCGGCTCGCTGTTCTCGACACTGGAAGTGGCCCCCTTCTTCACCATGGTCATCTTCACCTTCGTCATGACCTGGAAGGCCGGCCGCAAGCATGAGAACCGCGCAGCCCTTCTCTGGTCGATCGGCTGCTCGGTCATGGCCTTCTTCGGCGCCGGCGTCTGGGGTTTCCTGCACACGCTGTCGTCGGTGAACTATTACACCCACGGCACGCAGCTCACCGCCGCCCACGGGCACCTCGCCTTCTTCGGCGCCTATGTGATGCTGAACCTTGCGATGATGGCCTACGCCATACCGGAAATGAAAAAGCGTGCGCCTTACAACCAGTGGCTTTCGATGACGAGCTTCTGGGTCATGTGCACGGCCATGTCGGTCATGACCTTCGCGCTGACATTCGCCGGCGTAGTGCAGATCCAGCTGCAGCGGGTCATGGGCGAAAGCTTCATGGATGTGCAGGACCAGCTGGCGATCTTCTACTGGATCCGTCTCGGTTCCGGTTTCGCGGTTCTCATTTCGGCGGTCATGTTCATCTGGGCAATCCTGGTACCGGGCAAGCAGAAACAGGGCGACGTTGCCCGCCTCGTGCAGCCCGCCGAATGAGAAACGGACCGGCTCTCCTTTTCCCCCGGAGAGCCGGTTCCTTGCCACCAACCATGGAGATGACCATGAATACGATTTTCCGTCCCGCGCCGCAGCCGCAACCGGACGCGCCTTTTTATACACCGCTCGGCAATGAATGCACGCTGTTTGAAAGCGCCTGGGTGCGGCAATTGCCGCTTCTGCTGAAAGGCCCGACCGGTTGCGGCAAGACCCGTTTCGTCAGCCATATGGCGGCGAAACTCGGCCTGCCGCTTTCCACCGTTTCGTGCCACGACGATCTTGCCGCCGCCGACCTGACCGGCCGGTACCTGCTGAAAGGCGGCGAAACCATGTGGATGGACGGCCCGCTGACGCGATCCGTGCGCCAGGGCGGCATATGTTACCTCGACGAGATCGTCGAGGCGCGCAAGGATGTGGCGGTTGTGCTGCATCCGCTCACCGACGACCGCCGCATCCTGCCGCTGGAGCGCACCGGCGAGGTGCTGGAAGCGCCCTCCGGCTTCATGCTCGTGGTGTCCTATAACCCCGGCTACCAGAACCTTCTGAAAAGCCTGAAACCCAGCACCCGCCAGCGTTTCGTCGCCATCGAATTCGACTTTCTGCCCAAGGAGCAGGAAATCGCCGTCGTTTCGCATGAAAGCGGGCTGGATGCGCGCGATGTCGAGCCGCTTGTTGATCTTGCCCACCGGCTGCGCGGCCTGAAGGGCCACGATCTGGAAGAAGGCGTTTCCACCCGGCTGCTCGTCTATTGCGCCAGCCTCATCGATACGGGCCTTCCCGCCCGCCAGGCCGTGCGCGCAACCATGATCGAACCGCTGACCGACGAGCCGGATGTGAAAGCCGCGCTGCATGAAGTCGCGGATGCGATCATTCGATAGGCGCTTTGATATCCACACCGGATTGCGCGGCCCCGCGCAGTCCGGTCCGATGCCATGAGGATAAACCATGCTGGACTTTCTGGAACTGGAAGAAACCGTCGGCCGCGCCTGGCACAGGCTGATCGGCGAAACCGGCACATGGTTGCGCTTCCTGGATCATGCCGTGAAGCTGGAGGAGATGCAGGCCGTGCTGGCCATCTGTTTCCGCGGTTTTGGCGGTGAACATGCGGTGCAGATCGCCCCTGCCCGCGCCCGCACCTCCACACACCGGCTGAGGCTGCGCCAGCGCATGGGCCTTGGCGAAGAAAAGTTGGCCCAGCCCGGGCGCGATCACGCCACGCTGATGCTGCCGCCGGTGCTGGATCTATTTCCCGACCGCCGCCTCAACCGCGATCTCTATCTCTGGCTCGCCGCCGCCATGGCGCTGATGCCACTTGAACCGGTCGTGGTTGCCGATCCGCTGCGCAACGATCTTGCCCGGCTCGACCGCGCCACAGAACTGGCGGAGACCGTAACCCGTGCTTTTCCCGGCATGAAGACCCGCTATCGCCGGCTATGCGCCGCCATGCTCGCGGTGCGGCAGAAGCGGCCGCTGCCGCAGGCCGAGCAGCAGGTGGAACAACGGGTGCTTTCCCTGCTGGCCGATGCGGCAGGTATCGAGGGCTATCCGCCGCCCATCATTCTTCCGGAAAAAGCGCCGCCACGCTACTTACCGATGCTGCCTGTTCCGCTCTGGCCGGACACCCTGCTGCGCGAAACCTCCGAAGCTCGGCAGAGCGAAGACCAGCCGGCAGCGGGCGCCGCGCCGCAGGGCGCGGAAGCGGCCCGCCATATCGCCGTGCGCGAAAAGGCCGAGAACCGCCAGACCGAACGCAGCCCCTTCATCCTCAACCGTTTCGAAAAAATCCTCGCCATGGCCGAGATGGTCAATGTCGACCGTCCGGGTGACGATAGCGACGATGCCGACGGCAGCGCGGCGGACGAGCTTGACGATATGACGCTGGGTGAAAGAAAGGGGCGGCCTTCCGCCCGCTTCCGCTTCGATCTCGACCTGCCGCCTGAAGCACTGAACCATACCCCGCTGACAGCGGAGCTGACCTATCCCGAATGGGATTATCGCAGCGGTACCTATCTCGCCGACCATTGCCGGGTGATCGCCGGACCGGCGAAAGACGCCGAGACGGCACCGGAACCCGGCCCGGACACCAAAAGCCTCATCCGCCGGGTCAGGCGGCAGTTCGAGGTGCTGAGGCCACGCCACGAGATGCTGCGAGCCCAGCTTGACGGCAATGATCTCGATCTTGACGCGGTGGTTCGCGCCAGAAGCGATATCGCCGCCGGAGGACAGGGCAGCGACCGCATTCATATGGCAAGCCGTCCGCAGGCGCATGATCTTGCCGTGACGATCCTCGTCGACGTATCGCTGTCGACCGATGCCTGGTTCGACAATCGCCGGGTTCTCGACGTGGAAAAGGAAGCCTTGCTGGTGCTTGCCCACGGGCTTTCGGCCTGCGGCGACAGCCACTCCATCCTGACCTTCACCTCCCGCCGCCGTTCCTGGGTGCGGGTGGAAACGGTGAAGGATTTCAATGAGCCGATGGGCCACACTGTCGAGCGTCGCATTGCAGCGCTGAAACCCGGCTTCTACACCCGCATCGGCCCGGCCATCCGCCACGCCAGTGCGAAATTGCGCGAAAGGCCGGAGCGCCGCAAGCTGCTTCTGTTGCTGACGGATGGCAAGCCGAACGATGTCGATCATTACGAGGGCCGCTTCGCCATAGAGGATAGCCGTCGCGCGGTTTCCGAGGCGCGACGTTCGGGCGTCAGCGTCTTCGGCGTAACGGTCGACAGCAAGGCGCAATCCTATATTCCGGCCATGTTCGGCCAGAACGGTTATGCCATCGTCAGCAGGATCGCCAAGCTGCCATCGGCGCTGCCGGCGATCTATCGCAGCCTTGCGAGCTGAAGCATGTCGCGCAGACGAACCTGACGAATCTCAGGTTTGTTTGCGCGGCGACAATGTCTCCCAACGGCACGGCGGATAGGTTTTTCCAGTCCGCCGGCCGGCCGCACCGCCGGACATTTCAGTATTCGCGGCCATGGAGCCAGCCTATGTCCGAAGCCCAATCCGCAACCAATATCGATGTGCGCATCATTCCGCATCGCGAGCGCCATCCGCGCATTTTCGGTGCGCTCGGCGCGTTGACCGAGGGGCAATCGCTGCAGATCACCAGTGATCACGATCCCCGTCCGCTGCTTTACCAGCTCGCCACCAATTTCCCCGGCCAGTTCGGCTGGGAATATCTCGAACAGGGCCCTGAAGTCTGGCGTCTCGATATCGGCCGGCTGGAAGAACAGGCCGAAGGTTCCGAGGACGATATGTCTGGCTGCGAATGCTGCTGCGGATCCGAACATTGACCCCTGCCCGGGCGGTGTGGTGAAAAGACCTCTGGCGGACGGCCCATGCCGCCGCCAGCCGACAGACGAGGTGATGCAATGACGGAAATGATCAGGGAACTCGATGTCCGGCCGCTTTTACTGAGCGGCGGCGAGCCTTTTCCGGCCATCATGGAAGCCGTGGCCGGGCTTGCTCCCGGTGAGGCGCTGCGCTTATACGCCACCTTCCGGCCCGTTCCGCTGTTCAAGGTGATGGCCGAGCGCGGTTTCGACCATCAGGTCAGGGAAATCGGCGGTGGCGACTGGGAAGTGCTGTTCACGCCGCAATCCGCTGAAACCGAACAGATTTCCGTTTCGCCGGCGCTTGCGGGCAATGCCGAGGAGCCGCAGATATGGCCGGACCCGGTCATCTATCTCGACCTCAGCGACGAGACGGCCAAAGGCCAGGCGAGCCGTACGCTTACAGCGCTCGACCGTCTTCCGCCGGGCGCCGTGATCTTCGTGCTGATGCCGCAGGAGCCGACCTTTCTTTACCCGGAGCTTCTGGCCCGGGGCCATCAATGGGCCGGCAATTTCGACGAGGCGCGCACGGCGTTTCGCATCTTCATCCGCGCCGGCGCCGGCGCGCATTAAGCCAGATATCAAATCCCCGAAACCGAAACGCCCGGAAATTACCTCCGGGGCGTTTCGTTTCTGGCAGTATCGCAAGCAAGCCTTCTAGGCTTTCAGCGGTTTGCGCTCGCGCATCAGGATCGGGCCGTATTCGAAGCAGAACAGACCAAAGCCCGCGACCCAGAGAAACGCCGAGCAGGCATAAAGATGCATCATCGCGCCGGGGAAGAACTCGGCCGCAGGTCTCAAGAGCGCACAGGCGATCAGCGCCACATAAGCGGCAATAGTGACCCTGCTGGCAGCGAGCTTGCGTCCGGTATGGCCAAGGCTCGCTCTCGTCATCACCGCAAGCATCATGCAGCCGATAACGCCGACGGTGAAGACATGCAGGACGGAGCGCGTGTCCATCACGTCAAGCGCCGCCAGCGCAATGGTGATGAAACCGACGGGAATGAAGGCATAGGCCACATGCAGCACCACCAGCACCTGCTCCGGCCATGTCGTCCAGCCACGCCAGCGGATCAGGCGCACCGCATGCATGAACGCGGCCAGAAGCGCCGTTGGCACTGCCACGATGCTCTCGGATTCTATTGTCCAGACGGCCAGCGCCGCGATACCGGTCAGGATAGCGGCTGTATCGAAGCCGTTATAGGGCACGGGAAAATCCGTGCGGCCGAACCGGTTCAGCCAGTTGCGGGTGAAACTCGGCACGATGCGGCCGCCGACGATAATGACAAGCACGGTATAGGCCGAGACCGCGAGGCGGGTCGCGATCTGGCTATGATCGCCCCCAATCGCCGCAACGTGGAATATGATGTTGGCGAGGGAAAGCGCCAGCAGCCCGCCCAGCACCTTCAGGTCTTTCCATTTGCGCCCGGCAATGACCTCGCGCGCGCAGATCGTGAGAAGCGCCGGCAGGAAAAGCCCGTCCACGGCTGCGGCGGTGACCACGCCCACCGTGTCCGGCACAAGCAGGAAAAGCCGGCCAGCACACCAGAGCGCAAACAGCCAGACCAGCGGTTTGCCCGATACCGGCAGTCGCCCCGTCCAGTTCGGCACAGCCGTCAAAAGAAAACCGGCCAGCACCGCCGAAGCGAAACCGAACAGCATCTCATGGGCATGCCAGTTCGGCGCACTATAGTCCCCGCCAATGTCGATGAAGCCGGAAAGGGCTGCGATCCACAACACCATCGCCACGATGGCCCAGATGGCGCCGCCGAGGAAAAACGGCCGGAAGCCGTAAGAAAAGATAACCGGGCCGGTGCGCCCCAGCCCTCTTGGAATGCCGCCCTTTGGCCGGCTGCGCCCTTCGGTGAGAACGGTTTCGCTGCCACTCATTATAATGCTCCTGGTTTGGTCTTGACATATGTCTAGACCCAAGCCCGTCCGGCTTCTTTGCGAACAGGCAAAGAGGAGGTGTGACGCCTCCGCAGCAGCCTTCAGCCGCCTGCCAAAATGTCGCAGGGTGCCGGAAGCGAAGTTTGCTCCATCTCAAATTGTATTTCCGTCCCTCCGCTACAAATGCTGTGACAGAGCGAAACATGCTCTGCCCCAAGAGGGATAGGAGAAAAATGATGACGGAAACCTTCCACATCACACGGCGTAATATTCTCGCAGGCGCAGCATTTGCAGGGGCGATAGCTCCCGTCATCATGCCATCGGCAGCGGGCGCGGCAGAGGAAAAGAAGGCCGCGGCAAAGCCATTGACGAGCGCGGAGATTGCAGCGCTACCTCGCGTAAAGGTTGACCTCGTCAAACCGCCCTTCGTTCACGCCCACACGCAGAAAGCCGAAGACGGACCGAAGATCGTCGAGTTCACGCTCACGATCAAAGAGCAGAAAATGGTTCTCGACGACAAGGGCACCGAGGTCCACGCCATGACCTTCAACGGCTCGGTTCCCGGCCCCTTGATGGTGGTGCATCAGGACGACTATGTCGAGCTGACCCTCATCAACCCCGATACCAACGAGCTGCAGCACAATATCGATTTCCACTCGGCCACCGGCGCGCTCGGCGGCGGCGGGCTCACCATCGTCAACCCCGGTGAAAAGGCGATCCTGCGCTTCAAGGCCACCAAGGCCGGCGTCTTCGTCTATCACTGCGCACCTCCCGGCATGGTGCCGTGGCATGTTACCTCGGGCATGAATGGCGCGATCATGGTGCTGCCGCGTGAGGGCCTGACGGACGGCCACGGCAAGGAGCTTGTTTATGACAAGGTCTATTATGTCGGCGAGCAGGACTTCTACATTCCCCGGGACGAGAACGGCAATTTCAAGAAATATGAAAGCGCCGGCGACGCCATGGCCGACACGCTGGAGGTGATGCGCAAGCTGACGCCAACCCACATCGTCTTCAACGGTGCAGTCGGCGCCCTGACGGGGGAACATGCCCTTCAGGCCGCCGTTGGTGAAAAGGTGCTGATCGTCCATTCGCAGGCAAACCGTGATACCCGCCCGCATCTCATCGGCGGCCATGGCGACTATGTCTGGGCGACGGGCAAATTCCGCAACCCGCCGGATCTCGACCAGGAAACCTGGTTCATTCCCGGCGGCACGGCGGGCGCTGCCTTCTACACCTTCGAGCAGCCCGGCATCTATGCCTATGTCAACCACAACCTCATTGAGGCCTTCGAGCTGGGTGCAGCCGCTCACTTCAAGGTGACCGGTGAGTGGAACAACACCCTGATGCAGGCGGTGCTCGCCCCCTCGAGCATCTGACACAGACGGAGGCGCGCCGCCGACAACGGTCGCGGCGCGCTTCCCCTTCTGCTCTCCGCGGCCTGAAGGCAGGCCCGAACTTTGGCGTCTTCTCGACGCAGGCAGGTTCCCATGGGCATTCCCGGCAACAGCCACTTCCCAAATGCCGTCTCGCTTCTTTTGCCGCTCTCCATTGCAACGCTGCTGGCAACGGCCATCGGTTTCCAGTCCGGGATCATCCGCAGCGGCGCTGATGACCGCGCGGCCATGACGGCACCGCAGGTCGTCACCGTGCCCGCCGGGCATTTCACATACCGGGCGGAGGGCGAATATTTCCGCAATGGTTATGCCGTCGATGGACCGATGGTCGACGTGGCGATGCGGCAAAATCTGACGATCATGAAATATCAGGTATCGAGCGCGGATTATGCGCGCTGCGTGGCGGAGGGCGGCTGCCAGCAGCCGGAACCCGGCTTTGCGGCTCCGGTCGGCGGCGAAATACCGGCAACCGGCATCAGCCAGGACGACGCCCGCGCCTATGCAAAGTGGCTAAGTGAGCGGACAGGCGTTGTCTGGCGCCTACCGACCGACGCTGAACTCGCCTTTGCCGCCGGGTCGCTTTTCCCGGACGAGACACTCGGTGTCGCCGCGGACAGTGAAAACCCGGCTTTACGCTGGCTGGCCGATTATGAGCGGCAGACCAGTCGCAAGGCCTCTGGCAATCCCGTTCCGCAATCCTATGGCAGCTTCGGCGAAAACGAATATGGCCTTGCCGATTTCGGTGGCAATGTCTGGGAATGGACCTCGAGCTGCAGCCACCGTGTGACGCTCGGCAAGGATGGTGAGGCGATCGATAGCGTCGCCTCCTGCGGCATTCCCGTCGCCTCGGGAAAACACCGGGCGGCGATGAGCGCCTTCGTCAAAAACCCCAAAAGCGGCGGATGTGCCGTCGGCGTGCCGCCTGATAATCTCGGGTTCAGGCTCGTGAGAGACACACGCTGGTACGCGCCGCTTCTCGAAAAGCTTCGCGCCACTACCCTGTTTTCTTGACAATCATCAATTAAAACAAGTGCTTGATTCATATCATTTGATCTTCTGCCGCCGGTGATAGTGCTGTATGCTGACAATACAGAAAAGGCCGTTCCTCGATTGCCAATGCAATCACCTTGAGGGTCGTCCGATCACCGGAGAGGGTGCAAGTGAAGATTGACCGAAGCGTCATCCGGTCGCTGGCCTTGTTTGCCAAGATGGCCGACGATGAGCTGGACGGACTGCTGACCCACGCCACATCCCGGCTGGTGCCGCCGGGCGAAGCCATTTTCGAGCAGGGCCAATCGGCCACGCATTTCTTCCTGCTCATCCACGGCCGCCTGAAGGTGACCCAGGTGACCCATGATGGCCAGCAGATCATCGTGCGCATGGTGCATCCCGGTGATCTCTTCGGTTTCGCAAGAGCACTGCAACGGTCCGATTATCCCGGCACAGCCACCACGGCTGCCGAAAGCGTGATCCTGTCGTGGCAAACGGACCTCTGGCCGCAATTCGTCGAACAGAACCCGCATCTCGCCGTTTCCGCCATGCAGACCATCGGCCAGCGTCTCGAGGAAGCCCATACGCGCATCCGCGAAATGTCAACGCAGGAAGTGGAGCGCCGGGTGGCTCATGCCGTGCTGCGCCTTTCGCAGCAGGCCGGACGCAAGGAGGAAGACGGCATCCGTATCGATTTCCCGATCTCGCGGCAGGATATCGCCGAGATGACCGGCACGACGCTGCACACGGTCTCACGCATTCTCAGCAGCTGGGAAACCAAGGGGTTGGTGCAGGGAGGACGGCAGAAGCTTCTCGTCTGCAATCTGCCGGGCCTTGCCCAGCTGGCGGAAGGCGAAGCAAGCCAGGTATAGCGCGCAGGGGCCTGCCGCCATGCGTCTGGCCTTCGCCAAGAGCCGCGCCTCGAGCGGGTAGTCCCGCCGCCCTCACTCAACCGGCTTCGAAGCCGCGCTTTCGATATAGGCGATGAGATTGTCCAGATCTTCCGGCTTGCTGATGCCGGCCAGCGCCATCTTGTTTCCGGGTATTTTCTTTTTCGGCGCGCTCAGGAAATCCCGCAATTCTTCCGGTGTCCAGACGAGACCGTCCTCGCCCGCTTTTTTCATCGCGCTCGAATAATTATAGTCGGGCACGCTGCCCGCTGCGCGACCAATGATGCCGTTAAGCTGCGGGCCAACCCGGTTTTTCGCGCCCTCGCCTATGGCGTGGCAGGCGGAACAGCGCTTGAAGACCGCCTCCCCCTTGGCAACATCGCCCTCAGAAAGAGCGGGAACGGTGCTTGCGGTCAGCATAGCCGCCGCGATGATGATTGTACTGCGCATCGTGTCATCCTTGTCTTGCCGCTCGAGTGTGGCCCGTCTGAAAATGCGGACGGGCCAACAGTTCTCTCTTCAGGTCGTGCCCCAGGCGGGCGTGCCCTTCTTGTAGGGAACGCGGTCTTCGAAACCGCCGGGAATCTCGTCGTAGACGAGAACTTCCGTTGCGCCGATCTTCGAGGTGAAGAAACCGAGCAGCGTCAGCTGTTTGACCAGCGTGAAGGCGTGCGGTTTTGCCGGCGTCTGTTCCGCCTTCGCCTGCTTGTCCAGCGTGGCAAGCAACGTCTGCCGCTGCTCTGGCGTCAAATCCGCAAAAGCCTTTTTGTGTTCGGCCTGACTGCGCTTTTCGATCTCGGGGATTGCCGAAAGGAAAAGTGCCCGCTGCTCGTCGGTATAACAATCGGCCGCGTAAACCGCCATAAATGCCGACAGCGGCATCCTTCGCGCCCGGCGTGGAGGTGCAGGGAATGATGGTTTCCGCCACCTCATCCAGAAACCGGATATCCTCCGGGCTGAACACATGGCTGCCGCCGGCTGGCTTTGCGGCATTCTCCGCAGCAGTCAACACATCCGCGCCGATCAGCGGAAGGCCAGTGGCGATGGCTATCAGTTTCAGCAGTTCGCGTCTGTTCATCACAGGTTCCCCTTCTTCAGTTCGGAGACGGCAAAATCAGCCGCACGCGCCGTCAGCGCCATATAGGTCAGAGACGGGTTGACGCAGGAGGCCGAGGTCATGCAGGCGCCGTCAGTGACAAAGACGTTGGGTGCATCCCAGACCTGGTTGTTGCCGTTGAGGACGGAGGTTTTCGGGTCGCGCCCCATACGGGCCGTTCCCATTTCGTGAATGCCCATGCCGGGGGCGTAACTGCCCCTGGAGGGTTTGACATTCTTGATGCCGACCGCCTCGAACATCTCGACGGCGTCATTGACCATGTCTTCGCGCATGTCGAGTTCGTTCTGCTTCATCTCGACATTCATGGACAGGACCGGCAGGCCCCATTTGTCCTTTTTCTCATGATCCAGCTTCACGCGGTTGTCGTGATAGGGCAGCATTTCGCCGAAGGCGGTCATGCCGATGGTCCAGCCGCCCGGCTCGGTCAGCGCCTCCTTGTAATCGGCACCGATATTCAGTTCGGTGATCTCCCGCTCCCAGCGCGAACGGCTGGCGGAGCCCTGATAACCGAAACCGCGCAGGTATTTGCGCTTGTCGTCGCCGGTGTTGCGGAAACGCGGAATGTAGAAGCCCGCAGGGCGGCGGCCCTTGAAATAGAAGTCCTCGAAGCCTTCCACCTGGCCGGTCGCGCCCATGCGGAAATGGTGGTCCATCACGTTGTGGCCGAGTTCGCCGGAGCTGCTGCCGAGGCCGCCTTCCCAGGCATCGGTGGCCGAATTCATCAGCACCCAGGTCGAGTTCAGCGTCGAGGCGTTGAGGAAGATGATGTCGGCGGTGTATTCATAGGTCAGGTTGGTTTCGGCATCGATGATCTCAACACCGCGCGCCTTCTTCGTGTCCTTGTCGTAGAGGATTTCCTTGACGATGGAGAAAGGCCGAAGGGTGAGATTGCCGGTAGCGACCGCCGCAGGCAGGGTCGATGCCTGCGTGCTGAAATAGCCGCCGAAGGGACAGCCCAGCCGACACTTGTTACGGAACTGACAGCGCGTGCGCGGTTTTGGTTTACTGGCAGTGATTACTGAAGGGTCGGCAGGCGTTCGTTGAGGAACGCGTTGCCCTTGGTCACGACAGCTTCGGCATCGAGCGGAAGGTCGTGTTCAAGGATGAACCACTTGACGCCGGCCTGCTTGGCCGCCGGCAGAATTGCCTTCCAGTCGAGAACGCCGGTGCCGAGTGTGGCAAAGCCGCGCTCGTTTTCCGCCGTGCCGGCCGGTGCATTGTCCTTGGCGTGGATGGCAAAAACCTTGCCCTTCAATGTGCCGAGAAACTGGGCGGGATCATTGCCGCTGCGCGCCACCCAGGCGACATCGAGTTCGCTCTGCAGCTTGGGGCCGGCCGCATCAAGCAGCAGCTCAAGCGCCGTCTTGCCGTCGAACTTGACCATTTCAAAATCATGATTGTGATAGGCCATGGAAAGGCCCGCCGCGGAAAGCTTGTCGGCATAGCCGCCAAGTTCCTTGCCGAAGGCGGTCCAGCCTGCGGCATCCTTCGGCCGGTCTTCGGGCTTCAGGAACGGTACGGTGACGACCGGATTTCCGACGGCTTTCTGCTCGGTGATGACCTCATCGAGGTTGCCGCGCAGCTTGTCGATCGGCACATGCGAGGAAATGACCTTGATCTTGTGCTTTTCCAGCAGCGCGTTCAGTTCGCTGGCGCTGACCTTCTGCATATCCACCGTTTCCACGGCCGAAACGCCCGCGCGGTTGAGGATGGCAAGCTGCTCCTCAAGTGTTCCCGCATTACGCAATGTGTACATCTGCGCGGCAATCGGCAGCGTCTTGCTGTCTTGCGCCAGAACCGGGTTTGCGATGCCGGCCGCCAATGCGACAACGGCTGCCATGCTTGCGAATTTTGACTTGAACGTTTTCAAACGCGTAACTCCCTTTCCGTTTGATCAATGTGACGACACGTGTGCCCACGCCTTTCCCGGCCTTCTGGCCGGGTTATGCCGGGCACCACCTCCTGTGCCCTGCGTCGTCAGTCCCCGATATCCAGTGGTCTAGATGTCGATCCCGACCCAGGACGAGGTCCGGCTGGACCGAACGGCCGCATCGATGAATGCGAGACCCGCAAGGCCGTCCTCTATGCCGGGGTAAATCACCTCCCCGGCAGCTGTCTTTCCCTCCCTTTTTGCGATGATTGCGTCTGCGGCTTCGCGGTAAATCGTCGCAAAACCCTCGAGATATCCTTCCGGGTGCCCTGACGGCACGCGGCTGACACGGTTGGCGGCCGCACCGGCACCCGCACCGTTGCGGGTGATAAGCCGCTTCGGCTCCCCGTAAGGCGTAAACCACAGCTCGTCTGGCACCCTGTGGTGCCATTCAAGCCCGCCCTTGTCGCCATAGACCCTGAGCGACAGCGCATTTTCATTGCCGACCGCGATCTGGCTCGCCCAGAGCATGCCTTTCGCGCCGCTTGCATAGCGCAGCAGAATATTGGCGCTGTCATCCAGCTGCCGGCCCGGAACGAAAGAGGTCAGATCGGCATAAAGGCTCGCGGGGATTTCGCCCGTAACGAAGGCGGCAGCGTTGAAGGCATGGGTGCCGATATCGCCGATTGCCCCGCCCGCGCCGGAACGGCTGGGGTCGGTGCGCCATTCCGCGCCCTTGGCACCGGTCTTTTCAACCGCTTCGGTCAGCCAGTCCTGCGCATATTCGGCCTGAACGTGGCGCAGCTTGCCGATGGAGCCATCAGCGATCATCTCGCGCATCTGCCGCAGCATCGCATAGCCGGTGTAATTATGCGTCAGAACGAACAGGCTGTCGGATGCCCTGACGATCTCGGCCAGTGCCTTCGCCTCCTCCAGTGTCGCGGTAACCGGCTTGTCGCAGATGACGTGGATGCCGGCTTCGAGAAAGGCCTTGGACGGGGCGAAATGCAGATGGTTTGGCGTGACGATGGCGACTGCCTCGATGCCATCTTCCCGGCCGGCTTCGGCCGCTGCCATTTCCTCGAACGAGGCGTAGGAACGCTCCGGTGCAATGCCGAGCAGGGTTGCCGAAGCGGCAGCACGCGCAGCATCGGAAGAAAGCGCGCCGGCCACCAGTTCGTAGCGGTCATCCAGCCGGGCCGCGATGCGATGCACGGCACCAATAAAGGCGCCCTGACCACCACCGACCATGCCGAGACGGATGCGGCGGCTGTTAAATTTTGCTGTTGTGGAGGACATGATGTTCCTTTCAGAGACCGAGAAGGCGGCGGTTGGCGGCATCATCGACACCGCTTTTGGCGAAATCGTCGAAGGCCCGCTCGGTCACGCGGATGATGTGGTTTTCAATGAAGCCAGCGCCTTCGCGCGCGCCGTCTTCCGGATGTTTCAACGCGCATTCCCACTCCAGCACCGCCCAGCCGTCGAAATCATATTGGGTGAGCTTGGAAAACACCGCGCCGAAATCGACATGCCCGTCGCCCAGCGAGCGGAAACGTCCCGGCCGGTCGACCCAGTTTTGATAACCGCCATAAACGCCGGAACGGCCGGTCGGATTGAACTCGGCATCCTTGACGTGAAAGGCGCGGATGCGCTCGTGGTAAATGTCGATGAAATCGAGATAGTCCATCGCCTGAAGGACGAAGTGGGAGGGATCGTAGAGGATGTTGGCGCGCGAGTGATTGCCGGTGACCTCGAGAAAGCGCTCGAAAGTAACGCCGTCATGCAGGTCCTCGCCCGGATGCAACTCGTAGCAGAGATCGACGCCATTCTCCTCGAAGGCATCGAGAATAGGTGTCCAGCGCTTGCCAAGTTCGGCAAAGGCCATTTCGACAAGACCGGCCGGGCGCTGCGGCCATGGGTAAACGAAGGGCCAGGCAAGCGCCCCGGAGAAAGTCGCGTGGCTTTTGAGGCCAAGATGCTGCGAGGCTTTCGCCGCATATTTCAGCTGGTTGACCGCCCATTCCTGCCGCGCCTGCGGTTTTCCACGCAGTTCGGCAGGTGCAAAACCATCGAACATCTCGTCGTAGGCGGGATGGACGGCGACGAGCTGGCCCTGAATATGGGTCGAAAGCTCGGTGATCTCGATATCCATTTCCGCCAGACGGCCCTTGATATCGTCGCAATAGGTCTTGGATGCAGCGGCTTTCTCAAGATCGAAGAGCTTGGGATCGGTCGGCACCTGAATGCCCTTGTAACCGAGGGAAGCCGCCCATTGGCCGAGATTGTCGAGTGTGTCGAAAGGGGCCTTGTCCCCGACAAATTGCGCGAGGAAAATCGCCGGGCCTTTGATCGTCTTCATGTCCTTACACTCCTTGCATTCACAGTCTGGCCGCTACCGATGCGGCGGGCGGCAGGGCGCGACCGAGCCGCGCACCACCAGTTCCGTATCCAGCACGATGGTTTCAGCCGTGCGTTTTCCGTTCAGGCGATCCACCATCAGCGCCATGGCCCTGCGGCCCATTTCCTGCCGGGGCTGGCGCACCGTCGTCAGCGGCGGTTCGAAGGCATTGGCGAAAATGATATCGTCGAAGCCGATGACGGAGACATCGGCCGGAACCGAAACGCCACGCGCACGCAACTCGCTGATCGCGCCAATCGCCATCTGGTCGCTCGAGGCGAAAATCGCGGTGAAGGCAATGCCGCCTTCGAGAAGGCTGCCAATCGCCTGACGGCCGGCCTCGATGCTGTAATCGCCCGTCACGACAAGTTCGTCGGCATAAGCAATGCCCGCTTCGGCAAGTGCCGCGCGATAACCATCGAAACGCTCCTGCGCCAGACTTTCCGGAACCGGACCGGCCAGATGCACGATCCTTTGATGTCCCGCCTCGATGAGGTGGCGCATGGCGTTCATGGAGGCGGCACGGTTGTCCACCTTGACGGTGGGCAGCGCGAGGCCGGGCACCGTTTCCGACGCGATGACGATCGGCGGCAGCGCGTCGCCTTGATCGAGAAGCTCGGCGGGAAACTGTCCGGTCATCAGGATCAGGCCATCGGCATGTTTCTGGCGTACCATGTCGATGTGGGTCGCCACGCGGTTCTCGTCGTTGCGGGCATCGCCCATCAGCACCTTGAAGCCCGCTTCGCCCGCCGCTTCCTCAACACCCTTGTAGATTTCGAGATAAAACGGGTTGCCGATATCGCGAACGAGAAGGATGACGGTGTTGTTGGATTGACGCCGGAAGCTCGCGGCCTGCGCATTGGGAACGAAGTTCGCCTGCCGCACGGCATCGAAAACCTTCTTCCGGGTTTCCGGGCGAACCTTGTCGGGTTGTTGCAGCGCCCGCGATACGGTCGCGATCGAAACGCCCGCGAGAGCTGCCACTTCCCTGATATTCGAACCTTGGTCTTTGCTCATCTGTCACACACGCAACTGCTTTTGGCGGCCATAAAGCAGCATCAGCGCTAGCAACGTGACACCGAATATGATCTGCCGTGCCCATACATCGAGGTTGAGCGTTATCAGTACGCTTTGCAGAATGGTGAGCGCAACCGCCCCGGCCATGGTTCCGACATATCCACCCGCGCCGCCGGCAAGCGAGGTGCCGCCGATGACAACAGCGATGATCGACGGAAGCACATATTGGTCGCCGACGGAGATGAAGGAGGTGCCGGTGTAACCGATCACGCAGACGCCGGTCAGCCCGGCAAACAGACCGGAGAGGCCATAAAGCAGCGTACGGATCAGCGACACGGGCAAACCGGTGAGCGTCGCCGCCCGCTCGTTCGAGCCGATGGCATAGATGGCGAAGCCAAAGGCCGTGCGGCGCAGCACGAACAGCATGATCGCGGCAATGCCCAGCCAGACGAAAAGCACGCCGGGAATACCGAAAATGAGCGGACGGTTGATGAAGCCCGCCAGCAGCGGTGCGGCAGCACCGGAGGGAACGCCCTGCGAATAAACGACCAACCCGCCCTGGATCACCGCCGTCATGCCAAGCGTCATGACCAGTGGCGGAATGCGCACAAAGGTGATGCCGAGACCGTTGATCAGACCGATCAGGAAGGGAATGCCGCCTGCGACGAGAATGGCGAGCGGAATGCCCGCATTCTGGCCGTTCATCATATTGCCGGCAAGGACGGCGCCGAGCGAGATCATCGCGCCGACGGAAAGATCAATACCTTCGCGTCCACCGAGGATGACGAGGTTCTGGCCCGCCGCGACGATGCCGAGAATGGCGGCAATCGTCAGCAGCCGCACGATCTGCGAGCCTTGCGCGAAGCCGGGGGACAGCAGTTCGCCGACCAGAAGCAGGAAGACCGATGCACCAATGGCGATGGTCAGGGGATCGGTGACGATAGATTTGAGTTGCAAGCCGGGATTGGTCATATCAACGCCTCGTCACCAGAACACCGCCGGCCAGCGCCGTCAGCACGATCAAACCCTGCACCAGTGTCTGGTACTCGAAAGGTAGGCCCGCAAAGAAAATCACATTACCGATCATGCCGAGCACCAGCGCGCCGGCGATCGACCCTGTCGAGCTGCCGAAGCCGCCCGAAAGTGCGGTGCCGCCCAAAACCACGGCCGAAATGGAGGAGAGCGCCAGACTTGCGCCTAGCAACGGGTCGCCAGAAGCGGTCTCTCCCGTCAGGCACAGCGCCGCCAGCGCCGAAAACAGACCGGAGATCATGTAGGCGCCGATGCGGATGCCCGAGAGGCGCAGGCCCGTCTGGAAGGCACCGGTGCGATTGCCACCAACGGCCAACAGGTGCGTATGAAACGGAATACGCGACACGATGAGGGTGAAGGCAATGCCCCCAATCAGCACCCACAGCACGAAGGGCAAGCCGATGAAGCTGCCGGAATAGGTCTGCCAATAGGCTTCCGGCACCGGAAGACCGGCCTGCGGCAGCACCCAGATCGCCAGCCCGGCGAAGATGATGCCGGTTGCGAAGGTGGTGACGATTGGCTGGAAGCGCAGGCCGGATATGAAGAGGCCATTGACCAATCCGCAGAGCAGCCCGACAGCCGCACCCGCCGCCATGCCGGCAAAGACGGCGCCCGTCGTGCCGCCAAGTGCGGCGATGACGCTGACGGTGACGACATTGGCAAGCGCCACGATGCTGCCGACCGACAGATCGATATCTCCCGCCAGAATGACATAGGTCTGGCCGATGGCGACCAGGATCAGCGGCAGAAACGTCGTCAGGTTCGATTGCAGCACGGAGGGCTGAACGAAGGACGGTTGCAGGAACGTATTCACGGCGATGAGAAGCGCCAGAACGACGAGGGTGATGACCCATGGCTGCCTGCGCAGAAAACCGGAGGCGCTCATGCGGCATCTCCATAAGCGGCGCGGGTCATGTTTACGGATGTCATGTCGGCTCCGGTCAGTTCCGCAGAAATGCGCCCACCGTTGAACACAAGAATGCGGTCGGCATATTCGAGGATTTCCGCATCTTCAGAGGAGTAAAGAAGGATTGTCGCGCCGGCATCGGCCTGCTGCCGCATCAGGGCGAAGAGATCTGCTTTTGCGCCTAGATCGATGCCCTTGGTCGGATCGTCGAGCAGCAGCAGTTTCGGCGCGGTGGCGAGCCAGCGGGAGATGAAGATTTTCTGCTGGTTGCCGCCCGAAAGCGTGCCGATCGGCATATCCAGGCCGGCGAACTTCGTCTTCATGTCATCCGCGACCTTCTGCACCCGTGGCTTCAGCGTCGCGGGACGGACCAGCCGCATCTTCTCGCGCACCATCAGCGCGGCGACGAGATTTTCGAAGATCGACCGACCCTGAAGCGAGGCATCGCGACCGCGATCGCCGGACACATAGGCAAAACCATTGTGAACCGCCTGTGAAGGCTTGCCGATAGTGAGTTCACGGCCTTCGAACCGGATTTGCCCAGCAGCGAAAGGGCTGGCGCCGAACAGGCCCTTCAGCAGCGCCGACTGGCCCTGCCCCTGCAGGCCGGCCAGACCGACGATTTCGCCCGGATAAGCTTCGAGAGTGACACCGCGAACGCCCTCACCCGCCACATCCGTAAGCTTCAGGCTCGGTGCAGCAGCCGAACGCCCGTTCTGACGGGCAGGAGCGGCCCGAACATCGCCAACCATGTCATGCACCACAGCTTCGCGCGTGGTTGCCGCCGTATCGAGTTCGGAAATCGTCGCGCCGTTGCGCATCACTGTGATGCGGTCGCAGACGGCGAAAACCTCGTCGAGACGGTGGGAAATCATGATGGTGGATATACCGTCGGCCTTCTTGGCCCGAAGTATCTCGAAAAAACGCTGGGACTGGCGGCCATCGAGCGCCGCCGTCGCCTCGTCCATGATCATCAGGCTGGCATTCTGGGCGAAGACCTTGAGGATTTCGACGAGCTGGCGCTGATCGGGCGGCAGGTTGCCGACAATCGCATCCGGCTCCAGCCCTTTGCCTGCAACCCCGTCAAACAGCGCAATCAACCTGGCTGCTTCGGCCTTCAGCGCCTTGCCGTCGACAAAGACGCCGCGTTTCGGCTCGCGCCCGAGGAAAATATTGTCGGCGACGGAAAGCTGCGGAATAAGGCTGAGTTCCTGATAAAACAGCGCAATACCGGCATTTTCGGCGTCCCGCGGGCTTTTGAAGCGCACGTTTTCGCCGTTGAACCTGATGGTGCCGCTGGTTGGAGCCACCGCACCCGCAACGATCTTGCAGAGCGTGCTCTTGCCGCAGCCATTGGCGCCCAGCAATGCGTGAATTTCACCGCGACCAACTGTCAGCCTGCCGTCGGAAAGCGCGCGAACCGCGCCAAAATTCTTCGTTATGCCGGCCGCTTCCAGAGCGTTCGCCATCGCATGTCCCCGAATTGTGCTTGTCATTATGCTTCATCACTGGCGGACGCGGAAAAGAACCAGTGGTTCTCACCTGAAACCCGCACTCGAATTGCGAAATTCGGGCTGGCAAAGGACCGCCAGCCCGAAGCCGGTCTTATTTGAAGAACTCGCCAGCCTGCTCCGGCGTCACTGTTGCCGTGACGGACCAGTAGCCCGGCTTGCCTTCGGCGGACTTGATGTTGTCCGCGAGGTTATCGTTGCTGACGAAGGGGATCGGAATATAGATGGCGTTACCATAGGTGCCGCCGAAAACACCTTCCTTGAATTCCTTGCCCTGCAACTTCAGGACAGCGACGTTGAGCGCGCTGGCCATGACGCCGGGAGGATTGACCGAAGCGCCGGAGTTGAACTTTTCCTTTTCCCAGCGGGTCATGAAGTCCTTGCGGATTTCACCGGTCGCTGCAATGTCCTTGGTCTTGCCGGCGGCTTCGATTGCGCGCCATGCGCCGTCTGCCATGCCGTCCTGCACCCAGACGCCGCTGATATCGGGATAGGTGGCAAGCAGGTTCTGCATGGCCTGCTGGCCCTGCGCCTGATCCCAGCTCGCATTGGCTTCGTTCAGCACCTTGATGTCAGGGTATTTCTTGAACACTTCGCGATAACCGGCGACGCGGGCTTCGTTGGCGGGGTTGCCGGCGATGCCGTTGATGGCGACGATGCTTCCCTTGCCCTTCAGCGCATCCGCAAGCCATTGCGCGGACTGCGCCGCCCAAGCCTTCTGGTCGATGCCGACATAGAGCGCATCCTTCGAGGACACTTCGGCGTCGGTTGCGATGACGAGAATGTTGCGTGCCTTGGCCTGTGCGAAGATCGGATCGAAAGCCGTCGGGCTACCGGGATTGATGAGGATCGCATCAACGCCCTGGTTCATGAAATTGCGGATATGACCGATCTGCCCCTGCACATCGACATTGCCGCTCTGAACGACGACTTCAACCTTGACGCCCTTTTCGCCCCACGCCTTTGCGGCAGCCTGGGCTTCCTCGATCATCTGCGTGCGCCATTCGCTGCCGACGAACGAGTTGGAAAGACCGATCTTGAAGCTCTGCTCCTGGGCGTACGCCGACGTGCCGGCCGCCAGCACCAAAGCGGCGGCAGCCATCAAATGTCTAAACATGAAATTTGCTCCTCCAAGCACGGTTTTTAACCAATGAAACCGTTTACATGAGCGAATGTAACCGTTTTCATAATCGAGTCAATCCCGAGCGCGATTTTTCTCGCGGCGTCTGGAAGGAAGGCAAAATCAATGCTGACAGTGTCGCAAAATACGCGCAAAAGAGTGCGATAACCCTTCAAAATGATCGAAGCCGGTGGCTTCAAAAATGTCTGCAGCCTCTCCGCCCGATCAGGTTTGAACACCCCTGTGGACAACAGGGGAATTCCCGCCTCAAATCACCACACGATTCCAATCAGGAGAATGACCATGGAAATATTGCGCGCAGGAACCCGGGCATCCGCCAAGGGACCCGAGGACTGGTTCACCGGCACGGTCCGCATTGATCCGCTGTTCAATCCCTTCGATGCGGAGCGGGTTCAGGGTGCACAGGTCACCTTTGAGCCCGGCGCTCGTACCGCCTGGCACACCCATCCATTGGGCCAGACACTGATCGTCGTCTCCGGCTTTGGCCGCGTGCAGCGCGAGGGTGGTCCGGTGGAAGAAATCCGTCCCGGCGATATCGTCTGGTTCGCACCCAGCGAAAGGCACTGGCACGGCGCGGCTCCCAATGTCGCCATGACCCATATCGCACTTCAGGAAGTCAAGGACGGCAAGGTGGTGGACTGGATGGAGAAGGTGACGGACGACCAATATGGCGGCTGACACCGCCATTCCGGGGGGACAGTTACCCGCCTGAAACAGGCACGTCCGCATCATCCGCCGAACGAAGGGCGGTGATGGCCAAACCCGGAAAGACCGAAATATTTCAGGCGCGCGATTTAAACTTTGACTTGTATCCGCATTGGGTGAAACCTTCATCTCATCGCGGATACAAGGTGGAGAATCGTGATCTTAGCGGGTGAAAGTTTTATCGCCTCCATCGGCGTCGATACGGTCGCAACCCAATGTCCGTGACATTCGACAGGCGTGATGTAATTGCAGGGTTGTCGATCGCCGGCCTGATGCTGCCGGAAGCGATCGCCTATTCGGGAATTGCCGGCGTTCCAGCCCAGCACGCCATTCTTGCGGCCATCATGGGCTGCATTGTTTATGCCGTTTTCGGCCAGAGCCGGTTTGCCGTCGTCTCGCCCACATCCTCTTCCGCAGCAATATTGGCCGCGATGCTCGCGACGCTTTCCGTCACGCCGGCGCAGAAGATGCTGCTTGTCGCCATTTCGGTCGCACTGGTGGGCATCCTGTTTCTCGTGGCGGCGGCCACGCGGCTCGGCGCGCTGTCGAGCGTGATTTCGCGGCCGGTGCTGCGCGGTTTTGCTTTCGGCCTCGCCATTCTGATCACGATCAAGCAACTGCCGAGCCTTTTTGGAATCAAGGAGCAAACGGGCGAACCGCTGGCAATCCTGTTGCAGATAGTCTCCCATCCGCGAGACTGGAGCCTCGAAAGCATCGCCGTTGGCCTCGCGGCGCTTGCCGTACTACTGCTCCTGCGTAAACGCCCGATCCTTCCCGGCAGCCTTGTCGTGATCGTGGCGGGTATTGCCGTCTCGATTCTGCTTGATCTGCAAAGCCGCGGCGTCGCCATTGTCGGCACCATCGATCTTGCCGGAATATGGGCCGGCCCGCTTTCGGTATCGCTCGATGATGTCGCGCATGTCGCCCGCTTTGCGCCGCCGCTGGTGCTCATTCTCTTTGCGGAATCCTGGGGTACGATCCGCAGCTTTTCGCTGCGCCACGGTGAGAATGTCGATTCCAATCGCGAATTGCGGGCCTTCGGGCTTGCCAATATCGCCAGCGCGGCCATGCAGGGAATGCCGGTCGGCGCCGGTTTTTCCGCCGGTGCGGCAAGCGAAGCGGTCGGGCCGCAGAGCCGCCTCGCCTCGGCTATCGCCGCAATCGGCCTTGCAATCTTCAGCCTGCTCGCTTCCGCCTGGTTCGCCTTCATTCCGCAGGCCGTGCTCGCCGCCATCATTGCCGTAGCCCTGCTGCACGCGCTTGATCCGACGCCGATCATCCGCCTGTGGCGGCTTGGCAACGATGCCTGGCTGGCACTTGCCGCCGCCGCCGGCGTGCTGGCATTCGGCGTTCTGAACGGAATGCTCGTTGCCGTCGCGCTTTCCTTCGCCGTCTTCGTCCGTCGGCTTTCCCTGCCGCATGTGATGCATCTCGGAAGGCTTGGCGACAGCCACGATTTCGTCGATATGGAACGCCATCCCGATGCGCAGGACATATCGGGCATGATTATCCTGCGGCCGGCGCAGCCACTCTTTTTCGGCAATGCCGAACCGATCCTTGCCGCCGTCACCAAACGCATCGCCGCAAGGCCGGAACTGCATGTCGCGATCATCAGCCTAGAGGAAAGTTTCGAACTGGATTCCACCGCGCTCGATGCGCTGCTGGAATTCGATGCAGCGATGCAGCACGGCGGCACCACGGTCTATTATGCCCGCGTGCACGACCATGTACGGGATCTGATGCTCGCCGGCGGCGGGAGCGATCTGGTGGCGCGCAGCAGTTTCAGCGTCGATGATGCCGTAACCACGGCCATGGGTCGGGAGAACAACCATGCCACAGCCTCTTGAACCCCACCTCAGCCCGGTTGAAATCACCTCGCTCAGGCCGACCCAGATGACGGTTGGCCTTCGCGAGGTGGAAAACAAACGCAAACAATGGGCCGCCATCCGGGAGAAAAAAGGGCCAGATTTTCTCGGCCACCACATGGTGCCCGTCGTCATTGGCTATAAACAGCGTCTCTATCTGGTCGACCATCACCACCTTGCTCTGGGGTTACATGACGAGGGCGTGAAACATGTGCTGACCAGCATCGTGGCCGATCTTTCTCATCTCGGCAGGCAGGAATTCTGGTCGGTGATGGATCATCGCAACCTGGTTTATCCCTTCGATGTCGAAGGTGCGCGCCGCCCTGTCGACGAGCTGCCGAAGCAGATCACTGACCTTCAAGACGACCCTTTCCGCTCTCTGGCCGGCGCGGTTCGCGATGCCGGCGGTTTCGCCAAGATCGAAGCGCCTTTTACCGAATTTCTCTGGGCGGATTTTTTCCGCCGCCGGGTAAGCAGCAAAGACCTGCGGCATTCATTCGATGAGACCATGGCCGAGGCATTGGAACTGGCGCGCTCACACGATGCACGGCATCTTCCCGGCTGGTGCGGGAGAACCGAATGACAACCCTTCCCTCCCTTTTCAGGTGGATTGCGCCGGCCATCATCGCACTTTTCGTGCTTGGAACAACCGGTCTTTCCGCACAGGAGCCGCCGCCGGTAAAAGCACCTTCCCCCGCACAAACGACGGAGCAGAAAGTCGACCAGTTGCTGCAACTTCTCGGGCAGGACGACGTTCGTGCCCTGCTTGCACAGAAACTTGCGACAACTGGCGCGGAGCCGCAGCCGCAGACGGCGTCACAAAGTCAGTTGAGCGATCTCGACCAATGGGCAAGCAAGCGGCGGGAGCATCTTGCCCGCATCATGGGCGACCTGCCCGTCATGTTCTCGCAGATCGCTTCAGCATGTCAAAGGCTTGGCGATGCGGTCCGCGCCTACGGTCCCTTCATCTTTTTGCAGCATGTCCTGATCCTGTTCGGCGCAGGACTTGCGGGCGGCATTGTCACAAACCGTATCATCGTCATGCACGCATCCCGCAAAAACGGCGGGGATATCGGCAAATATGCCTCAGCCGTCGTCTCAGGGCGGCTTCTGCCCCTTTTCGGATACGGTCTTGTCGCAACCGCCATGTTCCTCAGCATCCAGTGGCCGCCCCTGCTGAGCGCCGTTCTGCTGCCCTGGCTCGTGATGAGCATTCTCCTGCCGGTGCTTTTTGCCGTTTCCGGCCTGTTGCGGCAGGTGGTTGGCCGCGAAGCCAGCCCTCGGCGCGATTTCTGGATCGTCCGCTGGACATGGCTTGCAACGCTTGCCGGGTTTTTCTGGGCGTTGCTCAGGACGCTCGAAAATCTGGGTGTCCCGCGCGATACGCTCGGTCTATTGTCCACCGGCATGGTCGGTTTCCTGTTTCTGCTCGCCAGCCTCTGGATATGGCGGCGGCCCGGCGGAGATCCGGGTTCTGAACGGACACGGGCGATCGATGTCGCGCTGATCTTCTGCCTCATCATCCTCTTCGGATTGCGCCTTGCCGGCGCAGGCGTGCTGTTCTGGATCGGGTTTTATGCGCTGGTCCTGCCGGGCCTTGCCTCGACGCTCGGCATCGCCGCACGGAAACTCGCAACCGATATTGGCGGTTACGGCGAAAGCGACCTTCGCCCCGTTCTGGCCGAGCGCGGCGTGCGGCTCGCCATCGTGGGAGCGGCCATCGTATGGCTGATCTTCCTTGTTCGCGCCCATCCGGATTCCCTGCCCGACGGCGCGCTGCTCACCTCCATCGTCGTCGGCATCCTGCACGGCGCGCTCATCCTGCTGCTTGCCGATCTCATATGGATCGCCATCAAGTCGATGATCGCCCGGCGGCTGGAGCTGAGCGCCCCTGCCGGGGACGCAATGAGCGGCCACTCCGGCGGCCAGCCGCAGGACGACCGGCTTTTGACCATTCTACCGATTCTGCGCAACATGCTCGGCATCATCATCGCCGCCGTCGCCGTCATGACGGCGCTTTCGGAACTCGGCGTCAATATCGGGCCGCTGCTGGCGAGCGCCGGCATTTTCGGCATCGCCATCGGTTTCGGCTCGCAGACGCTGGTGAAAGATATCATCAGTGGCGTGTTTTACATGATCGACGACGCCTTCCGCGTCGGCGAATATATTCAGAGCGGTTCTTATCGCGGCACGGTGGAATCCTTCAGCATCCGCTCGGTCAAACTGCGCCACCATCGTGGGCCCATCTTCACCGTGCCGTTCGGGTCGCTCGGAGCGGTCGAAAACATGAGCCGTGACTGGTCGATCGACAAATTCATGGTCACCGTCGCTTTCGATACCGATATCGCCAAGGTCAAGGCCATCACCAAGGAGATCGGCAAGGCGCTGAAGGAAGATCCGGAATTCGGGCCGTTCCTCATCGAGACCGTCAAGTTGAAGGGTGTCGAGCACTTTGGCGAATATGGCATGACGCTCGGCTTCGGCATGATGCTGCGCGCCGGTGGGCAATCCTCAGTGGTGCGGCGCAAGGCCTATTCGATGTTGAAGGATGCATTTGCTGAAAACGACATTCAGTTCGCCAGCATGACAGGCGCCTATCCCGCCGCCGCCCGGTCCGCGAGACCGCCAGAGCAGGAACAGGGCGGCGAAATGGAGCCGCCACCCGAAGAATAAAGTTCCCGCTCTCACGCTCTGGTGCACTTACCCCATGCGCTCTGACACATATTCCCCAGGCGAGGCGGGAAACACCACTGTCCTGTTGCCGTTCAGGAAGACCCGGTGGTGAATATGGGCATGGATGGCGCGGGCAAGCACCTGGCTTTCAACATCGCGGCCAAGCGAGACGTAATCGAGACCGCTCTGGGCATGGGTCACGCGGATCGTATCCTGCTCGATGATCGGCCCCTCATCGAGATCGGCGGTGACGTAATGGGCAGTCGCGCCGATCAGCCGCACACCACGCTCATAGGCCTGCCTGTAAGGGTTGGCGCCCTTGAACGATGGCAGGAAGGAATGATGGATGTTGATGATGCGGCCCGACATTTCCTGACAGAGCCGGTCCGACAGTACCTGCATGTAACGTGCCAGAACCACGAGTTCAGCACCGGTATCCTGCACCACCTGCAGGATTTCCGCTTCGGCCTCCGGTTTCGTCTGCGGCGTGACGCGGATGTGGTGGAAGGGAATATCCTCGTTCACCACCTGCTTCTGGTAATCGAGATGATTGGAGATCACCGCAACGATCTTCACCGGCAGGGCACCGATGCGGGAGCGATACAAGAGATCGTTGAGGCAATGACCAAAGCGCGACACCATGATCACCGCCTTGGTTTTGCGGGAGAGATCATGGAAATCGTAGTCCATGTCGAAATCGGTAGCGACAGGAGCGAAGCCTTCAAAGAGGGCGTCACGCTCCAGCCCCTGTTCCGAAACGAAGCTCAGCCGCATGAAAAAACGGCCGGTCTCCTGATCGGTGAATTGCGAACTGTCGTTGATGTTGCAGCCGGACCGCGCGAGATATCCGGATACGGCGGCAACGATGCCGCTGCGCGCCGGGCACGAGACTTTCATGACATAGATGGTCAAAATCCTGCTCCCCCTTGATGGATCAGTACTCGGACAGTTTTGAAACCGTGGCGAGTTCAGGCGATTTCAGCGGCAAGTTCCCTGCAGCCGGTTTCAAGCAAATGGCCAAGATGCGGCACGAAACTGTTCCAGATATCCATCCGGAAACGGTCTTCCGCATCGCGCCACAGCACCACGGTCACGCCGTCGAAAATCGTCCTGCGTGCCTCGCCCACCGCAATCGTGTCGATATCGCGGGCGCAGCCGAGCGTCAGAAGTTCAGCGGCTCGTGGCCCCTCGATCAGCAGCGTCACTTCCCGACCGGAAATATCGACAAGGCTGTGCGGATGGCCGGCATAAACGCCGGCGCAGGCCGCAACCAACTCGCCGACTTCACCGGCAGGGGCAAGGATCGTCCATTCATCGGGACCAAGGCGGAGGGCCTGCCTTTCGCCGGCGGAGACGCGGGCGCCGATCCGCTCTGGCAGGGTGAGGCCAAGTGCTGCGCCGAGTGACGCGACATCACCACGCGCGCGCAGCGACAGCCGCGCCTGCACAGGCAGGATGCTGACCCGCGCCGCCTTGCTTTCGGCCAAGGTGCCGGAAATGGGGGAGGAAACACGCATGTTCATTGTCATCTCCGGATCAGATTTTCAGGCGGGTGTTTTCGGGATCGACAAACACCATCCCGGTGATTTTCGCGGCAATGGTACGGTCCAGCATCGGGATATAGACGGTCTCGCCCATCCGCTCATGACCGCCCTCGACCAGCGCCAGCGCAATCGGCTGGCCGACCGCATCCGAATGATAGGAGGAGGTCACATGCCCCACCATCTTCATCGGGATCGGCTGTTTCGGATCGAAGACGATCTGCGCCCCCTCTTCCAGCTTCGAACGGTCTTCGGTCAGAAGGCCAACGAGGTGTCGGCGGCCCTTGGCGACGAGATCGGGGCGGGCAAGACCGCGCTTGCCGACGAAATCGGGCTTCGCCTTGCCCACGGCCCAGCCCATCGCCGCATCATAGGGCGTCACGGTGCCGTCGGTATCCTGTCCGACGATGATGTAACCCTTTTCGGCGCGCAGAACATGCATGGTTTCAGTGCCATAAGGCGTGATGCCATATTGCTGGCCGGCCTCCCACAATGTTTCCCATAGCTTGCGGCCAAGCGGGGCCGGCACATTGACCTCAAAGCCGACCTCGCCGGTGAAGCTGACCCGGAACAGCCGCGCCGGCATGCCGGCGACCGTGCATTCCACGCAGGACATATGCGGGAAAGCCTCTTCCGTCAGTTCGATACCTTCCACCAGCGGCGCGAGCAGCTTTGCCGCATTCGGGCCGTTCAGTGCGATGGTGGACCATTGTTCTGTCGTCGAGGTCAGCCAGACATTGAGATCGGGCCACTCCGTCTGGAGGTAATCCTCCATCATGTTCAGCACCCGGGCGGCACCGCCTGTCGTGGTGGTGACGTGGAAACGATCTTCGGTCATGCGACCGATGACGCCGTCATCACGGATGAAGCCGTCATCGCCAAGCAGCAGGCCGTAACGGCAACGGCCGGGGGCGAGCTTCGACCACGGATTGGTATACATGCGGTTCATAAACTCGACCGCATCAGGACCGACAACTTCGATCTTGCCTAGTGTCGAAGCATCGAAAATGCCCACGCTCTGACGCACCGCCCGGCATTCGCGGCCGACCGCCGCGTCCATATCTTCGCCCGGTTTGGGGAAATACCAGGCGCGACGCCATTGCCCGACCGGCTCGTAAACAGCGCCATGCGCCTCAGCCCAGCCATCGATCTGCGTCTTGCGCGTTACTTCAAAATGCGCGCCACGGTGATAACCGGCAAACGCTCCGAAGGTCGTTGGCGTATAGGGCGGGCGGAAGGTGGTCAGCCCCACCTGCGGCTGGGGTTTGCCAAGCGCTTCCGCCGCAATGTTCAAGCCGTTAATGTTCGACATCTTGCCCTGATCGGTCGCCATGCCGTTGGTGGTGTAGCGCTTGACATGCTCGATGGAGCGCATGCCTTCGCGCACGGCAAGTCGCAAATCCTTGGCAGTCACATCGTTCTGGTAATCGACGAAGGCCTTGGCCTTCCCGGCATCGCGGTCGCTCGGCAGTTCCGTGTGCGACACACCACTGCCAGTGCGGTCATGTTCCACCGCATGGCTGGAAGCATTGGCGGCCTTGCCGAGCGCTTCGGCGACTTCACGCCCCCGCTCCGCGCCGTCCTTCAGCGCCGCCTCGATGCCCCACAGTCCGCGGCCGGCCCCGGCAATCACGCAATCCTCATTGGTGAGGGCAGGCAGGAAGGTGGTCCGCTCGTCATCCCAGGCGAGCTTGCCCTGCGTATGGGAAAACAGATGCAGCGACGGCGTCCAGCCGCCGGACATCAGCACCGCATCACAGGTGATCTCCTGTCCCGCGCCGACCGAGGAGCCCTTGACCGGGTTGACTCGGACCGACTTGACCCGCAGCCGCCCGGAGGTCGCCGTCACCGTATGTGATAGCTTCACCGGAATGCCGAGCGCGCGCGCCTCGTTGACAAGCTCTTCACGCACCGTCGCGCGGGTATCGATAATGGCCTGAACACGCGCACCCGCGCCGTGAAGATCGAAGGCCGCATACCAGGCGCTGTCATGGCTTGTCACCACCACCGGGCTGTTGCCGACCTTGACGCCATAGCGGTTGAGATAGGTCTGGGCGGCGCCCGCCAGCATCACGCCCGGACGGTCGTTGCCGTGGAAGACCAGCGGCTTTTCCAGCGCGCCCTGCGCCAGCACCACCTGACGTGCCCTGACCCGCCACAGGCGCTCGCGCGGCGTATCCTTCGGCACGGTTTCGAGATGATCGGTCAGCTTTTCGCAGAGACCGATCATGTTCTGGTGATAATAGGCAATGGCCGTCGTGCGGGTCATGACCCTGACTCCGCGCTCCTTCAGCGCCTTCAATTCATCCGCCAGCCAGGTCCAGGCAGGCTTGCCGTCGATCTTCGCCTGCGGTTCGGACAAAAGCGTGCCGCCGGCTTCTGCATTTTCATCGACCAGCACAACCTTAAGGCCATCGACCGCCGCCGCCCGCGCCGCAGCGAGGCCGGCAGGACCGGCACCGACGATCAGCACGTCGCAATGCAGGTTGCGCGAGGCATAGGTGTCCGGGTCTTCCTCCGTCGGCGAAACGCCGAGACCAGCCGCCGCGCGGATGAAGGGTTCATAGACCTTGTTCCAGAAGCTCTTCGGCCACATGAAGGTCTTGTAGTAGAAGCCCGCCGAAAACAGCATATAGGCAATGTCGTTGACCGCGCCGATATCGAATTTCAGGCTCGGATATTTGTTCTGGGAGGTGGTTTGCAACCCGTTCCAGATTTCCTGCACGGTGGCGCGGGTGTTCGGCTCGAACTGACCGGTGCCACGGCGGGTGCCGATCAGCGCATTCGGCTCCTCGGAACCCGCCGCCACCGGGCCGCGCGGGCGGTGGTATTTGAACGATCGGCCCATAAGATGCACGCCATTGGCCAGAAGTGCCGAGGCGACCGTATCACCCTTCACGCCGCGATAGGTCTTCCCGTCAAAGGTAAAGCTTACCGAGCGGGCGGCATCCACACGGCCACGGCCGGAAACGCGATAGGAGTTCATTTCGACACCTCGGAGCTGGCTGGTGCACGGGTCAGGGAAGAAAGTTCAGGACGCGGCTCGCCCGCCCGATAGGTCGTGAGGAAACGGTCGCTCACCGTATCGCGCACGGCGTTGAAGAAGCGGCCGCAGCCATGCAGGTGCCGCCAGCGCTCAAAATGCGGACCCTTGACGTTTTCGCGGATGAACAGGAATTCCTCCCATTGCTCGTCGGTCTGCGACGAGGGATCTGCGGCGCGGGTAATATGGGCCTGCCCGGCATAGGTGAATTCGGCTTCGGGCAGTGTTTCGTTGCAATAGGGGCAGCGGATCAAAAGCATCGTCGTATCCTCGGAGCATTTCCAGTAAAAGTGCGAAGCGGTTTTACGTCCGGAAAATGCGTGAAATTAATGCGCCACGGCGGCGGCGGCGGCCTCGTCGATCAGGCGGCCGGAACGGAAACGTTCCAGCGTAAACGGCGCGTTGATCGGGTGCGGTTCGTTTTTGGCGATGGTCCAGGCAAAGGTGTGGGCAGCGCCCGGCGTCGCCTTGAAACCGCCCGTGCCCCAACCGCAATTGACGTAAAGCCCGTCGACAGGCGTCTTGCCGAGAATGGCCGAACGATCCGGCGTGACATCGACGATGCCACCCCATTTGCGCAGCATCCGCATGCGGTTGAAGATCGGGAAGATTTCGACGATCGCCGCAATCGTATGTTCGATCAGCGGCAGGCCGCCGCGCTGCGAATAGGAGGTGTACTGGTCCGTACCCGAACCGATCACCAGCTCGCCCTTGTCGGACTGGCTGATATAGGCATGAACCGCGTTGGACATGACCACGCAGGGGAAAATCGGCTTGATCGGCTCCGACACCAGCGCCTGCAAGGGATAGCTTTCCAGCGGCAGGCGAACGCCTGCGGTATCCATGACGACGGATGTGTGGCCGGCGGCGGAAACCGCAACCTTTTTCGCCTTGATGAAGCCTCGCGCCGTCTCGACACCGGCGACGGAACCATCGGCATTGCGGCGAATAGCGGTAACAGGGCAGTTCTGGATGATATCGACACCGCGTGCGGCGGCACCGCGCGCATACCCCCAGGCGACCGCGTCATGGCGCGCCGTGCCGGCCCGTTCCTGCAGCGCACCACCCATGACCGGATAACGGGCATTGGGGGAAATGCTGAGCGGCGGGCAATATTCCTTGCATTCCTCAGTCGTAAGCCAGCGATTGTCGACGCCGTTCAAGCGGTTGGAATGGATATGGCGCTTGAAACTCTGCACGTCGTGAACGTTATGGGCCAGCATCAGCACGCCGCGCTTTGAATACATGACGTTGTAGTTCAGTTCCTGGCTCAAGTTCTCCCACAGGTCGACGGCGTGATCGTAAAGACGGGCGCTTTCGTCATAGAGATAGTTGGAGCGGATGATGGTCGTGTTACGGCCGGTATTGCCGCCGCCGAGCCAGCCCTTGTCGATGACGGCGACATTGGTGATGCCGTGTTGGCTGGCGAGATAATAGGCAGCCCCCAGACCATGGCCGCCGGCGCCGACGATGACCACGTCATATTCGGCCTTCGGCTGGCTGTCGGGCCATTGCTCATCCCAGTTCTTATGGCCGGTCAGGGCGTTCTTCAAAAGATTGAAAGCATTAAAATGCGTCATGAGCGGACCCGATGGTTGGAAAATCTCGTGTCGCAAAAGCTATGAAGATTTGCGTTGCGACGGCTGGACAATCGCGTCTCTTTGCATGAATATTTGCGCCATGACCTCTCACCGCGCCAAGAAACGCCTCAGCGTCGCTTTCCTGCTTGCCGATCGGTTCACGCTGTCGGCCTTTGCGAATTTCGTCGATGTGCTGCGCCTTGCCGCCGACGAGGCTGACCGCTCGCGGCCAATTCTCTGCGAATGGTCGGTGCTGTCGGCGACCATGGGCAGCGTTCAATCGAGCTGCGGTGTGAAGGTGCAGCCCGATACGCGGCTGATCGACACCGGGCATTACGACTATATCGTCGTTGCCGGTGGATTGATCAGCGATCACAGCGCCCTGCCGCCGGAAGCGCTCCGGTTCCTCAAGCAGCGTGCGGCGACCGGCACTCCCATTATCGGGCTCTGCACCGGCGTTTTCATTCTGCACGAGGCGGGTCTGCTCGATGGTTATCGCTGCTGTGTGAGCTGGTTCCACCATCAGGATTTTCTCGACCGTTTCGACACGGTGCAGATGGTCTCCGACCAGATTTTCGTTATCGACCGCGACCGGCTGACCTGTTCGGGCGGCCACGGCTCCGCGCATCTGGCGGCCTTCCTGGTGGAGCGTCATGTCGGTCAGTCCGCCGCCATCAAGAGCCTCAACATCATGATGATCGACAGCGCGTTGAGCGGCGAAAAACCCCAACCCGGCCAGCAGAGCGCACGCAGAGCCACGGACCCGCTGGTCAAAAAGGCGATCCTGCGCATGCAGCAGAATATTGAAGTGCCGAGAACCGTGCTTGAACTTGCCCGTGACCTTGGCCTCGGTCGCCGCAGCCTCGAACGGCGTTTTCTCAGCGACCTGAAGGCAACGCCATCAAAGGTCTATCTCGAACTGCGACTGGACCGCGCCCTGTCCCTGCTTCGCAAGACCGAAGACACGATCACCCAGATCGCGCTTGCCACCGGGTTTTGCGACGCGCCGCATCTTTCTCGCACCTTGCGGGCCGAGCGCGGTTTCAGCCCCAGTGAATATCGCAAGACGCAGATCGGCCACATAGCGACGGATGAGGAATTCGCCGTCGGCGTGCTGCTGCCGCAATCCTGAAGATATTCCAACCGCCGGAGCTTCAACCAGCAGGCTGATCCGGCTGGCCGGTCTCGACCCGCACCGATATGGCGTCATGGCGCCAATATTCGAGGTCGCAATCGATGATGCGGCCATGCTGGTCCTGATTGACGCGCGTGATTTTCAGGCCGTAAGCCCCTTCGCTGCAACCGAGATGATGAGCCGGATATCCCCGCAACGCGACCGGATTAATTTCGAAATAGGCCGGACCATAGGTGACGGCGTAACTGTCCTGGTAAATCGTAGTCAGTGACCGGGTGAGGTCGTGCTGCACGATATCGGGGAAAATCTCCATGGAAAGATAGTGCTCGACAAAAAGCACCAGCCGTCCGTCGATGCTGCGCTTTCTGCGGATGCGCCAGAACGGCGTTCCCGGCGCACAGCGCATGAGGGGCGCAAGCTCCTCGGGCAGCGCTGTGGCCTCCGCTTCCACCAGAAGGGTTTCGGCAGAGCGTCCCTGTTCGGCGGCCATGCGATGGAAGTGGGAGCGGTGCAGCGGGCTGTAGACAAGGCGTGGTCCGGAAACGAACCAGCCGCGCCGGCTTTCGCGAAAGATCAGCCCGTCGATCTCGAGATGGAAAAGCGCCTCGCGCAGGGTGATGCGCGTGGTGGCATATTTCGCGATCAATTGCCGCTCGGAAAAAAGCCGACCATCCTTCACCACCTCGCCTGCAGCAATGGCCCGGCGCAATTGCTGCTCCAGCCCACCGCGCCGGCCAGCTTCGATATCGCGGTTGCCGCCTGTCGTTTCTCTGGCTGGCATCGCCGCCCTCATTCCATGGCCGTCAAAAAATAACGGGCGCGTTATGTCCGCGCCGAAAACGTCATTGGCCTGTCATAGCGAACCGATAATGAGCATGCAACTGGTCTAGACCAAGGAGCAAGCCCCGTGAAAAATTCCATTCTCTCCCTCTCCCTTCTCACCGTTTTTCCCCTTCCCCTCACCGCTCAGGCGCAGGACGTTCCGGCCCTCGAAGCCGCCGCCCGCAAAGAAGGCGCCATCTACAGCGTCGGCATGCCGGACGGCTGGGCGAACTGGAAGGACACCTGGAACCAGCTGACCGAAAAATACGGCCTGAAGCACGCCGATACGGACATGAGCAGCGGCGAGGAGATCGCCAAGTTCGCCAATGAAGGCGCCAATGCGACGGCAGATATCGGCGATGTCGGTCTCGAATTCGGCCCGATTGCTGTCGCCCGCGGTGTCACCCAGCCTTACAAGACCACGACCTGGGACCAGATCCCCGACTGGGCCAAGGACAAGGACGGCCATTGGGTCATCGGTTATACCGGTACCATCGCCTTCCTGATCTCCGCCGATGTCAAGAACCCACCCGCGTCCTGGGCCGATCTGCTGAAGGGCGACTACAAGGTCTCGCTCGGCAATGTCGGTTCCGGCGCACAGGACAACGCCGCCGTATTGGCCGCCGCCATCGCCATGGGCGGCGGTGAGGAAAACCTACAGCCGGGCGTCGATCTCTTCGCCAAGCTTGCGGAAAAAGGCCGCCTGCTGGCCAATGGCGCAAACCCCGCCACGATGGAAAAGGGCGAAATACAGGTCGCGCCGATGTGGGACTTCAACGCCCTCAACTACCGCGACGTGGTTGGCCGCGAGAAGTTCAAGGTCGTCATTCCTTCTGATGGTTCGGTGACCAGCGGTTACGCCACCATCATCAACAAATTCTCCAAGCAACCCAACGCCGCCAAGCTGGCACGCGAATATATCCTCAGCGATGCCGGCCAGATCAACCTGGCCAATGGTTACGCCCGCCCGATCCGCGTTGACCGCATCACTCTGCCGGCCGAGGCGAAGGAACGCCTGCTGCCGTCGGAACAATATGCCAAGGCCCGCCCGATCAATGCCGCCGTCTGGACCCAGGCCGCCGGCAAGCTGGTCAACCTCTGGCGCGCCAGCGTCGCCCCGAAGATGTAATCAGGCAACGGCCTGAAAACCAAACGACTGTTCCGCGGGCAACGAGCCCGCGGAACATGCTAAAAAGTGCTCGGGCAAACCGAACCACAAACAGACGAGACGAAAGCGATGCACAAGACGATCTTCATCCTGCTGGATGGCCTCCGATATGCGACGGCAAGGGATTGCCTCGGATATATGGAAGGGCTGGTTGTGGCCGGAAAGGCCGGCATCCACGCTGTGCGAAGCGAATTGCCGTCGATTTCGCGGCCGCTTTACGAAACGCTGATGACCGGGCTGCCGCCGGTGGTTCATGGTGTCACCAGTAACGGCGTTGTTCGCCGCTCCCGTTTTCCGAATGTCTTCTCGCTGGCAACTGCTGCCGGCCGCACCACCGCTGCCTCCGCCTATCACTGGTATTTCGAACTTTACAATCAGGCTCCCTTCTCCCCGGAATTCCGCCATATCGAGAATTTCGATGGCGGCATTCATCACGGCTCGTTTTATTGGGCCGATCATTATCCGGACGACCATGTCTTTGCCGATTCGGATGTTCTGCTGCGCCGGCACAGCCCGGATTTCCTGCTGATCCACCCGATGAATATCGACAATGAAGGCCACAGGCATGGCGGCAGCTCGCGAGAATATCGCAATACCGCCCGTAACGCCGGCGATCTCCTGGCGCGTTATCTGCCGGCCTGGCACGCTGCGGGTTACAGCATCATCGTTACCAGCGATCACGGCATGAGCGATGACGGCAATCACGGCGGGCCGCATGAGACCGAGGCTCTGGTGCCGTTCTATACATTCGGTGAGGCCTTTACGCCGGCTGCGGATGCGAAGCTGGCGCAGACGGATATTGCCGGGCTGCTCTGCGCGCTTCTCGCCATTCCCGATCATGGCCTGCCGGTACCGCCGGGGCTGTTGTCCGCATGAGCGTGCAGAACCGCAAAATGCGGCTGCTGGCAGCGCCGTTTCTGGGCGTGATCGCCATTCTCGTCATCTGGCCGCTGGCGAGCGTCATCAGTGACAGCTTTTTCGCCGCCGGTGCGCTGTCGCTCGCGAATTACCGGACCATTCTCACGGATGCCTTTTACCTCCAGTCCTTTGCGACAACGACGGTCATCTCGCTCATCAGCACGGCAACGGGCCTCGTTTTCGGCTTTCTGGTGGCGGTAGCACTCCGCGCAAGGTCTGGCGCCGCCCGCCGCACCGTCATGGCCTTCGCCAATATCGGCGCCAACTTCGCCGGCGTGCCGCTCGCCATGGCGCTCATCTTCCTTTTCGGGCTGAACGGCATGTTCACGCTTTTGCTGAAGGAACTGGGGCTGATCGACGATTTCAACGTCTATTCATTTACCGGGCTCATCATCGCCTATTGTTATTTTCAGGTGGCGCTGGCCACGCTGCTGATTACGCCGGCACTTGCCGCCGTTGGACAGGACATCGAAGAGGCGGCAGCGCTGATCGGCGTCGGCAAGCTGCGGTTCTGGCTAAGGGTCGGCCTGCCCACCGTCGCGCGGCAACTGGTGGCGATCGCCATTCTGCTCTTCGCCAATGCCATGGGCACTTTCGCGACCACCTTCGCTCTGACCGGCACGAGCATCAATGTCGTCACCATCCGCATCAGCGAACTTGTATCCGGCGACATTTTCTCCGATCCCAATCTCGCCAATGCCATCGCCATATGCCTTCTGGTCGTGCTTCTCGTGCCCATCACCGCAAGCCAGATATTGGCGGGAGAAAAGCACCGATGACAAGGCATGGTTTCAAAGGCACAAGCCTGTTTCTGTGGCTGATGGCGCTCATCATGATATCGCCGCTGCTGGCGACGATGATGAATGCGGTGGCGACCGACTGGTCCGGAACCCTGCTGCCGGCCGGGCTGACGGGGGATAATTTCGTCACCATCCTGTCGGACCCACGTTTCCATGCGGCCCTGTTGCGTTCCACGCTGGTTGCCGCAGCCGCCCTGACGATCGCGACGATCATCATCGTCCCGGCCGTCGTCTCCGCCCACATCTACTGGCCAGCACTTGACCGCTGGTTCGCACGTCTGGTGATATTGCCCTATGCCGCACCCGGCATCATTCTCGTGGTCGGTTATCTCAGGATATTTTCCACCCCGCCGCTGCAGATCGGCGGTTCGCCGCTGGTACTGGTGCTGACCTATGTGCCGCTCTGCTTTTCGATGTTTTACATCGCCGTGAAGAATGGCCTGCGCAACCTCGACATCAACGAGCTTCTGGATGCCGGCCGGCTGATCGGCGCCAGCGACCTCGCCATTTTACGGCGCGTCGTCCTGCCCAGCATCCTGCCGTCCATCGCAGTCGCCATCGTGCTGAATTTCGCGACGCTGTTCAGCGAATTCGTCTACGCCAAAATGCTGGTCGGCGGCAATTTCGAAACCCTGCAAATGTACATGTTCGCCCAGCGCAGCCTCAGCGGCCGCATCACCAGCGTCATCGTCATTCTCTATTTCCTGCTCATTCTTGCCTTTACCCTGATTGCCTTTCGGATGGTCCGGGAAACGGAGCGTGCATCATGACCCATCTCGCGATCCATAATATCAGCGCCATTTATGGCAACGCCACCGTTCTCGACGCTATCGAGCTTGGCATCGACAGGGGTGAGATGCATGTGCTGCTGGGGCCGTCCGGCTGCGGCAAGACGACATTGCTGCGCTCCATCGCCGGGCTCGTTTCGCCCTCATCCGGCTCGATCATGCTGGATGGCCGGCGCATCGACACCTTGCCGCCGAAGGATCGTGGCATCGGCATGGTGTTCCAGCATTATGCGCTTTTTCCCAATATGACGGTGCGGCAGAACCTCGCTTTCGGTCTGGAACAGCGCCGGCTCGCGAAAAAGACCATCGACGACAAGGTCTCCTCCGCGCTCGAAACCGTTTCCCTCAGCGATCGCGCCGACCGGCGGCCGCATCAGCTCTCCGGCGGCCAGAAACAGCGTGTGGCACTTGCCCGCGCGCTGGTGCTCGAACCCAAGCTGCTTCTGCTGGACGAACCGCTTTCCGCACTCGATGCCCAGATCCGCAAGCGCCTGCGCGATGAATTGAAACGCATCCAGCGAGAGAGCGGCCTCACCAGCATCCTCGTCACCCATGATCAGGACGAGGCCCTGTCGCTGGGCGACCGCATATCGGTGATGAATGCCGGCCGCATCGCCCAGACAGCGTCGCCGCAGGAGCTCTATTATCGGCCGGCCGACCTGTTCGTGGCCGGTTTCATCGGTGACGCCAATATCATCACCGCCGAAGACATGTCACGCATCACCGGCAGCCGCTTCGAACGGACCTGCATCATCCCGCCACATGCCTTCACGATCGGCAACGCGGCAGACGGGAATGGCGTGGCTTTCACCGCCGAGGTGAAAGACATCAACATCGTCGGCCCCACGGTCCGTTATCAACTTGATGCATCCGGCGTGGCGCTCAAGGTCGAACATGCAAGCGCCCAGGATGCGCTTTACCCGCCACCCGGCCAACATGTCACTCTTAGCGTCGCCGAACGTCAGCTGCACTACATCTGACCAAAACGGCACCGCATGGCGGCGCGCCCGCCGCCATGCATCTATTCTGCCAGAGCGTCAGTTGCGGCTGTCGTAGGTTGCCAGATTTGCGGGGGTGACCAGTTCGAACGGAATCCAGACATTCTGCTCGACCGGCTCCTTGGCGATCATCTTGAGGGCGGTTTCCAATGCGCCCTTACCCTGCCCCGCCGCATCCTGAAACACGGTGACGGCAAGCTCGTCCGCCTTCATGGCCTTCATCGCATCCTGCGTCGCATCTATGCCGCCGACCACGATCTTGCCTTCGCCGGCGCCAAGCGGCTTTTTCACACCCTTCAGCGCCTGTATCGCGCCGAGCGCCATCTCGTCATTATTGGCGATGATCGCGTTGACGTCGAGGCCGGCGCTCAGCCAGTTGGTGACGAGGTCTGCACCGGAAATACGGGTCCACTTGCCGGCCTGCTTGTCGGCAACCGTGATGCCGGCGCATTCCGGTTTCTTCAGCACGTCCTCGGCTGCCTTGGTGCGAACGCGGGCAGCCTCATAGGCAAGATCACCCATAATGATATTGACCTTGCCCTTGCCACCAAGCAACCGGCACACTTCGGTCATCTGCAGGGTGCCGGCCTGATATTCATCGCTGCCAACGAAGCTGACGCCGCTTTCCGGCAGTTTTTCGATCGGCTGACGGTTCACATAGATCAGCGGAATGCCGGCGGCCGCAGCAGCAGCCGTGATCGGCTGGGTCGCGGAGGCATCCACCGGGTTGACGATGATCGCATCCAGCCCCTGGGCGACGAAATTATTAACCTGATCAAGCTGCCTGCCGATATCGGTCTGGGCATCCTCGAATTGCAGCTGAATATCCGGCTTGCCTTCGGCCGAACTCTGCATGGCAAGCCGCAGGATCGTCAGGAAGTTGTCATCGAAACTCGACATTGCAACGCCGATATTGGCGGCATTCGCTGTCGTAAAAAGCGCGGACGACAAAAGCAGTGCGGACAGTAGGGATTTCATCGGTTCCTCCTCAATACGCCGGCGTGCGGCGCCATGTTGACCAAGGGCTCCTCAACCCTCGCCACCAGCAATAATGGGAGCGCTCTCAATCTGTCAACCTCGATAATGGTGGCGAAGGGCCTGCACCGCAGCGCTTGATTGAATCCCATCACAATTATTTCTCGAGCATCCATATTCCAAAAAAAATAGCGACCTTGGCGCTGGATATCAAAACCCTGCAGAATCCGGACAATCTAACGACAACCAGCCCATCCTTGATGGAACTCACAGCGATATTGACAATATGGGAGCGCTCTCATATCAAAATTGCAGATTACATATCCGTCTCTGGGAGGAACATATGACAGGATCGGCAATCGCGGTCATCGGCGCCGGCATGATCGGCGCTGCGCATGCCTTCGGCTACAAGGTCAATATCGATCGGATCTCGGGCCGGCTCCCCGGCCTGCGCCTGAAGACCATCTGCGACGCCAATGGTGAGCTTGCCGCCTCGATGGCGGCAAACTGGGGTTTCGAAACCATCGCTTCGGACTGGAAAGACGTGCTTGCAGATCCGGAAATCGGCATTGTCAGCATCTGCCTGCCGAATTTCCTGCATGCGGAAGTCACGCTGGCCGCACTCGCGGCCGGCAAACACGTCATCTGCGAAAAGCCGCTGGCGCTTGATGCGGAAACGGCGGCCCGCATCTATGAGGCCTCGAGAGCGACCCCCACCGTTTCCGCAACCGTCTTCAACTATCGCCGCATTCCCGCCATCGCGGCAATCCGGCAATTGATCCAGAACGGCGAGATCGGCGAACCGGTCAACGCGCTCGTCCAGTATGAAAGCGAATATGCCGCCGATGCGCAGCTTCCCCATAGCTGGCGTTACGAGCGCGACCGGGCCGGACCGGGCGCGCTACTCGATATCGGCACCCATGCCGTCGACTTAGCCCGTTTCCTGTGCGGGGAAGTCGAGGAGATCGCCGGTGCAATCGCGACCATTTCCATCAAGCAGCGTTTCCTGCCGGCCGGCGCCAGCATCGGCCACAACCATGTAGCGTTGAGCACGGAAAGCCGACTGGTCGATAATGACGATGTCATGTCCGCCCTGCTACGCTTCGAAAATGGTTGCCAAGGCACTTTTCTTGCCAGCCGCGTTGCCGTGGGCATGGGCAACAGCCTGACCGTTGCGATCACCGGCACGAAAGGTACGGTTCGCTACAACTCCCGTACGCCGGCGCATTACGAGATCGCCCGTTTCGACGGTTCAGGCCAGTCGCCCTTCACCATCGTCGCCAACCATCCGGCCCTGCCTTTCGCCGCGCTGCTGCCGGTGCCGCATGACGGCGTCGCCATCGGTTATGCCGAGGTCTTCGGTTTCATGATCCATGAATTCCTCGACGCCATCGCCAAGGGCGGGCCGATGACGAATGGCTCCATCCTCGATGGGCTGCGCGCCAGCGAAATCCTCGATGCGATCCAGCAAAGCGCGGATACCAACCGGCCCGTTAAGGTCAGACACATCTCCGTCTGAAGCCAAAGGAGCAAATGATGAAAATTGGTCTCAATACCGACGGCTTCGGCGCGCTGCCGCTTGCCGCCTGCCTCGACCAGATCGCCGAGCTTGGCCTTACCCATGTCGAATTCGGGCTTGGCGGCTGGTCGGGTGCGCCGCATGTGGATATCGCTGATCTGCTTGCCCATACGGCCTCGCGCGATCGCCTGAAGGGCATGCTGAAGGAACGTAACCTCCAAATATCGGCGCTTAATTGCTCGGGCAATCCGCTGCATCCGGGAAAGATCGGGGTAGACGACAGCAAACTTGCCTATGACACGCTGGAGCTTGCCGTCCTGCTCGGCGTCGAACGGATCGTCATGATGTCCGGCCTTCCCGCCGGCGGGGCGGAGGACCGGAACCCGAACTGGATCACCTCTTCCTGGCCGCTCGAGGCCATGGAAATGCTGGAATGGCAATGGAGCGAAAGGGTTCTGCCCTTCTGGAGAAAATTCGCAGCAGCCGCGGCCGAAAAGGGCCTGAAGATCTGCGTCGAGCAGCACGGACGCCAGTGCGTTTATAATAGCGAGAGTTTCTTCCGCCTGCGCGACGCAGTCGGGCCGACCGTCGGTGTCAATTTCGACCCCAGCCACCTGATCTGGATGGGCGGCGATCCGATCTCCGCCATCGAGGCGCTGGGTGAGTGTATCTACCATGTCCATGGCAAGGATTCACGCATCGAACTGCGCGCGCGGATCGATGGCCTGCTCGACACGAAACATGTGATGCCAGTCGAAGGCCGCTCATGGAATTTCGTCTCGCTCGGCCACGGCACCGCCGTGCATGGCTGGCTCGATATTATCAGGGCGTTGCGCAAGGCCGGTTATGATGACGTCATCAGCATCGAGAACGAGGACTACTCCATGCCGCCGCTCGAAGCCGTCGCCACATCGGCAACCACCCTGCGCTTCTGCATAGAACAATCAGCAGGCGTCAAATGACGCCTGCTGGGGTCGCACCGCGAAATTAAAGCGCCGGCGCTTGCCAGTTTCCATCAGCCTTCTTTATAGGAAAGCATGAGCAACTTTCCCGCCCGTCCCGGAGTAACGCTTGAAGATGTCGCCAAGGCGGCGGGTGTTTCACGCTCGCAGGCATCGCGCGCGCTGCGAAACGACCCAGGAGTCCGTGGCGACACGAAAGCGCATATCCTCGCCACTGCCGCCAGCCTCAATTATACGCCGAACCTTGCCGCCCAGACGCTGGCAAGCCGCCAGAGCCGCACGATAGGCCTTGTTGTCGGCGATGTGCTCAACCCTTACGAGGCAATGCTGGCGCGCGAATGCGATAAAGCTTTGCGGGATGCCGGTTATTTCGCCATGCTGGCCGTTTCCGGCACGGCCGCCACGCTGCGCGCCTTCATCGACCAGCGCATTGCCGGCCTCGTCCTCATCGGCGCACCGGGGGAGCGTGAAGAGATCGCTGCCGTTTCGAAGCTGCTACCGACGGTTTATATCGGCCGCAATCTGGCAACGGAGACGGTGGAAAGCGTAAGCTCGGATGATGCGCTCGGCGCCCGGCTGGCAACGGAATTCCTGCTGGGGCTCGGTCATCGCGCCATCGCCCATATTACCGGCGGCACCGGCGCCGGCGCCAACAGCCGCGCCAACGCCTATCGCGACACGATGCAACGGCAGGGCCTGAAACCCATCATCGCCGAGGGCCGGTATGACGTTGACGCCGGCAGCGCGGCGACCGATGCGCTGATGGCCCGAAAGGACCGCCCGACCGCAATCTTTGCGGCCAACGACCTTATTGCGCTTGGCGTCATCAGCCGGCTTGCCGGGCATGGCTTCCGGGTGCCGGATGAGGTGGCGGTCGTCGGCTTCGACGACATACCCATGGCCGCCTCCGAACCGATTTCACTCACCACCATCCGCCAGAAGGTACCGGACATGGTTGCCGCCGCCGTCGAAACGCTGACAACGCGGCTCGCCGACCCATCAGCACCGATCCGCAACCTCGTCATAGCGCCGGAACTGATTATCCGGCGCTCCTCCGGCCTGCAAATCTGAAGCACGGCGCGCCGGGTCGGGACGCGCCATGTAATTGCTGCGGTTTGCCTTAAACGGTAACGCGCTTTCCGGTTTCCACCGATTGAACGCAGGCATTGGCAAGTTTGAGGGCCACCACGCCGTCTTCACCGGTGGTGGCCGGTTGCCTGCCTTGCTTGAGGGCCGCGATGAACTCGGCAATTTCACCGGCATAAGACGCGGTGTAACGCGTCATGAAGAAGTTCTGCAGGGGCGCGCTACGATAACCATCCGCATTGCCGATGACGACCGTGTTCTCATGGTGGTTTTCCGCACGGGCAACACCAAGCGAACCGTGCACTTCCACCCGCTGGTCATAACCATAGGTGGCGCGGCGCGAATTGGTAATGACCGCCTGGCGGCCCGACGCCGTTTCGAGAATGACGGTGGCGCTGTCGAAATCGCCTATGTCCTTCAGCTCCGGTTTCACGAGAACCGAAGCATGGGCCGACACCACAACCGGCTCTTCGCCGAGCAGGAAGCGAGCCATGTCGAGATCATGGATCGTCATGTCGCGGAAAATGCCGCCCGAACGCGCAGCATAGGATAAATCCGGCGCACCCGGATCACGCGAAGTGATCGTCACCATTTCAACATCGCCAATGCGCCCGGCATCAATCGCAGCGCGCACACCGGCAAAATTCGGGTCGTAACGGCGGTTGAAGCCGAGCATCAGTGTCACACCCGCCGCCCTGGCAATCGAGACCACCTCTTCAGCGCGGGCAAGATCGAGATCGACAGGCTTTTCGCAAAAGACGTGCTTGCCGGCTCGCGCGAATTTTTCGATGAGGTCGGCATGGGTGTCGGTCGGCGTGCAGATCAGCACGGCGTCGATGGATTGATCCGCCGCAATGGCATCCACATCCGCCGCCCTCGCGCCCGAGGCTCGCGCCAGAGCTTCCGCTGCGGCCGGCAGAGCGTCCGAAACTGCTGCAAGTTCGGCATCGGCACTGCCGGCAATGGCCTGCGCATGCACCTTTGCGATACGTCCTGCGCCGATGAGGGCAAGTTTGATCGTCATTTCAATATCCTTTCACATCAACCCATGCGCCGCTTTTTGCCGAGGCGAAAACCGCGTCGGCCACGGCCGCATTGGCTCGCGCATCCCGCATGTCGAAATAGGGCACCGCCTCGCCGCGAATTGCCCGGGAAAAATTCGTCACCTCTTCCTCGTATTGGTCGAGTGGCGGAAATTCGAGCGTGTGGATGTCCGAATTCGCATGATCGGCCGAGGTGTCGATGGCGATGATGTTGGGGCTGACGCGTGAGGGCACATAGGCCTGCGGCAGCGAGATGAAGGCCCTTTCGCAGACGATCTGGATCGATTGCGAGGAGGCCTGCGCCATCGAAACCATGAAAGTCGCGTGTCTGCCGTCGCCAAAATCGAGGATGACCGAGGTGAACATGTCGATGCCGCCAGCATTATGGGTGGCGGCGGCGAAAGCGCGTTTCGGTTCGGAGCCAAAGACATAACGCGCCGCCATGGCGGTGTAGCAGCCAAGATCGTAATAGGCCCCGCCGCCGAATTCCGGTTTCTGGCGGAAATCCGCCTCATTGGTCATCATGAAGGACAGGAGCGAGGAGAAGGAAAGCGGTCTGCCATAATCCTCCGCCTGAAGGATTTGCCGTAGCCTGATCCAGCGGGGCTGCTGGCGAACCATGAAGGCCTCGGAAATCTTCAACGCCGGATCGATATCCCTGAGCTGATCGAGTTCCGCAGCCGTCATGGCTGCCGGTTTTTCACACAGAACATGTTTGCCGGCATCTGCCGCCTTACGGGTCCATTCCACATGCAGATGGTTCGGCAGGGCGATATAGACCGCCTCAACATCCGGATCGGCAAGCACCTCTTCATAGCTGCCATAGGCACGCTGAATGCCGTGCCGGTCCGCCATGGTTCTTGCCCGTTCCAGGCTGCGCGCACCGATGGCGAGCGGCTCGCAGGTAGAGCTTTTGACCAGACCCGGAATGATGGCACCGTCCGCAATACGCGCAGCGCCGAGTATGCCCCACCGAACGGGGGCGATGGTGTCGTTCATGATGTATCCTCCCTGGAGGGACCCGCCTTTGATCGGCCGACCAAGCCCTCCGACGCGGCAAACATGCCCCGGCGCATCATGTCCGGCAAATGCCATGCTGATGGAAAACCATCAGCCGTGCGGCCTCTCAGAAAGGCAGCGGATTCGGGAGGTTTTCCGGCCCGTAAAGGACGACAGGCACCTCCGTTTCAGGCGGAAAGGATCCCTGCCCGGCATCGAAGAATTCGAAATGGCGAAGCAGGATGTTCACCGCCAGCCGCACCTGCAGTTCCGGGCTTTGGTCGATCGTGAGCGACATCAGTCCTTCCCGCAGAAAAGCGGCGGTATTGCGCGTCAGTTCGTGCCCGACAAAGACGGGGCGATCCGGGAGAATATCGGCGCGGATGGCCCGCGCCACGCCGATATTGGCCGCCCCCACGTTATAGACGGCGACAGTATCGGGTTCGGCATGAAAGGCCTCGCGCAGATGAAGCTCCGAGCGAGCGCGGTCGTCGCCCCCTTCGACGATACGCGCCACATGCCAGCCCGGCGCCTTTTCCGCCAGAAACTGTGTGACACCGCGCACGCGGTCGGCATGTGACTGGAAACCGAGATGATTGCACAACAGGATGACCGGCCCCGGTTTGCGCGCCATCCTGCTGATGAAATAACCGGCCGAGCGGCCGGCGCGATAGTGATCCGTTCCGGCATAACCGATCCGTGCCGAGCCGGGAACATCGGAGATGACGGTGACGACGGGAATGCCCCGCGCGCTCAACTCCTCCACCGCCGCATGAACGAGCGGATGATCCTGCGTATAGGAAACCACCGCATCGCAGCCGGTCTTTGCCAGCGCCTTCGCCAGTGTTTCCGGCCGCTCATCTTCCAGCACCGTCCGGTGAATGACGATAGATCTGTCGAGCGAGGTTGCGATCCGCCGGAACTCGAAACCCATGCGGGCGATGAGCGGCAGTTCCGGCCGGGCAAGGATGACGTCGATCCGGATAAGCCTGCGATGCGCCTGCGGCAACATGCGGCGCAGGCCAAGTTCCTTCGCCGCCTGCAGGACCCGTTTGCTGACCGCCTCGCTGACATTGCCGCGATCATTGAGGACCCGGTCGACGCTTGCCGTGCCGACCCCTGCCCGTTCGGCAACATCCGTGATCGTGACACGCCTGCCCTGCCGTTTCGACACCATCCCCAAGCTCCTCCGCATCGCCTGCCTGTGCGTTCATTATTTTCGCCCGCACGGCTATAACGACTATCGTCTTCCTGATGGAAATCAATCAACTGTTTCAGCACAGTCTCGCACGAATAATATGGTGCCGGCAGGCTAAAGAAGCCGTTGCCGCAACAGAGCTTCCAGCCAGTCCGCAAAGACCTGCAATCGCCGCGACAGATGCCGGCGGTGCGGATAAAGCAGCGTCATCGGCATCGGTTCGGCCTGATAGGCAGGCATGATCTCGACCAGTTCACCGCTCTCGATATGCGGCCTGACATCGTAAGCGGGTATCTGGATCAAGCCAAGACCCGCCAGACAGCAGGCAATATAGGCCTCGGCACTATTGACGGTGACGCGGCCGCGCATGGAAACCGAATGCAGCGCCTCGCCTTCGAGCCATTCCCAGTTTTCCACGCGCCCGCTGGAAGGAGAAGCGTAATTGATGGCCCAGTGGCGGGAAAGATCATGGGGAAGCTGCGGCATGCCGTGACGCTCGAGATAGGCGGGGCTGGCGACATTGATCAGCGGCAGCTTGCCGATCGGCCTTGCGATGAGACCGGAATCGCTGAGCGCACCGACGCGCAGCACACAATCGATATTGTCTTCCACCAGATCGACGGCCCGGTCCGTCACGCCGAGACTGATGTCGATCTGCGGGTAAAGGTCGAGAAATTCCGGCAAGGCGGGTGCGATGACAAGGCGTCCGATCCGGCCCGGCACATCGATCCGCAGCCGCCCCGAGGGTTGCGCCGCGCTTTGCCTGAACAGGTTTTCCGCATCTTCGACATCGGCGATAAGCCGCTGGCACCGCTCGTAAAAAGCCGATCCATCCTCGGTCGGAGAGACCTTGCGCGTGGTGCGGTTAAGCAGGCGTGCGCCAACGCGCGCCTCCAGCTCCTGCACCGCTGCCGAAACCGAGGAGCGCGGAATGCCAAGCGTATCGGCGGCCCGCGTGAAGCTCGCGCAGTCTACGACACGCGCGAAGATACGGAACAGATCGATGCGATCCAATGGACATCCTTCACTGTGCGGATTTTCTGACAAGTCATGTCAGAATGACGGACTTTATCACGCAATTCTAGACGATATCTTTGCAGCATGAAAGCGCAGCAGGCATCGCTGTGTACCGACAGAAGGAGGCCAACCCCATGACCGATCATTCCATCAAAGGTAAAACAATCATCATCGCCGGCGGCGCGAAAAACCTCGGCGGGCTGATCGCACGCGATTTCGCCAGCCAGGGCGCAGGCGCAATCGCCATCCACTATAACAGCCCCGCCACAAAGGCCGACGCCGACGCAACCGTGGCGGCCGTGAAGGCAGCCGGCGCGCAGGGCGTTGCCCTTAAGGCCGATCTCACCACGGCAGGCGCGGTCGAAAAACTGTTTGCCGATGCCGTCGCCGCCATCGGCCGGCCGGATATCGCCATCAACACGGTCGGCAAGGTGCTGAAGAAACCGATCCTCGAAACATCGGAAGCCGAATATGACGAGATGACCGCCGTCAACGCCAAGTCGGCCTTCTTTTTCCTCCAGCAGGCCGGCCGCCACGTCAATGACAATGGCAAGATCTGCACTCTCGTTACCTCCCTGCTTGGAGCATTCACGCCGTTTTACGCCAGCTATGCCGGCACCAAGGCGCCGGTGGAGCACTTCACCCGCGCAGCAGCCAAGGAATTCGGCGAACGTGGCATCTCGGTGACGGCGATCGGCCCCGGCCCCATGGATACGCCGTTTTTCTACGGGCAGGAGACGCCGGAAGCGCAGGCCTATCACAAGAGCGCCGCGGCACTCTCCGGCTTCTCGAAGACCGGCCTTACCGATATCGAGGACATCGTTCCCTATATCCGCTTTCTTGTTACTGACGGCTGGTGGATGACGGGGCAGACCATTCTGGTCAATGGCGGTTACACCACCAAATAATCTCGATCGATCTTCTTCGATGGTGTGGTGGCGAAGCGTGCAGACGTTTTCGCCACCTTTCTTTTGGCGGGCATGACCAATTTCGACGGCCGCGGGACCATAAAAAGACATATGTCATATGGCCTGAATGAATATGCCGATATAAAACTCCCCATCCTGTTGACGGAGCCATTTAGGGGGAGCGGATGAATTCAGGGCGTCGCGGTGTTCTCGCTTTTTTGGGCAGCCTTGTTCTGGGGGCGCCATCCCTCAGCAAAGCAGCAAGCAAATCATCGGCCTTTGCCGAATCCCGGTCCGAGTACCAACCCCGGCATGTTCTGTGTTTCCTCGGAACAGAAAAAGGTCTGGCAGCGCTCCAACAAAGCGCTCGCACCGCAGTCGACACATTTGCTGCCGATTTCAGTATCGATGAAGAATATTCGCAGGATGAACCGGACGACCGGATGGAGCGCTCCTTCAATGTCTGCTGGGACCGTGTTGATCCGAGCACCTATCAGGAGGCTGACGAAGAAGCTGTCGCCGGACACGGCTCGGTTCTTTACGTGCTTGGCCCGTCGATGGCCGCAGAAAACGCGGTCATGACATCCGCCACGGCCTTGCAGTTCGTGCAACATATGCTTGACCACGGCGCCATTGCCGTCAAAGGCGAAAGCGCAGGCGTCGCGCATGGAGCACGACGCTGGAAAGAGCTTTTCGAACAGTCGCGCAGCGACGCCGCCTCCGGTGATCTGCTGGCGCTCGCCAAAACCTGCCGTCTCGCTTTTGCACGCCGCCCCATCGGCGGCGATGCCAAGGGCATGGCAAGCGTCGGATTTCATCTGGTCGGGCTGCCTGATGTCGAGGTGGGCTTCATCCGAAAAGACGAAAACCTGCCGTCAACCAATCCGGAGCAATTGAAGATCGCCGCGCTGATGGACGATATTGCCGATCAGATGGCGCGCGATGGTGTGCAAACGACAGTAACGGCTCATCAGGCCACCCTGTCCAATGACATGCGGTATGAGGACGATAGCTACAAATTCAATCCGTTCGGCGTCGTGAGCATTCAAGACTACAAACTCTGACATAAGGGCGAGCCGCCGCTGGCGCCTAAGGTGCAGGTGCAAGGTCACTCTCTCCCGCCACAAGCAGCATCGGCCAGATGCAATGGCGGGCCTGATCGGGATAGAAAGGCGCAAAGGCCGGCATGGTCGATAGAAGCGTCTGGGCGACCGTCACGCCAAGATCATGCAGCGACATGCGAAAACTGGTCAGGCGCGGTTCCAGAAACTGGCCGCGTGGACCATCACGAAAGCCGATGACGGCGAGATCGCGCCCCGGTTTGAGGCCGACTTCGGCAAGCCGCCGATAAAGACCGACAGCCATCAACTCATAGATCAGCACGATGGCCGTCGGCCGTGGGCGCATCTGAAGCCACTCACTGGCGGCATGATATCCGCCCTGCTCGCTCGATTTTGTCCGGATAACCAGAGACGGATCGTATGTTATGCCTTTTTCCTCGAGGGCGCGTTTATATGCCTCCAGAAAGACATAACCGAGATTGATGTCGTTATCGGCGGCCGCCACCGCAATGCTACGATGACCTGCGGCCACCAGCCGGTCAACGGCGCTTTTCGCCACGCCTTCGAAATCGAGATCGATCCAGGCATGATCCGTGCTGGACGAGGTGCGGCCCAGCGCGACGAAGGGTAGACGGGTCTGCTTCAAAAAATCCACACGCTTGTCGATCCGACGGGTCGAGGAAATGATCATCGCGTCAACCATGCGGCGCGCCACCATGCGCTTTAGATATTCGTCCGGATCTTCCTCCCCCGGGCAGGGAAGAACGATGAGATCGAGATTGTGGCCGGAAAACACGCTTTGCAGACCATCCGTCACGCCCATGAAGAAGTTGTCGGAATTCTCCACCGTCTGCGCGTCGCTGCCGGTCATCAGGCCGATAACATTGGTGGTACCTTGCCGCAGGCTGCGGCCCGATTGATTGGCGACATAACCAAGCTTTTCCGCCGCTTCCAGAACACGGCGGCGCGTTTCCTCGTTCACATCGGGCTTGCCGTTCAGGGCACGGGAAACGGTGCCTATCGATATCTCCAGATAATCGGCAAGCTGACGAATTCCTTTCATGCACTCCCCTCCAAAGCCCGGCGCGCCATCAACGCGCCCCTCTACGGTCTTGACATATCTAACATCATCGTCATAGTCTCGTAAACGTTTACGACGCTCTGCGCAAAGAGGAGTTTGCGAAAGAGTCCGGGGAGATGAGATGACATTCAATGCCGTTTTATGCGGGTGCGGAGCCATGGCCAAAGGCTGGCTGCGCGCTATTCAATCCACGCCGGAAATTGCCGGCGCGATCAGGATCGCCGGGCTGGTTGATCTGAATGAGAGCACGGCCCGCGCGCTTGCCGAGGAATTCGGGCTGGCAGATGCGGTCATCGGCACCGATCTCCGTGAGGTGCTGGCGCAAACAAAAGCAGACATATTATTTGACGTCGTCATCCCGCAGGCGCGCTTTGCCGTGGTCGCGGCAGGCCTTGAGGCCGGGTGTCACGTGCTCAGCGAAAAGCCGCTTGCGGCATCGATGGAAGAGGCTGCGAGCCTGGTGGAACTGGCCAAAAATGCCGGTAAAGTCCACGCGGTGGTGCAAAATCGGCGATTCGTGGCGGGTATCCGGCGGCTACGACACGCTGTGGAAGACGGCATCATCGGCGACTTGACGGCCATTCATTGCGACTTTTTCCTTGGTCCTCATTTCGGTGGTTTCCGTGAGGAGATGAAGAACGTCCTGCTTCTCGACATGGCGATCCATACCTTTGACGCCGCCCGTTTTGTTGCCAATGAAAAGCCCCTCTCCGTCTTTTGCGTGGAAAAGAATCCAGCCGGTTCCTGGTATGCCCATGGGGCAAGCGCCAATGCAATTTTCGAATTCTCCAACGATGTGGTCTTCACCTATCGTGGCTCCTGGTGCGCCGAGGGTGAAAGAACCAGCTGGGAAGCCCGCTGGCGTTTGATCGGCTCGAAGGGAATGATCCTCTGGGATGGAGAAGACGGTTTTTCGGCCTCCGTGGCGGGTGATGAACAGGGCCTGTTACGAGGCTCTACGACCGTAAACGTTTCCGATTCTGTTTCTGAACGGGATACGCGCGGCCACGCCAGCGTCATTCTCTCGTTCCTGGAGTCCATCCGCACCGGCCGGATGCCGGAGACAGCCTCTTTCGACAACATCAACAGCCTTGCCATGGTGATCGGCGCGATTGAAAGCGCCCGCCTTGGTCAGCGTGTTTCCATTGCAGCATAAGGACTGAAAGACGTGAGCAATCCGGCAAAATCCATCCGTATCGGCACCATGGTCAGCGCCACCAAGGGACAGGCGGCCGAGCGCATCGGCCAGATCGCCGATCTCGGCTTTGAAAGCTTCGAGCCGTTCTTCTGGCAGACGACCAACGGCCAGGACATCGCTGAACTCGGCAAGCGCTGCCGCGAGGCGATCGGCGAACGTGACATCACCATCAGCACGCTCGGCATGTTCGGCAATCCGCTGGAAGAAACCGAGATCGACCTTCAGACATTGCAGGGCTGGAAAGACTGCATCGACAATGCCCATCATTTCGGCGCCACCTGCGTTGCGGGTTTCACCGGCCGGCTGCGCGGCAGGCCGCTGCCGGAAAGCCTGCCAAGATACAAGGAAATCTGGAGCGAACTTGCAAAACGCGCCACCGACAAGGGCGTGAAGATCGCCTTCGAAAACTGCGCCATGGACGGCAACTGGCAGACCGGCGACTGGAACATTGCCCATAATCCCGACGCATGGGAACTGATCTTCAACGAAACGCCTGAGGACAATATCGGCATCGAATGGGAACCCTGCCACCAGATGGTTTACCTCATCGATCCGCTGCCGCAGATTCGCAAATGGGCGGACAAGATTTTCCACGTGCACGGCAAGGACGCGACCATCCGCTGGGACGTCATTCGCGAACACGGCATTTTCGGCAGGGAGAAATTCGTCTTCATGCGCACGCCGGGCTTCGGCGACAGCAACTGGACCGACATTATTTCCGAACTGCGTCTTGCCGGCTGGTCCGGCTCCATCGACATCGAAGGCTGGCATGACCCCGTCTATCGCGACGCGCTGGAAATGACGGGCCAGGTGCATGGCTTGAACTATCTGAAAAAATGCCGCGGCGGCGATTTCGTCGTCGACCCGACATAACGGACGCCTTTGGGAGAAGGTTTCCGAAATTGCAGCGACGATAACCAAGAGGAGGAGATTATGGGTATCGCGAAATGCATGATGGCCGGCGCATTTGTGCTGGCGGGCGTATCCGCCGGAGCGATTGCCGCCCACGCGGAGGACGTGACGTTGACCTTGTGGTCGCTGGATCGTGATATCCAGCCGGCACCGAACCTCATAAACGAGTTCAACAAGCTCAATAACGGCATCAAGATCGAATATCGGCAATTGCAGTTCGATGATGTGGTGAGCGAAGCGATGCGCGCCTATTCGACCGGCAATGCGCCCGACATCATCGCCATCGACAACCCCAACCACGCCATGTTCGCCGCCCGCGGCGCCTTTCTTGATGTGACCGACATGATCGCCAAGTCGGATGTCATCAAGACGGAAAACTATTTTCCCGGACCGCTGAAATCGGTGATGTGGGACGGCAAGTATTTCGGCGTGCCGAAGGCGACGAATACGATCGCGCTTTATTACAACAAGGACCTGTTCAAGGCCGCAGGGCTCGATGCGGCAAAACCACCGCAGACCTGGGACGAGCTGGTGGAAGCGGCCCGCAAGCTGACCGACCCTTCAAAGAACGTCTATGGCATCAGCTTCAGCGCCAAGGCCAATGAGGAAGGCACCTTCCAGTTCCTGCCCTGGGCGCAGATGGCAGGCGCAACCTACAAGAACATCAATACCGTGGGTGCCGTCAAAGCGCTCGAAACGTGGAAACTGATGCTGGATGAAAAGCTCGCATCACCGGACACGCTGACACGCAGCCAGTGGGATTCCACCGCCACATTCAACGCCGGCAATGCCGCCATGGTCATTTCCGGCCCGTGGGAAATCGATCGTATGCTGAAAGACGCCAAGTTCGACTGGGGTGTCGCCTTGCTGCCGGTGCCCACACCTGACGCCCCCCGGTCATCGGCCATGGGTGATTATAACTGGGCGATCTTCTCCAAGACCAAACATCCCGAAGAAGCATTCAAGGCCATCGAATTCTTCGCATCGCAGGACAAGGACATGTTCAAGAACTTCGGTCAATTGCCGGCGCGCTCGGATGTTCCCGTGCCGCCAACCGGCAATGCACTGAAGGATGAGGCGCTGAAGACCTTTGTCGAGCAGCTGAAATATGCGCAGCCGCGCGGCCCCTCACCTGAATGGCCGAAGATTTCCAAGGCCATTCAGGACGCTATCCAGGGCGCCCTGTCGGGACAGATGACGCCGAAAGCCGCGCTCGATCAGGCCGCTGAAAAGATAAAGCTGGTCGAAGGCTGATTGGATGGACGGGCGAGCGGAGTGTCCGACGCCCTTCCGCAGGGTTCCTCCCGGTGGGGTCGCCTGTCGCAAAATGCGACGGCGGCCCCAAGCGGAGCTTGCGAGGATGTTTCATGAAAAAACTGTTTTCCAGCGTCAGTGACGGTCGCGGTTTCGACATCGTCCTTGTCGCCCTGCCCTTGAGTTTCCTGTTCGTCATGGCGGGTCTGCCGCTGCTCTACAACATTGTCATGAGCTTTCAGGAAGTCGACATGTTCAGCCTGGGCACCTTCGTGCGCCCGTTCGTCGGCTTCAAGAATTACTTCGATCTGTTCCGGCAGCCGGAAACCCTGCCGATCCTCTTCAACACCGTCACCTTCGTCGTCGCCTCCATTGCCGGGCAATTCGCCATCGGCTTCGGACTGGCGCTGTTCTTCTGGGTGAATTTTCCGGGCGCCACCTGGCTGCGCGGCCTGTTCCTCGTGTCCTGGGTCATGCCCGGCCTCGTCGTCGGCGCCATCTGGAACTGGATCCTGTCCGGCGACTTCGGTGTGCTGAATTTCTTCCTGCGGGAAAGCGGCCTGATTTCAGGCAATATCTTCTGGCGTTCGGATGCGAATTTTTCGCTCTGGGCCGTCGTCATCGCCAATGTCTGGCTCGGCACTTCGTTTAACATGATCCTGCTTTCCGTCGGCCTCGCCTCAATCCCCGGCGATCTTTACGAAGCGGCGGAACTGGACGGGGCGAACGCCTGGCAACGCTTCTACACCATCACCCTGCCGATGATGCGCTCCACCATCGGCGCGATCGTCTCGCTCGGGCTGATCTTTACCCTACAGCAATTCGATCTTTTCGCCGCCATTACCGATGGCGGACCGAACAACAGCTCCAACGTGGCGCAATATTGGGCCTGGGACCTGTCCTTCCGGCAATATGATTTCGGCAAGGGCGCGACGATCTCCGTCATCATGATCGTTTTCGTCATGCTGGCTTCCATCGTCTATGTGCGTTCCACACGACATGAGGTGCGCGGATGAGCACCACCAACCGTAACCGCCTGATGCTGGCAATCGCCATCGTGCTCGCCATCATCTACCTCTTTCCGCTTTACTGGATGTATCTGACCTCGCTCAAAAGCGGATCGGAGATGTTCGCCAATCCGCCCGGTTTCTGGCCGACAGACCCGCAATGGCAGACCTATGCCTATGTCTGGCAAAGCCGCAACATGGGCCGATATCTCTGGAATTCGGTACTGATCGCCTCCGGCGCTGTGCTGCTGATCACCATTCTCGGTGTCGGTTGCGCCTATGTGCTGGCGCGCTATCGCAATGTCTGGGTGGATATCGGTCTGTTCCTCATCCTCATGCTGCAGGTTCTGCCGGCATCGCTGATGATCACACCGATCTTCGTCGGCTTCTCGCAATTCGGGCTTCTGGATTATCCGCGCCTGTCGGTCATTCTCGCCATTGCGGCGAAAAGCATGCCGTTCTTCGTGGTCCTTGTGCGCGCCACCTTCATGGCCGTGCCGCAGGAACTGGAGGAGGCGGCACTGGTGGACGGTAATTCCCGCGTCGGCGCCTTCTTCAACATCGTGCTGCCGCTTGCCAGAAACGGCATCCTCGTCAGCGCCATCCTCATCTTCATGCAGGCCTTCGGGGAATTCGTCTATTCGAAATCGATGATACAGGCGGCCGAATTGCAGCCCGCCAGCGTCGGCCTCAATTCCTTCATGGGCCCCAATACCAGCGAATGGAACAACATCATGGCCTATGCGACCATGTATGTGACGCCCATTCTCGCCCTCTTCATTCTCTTGCAGCGCCGCATCGTGTCCGGCCTGACCTCAGGAGCACTCAAATGACCCTTCAGATCGAACTTTCCGGCGTCAACAAATATTACGGCGCCTTTCATGCCCTGAAAAATATCAACCTTTCCATCAAGAAGGGCACATTCGTGGCACTTGTCGGCCCCTCCGGTTGCGGTAAATCCACCCTTTTGCGTTCGCTCGCCGGGCTGGAGACCATATCGGCCGGTGACATGCGCATCGCCGGCACGCTCATGAACGGCGTGCCGCCGCGCAAGCGCGATGTGGCGATGGTGTTCCAATCCTATGCGCTCTATCCGCATATGACGGTGGAGGAAAACCTCACCTATTCGCTGCGCATGCGTGGCGTCGCCAAGGCCGAGGCCCGCAAGGCAGCCGAAGAGGTTGCCGCAACGACGGGACTTTCCAAGCTGATGAAGCGTTATCCGCGCGAACTCTCCGGCGGCCAGCGCCAGCGCGTGGCCATGAGCCGGGCGATCATCCGTAATCCCCAGGCCTTCCTGTTTGACGAACCGCTTTCCAATCTCGATGCGGCCCTGCGCGTCCATATGCGCAAGGAAATCCGCGCGCTTCACGACCGCCTGCACGCAACCTCGGTCTATGTCACCCATGACCAGATCGAGGCGATGACCATGGCCGATCATGTCGTCGTCATGCGCGATGGCATCATCGAACAGCAGGGTACGCCGCTGGAACTATACGATCACCCGGTCAACCGCTTCGTGGCGGGCTTCATTGGCTCACCGGCGATGAATTTCATTCCGGCCATCGTCAGCCCGGACGGCGCTTCGCTTCAATTGCGGTTCGGCGAAGGTGAGCCGCAGCAGCAGATCAGGAATCCGGCCGCCCTGCCGCCAGGCAAACATGTGGTCGTAGGCATCAGGCCGGAGCACATAAGGCCAGCAGCGGCAAACGGGGCGGCATTGACGCTGCCCGTTTCCGCCGTGGAAACCACCGGCTCAGCCACGTTCCTCACAACAGGAACATCCACAGAGCTGGTCATCGCGGTGCAGGGACGCAGCGAGGTCAAGGCCGGCGAGGTCATAGGCCTCGATATCGCCCCCACCGATCTGCACCTCTTTGATGAGGAAACGGGCACCGGTCTCGCAAAACGGTAAGCGCAGGGCAGGAAAAAAGCGCGCTCCCCAAGCGATATTTCCAATGACTTCGGGGAACGCTGCAAGGCCAGAAACCAGACCCTTTTCCCGGTGGCGTTATCCTCGACGAGAACATATAACAGCGCCTGTGATCGCAGTCGGATGCTGCAATCGACCACGCCGCCGTCGGGAACCCGATATGCCGCTTCATCGACTGCTTTCGTCACAGGCAACCGAATTGCACATCACCGACTGAAGAGCAGACAAACGCAGATGAAGCTGAACATGACGACCTGCTTTATCATCGCCGCCGCCGGCACGCTGGCATTTGCGGCTTTCCAGCTGAAAGACTTTCACATCGGCATAGGGGAGCGCGCCATGGGCGGCTATGACGGTTCCTCAACCGACACGCTGGCCGCTTCCGACGCTGCGCGTGAAGCAAGCGAGGCCGCTGCACGCGCCGAAGCCGCTGTCGACGCCCTGAAACGCCGCGACTGATCGTTACGACGCTTTCAGCCGCAGCTTTCCCGCAAAGCCGCCCGGTTCAGCGGTTCCTGAACAGATCGATGATGTTGCGGCGCGCGGTGGTTGCGGGCACGGCGGTACCACGATCAACCTCGCGCGCGGCGATGGCCGGCGAACCGGAGCCATCAATATCCACCCAGCGACCGGCATGATCGGTGGATTGACGCTTGAGATAGCTATAGGGCGTTTCGTCCCAGCGAAGGATTTTCGGCTTCATATTGTCGAGAATGAAATCACCACGATCCGTCCTCACCGTGAGGATCGCATGGCCATCTCCCCGCTCGTCACGGACAACGGTAATCAACAGGTTGGAGGCCGGCAGACCGATATCCATCAGCCGCTTGCGCTTTTCCAGCACGATGTCGTCGCAATCCCCGGCACCCTTGTAGGGATATTCCCAATAGTCCTCGTAACCCCATACTTCCATATCGGAACGCTGGTCGATTTCGACATTGACGGCGCTGTTGACCGAAACCATGGTTTTCCAGTTGTCGGGCGTGAGATGAAGCGGTGGCATGGCCTTCATGGGCTGGCACTCGGCCGAATGCCGCTGGCAGAATTCGTAATGCCCCACCGGCTGGGAGGTTATCGCGCCCGTTACCATCGACGGCGAAGCCTCCGCCGGTGAAAGCAGACCGGCAACGGTCAGAACAAAACATGCCTGCAGCAATTTGTTGAAATAGCTCATGTTCATCTCCTGATGACATGACCTATCGCTGCCGGTTTGAGTTCAAATGAAACAAACCACTCGACTTTTAACGATCCGGAAAATTGGCGCGCCTGCTACCGCCAGGTCGTGCGACACCCTTGGCAGTGGCCAACAACGGGAATGTGAGCGGCGGCAAACTTGCCATGCATGGATGGCCTGCCTAAGAAAGACCGACACCCACGATAAATCCACGTTACAGAGAACGTTGCATGAGCCTGTTTGCGAAGATCACCCGCACAGCCACCGTCATCATGACGCTGGCCTGCCTTCCTTCTTACGCCGTCGCGCAGCAGATGACTGTCGTTCCTCCCGGAAATCGCTCCGCCCAGCAGCCGGAAATACCACAAGCCTCGGCGATCCGGACCAAGGCTTTCTACACAACCTACGAGGAAAAGTTCGGCAAGACGATTGATCTCCTGAACAGCGAGCCCGCCCTTCTCAGCAAGATCAAGAAGGCAGCAGCGGCCTATGGCATCGATCCGATACATATTGTCGGCGCCATCGTCGGAGAACATACCTTCAACGTCTCGGCCGTGGATCGCCTGCAGACCTATTACGTCAAGGCGATTTCCTACGCCGAACTCGATATCAGGTTCAGCTATAATGGCGTTTCCCTGAAGACATTCCTCCAGCGGCCGGAATTCCGGTCCTGCGAGCCGCTTCCCACCACCTCCGAACAATGGAGCTGCCGCGACACCGTCTGGGATGAGGACTTTCGCGGCAAGGTCGTGGATGGTGCGAGATACGAGGCCATCTCGTTCCAGCGTGCCTTCTTCCAGCCGTTTTATGCGGGGCAAACCTTTGGGCTTGGCCAGATCAGCCCGCTGACGGCCCTGCAGGTCACCGATCTCGTAAACAGGATAAGCGGCCTGCCAAAACTTACGGCGGAGAGGCCGAAGGAAATCTACCACGACGTTATGGATCCCGACCGCAGCATCATCTACATCGCCGCCATCCTCAGGGATTCCATCGATGCCTACCGGGAAAAGGGCTTCGACATCTCAGGTAATCCCGGAATTACCGCGACGCTCTACAATGTCGGCCAGCCAAGGCGGCGCGCCGAACGCCTGCGGGCAGCCGTGGATGCGGGCGCAAAAACCCGCCTGCCGGTTGAAAATTATTATGGATGGCTGATCAACGACCGCCTCGATATCCTGAAAAACATTCTTGACGGCAAGGGCGTCGACCAGCGGACGACATCGGACATCGGCGAAAAAACGCGATAACGCTTTTTTGTTTTCGAATAGTAGTCAATCGCCTAGATTGTACACAATCGGATGTTTTCGGGTAAAAACCCACAGATACACACGCAAAGATTGCCAAGCCGTACCTTCACAATGTAACCTTAAGCAAAAAGCGCTTTTCCATCCGCCCGAAATCTGCTAATTCGGCCGGCACAAGAATTCACGGATAGCGGGATAAATTCGCTCTATGCCTGACGAAGGCGACAGTACCGACAGTAGTCGACACCGAACGAGGCTGGCTCGCGTGAAGCGTAGCCAGCCTCGAATTTTCTTGTTTTCCTCAACGCGACAGCTTTCAGCCTCGGATGTTCAGTCCGGGGCTTTGCGTGTTCGCATCCATTCCCATAAAGGCTCCTGAACATGGAATTCCTAGCAGATCCGAACATCTGGATCGGCCTCGTCACCCTTATCGTTCTCGAAGTCGTTCTCGGCATCGACAATCTCGTTTTCATCGCGATCCTTGCCGACAAGCTACCACCACACCAGCGCCACAAGGCTCGCGTCATCGGCCTGTCGCTGGCGCTCATCATGCGCATCCTGCTGCTATTTTCGATCTCATGGATCGTCACGCTGACGCGGCCACTGTTTACAATCGCGGATTTCTCCTTCTCCGGACGCGATCTCATCCTCATCATCGGCGGCGCCTTCCTGCTTGCCAAGGGAACCATGGAGCTGCACGAACGGCTTGAAGGTGACCACAAGCCGAAACAGGGCAAGGTGGTCCACGCGGTCTTCTGGCAAGTCATCGTGCAGATCGTCGTGCTTGACGCCGTGTTCTCGCTCGACAGCGTCATTACCGCCGTCGGCATGGTCAACAATCTCTGGGTAATGATCACCGCCGTCTGCGTGGCCATGGCCGTGATGATGGCAGCCTCCAGGCCGCTGATGACATTCGTGTCGAAACATCCGACCGTGGTCATTCTCTGCCTTGGCTTCCTGTTGATGATCGGTTTCAGCCTGATCGTCGAAGGTTTCGGTTTCCATCTTCCGAAGGGTTATCTCTATGCGGCCATCGGCTTTTCCGTGCTCATTGAGGCGGCAAACCAGCTTGGCAGGCGCAACCGCGAAAAGCGCATCACCGCCGGTGATATGCGTGAGCGCACCTCCGACGCCATACTGCGGCTTCTCGGCGGCCGGGTCGGTGAACAGCCGCTTGGCGAGACGGCCGATCTTATCGCCGAACAGGCCACCCTCAGCGACCTGTTCAAATCCGAAGAAAAGGACATGATCCGCGGGGTTCTGACACTTGCCGAACGCCCTGTCGTGTCGATCATGACACCACGCACCGAGATCGACTGGCTGGATATCGACGCCGACGCGGAGACGCTGCGCCACCGCCTGCTGGAACTCGACCATTCCCGGTTGATGCTCGCGCAGGGCAAGCTGGACTCTTTCCTCGGCGTCGCGGCCACAAAGGACCTGTTGCGCGATCTTCTGCGCGACGGCAGCCTGAACCTTGAAAGCTCGCTGCGGCAGCCGCTTGTGGTGCATGAGAGCGCCACGGCCCTGCAGGTCATGGAACAGCTGCGCAAATCCCCGTTGCAGATGGCCGTCATCATCGATGAATACGGTACGCTGCAGGGTATCGCCACGCCGACGGATATTCTCGAGGCGATCGCAGGCGAATTCCCTGACGAAGGCGAAGAACTGCTGATTTCGGAAAAGGCGGAAGACGGCTCCTGGCTTATCGATGGCGCCGTCGATGTCAGAAGGGCATCTTATCTTCTCGACATCGATCTGGTGGATGAGGCCGATCGTTATTCCACCGTCGCGGGTTACATTCTGTGGCGTCTCAATCGCCTCCCCGAGGTCGGCGAGCGTGTTTCCGGCGAAGGCTTCGCTTTCGAGATCGTATCCCGCTCGGAACGGAACATCGAGAAGGTCCGGGCGTGGAATGACGCGGTGAGCGAAGCTTAAAACCGAACGCCGAGAGGATGCTAAACGGGCAACCTCTCGGCACACAAGGCGTCACCCTCGGCCTCGTGCCGAGGGTTTGTCACTGCCCCGAAATCAGCGAGGACCGAGACGGTCTTTCTTTAGTGCGCGGCGTCGATCATCGAGATCCAGCCGGCGGCACGGCGGGCAGCGTCCGCAAGCACGGGCTTCGGTGCCTTGAACCATTCGTTTTCCGGCAGTTCACGCTTTACGCGAACGAAGCTGATCGCATCATCGAGCGTCGGAAATTCCACCGGCAGCGTCAGGTGCAGAAAAAGTGCAACGACGGCGACGGAACGCGAACGCCCTCCCCGGCAATTGATGAGCACGCTGCCGCGCTCCCGCCGGGGATAGGACGGCTTGTCGGGCAATATCTGTTCCAGCGCCGCCCGCAGAATGTAGTGGGCAGCAACCATCTGTGTATCGGGGTTTCCAGCGCCATCGATCAGGCCGATCTTGTAATAGCGGATTTCGCCCGGCCCATAGACACTGCCCTCATGATCGGAAACGATTTGCGGCTGCTCCACAAAATTGAAATCGAGATTGACGGCGCAATTGACGACGGTGGTGATGCCGTTCTCACGCAGAAGGTTGAGGTCGCTTGCGCCCTCCTTACCCGAAATGAACAGATCGACGCCATAAAGCGGATGCCGCTCATAGATGCGGCTGAGCTTCGGCAATTCGCCGGATTCCTGCTCTGGGGATTGGATCTTTTCCGGTTGTGGCATGTCATGTCTCCGTCGGTGCCGATATTACGTCTTCAGGCCTTTGTGGCCGGCTGGCTATGCTGCGCTTTTGCCTTTGCGATGCGGTCTGCGGATATGGATCGCGCCACCCGCTGCAATGTCGGGTAATTCGCCCCCTTGCCCGTGGCGATATAACCGGGGCAGAGGAAATCTGCGGAACCCTGCGCCACCTTTCCGAGGGTGAGCGGCTCATAGGTTCCGCCCGCATTCTTGAGGATAAGAATGGCTGCCGCCACATCCCAGGCATTAACGCCAAAACCGGCGGCCGCATCCGTCCAGCCCGCCGCAACATGGGCGATGCTGAGCGCGGCGCTGCCAGGCCGGCGCAATGTCGAGAAGGTCTCGACAAGAGCACCGAAATTGGCGAGCGCCGCTTCCCGCCCATCCAGCCGGAAATCACGCGAGACAGGATAACCGGTGATCAAGGTCGCCCGGGTCTCGTCTGCAACACTGCGGGAGCGCAGCTTGTCTCCGTCCAGATAGGAAGCTTCAAGGTTGGCGGAAAACATCTGCTCCGCCACGGGATCATAGACCACGCCGGCAACGGCCTCGCCGTCAATGACGGCGGCAATCGACACGCACCAGAAGGCAAGGCCACGGGCGAAATTCGCAGTGCCGTCGATCGGATCGACATACCATTGCACCTCGCCGCTGCCGATCTGGCCGCCTTCTTCGCCCATGATCGCTGAATTGGGTTCGCTTGCGAGAATGATGGCACGAATGGCGGCTTCAGCACGCTTGTCATGAATGGTGACGATGTCGTGGAGATCGACTTTATAGTCCACCGCCATTTCCGAGCGGAATGCCGAAAGCAGCGGATCGCGCACGGCGCGCGCCGCCGTCTCGGCGATTTTCATCAGCCGCATCGAGCGGGAAAGCGCCTCCTCATTTCCAGATTTTCGCTCGGTTGAAGATGCGGTGTGCATTGGCATATCCAGTCTGTTCGTTCAAAAAAGAAGGAGGCGGCGGCGCGGCCTGAGCCGCGCCGGCCGGGATTATTTCCTGTAGTTGACGCGCCAGACGTCCTGCCATTCCTCCCGCCGGTCGAAGTCATCAAGGCCGGTGGCGGAATCATATCCCATCAGCCTGTCGGCGACCTTCATAAGCCCCGAGGGTTCGTCAGCCGGCATCTTGATGTCGATATTGGTCGGCAGCTTGCCGTCCTTCATCTGCGGGGCGATGCCCTCTTCCGTCAGGACGTAATGGATGAAGAGCTTCGCCATATTCGGGCTCTTGGTCCTGGAGGCAATCAACCCAAGCTTGATGTAGGTCCAGCCGACCCATGGATCGAGGCCCGTGCAGAGGCCGAGCTTGTAACCCTTGTCGGCATTGTCGCGGAACTTGGCCGAACTGAGCAGGCCGAAGAAAGGCTGTTTCTGGCCGGGCGCACCGACAGCTTCCGCCACCGGATCATCACCTTCGGTGGCAAGCGGGCCGTTTGCAGCCATTGCCTTGATCCATGCGGCCGACGCGCCCTTTTCCTCTATCTCCTTGCCGAAATGGGCCTTGTAGGCTGCCGCGACCTTCTGATTTCCATGGGCTTCGAGCTGGTTGAACCAGTCCGTATAGGTGCTCTTGCTCAAGGGATCGACCATGGCGACCTTGCCTTTCCATTGCGGCTCGGTCAGTTCCCAGATATTGCCCACCGGGCATTTGTCATGGGCTTCGGTATTATAGGCCCAGACATTGGCGTTGGTGGAAATTGCCAGCGGGTTCTGAAACTGCGCCGGGATTTTCGCCGCCATGTCGCCTGGCAGGTAATTCTCGACAAAACCCGCCGGCAGAAGCTGCGCGAGAGCCGATGGCGCATCGGTGATCAGCACCACATCGCCCTGCACATTGCCGGACTGGCTTTCGCGGATGATCATCTCCAGCTGGCTATTGGCGGAAACCTTTACACCCGTTGCCTTCAGCCCGTATTTGGCGCTGAACTTCTCGGCCATTTCGACGATCTTGCCGGTGCTGTCATAGATATTGATCGGCCTTTCCTGCTTCGCCGCCGCCAGGATCGTATCCAGATCGAATGCCTCTTCGGCCGCAGCAGTCATGGCAGACAGTCCGATCATTGCCGCAGCAATGACTGACGCCGTTCTCAAATTCGTTCTTTTCATCGTTTCCCCTCCCAAGGAAAAGACAGGCGGGCTTGGCACCCGCCTTCCGTTTATTTTTTGTAGTTCACACGCCAGAAATCCTGCCAGCCTTCGCGCTTGTCGAGGTCGTCGGCCGCAGTTGCGGCATCGAACGCCATCAACTCATCGAGATGATCGGCGACCTTCGAGGGCTCATCAACCGGCAGGGCGATTTTCGTATTGCCGGAGAGTTTGCCGTCGGCGGTCTGGGGTGCGATGCCCTCTTGCGTCATCAGGTAATGCAGGAAGAGCTTTGCCGCATTCGGGCTTTTCGTCTGCCCGGCAATCAGGCCGAAACCCGGATAGAGAAATCCGGAAAAGGGCTTTACGCCGCTGCAAAGCCCGAGCTTCAGCCCCTTGGCCTCATTGTCACGATATTTCGCCACCGAGGTGATGACAAAAAACGGATCAGCCTGCCCCGGCGCACCGGCCGCATCCGCAACCGAACTCGAATCCGTCAGCAAAGGCGCATTTTCGGCAAAGGCTTTTACCCAGGCCGCGGTTGCGCTTTTTTCGCCCGTTTCCAGCTTCTTGCCGTAGAGGTCCTCATAGGCCCTGGCGACATCGGCATCGTGGTGGGTTTCGATCTGGTTGAACCAGTCGGCATAAAGCGGCTTGTCGAAGAGATCGAGCATGGCAAGCTTGCCCTTCCACTTCGGCTCCGTCAGCTGCCAGATGTTGGTGACCGGGCATGTGCCGTATTTCTCGGTATTGTAGGTCCACACATGCGGGTCCGAGACGACCACGAGCGGATCGCGCAGCTTTTGCGGAATATCGCCTTCCATATCCGGCGGCGACCAACTGGTGGCGATGCCTTCCGGCAGAAGCTCACCCATGGCGGAGGCGACATCCGTTGCGACGCTGACATCGCCGACAACATTGCCGGCCCGATGCTCGCGGATCATCAGCTCAACCTGCGTCGCCTCGTTCACCTTCTTGCCGCTGGCCTGCACGCCGTATTTGGCGGTGAAGGCCTGCGCCGTATCGACGATCTTGCCGGTCACCGCATAAACGGTGATCGGCTTTTCCTTCTTCGCGGCATCGATCAGCGCATCGAGATTAAAAGCGTCCTGCGCATGCGCGGCAGCGCCAACTGCCAGCGAGAAGATGAGGGAGAGCGCGGAGGCGGCGATTCGCCGCCCGCGCTGCCCACCATATCGGTTCTGCTTCATTGTAGTCACTGCGTCGGTCCCCCCGTTATTTTTTGTAGTTCACACGCCAGAAGTCCTGCCAGGTTTCGCGCGCATCCCAGTCGTCTAGGCTGGTGGCCATGCTGTAAGGCAGAATATCATCGAGAACCGCGCCGATACCCGAAGGCTCGTCGGCAGGCAGGCTCACCTCCTTGTTCGTCGACATCTTGCCGTCGATTGCCTGCGGCGCGATGCCTTCAGCGGTCATGATGTAGTGAATGAAGAGCTTCGCCGCGTTCGGGCTGTCCGTGCCCTTGGTAATCAGGCCGACGCCCGGATAAAGCCAGCCGGCCCACGGCTTCAGTTCCTTGCAGAGGCCGAGTTTCATGCCCTTTTCGGCGTTGTCACGGAACTTGGCCGAGCTGATAAGGCCCATGAACGCGTCCTTCTGGCCGGGCGAACCCACGGCTTCAGCGGCCGCGGCATCGGCATCGGTCAGAAGCGGGGCGTTGGCGGCAAGCGCCTTTACCCAGGCTGCGGTCGCGCTCGTCTCTGCGGTTTCGAGATCCTTGCCGTAGAGCGCCTTGTAGGCCGCCATCACCTCGCCATCGCCGTGCTTGGCCATCTGGTTGAACCAGTCGACATAGGATGCCTTGCCGAGCGGATCCTGCATCGCCACCTTGCCCTTCCACTTCGGGTCGGTCAGTTCCCAGATATTGGAAACGGGGCATTTGTCGAAAAGCTCGCTATTATAGGCCCAGACATTGGCGCTGGTGACGACGGTAAGCGGATCCTGATATTCCGGCGGAATATTGCCGGCCATATCCGGCGGCAGCCAGCTTTCGACAAAACCCATAGGAATAAGCTGAGCCATCGCCGCCGGCGCATCGCTGATGATCGAGACGTCGCCCTGAATATTGTTGGCGCGCGCCTCGCGGATGATCATTTCCAGCTGGGCCGAGGCCTTGACCTTCGCACCCTCGGCGCCCACGCCATATTTCGCGGCGAAGTTCTTCGCCATTTCGACGATCTTGCCGGTGCTGTCATAAACGGTGATCGGTTTTTCCTTTTTTGCCGCCTCGATCAGGGCATTGAGGTCGAACGGCTCTTCGGCATTCGCTGCGCCGCCAAACGTTGCGACAATTGCCGTTGCACATAACAGCCGGCTCAAACCCGTCATTGTCCGCTTCATACTGTTTCTCCTTCAGCCGTTTTTGCCGGCGTTTTCAGTTGTAGGTGCTGTTGCGTAGAACGGCGTCCGCCTCGGTGACCCGCTGCCCCTTTGCATCGAAAGCGTGCAGGGCCTCCGGCGGTACGTGGAAAAACACGCGGTCGCCGCTGTCGATACGCGGCAGGGAATGGGTGGTGAGGAACAGCGTGTGGTTTTCGCTTCTCAGCTCAAGAATCCAGCTGCCGCCGGTCGGCAGCACGCCCGTCACCGTCATTTCACCGGAGAAGCTGCCCTGCGGCACATCTTCCGGCTTCATCACGTAACCCATCGCCTCCGGTCGCATGCCAACCGAGGCAATGCCGCGCAGTTGCGGATAACGCGCCGCAAAATAGGCTTCCCCCTTGTCGGCAACATCAGAAACGCCGGGCTGGCCGAAGGTCAGGATATTGATCGGCGGGCTGCCAACGAATTCGGCAACGAAGCGGTTGGCCGGGCGGTCGTAAATGTCGTTCGGCGTGCCCATCTGCTGCAGCGTGCCCTCGTTCATGACGGCAATGGTGGTGGCAAGCGTCATGGCTTCCCACTGGTCATGCGTCACGAAGACGATGGTGGTCTTGAATTCCTTGTGCAGCCGCTTCAGTTCGGCGCGCATTTCCAGCCGCAGCCGCGCATCCAGATTGGAGAGCGGCTCGTCCAGAAGCAGAACGCCGGGATTGACAGCAAGCATACGGGCAAGCGCCACGCGCTGCTGCTGCCCACCGGAGAGCTGCGACGGATAACGATCGCGATATTTGGCGATGTCGAGCGCCTGCATGACGCGTTCGACACGGGCTTCGCGCTCGGCCTTCGGCAGCTTGCGCAGGCGCAGACCGAAATCCGTGTTGCGCTCGATCGTCAGGTGCGGCCACAGCGCGTAGCTCTGGAAGACGAGGCCCATTTCACGCTTTTCCGGCGGCACGAAGATGCCATCGGTAACGGAATCGATCACCCGGTCGCCGACGCGGATTTCCCCGCCGGAGAGGTTTTCAAGGCCGGCGATCATCCGCAGCGTCGTGGTCTTGCCGCAGCCGGAAGGGCCGAGCAGGCACATGAATTCGCCGTCGCGGATTTCGAGATCGAGATCGGAAACCGCATTTGCGGAATTTACACCGTAGTTTTTCTGCGCACCGCGCAGGTTGATGGTAGGCATCAGCTTCCAAGTCCTTCTGCAAGATTTGTGCGGGTCAGTTTCTGGGCCAGCAGCGTGCCGAAATAGGCGATGCCGGCGATGATCAGCACCACGGCGTTGGCGGCCTGCGTGTAGTGGTAATCGACCAGCCGCAGCGAATAGGTGGTCAGCACGTCCGTGCTCGGCACGGCGAGGATGACGAAGAGGCTCAAGCCCTTGATGCCCGAAATAAAGGGCAGGAGAACCCCGGTCACCAGCGATCCCTTCTGGATCGGGATCACAATGGAGATCATGCGGCGGAACCAGCCAGCGCCGGCAATCTGCGCCGCCTCTTCCGGGTCCTTTCCAAGCTGCGTCATGGCCGAGATGCCGGCGCGTGAGGCATAGGGCATCTGGTCGGCAATCAGCGCCAGGATAAGGATCGTCACCGTGCCATAGAGCGCCGGCATCGGCCCGCGCGGAACGGCAAAGAGCGACAGATAAGCGGCGGCAAAAGCGATGCCAGGCACGAGATAGGGCAGGAACGTTACCTGTCGCAGATAGACCGACAGGGCGCGCACCGGCGTGCGGATGACAACATAACCGACCAGGAGACCGAGAACGCCTGATGTCAGCGAGGCAAGCCCGACGATCATCATCGTGTTTTTCGCCGCCGCCCATAGATCGGGGCTCAAAAGAACGCCGGTCTGCAAGGCCACGGTATTGAGGTTGGTTCCAATCCAGTAATCGAGCGTGAAGTTGTCGAGCGTGAATTTGGCCGGCATTTTCATGATGGTCGAGAGCGCCAGCGTCAGAAGCGGCAGGCCGACGCTGAGGATGAAGATGGCGGCCGCAAAGCCGGTTGCCGGAAGCCGCATCTTGCCGAGGCGGTTTTGCCGGTTCATCGAGCCCTTCGAACCGATGGTCACGAACCGGCGCGCTTCGCGAACGAGGCGCGCATCGATCATCAGCGTGATGATACCGATGAGCATGATCGAGGCCGCAACGACACCGGCAACACCGGTCTGGCGCGAGGCGATGCTGCGAAACAGCGAGGTGGACAGGACTTCGAACTTCACGGGCAGCCCGAGAACATAGGGTACGCCGAATTCACCGAGGCACTTCGCAAAGATCAGCACCATGGAAGACAACAGCGCCGGGCGCATCAGCGGCATGATGACCTGCAAGGCCACCTGATAACGGTGTGCACCGAGAATACGCGCGGAATCTTCAAGCTGCGAATCGAAACGGCGAAGCGCCGAGCCAAACAGCAGGATGACAAAAGGCGTATAATGCAGCGCAAGGATGATGGTGATCGGGAAACGCCCATAGGCAACCCAGTCCGGCGGCGTCAGGCCGATTGCCTCAAACCAGCCGGGCTGGCCGCCAACGGTTCGGTTCTTGAACAGTGTCGTCCAGGCCAGCGCAAAGGTCCAGGCCGGCAGCATATAAGGCACAATCAGCGCGGTGGCGAACCAGCGCCGACCGAACATATCCGTGCGGCTGATAAGCCAGGCAAGCACGGTGCCGATGACCAGCGAAAGCGAAATCGCCCCGAAAGCCACTGTCAGCGTGTTAAAGAGCGGCCGCCAGAAGAGGTCAGTCGCGACAGGCGAGAAAAACGCCCTGTCGAGATAATAAAGCGTGAGGTCGCCAACATCCTTGCCAAGGCGCCTTTCATGGCCAAACTGGACGCGGACAGCGTCGAGAATGATCGAAATGATCGGAACGACGATCAGATAGGTAAAAAGCAGGGCCGTCAGGACGCCGATCAGCGTCGTCGGCTCCCGGAGCGCGACCTTGAGGCGATATCGCCAGGCCTGCCATGCCGAAGGCGCGGTCGCAGGGGGACGCCCCAATGCCTCCGCCTTCGTTGATTCGCTTAAAAGAGCCATTATCTCTCCCCGTATGGCCACACCATTGCTCCGACACGCCGGCAAGCACCTGCCTTCGCGCAGCCTGAGAAACAGACGGCGCGTGCGTGACCTTCAACAATGCATCAATGCTTCAGAAGCGGGCTTCCAACCCGCCCACAACGATGATCCCAGCTCCTCCCGAAAACATCGCCGGCAAAGCGGAAGTAGAATAAAAATTCCATAACTCACTTCACCTTGGAATGCATGATCCGTCTTAAAAGACGTTTTGTCAACGAAAAAATGCACACGTGATCACTATCTTATTTATTTGTTTTAAAACGTCTTTTTGTCACAAAACTGTAATTTTTTGAGCACGCTATTCAGCGGAATGTTTTTCCCGGCGCGACGACAATGGAACGAATGAGACGTTTCACCGGGATATGCCAGGTCATCCTGCTCCAGCGCAGCGGCAGGCAGTCGAAAAATTTCGATAGGAATAGCCGACGCCACATCGCCTGTGATATCAGGCTTAGGATTTCGCAACCGGGGAAGTTGAATGGCGAGAGGGTTCGTGACAGCCGAAGAGGTGGCAAAAAAGGCCGGGGTCTCGCGCTCCGCCGTCTCGCGCACCTTCACTCCCGGCGGCAGCGTTTCGAAGGTGGTGCGGCGCAAAGTGCTGAAAGCCGCGCAGGAACTTGGCTATCGCGTCAATCGTCTGGCGCAGGGCCTTAATAATGATCGCTCCAACCTCATCGGTGTCGTCGGCGCCAACCTGAGTTCGCCCTTTATTTCAAAGCAGCTCGATCTGCTCAGCATCGGCCTTCTGCGTCGCGGCCTGCAATGCCTGCTCTTGAATGCGGCGGATGCGCGCAAGGACATCGCACCGCTGATCGAGCTTCTTTTCGAGTTCCGCGCCCAGGCAATCGTCGTTCTCTCCGGTGAACCGCCGGCTTCAATCGTCGACGAATGTATTGCCAATGGCGTGCGCCTCATCCTCATCAACCAGCGTCTCGACCGCACCGATACCAATATGGTGCTGAGCGACGATTCCCACGGTGCCGACCTTGCCGCCATGCGGCTCGTGGCGGCCAAATGCCGGAAGGTCGCGGTCATTTCCAGCGGCAGCCAGACCCCGGCGCAGCTGCGCCGCGCCGGCGCCTTCACCCAGCGCATGACCATAGAAGGCATCGAGGTCGTTGCCTGGTCCGGCGGGCCGACAAGTTATGACAGCGGTTATCGGGCCGGCTGCGAATTGCTGGCCGACAAGGCGATCGATGGCGCTTTCTGCGTGACCGATCTGCTGGCGCTGGGTTTTATGGACGCCGCGCGTCTGGAAATGGGTCGCCGGGTGCCGGAAGATCTCTCGATCGTCGGTTTCGATGATATTCCACAGGCTGGCTGGAAAAGCTATCAACTGACCACCGTTGCCCAATCCTTCGACGCGTTGACAGAGAAAGTCCTGACCGCGCTCGACAGCGACCTGCCGGAAACCCGGCTTCAGGTCGTGCCCGTTTCCATGGTCGAGCGCATCACCGCGCGCTAACCCGCCTGCTTGATGCGGCTTTCGATCAGGAGGCCGCTTTCATCAAGGATCGGATGGGCGACGGCGGCGATATGGGCGTTGATGCGTTTGAGATCGCGCAACATATCCAGATGCACGGAGCTGGTCTGGATGCTGTCGGCCCGGCCATCGCGCAGGCGTTGCAGGTGGCGTTCCGAAGACTGTTTTTCGAGGCGCCGCACATCTTCCTTCACTTCCACCAGCCGCCGGGCAAGATCGGCATTGCGGGTCGCGAAAACCGATTGCGCCATGCGGATATTGTCGAGTGTGACGGCGAAAAGACGCTCCAGCTCACTCTTGCCGTCAGCGGAAAACTGCAGGCCAAGATCGATCTTCTTGGCGATTTCCGGACGGATGCCTTTCTCGATGATATCGCCGATATGTTCGAGATTGATTGCATATTCGACGATATCCATCGCGCGGCGCTGGTCTTTGCGGCAAAGCCCATCCTGACCGACCTTGGAGACATAGACCTTGATGTCATGCTGGATACGGTCGACCCGGCCTTCCAGCATGCTGATATCGTTGAGTTTCGTCACGTCGCTATCGCGCATCGCTTCGCTTGCCTGCCGTAGCATGCGCTCGATCAGATCGCCGACCAGCAGCACCTCGCGGCTCGCACCGGCAAGTGCTGCGACCGGCTGGTCGAGATCGTGACTGTCGAGATAGCTGCGGCTGCTTTCGCTCCCCTCTTTTTCCGGCAGCATTGCCTTCGTTACCCGCAAAAGCAGCGGCGAGAGCGGCCATGCGATGGCGGCAACAGCCAGATTGAAGAAAAGATGCGCATCAACAGCGAGATTGGCGTGCGAAAAGGGTGACATATCCAGAAGCGCCGCACCGTAACCGGCAAGAGGCAGGGCCAGAAGACAGCCGATGGCCCTGACGATGAGGTTGCCGACAGTCACCCGCCGCGCCGCAATCGGCGCTTTCAGCGTTGCCAGCACCGGCGGAACCGCACCGCCGAGATTGGCGCCGAGAACCAGCACGATGATCAAGCTCGTTTCGATGCCGCCACTTGCCGCGAGCGACAGGATGAGAACGACAATCGCAAGACTGGAAGAAGCCAGCACCGCCAGGACGGCGGAGAAAATCAGCGCCACCGGCCAGGCATTGCCAAGCAATGAAATGAAGAGACCAAGCGCCGGAGATTGTCTGATCGGATCGGTCGCCGCGGAAAGAAGATGCAGGGAAAGCAGCATCAGGCCGACACCGGCAAGGGCCGCACCCGCTCCCTGCCGCTGCGCCGATTTTCCGCGGAGCAGGATGACGCCGGCAAGGATGAGCATTGGCGACAGCCAGCCAAGCCCGAGCGCGACAATCCACGCTGTCATCGCGGTGCCAACATTAGCCCCCAGCAGCACAACCTGCGCCATGGCCGGCGCGATAAGGTCTTTTTCAACGAAGGAAGCGACCATCAGCGCGGTCGCGGTCGAACTCTGCAAGGCGATCGTCGCCACGAGACCGGCAAAGAAGGAGCGAAATCCGCCCCGCGTGCCGGCGGCAAGACCGGTGCGAAGCCTGGCGCCAAATGCGCGTGACATGCCGTCCTTAATCTGCGCAAGGCCGAAAAGCAGCAATGCCACCGCGCCGAACAGATTGATGCTGACAACGACCGATTCCATCGGATCACCTCGCGTGTCGTTCCTGCCGCCCGCTCTGCACTCAGGGCTGCGATGCAGCGGCCCGTTGCAAAACCTTCAGATCAAACCGCTACGCGCTCATATTGTGGAGCGAGCTGAAGCGTGAGATCACGCGAACTGCCTTCAGCACGCTCTATAAACAGGCCGAGCGCACCGAAGAAGATTTCGATAAAGCTTTGAACGGAACCGTCGTGACGATCCGCCTCACGGCCGAAGCGTTCCGCCAGCACCCGATAGAGGGAAAGCCGCTCCGGCTGGATATGCGGCAGGGCAAGACCCGCGCCCTGACGAAGGCAATACCAATCGGCAATCAGCTCGAACATTGGCAGTTCAGAAGCCAGCACGAGGCCATCAGATGGGGAGCCGCCTTTTTTTCCGATCAAGCCAATAACGTCCTGCACGGTTTTATTCGCAATGGCCGCCACAACCTCCGCCGGCCATTCCTTGATGAAATAACGGTGCCTGACCAGCGCCCGTTTGTGGCCAAGCAGAAAATCACCGTAGTTGCCCGCCGCAAACGCCTGGTCCTCATCCTCGCCAGCCAGAGCCGTTTCCTGCGCATAGCCTCGGCAAATGCGGCTGTTGATCGGCAGAGCATCCATCTCCACCGTCTCCACAGTGATTTCCTGGCGCGACGGATGGACAACCTTGAACGCGGGCGGAAAGGCAACCAGCGACGGCACGGCGATATTGGTGAGGGAATTCTCCCCGTCCCCGCGCCTTGTCACACCTTCCACATGCAGGTGCCCGCTGAAATGGATGGCAAGCCCGGCGTCACGCAACGCATCCTCCACCGCCTTGCGCGGCGTGCGGCGCACGACATTGGTTTCGCCAAACAGTGCGCCTTCGGCACCGCTTGCACCATCAAAAGGATCGAGCGCCGGATAGTGGGAAAAGCCAAGTAATGTCTTGCCGAGCGCCTCTGCCCTATGCCGCACATCGGCAATCCAGTCGATGATGAAGGGCTTGCAGCGCAAAAGCGCGTTCCAGCCACCGGAGGTGCTATCGGTGAAGGCCGCTTCCTCACCTTTTTCGAACGCACCGTCGAGCGGTTCGAAAATATTGGCGTCGATCATCAGTAGCCAGAGACCCGGCTCCGGCTCGACGAGATAGGAGGCGTCCATCAGCTGGTAGACATTGTGCCCATCGGGCGAGCGCACCTCGTAAAGGCGGTCCTCCGCCAAGTCGGAGAGGCCGAACGGCGTTTCCCAGTGAATATAGTCCGGCTGGCGGAAATATCCGAAAGCCGACATGGGCCCGAGGCCCACTGGATAGCCCTCGCAATACATCCGGTCGCTAATAACAACCCGCTCTCCAGCGCGCCGTGCATCGCTCGAAACAGAAACGCATCGGCCATTTTCCGTCAGGAACTCCTTGGTATGGTGCCGGCCGCGCGGGCCGAAAATATCGTGGTTTCCGGGCAATGCATAAAAAGCGGTGCCATGGGCGTCACGATGACGCTCGAGAATGCCCTTCAGCGTTTCGGTGGTCGCCCGCTGGCCGTCATCGGTATAATCGCCAAGCAGCACCACATGGCGGATGCCGCGTTGCCGAACCGCTTCGAGTGCGGCATGCAGCGCATCGGCACTCTCGTTGAAAACCCGGGTGGATTCGCGTGTGTCCGACCAGCTGCGCATGGTGATGCTCTCACCATCGATCTCGATGCCCGGAAATCCGAAATCGGCGGCCGTGTCATGAAAATGCGCGTCTGCAATGACGGCAACGGAGGGAAGCGCACGTGTCAGCATGATTGGGGGGTCTTTCTGCCTTCAACCATGTCGATCCAGTCGGAAGCACGGCGGGCGGCGGCATAAAGCATGGGTTTCGGCGTCTCGAACCATTCGTCGGGCCGCAATTCCCGCCTGGTGCGGATCACGGAAACCGCGTCGTCAAGGGTGGGGTAAAGATGCGGCTGCTGCTTATGGAGGAAAAGCGCCACCAGCGAGACGGAGCGGCTGCGGCCACTGCGGCAGTTGACCAGCACATTGCCGCCATCTGGAAACGGATAGGTCTCGCGTTTCGGCATGGTCTGGCGAAGCGCACCGTCAAGAATGTAATAGGCCCCCAGCATCATCGTGTCGGGGCTGCCCTCCCCGTCGATCAGGCCAAGCTTGTAATAGCGGATGTCACCATAACCCACAGCGCGTTTGTCGCCCTCTTCCGCCATTGCCTGCACGAGATTGACATCGAGGTTGACGGCGCAATTGACAACGGTGGTAATGCCGTGGCGGCGCAGGAGCCCGAGATCGCTCGCACCATCGCTGCCGCCGATATAAAGCGCAGCATTATGCGGGCCAAGCCCTTCCGCGATCAGGCTGATTGCAGGCCGGGCATAAACGGGTCCATCCATGTCATTCCTCCACATGCACCAAGCCGCCCTTTCAAGGACCAAGCTTCGCCTAAAATCAGGCCAATGCGGCCTGCTGCCCACCCGACGGCTGCCGCCCGGCCAAAGGTATGCTCGATGCCTCACTGACACCTTTGGCAACACCGCCGGCTGCCGCCAGCACCGGCCCGCCATCCTCAAGACTACCGACTTCCAGGAAGGGGCAGACATCGCCGCCAGCTTCGCTGACGAGTAGCAGTCCCGCAAGACAATCCCATGAATTCATATGCAATTCGAGATAGGCATCGGAACGGCCATCAGCCACATAGGCAAGCGCCATGGCCCCGGAGCCGGCGCGGCGGACATTGGTGCCCATATCGAGCAGGTTCTTGACGACATCGAGATAGATGTCATTCGCCACGCGGGTCGACCAGCCCATTTCGATCGACGCCGCATCGAAACGTTCCGTCTCCGACACCCGGATCGGCAAGCCGTTACGCGTCGCCCCCTCGCCGCGGCGGGCAAAATAAAGCTCATCAAGGGCGGGGTTATAGATCGCGCCGAGCTCGGTCTGTCCGTTTTCGACATAAGCGATCGAGATGCAGAAATGCGGAATGCCGCGTGCGAAATTCGCAGTCCCGTCGATGGGATCCACGACCCAGACGCGCTCGCCAATCTCCCCGCCGCCTTCTTCCCCGAAAAAGCTGTCGTCAGGAAAACACGCCGCGATCGCGCCGCGAATATGCGCTTCGGAGGCAGCATCCGTCACCGTCAGGAAATCCTGCGGCCCCTTCATCGAAAAGCTGCGCGTCGCTTCGCCCTGAAAGCCTTTCAGCACCAGTTCCCCGGCGGAAAGAATAACGCTGCGGCAGAGTTCGGCGCGAGCCGTCAATGTATCCGGATAAGGCATCGAGTCCATGCGCAACAACCATTTCCCTTAGAGTGAACGCGTGTTCATATTGCACACGTGTTCAATGTTTTCAAGCCCGATTTTGGAGGAATTGATTGTGTCGGATCGGACATCGCCAATCCTGTCAGCGCACGACGTCCATCGCAATTGATGACGCCGAATTAAACGCTTGCCTTGGATCGTTCAAGACGTATCAGCGCGCTTTGATCAATGCAAATGGGATGTTGCGAAAGACAACCACATGCATCTCGAGGTTGATTTGGTTCTTCCTCAATTAACCCTGTGTATTTCCAATGATGTAACCGCACTTATGTTATGAACGCCGCTCTGCACTTGATGAGCGGCCAATGAAAATACTGAGTGCCAAACAAAAAATTCAAAATTTCATGTCTGTTCGATCTGACAATCCGGACTTGCTGAAAGCACAGTATCGCGCCTTCACACGGCAGATGCCGATGATGTATTTCATACTGCTTTCAAGTACTTGGGCGCTTGCCATTACGCATATGCAATTGGCGCCGTTTTGGCTCACCGTTGGAATTCCTGCTCTTTTCACCCTTGGCTGCACCCTCAGGGTCGCATTCTGGTGGAAGACACGCGGCATCGACCCGAATCCGAAAATGGCTCACGCGGCACTCCAGCGCACAAACCGCCTGGCGATCGGCATCGCCATGGCATTCACGCTCTGGTCTTTTTCGCTGGTGCCTTACGGGGACGCCTATACGCAGTCTCACGTCGCCTTCTACATGGCGATTACCGTGATTTCCTGCATCTTCTGTCTGATGTATGTGCGCTCTGCCGCCTTCATTGTTACCCTCATCGTCAACGGCGCATTCATCGTCTTCTTTCTGGCGTCACGGCAACCGACATTCATTGCCATTGCCATCAATGTTCTCTTGGTCTGCGCCGGCATGATGTCCATCCTATTGACCAACTACCGCAATTTCGAGCGTATGGTTGTCTCCCAGCAGCGTACGGAAGCGCTGAGCAACGAGAACCTGCTGCTCGCCAATATGGATAGCCTGACCGAGCTACCCAATCGCCGTGCTTTTTTCACCCATCTGGAAGTCGAGCTGGAAAAGGCCAGAGCCGCAGGAACCCGTCTGGCGCTGGGCGTTATCGATCTCGACGGCTTCAAGCCGGTCAACGACCTCTACGGACACTCCGTCGGCGACAGACTGCTGGTCAATGTCAGCAAACGCCTCACCGCCAGTCTGAAAGCCAGCAAGGCGTTCCGGCTGGGCGGCGACGAATTTGCCATCGTTGCTCCGATCATACCTGATGATGCGCAGCTCGTTGCCAATGCCAATGCAATTTCGGAACAGCTGAGAGCACCCTACCATATGCCGGAGGGAACGGTGCATGTTTCCGCCTCAATGGGGATAGCCGTCTTTCCAAATCTCGCCTCCACGCTGGAACAGCTTTTCGACAGGGCAGATTATGCCCTCTACCATGCCAAGAAGACCCGACGCGGCGATGCCGTCCTGTTCGACGCGGAACACGAAAAGCAGATCAATATCGAAGCCCGCATCGAGCATCTGCTCAAGCAGCGCGATATGGAAAACGAGCTTTCAGTTGTGTTCCAGCCGATCGTCGATATACGCGATGGAGGGACCGACGGTTTTGAAGCGCTGGCGCGCTGGCATAGCCCGATCCTCGGGCATGTGCCGCCCACCCAATTTTTCTCCATCGCCGAGCGAGCCGGCATCGTCAGTTCGCTGACGCGGCCGCTTCTCAAGAAGGCACTGGCTTCCGCGTCACAATGGGAACCCTCCCTCAGGCTATCATTCAACCTCTCGGCCCATGATCTCAATTCCTGCGAAGGCGTGCTATCGCTGATCGGCATTATTGAAAACAGCGGCTTCGACGCACGTCGTCTGGATTTGGAAATTACCGAGACCGCCTTTGCACATGATTTCGAACAGGTCAGGCAATCGGTCGAAATGTTGCGGCGTCTTGGCTGCGGCATTTCGCTGGACGATTTCGGCACTGGTTATTCCAGCCTGACGCGGCTGCATGCCCTGCCTCTCACCAAGATCAAGATCGACCGCAGTTTCGTTACGAATCTGCACGAAAAGCCGGCGAGCTACAAGATCGTGAAATCTCTTCTCACCCTCAGCCGGGATATGGAACTGGAATGTGTGGTGGAGGGGGTTGAAACACCGGAAGAGCTTGCAGCCCTGGAAGGCCTCGGCGCCACGCTGGTGCAAGGCTATATTTATGCGCCGCCGCTGCGAGAAGAAGATGTCGATGAATTTCTTTCCGAGCGCCAGGCAAGACGCACCGCATTGTAGGAAAATCGCGACCGTTCATCGCAACTGCCCACGGCAGAAGCTGGTCCTCGCCGGGCGGCGAAGACAATTTTTCAGAACACCCTTCGCCTGAACGAAATCGCAGGACGATGGCTGGTTGTTTTCAGGACCTGTCCTGATCAGGATACACGGCCGGACTGAAGCGGCCAGAACCAGATCGTTTCCGAATTATAATAGCAGGCCGAGGCGCATTGGGCTGCTTCCGCACCACCCCGCACGAGGTCGATATGACCGCCACCGCTATAGCCGGGGATATTGTGGAACGCCACGACGCCGTTGCGCGCGCCAATTCCGGTTCGTGCCGTTGCCGGTGTAAAAGGCTCAGGCTCGCCGAGATAGCCCGTTCTTTTCAATAGATTGGCAAGGCGGCGCATATTGACCTCGATGCCCTTGCCGGCATAGGGGCCCTTCTGGATGCGATGCGAACCGGGCACGATGTTGATGCCCGATTTTATGAAGGCGATGCTGACGCGGATCGCGCAGGTATTATGGTAGTTCGGATTGCCGATATAATCTTCCCAGCCGATTTCCGTGAAAAGATCACGCTGGCTGATATAGTTGGAATGTGACGGCTCGCTGCTCGGATAATTGCCGTATAGAGTGTCAAAGTTAACGCGCATGGCTTGTCCCACTAGTTACTTTTCTGCTCACAGGGAAAGGAGACCTTGAGCGCCTCCCGCACGAGAGTGGCTGCCTGTTCATCCAGTTTTTCCGCAGGGATATCGCCGAGATAGGTGTAGATCCGATCGGTGAGTTCATGGGGCGCCACGGCACCCGCACCGCACCAGTCCGATCCGCTCGTCAGATCGGCCACACCGGCGATATAGGCGCTGGATTTCGCGACGGAAACCAGCCGGCGCATTTCCGGATCGGATACTTCCGGGGCAAGTTTTCCTTCGATTGCCTGTTTCAGTTCGGCACCGGAGAAAATCCATGTCCGCTCTGCCGCGCCGGCCGATGAAAGACCGGACAGAGCCAAAACAAACGGCACGGAAACAAGAAACGCAAATGGGGAGCGCATGACAAACCCGCCTCGTCCAACGTGGATGAGAAACATCACGACGTGAGCTTCAAAACTTTGATGAAAACGACCCGGTGCCGGCCGATACCGGCACCGGGTCGCGTCGCTATCAGGCGGCCTTGGTCGTCGCCAGATCGTAGGAGGCGATCATCGGAGACTGCGGCGAGTTGTTGTCGTCGAACGGTGTGTACTTCACTTCCATTTTGGTGAAGTTGAGCTTGATGGTCTCAACCGGACGGTCACCGCTGGAATCCACCGAGTAGCTGGCGATAAGCGTATTCGTCAGCAGGTACTCGATATAGGTGTTACCGGGATTGCCCGTGGTTACCATGTGGACCGTTGCGAGCTTGCCTGTGCGGCCGGCGCAGGCTTCCTGGAAAAGCTTGGTGGAAGAAGAATCGCTAACCTTGGTCAGAATGACTTCCGAAATCGTCGGTTCGGATGCTTCGCGGTTTGCAGCAGAACCAGCAGAGGTGTTCATGTTGCGGGCCACGTTCCAGTGAATGGCCTCGATATCCATCCACTTGCGATGTTCTTCATGTGTGGCGTCGCCCTGGATACCGTCAATCTGCAGATAAATTGGCATGCTGTAAGCTCCTGTAGCTGAAATGACCTCTTGCTTCGAGGCCGAGTTACCCTTCGTCTAATGCCGCATGCGTCGGGTAGACCCTTCCGACGCGGCAACTTCACCCATCCCAACCCTTTCGGTTGCGACGAATTCATTCGTTTCCCCAGCCGCTTCGGCACGAATGCCGAACCTGATTCCGTCAAAATCGACAGTGACCTCTCCGACCCGCTCTCCGGCAACGACCTTCTCAAGGAAAAAGCTGGAAAGCGGCGGCAGGAGATCCTTGCCGATCATGATTTCGATGGCGCGCGCGCCGATGTCGCTCGCGCCGGCGCGCGCCACCAGTGCGTCACGCGCCACATCGGACAAGCTCAGGTCGGCGCCATATGTTGCAAGGACGCGCTCGCTGATCTTGCCAATCTGCATATCCACGATCCTCGAGAGCTCCTCCGTACCCAGCGGCATGAAGGGAAGAATGATCGTGCGCCCGAGGAAAGCGGGCTTGAACTGTTTCGTCAGCTCCGGCATCAGAAGCGCTTCCAGCGCCTCGCCCTCCGGCATCGTTTCGGGATCGGCCGAAAGTACCGAAAGCAGTTCCGAGCCGGTATTGGCCGTCATGAAGATCGTGGTGTTCTTGAAATCGACATCGCGGCCTTCGCCATCACGGAGCACGCCCTTGTCGAACACCTGATAGAAGATATCCTGGACGCCGGGATGGGCCTTGTCGATTTCATCAAGGAGCAGAACGCCGAACGGCCTGCGCCGCACCGCCTCGGTCAGCACGCCGCCTTCACCGAAACCGACATAGCCGGGTGGTGAGCCGAGAAGCAGCGAAACCTTGTGCTCCTCCTTGAACTCCGACATGTTGATCGTCGTCAGGTGGCTGTTGCCGCCATAGAGCAGATCGGCCAGCGACAGTGCTGTTTCGGTCTTGCCGGTTCCGGACATGCCGACAAGGAAAAACACGGCGGGCGGACGGCGTGGATCGGACAAACCGGCGCGGGCGGTGCGCATGGCATCGGCAATCCGGCCGATTGCCACATCCTGCCCCACAACCCGCTGCCGCATGCGATCATCCAGCGTGCGTGCACTTTCGATCTGGTCCGCCAGAAGTTTGCCAAGCGGAATACCGGTCCATCGGGACACCACAGATGCAATCGCATCCCGGTCAACCACCGTCGGCACAAGTCTTTCCGCGTTTGCTGGCTGTGCTTCACCGATGGGTCGCAGACGGGAAACATTCGATGCGTCGGTTTGCTGCGGCGACTGCTCTTCGCTCAGCGCCGCCAGTTCGGCCATTTCCGCATCATAACGGCCGCGCAGATCATCAATCCCGCTTTCAAGCCTCTCAAGCTCGTCGCGTATCGACTGGATACGGCTTTGCATGTCTTCGTCCTGCGGTTCCCGCAGAAGCCAGTTTAACTCATCGGACAGAAGGCGGCGTTCGCTTTCCATGGCGCGCAGCCGTTCGGGCAGGGTCTGCCGCGCCAGCGAAACGGCGGCGGCTGCCGTGTCGAGAAGGCTCACCGCCTTGTCCGGCAATTGCCGTGCCGGCATATAACGCGCGGATAGCTGCACAGCCGCCACGATCGCCTCGTCGCGAACGACAACGTTGTGATGGCTGACGAAGGTGTCGGCGACACCACGCAACATGCGTATTGCGGTCGCCTCATCCGGCTCGCGCACGTGCACGGGCTGGAAACGACGCGTCAGCGCCGCGTCCTTTTCGAAATATTTCTTGTATTCGCTCCACGTCGTCGCCGCGACGGTCCGCACCTCGCCCCTTGCGAGAGCGGGTTTAAGAATATTTGCCGCATCGCCCTGACCGGCGGCACCACCCGCACCGACAAGGCCGTGCGCTTCATCGATGAACAGGATGACGGGCTCCGCCGAGCGCTTCACCGCATCGATCACACCATGAAGACGACGCTCGAACTCGCCCTTCACACCGGCGCCGGCCTGAAGAAGTGAAATGTCGAGGTTCAGAAGACGGACGTTACGCAGTTTTTCCGGAACGTTTCCGGATATGATCTCCAGCGCCAGCGCTTCCGCAACCGCCGTTTTGCCGACACCTGCCTCGCCCACAAGGATAGGATTGTTCTGTCGGCGGCGCGTAAGAATATCGACGAGTTGGCGCAGCTCATCATCGCGGCCAATCACCGGATCAACCTTGCCGTTGCGGGCATCGGCGGTCATATCCTGGGTGTAAAGGCGCAAAAAATCGTTCTGGCCGGCGGCCTGTCCGGAACTTGCAGGCGCGGAAGACACATTCGCACCGGTATCGCCTTCAACTGAACTGCGGAGGCGCTCCAGCGCCGCACGATCCATCGCCTTCAGCGACGGAAATGCAGAGCGGACGAAGGAACGGAGCGAGGTTTCCTCATCCATCGCCAGCAGCAGGTCGCAAAGTGTCACCCGGTCCCGCCCAGCCTCCAGCGAAGCGAGGACCCAGGCCTCCCGGCCCGCTGTCAGAACGTTCTGCGAGAGCGACAATGCGTCGCCGTCCCCGATAATCGCCTCGTCGAGACTGCGGCCGATTTCAGCCTGCAATACCGGAAGTGGAATTTTTAATTCTTCGAATGTTTCCGCATAGATACCAGCATCTACAACCGCCAGCAGCCAATGCGGGATATCCACGTACCTGTGCCCCCGACGCACCGCGACAGAAGCCGCAGCTTCAAGGGTGACGCGCAGGTCAGGCTCAAGCGCTTCGATGAGGCGATTGAGATCGATATGCGACATGCAATGAGCCTCCTGCCCCGGTCCATTCCACAACGTGACGTGGAATAACTATGATGATGAAACCGAGTTGTCCACCCCGAAGTTTATTTTTTGTCGGGTGAGATTAAGCAGTAGACGCCACAATTTAGACACATTTTGAATAAGTCTGTCTGAGGAATAGCCTTACGTAAGGGAAGTAACTACAAAAAATCCATTACTATTTTCTGGGGATAGACTGCTCTTGAACGCGCCGCATGTTAAAAGAGATATAGAATTTTTTGGAGATTGCGGAGAAAACATCCGCATCGATTCAAGAACGCGTGAAATATACTATAGAATTAAGGATGAAAGAAACCAGGCACGCACAGAAGAGCGCGCTGCATCCCCTCAAGATAACCTGAAGATCTCCAGTAGCTGGGACAGTGTCAGCAATCTTGGATTGCAGATTATATATTCCGAAAGCAAGGACATAGAAATATTGGCATGGCTCGCCGAAGCAAGCCTGCGGCTGCGGGGATTTCACGGACTACGTGAAATCTACGACCTTTGCAGTGATCTTTTTTACAACCACTGGGACTCATTACGGTCGATCAGCGACGACAATGACGAAGAAAAATTTGCACCTTTCGCGGGATTAAATGGCATTGGCAGCGAAGGAACGCTTGTTCAGCCGCTCCGGCTTGCGCCGCTGATCCCCGGAGGGAAATTTGCCGAACATAGTCTCTGGGATTTCCAGCTGGCGCAGCGGCCGAACGAGAGCAAACGCCGCGAGGAACTGTATCGGCTGGCGTCCGAGGCGGGCGTTGCCGCCATGTCGTCCCATCTGGCGGAGGTGAATGCCTGTCTCTTAGCATTTGATGCGATCATGGCCGTTCTGTCCGAGCGTTGCGGCCAGGCCGCTCCCCCGAGTTCGAACATACGAAACACGCTCATCGAAGCAGCCGCCGCCATTCGCACGCTTGGCGGGCGGGACCTGGAGCCGGCGCCGGTTGAAGCGGCCGCAGCCGCCGCGAGCACGGATGAAATTGGGCAACCCGTCATGCGCGCACCCGTGGCCTCCCCGGAAGGCATATCATCACGCGACGAAGCTTTTGAAACTCTTCTTTCAGTTGCGCGTTACTTTCGCCGTACCGAGCCGCACTCACCGATCTCGCTCTCCATCGAAACGCTGGTTCGCAGGGGACGCATGGATTTTTCGGAACTGCTGGCCGAGCTTCTGCCCGAAACGCAGGCCCGCAACGCAGTTCTGACGGCCGCCGGTATCAAACCCGGCGGAGAAAACAACGGAAAATAACAAACTCGGGGCAGACACCGCCCCATAACAGTCATCCATGCCAAAGGGCATCAAGGAGGTTGAAATGGCAAGTGTACACGAAAAGCTGGAACGGGTTCGCAAGCCCCGCGTCCACATCAAATACGAAGTTGAAACCGAAGGCGCGATGGTGGTCAAGGAACTGCCCTTCGTCGTCGGCGTGCTGGGTGATTTCTCGGGCAATCCGACCCAGCCCCTGAAGCCGTTCGGTGAGCGCAAATTCGTTCAGATCGACCGTGACAATTTCGATGAAGTGATGCGTCGCATGACGCCGGGCCTCAACATTTCCGTGGCCAATACGCTGCAGAAAGACGGGACGGACATGCAGGTCAACCTGAAGTTCGAGAGCATGGACGATTTCGAACCCGGCGCCGTCGTGCAGCAGGTTCCCGCGCTCAAGGCGCTTCTGGATGCACGCAACGAGCTGCGTGACCTGCTTTCCAAGGCCGACCGTTCGGAAGATCTGGAGCGGATGCTCGAAGATATCCTCCAGAACAAGACGGACCTCGCAACGCTGGTTTCCGAACTGAAGGAAAAGAACGGCGCAAGCGAATAATCGCCTGTGCGGAGGAAAACCTCCCCGAACGGCCCTCGTAGCGGGGGCCTCAACTGTTCAAGCGGCATTTTAAAGCCGCATGTGGAAGGACTGGAACATGAGCGCTGAAAGCCTGCTGAAGAATGAAGCACAGGCAACGACCGCCGAAGATCAGGGACTGTTGTCCAAGGTGGTTGCCGCAACCCGCCAGACCGAACCGGACCGCGCACAAAATCTGCTGCGCACGCTGACCGATCAGGCCCTGAAAGGAACGGTCAAATACGACCGCAACCTCACCGTCACCCTCAACCACGCGATCGCCGAGCTGGATCGGACGATTTCCGAACAGCTCGCCGCGATCATGCAAGCGCCGGAATTCGCCAAGCTGGAAGGCACCTGGCGGGGGCTCAACTATCTCGTCAAGAATTCCGAAACGAGCGTCAACCTCAAGATCCGCGTCATGAACGCCGGCAAGCGGGAACTCGCAAGGGATCTCGAAAAGGCCGTCGAGTTCGATCAGTCCCGGCTTTTCAAGGCGATCTACGAAGACGAATTCGGCACCCCCGGCGGCGAACCGCTCGGCGCCATCATCGGCGATTACGAATTCGACAACTCTTTCGATGACGTGCAGCTGCTTCAGGGTGTCTCGTCGATTGCAGCGGCGGCCTTTGCACCGTTCATTTCCGCCGCCAGCCCGCGCATGTTCGGTTTCGAGGACTATCGCGATCTCGCCCGGCCGCGCGATCTGGAAAAGATCTTCGACACGGTGGAATATGCCAAGTGGCGCAGCTTCCGCGAAAGCGACGATTCCCGTTTCGTGACGCTCGCTCTGCCGCGTGTTCTGGCGCGCATGCCCTATGGCCCGAAGACCAACCCCATTGATGATTTCGCCTATGACGAAACCAAGGGTGCGGTGAACGGCGATCTGCAGCATGATGAATATTGCTGGATGAACGCCGCCTACGTCATGGGCACGAAGCTGACAGAGGCTTTTGCAAAAAGCGGCTGGTGCACGGCAATCCGTGGCGCGGAAAATGGCGGCCGGGTGGAAAATCTGCCCATGCACGTCTTCTCCAGCGATGACGGCGATCTCGACCTGAAATGCCCGACGGAAGTGGGCATTACCGACCGCCGCGACGCCGAACTCGGCAAGCTCGGCTTCCTGCCGCTCTGCCACTACAAGAACACGGACTATGCGGTGTTCTTCGGCGCCCAGACGGCGCACAAGCCGAAGCTTTACGACAAGCCGGAAGCTACGGCCAACGCCGCCGTTTCGGCCCGCCTGCCCTACATCATGGCCACGTCGCGCTTCGCGCATTATCTCAAGGTGATGGGCCGCGACAAGATCGGCTCCTTCATGGAAGCGTCCGATTGCGAAGTCTGGCTCAACCGCTGGATCGCCAACTACGTCAACGCCAATGACGAAGCGGGCGAAGAAAGCCGGGCGAAATATCCGCTGCGCGACGCCAAGGTGACCGTGCAGGAAGTGCCCGGCAAGCCGGGCGCCTATAATGCCGTCGCATGGATGCGGCCCTGGTTGCAGATGGAAGAACTGACGACCTCGCTGCGCATGGTCGCCCGCATTCCGTCCAAGAACTGAGCCCGGACCGGGGTGGTCCGCCACCCCGGCCCCGTTCATCATCCGGAGCCCGCTCATGGCGCATCAGTCCTTTCCGGACGCCCGCCTTTTCGCCGACCAGCTCATCGCTCTCATCGACGATGCGCTGAGCGGCCAAGTGAACGCCATTCTCCACCATGCCGATTTTCAGGCGATGGAGGCGAGATGGCGCGGGCTTGCCATGGTCGTTCGCGAGGCAGGCCGAAGCAGCGACGTCAAGGTGAAACTGCTGAACGCCAGCTGGCGCGACCTCGCCCGCAACACGGAACGCGCCACCGACTTCGACCAGAGCCATCTTTTCGAAGTCGTCTATAACCGCGAATTCGGCATGCCGGGCGGCGAACCGGTCGGCCTTTTGATCGGTGACTACGCGTTTTCCCCTGATGATGTCGAAGGCGCCGATTCCATTACCACGCTGTCGCAGATCGGCATGGTGGCGGCAGCGGCCTTTTGCCCCTTCGTGGCCGCGGCCGCACCTTCCGCCGTCGGGCTGGAAGACTTTACCGAACTCAGCCGGGTTCACGACTTTTCCTCGCTGAAGCAGGATAAATCCCGGCTGCGATGGAATGCGCTTCGCGCCCGCGACGATTCTCGCTTCATCGGCCTTGTCGCGCCGCGCATCCTGCTGCGCTCCCCCTACAGGCCCTATGCGCGCGAACGGGATGACGGTTTTCCCTTCCGCGAGCAAGTGGTGGAAAGTGGAGAGACCCTGCTGTGGGGCAACGCCGCCTTCGCCTTTGCGACCGTGGTTGTGCGCAATTTCGTCGATTCTGGCTGGTTTGCGGATTTGCGTGGTGTGACGCAGGACGCCGTGGATGGCGGCATGCTCTCGTCCCGGCAATTGCCGCCGCTCGATCTCGGCATCGAGAGCAACGGCCTTTCCGCTCAGCCACCCGTCGAGGTGCAGCTGACGACCGGGCAGGAACAGCAATTTTCCGATCTCGGCATCGTGCCCGTCTCCACCACCTATCTGTCCGGCATGGCGATCCTTAACGCCAACCAGTCCCTGCATGCGCCCGGCCATTATTCCAGCGAAGCGGCGCGGCAAAACGCTCGCTTGGCTGCCATGCTTCAATATGTGCTGTGCGCCTCCCGGTTCTCGCATTACCTCAAGGTCATCATGCGCGACGATATCGGCCAGCTGAGCGATGCCTCGACGATCGAGCGCAAGCTGGAAAGCTGGCTTTCCTCCTACACGCTCGGCAATGACGATGCGGAAGCGGCGCTGCGCACGCGCTACCCGCTGCGCTCTGCCGGGATCAACGTCTTCGAGGTTCCCGGCAAGCCCGGAACATTCTCCTGCACCGTGCGCCTTCAGCCGCATTTCCAGCTCGATGACGTCTCCACGAGCTTCCATCTCATTGCCGAAACCATGATGCAGCCCACCGCCGCATCCGGGCCTTCGGCCGAGCCACAAAGGATATCCGCATGACGCTGCGCGACGACATTTCCCGCCTTCTCGATGATGACCGGCTGCAGGACGCGATCGGTCTTGCGCGCGAACACGTCAAAACGAAGCCTACCGACAAGGACGGCCGGCACTTCTATATCGACCTGCTTGTGCTTGCCGGCGACTATGAGAAGGCCGATGCGCAATGCAATCTGGCCGCAACATTCTCGCCGCAGGAAAGCGTCGGCTTTTCCCTCTTCCGACACCAGCTGCGCGCCATGGCCGCACGCAATGCCTGGTTCGAGACCGGCGCGGTGCCGGATTTCCCCGGCGGTCCGTCGGAACTCGATCAGCTGGCGATCAGGGCGAATATCGCCGCACGCAGCGGTGATGCGGATGCCGCCAAAGCCGCACTGGCTGAACTCGATGAAAAACGCGGCACCGTGCCGATCGGCCATAATGGCAAGAGCGCCGGCGATATTCGCGACCTGGACGACCGGATTCCGCATGCGCTGGAAGTGCTGACCAATGGCGGCCGCTACCTCTGGATCGATTACGGTCGCATCGAGAGCCTCACCATCGACCCCATGAGCCGCCCGCGTGATCTTGCTTTCCGCGGCGGCGAACTGACGCTGCGCGACGGCGCGGTCGCATCCGTGCTGCTTCCGGCCATCTATCACGGTGCGAAGGACGATGTCGGCCTTCTCCTCGGCCGCGAAACGCGCTGGAGCGAAGGCGACCAACCGCTGGCGACGGGGCAAGGCCAGCGCTGCCTGCTGATCGGCGACGATGTTGTGCCATTCCACGAGATCGGTTCCCTTTCCGCCGCCTCCGACGATGAAAGGCAGATCGCCCGTGGTTGATCCGCTCGAGCAATATCGCGCGCGGCAGCGAACGCTGTCACGCTCCGTTCTGGACCGGCTGCTGGATGATGCACCGGATGCGGAAACGGATGCGCTCGTCAGCCTGACGGATCAGGCGCGCGAGATGCGCGAGGTGATCCGCCGCGATCTCGAGGCATTGCTCAATACCCGCCGTAACCCCGCCGGCCCGCCGACAGCGCTGAAAGAGCTTACCGATGCGCTGGTGAGCTATGGCGTGGACGGCATTCTCTCGGCCAATCTGGTGACGGATGCCTCCAAGGCGCGGCTCGCACGCAGCATCGAGCGACGGATTTCGCTGTTCGAAACCCGCCTTGCCGACGTGCATGTCGCGATCCTAAAAAACCGCACGGATGGCGACCGGGCGCTTCGCATGCGTATACAGGCAAGCTTCCGTCTTCAGGAAGGCATGCCGCCGATCAGCTTTGAATCCCGCATCGATCCGTCCACGCAGCGTTTCCTGGTGGAGGCGACGAATGGCTGACGGCTTTCTCGAAAAATACAATGACGAGCTTTTCGCGCTCCGAAAACGCGCATCGCGTTTCGCAGCGGCGTTTCCGAAAATCGCCGGCAGACTGCGCATGACGGGCGATGTCGCCGACGATCCGCATGTCGAGCGGCTGATCCAGAGCTTCGCCTATTCCGCCGCCCGTGTACGCCAGAAGCTGGACGACGAGTTTCCGGAACTGACGGACAGCCTGCTGGAAACGCTCTATCCGCATTATCTTGCGCCGATCCCTTCGATGAGCGTCGTTCAGTTTGCACCCAGCCCCGCGCTGGCGACTGTGCAGCCGCTTCCGCGCCACAGCGAAATTCTCGCCGAACCGGTGGGCGGCGAGAGCTGCCGTTTCCGCACGACGCAGGAGGTGGAGATCGTTCCGCTGCAAATCACTGCGGCGACGCTTTCCGGCCAGCCGATCGATGCGCCTTTTTCGGCGTCCTTCGCCGGTGCGGCGAGTTGCCTGCGGCTTTCACTGCGTAGCACGGCGCCACGCGGCAGCACCTTCCCGGAAATGGGGCTGACAAAACTCCAGATCTTCCTGTCTGCCGCCTGGCAGCAGGCAACAGCGCTTTACGAGCTTTTGACCAACCACTGCGTGGGCATGGCGCTGGCATGTCACTCCGAAGACAAGGAGGCGGTTTTTCTGCCCGCCGCCAATCTCAGGCCATCGGGTTATACGCGCGATCAGGCCATGCTGCCCTATCCGGCCAACAGTTTTGACGGATACCGGCTTCTCACCGAATTTTTCGCGCTGCCGCAGAAATTCCTCTTTCTCGATATTGACGGTCTGCACAGATGGAGCGGCGGCAATTGTGAACTCTATATCTATCTGGATGCGGCGGATACGCGGCTGGAGCGCATGGTCTCCGTCAAGGATTTCGTGCTGAACGCCTCACCCGTTATCAACCTGTTCAAGCAGAATTGCGAACCGCTGAGCCTGGATGGAACACGCACGGAATATCGCCTTCTGCCGGACGCAAGGCGGCAGCGGACCCGTGAAATCTACGCCGTCGAAAATGTCGAGCTGACCAGCCGCTCCGGGCAGACGGAAAAGACCTCGCCGTTTTTCGGGCGCACCCAGCGCAATAACGGCTCGAATGTGTTCTGGCAGATCCAGCGCCGCTTTGACGACGATGGCTCTTCCGATACCGATATCGCCTTCGTGGATCAAAAGCGCGGGCCGCTCGGACCGCTCGACATGGTGGCAAGCGTCGATACGCTCTGCATCAACCGCGAATTGCCGAGCCAGCTTCCCTTTGGCGGTGGGCACCCCTTCCTCCAGCTTTCGGCCGGCAACGAAGCCGTGAAGTCCATCCATGCCCTGATGCCGCCAACGGCGGCCATCCGCGTCAACGAACGCTCGGCGCGCGAATGGCGGCTGATTTCGCATCTGCTGCTCAATCATCTCTCGCTTTCAGACAATGGCGGGGCTCCGCTGAAGGATATTCTGTCGCTTTATTCCTTCAGGGACAGCCCGGAAACCCGGCAGCTGGTTGAATCGATCAGCAATGTCGAGGCCCAGAATTCCCACGCACGGATCGGCTCGGCGATGGTGCCGGGAACGGACATCACCGTGGAATTCGATCCGGCGCTCATCGCACGCCCCGCCGCCTTCATTTTCGCCAGTGTGCTGAACCACTTCTTCGGCCTCTATACCTCGATCAACAGTTTCACCCGGCTGACGGCGACGATGCGCGGCCATTCCAAACCGATTGCCCGCTGGCCAGCCCGTGCGGCAGACCGGCCTTTGCTCTAGGAGATCGGGATGGAACAGCAAATACCGACACTGAAAGATCAGCAGGCCGCCCTTCTCAGCGCCGATCCCGGCCGTTTCGACCCGGCCACCGCTTTTCGCGTTGCCCAGCATGTCTCGGATGACGGGCTGACGATTGCGGCGCATGGCGGTGTGCAGCCCACGGCACTGGCGATCAGCGGGTTCGGCCGCAAACACGGCATTTCCCAGCTGAAATCGGCCTTCGCCCCGATTGTCGGGCCACTTGGTTCGCTGCCGCCAGCCTATGGCGAATTGCTGCAGCGGGAAGAGCGCAGTCGCTCCGGCGCACTGGCGAGCTTCTTCAATCTGTTCGCAGCCAGATTCAGCGAGCTGTTTGTAACCGCTTCGGAAAAATATCGCCTCGCCAGGGGATTGCGCTGGTCCGATCAGGAAAAAAACAACGGCTTCCGCAAGACGCTGCTTGCGCTTACCGGGTTTCGCACGGCCGGCCTGACCGAGAAGGCCGGCGTGACCGAAGATACGCTTCTGCGCTTCAGCGGGCTTTTCGCCAGCCGCAATCGCAATGTCTCGGCACTCACCTCGACCCTTTGCGAATTTACCGGGCTTCCGGTGGTCGTCGAACAGTTCCGCAGGCGATGGGTGCCGCTGCCGCTTCACGAACAAAGCCAGCTCGGACAGGCATCAGGGCTGCGGCTGGGGCAGAATACCACGGCTGGTAGCGCCGTGGAGGATATGAGCGGCGGCTTCCGGGTCGTCATCGGTCCGGTTGCCTATGCGGATTATCTGGCGCTGACGCCCGGATCGAAACGGCTGGCCGAGATATTTTCGCTGACGCGGCTCTTCGTCGGAAACGCGCTCGATTTCGATGTGCAGGTGATTCTGAAAAAGGAGGATATTCCCTTCTGCCGGCTGGGCCAGCCCGATGCTCCCGCCCGTCTTGGCTGGAACAGCTGGGCCCGTGTGGCACCGGCAGAAAAAGACAGCACCGACGCCATCGTGACCGAGCGGGAAGGCTCGGTAATCTCCGTGTGAGGGCATGACATGAAACTGGCGCTCAGGCACACACAGAATATCGGGGCCACAAAACCCGGCCAATGGAGCTTCGAGCGCGGCCGCCGCGCGATCGGCCGGTCGCGGGATTGCGACTGGCAGATCGACGACAATGAACGGCGTGTTTCCAAGCTGCATTGCACGCTAAGCCGCGACGGCGAAGGTTTTACGATCATCGACCAGAGTGCGAACGGCACGCTGGTCGATGGCCGTCTGCTGCTCGAAGGGGAAAGCGCGCGCCTGCAGGATGGCTCGCAGATCAACATCGGCGGGCAGATTTTCCACGTGGCCATCAGCGGCGATGCCGACCTGGATTTTTCCGATCCCGATGCCTCCCTGCGGATGAGCGACGAGCCCCTGACCATTTCCGCAATCCTTGCCGATATCGCCCCGAACGGGCGTTCCGCCGGCGGGGTGCTGGGCGGCACGCTGCCGCAGGATGACTGGATGGAAACGAGCGGCAGTGCTGCCGGCCAGAAGCCCAAATCCATTTCGCGTAATGTCGAGATCGGCTGGAGCGCTCCGCCCAAGGCCGGTGGAATGGGTATGGTACTTCCGGAAGACTGGGATGAAGAGCCGGCCGCAAGCAGCAGGCACGAGCACACCGATGCGCTGAACACACCGGTCATGATCGCACGTCCGGCATCATCGTCGCAGGGCGAGGATTTCGACAGCGTCTTTCCGGATAAAAATGAAGAGCCGACCGCAGAAGAGACATGGCCGGCGGAAACATCCGGCGCACAGGCTGGGATCAGTGATCTTCTGTCCGCGCTCGAAAGGGAGAATGCCGAGTGCCTGGCCGTTCTCGACATCGAGGGCGATCATGCCGCTGCCGCACCACATGCGTCGCTGAGCGAGCGTCTGGAAACGCTCATTCATCAGCAGCGTCGGCTTACCGCCTCTCTTGAAACACTCATTCACACATGCACGCAGACACTCGAGCCGCGGCTTCTCGAAGCTTCGGTCGATGCCGGAAACGATATTCGCTCGAAAATCGAGCGCAGGGACTGGCAGGCGCTGATCACCAGGACCGACTACTGGTCCGCCTACAAAAAGCAATTTGAAGAAAACGGTCGCCAATTGCCGGTCAGGCAGTTTCTGCAGCGGGCAGCGCGCGGTGACGCCGCGCCTGTTGCAGAGCCTGACGCGATGACGACCGATGCCAAGGGGGTAAACAACCACGATGAGACATGAAAACCGTGTTGCCTGGAGCGAAGGCATGTTTCTTCGCGTCCAGCATTTCCAGCAATCCGACCGCTGGACGGAGCGCCTCGTGCGCAATACGACGCGCAATCTTTCTCCCTATCCCTGGGGCATTGCCGAAATCGGCATGGATCGCAGCGCGCTGTCGATCGGGCAGTTTGCTCTGTCGAACCTTCGCGGTGTCCTTCCTGACGGCACCCCTTTCGAGGCGCCGGAGGACTCCGATCTGCCGCCGCCGCTTGATCTCGATGACAGCGTCAAGGATGCCATCATCTATCTCGCCCTGCCCGCCCGTCAGCCCGGAAAGGCGGACATGTCCGCGTCGGGCCGCAACGACATCAACAATGTGCGCTTCACCGCCTCCAGCTATGAGGTCTCCGACACCAATATCGAGACGGATTTCATTGCGCCCATTGATGTCGGTCGCCTCAGCCTGAAATTCCTCAAGACCGGCGACGATCTTTCCGGTTACGATCTCATTGGACTGGCGCGGGTGATCGAGGTTCGCTCCGACCGTGCTGTCATCCTCGATCCGGATTTCATTCCACCCAGCCTCACCTGCGCCGCAGCACCGCGTCTCAACGAGTTGCTGACGGAGCTTCTGGGAATCGTGCGCCACCGCGCCCAGGCGATCGCCGAGCGCATCGGTGACCCGACGATCCGCGGAACTGCGGAAGTAGGCGACTATTTCCTGCTGCAAATCCTCAACCGGGCGGATCCGCTGCTTTCGCATCGCGGCGCCAACGCCACGCGTTTTCACCCCATCCGGTTTTACGAGGACTGCATCCAGCTTGCCGGCGAACTCGCCACCTTCACGACGGACAAAAAACGGGCGACGAATTTCCCGCCCTATCGTCATGATGATCTGAAGGCCACCTTCGGCGCGGTTTTCGATGATCTGCGCACTTCACTCTCGGCGGTTCTGGAACAGGCGGCCGTTGCCATCGAACTGGTGGAACGCCGCCACGGCGTGCGTGTCGGCACCATCCACGACCGCACCCTGCTGCGCGATGCCGGCTTCGTGCTTGCGGTGCGTGCTGATATGGCCGCCGAGGACATTCGCCGCCGGTTGCCGGCACAGATCAAAGTCGGGCCGGTGGAGCGGATTTCGGAACTGGTCAATGTCGCGCTGCCGGGCATTCCCGTGCGCTCGCTGCCCGTTCTGCCGCGGCAATTGCCCTATCGTTCGGGCACCGTCTATTTCGAAATCGACACGACATCACCGCTTTGGAAACAGCTCGAGACATCAGGCGCCATCGCCCTGCATCTGGCGGGCGAATTTCCCGGACTTGAGCTGGAAATGTGGGCGTTACGCGAATGAGCAACGAAAAGCCCTCCTCCTGGCAGGATTTGCCGACGGTGGTTGAAATCACCGAGGAAAGCCGCCGCCGCAACCAGAACGCCCGCAACATGGCGACGATCCTCGAAGACATCATCGAGACCGACGAGCCGGCCGCGCGGCCGAAGGGCAATACGGCCGCCATGCCGGTCGACCAGCTGCTTTCCGGTTTCCGCTTCGGCGGCGAGGATGTGCCGACGCTGGTGCAATCGGCAGCGCCTCTTCTCAACCTCGCGCACCTCCTGCGCTTCAGCGACGCCCAGCCGGACCCGGAGCATCTGCGCCGCGCCTGCCTTGAGGCGATCACCCGTTATGAGCGCGATCTCTCTTCCGCCCGCATCAGCGCCGAGCGGGCACGGGCGGCGCATTATGTCGTCTGTGCGACCGTGGACGATGTCATTCTCAGCAAGCCGTGGGGCGTGCGGGCAGGCTGGGCGCGCTCCGGCCTTGTCTCCACCTTCCACAATGATGTCACCGGCGGCGACCGGGTTTTCGACATTCTCGACCATTTCCACCAGTCGCCCGGCGCCAACAAGGATCTGCTGCTGCTGATCTATCTGTGCCTGTCGCTCGCCTTCGAAGGGCGCACCCGCGTTTCACCGAAGGGGGCTCTGGAGCTTTCGCGCATCCGCGACAGTCTCTACAAGACGCTGATCGGCCAATATGGCGCCTTTGAGCGGGAACTTTCACCGCACTGGAAAGGCGTCGAGGCCCGGCATACGCCATTACGGACGATGGCGGCACTCTGGACGCTGCTGTCGCTGATGGCGCTCGCCTTCGCGCTTGGCTATCTTTTCTTCACACTGTCGCTCAACAACGCATCCGATGTCACTTTCGAAAGGCTGGCCCACTTGCCGCCCACCGAAACACCCAGCGTGCTGATCGCGAGCCCTCCAGCGCCACCGGTGAAAACCGAAGTCCCGAAGATTGTCGAACCACCCAAGATCGTGGAACCGAAGCAGCCTTCCCGGCTTGAAAAGCTGATGGCCTTCCTGCAGCCGGAGGTCGAAAAGAAGCTGGTCACACTGGCTGACGTCAACGGGCGGCTGCGTGTGCGCATCAACAATTCAGGCCTTTTTGCCACCGGCAGCGCCGAGGTCAGCCCGCAGTTCCGCGATCTGATCCAGCGTATCGGCGGAGCACTCGCCGCCGAAAAATTCCGCGCCGTCGTCATCGGCTATACCGATAACGTGCCGATCAAGACCGTGGAATTCCCATCCAACTGGCACCTTTCCGAGGCGCGTGCGAAGGCGGTCGGAGACATTCTATCGCAATTTGCCGGACCCGAGGCGATCCTGACGGAAGGGCGCGCCGACAGCGATCCCATCGCCGACAACAAGACGCAGGAAGGCCGCGAGACGAACCGCAGAACCGAGATCATGGTCCTGACCAACCCCGATGAAAAACTGAGCGACGCCGGCATTCTCTCGCCGGCCATAGAGAACAGTTCGGGACAGCAGCCGGGAGATGCAAACCCATGAATCCGCTGAGTTATTTTTATACGATCCGATCTTATGTCGAGAGCTATGCGGCCCTCGTCGGACGCCGCTTCCTGTCGCTTCTATGGGTGATCGCGCTTTGCGTCGTCATCTGGTTTTACGGCTATCTGATCGCGCTCGGTGATTTCAAGCCGCTGGGAACGACACAGGCCCGGATTATCGCCATCGGCATCATTGTGGCCATCTGGCTGGTCTATATCGTCGTCACGATTTACCGCGGCCGCAAGCAGGACAAGGAACTCGTCGACAGCATCGAGCGGGAGGCTCTCGCCAACCGTCAGGCTGAAATCGGCGAAATCCAGACACGCCTGAAAGAAGCCCTGGCGCTGTTGCGGCGTGTCACGAAAAAGCGGTTCGGTTATATATACGATCTGCCCTGGTACGTGATCTTCGGCGCACCGGGCTCCGGCAAGACGACCGCGCTCACCAATTCCGGCCTGCAGTTCCCGCTTGGCGATGCGCTCGGCGAAAACGCGGTGAAAGGCATCGGCGGCACGCGCAACTGCAATTGGTGGTTCGCCGACGAGGCGATACTGATCGACACGGCAGGGCGCTACACCACGCAGGATGATCTCGATGGCTCATCGAAAGCGGGCTGGGAAGGTTTCCTTGGCCTTCTGAGGCGATATCGCCGTTCGCAGCCGATCAACGGCGCTTTGGTGACCTTGTCCATCCCCGATCTTCTCACCCGTGATCCCGAGGAGCAGCGGCAGGAGCTGCGCTCCATCCGTCAGCGGCTTTCCGAACTGGATGAATATCTGCACGCCCGCGTGCCGGTCTATATAGTGCTGACGAAGGCAGACCTCCTGCATGGCTTCGTGGAATTCTTCGACGGTTTCAACAAGACCGATCGCCAGCAGGTCTGGGGCACGACCTTCAAGCTGGATGAGAGCTATTCCGCAAAGGACCTGCCGCAACGGCTGACGGAAGAGTTCGAACTGCTGCAGCAACGGGTCGATGCGATGTTGATCGAACGCCTGCAGCAGGAACAGAATGCGGAGATACGCGGACGCATCTTCCGGTTCCCGGCGGAACTGGCGCGGCTGAAAGACCGGCTTCACGAGGCTTTGACCGAACTTTGCGCAAGTTCGCCGCTGATCGAAGCGCCGCTTCTGCGTGGTGTCTACCTCGCTTCGGGAACACAGCCGGAAACGGAACGTCCCGTCAGCGCGCCGCGGGCTCGCCGGAGCTATTTCCTTTCGCGGCTCTTCAAGGACGTCATCTTTCCGGAAGCCGCGCTGGTAATGCGCGACAAACGCCTTTCGAGGCGGCAGCTGCTTGTCCGGCGCATTGCCTATACGGCGTGCGCCGTCGCGGTTGCCGTCGTCTTCACGGGCTGGATTTTCACCTATTTCGCCAATACGCAGGCGCTGGCTGAAGCCGACCGCAAACTCGGCGCCTATGAGCAGCTGGTTCAGGGTATTCCCGTGCGCGATGTCGCCGACGCCGATTTCCTGCGCATTCTTCCGGCACTCGACAATCTGCGCGATGTCAACTCCGGCTTTGCACGGGAGCGCGTGTGGAATGTCAGTTTCGGCCTCGATCAGGAAGACAAGATCGCCGGGCGGCAGCGCGATGCCTATCAGCGCGCGCTCAACGCCCTTCTGCTGCCACGCATGATCGTGCAATTGCAGAAACAGCTGAAGGACGAAAAGGATGTGACCCGCACGTTCAATTCGCTGAAGCTCTATGGAATGCTCGGCGGCATGGGCGCATTGGACCGGGATTTCCTGACCATGCAGACGCATCAGATGTTCGCGTCCCTTTATCCCGGCGACGGAAGAGGGGCAGCCCGGGAGGCACTTGACCAGCACGCAAGGGCACTGGCGGATGGCGTGCTCGCCCCGATCGAGCTTGATGCCCGCCTCATCGCCACCGCCCGCGAAACCATCCGGGATCAGGCGATCGGTACACGTGCCTATGATATTCTCGCCGGCCTTCCGCAGGCGCAGGAGCTGATGGAATGGACGCCCGCCACGGCCTTCGGCCCGCTGGGAGAACGCGCCTTCGAACGCCGCAGCAAAGCGCCGATGGCGGAGGGCATAGAAGGCCTCTTCACGGCGCAAGGATATCGCAGCGTCGTCATTCCACAGGTCGCCAACGCAGCGCGTATCGCGCTTTCAGAGGGATGGGTACGTGGTTCCGACGACGCGATCCGCGGCGCAACGGTCGAACAGGTGGCACAGGCCGCGCTGCAAATCTATTTCGACCGTTTCGAGAAGAGATGGGCCGATACGCTGGCCGATCTAAGGGTCAAGCCCTCCCAGACGCTGGGCGACGCGGTGGAAACAACCCGCGCACTTGCCAATGAACGCAACATTCTGGTGGAGGCGGCAAAATCCATCGCCGAAGCGACCGATCTGCGCCCGAGCGTGGGAGCAAATCCGGCCAGCCTCGCTTCCGCCACCGAAGGCGATGCAACGGCAGCCGTTCTTGCCGCCACCGTGAATGCGGCGGACCCCTATGCGCGATTGCGGGATATGCTGGCAGCCAAGGGAACGGCCCCGGCAACGGGCGCGGAAACCAATGGCGGCAAGGCCGCGGGTTCTCCAGCGGAGCAGCTGCTTTCGAATTTCAAGATGCTGAACGAGCAGCTCGCCCGCTCGGCAACGACCTCCGATGAGGTTGCCAAGGTATTCGATGTGGACAGCCAGCTGACCAAGGCCAATCAGGACCTGCTGCAACAGGCACGCGAACTGCCGGCACCGCTCGATGTCTGGGTGGCGGGTGTGGCCGCCGATGTCGGCTCGCTGGCAGTCAAATCCGCACGCAGCCGTATTGCGGACCTCTGGGCGGCCGATTCAGCATCTCTCTGCTCTTCGATCGTGACGGGGCGTTATCCTTTCGACCGGTCGTCTTCCCGCGATGTCGCCATTGCGGATTTTACCCGTCTCTTCGGCCCGACCGGGGTTTTCCAGAGCTTCTTCAAGCAGCGCATGGAGCCTTTCGTCGACAAGACGACAACCCCCTGGAGCTGGAAAGGCACTTTCGGCGCCGCCGGCATTCCAAGCAGCGCCATCGCCCAGTTCGAAAATGCCGACAAGATTTCGCGTGCCTTCTTCCCGAATGGCAGCGAGACGCCGGCGGTTGCGATCAATGTCAAGCCCGTTTCGCTCACCAATGCCTCCAGCGCCGTCATGCTGGAAATCGAGGGTGAGCGCGTGGTTTATTATCACGGTCCAATACAGGCGAAATCGATCACCTGGCCGTCCCGTGAGAACACGGCCAGCCTGTCGCGCATCGCCTTCCAACCGGGCGGCTGGCAGCAGGCGAAAACCGAAAACGGCGACTGGTCGCCATTCCGCCTGTTCGACGGCGCAAATATCGAAAGCCAATCGGGTGATCTTTTGCGGGTACGGTTTGATAATGGCGGCCAGACGGCCGAGTTTGATATTCAGTTCGGCTCGGTTCTCAACCCATTCAGACTGGAGGCGATGTCGAGCTTTGCCTGCCCTCAGCAGTTTTGACGGCAGGTGGCATATTGATTTGCAACGGAGGGGAGTAAGGATGGCAGCGATGACGACAACCTCAGCGGTTGTTTCCGTCTGATGGTCAATCAGGCATCGAGACCCGCGGAAACCGCAGCGGAAAGCGACCGCATCGGTTTCTTCGGCAAGGTACCCAGCCACGGCGATTTCATCTCCGACGGCCTTGAACGGGAATTGATCAGCACCTTTGACGACTGGATGCGATCCGGCCTGCATGCCTGTGCGGATATGTTCGCGGGCCGCTGGCCAGCCATATTCTCATCGTCGCCGCCCATACGCTTCATTGTCGAAAGGGGCATCTGGGGAAACTGCGCCTATGTGGGCGTGCTGCTGCCCAGCACGGACCGGGTGGGGCGGAAATATCCGCTGGCCATCATCGCCCAGCTTAACAATTTCCGGAAACACCCAAGAACGCTCTATCTGGACGATACCTGGTTCATGGCGGCCGAGGCCCTGGCCGAGACATCCACGACCGGCGATTTCGAGATTGCGCGCTTCAACGCCGCGGTCAGGAAACTGCGGCTGCCCAAACCCCGGGAGGAGGATGACGAACCGGAGATGGTGCGGGGCCGACCGCCAACCAGTCTCTGGTGGCATATCGATCCCCACAGTCGCCGCCCGCGGGGGCTCAAATTCGATGGCAAGCCGAAGGCTTCCGATTTCATGCGCCTGTTCAGCGAAATGGCGGGCAAGAACGATGAGGAAGGGACGGGTGCCGCGCGCGCCCATGCGCCGACCCAAGACAGTGTGCCCGCGCAAGCGCCTCCACCCATTCGGCCTGCGCGCTCTGCCGAGCAGCCGTCGCCGGTCATCTACAGCTATGCGACGCACGCGGGAACGCGGCTGTCCCTGAATGCGGATTCGCTCTTCGTTTCAAGAAATCCTGCCCTCTTCGCCATAGCCGACGGACAGGGCGATACGCACGGCGCCGTGGAGGCCGCCCGTCTGGTAACCAATATTCTGGCGGAGACGCCGGATGCCGACAATCCGGAGATGATGACGCAGAACATCCGGGGAAAGCTCGGCACCGTCAACAGCCTTCTCCTGTCACGACAGGCGGCAGGCGCAGCGAGCCGGCCGGCCGCCAGCGTGGTCATCGCCCACATCAGCGGCGAGAGGCTAAGCATCGTATGGTCCGGCGACGCACGCGCTTATCTTCTTAAAAACGGAACGATGCACCAGCTTTCACGCGATCACGTCATTGTCGGCATGAAAAAGCAGCTGTCCCAATACGTCGGTCTTTCCCAACAGTTCCGGCCGGATATCATCCATGAGGATTGGGGTCCGCAGGATAGGCTGCTTCTGTGCAGCGCCCCGCTGGCACAAATCCTGAAAGAGCGGACAATTGCCGAGGTCGTCAGCGGCACGCTTCTCAAGGAGTGCGCCGGCGCGTTGATACAGGAAGCGCTGATCGAAAACGCACGCGAAAACATCAGCGCCATCGTGATTGGAAACGAGCGTGAGCAACGATGAGCTGCAAGGCCCGGATTTTGCATATTTACAGGTAGGCACGCGCTTTTCCGAACTGTGGAGGAGTATTCGCCATGACGGCGCGCGGGAAAGGCCCACCGAAGAACAGAACGACCTGATCGATCAGCTGCGAAATGCGCTCGATCGAAAGGTCTCGCATTTTTCCGCAGTAAAACCCGTCTGGATTGCCGACAGTTTTGCCGTCGAGGGGATTGCCCATGAGAGCGAGACAACGCTGCTCTTGAAATTGCGACACCGCGACGTCGGCTCCCTTCACGCCCTGAAAACCGTGCCGTCGGCATTGGCAGACGATGCCACGCTGGTGCAAAGGCTACGGGAGGAGGCGCAGATCGGGCTTGCCCTGCGCCATCCGTGCCTTGTGGAAACATCCGCGCTGTTGCGATTGCCCGATGGGCGGACGGGACTTTTGCAGCCATGGCTCCCGTTATCGCTGGCGTCGCAGACCAACATCCGGCCAATCACCTTGCAGGATGCGGTTGTTGTGCTTCGCCGTGTTCTGGACGGCCTGAATGCCATGCATATGCAGGGATATGTTCATTGCGATGTGACGCCTACCAATATTCTGCTCCAGGAGGACGACGTCACAACCGGCAGGCTCGGCGATTTCGGCATTGCGCTGGAAATTGGCCAGAAGCACAGGCAACGGGGCATGGCATTTGCCGCCTCGGCCGGCTTTGCGTCACCGGAGCAGATGCAGGGTGCGGCAGCAAACCCAAATCAGGATATATTCTCAGTCGGACGACTTGCCTCACGGCTCATCGTAACAATGGGAGAGCAGGCAACGGAAAAGCTTTCGCATTTCGCCTCAGCCTGTTGCCATGACGATCCCGCTTCGCGACCGCAATCGGCAATGGATGCGCTACAGCTTTTGTAGCGCAGTCTGTCAGTTGCCACTGCCGGGTTGAGGAGCGGCAGCCGTCGGCACGCTCTTCTGGAACACGGTCAGCAGCTTTGCCGAATCCACCAGCGGTGCGTTGCTGGCGTAAAGCACGTCGCCCTTCTGCATCTGGAAGAGCTGCATGAGCGCGATGCTGGACGCATCCCGCATATTGACGTGGTAGATCACCGGCCGCATGCTCGTTGCCGTCGCAACCGGGCCCTTGGCACCGGAAACAGTTGCTGCCGGAACCTGAGTGATCTCGTTGCGGAAGACATAGACATTGCGGGCGTCGGCGCGGTCATCCAGCAAACCGCCAGCGCGGCCGACGGCCTGCGCCAATGTCAGCTTCCCGGTTTCGAACTGGAATTCCCCGGCGCTCTTGAAAGCGCCAAGCGCCGTGTAGCTGGCGGCATCGCCATCGATCATGACCTGATCATCAGGCGAAAGACGGATATTCTGGCGATCTTCCCGCATGACGCGGTCAAGCGGTGCACTGGCTCTCTGCGAGCCGCGAACGACGGTGACCGTGGCTGCACCCGGGGCAACCGTCGGGCCACCGGCCTGATTGAGTGCATCGAGCACCCGCTCCTGACGGGCGGTGAGCACGATCTTTCCGGGGGTCTTGACCGCACCGCTGAGCATCACTGCACTCGTCGGCTTGTCGACGACGGTGACGACCGCCTGCGGGTTGACGGCCGAGCCCTTGAGCCCGGCGACGACCTGGGATTGCAGCCCCTCGGGCGTCGAATCCACCACTCTCTGCTTGCCGACGAACGGAATATTGACCGACCCGCTTTGATCCACAGTGAAGCGGCCAAGGTTGAGGGTCTTGCTTTGTGTCGGGGAGAAAAGCCCGTCCTCACCCGTATCCAGCACGGTGATGTCGATCACGTCGCCGCGCCGCAATCTCTGGGCGTTGTAACCGGTATTGCGAAGCGCGGTGAGCCCGGGGCCGGAAGCACTCTGCAGGCCTGACGCGGAGACGGTGGCCGCAGGTGCGTTCGCCAGTTCGATGACCGGGATTTTTTCGTTGGTTCGAGGGAAAGTCGCAGACCGGATATTGCCCGCAGTCGGCCCGTCAGATGGTTTTGCACATGCGCTCAGCAGAGCAACCAGCAGAACCGCCCCCAACTTTTTCATCCCGCATCCCCTCGATGATTCAACCTGACGCAGAGATAACATCACGATACGTCACCGCAACAACTTTGGCGGTTGTAATTCAGAGAATGCTTGTTTTCCAAAGAAAAGGTGTGACCATTCCGCAACCTTTTCACCGGCATTCACCCGAGACCCCAACAATGTACCGATGAGAAATAACCTGCCTCAGCCCGCCGCAAAATTGGATGGAACGGTTTTGCAATGCGGGAGTTTGTTTTCTGCAAACCAAGACAGGAGGAAGAACAATGGATCACACCAATCACGTACGTCTGGTTGAAACGGAACTCACACCTTCGGTGCTCGAAGGAGCGACCGTTTATGGTGCGGACGACCACAAGGTCGGCAAGGTTGACCATGTCCACGGCGTTGGAGCCGGCAGCACCGCAATCATCGATGTCGGCGGCTTTCTCGGCATCGGCGCAAAGCCCGTCGCCGTGCCGCTCAGCGATCTCGATTTCATGCGGGATGAGGACGGCGATGTCCACGCGGTTACCTCATGGACGAAGGACCAGCTGAAGGACATGCCCGAGCATCGTCATTGATCTAAAAAAGCGCCCGGCGATTTGCCGGGCGTTTCTCCACTTACAGGCGGCACTTGCGTCTGCCAAACGTCAGACGGCGAGGAAACCGCCATCCACAGGCAACACGGCGCCGGAAATCATCTTGCTGTCATCGGATAGCAGCAGCGCGATACTCTGTGCCACCTCTTCAGCTTCGGCAAAACGGTTGAGCGGATGGCGAACCATCATCGGCTGACTCTTGACGGGATCGTTCCAGGCTTCCGCCGCCAGTTCGGTGAGCGTAATGGTCGGCGCAACAGCGTTAACGCGGATACCGTGCGCGCCAAGCTCCTTGGCGAGAACACGGGTTGCGCCTTCAAGCCCGGCCTTCGACGCCGCATAGCATAGATGATCCTGAAAACCGCGGTGGCCGGCGATAGACGTGATGTTGACGATTGCGCCACCGCCACCCAGCGCAACGCGCGCGCGGGCAAATTCCTGGCAGGTGACAAGAGCGGCACGCAGGTTGATGCCCAGCACGGCCTCGTAGCCGGCATCGCTCATGTCAAGCACGCTTTCCAGCACGTTGATGCCGGCGCTGTTGATCAGGAAGTCGCACGGACCAGCTTCCGCCATGGCGGCACGGGTAGCGGCGACATCGGCAAGATCGACACGGATTGAACGGCCGCCGATTTCGCTTTTCAGGCTGTCGAGATCGGACTGCGTGCGGCTGATCGCCACGACTTCCGCACCGCGTGCGGCCATCAGCTGCGCACAGGCGCGGCCGATGCCTTTGCCTGCGCCGGTGATGATGACGGATTTTCCGGAAAACTGCATGGAATCCTCGTTATTTTGCGGCCAATGCGGCCGGATGATCTAAGCTTGTGACGCGGGGTTCAGGAATGGCTGGCGGCTCGAATGGCGCGCGCCGCATTCTGCAACGCCAGAAAGGCGTCGTAACGCGACTGGTGGACCTTCTGAAAATCAGGATCAGGCGTTGCACAGCTGGCGATACGCGACATGGCCGGCATCGCTGCCATCAGGTCCGGATAGCTTCCGGCAGCAACCGCACCGAGCATCGCAGATCCAAGAAGCACCGGCTCTTCGCATTCGGTGAGTTCGACCGGAAGCCCCGTCGCGTCCGCCAGCAATTGCCTGGCAAGCGGATGAGCGCCTGCCCCGCCGCTGACACTGATGGTTTCGACAGGCGCGCCGTTGCGAGCCTGGGTCTCGATGATCTGGCGAAGCCCGTAACCGAGGCCGAGAAGCCCCGCGACGTAGAGCGCGACGAGCGAATCCACGCCGGTCTCCATGCCATAACCGGCAATGACCGCGCGGGCATGGGGATCGGCAAAGGGGGCACGGTTGCCGAGAAACTCCGGCACCACATGAAAATCCTCGGCGATCTCAGCTGCGGCGGAAGCGGATGCGGCAAGGCCGAGCGCGCGGTCGGCAAGCCAAACCGGCAAGGCTTTGCCTTCCTTCTCCGCAAGCGCCTTCGCCTCGGCAAAGGCCGGGTGCAACTGCACCAGATAATCGATGGCCGCACCGGCAGCGGACTGGCCGCCTTCATTGAGCCACGCGCCCGGAACCATAGCGGAATAATAGGGACCCCAGACACCCGGCACGAAAGCGGGTTCGGCGGTGGTGGTCATGGTGCAGGATGAGGTGCCGAAAACATAACCGAGGCATCTCGACGCATCGCCGCCCGCAGCCACCGTGCCGACGCCGCCGGCATGGGCATCGATAAGCCCTGCGGCGACGGCGGTGCCTGCCACCAGCCCCATGGCTTTCGCCGCATCTTCGGTCAGGCCAGCGCCCAGTGCCGTACCGGGATGCACGACGTTTTCACCGATGCGGCGGAAGCCCTGCTCCGCCAGATCGCCAAGCCCGATACGATTGAAATATTCCGCATCCCAGCGGTTTTCATGGGCAAGATAAGTCCACTTGCAGGTTACCGTGCAGGCGGAACGATCGAGCGCGCCGGAAGCCTTCCATGTCAGAAAATCCGTCAGGTCGAAGAAATGCTCGGCACGCGCATAAATATCCGGCCTGTTTTCGCTGAGCCACAGCAGCTTGGGCGTCTGCATTTCCGGGGAAATGCGGCCGCCGACATATTTCAGGACGGCATGTTCACCGGCATTGATGCGCTCCGCCTGTTCAACGGCGCGGTGGTCCATCCAGACGATGATATCGCGTTCGGGATGATCGGCAGCGCCGACCGGCAGGGTCTCATCGTCAGGCCCACGCACCACCAGCGAGCAGGTGGCATCGAAACCGATACCGGCAACAGCGGCCGGATCGATACCGGCCCGGGAAACGCTTTCCCGGACACTATCGCAAACCGCCTGCCACACCTCACCGCTCGATTGTTCGGCAATGCCGCCATCCTCGCGGTGCATGCCGATCGGACGCTTGGCGGTAGCGAGAAGCTTGCCCGCGACATCGAAGACACCGGCCCGCGCCGAGCCTGTCCCGACATCGACGCCAACAAGGTAGGAAGCCATTTGCGATACTCCTCGGAGCGGATCATCCGGTGCTTGATCGATATGGAGCGGCTGGACCGGTTCCGATTTTCCCAGCCGCCCCTGAAGTTTTTAGACGCGGTCGAAGTTGGTCGGGAGAACCAGCATGTCGCGGATGGTGACGGTGCGCTTGCGCGTCAGCATGTAGATAACGGCATCCGCCACTTCGCTCGCATCAATAAGGCTACCCGATTCCTTGGCCTTGCGGAGGTTTTCCTCCGGCCAGTCTGCGAGAAGTGCGGAGACGACCGGGCCGGGAGAGACCTGCGCGACGCGCACGCCATGCGGGATCATCTGGCGGCGCATGCCCTGCACGAAGCTGGTGATCGCCCATTTCGAGCCCGAATAGACCGGTTCCCAATAGGTCGGGAAATGGCCGGCGATCGAGCAGGTGACGACGATATCGCCGGTCTTGCGCTCCGACATATGCGGAACGACGGCCTGCACATTCTTCATCACGGCGTTGACGTTGAGGTTCAGCATCTTGTCGATGGCTTCCGGCGTTGTTTCGGTCAGCTCACCGCCGATATAAGTGCCGGCATTGCAGTAGAGAATGTCGATATGATCGACCTTCTCCAGGATTTCGGGGATCATGGCGTTGCAGCTGTCGGCATCCAGAAGGTTGGTGACCTGCGGAATGGCGCGCTCGCCGAGCTTGGCGGCCAGATCTTTCAAGGCTTTCTCGTTCCAGTCGACCATGACCACGGTTGCGCCCTGTTCCAAGAGCGCTTCTGTTGTGGCAAGCCCGATGCCGGATGCGGCGCCGGTGATGACCGCGATCTTGCCTTGCAGCGATTCAGACATTTAATTCTCCTGCGTTTATGAAGATATTTCCGGGCCGGCTCAGCGCCAATCGCGCCCGATATAGATAGCCAGCAGGATGATGCCGCCCTTGATGACATCCTGCAGATAGGGGTTGATGCCCATCAGGTTGAGGCCGTTATTGAGAATACCGAGCAGCACCGCACCGATGAGCGTGCCGAGGATGAGACCCCTGCCGCCGGCAATCGCCGTACCGCCGAGAACGACCGCTGCAATGGCATCCAGTTCAAAACCGACGCCGGCATTCGGCTGACCGCTCATCAGGCGGCCCGTGAGGATGAGGGCCGCAAGTGCTGCCGTGACGCCCGAGATGCCATAGACGGCAAGCTTGACGCGCCGGGTCTTTACGCCTGAAAGGCGGGCCGCCAACTCGTTGCCGCCAAGCGCGTAGACGTGACGGCCGAAGGCCGTGCGCTGCAACAGCACCCATGCCACCGCATAAATCACCACCATGATGATGACCGGCACCGGAACCACACCGACACGGCCGACGCCGAACCAGGAGATCCAGCTCGGAATGCCGCTGACCGGATAACCGCCGGAGTAGATAAGGCCGAGGCCACGCGCCATGCCCATGGTGGCAAGCGTGACGATGATGGCTGGCATCTTGCCCCAGGCGACAAGCGCCCCGTTAAAGATACCGATGCCCAACCCGATGAACAGGCCAGCTGGCAGGGCAACTGCGGGCGACAGGCCGGTGTTCACCATGAGGCCAGCCGACAGCGTGCCGACAAGCGCCATGACCGCACCGACAGACAGGTCGATGCCACCGGTGAGGATGACGAAGGTCATGCCGACGGCGAGAATGCCGACGACGGACACCTGCCGCAGCACGTTCATGATGTTGTTGACGCTGAAGAAATTGTCGCTCGCAAGCCCCATCAGGATCGATACGACAATCAGGCCCGCCAGAGGCAGGGCGAGCGGCGAGCGCAGCATGGCACTGAGACTGAAGCCGCCCGTTTTCGCGGCAGTGCCGGTGTTTGCATCAAGCGACATGTTCAACTCTCCCGGTGGTGGCGTTTGTCATTATTGTTTCTGAATTAATGTCGTCGCCTTCCACGGTGGCGACGATGCCGCCGGAGCGGAAGACGCAGACCCTGTCGGACATGCCGATCACTTCCGGCAGCTCCGAGGAGATCATGATGATGGAATGTCCCCTGGCGGCGAATTCGCGCATCAGCGAATAGATTTCCGCCTTGGCGCCCACATCGATGCCGCGCGTCGGCTCATCGAAGATCAGCACACGCATGTCATGGTTCAGCCAGCGGGCAATCACGATCTTCTGCTGGTTGCCGCCGGACAGCGTGTCGACGCGGGCGTAGGGCCCTTGCGCCTTCACCTGCACTTGCGCCATGGCCTTTGTCGTGTGCTCCAGTTCCTTTTTGAGATCGAGGAACCAGTGGGCCTTGCGGTATTTGCGATAGTTGTTGAGCGAAATATTCTGCAGGATGGAGAAGCTGGTGATCAGCCCCTCCTCCTTGCGGCTCTCCGGCAACAGGCCGATACCGCGCATCAGCGCTTCATCAGGGCCGGAAAAACGCGTGTCCACGCCGTCGACCTTGACCTTGCGGCGCGAAGCGGAGTGCGCGCCGAGCATCGCCAGCACCGTTTCCGTGCGACCGGAGCCGACAAGGCCCGCAAATCCGAGAATTTCACCCTTGCGCAGCGCAAAGCGCGAGACGGGGCCGCCCTTCTTCAATTGCAGCTCTTCCACTTCGATCACGCTTGCGGCGGAAGGATCGAGCTGCGGCTTCGGCGGGAAGCTGGATTCGATGCGCCGGCCGACCATCATCTCGACCAGACGGTCGTTGTCGACCTCCGAAGTCAGGCAGGAGCCGATCAGTTCGCCATCGCGCAGAACGGTGATGCGGTCGCAAATCTCGAATATTTCCTCGAGGTGATGCGAAATGAAGATGATCGCCACGCCCTGACGCCGCAGCTCGCGCATGACCTTGAAGAGGTGTTCGGTCTCGGACGGGGTGAGCGTCGCGGTCGGCTCGTCGAGAACGAGGATGCGGGCATCCAGCGACAGTGCCTTGGCAATTTCGACAAATTGCTGCTGGGCAACCGAAAGGTGATGGACGGGCACATCGAGCGGAACATCCACTGCCAGACGGCTCATGATCTCGGCCGCGCGCTTGCGCATGGCACCCTTGTTCAAAAGGCGAAGCGGCCCGCGGATTTCGCGGGCAAGGAACATGTTTTCCACGGCATTGAGATAGGGGATCAGGCTGAATTCCTGAAACACGATGCCGACGCCGGCGGCAATCGCCTCATCATAATTGGCGAAGCGGCGATCCTTGCCGTCAATGCGGATCGTTCCCTCCGATGGCTGCAAAATGCCGCACAGGATCTTCATCAAAGTCGACTTGCCGGCGCCGTTTTCGCCCAGAAGCGCATGCACCTCGCCGGCGCGCGCCTCAAGGTCGACGCCACGCAGGACTTCGATCTTGCCAAAGCTTTTTCTTATTCCATTCAGTTCCAGCATTTCACCCTCCTCAATGGTCGGGATTTAACCCCGCCCCCACACTAGATGGGGACGGGGCTTGGGAGGAGTTCTTACCAGCTGAACTCGCCGGCGTTTTTGCTGTCGACGACCATGACGTCGATCGGGACTTCCTTCGGCACGACGCGTGCGCCCCACTTCTGGGCAAGCGCCATGGCAAGGCCGACACGCACCTGGTCACGCGGGAACTGCGCCGTGGTTTCGATGAAAGGACCACCGTCAGCAATCGCCTTCACCGCTTCCGGAGCGCCGTCAACCGAGGTCAGCTTGATGTCCTTGCCGGAACCCTGGATCGCAGCCAGGGCGCCCATCGCACCGCCGTCATTCACCGAGAAGATACCGGCGAGGTTCGGACGCGACTGGATCATGTTTTCAACGACGCCGAGAGCAACGGAGCGGTCCTGACGGCCGTTCTGCGTATCGACGAGCTTGATGTCGGCGAATTCGGCAAGTGCTGCCTTGCAACCTTCGACGCGCTGCAGGATCGGCACGACCGGAATGCCGTCGAGGATCGCGACTTCACCCTTGCCGCCGAGGGCTTCACCGAGATATTTGCACGACTTGTAGCCCGCGTCACGGTTTTTAGAGCCGACGAAGGTGTCGACCGGGCCATTGGCGTTGGCGTCAACCGCAACGACGGTCACGCCGGCAGCCTTGGCAGCGTGCACGGCAGCTTCGATGCCGGCGCTATCCGTCGGGTTCAGAAGCAGGATATCGATCTTCTGCTGAAGCATGTCTTCAACGTCGGAAATCTGCTTTGCCACATCGTGGCCGGCATCGGTCACGACAACGTCTGCGCCGATGCTTGCTGCGGCTTCCTTCAGCGCTTCCTGCATCGACACGAAATAGGGGTTATTAAGCTCCTGGAAGGTCATGCCGATCTTCAGTTTTTCCTGCGCCAGCGCCGGAGCGGCCATCATTGCAATTGCGGCTGTCGCCATCAGAAACTTGGATTTCATTTTCATCTTACTATTCCTCCCGTTTGGAAAGTTGGGGCAACAAGTGCCCGTTTCCGGACAGCCCTCTGCCCGAATTCTAAAAAATCGGCGATGTGTCGCTGGTTTAATCCGCCATGACCGCTGCCTTCTGGGCTGCGAATATGGTTCGGAACCTCGACGGCGACATTCCCTTCAATTTCAGGAAATGCCGGTTGAAATTCGAAAGGTTGGAAAAGCCCACATCGTAGCAGACCTCCGCCACCTTCACGTCCTGATCCGCCAGCAGCATCTGGCAGGCAAGATCAATGCGTAACTGATTGCGATACCGCACCAGCGTCGTTCCCGTATGGCGCTTGAAGGCACGGGAAAAGGCGCTCGGGCTCTGGCCCACCATGTCGGCCAGATCGATCTCCTCAACCTGTTCGGTCAAATGCTGGCGCAGATGCGACAGAGCGCGGTTGATGCCGCTATCACCGATGCCGGTCAGATCAAGCTCGTAGCTCAGGCTCGCCAGCACTTCTGAAGACGGCGCGTTGACCAGCAGATCGAGAATTTCCCAGAAAAGCGCAAGCCGTGTCAGCCCCTGCGCTTCGATCAGCCGAAGGACCAGCGGGCGAACCCGGTCGCTCGTCTCGTCGTCAAACAGAATGCCGCGGCGGCTGCGATCCAGCAGGGCACGCACCACATCCATTTCGGACATGGAGGTGCAGGCATCTTCGATAAATGTCTCCGGAAACTGGATCACGAGAGAGCGTGTCGGCACGATCTCGTCCGGCTCGATCTCGCTGATCCAGTTCTGGGGGAGATTGGGACCGGTCATGATGAGCTGACCGGGGCTGAAGCGACCGACGAAATCACCGATATAGAACGTGCCCGACGTGGCAACGACCAGATGAATTTCATATTCGGGATGATAATGCCAGCGCACGGTGCGGAACGGATAGCCATGCCGCCAGGCAGCGAAGGATTCGCCCTTGCGGATGTGTACCAGTTCCAGATCGGGCTGCATTAATATTCCTCCCATCGGTCACGTCCGCCGTATTTGCGGAGCAAGGCCATTCCTCTTTATGGCTCGTCCCAGGCGTTAACGGGGAGCATATGGCCTGCCGCGCATTTACTTCCACATCAAGCCGGGGAAATTACCGATACTTTTTTGACTGTTTTTTGTCGGAAATTGAATAGTTGCGTACAGACGCTGCCAATTAAGCTGGCAGTTGCACCGATTTTTTCGCGCAATTTTGCGTGATACGCCGATATAATATGCATGACGGGGAGAGTTTTGATGAATTTTTGGAGCACGAACTACCGATCACCGGCAGCTCGCGCTTATACTTTTCCGCAGGGTGCCTGCCGCTCAGTCATCAGCAGGCAATTGGCCTGATCTTTTATTGCGGCATCAGAATTTGCAGCTTCACATCCGTATCCCGTGCTTCCACCGCACGATCAAAACCGGCGATGCTGTCTTCGAAAGGGATGGTTGCGGAAATCAGCGGCTTCAGATCGACCTTGCCGGATGCAATGAGTGCAACTGCCCGGTCATAAACGTTGGCGTAACGGAAAACCGTCTCCACCCGAAGCTCCTTGGCCTGCAGGCCAACGATATCAACCGGCACCGGATCAACCGGCATGCCAACAAGCACGATCGCACCGCCGGGCCGCGCAAGTTTCGCCATGCCAAGCACGGCCGGTGCAGCACCCGAGCATTCGAACACGATGTCGCAGCCCCAGCCATCCGTAGCAGCGGCCACGGCTTCGGCAAGATTATGCTCACGGATATTGACGGTCTCGATACCGTCATAAGCGGCGATGATATCAAGCTTCGGCTGGGCGAGATCGGCAACGATGACCTTGGCGCAACCACCGGCAAGTGCTGCCAGCGCCACCATCATGCCGATCGGACCGGCACCGGTGACGACGGCGACATCGCCGGGCTGGATGCGCGCTCTGAGTGCCGCCTGCATGCCGATGGCGAAGGGTTCGACCATGGCGCCTTCGGCAAAGGACACATTGTCCGGCAGCTTGTACGTGAAAGCGGCGGGGTGGATGACCTCAGGCGTCAGGCAGCCATGGATCGGCGGTGTCGCCCAGAAGCGGACGGCGGGATCGACGTTATAGATGCCGAGCTTGGATGCGCGCGACGTCGGGTCGGGGATACCCGGCTCCATGCAGACACGGTCACCGGCCTTCAGATGCGCCACTTCGGCACCGGTTTCGATGACCGTTCCCGACGCCTCATGGCCGAGTACCATGGGAGCATTGACGATGAAATGGCCGATTTTGCCATGGGTGTAATAATGGACATCCGAGCCGCAGATGCCGACCGTATGGGTGCGGATGCGCACATCCTTCGGTCCGAGTTCACCCGAAATGTCAAAATCCCTGAGCGAGAGCTTGCCTTTTTCTTCCAGCACCAGTGCCTTCATCTCATCCTCCATGGTTTGCGATACGCCTGGCAGCGAGTTCAATCAGCGTGATGGCGTGCAACTTCGGCAAAAGTAAACAGAAATCCGCCGGATCGGCCGGTTTTTCTTCGCGACGGAAAAACTGTATCGAGGCATCGGCGATTTCTCATCACCGGCCGGGTATCATGGCTTTTCCAGAGAGGGAAATGGGACGTGATTCGTCTGCCCATGCCGGGAGCTGTCTTCCCTGCAAGGCTGACGAACCGCGTCTTCCTAAAGCTTCTCACCCGGCAATTGGCTTGCCTGTTTCACCCATTCAGCGAACTGCGCTTCATCGAAGGCGCCTTCGTGAATGTCAAGGTAACGAACCTTCGGCTGCTTCGATGCACCGGGCGGTGGCGGCTCAAGGGACGCACCGTTGAAGAAGCTGACTTTGATATATTTGGCAAAGCAGTGAAGGCCGAGGAACCAGACGCCATCCTCCATGCCGTAGAGGGGCGAGTTCCACTTCACGGCCTTGCGCACGCCGGGCACCAGGTTTTCAATCAGCGTGTCAATACGCGCTCCGACCGGGCTTTTCCACCCCGGCATGGCGGCAATATAGGCCTGCACCGGCGCATCACCATAACCCTTGGCAATCTGTGGATTGCCGCCTGAAAGAAGCTTCGGTGCGACAGCCGAAGCTCCGACCTCCGCGTTTTCGGCAGCTTTTTCCGGTTTCCTTTCAGCCATCTCGTCCCTCTCAATGTCATGCAGTTTCCTGCCGATTTCGCAGGTATCGGCGAAAGCCTGCCACAAAAAGCGACCACAGTAAAAAAACTATATTTTATCTGCGCCTTTCGCTTCCCGGACCGGAGGGCATGTTCGGAGCCAGGTTACAAGCGACGCAACCCGATCTGTCGGTCTGGTAATCGAAACAAGGGGCACGACCCTGCCAATCACGCCGACTGGCACAGCCTCCAATAAATCTAAAAACGTGGCCTTTGTACACGCTCACGCGCGGAGCGCGGCTGCGGGAGACTGGCGATAGGCAAGCAATGCCGGTATCGCGGCCAGAACAGCGGCAAAGCCCAGCAGGAAGAGCGCAAGACGCAAATCTTCGCGGGTGAAGCCAACCGGCAGGATCACGCCACTTTTTGCGGTAAACAGCTGCGCGCCTATATGGGCAGCGCCCAGGCCGAGCAGAAAACCGATACCGACACCAAGCGCCACCAGAAAGAAAAGCTCCAGCCAGACGATGGCGAATACCGAGCCACGGGGCGCGCCGAATGCCCGCAATGCGCCTATCTGCCTACGCCGCTGACCGACATGGATCACCGTCACCAGCATCAACGCTGCCGCCACCAGCCCTTGCGAACCCGCGGCGACCGCACCCAGAACCATCTTGGCATCACCAAGCGTGGCATAAAGTCCGGTGAGCACCTCGCCCGGGAAAACGCCAAGCGTATTGCCGCTGCGATATTCCTGTCTCAGCCGATAAGCATCGGCAATCGTCTTCGGTTTGACGAGAATGGCCGGCAGACCGGGCATGTTCTCACCAAAGGTCTCTACGATCGGCGCATCGGGATCAATGCTGCCATGATGATCGGACTCGGCATGCCCCGAGGAGGCGCCCGGCACGAGAGCCGCTTTGGGCTCCTGCGGCATCCCGATCTGAATAATGGCATCGGCTTGGCCGACCTCCCCTTCGGCATGCGTATCGCCATCCTCATGATGTGCCTCGCCTTCATGGGCGTGATCATGGCCATCCTCCTGATGCCCGTCATCATGCGCAGCCGCGTCACCTTCCCCATTGCCTTCACCGTGATCATGACCATGTTCCTGGCCAAGACCATGGACGTGCCACACAGCCTGAATCGGCACGAGAATGGCGCGATCCCAGGGTGTGCCAGTCGGCTGCAACTTCCCGACGGCCTTGTAGGCGATCTCGGTATGGGTGCGGCCGCCGGTTTCGGCGGTGCCATGCATCGGCTTGATCTCGGCACCAACGGAGAGGTTGACGGCAGCGCCCAGAAGGGCTTCGCCTTCCAAAGCAAACATCCTGCCCTCGGCAAAGCCGGGCGTTGTGTTACTGACGAGGCTCGTCGTCGTGCCGACAATGGGATAGCCGGCAAAAGAATCCCCAAATCCGACAGGAGCCGCCCATGCGACACGCGGATCGGCGGCAAGCCGGGTGAGGACGGCGCCATCCACGAGCGGCAGGGGCGCCGCCTGCAGGAAGATGGATGAAAGGATCAACTGCGTTTCGCTGCCGGCAGCACCGACAACGAGGTCGAATTTATCGGCGGCGCGGGCGCTGCCGAGACGCAAAGACCGTTCCTGCAAGGTGACAGCCACGCCAAGCGCGGTGGCCAGCGCCACCAGCAGAACCACGACGGCCCCGCCCAGCCACAGGCGACGCAGGTCGGCAAGGATGAAACCGATCATGCTGCGATCTCCTTCGCGTCAGTATCGGCAACGACACGGCCGCCACTGAGGGTCAGACGCCGGTCAAGGCGACCGATCAGATGCTGATCGTGGCTCGCGACAATCAGCGTACTGCCGGTGCCGGCGGCAACGGCAAGCAGCAAATCGCCGACAGCCTCGCCGCTTTCGAGATCCAGGCTGGCGGTCGGTTCGTCAGCAATGATGACGCCGGGGCTGCGCAGCAGCGCCCGGGCGATGGCAACACGCTGCATTTCACCCCGCGACATGGTCTCGATATGCTGCCCGGGGCGCTTGAGGCCGACGGTCGCAAACAGGGATTCCGCACGTTTTATAAGCTCTGCATTCGCAACACGCGACAGGCGAGCGGGCAACAGGATGTTATCCAGCGCAGAGAGACCGGGAAAAAGATGAAACTCCTGCATGACAAGGCCGATATTGGCAGCCCGCCAATGGTCGCGACGGCCCTCGGACAGCTCCGCAATGTTCCCGTTCCCCCAAACGACGCGGCCGGTCTCAACCCGCTCAAGGCCGGCGATGATGTTGATGAGGGTGCTCTTGCCCGAGCCGGAACCACCCGTCAGTGCCACGCGGCTTCCGGCCGCGATTTCCAGATGGTCGATAACAAGAACCGGAGCCGCCAGTCCGGGAAAGGAGACGGCAAGATTTTCTATCTTCAGAGGCAGCATGGTTTCAAACCGTCGCGTATTCTGCCTGGCGAATGCGCAGCAGGCTGACGAAGCCGGTGTCCGGATCAGTCCAGGAACCCGTTTCCAGTGTACCGCGCACTTCGATCGTCTGGCTGGGCTGGGTAAAGGTCTGCTTTTCGCCAAGATAGACGACGACAATATTGTCCGGCCAGTCTGAATCGGTGGAGCAAAACGGGCAGATCGACATGGGTATTTCGGTGAGCACGAAGAACTGTGCTTCAGCCTTCAGCGGTGGCGCCATGAAGCCGCGCATGGCGACCTCCTCGCCGTTCAACTGCTTGACCTTCTCGGAAAATTCCAGCCCGAGAACGCTGACCTTGCCATAAAGCTCGTCGAAGGTGATGTCGCTTTTCGCCTGTGCACGCGTGCCGGCGGCCAGCAGCGGCAGACCAGCAATGAGACCAAGGGTCTGGCGGCGATTGAACCGCGCCGGATCAGGCTTGCTCATGACCATTTTCCTTCTTCAAAGGTCTTTCATCGTCAGCCGTCATGGCCGGCAACGCAGGACCGTAGTGACGGCAAGGGCACGCCATGGTGGCGCGCCCTTGCCCCGTTTCAAATCTTAATTTGTCTGCTTGGCGCCAAGAGCGAAAGCTTCGGCGAGACCCTTGTACACATCGCTCTGCTCCATGTAACCGCGGAAGCCTTCGGCGCCGGGTCCTTCGGCCTGCAGCACGACGTCATCAACCGCGTGTACGCCGCTGTCGGAGCTCTTCGGAATGATGCCGGTGACCAGCACGGCACCGGGAACATCCTTGTATTGCTCGTTGGCGATGTATTCCTTCTTTTCGTTCTGGATGGCCGGCGCAAACGGGCCATCGAGCTTCGGGCGGAAGGTTTCGTAGTGATCCGGACCGTTATTGGCGTTCAGGAAGAGACGACGCGAAACGTCGACCTTGTCAGGATAACCGTCGCCGTCCTTGTCTTCGTAGTTCGGGAAGCCGGCTTCGGCATAGGTGCCGACCTTTTCGCGCATGTCCGTACCGGGCTTGTCATCATCAACAGTACCGATGATGGAAACGCCGTGGGTATGGTCGCCGGTGACGATGATCAGCGTATCGGGGTTCTTGGCCGCAAATTCGCGGGCAACGCCGATGGCCTTGTCGAATTCGATCGTATCGACGACGGCGCGATCCCAGTCGAGCGGATGAGACATCTTGTCGACGTTCGCCGCTTCGACCATCAGGAAGAAGCCTTCCGGGTTCTTCGACAGATTGTCGAGCGCAACCTTGGTCATTTCAACCAGACCCGGCTGATCCGGGAACTTGCCCGTGGTGCCCTTTTTCAGGAACTCGCGATCGAGCGTGGTATCCATGTTGCCGGTGTGGAACAGGCCAAGGATCTTGCCGGTGTTGGTGCCGGCAGCCGTTGCGAGTTCAGCCTTGCTGGTCGCCAGCGTGTAACCGGCTTCCTTGAACAGGGCGATATAGTCCTTGTCGTCCTTGCGCTTGGAGCCGGCGGTCGCCTGCGGCAGGAAATAGGCGGAACCGCCGCCGAGAAGCACATCCGGCTTCACGTCGAACAGCATGCCGTTAATGTCGGCCTTGTCGCCACGCTTGCGGGTATGGGCAACGACGGCAGCCGGCGTCGCATCCTGCAATTCGGCAGTGGAGATGATGCCGATCGACTTCTTGGTCTGGCGGCGCAGGGCTTCAGCCAGCGTTTCGACCTTCGGATCGTCGAGCGAGGCCGGAGTGCGGTCGGCATAAACGCCGATAGCGTTCACGGCGGTCTTGTGGCCGGTCATGTAGGCCGACATGGTGTTGGCGCTGTCGGTGGCGACGGCGTCCGTGGCGGAGGTGCCGATGAAGGCAACCGGCGGCACGTCATCCATGTTGAGACGGCCATTGGCTTTACCCTCGGTCATGCCCTTGGACATGATACGGGCGGCAGTGCGATGGGCGACAGACAGACCGTCGGCGATCAGGAAGATCACGTTCTTGGCCTTCGCCTGGGCAGGCGTGCCATAAACGGTCCAGGTCACGTTCTTGGTCTCGGAACCGGCCGAGACTTCGACCTTGTAATCACCGGCATTGGCGAGCGTGATGCCGCGCAGGATGACGGCCGAACCAAGAACCTTGTCCTTGTTCTTTTCTTCGGCAACGAACTCAACGTCCTTGCCGAGAACAGCCTTGTAATCCTGGCCGTTGACGGTGATCTTGACGTCTTCCGGCTTTACGACCGCGTCGAATTCCGCTTTGAAATCAAACGGCGAACCGGTCAGGATCGTAGCACGATCAAGCGGATAGACCTCGGCAGCCTGAGCGGCGCCGGCAAGAAAGGTCGTAGCGACCAAAGCAGCAACAATTTTGCGCATATTCCCCTCGCGAGACATGTGAAAACCACAACCTCTCCTAGACCCGCCATATGACAGTTGGATGACTTACCTATTGCCATGTCGTGAAAGCTAGCGCTGACGGGGAACCTGTGAGGCGGGCACCCGGCACGCCGCTCTCCCTTCAGTCGAGAGGTCCCGCCTAAACGGGTACGGATCAGCCTTTGTGAATGCGCAATCCTTCAAGCAGGGTCCGGAAGCTTTCAACTGCCCGTTTGGAAGTCCTTTCAGGGTCGTCGGAATTCGCGATCCACTGGGCGGCGCTGCTGCTTGCCGCGTTGATGAAACGGGCACATGCCTCCGGGTCAATATCGGTGATCGCCCCTTCCTGCTTCAGCACATCAAGGCTTCGCGCGACGGCGGAGATACAGCCATTGGCATTTGGCCAGCGGGAGGGATCACCGAGCACGGCCGGTCCATCACGAAACATGATCCGCTGGATTTCCGGCTCAAGAGCCATGCGGACATAACCGACATTCTCATCGATAAAACCGTCCCACCGGGTCGCGGCTTTCGACGAAATCTCACAGAGTCTTTTTGTCATCTCCGCGTCAATTTCAGCGACAACCGCCAGCAGCAGGCCCTTTTTGTCACCGAAATGGTGATAGAGCGCGCCACGGGTCAGCCCCGCCTCGGCGGTGAAGTCGTCCATCGACGCTTCGGCATAACCGATGCTGCCAAACGCCTTTCGACCGGCGGACAGAAGCTTTGCCCGTGTCTCGGCAATCATTTCACTGCGGGGTTTGCGCATTTTTTCTCCGTCGTCCACATACACCACGTATATTAGTTGACATACGCGACGTATGCAATTATCTCATTCACATACGCCACGTATGTGTGTGGTAGATACTCCCTGAACAAGGTGCATCCCGATGTCTAATCCATACAGAGAAATTTTTAGGGCTCCGGGCGCGAAGGGCTTTTCCGCCGCGGGCTTCTTTGCCCGCCTGCCAATTGCGATGGCGCCGATCGGTATCGTCGCCATGCTTTCCCAGACCCATGGAGAATATTGGCTTGCCGGCGCCGTCTCGGCAACCTTCGCGCTGACCAATGCGGCTGCGGCACCGCAGATCTCCCGCCTCGTGGATCGCAAGGGCCAGAGCAAGGTCCTCATCCCGGCCACCATCATATCGGTCATCGCCTTTGTGGTTTTGATCCTCGCCACGAACCAGAAGTGGCCGGTCTGGACCCTGTTCCTTTCAGCCTTCCTCGCCGCCGCCATGCCCAGCATCCCCGCCATGATGCGTGCCCGCTGGACGGAAATCTTCCGCGACCGGCCAGAGCTGAACACGGCTTTTGCCTTTGAGTCCGCCGCGGATGAGCTGGTTTATATTTCCGGCGCCTCGCTTTCCGTCGGGCTTGCGGTCTCGCTCTTTCCGGAAGCGGGCATGATGATCAGCACGGCCTCGCTGGCGCTCGGCACCTTTGCCTTCCTGCTGCAGCGGTCGACAGAACCCAAGGTGCGCCCGGTTGAAAGCGGGACACGGCAGCAATCAGCGATACGGCTACGGCCGGTCCAGATCATCACACTCGCCCTGATCTTCGTGGGTTCAACCTTCGCCACGGCCGAGGTAAGCGCTGTGGCCATCACCAAGCAACTCGGCCAGCCGGAGGCCGCGAGCCTCGTCATCGGTGTCTATGCCATAGGCTCCTTCGTTGTCGGCCTGCTGCTCGGCGCGATCAACCCGAAAATGCCGTTACATCGCCAGTTGCTGATTGCCGTCAGCGTCCTTGCGCTTACCGCCCTGCCGCTCCTCTTTGCCACGACAACCGTTGCCCTGCTCGCCTTTGCCGTTTTCCTCAGCGGCGTTGCAATCTCGCCCATCTTCATCACCGCATTCGGCCTTATCGAGCGCCGCGTGCCGGAATCGATGCTGACGGAAGGCGTGACCTGGGTGATGACCGGCATCGGTATCGGCATGGCGCTCGGCGCCTTCATCTCCGGCTGGGTCATCGATAATTTCGGCCCCACCAACGGCTTCTGGATGTCCGTTGCTGCCAGCCTTTCGACAGTCGCCATCATTGGCCTCGGTCAGCGCAGCCTTTCCGGAGAGCAGAGAGCTTCCGAGCAGGCATGCGCGGCACAGCCCGCCGAATAATACCTCGAGCACCCGGTGAACATGGTAATGGCGGCAAAATAGCTGGCATTATCATGCCCCAAGGCGCTTTTAGCCGCCGCTGAAACTTCCTTCAAAATCAAAACCCTTGCACCGGAGCGATCAAAAGATCGCTCCGGTTTTTCGGTGTGGCGCTTCCCAACCGATCATTCGCGCTTGACTCTCAAAAACACAATAGATATGTCACTACATAATCTGATATTTCAGTTTGGTTATTGATATGTCTAACGCTCTTGAATTTCCATCGTTGCCGCTGTCCGAACTCGTCACCCCGCGAGACTTGCCGGCTGATGGAAACATGACGAACCGGATCCATGCCCTGCTTCGCAAACTGATTGTCGAGGTGAAGCTGCTTCCCGGGCGCGCATTGTCGGAAAAGGAAATCGCAGCGCTCTTGCATGTCAGCAAGACGCCGGTGCGCGAGGCGATCATTCGCCTTTCCGAAGAAGGTTTCGTGACTGTCGTACCGCAGGGCGGTACCTATATCTCGCCGATCGACGTGCAGCGCTACATGGAAGCCTGCTTCATCCGGTTCAAGCTGGAAGAGGGCGCCGTCATCGAGGCGACCAAGCGGCACTCGCTGGAAGACATCGCCCGTCTGAAAACCTGCATTTCCCAGCAGCGCACCGCAGCCGAAGACGAGGAATTCACGGATTTCTTCCTGCTGGACGAGGAATTTCACCGCACCATCTTCGCGGCAGCCCGCCTTCCCGGCGCCTGGAGCGTGGTCAATCAGGCAAAAGGTGAAATGGACCGGATGCGCCATCTGAAGCGCGTTTTTGCGGTCCGTCGCACTGAAAAGGTGATCGAGGAGCACGAAGCGATCGTGAGCGCCATCGAGTCAGGCGATATCGAAGCCGCACGCGAAGCCGTCCAGCGCCATCTCGGATCACTCGAAACCAAGATCGCAGAACTCTCCAAGAACCCGAAGATCTGGACCTTCATCGAACAGGTCAACACGCGCGTCACGAGGAAGCGCGCTTCACGGGGGTCGAAGACGCCTGACTGAACATTCAAGGCTTTTGAGGAGGGGCCTTTCATGTCTGCAGTTCAAATCAACGATGTCGTCAAGCGCTACGGCGCTCTCGAAGTCGTCCACGGTATCAATCTTTCCATACAGCCGCAGGAATTCGTTGTCCTCGTTGGTCCCTCGGGATGCGGAAAATCCACCACGCTGCGCATGCTCGCCGGACTGGAGGACATCTCGGACGGCACCGTTTCAATGGATGGCCGGATCGTCAACAAGGTCGCCCCGAAAGACCGCGATGTCGCCATGGTATTCCAGAACTATGCGCTCTACCCCCATCTGAGCGTGGCCGAGAACATCGCATTCGGCCTGCGCGTCAGGGGCGAGAAGCGCGCCGTCGTTGACAAGGCCGTTGCGGAAGCCGCACAGATATTGGGACTTACCGAATATCTGGCCCGCAAGCCGGCAGATCTTTCCGGCGGCCAGCGTCAGCGCGTCGCCATGGGCCGCGCCATCGTGCGCCGGCCGAAAATCTTCCTGTTCGACGAACCCCTCTCCAATCTCGACGCCAAGCTGCGCACCCATATGCGCGCCGAGATCAAGCTGCTGCACAAGCGGATGCAGGCTACCAGCATCTATGTCACCCACGACCAGGTGGAGGCGATGACGCTTGCCGACCGTATCGTCATCATGAATGGCGGCCATATCGAACAGGTCGGCTCGCCGATGGAGGTTTTCCTCGAACCGGCAAACACATTTGTCGCAAGCTTCATAGGCTCCCCACCGATGAACCTTCTGGACGGGACGATCGAAAGCCATGACGGCTGCGTTACCGTTGTCCTCGGTGGCGGCTCCGGGCAGCGCTTCAACATTCCCGATGCCTTCGCGCAGAACACGACGCAAGGACAGGCCGTCAAGCTTGGCCTGCGGCCGGAAATCATGTCGGTGGAGGCTGGCGATGGCCGCGATGTTCTAAATTGCAGCATCGACCTCGTGGAGCCTCTGGGCGCTGAAGCGTTGCTGCATGGAAAGGCCGATGGCCAGCCATTTATCGCCAAAGCCGAAACGCTTTATGGCGACCACGCCCTTAACGGCATCAACCGGCTGTCCATCGATACCGCACGCGTCCACATCTTTGATGCGGCGACCGGAAGATCGCTCAAAACACGGGGTGGAGCGCGGCCATGAAACAGGATTTTCAAGGGCGCCTTCACGACCTTCAGGAAGACGTGCGCCGCGACTGGCAGCTCTACCTCCTGCTCGCGCCAATGCTCATCTGGTTTGCGGTTTTCCTCTACAAACCCATGTACGGGCTGGTCATCGCATTCCAGGATTTTTCGATCTTCCGCGGCATCGAAAAAAGCCCCTGGGTCGGATTTGCGAATTTCGTGGAGCTTTTCCAGAATGACATGTTCATTCGTTCCTTCTGGAACACCATCACCATCAGCGGCCTTGGCCTGATCTTCGCCTTTCCGGTGCCGATCATTCTGGCCCTGATGTTCAACGAAATTCAAAGCGGCATTGCCCGCAGCTGGGCGCAGACGGTCGTTTACCTGCCGCACTTCATTTCGGTGGTGATCGTCGCCGGCATCGTCATCAATTTCCTCTCGCCATCGATTGGCATCGTCAATCTCATGCTGAAAGGCCTTGGGTTCGAACCGATCTATTTCCTGACCCAGCCGGAATGGTTTCGCCCGGTCTACATAGGCTCATCCGTCTGGAAAGAGGCAGGCTTCGAATCCATCGTCTATCTCGCCGCCATCGCCGGCGTGAGCCCGACACTTTACGAATCCGCCCGCGTGGACGGCGCATCGCGCTGGCAGATGATGTGGCGCATCACCCTGCCCTGCATCCTGCCGACAATCGTGATCATGCTGATCATCCGCATCGGCAATCTGGTCGAGGTCGGGTTCGAATATATCATCCTGCTTTATCGCCCATCCACTTATGAGACGGCGGACGTCGTTTCCACCTTCATCTACCGCACCGGCCTGCAGGGCACCCAATACGATCTGGCGACTGCCGCCGGACTGTTCAACGCGGTCATCGCTTTCGTCCTTGTCTATTCGGCAAATCGTATCAGCCGAAAAGTCTCGTCGACATCGCTGTGGTGAGGAGCTGAAACATGGCAAACTTCAATCTTTATTCCCGCGGCGACAGGATTTTCGGCTGGGCAAACGCCATTCTTCTCGGCCTGTTCGTCCTGTCGACGCTTTATCCCTTCATCTATGTGCTGTCGGTCTCGCTGTCCTCGGGTGCCGCCGTCACGGCCGGTCGCGTCACACTCTGGCCGGTGGACGTCACGCTTGCCGCCTATGACCGGGTCCTGTCCGACAGGATGTTCTGGGTCGCTTATGGCAACACCTTCATCTACACCTTCGGCGGCACGCTGATGAGCCTGCTGATCATGATCCCCGGAGCCTATGCCCTCTCGCGCAAGCGCCTGCGTGGCCGCACCTTCTTCAACATCGCCATCGCGTTTACGCTCTGGTTCAACGCCGGCATGATCCCCTTCTTTCTGAACATGCGCGACCTTGGACTTCTCGACAGCCGCTTCGGCATCATCCTTGGCTTTGCGGCAAACGCCTTCAACGTCATTCTGCTGCGCAATTTCTTCGAAGCCGTGCCCAAGTCCTTCGAAGAGGCCGCCAAGATGGACGGCGCCAGCGAATTGCAGCTGCTGTGGAAGGTGTTCATTCCGCTTTCCAAGCCCGCAATCGTCACCGTTGCGCTGTTCTGCATCGTTTCACGCTGGAACGGCTATTTCTGGGCCATGGTGCTGCTGCGCGGCGAAGAGAAAATCCCGCTTCAGGTCTATCTCAAGCGCGTCATCGTCGACCTCAACTCGAACGACGAATTCGCCTCGAGCCTGCTCACCGCCCATTATTCGTTCGAGACGGTGACGTCAGCGATCATGATCGCTTCCATCATTCCCGTCCTCATCATTTACCCCTACGCGCAGAAGTATTTCACCAAAGGAATTCTGCTGGGCGGAGTGAAAGAGTAGCAGCACAAGGGAGGAGAACCTGTGAGAGCACTACGAAAAGGCGCGCCCCTACTGGCGTTGATGACAGCCGCAACCCTGGCCTTGCCGGCATTGGCGCAGGATGCGGGCAAGATCACCGAAGACCCGCTGGAACTGACGATCCATTTCCACTTCCGCGACAAATACGTCTATTCGGAAAAATGGCCGGTGGAGCAGAAGGCCGCGGAAATCACCAACATCCATGTCCGCAACGTGGCGTCGCTGGCGACCACCAGCAGCCGCGATGCATTCAACCTTCTGATCGCCTCTGGCAACCTTCCCGATATCGTCGGCGGCGACGCCACCGGTGGGCTGAAGGAAGACTTCATTCGCTACGGGCTGGAAGGCGCGTTCATTCCACTCGACGATCTGATCGAGGAAAACGCCCCCAACCTCAAAGCCTTCTTCGACAGCCACAAGGACATCCGCAACGCCATCTCCGGACCGGACGGCAAGCTTTACTTCATTCCCTATGTGCCTGATGGCAAGTTCTCGCGCGGCTGGTTCATCCGCCAGGACTGGCTCGACAAGCTTGGCCTGAAGCAGCCGGAGACACCGGAAGAGGTCTACGAGGTTCTGAAAGCCTTCCGAGACAAGGACCCCAACGGCAACGGCCTCAAGGATGAGGTGCCTTATTTTGCCCGTGAGGAAATCGATGCCGTCCGCCTCATCAATCTGTGGGACGCACGCGTTTCGGGATCGGAGCGGTATGGCGACTTTGCCGTCTATGACGGAAAGCTGCGTCACCCCTGGGCGGAAGACAACTACAAGACCGGCATTTCCAATGTCGCCAAGTGGTATAAGGAAGGGCTGATCGACAAGGAGATATTCACCCGCGGCGCCCGTTCGCGCGAATATCTCTTGGGCAACAATCTCGGCGGCATGACACATGACTGGTTCGCCAGCACCTCGACCTATAATGACGCGCTGTCGCCGAAGATTGCGGGCTTTGCACTGAAGCCCATGCTTCCGCCCAAGACGGTTTCAGGTGAGCGTTTCGAGGATTCCCGCCGCCTGCGTGTCCAGCCCGTCGGCTGGGCTATTTCGGCGACCAACGAACACCCCGTCGAAACCATCAAATATTTCGACTTCTGGTTCTCGCAGCAGGGTCGCATCCTGTCGAACTTCGGCGTCGAGGGCCTCACTTACGAAATGGTCGACGGCAAACCGCAGTTCAAGAAGGAAATCCTCGACAACAAGGATCCGGTCAATGCCCAGCTATGGGCAGTCGGTGCGGCGATCCCGCGCGGATACTGGATGGATTACGAATATGAGCGCCAGTGGACAAACAAGATCGCGCTTGAAGGCATCGACATGTACGAGAAGTGCAACTGCCTCAAGGACGAGTTCATGGGCGTTTCCCTGAACGCTGAGGAAAAGGCGACCTTCGACCGCTACTGGCCTAGCATCCTCACCTACATGACCGAAATGCAGCAGACCTGGATTCTCGGCGCGCAGGACGTCGATACCGGCTGGGACGCCTATAAAAAGCGTCTCAGCGCCCTCGGTTACGACGAGGTCATCAAGATGATGCAATCGGCCTATGACCGCCAGTACAAGGCGGCGCAATAAACCCTCCGACCACGATGGCGGCTTTATCGCCGCCATCCTTTCCCATCTGTTTTCATAGGAGTTAGAGCGCAATGCGTCCCTCTGCCCCGGCCATCTCCAGACAGACACTTCTCGATGAACCCCGCCCGGGCTCATTGACCATTGGCTACGAGCCGAGCGAAGAAGCACAGCCGACGGAGAACCCTCCGCGCTTTTCATGGCTACCGGATATCGACGACGGCGCGCGTTACGTGCTGCGCATTTCGGCCGATCCCGGCTTTGCGGACAAAAAAACGCTCGTCTTCGAAGATCTCGCCTGGAATTTCTTCACACCGGATGAAGCGCTGCCGGAGGGCCACTATCACTGGTGTTATGCGCTTTGGGATCAAAAATCCGCGACAGCGCATTCCAACTGGAGCGCCGTGCGCAGTTTCGAGATCGGTGCAACACTGCCGAAAACGCCGCTGCCCGGCAAGTCTGCCCGCCACGCCGCCGCGCAAACCAGCCACCCTCGGCTGTGGCTCAATTCCGAGCAATTGAGCACCTTCGCCGATGCCGTTGCAAAGGATCCCAATCATTGCGGCTGGGCCGAATTTTACGAAAAATCGGTTGAACCATGGCTGCAGCGGCCGGTCATGCCGGAACCGCAGCCCTATCCCAACAACATGCGGGTCGCCGCGCTCTGGCGGCAGATGTATATTGATTGCCAGGAAGTGATCTATGCGATCCGGCACCTTGCCATCGCCGGCCGCGTGCTCGGGCGCAACGATCTTCTCGATGCATCTCGCAAATGGCTGCTGGCCGTCGCCGCCTGGGACCCGAAAGGTGCGACCTCGCGCGCCTATAATGACGAGGCGGGGTTCCGTGTCGTTGTTGCACTCGCCTGGGGTTATGACTGGCTGTACGACCATCTGAGCGAAGACGAACGCAAGACCGTGCGGTCCGTTCTTCTCGAACGGACGCGGGAAGTTGCCGACCATGTCATTGCACACGCCCGCATTCACGTATTTCCCTATGACAGCCATGCGGTGCGCTCGCTTTCGGCTGTCCTGACACCGGCCTGCATCGCGCTTCAGGGCGAAAGCGAAGAGGCGGGCGAATGGCTCGACTATACCGTCGAATTCCTCGCCACGCTCTATTCTCCATGGGCCGGAACCGACGGCGGCTGGGCGGAAGGTCCGCATTACTGGATGACAGGCATGGCCTATCTTATCGAGGCCGCCAACCTGATCCGCTCCTATATGGGTTACGACCTTTATCAGCGGCCGTTTTTCCAGAATACCGGCCGCTTCCCGCTTTACACCAAGGCGCCCGGCACCCGTCGCGCCAACTTCGGCGACGACTCCACGCTCGGTGATCTTCCCGGCCTGAAACTCGGCTACAACGTCCGGCAATTCGCCGGCGTCACCGGCAATGGCCACTACCAATGGTATTTCGATCACATCAAGGCCGATGCGACGGGCACGGAAATGGCCTTTTACAATTACGGCTGGTGGGACCTGAACTTCGACGATCTCGTCTATCGCCACGATTACCGGCAGGTGGAAGCCGTGCCGCCTGCCGACTTGCCGGCACTCGCCGTTTTCGATGATATCGGTTGGGCCACGATCCAGAAAAATATGGAAGATCCGGACCGGCACCTGCAGTTCGTCTTCAAATCCAGCCCCTATGGCTCGCTCAGCCACAGCCATGGCGACCAGAACGCCTTTGTGCTTTATGCCCATGGCGAAGATCTGGCGATCCAGTCCGGTTATTACGTGGCGTTCAATTCGCAGATGCACCTGAACTGGCGCCGTCAGACACGGTCGAAAAACGCGGTGCTGATCGGCGGCAAGGGCCAATATGCGGAAAAGGACAAGGCGCTTGCGCGCCGCGCCGCCGGCCGCATCGCCTCGGTGGAGGAAAAGCCCGGCCATGTGCGTATCGTCGGCGACGCCACAGCCGCCTACCAGGTTGCGAACCCGCTGGTTCAAAAGGTGCTGCGCGAAATCCATTTCGTCAATGACAGCTATTTCGTGATTGTCGACGAGGTGGAATGTTCCGAACCCCAGGAACTGCAATGGCTTTGCCATACACTCGGAGCGCCGCAGACCGGCAGGTCAAGCTTCCGCTACAATGGCCAGAAAGCCGGCTTCTACGGGCAGTTCGTCTACTCTTCGGCCGGCACGCCACAAATCAGCGCAGTGGAAGGTTTTCCCGATATCGACCCGAAGGAATTCGAAGGGCTCGATATTCACCACCATGTCTGCGCCACGGCTCCAGCCGCCACCCGGCATCGCCTTGTCACCCTTCTCGTGCCTTACAGCCTGAAGGAGCCGAAGCGCATCTTCAGCTTCATCGACGATCAGGGTTTTTCGACCGACATCTACTTCAGCGATGTCGATGACGAGCGTTTCAAGCTCTCACTTCCCAAGCAGTTCTAACCATACGAGGTTTTCCAATGCAGCGTTTTACCAACAGGACCGTTGTTGTCGCCGGCGCCGGCCGGGATATCGGCCGGGCATGTGCCATCCGTTTTGCGCAGGAAGGCGCCAATGTCGTTCTTACCTATAATGGTGCTGCCGATGGTGCGGCTACAGCCGTTACCGAAATCGAAAAGCTTGGCCGCTCGGCTCTGGCCATCAAGGCGGATCTCACCAATGCAAGCGACGTTGAGGCAGCCATATCCACAGCTGCCGACAAATTCGGCGAGATCCATGGCCTCGTCCATGTTGCCGGCGGCCTGATCGCCCGCAAGACAATTGCAGAGATGGATGAAGCCTTCTGGCATCAGGTCCTCGACGTCAATCTGACATCGCTGTTCCTGACCACCAAGGCCGCATTGCCCAAAATGGCAAAGGGCGGGGCCATCGTCACCTTCTCGTCGCAGGCCGGCCGTGATGGCGGCGGCCCGGGCGCTCTTGCCTATGCGACCTCCAAGGGTGCCGTGATGACCTTCACCCGTGGCCTTGCCAAGGAAGCCGGCCCTGATATCCGCGTCAATGCCGTTTGCCCCGGCATGATCTCGACCACCTTCCACGACACCTTCACCAAGCCGGAGGTGCGCGAACGGGTGGCCGGCGCAACGTCGCTCAAGCGCGAAGGGTCGAGCGAAGACGTTGCCGGTCTGGTAGCCTTCCTCGCATCTGACGATGCCGCCTATGTCACCGGCGCCTGCTACGACATCAATGGCGGCGTCCTGTTCTCCTGATATCCCGGTAAAAACCATGTCCGTATCGTTACCAAGGGCGAGCCGGATTGCCATTCTCGGCACCTCGCTCGTCCAGCAGAACCATATTGGTGACGCCAGCTCGCTTGCCACATCGGCACGCGGCTGGATGAGCTGGGCCGAGGTCCTGTCGCATGGCAGGCTTTGTTGCCCGGTCCACCACGATCCATCCGTGCCGTCTGGGTGGGAGCCGAGCAACCGGCCCGGTGTCAGCCGGTTCTTTTCCGGCCTCAATTTCGGGGTTTCCGGCCAGAAGGCGGTCGAGATCGAGCGGCGATTGTCTCGGTTGCTGCAATCGGATTTTGACCTGATCATTGTCGATGCCGGCACCAACGACATGATGGTGGAAACGCGCCAGACGATTGCCGACACGCGGGCAAGGATCGCCTCAGTCCTGCTCGCCGCCGGCAAGACCGTGATCCTGCTTCCCATTCTGGCGCGAAGCGTCGGGAAATGGCCCGCAGGCGGTACGGAGCGCGCCAAGGCGCACTGGATCAACCGGCAAAGCATCGAATTTGCGGCAAACAACGCCAATTGCCATATCTTCGACTGGAACGCGGCGTGGGTCGATCCTGACAGCGAATTCGGCGAGTCCTATCCCGGCTATTCCGATGACGGAACCCATTTTTCCGTACCCGGCGCCTTTGCCGTCGGACAATTGCTGGCGGACTACCTCGAAACGATCGTGCCCCGTGCGCCTGCCCGGCTCCTGTCAAAGGATGATCGCTTCGATCCGGTAAACAATCCAGCCGGCAATCTCGCATCGGATCTCTCGGCCCGGATCGTCACCGAAACGGGTGAGCAGAACCATCGTCTTGGCGGGCAGCTTGTCCACCCCGGCACCGGCGTCTGGGTGGAAGCGATCTGTAATGTGGAGATACCGGCCCATGATGGGGTTCTGGGAATATCGCTGCGGCTGAAAGATGTCGCAGCCGAGGGACAGACGATGACGGCGCTCGCACCGTTCCGCGCGGATGACGGCAGGCTCTTTTCCTTTCCGTCCGCGCAGTGGCAAGGCGCGTTAAGGACCCCTCCCCTGAAACTACGGTCGGGCAAGACACCGCCCGAACTTTTTCTCGATGTGATCCTGCAACCCGGTTCTCAACCGATCGAGATTGATGTTTCCAGCATCGACATCCGCCCCATTTCAAATCCGGTGCGCGCATGAAACATTCCGAGAATAAACCACGCCTGCTGATCGCCATGCGCAGCGAGCTTCCCGAAGCGTTCTTCGGTTCGCGCGAATGGGCGCGGCTGAATGCGATAGCGGACATTATTCCGGGTTTTCCCCATACGGATTTCGACACCGCTGAAGGTGCCGAAGCTCTCGCCGAAGCTGACATTCTGCTCGCTGCCTGGGGTACGCCATCCCTCACACGCGAACGACTTTCCCGCGCGCCACGGCTGAAAATGCTGGCCTATGCGGCATCATCGGTGCGGGTGGTTGCGCCCGCAGAATTCTGGGAAACGTCCGATATTCTCGTCACGACAGCAGCTTCCGCCATGGCCGTGCCGGTTGCCGAATTCACCTATGCGGCGATCATCATGTGCGGCAAGGACGTCTTTCGGTTGCGGGATGAACACAGGGCGGAGCGCGGCACCGGCGTTTTTGGCAGCAGGCGTGGCAGAAGCCTGCCGCATCTCGGCAATCATGCCCGCAAGGTTGGCATTGTCGGCGCCTCACGCATCGGGCGGCTGGTGATGGAGATGCTGGCGCGCAGCAAATTTGAGATTGCCGTTTACGATCCCTTTCTTTCGCCAGAAGAGGCAGCCTCCCTCGGCGCGAGGAAAACGGAGCTGGATGAACTTCTCGCCTGCTCCGATGTGGTCTCGCTGCACGCGCCGATCCTGCCGGAAACGCGCCATATGATCGGCGCCCGTGAACTGGCGCTGATGGCCGATCATGCCATCTTCATCAATACCGCGCGGGGTTGGCTGGTGGATCACGAGGCATTGCTGGCCGAGGCGCTTTCCGGACGGCTGCGCATCCTGATCGACACGCCCGAACCCGAACCCTTGCCAACGGACAGCCCATTTTACGATCTGCCCAATGTCGTGCTCACCCCTCATATAGCCGGGGCGCTGGGCAACGAATTGCGCGCACTTTCCGATCTGGCCATTACCGAGATTGAACGCTTCGTGGCGGGGCTTGCGCCACTCCACCCGGTCTATAAGCAGGATATGGAGCGTATGGCATGAGCGGTTCCGACTATTGCTTTTCGACCCTCGGCTGCTCCGACCTCAGCCTGCATGAGACGGCCGATCTGGCAGAGCGCCATGGCATAAGAAGCGTGGAATTGCGCGCACTATCCGGCACCATAGACCTGATCTCCGCGCTCGTTGCCGAGTTCGGCACCCCTGCCCGATTTGCCACTTTTCTGACCGAACGCAACATCAGAATTGCCGCTCTCAACACATCCATGCGGCTGTTCGGAAGCGGCAGTCTCTCCGAGCTAGACCCTTTCATTGACTGGGCGGAAGCTGCCAACATCGCCTATCTGCGGATATTCGATGGTGGCAAAAAAATTGGGGCGGAGGAGTTGGATCGCGCAGCGACGCTGCTGGACAAGTGGCAGGGTCTGCGGCAATCACGCGGGCTGAATGTCGAGCTTATGATCGAAACCCACGACGCGCTGGCCGATTTCGATCAGTTGCTCGCTTTTCTGGAACACGTACCGACGGCCCGGATATTGTGGGATACCCATCATACATGGGCCAAAGGCACCGATCTCAAAACCCTTTGGCGCCACATCGCTAAAAACACCGTCCATCTGCACGTCAAGGATAGCACGACGGATAAAGACGGAAAACGGCGCTACGTTCTGCCCGGCCAGGGCAACTTTCCCATCGCGGAACTGCTTTCGTTGCTCCAGCCGGACGAACGGCAAATTCCCCTCAGCCTCGAATGGGAACGCCACTGGCACCCCCAACTGCCACCACTGGAAGATGCGCTGAAGGCTGCGCGCCACTGGTGGCGACAAGGAGTTTCTTGATATGCGCATAGCCGAAATCCACCTCACTCCGGTCGCCATTCCCGACCGGCCATTGCTGAATTGCAAGGGTGTCCATCAGCCCCATGCGCTGCGCACCATCATCGAAGTCATATGCGACGACGGCACGACCGGGCTTGGGGAAAGTTACGGAAGCATCAAGGCGCTGGACGGGTTGCGTCGCGCCGCACCAGCCCTCATCGGACTGGACCCTTTTCATCTTCACGAACTGAAATCGCGTATCATTACGGCTTTGCCGGGCGGCGGTGGCATCAATGCCAAATCGGCTGTCGCCGATCACAAGCTGACGGATGTGGTTGCCTCGGCCTTCGAAGTCCCCTGCCTCGACATTCAGGGCAAGCTGCTTGGGCGGCCGGTTTCAGACCTGCTTGGCGGGGCGGTTCGCACAAGCGTACCTTTCAGCGCCTATCTGTTTTTCAAATTTGCAGGCCATATCGGCGAAGCGGCGGATGAATGGGGAGAGGTTATGACCCCTGACCAGATGGTCGGCGAAGCCCGGAAAATGGTCGACGCTTACGGTTTTCAATCGCTGAAACTGAAGGGCGGCGTGCTGCATCCCGATCTCGAGATCGAGACGATGCTGAAGCTGCGGCAAGCCTTTCCCCATCACCCCCTGAGGATTGATCCGAATGGCGGCTGGACAGTGGAAACGGCCATCTACATTGCCCGCAAGCTTGAAAATATTCTCGAATATCTTGAGGACCCGGTCATCGGCATGGACCAGATGGCGCAGGTGGCGGCCGCAACCTCAATCCCGCTCGCCACCAACATGATCGTTCTGGAGTTCGACCAGATCGCCACCGCCTTCCGTAAAAATGCGGTACAGATCGTGCTGTCAGATCACCATTATTGGGGCGGATTGCGCGCTTCGACCCATCTCGCAAAGACCTGCGAGACACTGGGGCTTGGTGTTTCCATGCATTCCAATTCCCACCTCGGCATCACCCTTGCGGCGATGGTGCATGTGGCTGCAGCAACGCCGAACCTTAGTTTCGATTGCGACACACATTACCCATGGACGGGCGTCGATGTGATCGAGGGTACGCCTTTCACATTCCGAAACGGTCGTCTGGATGTGCCGAAAGCGCCCGGACTTGGCGTCAGCCTCAATCGGCAGAAGCTCGCCGAACTTGCGGCTCTTTATGAGCAGACCGCGATGAAGGAGCGCGATGACACAGCCTACATGAAGCTCTTCGACCCCGCTTATGAAAGGCGTGTGCCGCGTTGGTAATCTTGCATGCGCCAGAACTCGACTGGCCGATTTCTCAGCGCTTCCGGCCAACCACACGCTAGATCAGGATGATCGAAATGCCCCGGTGATCCGTCGAAGCACGGCATTCGCGCTGTCGCCGGTGACGGTCGAAATCATCACGACATCCAGTTTCGGAAGTTCCGGGAGCGCGCGGCCCCTGACCTGCCGCACACCGGCGGGGGCTGCGCTTTGTGCCAGAAGTGCTATGCCAATCCCGGCTTCAGCCGCGGCTCCGACCGCCGTTGCGCCGGTGCCGACAAATACCTCGCGCCAGGGGATATCCGCTGTTTCCAGCGCCCGAAGAGCCATGGCCCGCAAATTGCAAGGTTCCGGTTGAAGCACCAGCGGCACCGGGAGGTTTGAAGGCAGATCAAAATCCCCGCTGCAATACCAGCCAAAGCTCTCCTGAAACAGAGGTTCCCCATCCCGGCGGATATCATCGTGCCGCAGCACCACGATCGCGTCGAGTTCTCCGGCATCATAGAGGTCAAGCAGGGTTCTTGTGCCGGCCGTACGAAGATGAAGCGTCACGCTCGTCTCGCGCTCGCTGACGACCCGAAGTATCCGAGGCAGGTCGGCCCCGATCAGATGATGGGTAACGCCGATCGCCAGACGCGTTGGCTCCTGTTCAAAGACATCAAGCGCGCGACGACCGGCAGCGACATAGGCCCGCGCCGGCTCCAGGAAGCGTTCGCCTGCAGCCGTCAACCGCACGCGGCGTGGCGTCCGTTCGACGAGGCGATGCCCCAGCAAGTCTTCGAGCCGGCGCAAGCGCAGGGATATGGCCGCCTGCGTCGTATTCATAACGCCTGCAACCCGCGTGAACGACTGCAATTCGGCAACAAGAAGAAAAGCCTCGACGGCTTCAGGATCCAATGAGCGCATGACTTGCATAACAAGCTGTTATCGCTGAAACTTGCAAGCTCCTAATTCTGTCGGCTGACCAGAAAGGTTATCGCACGAAAACCCTGATAGGAGCTTTTCGTGTCGTCACAGATTTCTTTGTCCTCGCCCACACCCACGTCCGAGACCGATCCCCGGATCTGGGCAGTCCTTGCCGTGGCGGTCGGAACGCAAACCGCAGGCTCATTCGTATCGCAGGGAATTTACATTCTCGTGCCCTTCTGGCGGGAAGCATTCGGGGTCTCCCTCGCATCTGCATCGCTTGCCGTGACCGTTATGAACGGCGTCCAGATCGCGACAATGTTCATGCTCGGCCGCGCCATTGATATTCACGGTGAACGTCGCATCGTCGGCATTGCCATGCTCGGCATGGCGATCGCCATGGCCTGTGCAGCGGCATTCGCAGACAGCCTGCCCGCGCTGCTTGTTTGCATCGCTTTTCTGGGCGGCACCTATGCGGCCGTCCAACCGGGCGGCACGCGGGCGATCATGCGCTGGTTCCCACCTGCCAAACGCGGCATTGCCACAGGGTTCAGACAGGCGGCGGTTCCCTTTGGAACAATGATTGCAGCCGCTCTCCTGCCTTTCATGGCGGTCCGTTACGGGTGGCATGCCGCAGCATGGCTTTGCGCCGGTGTTTCCATTGTCGGCGCGGCGCTTTTCTGGGGGCTGTATCGCGAGGGAGGCGATTTGGCCGCAAAAACCGAGCGTCCACTATCTCTAGGCAAACTCGTCCGCATCGTCGGGCAGGATCGCAGCTTCTGGCCCGTATTGCGGCTCGGTATCGCCATGTCTGCGTTTCAATTCACCTTGACCGCACACGCGATCGGCTTCATGGCGGATGGATTGGGGCTAGGCCTTTTTGCCGCTTCTTCGATGTTTGCCGCCACGCAGCTTGCGGGCATTCCCGGCCGTATTCTCCTGCCTTGGCTCAGCGATCGTTTCCGGCCCGGTCTTCGCGGTCAATCCTTTGGCCTGGTATCCGTCATTGCCGCCGGCGCTGCGACAATCCTGGCGCTTCTTCCCACCGGCACTCCGCCGCTGGTGATCCTCCCGGTGCTCGTCATATTGGGGATATTCGGGATCGGCTGGTTTCCGCTTTATCTTCTGCAGATCGCCGAGAGCGCACCGAAAGGTTCGATAGCATCGACAATCGCCTTCGCGTCCACGATCTGCTTGGCTGTCATGGCAATTGGCCCTTACATCTTCGGGCTGCTGGTCGACAGTTTTGGCTACGGGGCAGCGTGGTCGGTACTCATCTTGCCGGTGGTTGTGACAGCGCTGCCCCTGGCAATCTCGCTGCGCCCCTCCAGAACTCAGATTAGCTCATCGTAGACTAGCTGACTGCTTTGACAGGGAATGAGGCCGAAGCAAGTGCCTTGGTCAAAAAAAAAAGGCAATTCCGCCGACACGCGCAGCACATCATTCGGCCTTCGAAAGCACACGTTGCTCCTCCGCCGCGGAAAGTGGGCCGCCGGCTTCGATAGACGTCAGATAGGTGTCAATTGTCTCCTGTGAAGACGCCGGAACATAACCGTCGGCCCTTGGTGACGATAGGGCGAGACGTGTTACCCAGGTGCCATCCGACCGGCAGGCAACGGCCAGGGTGTTTTCTTCCTGTCGTTTCAATTCGTATTCGCGGCAGAGTGCGCCCCGGCCATCGACAAAACTTGCGACGATGCGCAGCACTTCGGATTGACCGACTGCGATATCGCTGCCGGACGGTTGACGATCGAGCGCAGCAGACAATGCGCCCTTGACCGATGTGCCTGATTCGAGACCGCTACGCCCGGCGACAAAACCGCCAACACCGGTAATGACGGCGAGGACGGAGGCTGCAACCGGCATCAGCCAGCGCTGCCTGAAGCGGGATATCTCTGGCTTTTCCCGTCCGCGGAAAGCAATGACCTTGGCACCCTCCGTATCGGAACTGTTGGCTTCGGCGTCCTCAACCATGCGACGTACCGATGCAGCAAGCGCATCCGGCACCGGCTCATCGATCAGCGGCTTGAGCGTCGAGGCGAGCGCCGTCCGCGTGTCGAGGAAAACGGCAAGGCGTTCGGCAAGCGCGTCATCCGTTTCGAGCGCGGTTTCAAGACGAAGGCTGGTCGCCTCGTCAAGTTCGCCATCGGCAAATGCCATCAATGTCTCGTCGTCAAAATGTTCCATGCTCATGCAACGCCGCCTTTCCTATCTGACGAACGTTTCTCCCCCAGACTTATTCCCGTCAGTTCCGCCAGATGTTTGCGTGCCCGCGCCAGCCGGCTCATGACCGTGCCGATGGGAATGGAGAGAACATCGGCCGTATCGCGGTAACTGAGCTCCTCGACGCAGACCAGAACCAGCACTTCGCGCTGCTCTTCCGGCAGTTTCTGCAGGGCCGCCACCACCTCCATCAGTTCCATGCGCGCATGCGTCGCTGCTTCTCCCGAAGGCACCGACACATCATGCGCCTTCTCGATCTCCTCCTGCGGACCAGCGGTCCTGGCACGGCGCAGATGATCAATCCAGAGGTTGCGCAGGATACGAAACATCCAGGCGTCGAATCGGGTATCGGGTGCAAAACTGTCGGCAGCAACGATTGCCCGCTCGCAGGCGGCCTGCACCAGATCGTCGGCCAATTCGCGTGAATGGCAGAGCGAAATCGCAAATCGACGCAGGTTCGGCAGGAACTCGACCAGCCGCTGCGGCACTGTGGGCGTTTCATTCGTCATGCGATTTGTTTGGCACGGAACGGAATAATCTGTCGAGCCAAACGTCTACCTGAGGTAACATTCACACATATGTTCGGAATGTTTCGAGTGTAATTTCTACTGGAGATAGCCATTTGTCGAAGACTGCACCGCTTCGTTTCGGGTTTTTAATCGTTATCCTCACCGCCGCCTTTTCACAGGCCGCGTTGCCGCTGCTGCAATCGGCAGGCATTGCTCCCGGTATTTCCGCAGCGCGCGCAGACGATGATGACGATGGCGGCGGCAATGACGACGATGGTGGCGGTAGCGGGTATGGCGGCTCGTCTGGAGGGGGAGACCGCGGGAGCGACAACCGGCGTCCCCGTGGCGATCTGCGTTCGCTTTTTGGCTGGCCGTTCCAGCGAGCGGAACAAAGGCCGCCGCAGCGAAGGACCGTCGCCGTTCCGGAACGCGCACCCGACAAAATACTGGCGCTCGGCCTCGACGATCCAGCGATAGCAAACCTGACGCAGGAAGGATTTGTCGTTGATGAACGAACGACCATAGCGCTTACCGGCAGCGAACTGATCAAGCTGACGATACCGCGGGGAATGACACTGGATACCGCGCGACAGGCTGTCATCGCGACAGCGCCTTCCGCATCCGTGGATTTCAACCATTTCTATCAGCCGGAACAGCAGGAAGCCTCTTCCTGTTCCGGTGATGGCTGCAAGCTCGTGAGACATATGGTCGGCTGGCCTCTCGATGGTGATCAGGAACAACCGGCAAGCTGCGCCGCTCCGTTGCCGATCGGCCTCATCGATACCGCCATAAACGCCGGACACGCATCATTCACCGACGCCGCGATTGAGGTCGTGCAGCTTGGTAATGGTGCGGAAGCGCCATCGGGTGAACAGCATGGAACCGCGGTCGCCGCCCTTCTGGTCGGAGCCGCGGGCAGCCGTGCGCCCGGCCTTCTCCCCGCCGGGCACCTCGTGGCGATAGATGCCTTCCAGCGCTATCGCAAGACGGCCGATATTGCCGAAACATACGATCTCATCCAGGCGCTCGACGTACTCGCCGCCAGAAAAATCCGGATCATCAACCTCAGCCTGAGCGGGCCTGCGAACACATTGCTCGAAAAGGCAGTGCGCGCGACGATCGACAAGGGCACGATACTGGTCGCCGCAGCCGGCAATGAAGGTCCGAACGCCAAGCCGGTTTATCCCGCAGCCTATGCGGATGTTATCGCGGTCACGGCCGTGGACAGAAGCATGAAGCCATATCGGCGCGCCGTTCGCGGGGAGCATATCGACATCGCAGCGCCAGGCGTCGGCGTGTGGACGGCCGCCTCCATTTCCGGCGGCAGACAGAAGAGCGGCACGTCTTTTGCCGCGCCCTTTGTAACGGCTGCGGCCTCGCTGCTGCTGGGCGCAAACCCGGACATGCGGCCGAACGACGTCGCAAATGCCCTGGCGCAGTCGGCAAGCGACATGGGCGCGCCGGGTAAGGACGCGATTTTCGGTTGGGGTCTGCTGAACGCACGAACATTGTGCCAGAGTTGAGCTTGCCAGCGTCACTCTATTTTTTGCGTTATCCATGTGCAGCTTTAATAAAAATGCCCGGCGCGAGGCCGGGCATGAACGTCAGATCTTGATGGACGATATCAATCGTCATCGTCATCATCGTCGTCGTCAAAATCATCGTCGTCGTCGCGGGAACCGCCGCGGAAGTTCCGCCACCCGTCGTTGTCATAACGATAGCGGCGACTGAAGCGACGGTCATCATCGTCGTCATCGCCATCATCATCCACCAAAACGATGTGAGAGTGCGCGCGAAGCGGTGGCTGCGGCTGTATCGCCGTGGCGTATGCCGGAGATGCTGCAACCGTGAAGGTTACCGTGGCAAACAGCGCCACGGCACTTGCGGCAAAAATATGCCTCATGACGTTTCTCCTTTCATGTTTCATGTCGGTACCTGCCATGTCGGTACCTGGCGAGGAACGCGGCTGACGCGACTTTATTCCGCGCAAAGACATTTTCCTCAGGCCACCCCTGCCCCTCAAAAACTTGCCTCTGCTGGGAATATTCACCGTCATCGAACGTTCATAATCGGACATAGGGGAAAATTTGTGCCGCACGGGCGGCTCTCCCGATCCGAAACTGCCCTCTGATGACGGCGCGATGCAAAGGAGGCCACTGGTGGCACATCTCATGTCCTTGCCCACGGCAAATCTGAAGAAAGACCTGCCGACAACCGCCATGACCGAGGCTACGGTTTCCGTCCGGCGCCTCAAACATATTGTTGCGATGCTGCTGACTGCCTTCGCCGCTGTGCTGATCTTTCTAGCGATCGACGACCTGACAATGCCGATGCGGGCGACACTCTTCATTTTTTTGTCGGCCATCATCGCCTGGACGGTCCTCGAACTGCCTGAAACGCCGGTTGCCCTGACCGGGGCTATCGCGCTTGCCGTCGTCGGCGCGATACCGGAAAATCTGGTTTACCAGTCGTTGGGCAATGACATCATCTGGCTTCTTCTGTCGGCCTTCGTGATTGCCGGCGTATTGCGGCATGTGGGTCTCATCGAGCAATTGACGGCACGACTGATGCCCAGAATGCGCAGCATAAGCTCGATGTTCTGGATGCTGACGTTTGTGACCTTCGCGACCGCCTTCGTCATTCCTTCCACCTCAGCCCGGGCCGTCATTCTCATGCCGGTGTATCTCGGATTGTCAGGCGCAATCGGCAATAGCCGCATTTCCCGTGCCCTCGGCCTGCTCTTTCCCACGATCATTCTCCTTTCCGCCGGCGCATCCCTGATTGGCGCCGGGGCGCATCTGGTTGCTGCCGGGTTCTTGGCCCGCCTGACCGGAACTCAGCCGGATTTCATCGGCTGGCTGGTGCTGGCCGGACCGTTTTCGCTCATCACCTGCCTGATTGCCTGCACCATCCTGCTGCATGTGTTTCTCACCAGAGAGGAACGCGACATGGTCCCGGACAGCAAAGCGGGCCTGGCGCGAATCGCCCCCTTTTCCAGAGAACAGATCATCGTCGCGGCTGTGGTCTCCTGCACGGTCCTGATGTTTTCCACCCAGTCCATTCACGGTGTCGGAATGGCGCTGATCGGCATGGTGGCAGCTCTTGTCCTCTGCGTGCCTGATGTCTCCGGCATGACGTTGAAAACAGCCTTGAAAACCGTCGAGTGGAATCTGCTTCTTTTCATGGCCGGCACGCTGGTCATCGGCGAAGCGCTGATCGAGACGGGCACGGCACAGATGCTGGCCGATCGGCTGGTGGCTGTTTTCCGCCAGAGCTTGATCACCGCACCTTATATCGTCATCTCATTTGCCGTAATTGTCGCCACCTTTTCCCATCTGGTGATCACCTCGCGCACGGCGCGGGTTACGGTTCTTGTTCCCGCCTTTGCATTACCCTTGTCTGGCCTTGGCGTGGATCCGGCCGTGCTTGTGATGATGGTGACACTGGCAAGCGGCTTTTGCCAGATGACGATGGTATCGGCAAAACCGGTCGTTCTGTTCGGTGGAATGGAACCCGCAGCATTCACTCAAGCCGACCTGCGCAAGCTTGGTTATTTCCTCCTGCCGCCATTCATATTCCTGCTCATCCTGTCGGCAATATTTCTTTGGCCGATGCAGGGACTTTCGCAAAAAATCTAAAACAAACAATGAATTGCAGTGAACAAAAGGCCGCGATATGCGGCCTTTTTTATTTATCCGACTAAATTTTTTAATCGCTGGAATAAGTGCTGATCGGCCACGTTTCCCCAATGTCACATACTTGTCATGAAAGGATCTTCCCATGCCCTTCCGCGTTGTTGTTGCCCCCTCGGGCTTCAAGGAAAGTCTCTCAGCCGAACAGGCCGCCGATTGCATTGAAAAAGGTGTTCTGCGTGCATTTCCCGGCTCCGAGGTCGTCAAGGCACCCATGGCCGACGGCGGCGAAGGCTTTACCCGGGCATTGACCGGCGCCACCAATGGCACGATCCACCCGGTAACGGTGACCGGCCCGCTTGGACAACCCGTCTCCGCATTTATCGGATTTCTCGGCGGATGCCCTGAGCCGACGGCGGTCATCGAAATGGCTGCGGCTGCCGGTCTCAGCCTTGTTCCGCGTGATCGCCGCAATCCCTGCCTCACCACGAGCTATGGTGTCGGCGAACTCGTGCGCGCCGCACTTGACGGTGGCGCAAGACGGATATTGCTCGGCTGCGGCGACAGCGGCATCAATGATGGCGGCGCCGGCATGGCTCAGGCGCTGGGCGTCCGACTGCTCGATGCCGCCGGCCGCGACCTCGACCGTGGCGGTGCAGCCTTGGCGAAGCTGAACCGCATCGATCTCAGCAACCGAGATCCGCGCCTGTCCCAAGTGCGCATTGATGCCGCTGTGAACTGGCATAACCAGCTTCTCGGGGAGCGAGGTGTCGCCCGCGTTTTCGGGCCGCAGAAAGGAGCGACGCCGCAACAAGTGGAAGAGCTTGCTGCGGCGATGGAAATCTACGCAGAGCGCATAGAAGACGCCACCGGTCTCGATGTCGGCTCAGCACCGGGCGCTGGCGCATCGGGCGGACTGGGAGCAGCTGTACTGGGCCTGCTCTGCGGCAAGCTTCACCCCCGCTACGACATCGTCATGCAATATCTCGATATTGATGATTATCTGCGTAACGCCGATCTGGTGATCACTGCCGAAGGAAGCCTCGACGGCCAGACCCCCTTCGGCAAGGTTCCAGCCGAAATCGCCCGTCGGGCCAAGGAGGCCGGCGTTCCGGTGGTCGCGCTTGCTGGTACGATCGGCAAGGGCGTCAGGCTTAATCTCGAATACGGGATTGATGCCTTCGCCTCGATATTGACCCGACCGTGCTCCCTGGAGGACGCAATATCATCGGCACCGAAGCTTCTGGCCCGCGCGGCGGAGGATGCCGTCAGGATGATCATGATCGGAACAACCTTGCGCATAAGGGGAAGAGTTCGTGCTCCGTCCGCAATTGGAACCGGCATGTCCAGTTCCCGGTACTCCTGAGGAAATTCGCAGGCGCTCGCCCTTAAGCACGCAACCTATCCCGATATCCGCCTGAACCGGCGCTGCCAAATGTGTATTGAGAAATACGCGGCAGCGCCCTCCGGGGAGGATATCATGACGTTTTCTGGCGCTTTCGCGCGGCATTGATGCCATAACTCGCGCAGGAAGACCACATCTATCCGAGAACGTACAGCATATCATTGCTTTTGGCCTCCGTGGAAAATGGCGGGTTGAGATGGCGTCCGGCACAGAGTATCAGTTGCCCGGCCCCAAAGCGGGCCTTCCGCAAGCAACAAGGCGTATCCTGACATGATCCCGGACTTCCTCGTCACCCATTCCGGTGGCTTCCATGCTGATGAGCTTCTGTCCAGCGTCGTGTTGACCCGGCTTTTCCCCCAGGCCCGCCTCGTTCGCAGCAGGGCAGCCGAATGGATCACGCCCGGCGCGGACCGCATCATCTACGACGTCGGCGGCGCTTATGACCCAGCGGGCAGAATCTTCGACCACCACCAGCGCGGCGCGCCATTACGGGACGATGGTCAGCCCTATAGTTCGTTCGGTCTGATCTGGAAGCACTTCGGCCGGGACTATCTTGTCGCCTCGGGCGTTCCAGAAGATCATATCGAGACCGTCCATGCCGCGTTCGATACCAGCTTTGTGCTGCCGGTCGATCTGGTCGACAATGGCGCGCTCAGCCCTTCCATCGCCGGGCCACTTGCCGGGCTAACGCTGCCTGTTTTGCTGGAAACCCTGAAACCTGTTTTTGACGAGACAGATCCCGACGCCGACAATCGCAGTTTCCATGCGGCGCTCGCCATTGCCCGCAGCTTCATCGAGGCGAAGATTGCCAACAGCGCTGCAAAATTGCGGGCTGAGGCGCTTGTGAACCGGGCTATCGTGGATGCCGGCGAAGGGCATATTCTGGAATTGCCTGTGGGAATGCCGTTCCGGCCCGCTATCGTGAAGTCGGGCGCCGACCATCTACTGTTTGTCGTTCACCCCCGCAACAACGACTGGTGCCTGACCGGTATCCGTCGCGCCGATGAGGGCTTTGATCTACGGGCGGATCTGCCAGCCGCCTGGGCCGGTCTGACGGACAAGGATTTGGAAGCGGTTTGTGGCGTCGAAGGAGCGAGCTTCTGCCACAACGGCCGGTTTGTCGCAGCGGCCAGAACCCGCGATGCTGCGCTAGCCATGGCGGAGTTGGCGGTGAAAGAGGCTCTCTCCCTCGGCAAGGAGGCCACAGCGATAAAGCCGTGACATAGCGGCCTATCCTGCTGCGTTGTTTGCGCACCAGCCGGCTGTTTTGGGAAAAGGCTCCATCGGATATCGACAGGCGCAAACTTTGGTGCTCCAAGCAAAGATGATACCTGACGCATTTCCACCAATAAACGACAGGCAAATTTCAAGGATCGCCTATGCTCGCTCTCACACACCTTCGTCACGGCACGACCGTAATGTGCATCACTTTCGCTATGCTCCAAGCCGGAAGCGCTGTGGCAGCCAAAACCGATCCTACATTTTATGATGCGGCGCTGTGCAATCCGCCATACTCGATGACATCTGCGACCGAGATTTACGATGCAGCGGAAAAGCTTGCAAAACCAGACACATCGTCACTGGGCGCGGCAATCTACACACTTCCCTTTCAGATCGGCCGTGATGGATTTGAAAGCGATGAAGTGTTCTTCGCCAATGGTGCGGTCGGCGTTTTGATCAAGGGCCAGCGTGCCGACGATCTGGCGGCGAAATATGATTTGAAGCCAGAAACTTCCGACCTGATGGGTACCTCCAGCAAAGGTTATGCACGGGAACTCTCGCAGGATCTGCAGCCCCCGGAAGGTCTGGCGGGCCCCGGAAAAGTCTCCATTGTGGCCCGGGAAGGTGACGCTCTTGGCGGCAAAACCCTGTTGGCCTGTGAATTCGCCCCGGACTGAATATCACCGGGCGACCTGCCAATGCCATTGCCTTGCCCTGGCGATCACGGCAGTGAATGAGCCTTAAACCCGTGCGGCAGCCGACGTCGATGCCGTTTCAGGCTTCGACTTAGGCGGCGGTTCCATTGTGATGGCTGCGCCATAGCGCCATACCTCTTGCACATCGCCATCAGCGTCTCAGCTTGGGTCTGTCACTGAATGAAATCAGTCTGGAATGGCGGCTGTCGCAGGCATATCCTGCTGCGGCCACCGCTGCAGCGCTTCCCGCCCGGCGTCAGTCAGGTCATAAACTCCCCGATCGAGCCGTTCAAACCAGCCGTAAACATTCGAAAGCAAAATTTTTCCGGCATCCGGTATGCTGGACCTGACCTGGCGCACACGCAGCGGCCCTGATGCCAGCGCTAACGCGCAGCCGAGCGCCTGCTGGCGGTAAGCGGTCATGATCGGCGCCCGGGTGCTCCCGCCGACTGCCGGATCTCCGCGTCGCCTCTGGTGTTCACGCATGAGCCGCGAACGCCGTTTCGGATTGGTTCGCGGCATCGGTGATATGGAACCGACAACAACGCTGACGTCACCGCTATCAGAAATCCCGAGCATGCCGATCCCAAGCCTGCGGCAAAGATCACGGTAGCGCTTGTCGGCCTCCCGGCCTCTGCCCTTGGCTGAAATTCGGGCCGCAATCCATATCTCATCTGCAATAGCTGCGCGATCGACTGCCTGCAGAATGAGCTCCAGGTTAAAGCTGAGCTTTAGCTCGCAGATCACAACAACAGGCGGATCGTCGTCGCTCAAACCGACGAGGTCGCAACCGCCGACCTCACCTTTGACAGTGTAACCTGCCTTTTCAAGAAAGCCTTTGACGGGCAGATAAAGCGAAGTTTCCATGTGCCTGCAGGATCAAGTGATATCCGGCCCCGAATACATCGTTCCACGTGCTCAGGACAACCTTTATAGCCGCCGACGCCGTTACAAATCGTCAGCGCTGGAGACAACCGCCCATAAATTTCGCAGAGGATCGACATTCGCTGCGGCGTTGCGACGACGCTGCGCCCTCGACGAGGGCGAACACGCGATCCGTCGATCTTTCTATTTCAAAGTATGATCCACTATATGGACCTTTGATCATTCGCGGCTACACCGCCATTCTCGATCAGGCGCACCTGGGATTGACCGAGACGGTAATTATGGAGCGCCACGACGACGAGGTTCTGGAACGTTTCGGCGCAGCCATGGCCGCGCTTCCGGAGGTGCTGGAAGCCTATCTGACCACCGGCGAATATGATTATCTCATCAAGGCGGCATCTGGAGGCAGAATGCCCTCACTTCCGTTTGACCATACGCCGAAGCAGGGAGCCGGCCCTGCCCTTGCGAGGAGCAAGATGGATATCGCTGACGAGTTTTGCGCCACCCTCCCGACGTTCCAGCGTGATCTTTCGGCTGTGGAAAGCTTCAAGCTCGGCACGATGCGCCACACTGACGATCGTGGCATCGGGCAATTCATCGATTACCGTCTGCATCATCTTGTCCTGACTTTTTTCGTCCAGGGCTGCGGTTGCTTCGTCCATGACGATGATGTCAGGATCGTTCAGCAACAGGCGAGCAAAGGTCAGCCGTTGCTTTTCACCACCCGACAGCGTCTGGTCCCACGGCGCCTCTTCCTCCACCTTGTCCTTGAGGTGACCAAGGCCAACTTTGTCGAGAGCTGCCCCTATCTCTTCGAGAGTCCAGCTCTCGGCCGCCTGCGGATAGCAGACCGCTCGACGCAGCGTACCTGACGGAATGTATGGGCGCTGCGGCAACATGAAAAGTCGACTGCCAGCGCGAAAACTCACGTCGCCACCGCCCCACGGCCACAGGCCGGCGATAGCGCGGACAAGCGTACTTTTGCCCGATCCGGATTCCCCTGCGACCAGCACCCTTTCTCCCGGCCCGATTTCCACATCCGTCTCTTTGACGACAGCGGTACCGTCACCCAGCGAAACGGAAACATCCTTGAGGCTGAGCATTGTTTCGCCTTCCGTCTCACCGCGCACGATCCGACCGAGGGTGTCGCTCTGTTCGGCCCGCTCGAGACCATCAAGCGACATCATCAGGGATGCGACGCGCCGTGCGCATGCATTCCAGTCGGCCAGCCGGGGATAGTTGTCGACCAGCCAGCCAAAGGCGGATTGAACGATGGTGAATGCCGATGCGGATTGCATGACCTCTCCGAGCGACATGCTCCCATCGAGAAACTTCGGCGCGCAAAGCAGAACCGGCACGACGGGAGCGATCAGCATCGATCCATGCGACACGATCGTGGTGCGCATATATTGTAGCGCCATCAGCCGCCACTGCCGGCGCACATTGACAAACCTCTTGTCGAGGTCGCTCCGTTCCTCCTCTTCCCCGCCAAGCAGGGCGATGCTCTCGCCATTTTCCCGGACGCGCGTAAGCGTGTACCGGAATTCCGCCTCCAGCTGGTTCTTGACCTCGGACACTCGAACGAAGTTCCTGCCAATCAAAGCTATGGAACTAGATGTAACGACGGCGTAGATCACTGCCGCAACCACGAGAAAGCCGGGTATTGTAATCCACACTCCCGCCACCGACAGCGTCAACGCCCCGCCAATCGTCCACAGGACAACGATAAAGGTGGAAGCAGACACGAACGCGGCGATGACACCTGCGACAAAATCCACCGGCGCCTCGGTGGCGATCCGCATATCCTCCGACAGCCTCGCCTCAGGATTTTGATGATCGCCGTCGATCAGATTGAGTTGATAATAGCGGCCATTTGCAATCCATCGTGCGACCAGCAACTTCGTCAGCCATGAGCGCCAGCGGCGCTGGATCAGCATTCTGGCATAGACCTGGGACGTCACGATCAAGACGCTTCCCAGGACCAGCGGCGGAAAGACGGATCCGAGAAAATAGACGGTAGATGCGTCCCTTTTTTCAATCGCATCAAAAATCCCGCGATTCCAGACATTGATGCCATATTGGAAACCGACATTTATGCCGATCATCGCCAGCAGCCCGAGCGAGAACGGCCACGCCAGCCTATCACCACGGCGGCTCCAGTAACCTCGCGCGCTGATCCAGAAGCGCTTCAGCAGATATCTCTTTCGAGCCTGCTCGGCCTCCTCCGGCGTCAACCCTGAAGCGGGCTCTATTTCCTCGGGCGGGAGGGGATCATCAATGTCACGATCTTCCGTCATGGGCGCGTTTTTCGCACCATTCTGGCCGGTGCCATCGACCGGTTTCGGGTTTGCATCAGCATCGGTCATGGATGCTTAAACGAACGGCGGTTTGAAAGGTTTCACGGCTACGCGAGGGGACGCGGCAAATGGTTTCGCCAACAAATATCCGCAGCGTTTCCCGGGAAAATCTACACCCAAAGCTACAATCGAGACTCGATATCCAACACCAGCTTTTTCAGCAGCGCCGCAAGATTTTTGCGCTCCTCCGGATTGAGGCCTTGCAGGAAACCCACTTCGCTTGCCATGTCTTCGCGAAACGCTTTTTCGGCCAGATCAATGCCGGCCGGTGCAAGACATACGACGATACTGCGCCCATCAAGCGTCGATTTCCTGCGCTCGATGAGACCGGCCTTTTCCAGTCGGTCAAGCCGGTGCGTCAGGCCACCCGACGAGAGCATCAGCGTTGTGTACATCTCCGTTGGCGTCAATTGGTAGGGCGGTCCCGACCGGCGCAATGTTGCGATAACATCGAACTCCCCACGATCAAGGCCGAAACGGGCAAACGTGTCTTCGATAGACGGTGCCAAAAGGTTGCTCAGCCGTTTGGCTCTTCCGAAAATGGCCATCGGCTCCGTATCGATATCCGGTAATTCCTGCGCCCATTGGCCACGGAGACGATCGACATGATCCCCCTTGTCAGCTTCGACCGTGCGATCCGTCATCGTCTTCGCCTGCTTCATCTCTTCACCCCATCATCAACCTGAAAACCATATACGGCTTCGCCTGCGCCGTGAATATATCTTTGCGAGAAGGTAAATGTCTTGACGAGAAGATAAATTAGAAATATATCTTCTCGCGAAGATAATTCTATCTCAGGGAGGAGATCAGATGTTTTCCATCCGCCGTCATCAGGAACCGAAAGCTGGCGAGAGCCGAACGGTACGTTATGAAGGATGCGAATATGGAAGTGCCGTATCCATCTTTCTCGTCAACGCCGATCCGGGTCGCGGGCCTGAACTGCACGTTCACCCCTATGCGGAAACATGGGTCGTTCGAAAAGGCGAGGCCGAATTCACCATCGGCGATCGCCGGGCGCATGGTTCATCCGGCGACATCATTGTCGGACCTGCCAATATTCCCCACCGCTTCGAAAACATCGGCACCGAACGGCTGGAGATCATCTGTATTCATCCAAGTGAGACCTTCCAGCAGACTTTCCTGTAATCCCGTTCCACCATGAGGAGAAAGACAATGGCCAGAATGATTTTCCTGAACCTGCCGGTGAAAGATCTGGCTGCCTCAACCGCCTTCTATGAGGCAATCGGCTGTGCGAAGAACGAGCAATTCTCCAACGAAGATGCAAGCTCGATGGTGTGGTCGGACACAATCACATTCCAGCTTCTACAGCATGATTATTATAAGACCTTCACCACCAAGCCCATCGCCGATGCTCACACAACAAATGGCATGCTGATCGCCCTTTCGCGCGACAGCCGAGACGAGGTCGACGCCATGGTTGAGGCCGCGGCAAAGGCCGGCGGGCAAGCGGATGTTCGAGAGCCGCAGGATTTAGGTTTCATGTATCTCCGCACCTTCGCCGATCCCGATGGTCACGTATTCGAGCCGGCCTACATGAATCTAGGCAAAGACGGCTGACCTTATGATCGGCATTTCGGGCGCTATAACGCTTTTGCCGGCTCAATCGCGACGAACCACATGGCACTCAAAAAACTCTGCCGCGCGGCATCAGACCGCGCAGCAGGTTGTCTCATACATTCACGGTTAGCCCGCAACTTTTCGGAGTGATCTTTCAATCTCTCCTCCGCAATAAGCATCACCGTAGTCTTCAAAACTCCGGCGGTTCAAGGCGGCCAGCTGAGCTGTAGCCCCCACCCGACAGGAAAGGCCCCAGATGACTGGCGAAGTATCTTCGATAATGCCTTTAATGACTGGAAAGCGGTCAGCCATCGTCGTCCACAGCAGGGCGGTAACGATATCTGCGACGCCGGGTTTTTCCGATCCGAGCATAAATCCGGAGTGAGCGGTCAGACCGTTTCTTGCCCCGGTATCTTCAAAAATGCGGAGCCACTTCCGTAAACGAGGGACGAACTCCTCCCATTTTTCTGGCGTCCACATCTCGCGCCCACCGCTGAGCGTCAGCTCATCAAGGACGTCGTTGGCGTCGTTTACCACTTTGGCGCTGAGTGCGCGGCCCTCGACCGCCGCCGGCAGGATATCCAGCCGCTCACCCAGATAGAGGGCGATTGCCGGCATCTGCGAGATGGCGAAATTGCGCTCGCGATCAATCAGGACCGGTGGCCCCATGAAAGCTATCGGCTGCTTCCCCACCTCACGATGCATAATATCGTCTATCGCATCGACACCATGTTCATCCCAGGAGCATCCGCCATGGGCCAGAATTCCCCTGATGAACTGACCTCTAAACGGAACTGGCCAGTAATAAAGGTCGAAGTCGCTCATATCGTCCTCCTGTTCGTTACGCAAACCTCTAACGGGGCTGGCTATTGCCAGTTCCACCGCGTCGCGCTGGAAACAAACGCGGAGCTTTGAAGAGTTGCTGCACGCAACTTTTGGTTCGATGTTTTAACGCGTTGCGGATGATGACAACCGGGCGCGCCTGGGCTCAAAGTTGTCAGCCCCGCAGCGCTTGCGGTTCATTACATTTGCTAGGCGTTTGCGCAGATGTCAGCCGCGACTTCAATCCATTGGTTCGAAGATCACGCGTATCAGGGTTCCGTCAGTGGCCGCGGCACTGATTGCCGTTGCAGTCAACCGGAGCGGTCCGCGCGCGACGAGCGTTTCCGGCAAAGGGTTTTTTCCAGGGCCCGGATCGATAAAGGCTGAACACTCGTCATCCGAGTTCAGCATCGCCATGAACGATGTCGCAACTAGGTGCTGGCCGCAAGCGGCGCATCGCAGAATATAGGAGCCGAAATGGACAACAGATTCGGTTTCGTCCAATCCGCACGCGGTGCAGGCCAGCATGGTGTTCATTGCAAAACATATCCCGAGCGCATCTGACGGCGACCTATGACGCCGCGGCCAAAATGATCGCAATAGCGAGCAGTAACGGCCCCATCCACCTGAAGTGCCGGACCACCGGCAGTTGCTGTGTCGGATTTTTCGATAGGGGCAGATGACCGAAACCTACGGCGGTCATCCACAGACCGGCGCAAAACATGATGAATTCGTCGATATAAGCAGCGATCATAACTTCCCCCAGCGACGAGTGGACATGTCGTCCACCGGCTATTCCTTCCCGATTGCTTCAAGCCAGATGCTGACGGCGACTGCGCCCGCGTCGGGGTGCCCGACAGCCCGTTCGCCGAGATAGCTTGCGCGCCCAAGCCGTGGCTTCATGGATGTCGTTGCCTCGGCGCCCGCAACGCCCGCCGCGACTGCGGACCGCCAGGCCTCTTCCGTCGAAGCTCCCGCGGCAAGTTTATCCCGAAACGTTTCTGCCGCCGGATGAAGCGCATCTATCATCGTGCGGTCACCTGGCTTCGCACCGCCAAGTTCCGAGACCGCGATAACCGCCGCTACAAATGCTTCCGCCATCTACGAGCCGTACCCCCTGCTGGCCCTGAACAAGCACGATCTCCCGGCCAATTTCAAGCTCGGGCGCTCGTCAGTTGCGAACCGCTGCCCAATAAAATGTTGCAAGAAAAGGCCCGCATAAATGGGCTGCTGGTTTGTAAACCAATCAGCGCATCATGCGCAAAGTTTGAGTTGACCGTTTTAAGTGGTGAGGTGACACTTGCAGCCATGGACAGGGAGGAAGATGATGGATGAGGCACAGCAATGGCGTCACATGGCAAGTGCGCCCAAAAACGGCAACCGGATCCTCGTAACGATACGCTCGTCAGAACAGGGGCCTGCCCAGGTAGATCTTGCATATTGGGCGAAGAGCGACCGGTTCGGCTCGGAAGGCTGGCGCGCTTCAGACTCGTCACCGGGCCGGATCATCGAATATGCCGAGCCGGAATTGAAGTGTTGGATGCCGGTTCCCCTGGCCAATGCCGATGGTCTCGGAATGCCATCCCCCTGGAAAGGCGAGGATGATCGCGAACTCGATGGATCGGGGATTTGAGAGAGGGTACGGCCATATTCCGATATAGAGAGCATTGTCGATCGTCGTCTCTCGATGGCCGACCGGCGGTATAGAGTATCTGCGACCCCTGACTGAGCGGCCTACACGCCGCCATGACTAAATATTTCAAACCTTGAAGCAATTCTCACGATGCCACTGGAGAAAATGTGGATGTGGCTGCTCAATCGATCGAAACGGCACGATCGCTCGCCCTGTCTTGTTGATCAAACCGCGGATGCTCTCTCGATCATTGGCCTGCCGTGAAATCAGGATCTCAAGTTTATCGGAGAGACCGATTAACCCACGATCGAACATCCAGTGCGCCGTTCCTGAAAGGGCGATGCCATTGCAAAGTATATCAGGGCCATTTGCCTCCACCGGACGTATATGCGCAGCATCGACTTCCGCACGTCCACCGCCATTGATAAGCTTCAGGCCCGTGATCGCACAGCGCTTGTCGTAAGCCTGCAAAACGAGCCGGCGAAACAGGCGATCTCGCACAATTCGTGACGAAAGCTGGGCAACACGCTCACGCTCTTCTTCGACCACGAAGGGCGCCTGAACCCGGTCGTCAAATCCGTCAGAAAGCCGCATCTCTCTCGGCTCGTCCAAACGCGGCAACTCGGGTTCCAGCTCATCCAGGCCAATCGACACGATGCGATTGAAGTCCGCCGCTGATATCGGGCGTACTGCCGCCTGTGCCCTACCAGAAATCCGGCCCTCTTCATTCAACAGACCGCGCTCGATGACGCCGTCTGGCCCACCGAACGGAACAGGATTGATAAAATCAAGGTAACTTCCCGGCTCAATCAACGCCAGATACATGCCGGCCGCCTTAGTGTCCGGAATGATCTGGGCAACTTTGGCGACAGCAAAATAACCACGCGTCGCTGCAACCTTGCGCGGCTCATAATAGATGATCCAATCACCGAGACAAGCTTGTACACGACCGAGATATTGGCTCGGAAACTGGTACTGTTCAGCCGGACTGTCGTCGTAAATTGAATCTGAGCGATGAATGAAAATTCCGAATCCCATACCCGAATATTAGCACGACCAGGATACAACAGCGCAATGCGCCTTCTCACTTAAAGCGAAATCATTGAGCACCAACTCGTGTATGGCATAGACTTCGCATGCCGCCGGAGCCATCATAGTGCCAGAGGTTGGCGTCTTTTCGGAGAGGGAAGGACGAGTTTGGAAGTCATCCGTATCTCAGTCATTGCGGGTTCGATCTACCTGTTGGCTCAGTTGGATGCCATGCTTACATTACTGGCCCTGCTTACATTACCGATTGCGCGCCTCCGGAGGATAAATCTAATGGAAGTAAGATTTCTCGCTGAGGCTTTTCTCGCCCTCATGCTTTCCACCGCTATCGCCTCTGCCCAGCAGGCGTCCGACATGGTCGCGCCCGAGAAGGCGACTGATGTCGCGACGGCCAGACGTGTCGAGTCAGGAAGCTTCATGGTGGCGGCTGCCAATCCGCTGGCGGCCGAGGCTGGGCGCGACGTGATCGCCGCGGGCGGCAACGCCATTGATGCTATGGTGGCGGTGCAGTCCGTGCTGGGCCTCGTTGAACCGCAGAGTTCTGGTCTCGGCGGTGGTGCCTTCCTCGTCTATTACAATGCGAAAAGCGGCAAGCTGACGACGTTGGACGGCCGGGAGACGGCGCCGATGGAAGCCTCACCAAAGCTCTTCCTGGATGACAAAGGTCAGCCGCTTAAATTCATGGACGCAGTCATCGGCGGCCGTTCCGTTGGCACGCCGGGAACGGTGCGACTTTTAGAGGAAGCGCACAGACGCTATGGAAAGGCGGAATGGGCAAGCCTGCTGAAGCCGGCGGAAAAGCTGGCGACCGATGGTTTCAAAGTCTCGCCGCGTCTTGCCTCCCTGATCGCATCCGAGGGCGACCGGCTGAAGAAATATTCAGAGCCCCGGTCCTATTTCTTTGACACATCAGGCGCCGCCCTGCAGACCGGTGCCCTGTTGAAGAACCCAGCCTATGCCGAGACGCTTGCCGCTCTCGCCAAAGGTGGCGCCGATGCCTTTTACAAGGGGCGAATTGCCGAGGCGATCGTCAAGACCGTGCGCGAGGCGGCCGACAATCCCGGTGTGCTGTCGCTTTCCGATCTTTCCAACTATCGCGTCATCGAGCGCGAGCCGGTCTGTTTTATCTATCGCGCACTTGATGTTTGCGGCATGGGACCACCATCGTCGGGCGGCATCGCCATCGGCCAGATGCTCGGCATGGCGGAGAATTTCGATCTCAGGTCCCTGGGGCCGAGAAATGTCGAAAGCTGGCGCATTATCGGCGATGCGCAGCGTCTCGCGTTCGCCGACCGTGAGCGTTACGTCGCTGACACCGATTTTGTGCCATTACCGATCAAGGGCCTGCTGGACAAGACCTATCTGAGCGAGAGAGCAAAGCTGCTCGACGGCGACAAGGCGTTGGCCACCGATGCCGTCAAGGCCGGCGAGCCGGAATGGGACCACGCGCTCCTTTTCGGCCGGGATGCTGCGCTCGAATTGCCCTCCACCAGCCATTTTGTCATTGCCGACAAGGATGGCAACGTGGTCTCGATGACAACGACGATCGAAAGCGGCTTCGGCTCGCGGCTTATGACAAATGGCTTCCTGCTCAATAACGAGTTGACGGACTTTTCTTTCAAGACCCATGATGGCGGCCTGCCGATCGCCAACCGTGTCGAGCCCGGCAAACGGCCGCGTTCCTCCATGGCCCCGACTATCGTGATGAAGGATGGAAAACCGCTGCTCGCCATTGGTTCGCCCGGCGGCAGCCAGATCATCGGCTATGTGGCGCAGGCGCTCATCGCCTACATTGACTGGGGCATGCCGGTGGAAGTGATCGTCGCCCAGCCGCATCTCATCAACCGGTTCGGCACCTATGACATAGAGGCCGGCACTAGCGCGGAAGAACTGGTCGGTCCGCTGAAGGCACTGGGTTACGAGGTGAAACCGGGTGAGATGAATTCCGGTTTGCATGCTATCGAGATGACCGCCCGAGGTTTGGCCGGCAGTGCCGATCCACGACGCGAAGGAGTGGTTGTGGGGGAGTGAGAAACGGGGCACAGGAGACACCGGCGCAAAAAGGGGTGAGGACCTTGTCTCCATCTTGACTGTTAGCGTCTTTCAAAAGCTCGGCTGCGCCAACGGGCGTCGTTTCAATATCGTGGTTGACCTCACACGCTGCTGAACCCGGCTATCCAGCCCCGTAGAAAAAATCTTTCGGTTTGCCACCAATAATCGGAATGGTCTTTGCCGCGCCCGGTCCCCGGCAGGGATATCGTCGTGATGAAGATCGGGCCTGCCTTGCTCTTCCACGGCAAGGCCAGCAGCCCGGATCAGAAACATCGACAAGAGGGTAAAGCCGAATGGCAAATGATCGCAAACTGCATCTCGGAGCCTTCATGCGGCCCGTCAGCCTCCACACGGGCGCATGGCGTTATCCGGGTGCCTTCCCGGACGCGAATTTCAACTTCGCCCATCTGGCGCGCTTTGCGCAACAGCTGGAAGCCGCGAAATTCGACGCATTCTTCATGGCCGATCATCTGGCGGTGTTGAACATGCCGACGGAAGCCCTGCGCCGCAGCCACACCGTAACGTCCTTCGAACCTTTTACCCTGCTTTCAGCACTCGCCGCCGTCACCTCGCGCATCGGGCTGGTCGCCACCGCTTCCACCACATTTGATGAGCCCTATCATGTGGCGCGACGTTTTGCGTCTCTCGATCACCTCAGCAATGGTCGTGCCGGATGGAACATCGTCACCACGTCCAACCCGGATGCTGCGCGGAATTTCGGCCGCGACGAGCAGCCTGATCACACCGAGCGCTACGGGCGGGCACGTGAATTTTACGATGTCGTCACCGGCCTCTGGGACTCCTTCTCCGACGACGCCTTCATACGCGATGTCGATAGCGGGCTGTTCTTCGATCCGGAAAAAATGCATGTCCTCAATCACAAGGGACCCGAATTTTCCGTGCGCGGGCCGCTGAACATCGCGCGTCCCGTGCAGGGCTGGCCTGTCATCGTTCAGGCCGGGGCGTCCGAGCCGGGACGCCAGCTTGCGGCCGAAACAGCCGAGGTGGTTTTTGCAGCGACACCCACGCTTGCCGCGGGAAAGGCCTTTTACAGGGACGTCAAGGACAGGACTGTCGCCGCTGGTCGCTCCCGCGACGGAATTGTCATCCTGCCCGGCGCTTTCGTTCTGGTTGGCGATACGGCGGAGGAGGCCAAGGCCAAACGCGCCAGGCTCGACAGCCTCGTCCATTATGACAGCGCGATCGCCTCGCTTTCGATTGCGCTCGGCCACGATGTTTCCGGCTTCAATCCCGATGCTCCCCTGCCTGATATTCCCGAGACGAATGCCAGCAAATCCAGCCGTGAAAGGGTCATCGAACTCGCCAGAAACGAAGGTCTGACGGTGCGCCAGCTTGCCCAGCGGTTGGGCGGTTATGCCGGCCTCGCCTTCGTCGGCACGCCAGAAACCATCGCCGACGAGATGGAAAAATGGCTGCATGAAGAGGGTTCTGACGGTTTCAACATCACCTTCCCTTTCCTGCCCAATGGCCTTGATGACTTCACCACGCAGGTGGTGCCGGAACTGCAAAGGCGTGGTCTGTTTCGAAAGGACTATGAGGGGCCGACATTGCGCGACCATCTGGGGCTGCAACGGCCAGCCAATCGTTTTTTCCCCTGATAAAGGGCCATCGCGCCGATTGCGACAAAGCTAGGGAGATTTTCCACGCCCGCCGCGAAGTTTGGCATGAGGTTCCAGAAGGGCGGATTGACCTCAAAAACACCCGCCCTTACCCTTTAATTACACAAAATACATAAATTAGGTGAATTAATATGAAGGCTGAACATTCGCGTCGCCAGATCCTCAAATTCGGCCTTGCTGGCGCTCTCGCAGCACCGCTGGTCACGGGCCGCGCGCTCGCCCAAGCCTCTTCGGATTTCCCTGCGGAGCTGAAACTTGACTGGGGATTTTACTCCTCGCACACGCTGCTGATAAAGAACAAGGGCTGGCTTGAGGACGCTTTTAAGGATGTCGGCACCAAGATCACCTGGGTGCAGTCCCGTGGCAGCAACAATTCACTGGAATTCCTGAAGGTCGGCTCGACCGATTTTGCCGGTTCGGCCGCACTGTCGGCCTTTCTGGCCCGCGCCAACGGCGTGCCGCTGAAAGTTATTTATGTGGCAAGCTGGGGCGGTTCCTCCATCATTCAGGTGCGGCCGGATTCGCCGGTCAAGACCGTCGCCGATCTCAAGGGCAAGACCATCGCAGTCACCAAGGGCACGGCTCCTTATTTCACCCTGGTGCGTGCGCTTGACCAAAACAAGCTGTCGATCGACGATCTGAAGGTCGTGAACCTGCAACATCCGGAAGGCTTCAACGCGCTGCAGCAGGGTCAGGTCGATGCCTGGGTCGGTATCGATCCGCATACCTCCCAGGCGGAGCTTGCCGGCGACAGGGCGATTTTCGATGAGCGCAGCTGGCGCGACGGCAGCGTCTTCAGCGTGTCCGAAGAATTTCTGGCAAAGCACCCGAAAGCAGTCGAGCGACTACTCGGCGTCTGGGTGGAGACGCAGAAATGGATCCGCGAGAATAACCGCGAATTCATCGATTTCGTCACCAAGGTTACCGGCAACGATCCCAAGATCACCGAGCTGACGATTAACAAGCGCGACTGGAAGGATCCTGTTCCGGGTGAGGAGTTGCTGAACTCGATCCGCATTGTCACGCCACTGCTCGGCGACGATGTTCTGCGTCCGGGCGTCAATGTCGATAATGTCCTTTCATCGCTGATCGATCCGGCGCCGGCGAAAAAGGTACTTGGCGCATGAATTCCCATCCGCGCGAATTCCAGCGCGTGAAGCAGCCTGCCAGACAATTCCCCTCCCGCCTGCCGTTGTTGCAGCGGGTGGGAAGCTTCTTTGGGCGGTTCGATCTGCGCGGCGCGATCGTGCCGGTCGGCTCATTGGTGCTGCTCGAGCTTTTCGTTCGTTTGGGCTGGGTCAGCCCCTATGTGCTGCCGCCGCCTTCCGAACTTTACGAGACGTTTCTGCGGCTTGCCGAAGGTCCGTTGTGGACGAATGTCGCGGCCAGTACCGCGCGCGTCTTTGTCGGCTTCGTCATCGGCTCGCTGCTGGCGGTCGTCGTTGGTTCGCTGGTCGGTTTGGTGATTGCCGCCGAGCGATATCTCGAGCCGACATTTCAGGCGCTGCGCGCCGTGCCCAGCCTTGCATGGGTGCCGCTGCTGATGATCTGGTTCGGCATTGGAGAAACTTCAAAAATCGTGCTGATCGCTAAAAGCGCGTTTTTCCCGGTTTACCTCAACCTCGTCTCCGGCATCAGAAATGTCGACCGCAAGCTGGTGGAAGTGGGCGAAATGTATCGCCAGCCACTGCCCGTTCTGGTGTGGCGGATTTTTATTCCCGCCTCTTTGCCGCACCTGTTCACCGGCCTGCGTTACGGGCTGTCGCTAGCTTGGCTGAGTGTCGTCGCAGCCGAGCTTCTGGCCGCGTCTGAAGGCATCGGCTACATGCTGTCCGACGGACGGGAACTCTCGCGGCCCGATCTGGTGATGATCGCCATCATCTGCCTTGCGGTGCTTGGCAAGATTTCCGACAGCCTGTTCAAGATCGTCGAGGAGCGCTGCCTGCGCTGGCGTGACACCTATTCCCTTCAAGAAGGAGGGCCGCTGCGATGAGCCTGCTCAATGTCGATGTGCGCGAAAAAGCTTTCGGCGATACGGTCGTCCTTCAGGATATCCACCTGACGCTGGGTGATGGTGAAGCGGCGGTTCTTCTTGGCCCCAGCGGCTGCGGCAAGAGCACGTTGCTGCGCATTGCCGCCGGTCTCGACCGGCGTTTTTCCGGTACGGTCAAGGTTCAGCCGGCAGAGGGAGATGAGGCCTCGCCGCCCATCGCCTTCGTATTTCAGGAACCCCGCCTGATGCCCTGGCTGACGGTTGCAGAAAACATAGGTTACGCTGCCGGCAAGAAATATGACGTCGAGCGGGTCGAGGGCCTGATCAATGATGTGGGCCTGAGCGGCCACGCTGGCGCGCTGCCAAAGGCCCTTTCAGGCGGCATGGCGCAGCGGGTGGCCATCGCAAGGGCGCTCTATACCCGGCCACGCATCTTGCTTTTGGATGAGCCCTTCAGTGCGGTGGACGCTTTCACGCGGATGAAATTGCAGGATCTGGTGCTGAAAATCGTCGAACAGCGCAGAATTTCCTTCCTGCTCGTCACCCACGATATCGACGAAGCACTCTATCTCGGTGACCGGATTTACATGATGGGCGCCCATGACGGCCGTATCCAGCAGCGGATAGAGGTGGACGTACCGCGCCCGCGTGACCGAAGGTCGCCGCACCTCGCCAGCCTCAAGAACGAGGTGCTGACCGCCCTGCATAATGCCCACGTCATCTAAAGGCTGCGCCTCGCCCGAATAGTCCGCCTGAAGCTGGCAGGCGAAGCTGGGCAGCGCGAGAATCTGCCGCAGCATTCGCCTTCCATCCATTCGAGGCTACATCTTTCTGCGCGTCATGACTTATCCAAGGCGAGAGCCAGGTCAGCGACAAGATCGTCCGGATGTTCGATACCGATCGACAGCCGGATTGTGGAATCCAGCACGCCGATGCGCTGGCGAACATCGGCGGGAACTCCCGAATGCGTCATGGTTGCCGGGTGGGAAGCAAGCGACTCCGTACCGCCAAGGCTCACCGCCAGTTTGAATATGGTCAGGGCATTGAGGAATTTGAAGGATGCGGCCTGGCCGCCGATGATATCAAACGAGAATGTCGATCCCGCGCCGGTGCATTGAGCCGCAAACACCTTGCCCACAGCGGACGCCGGCTCGCTGAACGGCAGGTAGTGGATTCTTTCGACCTTCGGGTGCGCCTTCAGGAATTCAGCCACGACCCTGGCATTGTTGTCCGCCCGCTCCATCCGGATCTGCAGCGTCTCAAGGGAACGGCCAAGCATCCAGCATGAATGCGGATCAAGCTGCGTGCCGATAGCGCCACGCAAGGCCTTCACCTGCTTCATGACATCCTTCCGACCAAGCGCAGCCCCGGCAATGAGATCGGAGTGCCCGCCAACATATTTTGTCAGCGAATAGAGCGAGATATCGGCACCGTGCTCGATAGGTCGCTGGAACACCGGGCCGAGAAGCGTGTTGTCGCAGGCGATGATCGGCCTGTGCCCCTGCTTTTGGCCGATCACATCAGCGACGCGGCCCATTATCGCGATGTCGACAATGCTGTTTGTCGGATTGGCGGGGGTTTCGATAAGGATGACAGACACCCTGCCTTTCGCCATCGCCTCCTCTGCCGCAGCCATCACCGAAGCTTCGCTGACGCCGTCGGCGAAACCCACAGCCGACACGCCGAAATTATGGAAGGTCTTGGCCAGCAGCGTCTCCGTGCCACCATACAGGGGCTGGGAATGCAACACGGTATCGCCGGGCCGGACGAAAGCAAAAAGCGTCGTTGAAATGGCGGACATGCCAGACGAGAAGAGCGCACAGCTCTCCGTACGTTCGTAAACGGCAAGACGATCTTCAACGATCTCGCTGTTCGGATGGTTGAAACGCGAATAGACGAGGCCCGCCCCCCTGCCCTCCGGCGGCTCCTTGCGCCCGGAGACGTAGTCGAAGAAGTCACGCCCGTCTTCTGCCGACTTGAAGACGAAAGTCGATGTCAAAAACACAGGCGGCTTTACGGCGCCCTCCGACAATTCCGGATCATATCCGTAATTAAGCATCTGGGTTTCAGGATGGAGAGCGTGATTGCCGATGTGGGTTTTGGACGGATGCGGCGCGGTCATTTCCGATGATCCCTTGGCTGGCGTTGAACTATCTGCAGGTTACATGCAATCAGGCCAAAATAACTTGCATTTTAAGGCGCAGACATGTCTGATGACGCAATATATTGCGGAGAATTTTCCTTTATGTCGCAGAAAATTGCGGATCAGATCGACAAACGGATACTCAGGGAATTGTCCGCCGATGCGCGGGTCACAAACAACGAACTTGCCGAGCGGGTCGGATTGTCGGCATCCGCGTGTCTGCGGCGGCTTCGGCGGCTGGAGGAGGTGGGGGCGATCAAAGGGTATTCCGCGATCATCGATCCGGCAATCGAGGGATGGACAATGACCGCTCTTGCATCCGTCCGCCTCAGCCGCCAGCACGACGATGAAATCCGAATGTTCGAGGCGGCCGTTCTCAACTGGGATGAGGTTCTCGAATGTCATCTGGTCACCGGCTCGAGGGATTACATGCTCAAGGTCATGTGTGGCGGGCTGGAGGACTACGAGCGCTTCATCAAGGACAAGATCGCAAAGCTGAAATGCGTCGACACCATCGAGACAAGCTTCGTCATGAACACGATAAAGGCACGACGCATCTGAACCTCGCCACGACTGTTGCAATTCCTTCCTTCACCCGGCTCTCCTGCTCTACGGCGCTGATCCCAAAGTTCGGCAGGGTCTGCCGGGAGCGCATCACGTCTCCCGACATCATCGTGGAGTGCCTCACTCTTGACATCCTCTCGCAAACCTTGTTTATACGCATAAGCAGCTAATACGAATTAGCAAGCAACAGGAAATGAGGTTTCGATGGTTAGGCGCTTGACGCAACGGGACATTGCGATCTTCGCGGGGGTCAGCCAGGCGACAGTTTCGCTTGTGCTAAACGAGGCGAAATCCGCTGAAGGTCGTATCCCGCCTGAAACGCGGGAGCGTGTGCTGAAGGCCATTCGCGACACCGGTTATGTGGCGGATCCCATCGCGCGCAGCATGGTCAAGGGCGCCAACCGGATTCTGGGTGTTTTTACCTATCAGCCGGCTTTCCCGATTGCGCAGGCGGATTTCTACACGCCTTTTCTGATGGGGATAGAGGAGGAAGCGGAGAGGTTGGGCTACGACCTTCTGCTGATGACGGCTGCGGCGCGCGACGACAACGGGCGCAAGCGTATCTTCGGGGAAACGGGGCGGCTTCGACTTGCTGACGGGTGCCTCATTCTGGGCAGTCAGTTCGACCGCGATGAACTGGCCCAGCTGGTTGCCGGTGACTATCCCTATGTCGCAGTCGGTCGTCGTGACGATGCCGGCGGGCCGGTGCGTTATGTTGGCGCGGATTACGTGACAGCCACGCATGCTCTTGTCCGAGAGGCGCTTGTCGCCGGCCATCGCCGCTTCGCCTTTATTGGCGCGACGGGTCCGGCGGAATCCATCAGCGACCGCTGGCGTGGTTTTCTGGCCGCAATCGAGGGCGCGGCGGATCTGGTCTATTCCCATGAGAGTGAAAATGGCGATCCGGCCGAGCAACTGGCCGACGTTCGCGCCAGCGGAGCGAGCGTCGTTTTTTTTGCCGAAGTGGCCGAAGCGATGGTTTTCGACAATCATGCCCGCGCCCAGGGAGTGAGCGTCCCCAACGATCTTTCCATCGTGGTGCTGGGCAGCGGCACACGAACGCATACATTCCGGTCGCAACGCGTCTTCACCTCCTATGCCATCCCCCGCGAAGAGATGGGCCGGCAGGCGACCTCCATGCTGGTCGAAACCCTCACCAGCCCCCCCGGCCCCGTGCGGCAAATACTGCTGGGCTGCGACATCGTGGCAGGCGAAACGCTTGGCTCCCCAAATCAAGGCCCAACTTAAGGAAAGAGAACCTGACGTGAGAGAATACAATGCAGATATTCTTGTGGTTGGCGGCGGACTTGGCGGCGTGGCCGCGGCGCTTGGGGCCCTGCGCAACGGCCGCAGCGTTATCCTGACAGAAGCATTCGACTGGATTGGCGGCCAGCTGACCAGCCAGGCGGTGCCGCCCGATGAGCACAGCTGGGTTGAACAGTTCGGGATCACGGCCAGCTATCGCGCCCTGCGCACCGGCGTGCGGCAATATTACCGCGACCACTATCCGCTGACGGATGCAGCCCGGGCGGATCTGACGCTCAACCCCGGTGACGGCAACGTATCTCGCCTCTGCCACGAACCACGCGTTTCGCTGGCGGTGATGGAGGCAATGCTTGCGCCTTACGCGGCCGGCGGCAAGCTGACCATCCTCAAGCCCTATGAGCCGATCGCAGCGGAGGCCGACGGCGAAACCCTGCGGGCCGTGACGCTGCGCCATTGCAATACGGGCGATCTCATCTCCTGCTCGGCCCGCTACATTATCGACGCGACCGAATTGGGCGATCTGCTGCCGCTGACCGCAACCGATTATGTCACTGGTTTCGAAGCCCAATCCGAAACCGGCGAGCCGAGCGCACCGGCGGAGGCGCAACCGCACAACCAGCAGGCCGTCTCGATCTGCTTCGCCGTCGATCAGGTTGACGGCAATCATGTCATCGACAAACCCGCCCGGTACGACCATTGGCGTCAGGTTGCCCCCGAATTCTGGGGTGGCCCGCTGTTGAGCTGGGACTCGCCCAATCCACGGACGCTGGAGCGCAGCCGCCGGTTCTTCGATCCCAACCCGGTCGACAACGCAACACGCGACGTTGCCGACCAGCGCCACAGCGCCGGCGATATGAGCCTGTGGATATTCCGCCGTATTGCCGCCCGCCATACATTTCGGCCCGGCGCCTATGCCAGCGATATCTGCCTCGTGAACTGGCCGATGATAGATTATTTCGAGGCGCCGATCATCGACGTTACCCCCGAACAATATGCCGAGCGGCTGGCCGATGCGGCAAGCCTGTCCTATTCCATGTTCTACTGGATGCAGACCGAGGCGCCTCGCCCGGATGGCGGCCAGGGGTTTCCGGGCCTGCGCCTGCGCGGCGACATTACCGGCACCGAGCATGGACTGGCAATGGCGCCCTATATCCGTGAAAGCCGTCGCATTCGTGCCTTGACCACGGTGGTCGAGCAGGATCTGTCGCTTGCGGTGCGCGGCGATCGCGGTGCGGTGCATTACCCTGATAGCATCGGTATCGGCATGTACCGCATCGACCTGCACCCCTCGACGGGCGGCGATAATTATATCGATGTCGGCGCCTGCCCTTTCGAAATTCCGCTGGGTGCTCTTATTCCCCGCCACAAAACAAATCTGCTGGCCGCTTCCAAGAATATCGGCACCACGCATATCACCAATGGTTGTTACAGGCTGCATCCGGTCGAATGGAACATCGGCGAAGTGGCCGGCATGCTGGCCGCCTATTGCCTCGACAGGGGTGAGACCCCGCATGGCGTGCATGCCGATGAAAAGCGGCTGGCGGAGTTCCATACCCATATTGAACGCCAAGGGGTGGAGCGCCATTGGCCTGATATTCGCGGCTACTAGCTAATACGTATAATCTGGGAGGATTATTTATGCGCAGGAGTATAGTGAAAATTGCAATGGCCGGTTTTCTGGTCACATCCGGGCTGGTTTCACCGGCTTTGTCGCAGGAATTGCGGATGGCCATCTGGAGCGCCAACGAAGCCCATCTGGCCCTGTTCAACGAGATCGCCGATGAGTTTGAGGCGAGCCATCCTGGCGTCAAGATCACCTACGATTCGCTTGCCTACGAAGGTTATGCCACCACCTTGACCACCCAGATCGCCGGCGGCAATCCCCCCGATCTGGCCTGGCTTTTCGACACGACCGCGCCCGACTTCATGGCGGCCGGGGCGCTTTATCCCCTCACCGAAACCTTTGCCAATACCGAAGGTTACGACATGGGCGATTTCCCCCCGGCAACGCTCACCGCCTGGTCGCATGAAGGGGTGCAATATCTCTATCCGTTCTCGACATCGCCCTTCGGCGTTTTCGTCAACAACGACATGATCCGGGCGGCAGGCGCAAAGACGCCCGCCGAGATGATCGCCGCCGGCGAATGGAACTGGGACAATGCCATTGCAACGGCTGCGAAAGTCGCAGCCACGGGCAAGCAGGGATTGATCATTCGTGATTTTGAATACAAGGCCTGGGAGAACCTTGCCGAAGTCTATACCGGCTGGAATGCCTATCCCTGGTCCAAAGACACCAAGTCCTGTGCTTTTGCCAGCCCGGAAATGGTTGACGCCATGCGCTTCATCCACGATGCGATCTTCGTGAAGAAAGCCATGCCGGGGCCTGGTGTTTCGGCCGATTTCTTTGCCGGGGATGCGGCGATGACGACCACCCAGATCAGCCGCGCAGCGCTGCTGCCGAAAGGCGACAAGGCCTTCGACTGGGATCTCGTGCCTTTGCCCACAGGGCCTGCAGGTGACTATGCCGTTACAGGTCGGGCGGGCATTGGCGTCATGGCCAGCGGCAAAAATCCCAAGCTCGCGGCGGAATTCCTGGCATTTTTCTCCTCCAAGCCTAATGTAGCCAAGCTCGCGCGGTTTTTCCCGCCGGCGCGGCAGAGCCTGCTCACCGCCGATGTGCTCGCGGCCGCCAACCCATTGCTGTCGCGCAAACAGATAGAGGCCGTAGTCATTCGTGGCGTCGCCACCGGTCAGTCGACGCAGCAGGTTCTCAATTTTGCCCGGCTGCAACAAACCGTTCGTGCCAGCCTGGACGGTCTCTGGCGTCCCGATGCCGACGTTGCGGCTGTCCTGCAAGCGCTTTGCGGCCGTCTCGATCCATTGCTGGCGGCCAATTGACGCTTCGTAGTCATCCGATTTTGTGTGGATGCGAAAAGCAGAAGGAAGAAAAGCCATGACGCTTGCCCTCCAGACGGCGCAAACACAGGCCCGGCGCAGCTTCTGGACCATGGCGCGGCGGGACGCCGCCACCGGTTATCTGTTCATAGCGCCGCAACTCATCGGCATCGTTGTCTTCGTGCTCGTTCCGCTGGTTCTGGTCTTCTGGTATTCGCTGCATGAGTGGAACGTGCTGGCGGGATCTTTCCGGTTCACCGGCCTTGCCAATTACCACAAGCTGCTCAGCGACCCGGCCATAGGCGAGGTGATGGCCGTGACCGCCGTGTTCTCGGGCGGGCTTGCGCTCCTCAATATGAGCCTGGCGCTGGGGCTAGCGTTGCTGTTGAACCAGAAGCTGGCCTTCATGACCGTGTTCCGCACGCTGTTCTTTTCGCCAGTGGTGGTGTCGCTGGTCGCCTGGACAATCGTCTGGAGCTTTTTGCTGCAGAATAATGGCGGCATCAACGGCCTCCTGCAAATGATCGGTGTCGAGGGTCCCAACTGGCTGCGCCACCCCACAACGGCGATGATCTCGGTCATCGTCGTGCAGGCGCTCAAGAATCTCGGCCTCAACATGATCCTGTTTCTCGCCGCGCTGCAGGGCGTGCCGCGGGAATTGTTCGAAGCCGCGCGTGTCGACGGTGTGCCGCGCTTCAAGCAGTTCTATCGCATCACCCTGCCGATGATCAGCCCGACGATCCTGCTTGCCTCCATCGTCACGATCGTCGGCGCGTTGCAGGTCTTTGCGCAGATCATGATCCTCACTCAGGGCGGGCCGGGTTTTTCCACGACGGTTCTCGTTTATTACCTCTATCAGCAGGCCTTCCAGTTCTACCTCTTCGGTTACGGTTCGACACTCTCCATCATTCTGCTGGTCATTGTCGGCGCTCTCACCTTCATTCAATGGCACTTGCGCAGAAAGTTCGTATTCTATGAAAACTGAACTCAGCCCACGCGCGCAGGCGCTGATCTATTTCATACTCTGCGTGCTGCTTGTCCCCTTCGTCTTTCCGACCTGGTGGATGGTGACGTCGTCTGTCAAACCCGTCAGCCAGATATTTGCCTTTCCGCCTGATATCTGGCCGCGCGCCTTCGATTTTTCGTCTTATTCCGACGTTTTCAGAATACAGCCCTTCGCGCTGCAATACTGGAACTCCGCCTATATCGCCGCAATCGTCACCATCGGCACCATGGCAGTGGCGTCGATGGCCGGGTATGCCTTTGCGCGCATCAGGTTCCCCTTCGCCAACGCCATCTTCATGGTGGTGCTGGTGGGGCTGCTGATCCCATCCGAAGTGACGCTGGTTCCACTGTTCCGGATGTTTCTCAAATGGGGCATGGTCAACACACACTGGCCGCTCATCCTGGTGCCGATCTTCGGTGCGCCGGCGGTCTTCGCCACCTTCATCATGCGCCAGTTCTTCATCTCCCTGCCCATGGAGCTGGAGGAGGCCGCCCGGGTCGATGGCCTCGGCCGGTTCAAGATATTCTGGACCATCGCACTGCCGCTTTCCCGTCCGGCGCTGGCCGCCGTTGCGATCTTCACATTTCTCGGCAGCTGGAACCTCTATCTCGAACCCATTGTCTTTCTTTCCAGCCCCGACAGGTTCACCCTGCCCCAGGCACTGACACAATTTACCGACGCCTATGGCGGACCGATGTGGAACATCCAGCTTGCCGCAGCAACGATGACTGCCATCCCCGTACTCATCGTCTTCATCGTTGCGCAGAAACAATTCGTCGAAGGCCTCGCCCATACCGGGCTCAAAGGCTAATCGAAAGGCTGACCCATGGCACCCGTTACCCTTAGATCCGTCAAGAAAAGCTATGGCGCACTCGCCACCATCCATGGTGTCGATATCGATATTGCCGATGGCGAATTCGTTGTGCTCGTCGGCCCTTCGGGCTGCGGCAAATCCACCCTGCTGCGGATGATCGCAGGCCTTGAAACCGTGACCAGCGGCGATATCTCGATCAGCAGCCGTGTCGTCAACGAAATCGAACCGAAAGACCGCGACATCGCCATGGTCTTCCAGAACTACGCGCTTTATCCGCACATGAGCGTGGCCAGGAACATGGCATTTTCGCTCGAGCATCGCGGCGGCAGCAAGGCCGAGATCGCTGAGCGGGTGAACTGGGCAGCGGAAATATTGGGGCTGACACCATTGCTCGAACGGTTCCCCCGCCAGCTTTCCGGCGGGCAACGGCAGCGTGTCGCCATGGGCCGCGCAATCGTCCGCAATCCTCAGGTTTTTCTGTTCGACGAACCGCTCAGCAATCTCGATGCCAAGCTACGCGTGGTGATGCGCGGTGAAATCAAAGGGTTGCACCAGCGTCTGGGGGTCACGACCGTTTATGTCACGCATGATCAGGTGGAAGCCATGACCATGGCCGACAAGATCGTGGTGATGAATGCCGGTCGGGTCGAGCAATGCGGGGCGCCGCTTGAGCTTTATGACCGGCCCGCCAATCCCTTCGTCGCCGGCTTCATCGGGTCCCCGGCGATGAATTTCATCAAGGGACAACTTACCACCGATGGTTTCGAGGCTGACGGCGTCGTCCTGCCCCTCCCGCCCGGCCCTGCCACAGGCGAAGCGATCTACGGCATCCGCCCGGAACATTTCGAACTGGTCAACCATGGCCTCACCGCAACGGTTTTGCTGGTGGAGCCAATGGGTTCGGAAACGCAGGTGACGATGATGATCGGCCACCACCAGGTCATCGGTGTTTTCCGCGAACGTGTGCAGGCGCAGCCGGGCGCGACCATCCAGGTTCAGCCGGATCTGGCATCGATCCATTTGTTCGATGCCAGGACCAGTCAACGCCTCAACTAGCAGACCGATCGCCACGACACCGCCTGAGTGCAATGATCGCGGAATCGCAACGCAGGGCCGGATTCAATGATTAAAAATCACTGTTTATGGGAGCCGTGTGGCGCTGAACCTGGGATAGACAGTATGAAATCAACGTGTCAGGCGTTGGAAAGCTAATCGGAGGGGCATGCAAATTCGCACGAACGTAACGCGCCGTAATATCGGCTTGGTCCCTCCCCTCTTTCTCGCTGCCGGGCTGATATTCCAGGTAACGATGGCAGTCGGCCCGGCCCAGGCGGCGGAGAGCGTGACCGTTCCACCTTACGAACCTGCGGTTGGGACTGAGCGTCATTATCGCGTTCAAAAGACGACCGAGACCGACATGTCGCTTTGGTTCGACAGGCCGGAAGCATCGTCCGCCGTCATGCGGGGCGACTTCCGTCAATCTGCAACGGTCCTGTCGCAGAACGACGAGGGGATGCGGATGAAATGGAGGCTTTCGGCGGACATTCCCCCGGACGCAACGGGCGCTGCGGATTCCTATGCGATGAACGCCATGTTTCGCAATTCGCTCGCCGCTTATGGCGTCGAGGAGCTGGAATTCGACGCGGATCCGAGCGGTGCCCCGACGGCACTTGTCGGCGCCGATCAGATCATAGCCAATATGGAAATGCTTCTGTCCACGTCCTCGTCTGATAACACGGCTTCCCGCATGCTCCAGGCGGTTAAAGGTAATCCCCTAGTCGTTATCGACGTGCTTGCGCCGGAAAGCATGATCCTTGCGCTTGGGCAATCCTCCGAAGCTTTCACGACCGATATCGGGAAGGAATGGACGGTTGCGGGAAGCGAAGAGCTGAAGGGGATGCTCGTTCCGACAAGTACCGTCTGGAAACTCGAAGCCGCCGACAAGGCCCGGCAAACAGCCACCTTCAGCGCGAAGGTAACCTACGATCCGGCTGCCCTGCTGCAATCCCAGCAATCTTCGATCGATGGCATGATCGCGAGCTTCGCAGACCGGGCCAAACAACTGACCGATGCGCAACTGGCGCAGGCCAGAAGCGCCGGCAAATCACGGACTGTGACCTATGTGAATTCAACACACGACGGCTCGACAATCGAAGTGCTGGAAAACACGGTCGCAAATGTTGGCGGCATGAAGGTTACCGTGGCCGTGCATATCTGGCGAGAGGATCAGCCACCGGTATTGCCCGCGCCGCGTGCCTGGACTGCCGAGACCCTGTCTGGCCAACGGGTTGAGCCGTTACCCGAAAACAATACGAAGGCGTCGATCAATCTGGACCAGTACCGCCCGAAGCCCGAAGCCGATACCGCTTCCTCTCCCGACCAGAATGAGGGTGGCAAAACCTCTGCCGACGGCGGCGGCGGGGACATTGCACCGATTTCGCTCAAGGTCGCCAAGGTGAAAACTTCGGTCGATCCTGCTGCAGGACCTGCGGTGGAAATTGCGTTGACACCGGAAAGCGCCAAGGCCTTCGAGGATTTCACGCGCGTAGCTCTCGGGCACAAGACCCAGTTGCTGGTTGATGGAGAAGTCATTTTCGAGCCGGTGGTGAGAGAGCCAATTATCGGCGGCAGCGTTACCATCAATGGTCTTGATTCATCGCAAGCCAAGGTGATCGAGCGGCACTTGTCATCCTCTGAGGCGACGATCATTGTGCGGTTGGCGCCGTGACCTTGCGATGAGGATTTCTTCCGGTATGCGGGCACGTCCTGTTTTTTCGGATACCAGACAGACAGATCAGAAGTTTTCGCATCGCAATCGCTGACCGTCCGGAATTGCGCTCGGTGGACTCCATAAGCGCGACTCCCACAAAACCTATTCGGCGAAAGGCAGCTTCCGGGAGGGATTGGCCACTGTGATCCACCCTGCCTTGCAAAACACTGCGTGGAAGGAAGATCGCTGACGGGGCGCTTTGGCCCCGCCAGCATGTCTGCCTTAGTCCGATGGGAGGGCATCGACAGCGTCAAATACACGCGCCGAATAGGTGAGTGCTGCTCCAGCGTTGAGTGCTATGGCAACACCCAGAGCTTCAGCGATTTCACCCTTCACTGCTCCGAGTTCGACTGCCTTCTTGGCATGGACGGAGATGCAGCCGTCGCAACGGGTCGTAACCGCGACAGCGAGGGCGATCAGCTCGTGTATTTTCGGCTCAAGGTGTTTTGTTTTGGCCCCGCTGCCTTCGACCATGTTGAGCCCACGCAAGACATCGGGGCTGTGCTTCGCGAATTCTCCTACCCGCGCCAACAGCGTCTCACGGTAAGCATTCCAATCCTGCATCGTGTTCATGGTGATCTCCTTACTGGCGGCCGGCGGTCACGCCGCCATCCACGGGAAGGATCGTGCCGGTAATCCACGATGCCTGCTCGGATGCCAGGAAAAGGATCGCTTCGGCAACATCGCGCGGCTGGCCATTCCGACCGAGCGGGTGGAAGGCGTTAAAGGTTGGCAGGACCTCCTTGACCTGATCGTCAGAGAGGAAGGTGTTATAGACAGGGGTCTCGACAACTGCCGGCGCGACTGCGTTGATCCGGATATTGTACGGAGCAAGTTCAATTGCGAGGTTGCGGACCATTGCGTGGACCCCTGCGTTCGCCGCGGAATAGGCGGCTGATGGCGTTGCGCCGATTGCTTGGATCGCCCACATGGAACCCGTCTGGACAATCACGCCCCCCTTCTCCTTCATCACCTTGGCCGCTGCCTGCGCCGTGAAGAATTTACCCTTGAGAATCGTGTCCAGATACCAGTCGTAGTCGGCTTCCGTCAGTTCTATGAATGGCTTGGGGTTGAAGACCCCGGCGTTGTTCACGAGAATATCCAGGCCACCGAAGTGCTTTACCGCCGCATCGACCAGAGCCGCTCCGGTTTCTGACCTGGCAATATCGCCTGCGACGACGACGACGTTTTTACCGCCTGGATCAATGTCCTTTGCTGCAGCCTCCAGCTTTGCCAAATCACGTCCATTGATCGCGACCTTCGCTCCCTCGGCGATGAAGCGAGCAGCCGCTTCCTTACCGATGCCTGAGCCTCCGCCCGTAATTGCTACTACTTTACCTTCAAAGCGCATGTTCAATCTCCATTTGTCTATCTAACGTTAGATAGATGATCGAGACATAGGGATTGAATTTCTGGATCGCAAGGCCTATCTAACATTAGGTAGAGAGGAATGTTTATGACAGACACCGTAACCGCAATTCTGGATGCCGCCGAAGAGAGAATTCGCGGAGCCGGTTATCACGGTTTCAGTTTTCGTGACGTTGCTGCGGATGTTGGCGTGAAGGCCTCCTCTGTTCACTATCACTTTCCGGCCAAGGAAAAACTCGCAGCAGCAGTCGCGCGCCGTTACACCGACCGCTTCATCGAAGCCGTCGACGCAGAAGTCGCACTGGGCACTGATGTCGTGGAGGCTTGGCGTCGCGTTTTCCGGATTGCTTTGCAACGGGATGGACGCATGTGTCTTTGTGGTGCTTTGGCGGCCACGTCTCACGAACTTGCCGAGGAAATCAGAACCGAGGTCAAGAGATTCTTTGAGCGTGGTATCGAGAATCTGCGGCAAGGCGGTTTGGAACGGGCCGCCGCGATCCGGGTTCTCTCCGCCCTGGAAGGGGCGATGCTGACGGCGACTATCCTGGACGATCAGTCGGTGTTCGAAGCCGGCAGCTCTGCTTTCGTTGCTTGATTGGTAATAGCCACCAGGAAACGGTTGTGCCCGTAAGGAAATGTGGCTCTAAAGGCCCATGATCATCTCATGCCAAGCCATGCCGCCATGATCCGATGCTGAGGGTTTGACATAGCGATAGCCGATCTTTTGGTAGAGCGGCACGTGCTGATCCTTGCAAATAAGATGAATGCTCATCTTGCCCATGTCCTTCATCTGCTCGATGAAGCGGTTCATCATGAGTTTCGCATATCCCTTGCCCTGCTCCGCCGGATCGACAACGACCGACATGATGACGACGTTTGGAGCCTCCGGATCGTGTCCAATGAGTTCCTTGAACGCCTCATCGGACATGACGACATCGAATGCGCAGCCGCTGTTGATAAAGCCTACGATCTTTCCGCCCGTTTCAAGGATGAGGAACCCCTGAGGATACTCAGTGATACGGGTTTTGATTTTCTCCAGTGTCGCGGCCTCGTCGCCTTCGTAGGCCGACGTCTCGATCTCAAAACACCGCTCCGCATCATTGAGGACTGGCTGACGAAAAGAGTATTCGATGGTCATTCAAAAATCCTGATTTGCTCGAGAAGATCGTTCGATAAGACGGGCATGGACTGCACACCACGCTCCCTATCGCGAAAGATAGTCGGCGACGGCACGTTTGGCAGCCGTGACCGCACCCGACAGATAGCCAGGCTCGGAATCGCTTGTCTCGCTTCCTGCCAGAATAAGGCGTTCACGCCACGCTCCGCTTACCCAGGCCTCGTCCTGGATGATGGGATGCCCGGAGGCGACGAGGTCGTGTTTCGTTGTGGTCAAGGGATCCGTGGCCCAATCCTTCAGCAGAGTTGCTGTCACGTTTCGGGCGGGAGCCCCGAACAACCGTTCGAGCTGTGCGAGGCATGCGGCCTTCAGTGCTTCCTCACCGATTGCTTTACGTTTCTCGGCGGCCACGCCGAGAAACCCGAATAAAGCTGCCTTGCCGGAAGCGGTCGTGGCATCATGGACTTCCACCATCGGCCCGACCATGCTCTGGGCAGTCCCGGAGAGACCCGAGCTCCTCCAGAAAGGCTGATCGTAGATCGCAAAAAACTTGGCGTGCGGAGCCATCCACGTCGACGTATCCCGCCAACGCTTAGAGGTCGCGTTCTCCTGCGCCGGAGTGAAGGACACCGAAGCTTCCAGCAGTCGCGGCGGCAATGCCACAATGACATGGCGAGCCTCGATGGTCTCTTCAGCCGCCTCTTTGCCCTGAATCGCGATCCGAACACCGTTATCGGTCAATTCCATCGCCGTCGCCTTAGCACCGAGCAGAATTCGATCCTGCGGCAGTTCACGGGCGATCGCACGGATGCCGGCTCCGGTCCCGCCCGATATCCGCATCGATTGCTGCTCCTGCATCGTAGGCCGATATCTCTGGGGCCTTTCCCGTGACATCCGCTCGAAGACAACGTCGCCATCGCTGTTTTGAGGAAACGATTTGAGGCCGACTTCCGACACCAGTTCCGCCATGGCCGGCTGCATCTCTGGCCAGTACCAGGATGGACCGAGATCGAAGCCGTCTTCGTTCGGCAGTCCCGAACCGTCCGCGGTCAGGATACGGCCGCCTATGCGGTCGCGGGCCTCGATGACGACGAAGTCGACCCCGGCCGCGTACAAGCCTCTTGCCGCGTAGAGACCGGCGAGGCCTGCACCGACGATCGCGACGTCATAGGACTTCATCGGGACTTTCCCTCTGGGTTCACGGCAGTATCGAATTGGCAGACATCGTCGTGCAGCAATTTACCAGCCTTCATCCAGACGCGAGCTCCATCGCTCCCGACTTTTGTTTGGATCGACTGGCCAGCCGGCAGTCGGAGCCACGTCCACTGGTCAAGTATATCGCCGCTCTCTGTGAAATCTCCGGATAGTACCAGTAGTTCGAGGCCGTCGGGATTTTCGACGTCGATTATTCTATCGGGCTGCCAATCCTCAAGTGTCACACGTTCGCCATCTCCGTCGAAAAGCAATCGCGACGAAGCCACTCCGGAGCGCAAGTTCAGAGAGGTTCCTTCCCCCGGAAGCCTGACGATCCTTTTCCGGTCGGCTTCCCTGAACTGCCAGAGCTTTACGAGGATGATGCATCCGTCATCGCTGCTTGGTGCGTGGCCTGTGCCTGGAGGATTGCGGACGTAGGTTCCCGCCGGAAAGTCGCCGCTCTCGTCCTGGAAGACGCCGTCAAGAACCAAAAATTCCTCGCCGCCCGGATGTTCGTGATGGGTGAAGCGACTGCCGGCAGCATAACGGACGATGGATGTCGCGCGGGCCTTCTCTCCACCGATGCGAAACAGCATGCGGCGGTCGACGCCCTTGGCGGGGCTAGATACCCAGTCGAGGCGCTCTGAATGGACAAGGGCACGCTGGGTGAGGTCCTCGTTGATCAACATCGTCATAGCTCTGATCTTCCTCCGTCGATGACGATTTCCGAACCCAGCATGTAGGCGGAAGCGTCGCTGGCGAGGAAGAGTACGGCTGCGGCGATCTCCTCGGGCTTGCCCATCCGTCCGGCCGGCACCTGGCTGCCAACCCGCTCCGCATAGGCTCTGAACTCTTCCTCCGTCTGGTTTTTCCCACGATGGATTGGCGTTTCTATCGATCCGGGGCTGACAGCGTTAACCCTGATCTTTCGATCAATCAGCTCTGCCGACATCGTCCTGGCGAAGGATCGGACTGCAGCCTTCGACGCTGAGAGGATGGCGCGACCGGGTGTGCCGACCTGATTGAGCCAGGAGGTGTTGAGGATGATCGAGCCGCCATCGCGCATAAGAGGGAGCACCGCCTGCACAGTAAAAAAGACGCCTTTGACGTTGGTGTCCATGATCGCGTTATAAGTTGCCTCGTCGGCAGACGCGAGCGGCGTGCCCAAGGCCACGCCTGCGTTCGCGAACACGATGTCAATCGCGGAGAGTTCTTTTTCGAGAGTAGCCTTCATTCTCGCCAGATCGTCCAGTGACGATACATCGGCCTGGATCGTCAGGACATCCTCGCCGATTTCAAGTCTTGCACTCTCGAGCTTCGCCATCGATCTGCCCGTGACCGCGACCCGCACGCCCTTGTCGTGTAACATCTTTGCCGTCGCCAGCCCGATCCCGCTCGATCCGCCCGTGACGAGTGCTGTCTTGCCCTCAAGTGTCATATCTGCACCTCTTTCTGGAGTATTACGGATGGACGTTTTCGATTGCAGAGACGAGGCAAACGATCGATACCGAAAAGAAAGAAAATCTTTGTCGCTGGTTATCAGGAGATCATTATCGTATGAGAAACCTCACAAGGCTCAAATCCCTGCAGGCTCTTGAAGCTTCGGCCAGACACGGGAGTTTCGTTGGAGCGGCAACCGAACTTGACGTGACCCCGCCCGCTGTTGGCCAGCTTGTCCGTTCGCTTGAGGACTGGGTCGGGTATCCGCTTTTTCGCCGAACACGGTCAGGGAGTGAACGTCTGGCCCCGGTTGACGAAGCCAGGGAGGCTCTGGATGACATTGCGCAAGGCCTTGATCTCCTGGAATCCGGCCTTCGAAAGCTTCGCGGCCGAAAAGCTCGTTCGGTAATCGTCGTCACGGCATCGCAGGCGCTGGTCGCGAACTGGCTGCTTGGACGTCTCGAGGATTTCACGACCCGTCATCCCAACATTGACGTCAGGCTCGACGTCTCCGACCGGGTGATTGACCTTGCTCAGGGCGAAGCCGACATCGGCATCCGGTGCGGCCTCGGAGACTGGAAGGGCGTGAAGTCAACATACCTGATGGGTGAAGAAATCATCGCGGTCTGCAACAGGTCTTTGCTTCCGCGGGATTGCCATATGGCGGCTGGCTGGATTTCCGAGCAAACCCTGATCCATGACGGTACGCCCCATCCTGGCGGCGACTTCCCGTCATGGCGTGACTGGCTCACTCGCGCCGGGGTGAACCAGTTGCCAGCGGAAAGCGGCCTGAAGATCAACTCTACGGCAGCCGTCATTCAAGCGGCCATCGCCGCGCGCGGTGTTGCCCTCGTCAGGAAAGCACTGGTGGCGCAGGAACTGGAGAGCGGCCGCCTCGTTCATCTCTTGCCCGAGATTAGATGGCCCGTTAAGTGGGCCTATTTCGTCGCCGCATCTCCCAAAGCCCTACGGAGATATGAAGTGGCTTCATTTCACGAGTGGCTGGTGTCTGATAGCGTCGAAAGCCACCGAAACGTTCACCAAAGTGCCAGCGATGCGGGCCGTTGAGTATTGGGGCGCAAACATGCCGCCTCGCGCGCCCACTGCTATTTCCGCTTTCGGGGCGCCACAAGGGTTCTAATCTCGCCGTGAATGCGGAAAGCGGTCTTAGCCAAGCGTTGCTAATCTGGAGCGGTCTCTGAGTCTCTCAACTCGGCTCGGGGATTCGGATTTACAGGTCCGTCTGGTCGTCGTAAGCGCGTCGTCGCGCCTTGATGGCGTCCAGATTGTCGTGGATCCAGAAGTTGAACCCCTCAAGGGCGTGCAAGGCTCCGTGGCCTATATCCGTCAGCTCATACTCAACACGTGGCGGCACTTCAGGGAAATAGTGACGTGTAACGAAGCCGTCACGCTCGAGATTGCGCAACGTGAGCGTCAGCATGCGCTGGGTGATTTCACGGACCTCTTTTCTCAAGGCTGAAAAGCGGAGCCGATGATCCTCGGCGAGCGAAAGACGCCAGAGAACCGGCACGGTCCACTTGTCACTCAGCAGGCTGCAGACCCCATTTGACGGAATGGGCCTGAATTGCCTGTCATTTTCTGACCCGTACTGTGTACTGGCATCGGTCTGTTCATCCAAGGGTTTCATCCTTGTGCCTGACGCTGAAAAATGTGCCGTCTTCCGGCAGAACTACATTCGTATATATGGATGGCCCTTGTTTAACGCGAGGGTTTCAAATGACCAATAGCAAGCACCCCATTCTGGTTTTCGGCGCAACCGGAAAACAGGGAGGATCAGTCGCCAAAGCCCTGTTGAAAGCGGGATGGCCCGTTCGCGCGCTCGTTCTGGATTCCACCAAAGCTGAATCCCTGCAGTTGAGGAATGCAGGTGTCGAGCTTGTGCAGGGTTCATTTGAAGAGACAAATGTAATCCGCACAGCAATGAAAGACGCTTACGGTGTCTTTAGCGTACTGCCAGCCAACCTGGCTGCCGAAGACGAAGTCCGTCATGGTACATCGATTGCGGATATCGCTGCCGAAACCGGCATCAACCATTTTGTTTATTCGTCTGGCGCCAGCGTGGGGAATGAACTGACAGGCGTTCCGCGTTTCGACGCCAAGCCTCGTATCGAAGCCCATATTCGACAGCTGGACATGACTACGACCATCATCCGGCCGATGATTTTCATGGAAATGCTGGTGCGACCTGGCTTCGGTCTGGATGAGGGCCGGCTGGTGTCCCTGATCCGACCCGACCATTCCATTCAGCTTACCGGCGTGGAAGACATCGGCAGGTTTGTCGCTGCCGTATTTGCCGACAAGTCACGCTTTGGCGGTGCAACGCTTAAGATCGCGAGCGATCGACTGACGGGGCGTGAACTTGAGGTCGCTTTCAGCGAAGCAGCCGGTCGCTCAATAACCTATGAACGGTTCCCGGACGATGTTCTCGCTGCAAACGCTGATCTCGCGCATATGGCAAAGAGCCTGGTAGACGGGCCGCTCGCCGAGCTCGTCGATCTGAAACTCATGCGCGAAATTAACCCCGACCTTCTCACTTTCAGGTCCTGGCTCGCTGGCAATGGGCGCAAGCTGCTCGATGCAGCCTTGCAACCATCGGCCTAATGACACTACGCCAGCCTCAATAATGATAAGCGACCGCAACGGCTACCGAGCAGACGTTTCCAGGTCATCAGTCACGCGCCAGGGCTTCGATCGGGTCCAGCTTTGCCGCATTGCGGGCGGGAAGGAAGCCGAAGACGATTCCGATCAGGGTTGAGCAGGTGAAGGCCACCATGATGGAGCCCGAAGAGAAGATCATTTTGAAGTCGGGGCTCAGCAAATTGAAAAGAGCGCTGATCCCGAGGGCGAGCATCACTCCCATGAAGCCGCCGACAAGGCAGACCATGACGGCCTCGATCAGGAACTGGGAAAGGATGTCGCTGCGGCGAGCGCCGACGGCCACACGAACCCCGATCTCCTTGGTGCGTTCGGTCACGGATACCAGCATGATATTCATCACGCCGATGCCGCCGACAATCAGCGAGATCACGGCGACTGACGAAATCAGCAGCGTCAGGGTTTGCGTGGTGGTCTCGATAGTCTCGCGAATGGTCGCCGAGTTGGTGAGGAAGAAGTCTTTCGCGCCGTGCCGACGCTCGATAAGGCGCGAAACTGCGGCTTCGACATTGCCCGGATCGACATCGTCTCTGATACGGACCGTTATGCCGTCGACGTTCGGACGTCCCAGCATGCGGCCCATGACGGTTGTGTAAGGCGCATAAACCGTCAATGTATCAACCGCCGGGCCGAAGGAGTTTTCCGGTTTCGTCACACCCACAACCCTCGCCGGCATTGTGCCCAGAAGAATGACCTGCCCCACCGGGTTTACCCGGTCTGGAAACAGGTCTCGCGCGGCGTTTGCGTCGATCACCACATTCTGGCTGTAGGCGATAACATCCTGGGCGTCGAACAGTTGTCCATGGGCCAGCTCAAGGCCCCGTACACGAAAGAAGTCCGCGCCAACTCCGGTGACTGACGCATTGACGGCCACGGCAGCGCGCTTGACAGTTACGCTCGTCGTGACGGTTGGTGTCACGCTGTCGACATAGGGCTGGTTCACCAGCGCTTCGGCATCGGCGGGAACCAGGGTCCGTATCTTGCCCGCTTCCAGATCGCCGAAGCCTTTCCCGGCCCGCACTTCGATCGTGTTGGTGCCGAGCGAACTGATACTGCTCAGGATTTGTTGCTGCGAGCCAGCTCCCAGCGCCGAAATAGCCGCCACCGAGGCGATACCGATGATGATGCCGAGCATGGTCAGAAGCGAGCGCATCTTGTGCGCCCAGATTGCCGCGCCCGCCATACGAAAGGCTTCGGTCATCCGGTCAATTGCGCCGCGCCAGCCAGCGCCCGGCGCGTGCTCGCGGATGGGACGGGCCGTCGCGGCGGATTTGGATATATTGCGCTCGTCGGAAATGATAACGCCGTCGCTGATCTCTACGACCCGATCCGCGTGTTCGGCGATCTTCTTGTCGTGAGTGACGAGGATGATGGTGTGCCCTTCGGCGTGAAGCTCGCGCAGGATCTTCATAACTTCGGCGCCGCTGTGCGTATCCAGCGCTCCGGTGGGTTCGTCGGCCAGAATTATCTCGCCGCCATTCATCAGGGCGCGGGCGATCGACACCCGCTGCTGCTGGCCGCCCGAAAGCTTGCCCGGAATATTGCCCGTCCGCTCAGCGAGGCCCAGCCGGGTCAACAATGAGATCGCTCGCTTGTGCCGGTCGGATCGGCTGCGCCCGGCATAGATGGCCGGAACCTCGACGTTACTGGCCGCGCTGAGATCGCCAAGCAGATGATAGCGCTGGAAGATGAAACCAAACCGCTCACGGCGTAGCGCCGCCAGTTCGTCCACGGACATCTTCGACGTCTCGCGCCCTTCGATCCAGTAGCTGCCGTCCGTCGGACGATCGAGGCAACCAAGGATGTTCATGAGGGTCGACTTGCCGGAGCCCGAGGCGCCGATGATGGCCATCATCTCGCCGGCCTCGATGTCGAGGTCGACGTCTTTCAGCACCCGCACCATCTCGTCGCCTGCGGGGAAAGCGCGGGATACCCCACGTACGCGGATCAGTGGTTCCGTCATAGCGCGCCCTACCGCTTCGCCGCGGCCAGTTGAGCCTGGCCATCCGTGCGTTCGTCCGTGGATGCTCCAAGGACGATGGTCTCGCCTGCCTGAAGACCGCTAAGGATCTGGATGTCCGCGCCGTTGTCGATGCCGACCTGGACCTGCCGGATCTGGACCTCGCCCATTGTGTCGCGTACGCGGACACGCGCCGTATCGCCGGCCCGGGGCGCGCCTTCCACCGCGCTGAGCGGAACCAGCACGGCGCCGCTGACGCGGCTGAGAACGATGGACACCTGCGCCGTCATGGAGGGCCGCAGGACCCCGTCCGCGTTCGCGACGTCGATCAGCCCGGTGTAATAGACCGCGCCGTTGGTTGAGCCAATACGGCTCGCGGCGGCGTTGCTCTCGTTGGCGATGGAGGCGGGAGCTGGTTCCACCTGTCGCAACTCCCCATCGAAACGGCGCTTCGGATCGCCAAGAATGCTGAACCAGACCGGTAGGCCCCGCCGTACACGCACGACGTCAGCCTCGGAGATATCCGCGCGCACCGTCATTGTGTCCAATCGCGCGATCATGACGATGGTCGGCGCGGTCTGCAGGGCATTCACGGTTTGTCCTTCGTCAGTGACGATCGCTACCACCGTGCCGGCGATCGGGGCAGTGATGCGGGTATAGTCCAGTTCTATACCCGCAGACTCCAGCGCGACCTGCGCTTGGGCGACCTGAGCGTCCAGCGACTGAACCTCAGCCCGCGCGCTGTCTCGCGTGGCAACCGCGGCGTCATACTGGGCGCGCGGCGTCGAACCACCTGCCAGCAGGTCACGCTCGCGCTCGAAGTCCTTCTCGGCTTTCACCAGACCGGCGCTGCGCGCAGCGTGAACGGCGCGGATGTTGGCCAAAGCGGCCTCGCGGTCCCGCAAGGTGTTGCGCCGGGTCTGGGAATCGATCTGGGCCACCAATTGGCCAGCCTCGACGACGTCACCGATCTTGACCGCCAGACGCTCAACGCGACCCGAGGCCTGGGCGCCGACGCGCACCAGCTCAAGCGGTTCGAGAACCCCGGTCGCCAGCACGACCTCTTCAATGTCACCCGTTCGCGCCTGCGTGGTCACCAGTTCAGGCTTCGCCGGCGGACGCAGAAACAAGAGCCAGACGACCAGCAGACCGACAAGGGTTGCCGCCGCCAGGATGAGACGCTTGCGGGTAATGTGTCGTGTCATTTAGTCGTGGTCCATGCTATTGAAATTTGCGGGCTTTCTCTGTCACGAGAGTTACCTGAAAATTACGGGGAGCGGTCGTTGCGCCTGGTCCGTTTGGCACGCGCTGTAAAATCAACCGATCGACAAAGGGTGCTTGCAATGTGGATGGCGTGCCAGAGATTGCCCGCCAGACATCAAGCGATCGCGCCCGTGCTCAGCCAACGTCGACGGACGAATATGCCTTGCCCGTTGGCGCAGACGACGGCCCCTACCGCTGCTGGAAAACGCGCTTCTCGCGCCAGCGCACGGCAAATGTGCTGCCGTTGCCTGGAGCGGACGAAAGCTCAACATAGCCGCCGTGACGGGTCACGATCTCGTTGACCATGCTGAGCCCCAGGCCCGCACCTGAGCCGTGAGGGCTGATCCGGTAGAACGGTTCGAATATGCGCGATTGCTTATCGCCGGCAATTCCGCAGCCCTGATCGGCTACGGTCACGCTGCCGTCAGCCTCAATACTGACCGATATCTGTCCTCCTCCACCTCCGTACTGCACTGCATTACGCACCAGATTGACGAATGCACGTTCCAGAGCTTCGGCATCCCCGGGAACGAACAGGTTTTCCGCATCGCTGTCGAACGAAATCTCGTAGCCTTCGGCGATCGCCAGGGGAGCAAGGTCGGCGACCACCTTCGACACAACGCTGTTGAGATCGACAGGTGCATTCTGCTGAGGCTTCTGCCGGTACTTCTCGGTGTCGAGAAGCTGGTTTGCGATCGCTGTAAGTCGCTTGATGGCCGTCTGCAGGTGTGTCTTGTCCGCACTTGCTGAAAGCGTATCGATTCTTACCTGCAGGACAGCAATCGGCGTTCGAAGTTCATGGGCCGCGTTGACGAAGAAGCGCTCCGTCGCCTCGAAGCCGCTATCGAGACGACGCAGCGCCCTGTTGATGTCGCGCACCAGGCGAAGCACCTCATTGGGCAAGCCACGCTCTTCCACCAGGGCGCCACGTGTATCGAGATCGATCCTGTCGAGACGCCTGGTCAGATCGCTGAAGGATCGCAAAGCCCAGCGCGTGACAAACGGGACGCCAATGAGGGAAATGGCGACAAGGATCAGCGCCGGCACGCCGATGGCAAGGTTCCCCAACAGCACGGTCACACCATATTGCGACATCGAAACACCGCCGGCAAAAATCGTTGCCTCACCGGCCTCTGTGTCGAAGCGCTCCATGCGGGCGACACTCAACGGATCATTCAGATCACCATGCAGCTCGACACTTCTGAACGTCCGCAGGAATGGCATGTTGTCGGAAATTTTCTCGGGAGGCGCGCCGTGTGCGAGGACAATATCTTTGCCCAGATCTGCCACGAACCACAGGTCAGGCGCGTCCTTCATAATCTCTTTAAGTTTGGCAGTCGGCACCAGATGGGCCCGGCCATTCGGCTCGAGACGGACCGAGTCTGCGATTTCCTGAGACAGCCAGATGGACGTGATCGCCACATCGGGCTTGAGGCCGGAAAGGAGATAAAAAACCAGGCTGAGAGAGGCGATGACCGCGCAGAGCTGCAGGACAATAAAACCAAAAGTGAAGCGCCAGCGAAGGGATGTGCTGGTCATCCTATTTCTGCTCATGAAGGTAGTAGCCTATGCCACGAATATTCTTGATAACAATGTCGGCCTCGGCTTCGCCAAGCTTTCGGCGCAGGCGAGACATATTGGACTCCAGCGAGTTCGACTGGATCTCATCGTCAAAGGAATAGACCTGCCCCTCAAGGGACGAGCGCAACACGGTACGACCACGGTTTCTCAGAAGAGTTTCGATGATGAGCAGTTCCCTGCGGGTGAGCGCAAGCCGGACGCCGTTGACATGCACATCGCATGAAACACGATCATAGGTGACGTTTCCTGCCGACAGGACGAACGGGCTGGTTGTGGGCACCCGCCTCAGCACCGCGCTCATTCTGGCAATTAGCTCGGGAATTTCGAACGGCTTCGGTAAATAGTCATCGGCGCCGTCATTGAGGCCGGAAATTCGCTCGTCGGTCGACCTCAGGGCGGAGATGATGATCGATCGCGTATTTGATCCGGCGCGACGCAAATCGGCGAGAAAGGTACTGCCATCACCATCCGGCAGTTGCCGGTCGATAAGGACAATATCATAATCCGCCATAGCGATTGCTTCCCGCGCCGTTGCCAGATCTCCAACAGCGTCAAGCACGATGCCATGCTGCGAGAGGGCCGTCCTCAACGCGTCCGTCATTTCCGGATCGTCTTCGATAAGCAGAAGTTTCATAGTCGCCTAATCAGTCAAGTCTCGGACTAATCATTCCCGATAGTCTTTATAGCAAAACTACGGCTCTGGTTCAGATAAACTCGACAGTCGTGACGTCGTCCTGATCGTCAGGTTGTGGGACATCATGAAACTGCCATGGACGTGGAGACCGGAGAAACCGAAGTTCGTCCGGTACCCATCTCGCCATTGACGTGCACCACCCAGGCCGCAATCCTTATCGGCAGCGACCGTAATGATCCCGATATCTGCACCCGTAGTCGCGGCGGTCCCGTTGTTCCCAGCGGTCGCGGCGGTTCCTGTCGTTACGTTCGCTGATGTTGCCTACCACGGCCCCTCCCACGCCACCTGCGGCGGCTCCCACTGCAGCGCCTTCCCAAGTGCCGCTTGCCAACCCACCGATGATAGCGCCGCCCGCCGCACCAATGCCGGCGCCCTTTTCCGTCTGGCTGCACGCTGTCAGCGTCAAGCAAACAAGTACGCCTGAAATGATCTTTTTCATGTCCGTCCTTTCGATCCATCGCCGCTACGGTCGCCCGTCGACCGTTGAGGCGCACCAAGGCGGAGACGTATGGCCGCCAAAAATTACGCGGAAGTTACGGAGAGCCGTCGGCATTGACACCGGTCGAAAGCGCAAAATGCGCGTAGGATGCGCGTGTCAGCGATCAGCAATTCTCAAAGACTGCCGCCGCCTAATCGATAGGCTCCGACGTCACGCTGTTCTTCATTGCGTTTTGGGATGGTGAGTCGAAATGACTACGCGCAGACCCTTGCCGACGTTCTCATACGGGGATTGACGACGTTTCAACACCGCTTACGGCAGCTTGCTAGCCTACCCCTTCCGGATTTGGTCCGGGCAGCAATCAACAAAATCGGGATTGGACCGCGTTGGATACCGCGCTGCTACGCTATCGCGAGCTACTAACCGAGTGCCTACCAAACGGGTTTGAGAGCTCAACCGCTTCTATTGCTTTACGGCCCCAAGAGATGAACGATATCGCTCATATTTCATCGACAAAGCGCATTGCAGCATCGAATTGGTGCCTTGCAAAATACAATATACCTACTTTTCAGGCCTATTTTGTCATATCAGTGTCATCCAAGGCCGATAGATAACGCTCACACATGAACGAGAAGCATCACAAATGAACGAGATCCAGCCAATACCGACACAAGCAGAAGGCAGGCAGGCCAAGATCGTCAAGCTTCTGCGTGAGCAGAATTTCGTTGACCTCAAAACACTGACTGAGCGTTTTGACATATCTGTGGCGACCGCGCGTCGCGATCTGGTCGAGCTTGAGGAGTCGGGATTTCTTCGCAGAACTCATGGCGGCGCAGTCGGGCTCAACCAGGTAGCGCAAGATGCGACGAACTCCGCGCGTCTGGTGTGGAAGCAAGCTGAAAAGGCTGCAATTGCTGCCACCGTTGTCGGAATGATTTCGGATGGAGACACGATCCTCCTCGATGCGGGCACCACCGCGCTGGAAGTCGCGAAAATGCTCGCGGGTCGAAAGAACCTCACGATCATCTCCAACGGCCTCGACATCGTTGCCGAGCTGACGCGCCAGGGTGATCACAAGATTTATTCTGTTGGCGGTGAATACACCGACACGAACCATTCCTTCCGCGGGCCGCTGGCAGAGCAGTTCATCCGGCAGTTCAACGTCGACAAGCTCATCTTGAATGCGGCGTCAATCGACGTCGATCGCGGTCTGGTCTGTACCGTTGAGCCCGTCAACGCAAGCATCGCGAAGGTCATGATCGAGGTCTCACGCCGGACGATTGTCGTCGCCGATCATTCGAAGCTCACAAAGAGCAGCCTGTCCGTTGTCGGCAAGATCGAAGATATCGGCATCGTTGTCACCGACAACGGCTCGAAAACCATCATCGACGCGGCGCCAGAGAAGCTGCGCAAAAAGTTCGTCATCGCGACGTGAACCTTCCTTTCCACGTACATCTTGCCAAGCAGGGGACCTTAGATGCTTTCGACCAGCCGCAGAAAATTCATCATCGGTGCAAGCGTTGCGGCGCTGGCATCGACCACCAGCATGAAGTTTGCATTTGCCCAGGAGCGCCGTGAGCTTCGGATCGGCGTCAACGGGCTGCCAGCCACGCTGGAGCCGGTCAATGCGATCAGCAATGTCGGACCGCGCATCGTCAACCAGATATACGACACGCTCATCGCCCGCGATTTTTTCGGGAACGGCGCGCCGGGAACGGGTCTCGGTCTGATGCCATCGCTGGCTGAAAGCTGGGAACGCATCGACGACAGGTCCGTGCGCTTCAAGCTGCGCCAGAAGGTCATGTTCCACAACGGCGTCGAAATGACCGCTGATGACGTCGCCTACACGTTCTCGTCCGAGCGCCTGTGGGGTCCTGAAGCAATCAAGACCATTCCGCTTGGTGGCTCCTATTCGCTCGACTTCGACGAGCCCGTTATCGAGGACAAATACACTGTCGTTCTGCGCACGAAAACGCCGAGCTATCTGACGGAGACATACGTTACCTCCTGGATGGGGCGCATCGTCCCGAAGGACTATTATAAGAGCCTTGGCACTGTCGGGTTCGGCAGCAAGCCGATCGGAACAGGCCCGTATAAATTCGTCGAGATGATCGCTGGCGACCGCGTGGTTCTCGAACCGAACGACGACTACTGGGGTATCAAACCCACTGCCTCAAAGATCACCTACCAGCTTGTCGCCGAACCAGCCGCCCGTGTCGCCGGTCTGATCAGCGGTGAATATGATATCGTCACCACCCTCACGCCCGACGACATGGAACTCATCAACGGCTATTCCGACCTGGAAACACGCGGAAAGGTCGTTGAGAATTTCCACATGTTCACCTTCAACATGAACCAGAAGGTGTTCCAGTCGAAGACGCTCCGCCGCGCCCTCGCGCTAGCGGTCAACCGCCCGATCATGGTCGAATCGCTCTGGAAGAGCAAAGCTTCGATCCCTCATGGCTTCAACTTCCCGAACTACGGTGAATCTTTCGATCCAAACCGCAAAGCGATGGAATACAACGTCGAGGAAGCCAGGCGCCTGGTCAAGGAAAGTGGCTACGACGGCACCCCCATCACTTACCACACGATGGGCAATTACTACGCCAATGCCGTTCCCGCTCTCATGATGATGATCGAGATGTGGAAGCAGATCGGCGTCACGGTGGTTCCGAAGGTATTCGCCCCCGGCGCCGCACCGAAAGACCAGGACAGCTACATCCGCAACTGGTCGAACGGCCAGTGGATGACGGACGCCTGGGCGACGATGGTTTGCGAATTTGGTCCGAAAGGCCAGGTGCAGAAGCGTTGGGGCTGGAAGGCTCCGGCCGAGTTCAACGAACTCTGCACCAAGGTTTCCCAGATGCCGAATGGCAAGGAACGCTTCGACGCTTGGAGCCGCATGCGCGACATCTTCGAGGAAGAAGCACCGGCCGTCATTCTTTACCAGCCGTTCGACGTCTACGCGGCGCGCAAGAATGTCCAGTGGAAGCCCATCAGCTTTGAGATGATGGAATTTCGCAACAACCTCAGCTTCAGCTGATCATAACACGCTGCCTCGGCGATGCGCATCCGTGCGCATCGCCCCAAGGAGATTGAAGAATGCCAAAGCTCTTGACCGTTCGCGACCTGGTCGTCGAAGTCCCGGCACGCAATACTAAAATCATTGATGGGATCAGCTTCAGTGTGAATGCCGGTGAGACCCTCGGTCTTGTTGGGGAGTCCGGTTGCGGCAAGAGCATGACCTGTTACGCCGTTGCGGGCATGCTGCCGCGCGGAATCGCCCGCACCGGTGGCTCCATCGAGTTCGAACGTGATACGACGAAATCCGGCAGGGCCGCCGATCCGACGATAGCAATGATATTCCAGGACCCAACCAGCAGCCTGAATCCGGTTCATACGATAGGCCGTTACCTTGAATCGGCGCTCTATCGCCATCAGGGGCTGAAAGGCAACGATGCCCGGCTGGAAGCCATGCGGCTTCTCGAACGCGTCGGTATCGATCGCGCCGCAAGCCGTCTGCGCGCCTACCCCCATCAATTCTCCGGCGGCATGAACCAGCGCGTCATGATCGCACATGCACTCGCGGCAAAGCCTCAATTGCTGATCGCCGATGAACCAACGACTGCGCTCGATGTCACCATGCAGGCGCAGATCCTCCACCTCCTCGAAGAGTTGAAGGCCGAGACTGGCATGGCCCTGATGATCGTTTCCCATGATCTTGGGGTGATTGCGCGTCTCGCTGACAAGGCAGCAGTCATGTATTGCGGCAAGATCATCGAGACGGCTCCAATTGCGGAGCTGCTTGCGCGGCCCGCTCATCCCTATGCCCGCGCTTTGATCGACTGTATGCCGAGCATCGATCCCGCCGATCTTGAGCCACCGATCCCAATCCCGGGTTCTGTTCCTCTTCTCGAGAGCCTGCCTGATGGCTGTTACTTCCATCCGCGCTGTCCGCGCGTGGCTGAGGAATGTGTGGCTCGCTTCCCTGCTCCCTCCAGCATCGGCCTGTCCCACGAAGCTTCCTGCTATCATCCGGTGGTCGCATGATGACGCCCCTGCTTCAAACAAGCGATCTGACGAAGGCTTACAGGCACAAGACTGGTTTCTTCGCCAGGCCGACGCAGCAGCTCGCCGCGAACCACATCAGTTTCGAACTGTCGGCTCGGGAACGCATTGGTGTTGTCGGCGAATCCGGCAGCGGCAAGTCGACACTTGGCCGACTGCTCCTCGGTCTGACACCCCCAACCAGCGGCGATGTATGGTTTGACGGCGTAAACCACAAAGACCGGACGAAGGCGGACTGGAGGAATTTCCGTGTTCGCACCTCCCTCGTACAGCAGAACCCGCTCGCGGCGCTTAACCCGCAAATGATGATCGGCCAGCAGGTCGCCGAAGGCCTGATCGTTCATCATGTCTGTGGTCGGGAAGAGGCCTATCGGCGGGCAGCCGCGATGCTGGAACGTGTCGGCCTCTCCGGAGCGATGATGAACCGCTACCCGCACCAGATGTCAGGCGGTCAGCGCCAGCGCGTCGTCATCGCACGCGCGCTGATCCTTGATCCAAAGCTGGTCGTTTTTGACGAGGCTGTTTCGGCGCTCGATGTCTCGGTGCAGGCCCAGGTGGTGGCACTTCTGAGCGAGCTCTGGCAGGAGATGGATCTCGCTTACGTCTTCATCACCCATGATTTGAGGATCGTTCGCCATCTCGTTGACCGTATCGCCGTCATGTATCTCGGCCGCATTGTCGAGACAGGCGACATCAAGACGGTCTACCAAAATCCGCGGCATCCCTACACGCGGGCACTCCTGGCTTCCGTGCCGACCATGGATCCCAGGGTTCGAAATATCGAACCGCCGATCAAAGGCGAACTCGATGCCAGCAATGCGTCAAAGGGTTGCGCGTTTCGGGCACGCTGTCCATTCGCGATCGACCGATGTGTCAGTGAGACGCCGGCATTGCGACTGGTCGGGAACCAGCAAGCTGCCTGCCATCGTGCAGAGGAGATTGACCGTCAATCCGTCCCGGCGGCTGATGTCGCCGTGAAGAAGGAGTTGGCCATATGACCAGCTTCATTTTCGCCCGCGTCATACGTGCCATCGTCGTTCTCGTGTTCACGGTTACCATCGTTTTCGTCATTCTGCGCTTGAGCGGTGATCCCGCGCAGTCGATGTTGTCGGATAATGCCGGGCCGGAGGCGCTTGCCGCCTTCAACGAGAAGTGGGGTCTCGACCGCTCTATCCCTGAACAATATCTCTACTATGTCGCCAATGCATTCCATGGCGACTTCGGGACATCGTTCGCAGATGGCCGAGCGGTGTTCGACGTTATCAGCGAGCGAATTCCTAAAACCCTGCTTTTGACGGTTTCGGCCTTTTTCCTGAGTCTCCTGATCGGAATTCCCGTCGGAATTATTGCGGCTGTGCGTCGTGAATCTGCTATCGACAAAGGCGTGATGGCCGGCGCTGTTCTCGGCTACAGCATTCCAAACTTCCTGCTCGGTCTGGTCTTCGTCTTCGTGTTTGCAGTGTGGCTTCGGGTACTGCCGAGTTCCGGCAGTTCAACCTGGAACCATGCCATCCTGCCCATAGCAACCTTCGCGCTGTTCAACGCTGCGGCCGTGGCGCGGTTCATGCGCTCCACGCTGATCGACGTGCTCGGTCAGCCATATATCGCGGCAGCTCGTGCGGATGGCATTCAGAATTGGGACGTCATCTTGCGTCACGCCCTTCCGAATGCAGCAATCCCGATGGTGACGACACTCGGCTTCGTCGCAGGCGGTCTGCTTGGCGGATCGGCACTCATAGAGCCGGTATTCTCGTGGCCAGGTCTCGGAAGTGGGTTTGTCAATGCGACGAGCACCGGCGATCTACCCGTCGTACAGGCCATGATCATCCTCTTCACCGCGTTCATGGTGGCCATCAACCTCACCGTCGATGTTCTCTATGCGGTTCTCAATCCGAAAATCAGGAAGCACTGACATGGCATCGATCACCTCCTCCAATCCCGCGCCGATCTCCGTGCTGGCCCCATTCCGCAAAATGCCGGCAAGCATAACTCTATGCTGCCTCTGGATTGCGATCGTCGTCATCGTCGGCGTAACGGCACGCTGGATTTCGCCCTTTGACTACCTGAGCCAGGATCCGATCGCGCGGTTTGCCAGGCCATTCCTGTCGGCCGAGCACTTTCTTGGAACCGACTATCTTGGTCGCGACGTGGTCAGCAATCTGCTCGTCGCGACACAGATGACGTTAATGATCGCGCTGGTTGGCTCCGTCATTTGCGCCATCATGGGGACCACGCTCGGCCTGCTGGCGGCCCATTTCGGCGGCTGGGTGGACAACACCATCATGGGCTTCGCCGACGCCATGGCGTCGGTTCCTTTCATCGTCATTGCTCTCGGCGTTCTGGCGCTGCTTGGCTCCAGCCCAATTCTCTTCGTGTTCCTTGTCGGTTTCGCCAGCTGGGAACGTTATGCGCGACTGACGCGCGGCCTGGTCCTGAGCGCCAAGGAGGAAGGCTATGCCGAAGCCGCTCGTATCGTCGGCGTGCCGCCGATGCGCATCTATCTCCGCCACATGCTCCCCAACATCGCTGGCCCCCTGATCGTTCAGTTCACCGTGAACTTTCCAGAAATCATCCTTCTGGAAAGTGGCCTGAGTTTCCTCGGTCTTGGCATTCAAGCACCGGAAACGAGCCTTGGGCTGATGGTCGCTGACGGCCGCAACTATCTCGCGATCGCATGGTGGATCGCCGCATTCCCCGGCGCCGTGATTGTCCTGACGACGCTCTCCATCAGCCTGCTTGGCGACTATCTGCGCGATCGCTTCGACGCGCGCCTCCGTTAACTCAGAAGGAAAAGACTATGAATCCGCTTCGAATGACGATTGAGAACATGCGCATCGGTGGCCACCGCGGCCACAGCGCCGGCGCCCCGGAAAATACGCTGGTCGCGTTTCGCAAGGCTTTCGAGTACGGCGGCCCGCTTACGACCTGCGAGACCGACCTCTCCATCACCAGCGATGGCGAGCTCGTTCTGATGCACGACAAGACGGTTGATCGCACGACGAATGGCCACGGCATCGTCCAGAAAATGACCTATGCTGAGCTGGCGAAGCTTGATGCCGGCAGCTGGTTCAGTGACGAGTTTTCAGGTGAGCAGGTGCCACGGCTGCGTGATGCGCTGATACTCGCACGAGAGCTTGGCATCATCTATCAGCTGGAACTCAAGATCTACGACCAGAACGACGTGTTTTTCCCGAAGCTGCGCGCATTGATCGATGAGCTTGGTGCCGCCGACCTGTTGCAGTTCTCTTCCTTCGACTATGTGCAGCTGAGGGACGTCAAGAAAGCCATCCCGGAGGTTCCGACAGTCGGCCTGATGCACTCCCGCCTCATCGATCCTGCGTCGCTTGCTCGCCAGGCCAATCTGGATGCCATGAATATCGAAGTCTATCATTTTGCCAGCGGCGAGGCGCGCCAGCTGCATGAGGGGGGCTTTGCGGCCTTCTGCTATCTGCCAGCCGGCCACCATGAAAAATTGATGACGTATGGCGTGGACGTCGAATCTCAACTTGTCCAGTGGGTCCGTGAAGGTCAGCTCGATCAGCTTCTCGGTGACGATGTCGCACAGATCGCACGGTTGCGGGATCAGGCGCGTGGATAAGGTAAACACAACAATCTCTTCGGATCAGGCGCGCATTGTCGAGGGCATTGCGCGGGAAGCCGGGAACCTGGCTCTATACCACTTCAAAAAACTGGCCACCCTGCCGGTCGAGAAGAAGGGGCACCTTGATCTGGTCACCGAAGCCGACAAGCAGGTCGAAGCCCTGATTATCGAGAGGCTTCGTCAAGCTTTTCCAGACGATGGGGTCTTTGGAGAAGAAGGCGGCGAGATCACCGGCACTTCGGGTCGCATCTGGGTCATCGATCCGATTGACGGCACGTTCAACTATGTCCGCGGCGCCCAGAACTGGGCTGTCTCAATCGGGCTTTTCGAGAACCGGCGTCCCGCCTTCGGCGTTATTTTCGCTCCTGCACGCGACCTTCTGTTGATCGGTGGTCACGCCATCGTACCGCAGCTCAATGGAAAGCCTCTCGGCCCCCTGCCAGCGCTCGACATGTCTCGCGCATCGACAGGTTTCAGCATTCATCCATCGGTCTCGACGGCTGACAGGCTGGAGGTCATCCGGTTCATCTCGGATGACCTGCGCATAAGCTTCCGCTTCACGGGGTCCGCAACGCTCTCGTTGATCGAAGTGATGATGGGTGAGACAGATGGGTACGTTTCTGTCGGCGACTCCACATGGGACGTCATGGCGGCACTGCCAATCCTCGCGGGACTGGGCGTCACTCACACGATCGATTGGGACAATACGGAGTTACCGCAGAAACTTCGTTTCGTGTGCGGCTCCAAGGAATTTCTCAATCGAGTAAAGCCGGTGCTGAACAACCTTTCGGCGGCTGCCTGACCCTCAATCGCCTTTTACCAACGGGCGCCGCGCAAGCCGGTGCGACGCTCCTCACAATCAGACAAAACCTTCAAGCATCTCGTCAGTCAAGCCGCTGAATAATCGAGATATTCAGCACTCTTGATCCACCAATCCTATAGCCGACGTGCATGACAGGAGTGTGAAAGGCTATCGACTTGGCACACAAAACTACCGAAGTTTCAGCACCAGTAGACGGCAAGCTGCCGAAGGGTGATGTCAGGACGCAATATGCTGCAATTTGCTTTCGACGCGTGCCTGAGCAAGACGGAGCGATCGAAGTCCTGCTGATAACGAGCAGAGACAGCGGCCGTTGGGTCGTCCCAAAGGGATGGCCTATGGGGAAGAAGAAGCCCCACCAAGTTGCCTGCACCGAGGCCTGGGAGGAAGCCGGAGTGAGAGGCCGTGTCCAGAAAAAGGCATGGGGTCATTACACCTATCTTAAGAGGCTGGATGACGGAAATCTTGTCCCTGCGATGGTTCAGGTCCACTTGCTCGATGTGCAAGGGCTCGAGAGCGATTATCCCGAAAAGGACGAGCGCAGATTGAGCTGGTTCACGCCAGCGGCCGCAGCCTCTTCCGTCAGGGAACCGCAGCTTCGTTGCTTGATCTCAAAACTTGAAACCCTGGCGTTGCCGGCCACGTATCAGCGCTCCGAGCCATAAAATGAGGATCAATTGATGGACATGGATTTGCTCCGCCGAACCGCAGATCTCCGTTCGGTTGCCGACGCAAGGCTCTTAACAATGGAAGATGGCCCGGGCAGAGGACAACGTCTTATCATTGCCAGAAATGCCGCCGGTATCGGCTTCGAGATCGCGGTCGATCGTGGTTTCGACGTGTCATCGCTGTCGTTCAAGGGGGTGAATGTCGGATGGCACTCTTCCAACCAGATGCCATTCTCGCCACATGACCCGGATTCAGAAGAAGGGTTAGGCTTTTTTCGCAATTTCGATGGCTTCATGGTGACATGCGGTCTGGACCAGTACAGCAGGCCTCATGACTCCGATGTCACCCATTACGGATATCCAAATCTCAAATCCAGGCGGTTGCCGCAGCACGGCCGGATCTCGTCCGAGAAGTCGCGGCTGAAGAGATTTGGCGTCGAGGTTGGGACACGCACCATCATCTGCGAGGGCACGGTGCGGCAATCAAGTGTTTTCGGAGAGGTTCTAGAACTGCACCGCAAAATAACCGTGCCGATTTTCGAGTCCACATTGCTCATTGAAGACACGGTAACAAACCGAAGCTTCCGACCATCCGAACACGCTATCCTCTATCACCTCAATGTCGGATATCCATTCTTGGACGAGACCTTGATCGTAAAAGGCTTGCCTGAACCTGCGCTTTGCGAAATCAATTCGACTCCGCCGATCCCTCACGACAGCTTTGGGGAGAAAGTGGATCATATCGACTGCCGCGTCACTCCGCACGACACGCCAATTGTTCTCGAAAACAAGCGATGTGGTTTCTCCCTCTCCCTGACCTATGATCAGGTGGCGCTCCCAAAGTTTGCGACCTGGCGCGCATATCAGTCCGGCGTATTCGCACTTGGGATCGAGCCTCGATCCGATCTCCGACCACCCGAAGGCGGTCAGCTGGATGCTGGGGAAAGCCGCACCTACAAGCTGCAAATAGATTTACTCCCCTCATGAAACGGGGTGCAGGCTTTGGAATATTTGCGACAGCCCGCTCGATTCCAGACTCCAGAACCTTCCACAAGATAATGGGCCCTGCTGTCAGCAATCTGCCGATATTCCTCTGTAAAGCCAGCTCCCGGTCCTGTCGAAATATAGATCGACAGACTGCCTTGTATCAAATTCGGCGCTACCCATCATAGCGGGGATGGCCGAGGTCTTCGGGCCGTGCCGCAGCATCAAGTATTTGCTTTGCGAAACGGGGCGGAAGACATCGGTCATCTCATCTGTTCAACACCAATATAACAACCGCTCAACGGGCCTTGAGAAAGCGATAACCCGTCCTGAAATCATTGGTATATATTCGGTCCACCGCCACAAAGGGCACACTGCGGCGATAGTCTTCAAACAGCGCTTTTGTTCCCGCCCCCAACTGCCCGGGCTTGCGTAGATCAACGGCTTGCGCCGCATGGAGCAACTGTATCGAGGACATCCAGTAGAGGTTATCCAGAATTCGGCCGAGATTGGCGACCGAAAGCGGTGCGTGGCTGTCCAGATCCTCGATATTTCCTGCCATCGCAATCGAGCCGACAGGAGCCTGCGCGCCGATCTGCTGGTTTTCAGCCAGAAGCGCGACGAGCGGTTTCTGGATCGCGCCAAACGCATGTCCCTGATTGGTTTCAGCAGCAAGGAACCGCGAAAGATGCGTCATGTCCGGGTTCTCGAAGCGGATCGTCTGCATCGTAATGGCCTGTGACAGACGCACCAGCGCCGTGTTCAGTGCTTCAACCCTTGAGGCCACCGGCAACATCTCAAAACCCGCACTCGGATAGATCGCTCCCGATATTTCGCCCTCGATAAAATACTGGGAGACCTGCCCGGAAGCCTTGTCGTCCGAGGCTCCCGCAACCACGCCCGGATTGTCATCACTGTGATTCATCTGGATTTCCAGCGCCCTGGTCAGATCCTGCGTCGCAATTTCGGCTCCGCCAAGCACATAGGCCATGGTGCGATAAGACAGCGGGTCCTGCAGTGCCCGATCCTTCGTGGGCGACCAGAGATAGCTGCCGTCAAGGGCAGAGCGAACCATCAGTGCCCCGGATGTGTTTTCGGCGAAGGGGCGCAGCTCGTTCGTCGCTGCGAGGAAAGGGGCGACATTGCCATTAAAACCTTCAAGTGCCAAACCAAAGACAACGGCTTCCTTTTCGAGATAACCCGCCGTATCTTGCGCCAGCAAGGCAGCCTGCCCGGCGGTAAGCGCATTCGTACTAAGGATCGAAAGGAAATCCTTGCCAACCGGCTCGAGCGGAGCGATGCCGGCGTCAGTCAGGGCGCGTGCTGCGGGAATGCGGTTGCCTTTCATGAAGACCTCCCCCTCGCCGACCATCGCCAGACCGATATGGGAGGCAAGGGTGATATCCGCCTCGCCGACAGAACCGCGTGAAGGAACCACTGGGGTAATCCCCTGCTCCAGAAACTGTCGATACATTTCCGCAACGGCGCTCTGAACGCCGGTTCGGCCGGTTGCAATCTGGTTTAGACGGATCGCCATGCCCGCCCTCACGGCCTCGACCGCCATCGGCTCACCTACGCCTGCGCCATGAGCGCGCAGAGATGTCGAATTGAAAGCGCGTGACAGTTTCAGCAGATCGTCGTCCAGCACACGCTTGCCGTCCTTCATCGCGAAAACTGGGCGATCCTTGTTCCAGCCAACGCCGACCGTCAGGCCGTAGACCGCCTTGCCTTGCAGGGCGGCCTCCATCACCAGATCAAAGCCTTCGGCGATCCGTTTGCCCGCGCTCTCGGTGAGAGTAATTTTGGCGCTGTCATCCCGCGCCAGGCCGACGACCTGTTCCACGGTCAGGTTTTGACCGTCGATGGACCAATGTTCCGCCCGTGCGTTTGAAGCAGCAAGCCCGGCGATCGCAAAAGCTGTGACAATGGAGAGGCGATGAATAGTCCCGTTTTTAACAGACATGATGTTCCCTTGAGTTGGTTATTATTATGCCGTCATGTTTGCAGCACTGTCCGGCGTCGAAACGGCTTCGCTTCGACTGGAAACTTCCAGACATGACGGGTGGAGCAATTGGGGGAGCTGGGCCTTGAGCGGCCCATCTCCTTTAGTTCGTGGAATACGGCTTCGGCAGGATCAGAACCGCTATCAGCGATATGAACGCCGCGGCCATGACATAAAATCCGGGCGCGTGATAACCGATGCCCGTGCTGCCAAGCCAGGTCAGCGTCGCCGGGGCAAATCCTCCGAAGATCGTTACGGCGGCATTGTAGGCCAATGACATGCCGGTGGTGCGGATATTCGTCGGGAAAACCTCAGACAGGGTTGCCGGCGCGACCCCGACATATCCCGAGACCATGATGCAGAAGAGGCTTTGCACGACGATGAGCGTCGTCAGCGTCGGTGAAGATTGCAGCCACCAGATCAGGGGATAGACAGCGACCAGCATTGCGCCGGCGGCAATGGCAAGCATCACGCGCCGACCGATCCTGTCCGAAATGCTGCCGGCGCTGACGCAGCCGACCGCGAGGAAGACGTTCCCAATCAGCGATGCCGTAAACGCCTCCGAAGGGCTGAAACCGAAAGCACGCTGAACGAAGATCGGCATGTAGATGATCAGCACATAAACGCAAACCGCCCACAGGATCGAGAAAGCGAAGCCTTTGATCAGGTGGCCGAAATAGTCCGAGAAGACGAGCTTCAGGGGTGTTTTGGCGGACTTGTTCTCCAGACTTGCCTGTTCGGCCTGAAAAGCCGGCGTTTCGTCCAGCGTCTTGCGCAGCCACAGGCCCACCGGCGCGATCAATACGCCAATGAAGAATGGGATCCGCCAGCCCCAGTCTCCGATCTCCTGCTCCGTCAGAAGCGAGGTAACCGCAAAGGCGACGAGTGCACCCATGATGTTGGAAATCGCCATGCTTGCCTGGAGCCAGGAAGCATATTTGCCTTTTTTGTCGGCGGGCGCATGTTCAACAAGAAAGGCGGCTGCTCCGCCGATTTCTCCGCCCGCGGAGAAGCCCTGAAGGACTCGTCCCGCAAGGATCATGAGCGGCGCTCCCACACCAATCGCGGCATAGGTGGGCGCCACCGCGATCAGCAGGGTGCCCGCCGCCATGATCATGATGGTCAGGAACAGTGCGGCCTTTCGGCCGGCCTTGTCGCCATAGACCCCGATCACGATGGCTCCCAGGGGGCGGATCACGAAGCCTAGCCCAAAGGCGAGAAAGGCTTTCACGAGTTCGACCGTATGATCACCGCCGGGAAAGAAATTATGGGCGATGTAGATTGCAAACAGCGCATAGACGGTGAAGTCATACCACTCCAGGGCGTTGCCTATCGATGCTGCGGCAACAGCGCGCTCCGGTGATGACCGTCTGGCCGGTGTCACTGACAAATTTTGATATGTTTTTTCCATTATTGTCCCCTCTTGGCCTGCCGGTGCCGGCAGGCGGTGTTGATTAGTGATCGTAATTTTCCGCCCTTCGTGGCGATTGATGACGTCTCCTCGCTTTGACCTGTCAGATCTGCACGTGATTTATGCCCTTGCTGGCAATTTCATCCTGCGCCTCGGCATAGCCCGCATCCGCGTAACGGATGACGCCGAGCCCGGTATCATTGTCGAGTGATTGCGAAAGCCGGTCGTCGGCCGCGTTGGTTCCATCAGCAACGATCGTGACCCCTGCCGAGGTCATGAAGCCCGCATAACCCCCGCCGCCGGAATGAAGTGCGACAAGGTCGGCGCGCGAAGCGCAGAGCAGCATCGCGTCGAGAAGCGGCCAGTCGGCGATGGCGTCCGAACCGTCGAGCATGTTCTCCGTCATGATGTTCGGATGCGCCATGCCCGCTGAATCGAGATGATCGCGAGAGAAGGCGACCGGCCCCTTCAATTCGCCCGAAGCGACCAGAGCGTTGACCCGACGTGCGAGTGCGCTCCGTTCGCCATGGCCGAGCCAGGCGATGCGTGCCGGCAACCCCTCGAACGGAACGTGCTTGCGCGCCAGCGAAATCCAGTTGGTGACGATCTTGTTGTCCGGAAACATCTCCAGCACCAGCTCGTCTATCCGCGCAATGTCCGAGGCGTCGCCCGACAGGGCCATCCAGCGGAAGGGACCAATCGCCCGGCAAAACAGCGGGCGCAGATAAGCCTCGGTGAAGACCGGAATGTCGAAGGCATCAGCAACGCCACCGGCCTGCGCCTGCGTGCGGATCAAGTTGCCATTGTCGAAAACCTCCGAGCCGGCCCGCTGGAATTCGAGCATGGCTGTTACCTGTTTGGCAATCGACGCCCTGCCGGCCTCGATCAGCTCATCCGGGTTCTGCTTGCGCAGGCGGCGTACCCGGTCCAGATCGTAACCGATTGGAATATAACCATAAACGAGATCGTGGGCGGAGGTCTGGTCAGTCACGATATCCGGAATGATCCCCCGCGCAGCTATTTCGGGATAGATTTCCGCTGCATTGCCGACAAGTCCGACGGACAGCGCCTCACCCTTCGCGCGGGCCTCTTCAATCCGTGCCAGTGCGCTATCGAGGTCATCGGCGATCTCGTCGAGATAGCCGATATCCTTGCGGGTGCGGGCCCGTTCCGGATTGATCTCCACGCACAGGATGGCCGCGCCCGCCATGCGGCCGGCAAGCGGCTGCGCGCCTCCCATACCACCAAGGCCCGCGGTCAGTACGAAACGCCCATTGAGCGTGCCGCCGAAGCGGCGTTCGGCAATGCGCATGAAGATTTCATAGGTGCCCTGAATGACGCCCTGCGAGCCGATATATTGCCATGCCCCCGCAGTCAGGCCGCCCCAGCATATGAGGCCCTTGCGTTCGAGAGCATAAAAATTCTCGGCCTTGGCCCATTGGCCGACCATGTTGCAATTGGCCATGATGACCATCGGAGCCTCGGTCGAAGTCTTCATCAACCCGACCGGCTTTCCCGACTGGATGACAAGCGTCTGATCCTCATCCATGGTCGTCAATGCGCGCACGATGGCATCATATGCGGCCTTGTTGCGCGCCGCCTTCCCAAGTGCTGCGTAGACGACGAGATTTTCAGGGTCTTCACCGACAGCCAGCACGTTTTCCATGAGGCGCAACAGGGCTTCCTGCCGCCAGCCCTTCGCGCGAAGGTCCGGGCCTGAAGGGATCGGGAAGCCCGGATTACGGGGATTTTCTCTCGGCATCTTCAGGCCTCCAATGCGTAGTCGGTCAGGTTGATGCCCATGACCTTTTCGGGGTGGACATAGATCGCCGGGTCCATCAGGCCCGCGCCGATCGGAATGAGGGTCTTCGGGACATGCAGCAGATGGATCTTCATGCCGACCTTCAGCTCACCGACAGACAACGGTTCGATCTCCTGCGACAATGTGGTGATGACGTCCGGAAAGGTTGCGAGGCGGCGACCATCGACCGCATCGACCGCCATGTATTCGTTCATCACATGCAGGGTCAGCGCCGCATCACCCCTGCCGATGGTGACCGTACCGACGTCGAAAGCCTCATTCGTATAAACGACATCCTTGGCCGTGATCTCTCCTTCAATCATGATCCTGCCGCCCGTGGTCGCAAGGATCGCGTCGAGGACTGCCGCATGCCCTCGAGGCTCGGCGGCGAGGATTGCGTGACCAAGCTCCAGCGCCTTGGAAATTCCGCCGAGCGCGGCATTTTTCGCGACGTAGCCGGCGCGAACCGGGTTGCGGGCCGAGGCGATGAAACCGCCCGACATGTCGGAGGCCGTGCGCAGGATGGGAGAGATCCGGCCGGTTGCGCCGCGCGTTACAAGCTCGATATAGCGGTTCTGATCGCGATTTCCGCCGACGGCCGTCTGGATCGACTGGTCCGGTTTTCCGGCCATGCCGATTGCCCCCATGTCGCCGGTCGGATGGGCCCGCATGTCACCCACCGCGTCCAGCACCTTGCAGCCAAGGATAGCCGAAGGCAGCCATGCGTTGAGGGTCGAGGACTTGCCGTTCTGCCCGATCATCAGGGCCGCGACCTTTGCACCAAGCGCGTCCTGCAAAAGCTGCACGGCCTTGACATAATCCACGCCCCGCATTTCCCAAGGCGTCGTGGAGGCCGGCGCGCCGATGGCGGCAGCCGTCGCCACCCAGTCGTCTTCGTTCAATTCGTCGATGGAGACGAGTTCAGGCGCACCGGCGTTCACTGCGGCATAGCCCAGCATCCGTCCATGGTGGACCCAGCCGCCACCGCCAGCCGCATAGACCGCGCCTCCCCGCACCGCGGGTTCCACATCCTTCTCCGTCAGAATTCTGGCCACTTTCAGCCCTCCCTTTTTCTGTCCAATTCCATAATCGTGTTCGCCAGAACCTCAGCCGCCAGAGCGAGATCAGCCGCATCGGCCCATTCTTCCGGGCAATGGGAACGGCCGTCGCGGCAAGGGATGAAGAGCATCGCCGAAGGACACAGCCGTGTCATGAACGCCGCATCATGTCCCGCACCCGACACCATCTTGCGATAGGGCGTGTCCAGCCCGTCGGCGGCCTTTGCCAGCATCTCCTGCAATCCATCATCCATCTGCACGCCGGGATTGGCGGAAATCAGCCGTGCCTCGATTGTGTTTCCACCGTCCGCGTCAAGTCCGGTCAGCCAGGATACGAATGCTTCCTTGTCCTCAGCCCGCTCGGCGCGGATATCAACCAGCATGCGGACGCGGCCCGGGACCACATTGGCGGCGTTGGGGTAGATTTCGAACTCGCCCACAGTTGCGGTGAAATGCCCGGGACCACCGGAAAGCTCCGTCGCGTACCGCTCGATCTCACTCACGATCCGCGCCGCAGCGACGAGGGCATCCGCACGCAACCCCATCGGGGTCGTGCCGGCATGGTCGGGACGACCCGTCACCTCGATCTCGACGCGATTGATGCCGACAATGGTTGTCACCACCCCAAGCGCAATCTTTTCCCGTTCGAGAACCGGCCCCTGTTCGATGTGCAGTTCCAGAAAGACCTTCAGGTCATCAGCCAAGGGAGCTTCAAGACTTTCCGGCTTGCCGCCCACGTCACGTATGGCCGTCGCCAGATCGCGCCCGTCACTGATACGCCTCAGCCAGTCCTGCGGCAGAACGCCCGCCATTGCTCGCGAACCGATACAGGAAACCCCGAAAATGGAGACTTCTTCAGCAAGAAAATCGACGACGGCAAGGTTATGCCGCAAGGCAACACCGCGCCGGGAGAGAATGCGTGCGACCTCCAATGCAACGACGACACCGGCAACACCATCAAAACGTCCGCCGTCCGGCACGGTGTCGGAATGTGAGCCCAGCATGATCGTTCCGGCCTGCGGCTCGGTGCCTTCCCGGCGGCCGATCAGGTTCCCGCCCGCATCCGTCGAGACATTCAATCCTTCACTCAGGAAACGCCGCCGAAGATAGTCGCGCCCTTCATCGAAACGGGGCGAGAAGGCGCGGCGGGTCCAGGGGCGTTCCGGATCGGTAATCTGCGCCAGTGCATCGAGATCCGCTTCTATGTCCTTTATTGACGCGTCGAGATTGCGGCGCATCACAACAGCACCTCGCGCAGACCAAGCGTTTCAGGCGGCCGCACAAAAATACCGGTTCCCGGCGCAGCCAGCACATTTTCCCCGTCGAAAACCATCTCGCCTCGCCGCCAGGTGGCTGCGACCGTCCAGGGCAGTTCCATGCCGTGATAAGGCGACCACCCCGCAATGGAGTGGGGACTGCTGGCTGCGTCATACACCACGGGCCGATCGACGAGCACCATGACGTCAGCATCACGCCCAACCTGCAACCCGCCTTTCTGGTGATCCAGACGAAAATGCCGGGCCGGATTTTCGGCCATCAACCGGGCCGCCCACACCAGCGGTACACCGCGCGCGATCGCGCCCTTGACGAAAAGCGGCACCATGACCTCCAGCCCTGGGACACCGGAGGCATTTTTCAGCATATCGGGATTGGTCTTGCGGTCCTCGCTCCAGCTGACATGGTCGGTAGACACCATCGACACCCGCCCTTCGGCCAGATGACGCCAGATCGCCTCCACTTCTTTTCGGGCGCGTATGGGCGGGTTGATCTTGGCCTTGCCGCCAAGCCGCGCGACGTCGTTTTCCTCATCCAGAACAAGGTAGTGAATGCAGCATTCGACGGAGGAATACCGGCCGTTCCTGCGGTACATCTCGGCGATTTCGTAGCCGCGGCTGACGGAGCAATGGACGACATGTGCCGGGCAATCTGTCTCGGCACCGGTTTCGTAAATCTGCAGCATCGCCAGCGTCTCAGCCAGTTCGGGACGCGACAGGCCGTGCGCACGCCAGTCGGTTATACCGGATGCCTCGACCTCGGAAATCGCGGCGCGGACATAGGCGTCATCCTCATTGTGCACGCCTGCGGCAAGCCCGGTCTTTGCAATCTCGGCAAAACAGGCGCGAAGCAGCGCCGGTGGGATACGCGGAAAGCGTTGGGGATCCGTGCCGAAGGTCGAGAACTTGTAGGCGCAAACTCCCGCCGCCGCCTGTTCGGCAATGCGGGCAGACCCCTCTTGCGGATCGACGGTGCCATAAAGTGCAACATCGATGCGCGCCTCCGCGTCGATCATCGCGACCTTGCGCCTGACAGCCTCGGCGGAACACACAAGATTGCCTTCATCATAGGGCATGTCCACGATTGTCGTGACGCCGCCCGCCGCCGCCGCACGGGTCGAGGCCGCAAAACCCTCGGCCCCCTTCTGCGACAGCGAATGCACCTGTGCGTCTATGGCGCCAGGCAATAGGATGCCGGTGCCGAAATCATGATTTTCTCTTCCAGCCGGCGCGGGGCCTTCTCCGATGAGTGCCGTTTTCCCCTCGCGAATGGCCACGAAACCTCGAGAAATCTCGCGGTCGGTCAGAATGACCCGCCCCGCCAAAACCGTATCGAAATCCGCCATGTCGTCCTCCTGTCATATTTCGACTATGAGGCACAATAAAATTAGTGGTATATCCCAAAATCCGGACAGCCGATGCCGGAATGGGAAGGTCAAGACGAGGCGTGGGCGGTGAAGGTTTCGACGATTCTTTTATGTGACCAGGTGGTTCGTCTCGGCGGCATCCACCTTGCGTCCAAGGCAACGGGAATTCCGGTTTCAACCGTATCGGATGCCGTCAGCCGCCTGGAAACCGCCCTCTCCGTCAAGCTTTTCGTCCAGGGTGCAAAAGGCCTGATCCTGACAGCCGAAGGCGGGCGACTTAGCCCGTATCTCGCGCAGGCCACCCATGAAATCTTCGCGATCCACGGCGCGTGCGGCGATGACCATGCGAATGATATTCATCAGAGAAGCGTGTCGCTGATTGCACTGTTCCGCTTCGTGGACATTCTCGAATCGGGCTCGATCCGTAAATCCGCATTGAGGCTTCAAATCGGGCAACCACAGCTGACGCGGATGATGGCGATGCTGGAGGAAAATCTGGGCGTCCGGCTTTTTGAACGGACCCGCAGCGGCTCGCGCGCATCGCCCGAGGGGCTGCGGGTATCGCCCCACGTCCACAAATTACGCGATATCTGGGCTGCGCTGGACTCCACATCCGCCCTGCGTTTCAAGCGGCATCTGCGCCATTGGTCATTCGGCGGCATTCCTCCCGCAACAACTGACAGCCCGACGGCAATTATTCTGGCGCGCATTGCCGCCAACTGGGCACGGCGCTTCGACACACCGCTGCTGATGCAGCCCGGACTTGCAGACAGTCTGCTGGAAGGGCTTGAACAGCAGCGATACGATGCAGTCCTTGTCGACATGCCAGTCAACAATTCCCGCCTGCGCAGCCGTGAGGTTCTGCGCAGCCACCTTTCATGTTTCCTGCAGCATGAAGCACCTGAACTGGCGGATGCATATTCACCGTCACAGATGCGGGAGGCGATCCTCAAGCACCCTCTGGTACTACCTTCCCGCGCCTCCGGACTGCGCCAGACGGCCGAAAGCTTTCTCGAGCACCTGCTTGGGCCAACGTGGCTGTCAAAGGTGCAGTTGATTGAGATCGACAGCATACCGGTGGCAGTGCAACTGATTGTCGGCCACGGATATTGTTCGATATTGCCGTCCGGCGTGGGAATAACCTCCCCCAAGGTGACGAAAATCCCATTGCCGATGACATTTTCTGTTCCATTGCTATTAGCCTGGCGCGCCGATGACAGAGGCACAGATATGGCGCAACGCGTTCTTCAGCTGCTTGATATGACGAGCTAATGGTGGCCGGGTAAGCTCGGCTCCTGCAACTTGGCTTCAAGTCTCTATCATTTCGCCGAGCGCTGGGCTTCCAGCGCAATGAACTTGCAAGAGAAATAGAGGGCGATCACGGGAAGCCTGTCTTCCGGGTTGATGTCGAGCACGACGAAGTATTGGGTGCCCAAGCACGCTCTTTCATTTCATTATCCCTTGCCGTCTTACTGAAGTTGCCCCTCACATACCCAGTTCTCGGTACGCCTGAAGAAATTCTCCGGCAGCAGCCCTTGAGCGTGAAGACGCCATTGATATCGTGCCCGAACTATAGCGGCAGCACGCGTATCGAGGAGTACGCGGCCGCTTCCGGGGAGGATTTCATGAAGTTTTTGCTGGCGCTTTCGCGCGCCATTGATGCTGCCAATTCTGCTATTGGCAAAGGTATTTCGTGGCTGCTGCTCGCCGCCATTCTCATCAGCGCCATCAATGCCGCCATGCGCAAGGCGTTCTCGATGAGTTCCAACGCCTGGCTTGAATCCCAGTGGTATTTGTTCTCCGCTGTGTTTCTGATCGCCGCCGCCTACACGCTCCTCAACAACGAGCATGTGAAGGTCGATCTGATTTACGGAAGCCTGCCGCGCAAGGGGCAATTGTGGGTCGATATCCTCGGGACCATCTTCTTTCTCATGCCCTTTTGCCTCATCACGGTTTATCTCTCCTGGCCGGTGTTCCTGCAGAAATTTGCCTCCGGTGAAGTTTCCAACAACACGGGCGGGCTCATTCAATGGCCGGTCTGGGCGCTGATACCAATCGGCTTCAGCTTGCTCGCCCTTCAGGGCGTGTCGGAACTCATCAAACGCGTCGCAATCCTGCGCGGCGATATCCCCGATCCGGTTGCAGCGGCTGATGCCGCAGCAGCAATGCTCTGATCGAAGGAAGAAACAATAATGGCATTCCTTGCGGAAAATCTCGCGCCGATCATGTTCGCCGCGCTCATCATCGTGCTGCTGTTCGGCTATCCGGTAGCCTTTGCGCTGGCTTTTGTCGGCTTTGTCTTCGGCTTCATCGGGATAGAACTCGGCCTGCTGCCAGCCACGCTATTCCAGGCCATTCCTGATCGCATATTCGGCCAGATGTCGAACGAAACGCTGCTGGCGATACCGTTCTTCACCTTCATGGGGCTCATTCTTGAAAAGAGCGGCATGGCGGAGGATTTGCTGGACACGATCGGCCAGCTGTTTGGACCGGTCCGCGGCGGCATTGCGTTTGCCGTCATCTTCGTCGGGGCAATTCTGGCCGCCACCACCGGCGTCGTCGCCGCCTCGGTCATCTCAATGGGCCTCATCTCGCTTCCCATCATGTTGCGCTATGGCTACGACCGCAAAATCGCCGCAGGTACGATCGCCGCGTCAGGCACGCTGGCGCAGATCATCCCCCCAAGTCTCGTGCTGATCGTGCTGGCTGACCAGCTCGGCCGCTCGGTGGGCGACATGTACAAGGGAGCGCTTGTTCCGGGTCTGATGCTGGTAACGGCTTATACGCTCTACATCATCATCACATCAATCATCAGCCCTACAAAGGTCCCGGCCCTGCCGCTGGAGGCGCGGACCCTGCGCGGCACCAAGTTGCTGCTCAAGGTCATCACCTCGCTGGTGCCTCCGCTCGTCCTGATATTCCTCGTGCTCGGCACGATCTTCCTCGGGATCGCCACCCCCACGGAAGGTGGCGCCATGGGTGCTGTCGGCGCGCTCGCCCTTGCGCTTGCCAACCGTAAACTCAATTTCGGCCTGATCCAGCAGTCACTCTACGCGACGGCAAAGCTGTCGTCCTTCGTTCTGCTCATCCTGCTCGGCGCGCGCGTCTTTTCCCTGACCTTTTATGGCGTGAACGGTCACGTCTGGGTCGAGCATCTGATGACATCGATCCCCGGTGGCGAGATCGGCTTCCTGATCGTCGCCAACCTGCTGGTGTTTTTCCTGGCCTTCTTCCTCGATTATTTCGAGCTGGCCTTCATCATCATCCCGCTGCTGGCGCCGGTCGCCGATGCGCTTGGCATCGACCTGATCTGGTTTGGCGTCATGCTGGCGGTTAATATGCAGACGTCGTTCATGCACCCGCCCTTCGGTTTCTCGCTGTTCTTCCTGCGGTCCGTCGCACCGACGCGTGCCTATAAGGATCGGATCACGGGACAGACGATCCAGCCGGTCACCTCGACCCAGATTTATCTCGGCGCCATTCCCTATCTTTTCATCCAGCTCGCCATGGTCATCATCATCATCGCCTTCCCCGGAATAGTGATGCACTACAAGTCGGGTGCCAAGGTCGCCGATCCCTCGGCCGTCCATATCAATGTACCGATGCCCGGCGCAGGTAGCGACGCCGATCCGTTCGCTAATCCCTTCGCCCCTGGCGGCAACGCCCCAAGCTTCGGCAAGCCCAGCAACCCCTGACATTCCGACGGGCGCACAAGCGCCCGCCGCACCCCATCGACGCACCAAGCGTCGGTCACTTCAATAGGAGGAGGTAATCTTATGAGGAACAATCTGGACCGCAGACACTTCTTGTCCGGCGGCGTGCTTGCCGGGGCGGCTGCGGCCGCTTCGACGCTCACCACGCCGGCCATAGCGCAATCTTTGCCGAACGTTCGCTGGCGCCTGACGTCCGGCTTTCCGAACAATCTGGACACCATCTACGGCGGCGCCGTCGTTATGGCGAACGCATTGAAGGCCATTACCGGCGGCAAGTTCGAAATCCAGGTCTTCCAGGCTGGTGAAATCGTTCCCGGCGCCCAGGCCATCGATGCCGTAAAAGCCAATACCGTCGAGATTTCCCATACCTGCGGCTACTATTTCACGGGGAAAGATCCGACATTCGCCATCGGCTCGACCATCCCCTTCGGCCTGAACGCCCGCCAGCAGAACGCATGGCTCTACCATGGCGGCGGCAACGAAGCTTACAACGAATTCCTTTCCGACTACGGCGTCATCGGTATTCCCGGTGGAGCGACGGGCGCCCAGATGGGCGGCTGGTATCGCAAGGAAATCAAGAGCGTCGAGGATATCAAGGGCCTCAAGATGCGTATTGCCGGCGTCGCGGGGCAGGTGCTTGCCAAGCTTGGCGCGGTGCCGCAGCAGCTCCCGGGCGGCGACATCTATCCGGCGCTGGAACGTGGCACCATCGATGCCGCGGAATGGGTCGGTCCCTATGACGACGAAAAGCTCGGCTTCTACCAGATCGCGCCATACTACTATTACCCCGCGTTCTGGGAGGGCGGACTGACGATCCACTTCTTCGTCAACAAGGACCAATATGCAGCCCTGCCTGATGAATACAAGGCAGCACTCGACACTGCCTGCAAGGCCGCCAACATCAACATGCAGGCGCTGTACGACGTCAAGAACAAGGATGCGATCCGCTCGCTGGTTTCCAAGGGCACGCAGCTTCGCCCGCTGCCCCGCGATGTGCTCGACGCCGCCTACAAGGCGACCTTCGAGCTTTATGACGAGTACACGCAGAAGCATCCCGCATGGGCCAAGATCTATCCGGGCTGGAAGAAATTCCGCGACGAGAGCTTTGAATGGTTCCGCGTCGCCGAATATACCTATGACAGCTACGGCTATGCCATGCAGACGGCCGGCAAATAAGCCGGCATAGACTTTACCGAGGCCCCCGGATGGCGACATTCCGGGGCCTCGGACCTTTAGCGGCTATTCTTTGATAAGCCCGTTATCGATCGCATAGCGGATGAGACCCGCAGTCGTCGCTATATCCAGTTTCCTCTTGATATTCTTGCGATGGGTTTCCATCGTGCGCTCGGCGATGTCGAGCGCCATGGCAGCGTCGCGATTGCTCTTTCCGCGCGCGATCAGCAGCAGAACTTCCTGCTCGCGTGTCGTCAGCGCCTTCAGCCTGCCGGAAGACCCCTCCATCAGCACATCGCGAACGCCAGAGGAAAAATAGGTGCCGCCGGCAGCCACGGTTTCGATTGCGGCGACTATTTCTTCGGTCGCCACGTCCTTCAGAACGTACCCGGCCGCACCATACATGACCGATGTCGATATATATTCCCGGCTGTCATGCATCGACAGCATCAGCACCCGGGCGGAAAGCTGCTTTTCCTTGAACAGTTCCAGGGCATCAATGCCATTGATCTGCGGCATGTTGATATCCATCAGCACCACATCGGGCCGCGTGGCGACAGCCGCGTCGATACCGGCCATGGCGGACAATGCGGTTCCAACGACTGCGAGATGCTCGTAAGTCTCGAGGACGGCCCTCAACCCATCCAGAACCAGAGGATGGTTGTCGATCAGCAGCACACGGATCGGATGAACGGTCACTCGGCGGCCTCCTGTAAGCCGCTATTGCGATCCTTCATGGCGGTGATGGGCAGCACCGCCCGCAGAACGGTTCCCCTTGCGGAGCTTTCGACATCCAGCCTGCCTCCGAAATGCGTCATGCGTTCCTGCATGTTTCTCAAACCGAGCCCCTTGCTTGCCGGCATCCCGTTCTCTGTCCGAACGGTCGGAAAGCCGCGGCCATTGTCGCTGACATCCATCTGTACCCGTTCATCGCGACTGGAAAACCGGATGGCGACCTGCGTCGCGCCGGCATGGCGCTCGATGTTGGTCAGCGCCTCCTGTGCGACACGGTAAAGTGCAACCCGTGCCTCGGGGACAAGCATATGCTTGAAGGCTACGGATTCAAGCGTCGCCGCTATTCCCGTGCGTTCGGAAAAACTCGAGATGAGGGATTCCAGCGCTGCCGTCAGCCCCAGATCGTCGAGGACACGCGGGCGAAGATCGTGGGAAATACGACGTACCTCCTTGATCGCCTCATTTAATGCGACGGCGCCCTTGCCGATCGCCTCGGCGGCTCCGACATTGTCAGGCGCCACCTTGCGCCGCGCGAGATCAATCGCAAAGCGCACTCCGACGAGATTTTGAGAAATGCCGTCATGCAATTCTCTAGCAATGCGCAGGCGCTCCTCTTCCTGGGTATCGATAACCCTCTGCATCAGTTCCTTGAGCCGTCCGTCTGCCAACCTCTGCTGACGCAGATTGAGCAGCATGCAGGTGGCGAACACCAGCAACACAGCAGGGACCGCAAACAGTGCAACAATCAGGAAATTCCATGTAATGGAACGGCGCATTTCCTCCTTCGCCGCCGCTGTCGCGGCAAAAACATCATCCAGATAAACCCCTGTACCGATCATCCAGCGCCATTTGTTGAGGCCGGCTGCAAAAGAAAGCTTATCAGCCATCTTCCCGGTCGAGGGCTTCTCCCATTTATACTGGACAAGACCTCCTCCTTCTTTCGCCTTGACTATCAGGTCATAGATGACGCGGTTGCCGTCGGGATCGTAAAGATCCAGCCAATTACTCCCTGGACGAAAGCTTTGTCGCGGATGGACGACGTTCACGCCGTCATAATCATAGACAAAGAAATAGCCGTCCGTACCGTAATCGAGGTCAGTCAGAATTCGCTTGACCTCCTCCTTCGCAGCCTCGTCATCAGTTCCCGCCCTGTCATAGACCGAACGGATCGCCGAAAGGGCCAAATTGGTGAGGTTAAGGAGTTCAGCCTCCTTTGCAGCGAGCATGTTTCGTTCGAACGCATCGATGCTCGTGCGCGCCAGCGTCATGGACTGCCACGTAATCAGTGCTGTGATAACGATAATCGCAAGAACGAGAGGCCCGATGGCCAATGCGAGAATCTGATTCCTGAGTCTCATGCGGCCCCTCCGACACATTCGCTCTCACTTGCCCTCAGCTAACAATACTTCATACGGCAAGTCGAGCGTGTCAGAACATGATCCTGAGGCGAAATAGAAAGGGGTTCGGGAAATCTGTGCAGCGAGGAACAGTGTGACGCCCTCCGAATAGTGTCACTCAACCGCGCTGAGATAGAACAGTTCTCTCGCCGGGGTGACCGAAAGGCTCCCACCCTCGTCCGTGCTACGCGCCCTATCTGGTCGCTATGTGATATCGCAGGACCGCGCCTGCGGTGGGCGGCTCGATCCGGCGATAAAGCCGGTAACTACACCGGCAACGGAATAGTGTAGGATACCGCAAGGATGATCATCCTCGGTAAGACCTTGCGAATGTCAATTTGCTCAAAGCTGACCGCTCCGATATCGTCGTCATCGCGCATATTCAGGATCGAAAAAATTTGGAATTGGGAGCAAAATTGTGCGCCTAGCCCATTGTTCATGTCATCAGCTAACAGTGGTGACAAACGGCGAACCCCATAAGATATCCGTTTGTCACTGTCGTGCTTGCCAGTATCGTACCGGTTCAGCGTTCGGTGTCGCAGTGTTTTATGCTGCCGATCAAATCAGGGCGTCGGGGAAACACCAAACCTATATACGACCTGGAGATAGCGGAAAGCGCCTAGAGTTCCGTTTTTGCCCCACTTGCGGATCAACCGTCTACTGGATACCGGAATTTCGGCCTAACCTCGTCGCCATCGCCTTGGGCTGTTTTGAAGACCCAGATGCTATGGAACCAACTCAGAGCGTGTATGAAGCGACCCGCCATGCATGGGTTTCTCTATCTTTTCGAGATTCTGGATAGAGATGAAGGTCGAATGCTTCAGCTCGAGCTTTCGAGATTACACACAATTGCTGTTGAAAAGATACGAACCGCCGACTTTGCCGTTTTCATCAAGCTTGCTCGCGCGTTGCCTCCAGTATCAGGTCCTTAAACGACATTGCAGATGTCCATGTGAACGGTTACCGCCGAGAAGACCAACGAATAAGGATACATAAGCCGGCGACTTGCTTCTTGTTTCACATTGCGGTTTCAGATCGTTTTGGCTTGCGTATGGCGCGAACTTTGGGGCTATCGCCAGCCCCGCAGAAAAACCGATCGCGTCCGTCGGATTCAAGTCCTGAAACTGCCATTCCCGCTGGCATATCCAACCGCTCCAATACTTCACCGGTCGAAGGATCGATGCGGCGGACATCGCTTTGGTCGTTCTCCCATGTACCGTGCCAGAGCTCGCCGTCGACCCAGGTGACCCCGGTAACGAAGCGATCGGTTTCAATCGTGCGCAGCACCTTTCCCGTCTCAGGATCGATTTGATGGATTTTGCGGCCGCGATGTTGCCCGACCCAGAGCGAACCTTCAGCCCATGCAAGACCGGAATCGCCTCCATTGCCGGGGGCGGAAATCGTGGCAAGCACCTCGCCAGTCTGTGGATCGACCTTCTGAATCACCGCTTCAGCAATCTGGAACAGGTGCTTGCCATCGAATGCCGTGCCGGCATCAGCGGCAATATTAAGCGAGTTCAGCACGTTCCCGTTGTCCGGATCGAAGGCGTCCAGCCTCTCGCCTGTCGCCATCCAGACCCGGCGGCCGTCAAAGCTGACCCCATGGACGCGATCCACTCCGGGAAAAGGGCCATATTCGCGGATGATTTCGGCGGCTGTTTGTTTCATGCCCTCATCCTAGACTAGAACGCCGACGGTGGGGAGTAACAAGCTTGTCGGGAAACCCGGTACGCTCGTCGCAATCCAGCGACGGGCGCGCCCGTGGCCGAACCATTCCACCTTGTCATTTTGCGCAAGGGTGTCGAGCGCCCGCTGTACCGTGCGTGGACTGACGTCGAGCGCGAGCGCCAGCGCGGAGCTGGACCAGGCTTCGCCATCGGCGAGAAGCGCCAGCATGTCGCCATGCTCGTCTTCGACAGGCGGCGCAAACACCGCGACCGCGCCGCTATCATGGGGCTCCAATACGAATCCCCGCTCGGTGGCGCGTATCTCCGCCAAGGGCCTGATTGCCTCGCGCAGACGCCCGATCTCGACCCGCAGCCGAGCGCGATGCGATTCATCTGCTTCCCGTGCGCGAAAGGCGCGGACGAGAAGCTCTTCCCGCGTGACATCTTCCGGCCAAGCCTCACCGAGCACGCGCATGAGTGCGAACAGGACCGGACGACTGGCGAGAAAGACGATGGCTTTATTGACGCGCACGACGTTCCGGCACACATCGATGACGGTCGCCCCCGATGCAGTGAGCGCCTCGACCTCATCGAGCCGAAGAAGCCGTTCTCCATTGCGCAAGACCAGCCGCGCGGCAGGCGCTTCGAAGTTCCGTACGGCTCTGTCGACTTCGGCTTTCAATGCGGCATTGCCAAAGGCAGCCGCGACGCTTTCCGCGCGATCGAGCGCATCACGAGCCGGCTTCGCGCGTATGCGGCGTATCGCGATGCCCGCGACTACCAACTCGTAGCCTACCCGCGATGTCATCGGCAACGCACCGGCATCGAAGCCGCCCAGAACCCACTCGGCTTCGTCGAGACGGCCGATCAACAGCAAGCGCCTTGCTTCGAGATAGCCGGCATGCGCGGCGTTCGCAAAGTCTCCGAATGTCTCCAGCGTGGACCGGGCGGCGGCGAGCCCCTCCATGGGACGGCCAAGGTCGCGCAAGACCAACGCGATCTCTGCTTCCGCGAGGTTGCATCGTGCACGGGCCATAGGCTCTTGGTTGCCGAAAGCGCGTGCCGCGTTTCCCAGCAGTTCCTTCGCGCGCGCAAGGTCGCCGAGTTGCGCCATGGCAATGCCGCGCAGGGCGAGTGCAGGAGCATCGGCGCGTAGAGCGATGTGCTTGAGTGCTGCAAGCGGATCGCCCGCCGCAAGCGCCCGCGCCGCGAAGGTCATCAGAGTGTCCATTCAAATCCCGTCACACTTGTTACTCACATTCTCCCGCCATTCGGACATAGATTTTTGTCAGGCTAAGCGTCGCGGGAAGCGTTGTCGAACCTCAATTGGGAATTCAGAAATGACAATGTCCAAACCAACAAGAAAACGCTCTTCGGACACCCTGCGATCAGGCGATATGACAGGCTGGCTCGTTCTTGCAGCTTCGCCAACCTTCGCGTCGATGGCCTGGATTTCGGCGAACGACATTCAGGTGAGTATCTGCGCGTCCCCACCCGGCATGCTGCCGATCAGTGGCATGGCCTTCATGTACCTGCTGATGAGCCTCTTTCACCTGTCGCCCTGGCTGAAGCTCGCTTCCGCTTACTGGCGGCAATGCCCATCCCCTAAAACCCGAGGAGACTGACAATGAACCACAAAATCGTTTCAGCCAAAGACTGGCTCGCCGCCCGGCGGGATTTTCTGAAAGCGGAGAAAGAGCTTACTCGACACCGGGACGAGGTCACCCAAAAGCGGCTGGCGCTGCCATGGGTACGAATCGAGAAGGAATATGTGTTCGATACGCTCGATGGCCCCCGAACGCTTGCCGATCTGTTCGATGACCGATCGCAGCTTCTGGTGCAGCACTTCATGTTCGCGCCGGGATGGAAGGAGGGTTGCCCGAGTTGCTCTTTCATGGCCGATCATACCGATGGCATGAACAATCATCTTTCGCATCACGACGTTACCATGATCGCCGTATCGCGCGCACCGCTCGCCGACATCGAGCGCTATCGTAAACGGATGGGCTGGCAGTTCAAATGGGTGTCGTCCTTCGGAAATGACTTCAATCACGATTTCCGTGTCAGCTTCACACCAGGCGAAGTCGCCTCCGGAAAGATCGACTATAATTTCGGAGAGTGGCCGGAACTCGGCGAGGAATGGCCGGGCATCAGCGCCTTCTACAAGGACGACGCCGGCCAGGTCTTCCGCACCTACTCCACCTATGGGCGCGGCGTCGAGGCGATGATGGGCACCTATCAGCTGCTCGATCTCGCCCCGAAGGGACGCAACGAAGCCGAAGGAATGGACTGGGTGCGCCGCCAAGATCGGTACGAATAGCAGTCCTTATGTTTGCCAATGCAATTGCCGCGAGCCGTGACTGGGGAGGATATGATGCCCGAAACGGTCTCAAGGAAAAGCTCTTGGCCGATCTCGTCCAACGTGTCGAGTTCACCGCGCTCTTCGAGGATCGCCATCGCGGTGATGAGTTCGTTTAACTTCACGAGGTTGGGCGGCCTTAACGTTGATCGTCAAATCGGCGTGTCCACCATTGCGTATACTCCATCTCATCGACGCCGTAGGGCGCTCGTAGATAGGGATAGTCCCAGTTCTCGTAGCGCAGGGGCTTGAGGAAATCATTGACCGCGCGGTATGCCGCCGGCACCCGCCCCTTGTTCAGGTCGCCCAGTACAGGCCGTTCACCCGCCTGGAAAACGACGCCACCCTCATAGGGATGGAGGACGATCTCGTCTCCGAGCACCTCTCTCGCCTTCTCAAGACCACCGACGCGCTCAAGCAACTCATCATTGACAGCTGTCAGCCAGTTCACGTCACGGATCACATCAGTGCGCTGTGAAATGCTTAGTCCAAAACGGATGCCATCTTCGTAGAGGAGACCGGGAAATCTGCGGAACAGTGGATAGGCCCGCTCGGTTGCACCTGTCGCATAGGAATAGAAAAAAAGCGACATGCCCGACACGGCGTAAAAAACCTGAAGGTCACGGCAGGCGTCAACGAAGAAACGCACAACACCTATTGGATCTAGCGATAGTTGCGACAACCTCGTCTGGTACATCAGCTGCCCACAGCCGCCACGATACCCAATGCCGGGAAGAAGTGCCGTCAAATAGTCGTGTGCCGGATCGGTCGACCGCAGAGCTTTGGCAGGCATATGTCTGATATAAAAGCCTGCTGTCTCCTTCTCATCAGCGTAATTGCTCTGTGCTAGATGCCGCTCGATGTCATCTCTCGAAGACACACGGCGCGAACGCTCACCAACCGTCAGCAGATTGGTATTTCCTTTCGTAACATCGTAGTAGCGCAACGCCAGATCAAGCGCCGCTCGGCGTGTCCGCAGTGTTTCACCATCCGCAAAATAGAACCCGGCCGTCAGCCCGAACAACCATTGGATGGCATTGCCCGGCGGCAAACCGATCTCGTCCAACTTGTCGAGTTCACCGCGCTCTTCGAGGGTCGCCGTTGTGGCGATGAATCCGTTTATATCCAAGACGCCATCCTAGCGCTCGCCGCCATCAAACCGGCGTGTCCACCATTCTGTGTACTCCATCTTATCGACATCATATGGCGCTCTAAGATAGGCGCGCTCCCAGGTCTCGTAACGCAGGGGCTTGAGGAAATCATTGACTGCGCGATAGGCCGCCGGCACCCTCCCCTTGTTCAGGTCACCGAGCACAGGCCGTTCGCCAGCCTGGAAAACGACGCCACCCTCGTAAGGATGAAGGATGACTTCTTCGCCGAGTACCGCTCGCGCCTTATCGAGACCGCCGACTCGCGAGAGCAGTTCATCGTTGACGGCAGTCAGCCAGTTCACGTCACGGATAGTGTCCGTCCGGTCTCGTATGGCCAATCCAAAACGCGCACCATCTTCGTAAAGCAGCCCAGGAAACCTGCGAAACAGAGGATAGGCTTTCGCAGTTGCGCCAGACGCATAGGAATAGAAAAAGAGCGACAAACCCGACACGGCATAGAAAACCCGCAGATCGCGACAGGCGTCAACGAAGAAACGGATCACACCTGCCGGGTAGCGCGACAGCGCCGATAGCCCCGTCTGGCACATGAGGTGACCGTTGCCACCGCGATAACCGGCGCCTGGAAGAAGGGCCGTAAAGTAGTCGTGAACCGGATCGGTGGGACGCAGCGCCTGTTTTGGCATGTGCCTGATATAGAAACTCGCTGTCTCTCTTCCGTCGTAATATTCACCCTGCGACAGATATTCCTCGATCTGTTTTCCTGCTGAAACACGGCGTGTCCGCTCGTTAAACGACAATAAATTGGTATTGCCCTCTGCGAGGTCGTAATAGCGCAGTGCCAAACCGAGCATGGCCTGGCGTATTTGACGCGTTTCTCCATCGGCAAAATAGAACCCTGCCGTCAACCCGAATAACCACTGGATTGCATTGCCGGGCGGCAATCCGATTTCATCCAGTTTTTCGAGTTCACCCCGCTCCTCAAGGATGGCCATTGCGGTGATGAGTTCGTTTAAATTCACGAGGCTAAGCGGCCTTAATGTTGATCGTCAAATCGGCGTGTCCACCATTGCGTATACTCCATCTCATCGACATCGTGGGGAGCCCGTAGATAAGGATAGTCCCAGTTCTCGTAGCGCAGGGGCTTGAGGAAATCATTGACCGCGCGGTATGCCGCCGGCACCCGCCCCTTGTTCAGGTCGCCCAGTACAGGCCGTTCACCCGCCTGGAAAACAACGCCACCCTCATAGGGATGGAGGACGATCTCGTCTCCGAGCACCTCTCTCGCCTTCTCAAGACCACCGACGCGCTCAAGCAACTCATCATTGACAGCTGTCAGCCAGTTCACGTCACGGATCACATCGATGCGGCGCAATATTTCCAGGGTGAAATTACTGCCATCTTCGTAAAGAAGGCCCGGAAACCGACGGAACAGAGGATATGCTTTTTCAGTCGCACCCGCCGCATAGGAATAGAAAAAAAGCGACATTCCGGAAACGGCATAAAAAACCCGGAGATCACGGCAGGCGTCAACGAAGAGGCGAACCACGCCAGTTGGGTCGCGTGATAATTCCGATAACCGCGTCTGATACATCAAGCGCCCATTGCCGCCGCGGTAGCCGGCACTCGGGAGAAGGACAGTAAAATAGTCGTGAACCGGATCGGTGGAACGCAGCGCCTGTTTTGGCATGTGCCTGATATAGAAGCTCGCTGTCTCCCCCTCGTCAAAATACTCGTCTTTTGACAGATTTTGCGCAACGTCTTCCCGTGACGAGATACGACGTACACGCTCGTTAAAGGACAACAAATTTGTGTTGCCTTCCGTAAGGTCGTAATAACGTAGCGCCAGATCCAGCATGGCTTGGCGTGTACGCCGTGTCTCACCATCGGCAAAATAGAACCCCGCCGTCAGCCCGAACAGCCATTGGATGGCGTTGCCCGGCGGCAGGCCGATTTCGTCAAGCTTCTCCAATTCGCCACGCTCTTCGAAGTTCGCCATGGCAGCGACCAGTTCGTTTAAATTCATGACATCATCCTACCAGCTTGGCACGGGCGGGCGGCGCCCACCCGGGATTCGGGGTCCGGGCAAGGGGAGCCAGATCGGCGGGCCATTCTCAAGCCCCTTTTTTAACTGCCGCCATCGTTCTTCGGCTTCCCACTGGCGCTCCTGTTCACGCTGCCTCACAGATTCCTCGCAGTTGTCACACTCATCCAACACCACGAACTCCTTGTAACGAGCTCTGTGCCGTCGTGCGATAGCGCGATAGGCATCATCCTTCGCGGTTTCATTTGGAAACTTGTCCCCCGGAAACTTCATGTCGTACATGTGGGTCATCTGGCCGTTTTCGACTTTGACCACGTCCAGCCAGCGGGAGCCGCGGACATTGAACCATCTCGTGCCGCCCCAGGGCGCCCGACGGGGAACCTTTGGAATGTCGTGTTCCTCTCCCTGCAGGATGATATTGCCGGGCGGTTTGTCCGGGAATGTATTGTTCGGATTGTTCGGGTCCCAGAATCCAAGCTCGGAAACATAGCCGTAATTGGTGCGGGGATCGCCGACCGGCATGCTGCTGCCAAGCACCGTGTTCGGATATTGCGCCTGGATCGTTGCATCTACACAGCGCTGATAGCGTCCCGGGCTCGCCTCGTCGTCGCGCGGCAAAACCTGATCGACCCATTCAAGACCCTCGGTAACGCTGTTTCTCGGACGATGCAGCGCATAACAGCGGCAGCCCACTTCACACAGGTAACGCTCGGGATCACCTTCGGGCAGATCGGTTTTGTAACCTCCGACCGATACGGTGTTGCCCTTGTTGAGGAGCATCTTGTCGGTAAGGCGCGTCACTGCGCGGCCTTGCATGAAGACGTTGGGGGACCAGGAAAGGAAGGTGGCCTGATGCAGATGCGTGCCGGATTTGATTCCACCGGACGAACCGGGTTCATCGCCGATCGATTTGGCGAACCGGGAGCCGCGCACGCCATTCATCACTCCGCCATGCGAGAACACCGTGGTCGTCCCGTCGGCAAGATCGCGGGCAAATGCGGTATTCGTGTATGGCACGGGCACAGGCTTGGGCGGGGTCAGGCAAACATCCGGCAAGGTCGAGCGGACGTAGCCATTGGAGTTTTTGTGGCAGAGCGTAATCCCGTTGATGCGGATTGTTTCCTTCATGCGTCTACCCTACCGGTTCTTATGTCGCGCTGGACGCTTTCCACAATTGTTGCCGCTCTCAGCCCGTCGCGGGAACTGGCCGACAGAAGAGTGTAGCGAAACGCTTCGCCGTCCGGTTCGGCATTTTCCCTGCGCGATCCCGGCGCCGGCGCAAGTGCAAGAGCGGCCATCACAAGCCCGCTTGCCGCCCCAAGATCACCGAGCTGAAGCGACGGTATTTCCGCCCTGTCGGCCAGCTCGGCCATTTCCGCGGCATTGGTTGTGATCGCATAGCCAAATTCCTCAGCGCGTACGCGATCGCCATTGAGATCGACAATAAAGCGATCAGGAGAAAAGCCTCCTTCGAGGAGCATCCCATAACAGCTCGCAAGGGCGCGACCCATCAATCCGCGCTCGGGATCAATCGGGCTTTCAGGCTCTTCCATGGTAGAAAGGCGCGCGATTCGACCAAGCCGCACATCATTTTCCGGCCCAAGTGCCAACACGGCCGCAGCTTCGCCGGGAACCATGCCGTAGGGGTTGTCTCGTGTCAGCAGTTCACCGTGATAGGCCAGACTGTCGAGCATGTCTGAGTGGATATAACTGTCAACGACGGCAACGAGAACAATTCTCCCCGTTCTCCTCACGATTTCCGGACCATCCCTGCCAACAAGCTGCAGGCTTTCAGCCTGTCCGCCGAAGGAAACGGAGAGGCTCGTCACCTGCGGCAAAGGGGCCTGGTGGAGCCTGGTATTAAAGTCCTCTGCGACAGGTCCGCCCTCCATCCAATAGGGCAGCAGCAGAAGCATCGCATAGTCCGCGCTTTCCTGTCCGCGCTTCGTCAACTGCGCAACGCAATCGGCAAGCCCGCAGGCGAGTAGTTTTCGCAGACGCTCGACATAGTCCCGCTCTTCCGTCAACGGAAAGACCGCCGCAAGGGTTGGCGGTCGCCCGTCCGCCATCACCAGGTTGCGGTCCTTCTCGGTAAATCGTTCGCCGCTCGAATAGGCGGCAATTGCCGTTTCAAAGTCTTTGCCCGCCGGACACGTCAGGCCGGCCGCCAGGATTGAAACCGCCGTTCTCATGCGACAACTCCGGCCATTTGCCTCAGTCGGAGAAAAGAGACCTCGACATCCTGGTCGCGCCCGCCACATGGCACATGGGCATTCCATACCAGATCCACGAGGCGCTCATCGCCAGTGATCTCCACCTGAACGAGCCTGAACCTGTGCGTCAGCGTCTTTCCGGCAATACGCGTATCAGCTTCGAGGATACATTGCGGCAGGCGAAATGCATAACCGCCTTCCGGATGAAGCCCTTCCAGTCGTACCGGCTCACCGCCGCGCAACTCACCGGAATAGATTTGATCGACCGGCGCGGTCTGGTGGAAATTTTCGGAGAAATCGGAAGGCAAAAGCGGCGACCTGTTTTTAATCCAAGCGTCGTCATAGGTGCCAGCATGGATACGCCGCGTTGTCCAAGCCGGCTGAATAGCGCCAAACCCGACTGGCTGCGAAAGCGGGCGACCTGGATCGAAGACATCCGCAGGCGCTGCGATCTGCGGCATAACCAGTTCGGCTCCCTCCGGCGCGCGCTCGAAATGACGTGACCAGCCCCGGCCAATTGGATTGGCTTCGCACTCGGCCCCATCATCATCCGCAAAAAGATCGCTTCCGCCGAGCGAACGCCTCCATGATAGTTCGACGCGCGAGGCCCGCTCTTTTTCAGCGACCTCCCAGCCGTGCTTTTTTTTGACCATACGCGCTTCGCCCGTGACGGCAGCCTGCTTTGTCATTGTACCTACAGCAACCGTGACATCGATACGGTCTATCGGCTTCTCGTCAGGTGCAACGGCTGAGCCGTTGACAAGAATATCTGCGGCGGGCCTGAAAGGTGCGAAATCAGCATCCGCGAGGAGCTCATTTGCCTCGGCATCGCGATAGGCTGGAGAGAGCCGAACGGGCTGCGGCTCAAGAAGATCGGTCATACCGTCCGGACGCGCGCGAAACCGCCCGCGCACGGCGACACACCAATATTCCTTTCCATCGCGGTCGCGAATGAAATAGCCGTCCGCAGAGAAAGGCGTGTTGTTGCTGACAGCCCACATGCCGGTCAGTTCAGGTCAATATAGGCAGCGTCGAGCGCGATATTCTGACGAGCCGTCTGGATAATTTTTTTACCTTCCACCCTCACCACGCCGTCAGAGCCCAATGAGATTCGGGCCTCGCCGTTGCGGATCGTCAGCGTCCCGGAACCATCGAACTCGATCATCGTCGCGAGCTTCAGAAGCTTCCCCCATGCATCCTCCGGCAACGGAAGAGCGTCCCCTAAAAGCGCTTTACGATCAGGTATCTGATTCATATCGTGCGAACTCCCTCTAAATTCACCCAGGTGGAAGGCCGATCCCAAAATGAGCGGCGCTCCCATCGACCACAGATATTCATTTCAGTTGACCCACCAAACCCTCTCCGATGGTACGGGTGACGAAGTCGGTATGGATCATCGTTGCAACATCTTTTGGCGTGGCGGGGAACGCCGTGAGCGAAGCCACTGCGGCGACAACGCCCTTCCTGAAGCTCAATACGGTCCTGGCACGTATCTTCTGCTCGCTGCCCTGGAGAGTAACGATGTCGATGAAACCCTTATCCACATCGCCGACTTTTTCGCCGGGAACGAAGCTGACGTCCTGGTCCAGCTTAAAGCCGACGTCCGGCATGAGATTTTGCAGTTCGATTTCCACCACCTTCGCGGCAAGCTGACGCAGTTGGTCGTCAGTTGGCGACAGATCCGACTTGGGCGTTGGAAAGACGAACAGGGATACAGCCGCGTTTCCGTCTGGATCATTGGAATTTGTGAATATCGCCCCCGTATAGGACGGATTGGGATCGCTGTTCTGCGTCAGTTTTTTCCATCCGTCCGGCAGACGTGCGGAGTAGGCGGCGCCACCGCTCGACGGCAGCTCTTCCAGATGCATCGCGCCGTCAATGCTGTCAGTCGTTTCGTTGTCGAGCTTCAAAGCTCCGAAAAATTGCGAGATCCGGGGTTCGACGCGGGCGGCCTGCTCTTCCGCGTAGCCAGCGCGCACGACGAGCAGAGACTTATCCTTACGCCAAACCGCGACCCTCTCACGGCGGTTGAATCCATTATCCGGCCCGAGGGCAAACACATCGCCAGCGTCACGACCATACTCCTTCATCGCGGAGACAGAAGGCGCCCATTCTTTCGCAAAGAGCCGGGCGTAATCGACCCCGCGCGCAACCTTTTCCGGTTTGATCTCGGCGGTGATGATCTGGATTTCGAAATGATCGCGATTGGCGGGATCATAACCGATCGTCTGCAGGGTCACATTGTCGAAGGTTTCGTACTTATCCCATTCGGACAGTGCCCGCTTTTCCTTAAACCACATAAATTTATCGATCTTGACCGAGTGGAAGTTAAGATCCTTGGTTTCCTCAAAGCCATATGGCTCCGACGCCTTCGCTGTGCTGTCGAGGGTCAAACGACTCGTATAATCTTCGGCCATAACATCCAATCCAATTGCGGTCGTCATTAAAACCATCGCCGAAAAAGACAGTCGGCGCAGCACCAAAAATAGAGGCTTCAACGTTCGGTTCTCCGTATCATTTTCCCTGCCATCCCTTGATGAGGTCTGCTGCCTTATCAAGACCCGTCAGGCCGCCGGACACTTTGGCGCCGCCGCCGAGGCCAAAACCAAGTTTGGCGCCGACCTCGGCGCGCGCCTTGCCTTTTTTCACGCCTGCTTCCGCAGATGCCTCAGCCTGAGCGCCAACGGCTCCCTGCAGTTCACCGCCAACGCACACACCTATATCCCATTTGTCCTCAATGAGTTGGTTGTGCTCTTCGAACAGCCAGTTCCACGCTTTGATGACAGGATTGCCGACACGGCTTGGCGTCAGGCAAAGTTCTCCGTTGACCGAGCCCTCGATGACATTTGCCTTGGCGGCGAGTTTCAGCGTCCCCGTCACCTCTTCAGGGTTACCGACAAAAGCAACCTCGCCCTCCAGCTCTCCTTTCAGCACCGCGCCTTTTGCGGCTCCGGAGATGACCTGGTCTTTGAGAACCTCGACTTTTCCTTGAGCAGCGGCGACACTGGCTTTTGCGCTCAATTTGGCATCAATTCCGCCCTTGGTGACAGAAAATCCGGCCTTTCCATCGCCCTCCCGTGCACCGAGCTTGTATTCTCCCGAAGCCCAATCCTTTGCCGGGTCGCCAAAGCTGTCGCCAGCCACCTTCTTGTCGTGTTTCCACCAGGTATATTCGGCGACCTGAAAATTGCGCTCCTTCCATTTGCCGCGCCAGTCGGTGTCGTGGGCGGTCTTTCCGTCCGGGTTGGTGCGTGTATAGCCCGAAGCGAGATACTCCCTGACGCCGCGCTGATATTTCTTGCCGACGCCGGCGTCCTTGTAATCCTTGCTCAGTTCGCCGAATTTCCAGGCGCTTTCCTTGCTCTCGTTTTCACGTTCCTTCTGGGGAAGGAGTTTGTTTGCGCTAGACGATCGTCCGAAAAGCACGGTCTCGTCCACAGCGGGTATATATTCGCATAATCCGCCTTTGGAATTGAACGACTGCTGGGGAGCATCCGCGCGAAATGGCGGCGTGATCCCCGGAGACACCGGAAAAAACGGGTGACGTTTGAACGTCGACAGGTCAGTTTTCAACATCTCCAGGACATTGTCGTCGTCGTATGCGGAAAACGGCACACCCAGCATGCGAGACGGCGGCAATCCTGACGGTTTCTCAGCCATGGCCTACACTCAGTTCTGTGTAATCTGGTCGGCTTGGAAATGAATATGCTTCCCTTGAATCACGATATGCCCCTCGCGCGACATCGTCAGCATCGAGTTCTCTCCCACTTTGATCGTCAATTGTTCGCCCACCCGAATGTTCATGATACGCCCGATATCTGTGTCAGAGCGCCCCCGCACGATGACGCTGTGAGATTTACCGACCGTCGTTTGATAGGTATGCCCAACAACCGTCGATTTGGCGCCGCCGACAACCTCCGAGGAACCAATACCAACGACCTGCGAGTGATTTTTCTCGACGAAAAGCTGGAAATTCCCTTTTGCGAAATTGAAAGGGTCCGGGATCTTGAGTTTGCCCAAGGCAGCTCCAACCTTGTCGAAGACAAGCTTCGTCTTGTCCCTCAGAAGGTTCGACAAGGCATTTTCGCCGACTGCAATCGACATGTTGCCCGCTATGACCTCGTCATGATCGCCACCAACTTCCGTCGATTTGTCGTTGGCCACGAGTTCCGATTTATCGCGTCCCACACGCTTGGAGTAATCGTTCAGAATTTCAAAATTCGTATCCTTCTGAGCGTGGAGAAATACCTCCTCCTTGGCCGCCTCGTCCTCAAACCGCAATTCGTTAAATCCGGACCCTTTGTGCGTGTTGGTGCGGAATGTGCTGCGCGTCTTGTTTGCCGGCAGCTCATAAGGCACGGTCTGTCGCGCATTCGGCACCACCCCCGTCACCAGCGGACGGTCGGGATCGCCGTCCACGAAGGCAACCATCACCTCCATGCCGATGCGCGGAATGATCTGGCCGCCCCAGGTGGAGCCTGCCCAGTTCTGTGCCACCCGCACCCAGCACGTATCGGTTCCATCCTTCTTCGCCTTGCGGTCCCACGGGAACCACAGCTTGATGCGGCCATATTGATCCGGATGGATTTCCTCGCCTTCAGGACCGGCGACGATCGCCACCTGCGTACCCTCGATGCGCGGCCGCCTCGTCGCACGGTGCGGCGTCAGCGGCACGCGCGCCGGGATCGCCTCGAAACTGTTGCGATATTCCGGCTCGTTGCTGTTTGTCTCATAGGAGAGATCCACAATACTGTGGCTTGCCCTGATGATCACATGTTCTTCATAGGCGTGATCGGGATGCGCAACCTCGTAAGGCGTAAAGCGGCGGCCGGCTTCCAGGATGCGCGTGGTCGAAGACCCGAATACACGGTCATGGTCGGCCTCGATGGATTGGGTTCTGAGTTTCTGCGCCCGCTCGGCCTCTTCAACCGTCTTGATCCGGGCCGGATATTCATAAAGCTCGCGTTTCGTCGCATCCGGCATCTGCACCAGTGAGGGCGTCATGGTGCCAGGCACCATGCCCGGTGTCTCGAAATTCCAGTCCGCACCCGCACGCTGACCCGACACATAGGAAAAACGCCGCGCCCAGTCGCTAATGTGGTTGCGATCCGACGAACCCTGCGCCAGACGCACCGTCCCCTCGCCCTGGGCGGCCGGCGACGGCCCGAGCCAGCCGCTGGCGCTGTCGGCCACATGCAGCTTGTGGGAACCGTCCTCATGGGCAAACCAGTAGAACAGCCCGTCCTCTTCGAAACGCCGGGTGAGATAGTCCAGATCGGTCTCGTTAAACTGCACGCTGTAATGCTGCGCCGGCGGCGGCGAGATGATGCCCGATGTATCGGGGGCGGGAATGCCGTGTTCGGAAAACAGCGTCTCGACGATCTCGACCGCCGTCTTGTCCATCCAGATGCGGCAATCCGAGCGGCGCGACAGAAGCCACATCTGCGGCCGCAGCGTCAGCGCATAGGAGCGCATGCCGCGGGTGATCGGCGGACCTTCGTGCAATTCCGTCACCAGACCATTGAACGGCCGGCGAACACCGCCACCGTCGCCATCGCCCTGGCTGATCTCGACCGACACATCGACAAGCCGGCCAATCAGTTCCTCGGGCTTGACCGCTTCCTTCTTGGCCCGCAGGGTCAGGTGGATTTCGAAGAGCCGTGATACGCCCTCATCAACCGCAAGTCGTTCCGGCAGAAGCTGGTCTTCGCCCAGCGGGGACTTGACCTTGAGAACGCGGCTCGCCTGAACGAAATCGGAAAAAGAAGACTGATCATTCATGGCAAACCTCGATGGAAGATCGGAAAAATATCAATCAGCTGTCAAAATCTCGACAGAATGCAATCAAACATTGTGGCGAAACCAAGGACTCACCATGAATTCTGCAACCTGCATATGCCAAAATTCCATAGATGAGATCTGACAGGCTGAGGTGTGGAGTGCCGCTCGAAAGAAATCCGAGACAGACAAAGCACGATGCCGAGACTTACGGCCTGCGCCGCGAAGAGGCCGCCGGCACTCGCCATGGTGCCGGATGGTGGGTCAGTATCAGGCGGCGCGGCCACAGGATCGTCAGGCTGTTCAAGGACAGTATTTACGGTTCCGGCGACGAAGCCTACTGTCAGGCACGCGCCTACCGCGACGCCATCCTTCTTGCCATTCCGCCCGCCACCAATCACGAACAGGCCGTACTTCTGCGTAGAAACAACCGAAGTGGTATCTCCGGCGTCAGGCGCGTTGAGACGGCCGATGGCGATGTCTGGCAGGCAACGCTGATGACCAATGAGGGACAGAAAAGAGAAAACTTCTCCGTCGCCAAACTGGGCGAGGAGGCGGCAAAATCGATGGCGATAACGCAGCGCCGCAAATGGCTGAAGGCGCTGCCCGTCACCCATCTCGCATATGCGCATCACGCCGCCGAGGTTGCGCGCGCGCAATTTGGCGACGGGCTTGCGCCGGCGGATGATGTTTTGCCTGAGGTGCGTCTGACCGATGCTGACATCGAGGCGCGTATCAAAGAGATTAACGACCAATTTGATGCGTCTCGTCCGAAGCGACTGCGGGTTCGGGTAAAAAGCTATTCGAAGGACAGGATATCCATCGCAGTTTCCGATGCAGAAAGCCCCGCGCGGAAAAAGCTCATGCACCTCAATAGGCGCGGCAAGACAGGGATCGACATCGTCGAGGCGATCAACAGAAGCGTCCGGGAAACCTTGGCAGCAATTCATGATGAGAGGGTCGCGTGCTGGTTCAGCTCCACCTATGGGAACAAACTGCTCAATCCGCAGACATTCAACATTGATGAGGGTTTCAACGTGCTTGTTTTTGTGCCGGAGGAGCAGTGCAGCCGATGACGACTTTTCCGTCCGTTCCCCGCGCGGGAACGGCGTAAAAAAGCCCACCCCATTACCTCATCGACTTGAGCTGATATTTATGACAGCGGAAGAGCCAATCTGAACAAAGGAATAATCGACCGCCCCCCGTTTCCATCCGGCCGTTGTATTTTCTACCTCGTCATTCTTGTCGAGATTATCTGGTGCACCAAGCCTCTCTACGCCGGTGCGCATAATCAGGCTACTCTTCGCCTGCCGTAACGATTAAAGAAGCCGTATGTCCCATGCTTGGTCGGAGGCTCTCCCGGGGCCCAGAGGCTGTTTTGAATTGTCGGTGCAGACTGATTGAACCGGTGACAACTACTGTCCCGGGCGCTCCACCCGAGGGCTGGTTGCTCGAATTCCGGCCCTGAAAGTCAAATTCCCGCGTGCAATCAAATCCTTTATACGTTGATTGATGCCGAGGATATCTAAGGAGGTAACTGTGTTTCGCTGGGCTTACCGATTTCTGGCGGTTTTGGGAGTTGCTGTCGGTTCAGCCATTGCGGCGGACGGCGACGAAATGCGAATTTTCCACAACGCCGTTCATGTGGGCAAAGTGGAAACGGTCCGGACAATGCTCGCGACCGATCCCGGGCTTGCCGTTTCCAGGGACCAATATGGTTTCCAACCGATACACCTCCTCGACATGTATCCGGATAAGGAAGTGCTCGATCTCCTGCTTGAAAATGGCGCAAACATCAATGCTGTGAACGATGAGGGCGTCACCATTCTCCACATTGTCACCGATCCGGACGCCGTGCCGCTCCTTGTGGAACGAGGCGCAAACATTGAGTCTCGCGACAAAAGAGGGTGGACCCCGTTGATCATGCAGGCAAATAATCAGCAGAATGGTCCGGATGTCGTCGCCGCTCTTCTTGCTCATGGCGCTGATCCGAATGCAGAAGGGCACGATGGCGAAACCGCCCTTTCCTTCGCAAGGGAAACGGGTGATGAATCATTTATCGAGGTCCTTACCGCAAACGGTGCGACGAAGTGACAACAGGTTCATGTTGAACGGCACCCTTCCTACCGCAAGACAAGGCGGCACTAGCTGCCAAAATCCTCAATCAGGTTTGGCTGGCTGCGTAAGATAGAATGGGATATTCAGCTCGGATACTGATGACTGTCTGCGCCCGAGCCGACTTCCTCGTTTCGCTCTTGAGCGGATACGAACCCCTGACCTTGATGTTCAAGATCCCCAAACAGCTGAAATATCCGGTATTTTAATCGTGAAGCATTTTCGGGGTAGGTGATCAGCAATGTCAACGTTGCACTTTTAGCCAACAGTCAGACGTGACGATGCCCTGAACGATTTGAACTCGCTCAGCGATTGCAACGAGCGCCCGTTATCGATGGATGCCAGGTCGAGGATAATCGCATTGGCAATCGTCATAGGCACCACAAGCGACTGCGATTCACCTGGATCACCTCGTGAGACCAGAATTTGATGGTGGGGTACCGGATCGATCCGTGTGCCCCCGACATCCGTCACAGCCAGTGTTTTTGCTCCCCGCCGTTCTGCAATCTCGCGTACTTCCTGGAGAAGCGGCGGCGCCCTGCGGAAGGCGAGAAACCAAACGACATCTTCGGCGGTCAGCGTTGCCAGCACTTCTGCAAGCTGGTGCATCTGGCTGGCAAGATCGATCGCTTCGTAGCCGGAGCGGCTGAGACGAAGCGCGATAAGGGATGACAGCGCCGCAAAATGCCCGCGTCCGAAGACGAAAATTCGACGGCTGTCGCGTAGGCTGGTCGAAAACGCGCGAATATCGGCATCGGAAACACTGTTGCGGGCCTGTTGAAGAGCAGCGATCTCGCTGTCCAGGATCGACGCCAGCAAGCCGTTGTCTTCGGCCCGCATCAGCCGGGCAGCCATGCGCGCTGCAGGATTTTCAAAATCTCCGCCACCTTCCGTCAGACTGGATTGCAGAAACCCCCGAAACTCCGGATAACCCTTGAAGCCGAGGCGGCGCGCGAGCCTCACCGCAGAGGCCGGATGCACACCTGCCCGCGAAGAAACATCCTTGCCGTTTTCCATCGCCGCGCGGATTGGATCCTGTATCAAAACATCCAGGAGGCGCGTATCGGCATCAGTCAGCCGCGTCGAATGACGGCTTATCAGATCGCTTAAAGCCAGCGGTGCATCCTGCTTGTCCATGTGCTTTCTAAATTCCTTTCACGCTTGGTTTGCAGGCGAAAGATCAACACGTTCGCCACTCTGGCTATCGAAAAACAGCGCGCGGTCAAGATGGAAAGCAATCCAGAATTGTCCCGTATCCTTCGGCATATCCTGACGCGGAGCCGAGACCGTCAGACGCCCAGCCAGGCTTTCACAATGAAGAAGCATATCGGCACCCGTCATTTCGGACAGAAGCAGACGCGCCATGAGCGCTGTCCCATGTGGTTTTTCGGCATGCACGGAGAGAATTTCAGGGCGCAGGCCCGCTGTCAGACCTTGCGGCCCGACCCAGCCCGGAAGCATATCGGCCGGCACGAAATTCATCGGCGGGCTGCCGAGAAAGCTTGCCACGAAACGATTGGCCGGACGATCGTAGATCACATCGGGCCGATCAAACTGCAGAAGATGGCCATCCTTCATGACCGCGATACGATCGGCCAGAGACAGAGCTTCAGTTTGATCATGGGTGACATAGACCATGGTAGCGCCAAGCTGCCGGTGAAGTTCCTTGATCTCGGTGCGCATGGTTATGCGGAGAGCGTTGTCGAGATTCGAAAGCGGCTCGTCCATCAGAAAGATTGAGGCATTGCGGGCCATCGCCCGACCCATTGCAACACGCTGGCGCTGACCACCGGACAAAGCTGCTGGCTTACGATCGAGATAGGCTTCGAGTTGCAGTGTTTTCGCGACACATTGAGCGCGCTCGTTGCGCTCCGACTTTTTCATGCCGCGCAATTCCAGACCAAATGCGATGTTCTCGCGAACGGTCATATGTGGATAGAGCGCATAACTCTGAAAGATCATCGCGATGTCGCGATCCTGCGGCGCGAGATCATTTGCAAGGCGTCCACCAATCTCGATGGTGCCGTCCTCGCAGCGATCAAGGCCAGCGATCAAGCGCAAAAGTGTCGACTTGCCGCAACCGGACGGGCCGACGATCACCACGAACTCACCCGGCTGAATATCAAATGACACGCCGTGGAGCACCTGAGGACCGTTGACATAGGCCTTGCGAATGTTGCGCAGAGAAATCTCACTCATACGGAGGCCTCCATTCGATGTTCTGTACGGAGAGTGATCGCGAGCGTCGGTCGGTCGGTCGTGAAGACCTTCACGCCGAGATCCAGCGCTTTGGTTATCTGCGAGCGGGTGTGAGCAGCCCAGCAGCCGAAATCGAGGCCGGCGGCCTGTACTTGCGCCATCAAGCCCGCATCGGCTGTATCGATGTGAACACCGATCTCATGAATGCTGTGGGCAATCGCTGTCTCAATGACGGCTCCTGCTCCCAGTTGCCGCAGGACCGACGGGCTGACCAGCCAGAGCCGGGGGCGTGTCGTCGCCGTCCAGAGTTCATCCATGGATGCTAGAAGAAACGACGAAAACGTTGTCCGCTCCAGCATGGAATGGCGCTCCAGCTCCGCGATGACAGGAGCAACAAAACCTTCATACGGAAGACCATCGACACCGGGTTTTATCTCGCAGCGGAAATTGACGTGGCTGTCCACATAAAGCGCGCACAATTCCTCGAGCGTCATCGGGTGACTGCCAGCGCCATAGCGGATGGTCGCCGCTTTCACCTTGGCAAGTGTCATATCCACAATTGCGCCGGTCATATCCGTGGTGGCATCGAGCGTCGGATCATGATGGACAACGATGGCACCGTCAGCCGTGGGGTGAAGATCGAATTCGACTTCTTCCAGCGCCATGGCGGCAGTGGCGGTAAAACCATGAGGCGTGCTGTCGCCGAATTCCAGCGTACCGCCGCGGTGGGATGCAATGCGTGTCATATCTGAATGTCCTGGATTATTTGACCGCGCCCATGGTGATGCCGCGCACGAGATGGCGCTCCACCAGAAGGAAGCCTAGGAGAACGGGAAGAATGGTGATCGTGGATGCGGCCATGACGAGCGGCCAGTCAATCAGGCCTTCACCGGGGTTGATGCGGTAAAGGCGGGCAAGGCCGATCTGCAGCGTGTACATATCTTGCTTGCCTACGGCGACGAGCGGCCAGATGTAATTATTCCATTCCGTCATGAAGATGTAGAGAGCCATGGATGCAATGGCCGGGCGGGACAGAGGCACGATGATGCGCCAAAGCACCTGCAGTGACGTTGCGCCATCCATGTATGCTGCCTCGTCCAGCGCCTTCGGGATGCCACGGATGTACTGGCGCAGGAAGAAGGCGGCGAAGCCGTTCGATATTGCTGGCAAGATCAGACCGGCATAGCTGTCCAGCAGCCCAACCTTCGCCAGCGTCAGATAATTCGGAATGAGGCTGATATGGCTCGGGATCATCAGCGTTGCGACGGTTGCTGCAAACAGAAAATCACCGCCCTTGAACGAATACCGTGCGAAGGCGTAGGCCGCCATGGTCGCGAAGGTAATACCGAGCAGCGTCACCATCCCCGAGACGATCAGACTGTTCAGCAGGTAACGGGCGAAGTTGTACTGCCCTACCGCGCGCGCATAGTTATCTAAAGTGAACCCGAGCTCGCCTGCGTAGTAGGCATCCACCGTCTGGAACGACATCCAGATGGAATAGAGCACGGGAGACAGAAACAGCAGGCCGGCGACTAGCGCCAGCCCAGCAAGAAGTGGGTTCTCAGGCTTCATAGTGCACCTTCCGGCCGATGATGCGAGATTTCAGTATCGCGAGCCCGACCAGCAGGATGAACAGCAACACCGCCAGCGCCGACCCACGACCAATATCGAAAAGCACGAACCCGATCTCATAGAGGAGGTTGACGAGCATGTCGGTTGCGCCTGCCGGACCGCCTTTCGTCATCACGTTGACGATCGTGAACACCTGGAAGGCCTCAATGACCGATATCACCAGCAAAAAATACGTGGTCGGCATGACCAAAGGCATGGTGATTCGACGGAATACATGCAGACGCTTGCCGCCATCGACGGCTGCTGCGTCATACAGCTCGCGTGGAATTGCCTGCAGGCCCGCGATGTAGATGACGATGTCGTAGCCGATCTGCTTCCATGTGTTGACGAAGATCAGTACCCAGAGCGCCAGATGAGGGTTCTGCAGCCACTGAACCTTGCCCAGACTAAAGGTGCCGAGCAATGCGTTGACCATGCCGTAATCCGTGGAGAAAACCCATGAGAACACTACGGCGATGGAAACAGTGGATGTCACCGAGGGAAGGAACAGAGCGCCGCGCAGCAGACGGACATGCACGGAATCGCGCACGAGATAGGCGGCGATTACCAGTGCGAGGCCGAGCCGCAACGGCACGGATAGTACTGCAAACAGGGTCGTCACCCAGAGGGAGTTCCACAAATCTCGGGAGGCTAGCAACTGCTCGTAATTGCGAAGCCCGACAAAGGGCATGTTCGGAGAGAGAAAATTCCATTCGCGGAAACTCAGATTTAGGCTTGCGAGAATGGGAATGTAGGTGAACAGCGCGATGAAGATCATCAGCGGCGCCACGAAGAGATAAGGTGTGAGCTTGCGAAACATGTAATGACCGCACCGACAGACACTTGAGGCGTCCGTCGGTACCCTTTTCACGAGAGGATCAGTTGCTGAGGCGCTTTTCTTCGGCACGCGTCTGTGCAGCAAAGTCCTTCATTGTCGCGTCCACATCACGCTGACCGAGCGCCATGGCTTCCCACATCTTGTATTCGGTGGTGCGCATCCAGGTGACCACGGTCGTCCGAGCACGACCGTGCGCGACGGGCAGGGATTCGATCGCTACATTGATGCCAGGCTGCGTGGCCAGGGCTTCCTTGGCGATCGGAAGGTCCGCACTCTTCTTGTTGATGGGCAAGTAACCTGTTCCGGCAAACCAGGTTGCGTTTGCTTCAGGCGATGCTGCATAACTGATAAACTTGTAAGCAGCATCCTGCACATCCTTCTCCGAAGTGGACATGATGCCAATTCCAGCACCACCAATCGGCACGGAGCATGTCTTGTTGCATGGCATCGGCCGAACAACCAGGTCATCTCCCAGCGCCTTTTTCGAACCGACGTAATTGCCCGTCGAGTTCATCATGATCCCGACCTTCTTGGCGAGAAAGGCGTCGCGACCATTGTCTTCCTCGGTCACGCCGTCCGGCGATGCGACCTTGCTGTCTTTCACAAGCGACGCCATCCACTGATAGGCTTCGATTGTGTTCGGCTTATCCAGAAGGATTTCACCACTCTTCGGATCGACCATCTCGCTATCATTGGCCATGACCAGACCCCAGCGCGCGAACTGCCCCGGCGCTGCGATACCGGAGATACCCTGGGAGCCAAGCTTCTCGTTGATCGTCTTGGCTGCTGCGGAGATATCCTCGAACGTCTTCAGGGGAGTATCAGCCGGGAGACCAGCGCGGGCGAAGATGTCCTTGTTAAAATACAGAACTGGGGTCGAGGAGTTGAACGGCACAACATAATTCTTGCCGTTGATCACCCCCACTTCGCGGGCGTAATCGTAGAGATCGTCCTTTAATGGGTCGGCATCGAAATATGGGGTAAGATCGGTCAGCAGATTGTTGTTAGCAAACAACCCATAGCGCGTGACTTCAAGGATGACTGCATCTGGTGCACGGCGTGCGGGAATGGCGGCCTGCAGCTTGGCGATGATGTCGTTGTAGCTGCCGACATACTCGGCTTCGCTATCGATATCGGGGTTGGCGGCTTCAAAACCCGCGATGATCTTGTCGAGCGCCTCGCCGTTCGATTTGTTGAAGCTGTGCCAGAACTTCACCGTTGTGGCAGCATCAGCCGAAGAGACCCCCGCGGCGAGTGAAAGGACGCTCGCCGTGAGGGCGATTTGCAATTTCTGTAACATCCGTATCTCCTGTGCAAAAATAATTGCAATGACGGCTGCTTAGCAATTGCATGAGACACTTTCTTGAAGGTCTTACGACGTTTTGATGACGAAGTTCCGCCAGCGCTCGTGTCTTGCACCGGCGATGAGCCGAGTGTCGGTGCTTCGCCTTGAAAGGAATAGAACCGGCAGCCCGCAGGACAGAAGTCTCAGCCGTATTCGACAAGCCATAGATTTTGACACCAAATGGTGCTATATGAGCGGCTAATCAGCGGGAGCTCGACATGCGATCTACCATAAATCTCGACGACAATCTCATGGCACGGGCCAAGTCCCTCACTGGCACGAAGGAAACAGCGGCTCTTGTTCGGCAAGCCCTGGAGACACTTGTGCGCGTGGAATCTGGCAAACGATTAATCGCGCTTGGCGGCTCTATGCCCGAGGCTGAGGCTTCTCCTCGCCGACGGAGCGATATAGCCAAGTGATTTTAGTAGACACATCAATCTGGATAGATCATTTCCGATACGGTGACGCGGAACTATGCAAAATCATTAACGATGACCGGCTGCTGTGCCACCCGTTCATTGTTGGGGAATTGGCGCTCGGTAACCTTCGAGAACGGGATGCAGTTATAGCTTTTCTAACAGCCCAGCGCGAAGCGCTGATCGCAAGCCATGCAGAAGTAATGACAATAATCGATCGGAATTCGATATTCAGCATGGGGATCGGTTACACGGACGCGCACTTGTTGACTTCAACACTGCTCGACCGCCGATCAAGCTTGTGGACAAGAGACAAACGCCTGGCGGCGGCAGCACAAAAGGTTGGCGCCACGCTTCATCCACACGCAGAAGCCTCTCACTAGAACGGAACGCAAGATTGCTAAGCAGTTCTAGATCCTATTGAAGGGATCTGAACCTCCGACCCTTGCCCATCGCGTACTAAGCCACTGGAAACAGCAGAATTCGTTGCGAGTTCATCGGCTGCGCCATAACCACTACTATGGAACCTCAGACGGCTGTTGTCGGATTTCAGTCCCGAAACCAACAACAGCTCTCGCCCAGCCATTTCCAGCGGCTTGATCGTAGCAGTCGTGGCCGTAAGCTGCCTTGTCGCCACCAAGGCAGTTCAGGCCACGGCCTGTGCGCCGGTGATTTCGACAAGCGAACCGCACATGAACGCCGCCTCATCGGAGGCAAGGAAGGCGACAAGCGCAGCAACCTCTTCAGGCTTGCCGATCCGGCCGAACGGAACCATCTTGTCGAGATCGGCCATCGTCCGCCCCGAGCGTTTGACGCCGGCTTCGAGCATCGGCGTATGGATTTCACCTGGGCAGACGGCGTTTACGCGGATTTTGTCCGGTGCGTAGTCGCGCGCAAGGTTCTGCGTGAACGCGGCGACGGCGGCTTTGGTCGTGTTATAGGCGATGTGGTTCGGGGCCGGATAAAGTCCCCACTGAGAAGCGGTGTTGACGATCGCCCCGCCACCGCCGGCGATCATATGCGGTAGCGCAGCCCGGCAGAGATGGAACATCGAGTCGAGGTTGACAGTAAAGCTGATGTCCCAGTCCTCGTCAGAAAGGGACAACAAGTTTCCGCGCCGATTGATGCCTGCATTGTTGACAAGGATGTCAATCCGCTCTTTGACAGCGAATGTCTTCTGGACTAGATCGAAGCACGAATCCTTCTTCGAGATGTCGGCAGCGATCACGAGTGCCGCGCCGCCTTCCGCCTCGATGCCCTTCACAACTTCCCTAGCCGCCTCTTCGTTTACGTCGGTGACCACGACCAACGAGCCTTCCAACGCCAGGCGACGCGCGATCGCAGAGCCGATGCCGCCGCCCGCACCCGTCACGATCGCAACCTTGTTCTCAAACCGTTTCATGGAATCTCCCCAAGTTATCTGATGTAGCTTCCGCCGTTGACGTCGAGTGTCGCGCCGTTAAGCGACGCCTGTCCCGGCCGTAGAATGAATGCAACGAGTTCGGCGACTTCGCCCGGTTCGGCCATCTCGCCGATTGGAATGTCCGATACCGCCGCCGCTTTTCCATGCGCCGCGATAAACTCTTCCGCCATGTCGGTGCGTACCCATCCAGGCGCGATCGCGATCGCAGTCACACCATCGGGGCCGAAGCTGCGGGCGATCGACTTTGTCAGATTGACGAGGGCAGCTTTCGTCGATCCATACGGCATCGCGTCTGCCGCATAGCCGCGCTGGCCTGCCCGGCTCGCCATGTTGACGATGCGCCCACCGCCGTTCGCCTTGAAGTGCCGGATAGCTTCCTTGGAGAGATCCGCGGCGGCGAAAAAGTTGATCTGGAACTCGTGCTGCCAGGCGGCCTTCCAGTCCGAAGCGGAAGCCTCAATGGAGATTTCGGTACGGATCCCTGCATTGTTCACGAGCGCATGGATCCTTCCCGCCACCGCCAGGGATCTCTCCCACAGTTCGAAGGGGCCTTCGTCAGATGAAAGGTCACCCTGCACGATCCAGCCAACTTCGCCGATGTCGGAAAGCAATCGCTCGGCACTCGTGATGTCTCGCCCGTAGTGGATGATCGGCCGGGCGCCTTCAGCAGCTAGTTGCTTGACGACAGCCGCGCCGATGCCGCCCGAGGCGCCGGTCACGAGTACGTTCTGCCCTTCGAGTGCCTTGGTCATCTCTCACCTCATTTCAGGAGGCCGACCTGCGGCCCCCAAGTGTCCGACAATGCAAAACCCGTCATGAACGGGTCATCACTTTCCACTCGCAATTCGGTTCGACCGTACACGTAGCCACGCCCTGTGATCCTTGGAAGCACGGCCTTGCGACCGCCAATCTCGGTCTCTCCGATCACTTCGGCAATGAACTCACCGCCGATAATCGATCTGGACGTCCGCGCATCGCCTACGGTGACGAGACCCCGTGCGTGAAGCGTTGCGAGATTTGCCGAGCTTCCAGTGCCACACGGAGAGCGGTCAACGCGTCCCGGCTGGAGTGTGGTGCAAGTGCGTACGGCACCGTCCGGTTCGTTGTCACGGAACATGACGTAGGCGATCTCGTCGACGCCAGGCAGCGTCGGATGCGACACACTTACCTGCTCGGCAAGAAGCCGCTTGAGTTCGATCCCTGCCTCCGCGAGCTTTCGGGCGTTGTCGGGCGCGATCGTGAGGTCGACTTGCCCAACGTCCACCAGGGCGTAGTAGACGCCGCCGAACGCAATATCGACCTTGATGCGCCCCCACGCTGGGGTGTCGATCTCATGATCCAGCAGCTCTGCAAAGCTCGGCACGTTGTTGAGGCTGACACCGACGCAACGACCGTTCTCACATCGGGCCTGGGCCACGATCAAGCCCGCGGGCGTGTCCAGCCTGACGGTCGTCTCAGGTTCGACCATCGGAATGCGGCCGCTCTCGAGAAGGGCAGTTACGAAGCAGATGCAATTGCTGCCAGACATGGGATGAGCGCGATCAGCCTGAAGCACGATGAAGCCGGCGTCGGCGTCCGGCCGTGTCGGGGCGACCAGCAGGTTCACCGACATGGCGACGTTGGCACGCGGTTCGAACGTAACGAACCTGCGAAGACTATCGTCCACATTATTGATATGGTTCATCTTGTCCAGCATGGTCGCTCCGGGGATTTCCGGAGCGCCGCCGACGAGGACGTGGCCAAGTTCTCCCTGGCAATGAACCAGAAGAAGGTCGAGATGCTTTCCGAATTCCATGCTCGCTGGCCTCACTTGATGTACCAGCCCCAGGGCTTGTCGGTCACGTACTTGGTGATCTGCTTGGTCTCGAGGTAGTTTTCGAGACCCCAGTGTCCGAGTTCTCGGCCGATACCCGATTCCTTGTAGCCGCCCCATGGCGCTTCCGTGAATGTCGGCTGCGAGCAGTTGATCCAGACAATGCCGGCGCGGAAGGCGGCTGCGACGCGCTCGGCGCGAGCGTCGTCCTTCGACATCACGGCCGCTCCGAGACCGAAACGGGAATCATTCGAAAGCTCGATCGCCTCGTCCTCGGTCTTGAACGGCTTGACGCAGACGACCGGTCCGAAAATCTCCTCGATCCAGGCGTCGCTATCCAGCGGCACGTCGGTGAGGATCGTTGGCTGCAGGTAGTAGCCCTTGTCAAAGCCTTCCGGACGTTCGCCGCCGCTGGCGACGGTCGCTCCCGCCTTTCGCGCGCCCTCGATCGCGGCGACGACGTTCTCATATTGCTTCTGTGATACGAGCGGTCCAAGGAGCACGCCCTCGTCGAGGCCGTTACCGATCTTGATCTTCTTCGTCTCCTCGACCAATCGGGCCATGAAACGATCGTAGATGGTATCCTGGACCAGAACGCGCGACGTGCCGGAGCAGACTTGTCCTTGGTTCCAGAAGATGCCGAACATGACCCACTCGACCGCGTCGTCGATATCCGCGTCCTCGAACACCACGAATGGCGACTTGCCACCGAGTTCGAGGCTGATGCGCTTGATGTCGCGCGCAGCGGCGGCCATGATCTTCGAGCCCACCGGGCCAGAGCCCGTGAAGGCCAGCTTGTCGACGCCCTTGTGATCAATGATGGCCTGCCCGGCGACCGAGCCGGTGCCGGTCAAGACGTTCAGGACGCCCGGAGGAAGCCCCGCCTCATCTGCGACCGCCGCAAGCTCAAGCGCCGTAAGCGAGGTGAGTTCTGCAGGCTTCAGGACGACCGTGCATCCAGCCGCGAGGGCCGGAGCCACCTTCCAGGCGGCCATCAGAAGCGGGAAGTTCCAGGGGATGATCGCGCCGGCCACGCCGACCGGCTCCTTGACCGCCTTGGATGTAAAGCGATCATCCGGCAACGCGATGATTTCTTCCGGATTGTTGTCGAGCTGCTCGGCGAGGTCCGCGTAGAAGTCGAAGCAACCGGCCGCGTCCGCAATATCCCAGTCCGCTTCGGGAAACGGCTTTCCATTGTCGAGGACTTCAAGCTTGGCGATCTCCGACTGCCGGGCGCGGATACCGTCCGCGATCGCGCGCAGATACTTGGCGCGCTGCGCTCCCGTGAGCTTAGGCCAACCGTCCTTGTCGAACGCCCGGCGAGCAGCTTTCACCGCGATGTCGACGTCTTCGGCCGTGGCGGAAGCAATCGTTTGAATGACTTCCTCGGTCGCCGGGTTCGTCACGGTGGAAGAGCCACCCTTGACCGGCTTCGCCCACTTGCCATCGATATAGAGTTCGGTTCGCATTGTCAGTTCCCTTGCCTTCGTTGGTCGCAGCCGGTTTAGAACCGGTCGACGCGATAGGGTTTCATGTCGACGGGCGGCGCAGCGCCCGTAATGAGATCCGTCATCAGACGGGCTGTGGTGGCCCCGTAAGTCAGGCCAAGATGTCCGTGACCCGTGGCGTACCAGACATTCGTTCTCTTTGCGGACCGGCCCATCACCGGCACCGTGTCGGGCATAGCCGGCCGATGGCCCATCCATTCCGTGACGCCCTCCACCTGCAGCTCGGGAAGCGCTTCCCTTGCCCGCTTCACCAGCACCTTCGCCCGACGGTAGTCAGAGGCGGCGTCGAGCCCCGCCATCTCGACCGTGCCGCCAACACGGATGCCTCCTGCGGTCGGCGTGACCATGAAGGCACGAGCCGGCCAGATGAGAGAGTGACGCATGGAGACGCCGGGCGCCTGGATTTGCGTATGGTAGCCGCGCTCGGTCTCGAGGGGGATCGGCTCGCCGAGCATGGCCGACAGTCGCCCAGTGAATGCCCCTGCGGCGAGAACCACCCTACCCGCTTCAATCCTTCGTCCGTCTTTCAAGCCCACGGCGCTGACGCCACCGCCTTCATGTTCAAAGCCCACGACCTCGCCGGCCTGAACGGAACCGCCCAGCTTTTTGAACTGGTCCGCAAGCGCTACGACGAGCTCATAGGGATTGGCTATGGACCGATTGTCCGGGAAGAGCACCGCCTTGCCAATCTTCGTGGTTATCGCAGGTTCGAGGTCGCGAATGGCGTTGCTGCCAAGGACTTCATATCGAAAGCCAAACCGGTCGAGAATTTCGATATGTTCGTGGTCGGCTCTGAACTCGGCCTCGTCGGTGTAGACGCTGAGGCAACCCTCGGCGGAAATCATGTGCCGGAGGCCGGTCTCGTCGAGTAGCGCATCCAGGTCTTCGTAGACGCGACGGCACAGGACAGCGCCCGCCGACTCCAGCTCGCGAAGCTTTGAAGGTCGGCTGGCTGATAGAAAGCGCAGGAACCAGGGGATAAGCTTTGGCATGTAGGAGGGTCGAATACGAACCGGGCCTTCGGGATCGAGCATCCACCCCGGCATCTGCACCCAGATTCCCGGACGGGACGCAGGCATGAATTCAGTCACGGCAATGCTCGCCATGTTGCCATAGGACGCGCCCGTCCCCGGCTCGTTGCGATCAAGGAGCACCACGGTCTCGCCACGACGCTGTAATTGGTATGCGATTGCTGTGCCGATGATCCCGGCACCGACGACGATGGTTTGAGACACTTCAGCTCCTCGATCTTGGGAAGACGGCCGGAGGTCTGTTCCGGCCGGTCGCATCTTTTACCAATTCAGGATCGGCTGCATCGCAGCCTTGAATTCGGCCTTCTCTTCGGCGGTCAGCTCTCCGAGCGGAGCGCGGGTGATACCTACCGGAAGCCCCTGCAGCTCGCAGCCGTACTTCACCTTCTGCACGAACTTCCCGCTTTCGAGGATGTTCATCGCGCGATAGAGGACGATCATCTTCTCCCGCGCGGCCTTCAGGTCGCCCGAGCGGAAGGTTCGGTCGAGGTCAACGCAGGCCTTCGCCATGCAGTTGGCGGGTCCGCAGATCCAGGAGTCGGCGCCCCAGAACATGAAGTCGAGAGCGATGTCGTCCGAACCGGATACGAGGTCGATGCGGCCACTGTAACGCGAATGGATGTCGATAGCGCGCTGGAGGGATCCCGAGCTTTCCTTGATCCCCAGCACGCGCCGATCATCCGCAAGCGCGTCCAGGATGTCGAAGCCAATCTCAACGCCGTCCTTGTAGGGGTAGCTGTAGAGAACGAGATTGACGTCGGTTTCCTTCAGCACCGTCTTGAAGTGTGAGAGGAGTTCGTCCTGCGTCGGACGGGTGTAGAACGGCGTTGCGAGCAGCACCGTGTCGTAACCGATTTCCTTGGCCTTCAACGTGTTCTCGATGACCTCTCGGGTGGCAGGCGCGTTAGTACCCGCGATGAGGATCTCGCCGTCATTCGCAAAGTCCTTCACGAACTTGAGCACTTCAAGGCGCTCGTCGTTTGAAAGGGCGGAATACTCGCCAGTCGAGCCCATCGGAACCCAGCCCGTAACACCAGCGGCACGCAGCGCAGTCAGGTGCTTTTCGTAGGCCTTAAAATCGACCTTGCCGTTCGCGTCGAACGGGGTGATGAGCGCGGGCATGACGCCGGAAAGTTTCATGGAATTGTTCTCCTGTAACGGGCCGCTAGATTGCGAGTTTCTTGAGGATACGTCCCTCGACGAGCGTGACTGCTCGTGTGATGGGGAAAGCGATGACGAAGTAGATGAGAGCGACCACGGTGAGCACTTCGACAGGCCTGGCCGTGTTGTTGGAAATGTTCTGACTGACGAACATCAGGTCTGCCATGCCGACCGCCGAGACCAGTGCGCTCTCCTTGAAGAGGCTGACGCAGTTCGACAGAAGCGTCGGGATCGCGCGCAGGACGGCTTGGGGAAGAATGACGCTGGTCACCTGCACCCACGACGGCAGACCGAGGGCGACGCATGCATCCCTCTGCTCAGGCCCGATCGATTTGAGGCTGGCGCGAAACGTCTCGCTGGTGATCGCTCCCATGTAGAGCGTCAAGGCGATGACGCCAGATGCGAAGTTAGAGAGTTCGACGCCCAGGATCAGGGGCAGGCAGAAGAAGATCCAGAAAAGCTGGATGAGCACGGGCGTGCCGCGGAAGAACTCGACGTAGGTTCCGGAAATCAGGCGAAGAAAGGTGCTGCGCGATGTTCGCGCCAGGCCGGCAAGGAAGCCAAGCATGCATCCCAACAAAATACAGACCGCCGTGAGCTCCAACGTCGTCATGAGCCCGAGAAGGAGCGCATGTTCGAACCTTGCGAGGACGGAGAAATCAAGCGACATATGAACCTCCTAGCTTGCGAGCATTTGACGGCGGCGTTCCAGAAACCCGACGATCTGGGTGACGGGGAACGACACGGCGAAATAGATGAGGGCCACGACGGTGAATGTTTCGATCGGACGATATGTTTCGGTGGCAAGCGATTTCGCCTCATACATAAGGTCGGCGATTGCAACGATGGCGACGAGCGCGCTCTGCTGGAAGATGACGATGCCGTTTGTTAAAAGCACCGGAACCGAGGCGCGGAACGCGGTCGGAAACACGATGTAGAGAACGCGTTGCCAGGGATTGAGCCCCAGCGCGATCCCGGCGTCGAGCTGTTCCCTGGGAACCGCCTGAATCGACGCGCGGTAAGCTTCGGCGTTGAAGGCTGTGAGGTTGAGGCCGAGCGCCATCACCCCCATCGTGATTGGATCGAGGAAGACGTCGAACAGCATTGGCACGCAGTAAAAGATCCACACGATCTGGACGATCGCAGGCGTACACCGGAAGAACTCGACGAAGAGCATGAACGGCATGCGAAGGAGCCGGTACGGGCTCATCAGCAGCAGGGCGAGGCCGAAGCCGGCGATAACGCCTATGATGTTCGCAGCGACCGTCAGCTCGAGCGATACCACCAGCCCCCGCAAAAGTGGTGCAAAGGAAATGGAGTTAAAGTCGAACGTGTAGTTCATCGCCACCTCCTATTGCTTGATGTGGAAAACGCGGTCGATGAATTCCTTGGTGCGCTCCTCCTTCGGAGAACCGAGCACCTGTTCGGGCGGACCGTCTTCGACCACGACACCGCCGGCACAGAAGATGACACGGGACGCGATGTTCTTTGCGAACCACATGTCATGCGTGACGATCATCATCGGCATGTTCTGCGAGGCGAGCTGCATGATCACCTGCTCGACTTCGCTGACAAGTTCCGGGTCGAGCGCAGAAGTCACCTCGTCGAACAGCATCAGCTTGGGATCGAGCATCAGGGCGCGCGCGATGGCGACCCGCTGCTTCTGGCCGCCCGATAGCTGGGCCGGGTAGGCCTTGGCTTTCGCGCCCAGGCCGAACCGCTCAAGGAGAGCCTGCGCACGGGCCTGCGCCGACGCTTTCGGTTCGCCCCGGACCTTGCATGGTGCGAGCATCAAGTTCTGGATGACGCTGAGATGTGGGAACAGCGTATAGTGCTGAAACACCATGCCGATCGAACGACGAACGTTGGTGTCGATGAGGGTCTTCTTGGCTGGCCCCTCCGAAGAGATGTAAGGCTTGCCGTCGAAACTGATCGAACCGCTGTCAATCTGTTCGAGGCCCATCATGACGCGGAGAAGCGTGCTCTTGCCGCCACCGCTCGGGCCTATGACGACGACGCGGTCGCCGGGCTTCATTTCGATGTCGATGCCCCTGAGCACCTGAATCGCACCGTCGCCGTAGCTCTTGTGCAGGGCCTGCATTTTAACGAGAGGTAAATTGAAAGACATGGTCATGGCCGATCTCGGTTTACATCGAGTGCGGGACAGCGCCGACCAATGGGCGTCAGCGCTGTTGGCGATGTTAGTTCGAGCCCTTGAGGACCTGATCGACCGCCTTCTTGATCAAATCGTCGACGTGACCCGTCGCGACCTTCTCTTCAAGGAAGATATTGACCACTTCGACATCGGCCGTAGACATGTTGTGCGGCAGGCCGAAGGAAACGCCCTGCTTGGCGAGCGCCGGCGTCGGGCTGAGTGCAACCGCCCAGTCTGGATTCGCCTGCGTCAGAAGCAGGTTGGTGTCGGAGGCGTCCACCAGGATGTCTGCGCGCTTGGACGTCAGCGCCAGGCGCGTCTCATCGTTGCCCGGCAGGCGCATGATCGTGGCGGTCTTGACCGCGGCCGAAATGGCCTTGTCCTGCGCGGTACCCGACATGACGGCGATCGTGACGCCAGCCTTGTCGACGTCAGCGACCGACGTTGCGCCCTGCGGGATCTTCGGGTTGTTCTTGTTGTAGACGAGAGAGATCTGGTACTCCATCGCCGGGATCGAGAACTGGACGGCCATGGCGCGCGCCGGAGTGCGGTTGAGCGCCAGGGAGACGTCCCACTTGCTCGCCTGCAGGCCCGCTACTATGTTGTCCCAGGTCGTATCGACGAACTCAGCCTTGACCTTGAGGGCGTCGGCGAATTCACGGCAAAGATCGGCGTAAAAGCCCGAGTATTCGCCAGTCGCGGGATCACGCATGATGTAAGGCGGGGCGACGGCCGCACCGCATTTCAGAACACCGGCCTTCTGGACGCCCTGCCAGTATCCTTCGGCGGTCTGGGCGTGGGCAGAGGTGGCGGACAGACCTGCCACCAGGGCGAGCGCGGGCATCGCCCGCAAGGCGGACGTTATCATCTTCGAAAGCATCGGCATTCCTCTTTGCTGTGCGCGAAGCGCGTTGTTCCACTCGTCGGCTTGAGCCGTTCTTTTGTTCTTATCTGTCGGCTTGGTGTCGACTGACGATAAAATGTCAACAGCGTGTCGACAAAGTCAAGCGAAAAAATTACATTGCGAGCAGCGGGGTTTTCTGGCCCAATGCCGCATTGCGAAAGAAAGGGACCTAAGTGTCTGACGAGACTGAAACGAAGCGGGTGCGCGGAACCGGCTCGCGAAGCGTATATGAAAGCCTGAGAAATGAGATTCTCTCGCTCGCACTTCCTCCGGGCCAGCTCCTGGACGAGACGACGCTCGCAGAGCGCTTCAACATGTCCCGCGCTCCGGTGCGCGAAGCTCTCATCCGTCTCGGCTCGGACGAGCTGGTCGTAACACTTTCGAACCGCAGCACGATCGTCGCCCCGATCGAAGTCGCAACGTTTCCGAAGTACGTGGAGGCGCTCGATATCGCCCAGCGGATGAACACGCGGTTGGCGGCGGCGCTACGAACGGACGCCGACCTCAAGGTTATCGCCAAGCGCGACAAGGCGTTCGCCGCCGCGGTCAAGACCGGAAACCATCTCGCCATGTCGGAGGCCAACAAGGAATTCCACATGGCGATCGCCTACGCCGGCAAGAACCAATACCTCGCATCCTTCTATGAGAAGCTTCTCTCGCAGGGACAGCGCATGCTTCATCTGCATTTCGAGTATCTTGAGAGAACCCACGAAGGCTATCTCCTGACTGACGAGCATACCAAGATGTTCGAGGCCGTCCGCGATCGGAATATCGATCTGGCTGACGAGCTGGCCCACGCTCACACGCGGCAGTTCCAGGACAATTTCATCAACTTCATGCGCGAAAACTACACAACGGATGTCACGCTCGGTCCATTGCGAGCTGCGGAATAGATCCTGAGCGTCAACAGCATGGGCTTCGTCGGGACAATTTCAGAAGGATGGGTCGCGGGCTTCCGGGACCGCCCTGCAGTGGAGAGCGCGGGTAGAATTGTGGAAGCGACCGCTAGCGACGCAGAACGGCTATGCCTTCATCACAGCCGCCTCTGTTCGGATATTCGACAGATGTGTTCCGGTAGCAACGACCGCACGCGCTTCGCTGATCAGATCATCATCGATGGCGATAGAAGACCGGCGGAAACTGGTTCTCGTCGCGAATGCCAAGGATAACAAGCGCGGTCAGCCGCTCCGGATCCGTAGTCACACCACGGGTATCAACCTTTTCACTGATCAGTTGCTCACGAATGAAACGGCCCATGTGTTCGTCACCGACGCGTGTGATGACTGCACTTTTCAGTCCGAGGCGCGCTGCGCCACATGCAATGTTCGTGGGGCTGCCACCAATGTATTTGTGGAAGGTTCCCATGTCCTCCAGACGGCCACCCACCTGTGCACCGTAGCGATCGACGCTGGACCGTCCGATGGTGATAACATCGAGTTGCTTATTCATCTTCGTCTTTCCGCTGCACACACGTCCTGATCAAGGCATGCGTCCGCCTGCACGCGCATTGGCTGAGTTAATGACTGGAGACGGTGCTATTACCGCGTCCGGGTGTTTGAAAAACCGCTACGGCTCGATCTGAATGGTTCGTCCTTCAATTGCGGACAGGCGGGCAGCATCGAGAACTGCAAGAGTTGCCGCGGCTTGCTCTGCGGTGACGGGAGGCTCACCTTTTTCTTCAACGGCCTTCGCAAAAGCTTCGTAGTAGGAATGATAGCGGCCCTGTTCCGACGGAACACGCTCGTCACGTGTTCGCGTTTTCAGAACTCCCCATCGGTCGGGTGTTTCGTACCCCCACCCCTTCAGGTCGTCCGCCGGCTTTTTCCCTTTGAAGATCGCCTGCGTCTGGACGTCGGTGCCGAAAGAAACATAGCTGCCGTTTTTTCCATAGGCCCTGAATTCCCGCGTCGTCAGGCGGTTGAGTTTCGATGCCGACAGATGAGAGTGCACACCGTTGGCATGCATCAGATTGATGACAAACCCGGCGTCGGTGTTGCCCTGCGCCGTTTGTGCCATGTCCATGTAGGCCGAGACGTGTTTGACAGGCCCGATCAGCCAGAGCATTTGATCCACGAGATGGCTACCGAGATCACGTAGCAGCCCTCCCGTCGGCCCGGCTTCCAGCGTGTCCGGATCATCGAACTCCATGCGGGAATGCACTCTCCACAACGCGCCGAGCTGGCCGGTTTCCAGAACCTTTTTCAACGTCAGGATGTCGGCGTCAAAACGACGGTTATGGTAGACGCCAAGAACGACGTCGGCTTGCTTTGCGGCTTCATCGAGCTCGCGGGCCACTGCGGCACTGGGAGCAAAGGGTTTATCAGCAACGACGTGCAGGCCGGCCGCGATTGCCTCCAGGACAAGTTCACGTCGGGTATGCGGTGGCGTCGTTATGGTGACGGCATCGATATCTCCGGCATTTATCATGGCCGTCAAACTATCGTAGACGGCGACATCTGGCAGATCGGCCTGCACCCTGCAAATGGTCTCTGGCGCTCGCGCGACAACGCCTGTTAGCTCCACTCCATCCGCTGCTGCGATGTAGGGCGCGTGGAAATGCCGCCCGCCCGTGCCGTATCCTACCAGTCCGATGCGCATGTGTTTTCCCCGCCTCAACCCGATTACTGCTTCCAGTACTTGTCGGCATATCTCTGCGTCTCCGAGCGCATGTAACGAATGCTGTCCTCCGCACAGTCCTCCCAGGCAAATACGCAGTTCGACAGAACGCCACCGAATTTCATGTCGGCAAGCGTCGCAAAGAAGGTCTCCCAGTCGATTTCGCCCTGGCCGAAATCAGTGTGCTGATGCACCCTGACCTTTGAGCCGGGGGGATTGACGATGTAGCGCAGCTGAGAAGACTTGTTGTGGTCATAGGTATCAGCAAGGCGCACATGCACCAGATGGCCCTCGGTGGCACGGAGGTTAGCCACCATGTCCGGCCCGTAGAAGAACGTATGCGGCGCGATGAAGGAGGCCTTCACCGCCTTGGAGTTGATGGTCTTGATGATGTCGATGGCCGGCGCGATCTCCTCGATCCAGTCTTCGGGATGGGCCTCCAGCGACAGTACCAGCCCTTCCCGTTCGAGGATCGGCACCAGAATATCCATGGCGCGGAAGAACTGCGCTTCGCAGGTTTCCGGACGATGCAGGCCGGAACGGTCGTTAAGGCTGCGCTCCGGTGAACCGCCGCGGCCGAATTCCGAAACGAACATCGGGCATTCCATCTCGACGGCGATCTCGATGGCGCGTTTCCAGTTGTCGATCGCCACTTCCCATTCGTCCGCATAGGGGCTTGCCCAGCGATACATCGGTTGCAGCGTCGCAAGGCCGACACCATGGTCCTTCAGCGCCTTTTTGAACGACTTCACGCGCTCTGGATAAACCTTGGGACGAGTCCACCAAGACAGAAAATCGGGGCGTGGGGAAAGCTCTACGTAATCGTAGCCCAGTTCCGCGGTTTTCCGGCATGTTTCCTCAAGGGAAAGATGCCGGATCATGTGGGGGTCAAGCGCGTGTTTCATTGACGTTTTCTCTCCTTCCTGATTTCGACGCTCAGGCGGCCGACAATTTTGGCTGCGGGTCGTAAAAATCGGGGCGGCTGCCGATTTCGATTGGCACGATACCGCCCGAATGTTTGGCAACGACACAAGCATCGGCAGTCGCGGAGGCGAAATAGCCATCCCAGGCAGTCGGCCCGCGCACGACGCCAGCCTTCACGGACCCGATCCATTCCTGTAGTTCGACATCGTAGCTGTCTATAAAGCGCAACTTCCAGTCCTGCAGGATCTCGTGGCTGAGCTTTGCCTCCTTGCGCAACAGGACGCTCATCGGTTCAGGCAGATAGCCAATACCATCTTCACCGACGACCTGGCATTGAATGTCATATCCGTAGGGGCAATTGACGAAGATTTCGACGTCGATCCTGATGCCCTTCTTGGTTTCGAGCAGGATCATATGGGGATCGTCGAGATCCTTGCGGCTGTGACGTGTCTTGCGCGGCAAAACCACCTGCGCAGATACATAGTCATCGTCCAGAAGCCATCTGAGAACATCAATCTCATGAACAAATGAATCCGTGATCGCCATGTCCCCGGCGTAGACATCAGGAACCGACGGGTTGCGGTGCGCGCAATGCACCATCAATGGCGCGCCGAGATTGCCATTGTCGATTTGCTGCTTCAAAAGCCGGTAGCTTCGGTCGTAGCGGCGCATGAAACCGACTTGCACAAGATGGCGCCCGCTTGCGACTTCGGCGTTGACGATGTTGAGGCAGGCTTGCGCACTCGTGGCGAGTGGCTTTTCGCAAAAGACCGGCTTCCCCGCAGCGATGGAAGCAAGGACGAATTCCTCATGTGTCGGCCCCCAGGAAGTCACCACGATCGCATCGACCTGCGGATCGGCGATAAGTGCCTGACCACTGTCGAAGACGCGCGCCGCCGGAGTGATACTTTTAGCAACAGCCTCGGCCTGTTTTCTGTTGATGTCGTTGACGGCGACGACAGTTGCGCCAACCAGCCTGTTGTGAAGGCGCTCGATATGCTCCTGGCCAATCGCGCCAGTTCCGATAACACCGATTTTGAGGGTCATTTGATTTGTCCTGTCGAGGGATTTTCAGTCAAAGTCGCGCGGCAGCGCAAGTTTCAGGGTGGTCAGTGATTTCTTGACGCCGATCAGTGGCTCCATGCCGGCATCTTCCATCTCGAGGCTGACCGGGCCGTCGTAGCCAGTAAGACGGGCGACTGCGAAAAACTCCTTCCACCACTGCACATCATGGCCGTGTCCAAGTGCGACGTAGTTCCAGGAACGTTTTGCAATGTCGTTGATCCAATAGGTATCGATCAGACCATTGGCTTCGGCGAGCGTACGCTCCAACCTCACATCCTTGGCATGCATGTAGTGGATCGCATCGCCGAGCAACCGGACTGCTGCTATAGGATCGCCGCCCATCCACATGTGATGGCTGGGATCGAAGTTCATGCCGACAACCGGATCAACATGCTCTCGCAGACGCAGCATGTTGGCCGGATTGTGGATCATCGTTGCCCCAAGATTTTCGATGGCAATCTTGATCCCGCACTCCTTCGCTAGCTGTCCTGCCTTCTGGAAGTAGGGGATGAGAACATCGTTCCACTGATAGTCGAGAGCGGTCTCATGCTCCGGCAAAATGACGTGGGTGATCCAGTTTGGCAATTGATCGGTCGGTGTGCCGCCCGGGCATCCGGACATCATTACCACAGTCTTGACACCGAGCTTCTCAGCAAGGCGGAACGTCTTGTCGACAACGGCGCGATGATCGGCTCCGCTCGGGCCCGGATGCAGCTGATTACCTGAGCAATTAAGTGCCGAAATCGTCAGTCCGCGACGCTTGAGCGCATCAAGAAAATCGGAACGTGCGGTCTCGCTTGCAAGAAGTTCATCCAGCCGCAAATGCGGGGCCTTTGACCAGTTGCCACATCCTAGCTCAACGGCTTCAAAACCGAGGTTCGAAACTGTATCGATCATCTCTTCGAAGGAGAGGTGACCGAGAATGTCGGTCACAAGGCTTAGACGCATCATTTCCATTGGCTCCAAAAAATGCCTGTATGCTTTGCGCGCCGGGGCACCGCGCCCCGGCACGCGTCTTGGGGGGAATTACTTCTTCGCGTATTGGTCGACATTGTCCTTGGTGATTGACTCGAACGGCACGAGCTTTTCGGCTGGCGGCTGCTCGCCCTTCTTGATGGTTTCAACGACTTCGAAAGCGGCCTCCGCCTGACCGGCAGCGTTCTGGAAGATCGTCTGTGACATCTCGCCCGCCTTGATCGCATGAAGCGCATCGGGAACGCCGTCGACACCGGAGATCATCACACCTTTGAGACGGTTAGCAGCCTGAAGGGCCTGGAGAGCGCCGAGTGCCATCTGGTCATTCGCCGCAATGATCGCGTCGAACTTCGGAAAACTCTGGATCCAGTCCTCGGTAACCTTCATGCCTTCGGCGCGGTCGTAATTTCCGGAAAGGTTCGCGATAATCTTGACGTCAGGGCGATCGAGGCCTTCTTCAAAGCCCTTCATCCGTTCCTGCGAGTGGTAAAGGCCTGGTGTGCCCTGGAGATAAAGAATCTGCGCGTCCTTCGGCAGATTGTCCTTCATGTATTGAGCCTGCAGCTTACCGGCATCGATGTTCTTGGAGCCGACGAATGTCGATTTGCCGCCCGCCGACTGGATACCCAGGGCAATCACGGGAATACCGGCCTCATTGGCCTTCTCAACGCCTGGAACGATGCCCTCGTAGTCAACCGGGACCACAACGATCGCATTGACCTTCTGGGCGATGAGATTGTCGATCTGGTCAAGCTGCTTGCTGATGTCGTTATTGGCATCGGTGAACTTGACGTCAATGTCCTTGTCTGCCTTGGCAGCCTCGATAAAGGCCGTCTTACGCGCCATGACGAACACGTCCGTGTCTGCCATGTTGGCATATCCGACGACGAACTTGTCGGCTGCCGAGGCTGCGCTTGCTGAGAGAGCGGCTGCCGAGACGGCGCAGGCTAGGGCAATTTTCGCGATCAGTTTCATAGGGTCTCCTCCCGATTGAAATGGTGATGTCATTTGGTGGGGCGCTTTTGCGCGGACACAGAGGTCGCCCGCCGCCGTTTTCATCGGCGGCTGAGCCGCTTTTTCAGGCCTTCTTCTTTCTGCGGGCCGATTTGGTCCAGACATCAAGGATCACGGCCACGGCTATGATCAGTCCCTTGATGATCTGCTGCCAGTATGAGCTGACATTCATGAGATTGAGGATGTTGTTGATGACGCCGATGATCATCGCACCGACGATTGTTCCGGTTATCGTTCCGGTACCGCCCATCAGGCTGGTGCCGCCGACAACGACTGCCGTGATCGCGTCGAACTCATAGCCGACGCCGCCTGCCGGCTGACCGGAGTTGATGCGCGACATCAGGACGATACCGGCGACAGCACAAAGGATGCCATTGAAGATAAAGGCGCGCATGACTATGCTGTCCGGGTTGATACCTGACGCCCGGGCTGCGCGCTCATTTCCGCCAACGGCGTAGATATAGCGGCCGAACTTGGTCTTGTTCAGCAGGACCCAGGATATCAGGGCAAATGCCACCAGAATAAGCACCGAGATCGGAAACGGCCCGATGGATCCCTGACCGATGATCTTGAAGTCACCCAGACCTGAAACCGGGGCGCCGGCGGTGTAGAGCAGGACCGTCCCGCGCGCGACTGTCGTCATTGCCAGGGTCATGATAAACGAAGGGATCCGGAAAAATGTAATGACGAAGCCGTTGATCGCTCCTGTGACAATACCAACAGCAATGCCCGCAATGATCGCGAGCGTTATGCTGCCGGTCGTTGCCATCACGCTCGCGGAAATTACCCCACACAACGCCAGCACGGAGCCGAGCGACACATCTATGTGCCCGAGAATGATGATGAAGGTCACGCCGCATGCCAGCAGACTGACAACGACAACCTGCCGAAGTACGTTGGTGAGATTGGCTTCAGTCAAAAATGTCGGACTGAGAAACGACGCCAGAATGAATATCCCGACGAAAATCAGAATAGTGCCATATTTGCGATAGATATGCGCGAAATCGAGATCACTCAATCTCAGACGCGGCTTGGTATTGGTTGTCATCTGGTCAGTACTCATCAATGTCCTCCCGTAGCGAGGCGCATGATGTTTTCCTGATTCGCCTCGCTTCTTGTCAGTTCTCCCGCCACACGCCCCTCGCCCATCACTACGACGCGATCGCTCATCCCGAGCACTTCGGGCAATTCCGACGAGATCATGATGATGGCCAGCCCCTGTCGTGCGAACTCGGTCATGAGGCGGTGAATTTCAGATTTCGATCCGACATCGATGCCGCGGGTAGGCTCATCAAGGATCAGGAGCTTCAGATCTCCCAAGAGCCATTTGGCAAGAACGATCTTCTGCTGGTTTCCGCCGCTCAGGTTTTCGACAATCATCGCCGTATCGGGCGTCTTGATCTGCAGCATCTTGATCATACGCTGTGCAGCGGTCTCTTCCTGCCGCTCGCTGATGAAGAGGCCCGACGTGAACTTGCGAAGATTGGCAAGCGATATGTTTTCTCCCACGGATCGGCAGAGAACCAGACCTTCGGATTTTCGGTCTTCTGAAACCATGGCGATCCCGCTCGCGATAGCGTCAGCGGGAGACGTCAGCGTCAGAGCATTTCCATTGAGCCGGACCGAGCCTTCATCAGCGTTATCCAGACCAAAGATCACGCGCGCAACTTCCGTGCGCCCTGCGCCGATCAAGCCCGCCAGACCGACAATTTCGCCGGCACGCACCGTGAAGTTGACGTCATTGAACACGCCATGTCTCGAAAGGTTCTCGACTGACAGAACGACCTCGCCGATCGGGACTTCTTCCTTCGGAAAGATGTTGGAAATGGTACGGCCAACCATTTGTGAAATCAGTCTTGTCTCGTTGTATTCGGTAGCTGGCCCCGCGCCAACGAACTGGCCGTCGCGCATGACAGTGATGTCGTCGGCAATCTGGAAAATCTCATCCATCTTGTGGGTGATGTAGATAATGGCGACACCACCAGCCTTCAGATCGGCGATCTGTCTGAACAGCATCGCAACCTCCGTGTCGCTGATCGCCGACGTTGGTTCATCCATGATGACCAGCGACGCCTCGCGAGAAATGGCCTTGACGATCTCGACAAGCTGCATCGACGCGATGGAGAGGTCGCGCATCGGCGTCTCGGGATCGAACTTCAATCCGACGCGCGCAAGCAGCAACCGTGTATCGGTGTTCATCTTGCGAAAATCGACGAAGTGGGAAAACAGGCCCTTGCCTGCCACCATCGGCTCACGACCAAGGAAGATGTTTTCCGCAATCGTCATGTCCAGGATGGGGCTGAGTTCCTGGTGGATCATCGAAATACCCCTCTCAAGGGCACCCGAGGTGTCCTGTCCTGCCAGCTTTTCACCCTTGAAGAGAATCTCACCGCCATCGATCGAATAGGCGCCGCTCAGGATTTTCATCAGGGTTGACTTGCCGGCGCCATTTTCTCCAACGAGAACATGAACCGTACCGGGGCGAACCTTGAGGTTCATGCGATCAAGGGCAAGCACGCCTGGAAATGCCTTGACGATTTCGCGCATTTCGAGAACAAGGCCGCCTTTCGGCAAAGCGATATCGTTCGCACACCCGTCAGGATGCATCGTAATTGCGGCAGACATTTCTGCATTCCTCCCAAATCGCGTTTCCGCGACGATCCATTCTTATCGACGAATGGCTCCTCTTCCTTCGTGATAAATCACCACAACAGCCGCCATTCTGTCAATTTGGCACTGGACGAATCTCCCATAAACACCCATACTTACTTTCAAATTATGGGAGTTTTTATCCATGTCGCGCCCTACCATTTCAGACCTCGCAAAGGCCGCAAATGTTGGGATCTCGACCGTAGATCGCGTCCTGAACGGACGAGATCCGGTGAGACCCCAAACGGCTGAACGCGTGCTCGCCGCTGCTGAAAAAATCGGTTTTCATGGTGTGACTGCAATCAAGCGACGGCTTGAAAATGAGAAGCCGAGAGTGAAACTTGGCTTCCTCCTGAAGCAGTCGCACCGCAAGCTCTACCGAATGTGGGCAGAGGTTTTAACGAAGGCAGTCGAGACTTATCCCGAAGCCCACGGCAGAGCCATCATTCGCTTTGACGACGAACTGACACCTGAACAAACCGCCGATACGATGTTGTCGATGAGCCGAGAATGCGATGCCATCAGCGTTATCACCTCCGACCACCCGCAGATCAATCAGGCAGTCGATGGGCTAGAGCAAGAAGGCATTCCGGTTTTCACGATGATTTCTGATCTGACCGCTCGTGGTCGCACCGGCTATGTGGGCAACGATTGCGTCAAAAAGGGTAGAACGGCGGCATGGTTCATAGACAACCTGAACCCCAATCCGGGCAAGGTTGCAGTCTTTGTCGGAAGTCATCGATATCTTTCCCAGGAACTGTGCGAGATGGGGTTCCGATCCTACTTCCGGGAGAGCGCCCCGGACTTTCAGATGATGGAAACGCTTGGGACCCGTGAAGAGCCTGAAATCGCCTACGAGATTACCCAAAGACTTCTGAAATCAGAGGGCAACTGGGTCGGCCTTTACGTTGCGGGTGGCGGCATTACAGGGGTGATGCGCGCCTTACGCGAATGCGACACCACCTCATCCAACCGTCTGGTGGTGGTGGCTCACGAACTGACAAATGAGACGCGCGCCGGATTGGCCGATGGCGTCATAAAGGCGGTCCTGTCACATCCCCCGGTTCTGCTGGCGGAAACACTGGTACGCGCCATGGTCGATGCGCTGGATACACACAGAACGCCATCCGTCACGCAACATCTCCTTCCCTTCGAGATATTCACCGCAGCAAATATTTGACGCGTTATCCCTAGGCCGGGAAGAGCTTTCATGCTCTTGATGGGATACAAATCAGCGCGGCATCTGTCCTAGTATTCACCTCGCAAAGTTCATGTGTCCTGTTTCCGCAAAATTAGAATGTCACATTTCCCGGGTCTGACTGACCTCTGGGAGATTCCAGATAGGACTGATTACGATGAGCGAGCGCGATCTGCAGAGGGTCGAGGTTTTGTTAAAGGTGATTGCCGGTCGGATGACAATTCGGATGACAATGATCTCGGCGGCGCATGTGCTGGATCTCAGCATACGACAAGTCCGCCGGTCAAGCCTGTGGCTGCTGGAGCACATATGTTGCGTAGCATAAGTGCGCAATTACCCCTGTCTACCATCAGCTGATTCACGTTTTGTGTGTAAGCGTGGCGTGATGGCCGCCTACCGGCGCTGCCCTGGAGTGGGATAGTGTCCACCAAGTGCTAAGTGGACACTATGGCGGTATCCGATGTCAGGAATGAGCGAAGCGGCGAAGCGCGGTCGACGAAACTGGTCGCTGGAAGAGAAATGGCGGATTGTTGAAGAAGCGCAGCTTCACGGCAATTCGGTAGCGGAGGTGGCGCGCCGGCGCGGGCTCAACAGCAACCTGCTTTTCCGCTGGATACGGGCAGCCGAGGCCGAACAGCTCGGTCACCGGCCGGCATCCCTTGTGCTTCTGCCGCAACCCACCCTGGACTTCATTCCGATCGGCGTGTTTGGGCGCGGCGATGACGAAGGACCTGCGATGACAATACCGGTCGCCCCCTCTGCGACCGTTCCCCCGGTGGAGCGTTCGGCGCGGCCAAAATCGGTGTTGCCGACCAAGGGGCCGACATTGGACGAGCGCCCCGGCGTCATCGAAATCGATCTTGCCAATGGTGTTCGCGTTCGAGTTGACGCCTTCGTCAACGAGAAGGCTTTGCGGCGTGTTCTTGCAGCGTTGGGTGAGACGTCGTGATCCAGATTGCCGCTAGGACGAAGGTGTACCTGGCCTGCCGGCCGGTCGATGTGCGCCGTGGGTTCGATGGTCTGTCGGCGGAGGTCGTCAACACGTTGAATACCGATCCCTATAGTGGCCATCTCTTCTCTTTCGGGGGAAAAGAGGCGGCTATTTGAAAGCTCTTTATTGGGACGGAACCGGGATGTGCCTTTTTGCCAAGCGACTGGAGCATGGCAAGTTCGTCTGGCCGTCGATCGTCGATGGTGTTCTGCAGATGTCGGCAGCCCAACTTGCTCTGCTCGTGGAAGGGATGGACTGGCGGCGAACGCGGATGCCTGAGCCTCTGCCGAAGCCGGCGATGGCGTAATAACGCATTGTTTTTGCGGGTAAAACCGTAGCGGAACAAGACCTCTTGTGCTACAGAGACGCATGTCTCTTGTTGCTTCCGATCCGCTCGCCGAACTGGAGGAATTGCGTGCGTTGACCGCGCAGTTGCAGGCGGAGCTTTATGCCAAGAACCTCTATATCGAGAAGCTGAAAGCGCAGCTTGCGACCTTAAAGCGGGCCCGTTTTGGTCGCTCGTCAGAGAAACTCGATCGTCTGATCGAGCAGCTCGAATTGACGATCACCGACCTGGAGGAAAACGAGGCGCAGGCGGACGTCGAACAGACACAGGACCGTTCATCGGTCACGCCGTCCGCCGTTGCCGCGAAGACGAGGTCGTCCCTGGGGCGCAAACCCTTGCCGGCCCACCTGCCGAGCGAGACGATCACCCATCCACCGGCCTGTTCCTGCCCGAATTGCGGCGGGACCGTGTTCAGCAAGATCGGTGCGGATGAGCGCGAAGTGCTGGAATATGTGCCTTCGCACTTCAAGCGGGTCGTGCATCTCCGCCCGAAGATGAGCTGCCGGGCCTGCGAGACGATCGTGCAGGCGCCGATGCCATCGCTGCCCATCGAACGCGGCCGCCCTGGCCCCAACCTGCTCGCCCACGTCCTGGTCTCCAAATACTGCGACCATCTTCCCCTGCATCGCCAGAGCGACATCTATGCTCGAGAAGGCATCGACCTCGATCGTTCGACGCTTGCCGGGTGGGTCGGGGCAATGGCGGCACTGCTCAAGATCCTGAGTGACAGGATCGGCGCCCATGTCCGGGCAGGCGAGACGGTGCATGCCGACGATACACCCGTTCCGGTTCTTGACCCCGGCCGCGGCAAGACCAAAACCGGCCGCCTCTGGACCGTCGTGCGAGACGAGCGGCCGTGGAGATCGACCGCACCGCCGGCTGCTTTCTATGCCTACTCTCCGGATCGCAAGGGAGAACGTGCTCATCAACTGCTGTCGGACTGTCGCGGCTTTCTGCATGCCGATACCTATGCCGGCTTCGACAAGCTCTATGAGGCCCATGAGCTCACCGGCCAAACCCGACTGACGCAGGTGACCTGTTGGGCACACGCACGTCGCGATCTATACAATGAATTCCTTCGCAACCGCTCGTCGGCAGCCGAGCGCGCATTGAACCTGATATCGGATCTGTTTGCGATCGAGGCAGAGGTCAACGGCTCGGACCCACAGCTGCGGCTTGCCACGCGGCAGGCCAAGTCCGTTCCCGTGCTGGACACGCTGAAACGCCACCTCGATGCCACTCTCGCCCGGATCAGCGGCAAGAGCGAGTTCGCTAAGGCGATCCGCTATGCCACGTCGCGCTGGCAGGCCTTTACCGTCTACGCGACCGACGGACGCCTCGAAATGAGCAACAATGCCGCCGAGCGGGCAATCCGGCCTTTGGCCCTCGGAAGAAAGAATTATCTCTTCAGCGGCTCAGACGCCGGCGGTGAGCGGGCCGCCGTCATCTACACCATCGTCGAGACCTGCAAAATGGGCGGCATCAACCCGCACGCCTACCTCGCCGACATCATCAATCGCATCGCCGATCATCCCGCAAATAGGATCGACGAACTCCTTCCGTGGAACTGGTCCACCCAATCATAGTGTCCACTTAAATCCATAGTGGACACTATCCGGCTCCAGACCGACCGCTTCTGCGCGGTCATTACGCCACGCTTACTTTTGTGTCCTGCTATCAACAGAATGATTTTATCTCGTGATTTTCAGGCGAGCCATGATGGGCGGGATTTGTGCTTGCGCTGTGCTAGGCCCAAAACGCACGAAAGCCCTCCGCGAAGGGAGGGCTTTCGTATTGAATTTCTTTGTAAAATTTGGTTGCGGGGGCAGGATTTCATCTTAACTTGCGATCGTCGCAACCGTCTCACGCCCTTCTAAAATCACTTCCTACCAGCAACCATAGCGGACTATTTCGTACAGTTGCGTGACTGCGAAGTGCTAGCGCTCGGTGGTCGTTGGATCTGCGACCTGTTGGACCAGTCGGGCGTCGAGCGTTTCGAACTTGTTAGCGACATCAAGCTCGTAGACGCCCGGACCGATGTCGGAAGCAACCCTTCCGTCTGAGCTCTGCGGGAGGCGGCCGTAAATAGAAGCGAAGGCCGCGAAACCATCGTGGCCGGCTCCCGCCTGCGTGGCCAGATTAGTTATGTCGATCACGCGGAGATTTGAATTCCGCGCCTCGACGAGAACTTGGGGGTCATCGATGTCGGCTGCGCCGGCACGGAATTGCCCACCGGCGATAAACCTTGATATCGACAGCGCCTGATCCTTCTTGGAGACCAGAACGGTAACGGGGGAGCGCAGGCGACCGACGACCCGGAGTTGTTGAAGAAAGACTTCCGCGTCTATATCTGGCGCAGCGAGCGTGAGGTCGGTGAGCTTGCCGAGGGTGCGCCCGTCTTTGGCGATCCGGATTTGACGGACAGACTCCATTGTTAGCCAAGCCCCCATGCTGTGAGCGTAAAGTTTCATCCCCCGGACATGGCGGTCGCCGGCGACCCGCTCGACCACCCGGGCAAGCGCATCGCGGGAGAAGGTCACCGCATCTTTGTCTGCAAGATACCCGGTGATCGCTGCCTTCGAAGGCCATGAGAACAGCACTGCCGATTGCGCGACCTGGACGTCGGCGGTGAGTTGAGCCGTGCGGAACAGCGATTCCGGAAAGTTGTTGTTGAAGCCGTGGACAAAGATGGCGACGTCGCGGCCGAGCCCTTCTCCGCGTGCGGCAGTGGCCCCGACTTCCGCAAAGAACCGCCTTTCATCGAGGCGCTCGGACGAGATGATCGCGAAGTGCCGGGTCGGGTCCGGCACATCCACCGGCCATTCGATCTCGGTCGGCTGATGGTTCGGCGGAATGGAGACGACATAGCGAACGTAGGTAGTTGTGGCCGCAATCCGGTCGGTCAGGAAGGTTGATGCGCTCGGATCGGCTGCCCGCGTACTCGCCACGAAGATGGTAACCCGCTTCGCGCCCTCGACGGCAGCCACCTGAGCGAGGACGGATGAGCCGGGCCGCGAGGCGCAGGCGCACAATGCAAGTGCTAGCGCCGTGATCAGTGCGAGCGCCATGTATCGCCTGGATTGCTGTCCCCGCCTGATCGTCATCCTCTCCGCTCCTCATCCCACGGATCAGCCTGCGTCCGACACCCCGATCGTAGACTGATTTCCGGTCACGCAGCCCCAAGTAGTAATTGAATGACTTTACAGTCTCGCCGGAGAGGTGACTTCAGATCATCGCGGAACGCCATTTTTCAATCTTTCTACTGAGGTCATCGGTAGCGCGTGCGAAGTGCAGCAACCCGTGCATATGACTCCTTCTACCGTTCGATCGGGCGTCACTGTAGTCTCGCCGCGCGCGAAACTGTGTCCTGCAACGAGGAACGCGAGCGAGAGGATCGACGATTTGCAAAGCCTCGTTGAGATCGCGAATGCCGGTGCCAAATAATACGATTCTCACTTAGCTGGATAAGGCTCGATGTCCGTCGACCAATAGTGTTTAGCAATATTCTGGCTGTTGCGGATAACGTCGTAGGCGATATGCGGGTCGCCTCCTTGAAGAGTGTTCGGGTCAGCACCACACATCAAACAATACATTTGCTGATGAACGACGCTTGCAAAATATTGCAGAACCGGCGTGGCGTCCTCCTGGCCGATTGCTCGCAGGTCATGGGCAGCCTGTTCGATTGCCTTTTCCAAAACCTCCGAAACGGCAGCAGCCAACATCCTGTCCGCACGGCTGATGACGACAGCGATTTGGCGCTCAGCCGGGGTAAAATCAGATCCAGTATCTTTCATTGTTCACCTCACATATTGCCAGTGTACGTCACATGCTCTGCCACAGCGCTTACTCTGGCGGGGTGCTGAGAATCGACGGATAGCTTTTGCCGTCTGCGTCAACTCGCGGTCGTTGATGTGCCGAGCGAGTGCCTGTTGCTGCTGTTCACTCTCATCCTTGGAAACAGCCTCCTGACGTTCCCTTTCCTTCCGAAGTGCTCCCTCGTCGCTCGCCTTCCGGGCGACGACCCGAGAGGGCTCCCAACTTGCCGAGCAACCTTTCACCACGGTTAATATCGTTGGCGTCATAGGTTCGGTAGTCCTGCTATTTGCAATACTCCGTCACCAAACGCGGAACGCGTACCGCCCGGTTGCTTGCAATGGGAAACACCACGCCTTGCGAGGCCGATGCCCGGAGCACGGTATCCCGCTTGAAGTCATCAAAGAAGAAAACTGGTTCTTCCGCCTCTCTCGATATGGTGACCGCATCCTCCATCTCATCGAGACCGAGGAGCTTCGGGTCGTGCCGGCTCACCGGCGAAACGAGATACTTGCCTTGCTGCGGTGGGGACTCGAGGACATCAGTGTGTCGCGCAGTGCCGAACGGGCACGCGGCTGGGGAGTACCCGTGCCCGGCAGCGATGAGGTCGTCTATGTCTGGTTCGATGCCTTGGCGAACTACCTAACGGGGCTCGGCTACGGCTCCGACGAAACCCTGTTCGGGCGATATTGGGCGCAGCAAGGCGAGCGCATTCACTTCGTCGGAAAGGGGATATCCAGGTTCCACGCGATCTGCTGGCCGGCGATACTCCTTTCCGCTGGCCTACCGCTGCCATCGTCGATCTACCTTCATGGCTACCTGACCGCCAACGGGCGGAAGATCGGGAAATCGGCCGGCAACGGCATCGATCCCGATGGTCTCGTTCAAAACTACCGGACTCCGGACGCACTTCTGTATTACCTGCTCCGCCATATCCGTTCGGCCGATGATGGGGATTTCTCCGAAGAACGGCTCGAGGCTGCGTGGTCGGGAGAACTCGGCAGGCAGCTTGGAAATCTCCTCAATCGGGTTCTCACATTGCTGTCTCTCCACTCGTTGTCAGCGGAGTGAAGACCTCCTCTGGAGGGATTCTCTTGCCGCGGCAGACGGTAGTCATGATTCCGCGCTGGTGTTTCCGGCAGGTCTCCACACCAAACGGGACCACTATGCAATATCTTTGCTGCAGCGGTTTTGTCGTCTTCGCTTCAGTCGGCTCTGACGGCTTCAGTACAGGGAATGTCACTACCCTGCGCCGATCGTTAAAATACCTTGTCGGCAGCCGACTTCCCCTCACTAACAGAGGGCGTTCCAAATCGTTCGATAAGCATCTCGGTGAGGGTTCGCACTTTTCGAGAAGGGTACTGCCCAGGCGGCCTCACCACGAAGATGCCGGCCGGCGGAATCGGATGACGCGTCATGATCGGCACCAGCGCACACGAGCGAATATGATCCGCGACCAACGGCTCTGGCAAGTACGCGACCCCGACTCCGTCCAGAGCGGCCGCTACGAGAGACATTGCGTTATCAGCTATGAAGCGTCCCTGGGGCCGCACCGTGACAATTTCGTCGCCATCCATGAATTGCCACTTCTCCGCGTCCCGCATTACGACCTGATGCTTCACAATCTCATCCGGTGTCTCGGGGGCACCGTGAGCCTCGATATAGGCAGGACTTGCAACCAGCTTGCCAAAGATCGGTCCGATACGTCTTGCGACGAGGTTCGAGTCCGACAGATGCCCTAGCCGGATTGCGCAATCAAAACCCTCCCCCACAAGATCCACGAAGCGATCAGTATAGGAAGAAAGGATTTGTAGCTGTGGGTGTTGGCTGGCCATCCGGGAGAGGACGGGAGCAAAACAGGTCGGACCAAATGACAATGGGGCGGCTACGCGCATTCGGCCTCGAAGCTTGCCGGCGGGCAGGATCGTTTCCCGTACCAGATCCAATTCAGCTGAGGTTCTGGCTGCGTAATCGCGGAATGTGGCCCCTGCTTCCGTGAGCGCTATGCCACGGGTCGTCCTTGCAAATAGCTGTGCGCCGAGTTGTTCTTCTAGCCTGGTGATCCGCCGGCTGACCATCGACTTGGAGATGCCCAGTCGCAGCGCTGCAGATGATATTCCGCCTGCATCAGCAACTTCGACGAATATTCTCAGATCCTCAATTTCCACAAAGCGTTCCTTATTTTGCGACACGGCTTCACACGACCGGGGGCTACCAAGGCGAAGAAGCAAATGACAACGTCGGCGACGGTGTCTTTCCCGGGAGGGCATCTTCGCAACGTACCGCACCAACCGCGAATATAGGATTTATTCCATATTCTTTCGTAGCCGCTTCAACTCATTTCTCCGTCCATCGCACGCCGTGCCAGCGACGGAGGGCGGCGACCACTCATGAAAAATAATACAGGATGTGTCCATGCTTCGGTCCGTATCCAGGGCGCGATTACCGTTTCTCTCTCTTGCTGCCCTCGCCTTTGCTCAATGGGACTACCGCTCCGCCTTGGCAGATGATTCTGACCTGAAGCAGGAGAGGCCCTCGATAAAAGCCGACAGGTCGCGGGAGGACTGGTCGCTTCTCGTAGATCGGGAACTACGGACTGAGCCGCTGGACAGTCTCAAATACATTTCGTTGTTTCCTTCCAATCCTGACAGCTACATCTCGCTCGGGCTCAATCTGCGCGAAATCTTCGAAGTCAGTGATGCGCCGGCTTTGGGAACCGTGCGTGCGAATCCCGGAGACTCCTATTGGCTGCAGCGCGCGCAGTTCCATATCGATGTTCACCTGAATGAAAACTGGCAATTGTTCACACAGTTCGAGGATGTACGTGCGTTCAACAAAACGGTAGTCGGTCCCAACGACGCAAACCGATTTGACCTTCGGCAAGCATTCATCGGCTATACGCAAGAGACCGACAGCGGAACGTTCAGGGCAAGGGTTGGCCGTCAAGACTTTGCGTTTGACCTGGAGCGGTTCGTTTCGACGCGCGATGGGCCGAATGTCCGCCAGTCGTTCGATGCTGTCTGGGCCGGGTGGGAGACGGATGCGTGGCGCTTCTATGGTCTTGTCAGCCGACCTGTCCAGTATCGCGATGACCGCCCTTTCGATGATCGATCGAGTGGCGATGCGATGTTTAGCGGAGCTCGTGTGGAATGGCAGCTGTCGCCGGATATCGAGGCCTCCGCATATTATGCGCTTTATCAGCGCAAGGACGCCACCTTTCTTAGCGCATCAGGTGAGGAGGACAGGCATATCCTCAATATCCGGACGGCCGGCAAATATGCCGGTTTCGACTGGGACGCGGAAGCTATGGGCCAGGTCGGCAAGGTCGGCTCCGCCGACATTCTGGCCTGGGCCGTGGGGGCGAGGACCGGATATACGTTCGAGGATATCACCTGGTCGCCGCGGATCGGTCTGCAGTTCGACGTGGCGTCGGGTGACGGTGATGCGGGCGACGGCACGCTCGGCACTTTCAATCCGCTGTTTCCGAACGGCTTTTATTTCTCGCTCGGCGGTCATACCGGATACGCCAACCTCATCCACTTGAAGCCCTCACTCACTGTCCAGCCCCTGGAGGATCTGACCGTAATGGCTGGGGCCGGACTGCTCTGGCGACAGACGACACAGGACGCCGTCTATACCCTGCCAAACGTCCCCGTGGCTGGCACGGCGGGTCAGGGGCCGGCGTGGACCGGAGCCTATTTGCAGGTCAGGACGGACTACCGCTTCAATCCCAATCTCACAGGGTCGCTGGAGGCAGTCCATTACCAGGTCGGCTCGGCGCTTCGCGACGCCGGAGGCCGTGACAGCAACTATGTTCGAGCGGAATTGAAATACTCATGGTAGCGAATGCACAGCCCTACGCACCAACGCCACCGTTCGCCATACCGAACATTCAGGGACGGTGGATCGGTCGTCTGATTTGCAAAACGCGGTGTGTACGATGAGCAAAGCCGGGTAAGTATTCTACAGCACCCATTCTCAGGACGCCGATTGAAATAACTCGACCAGCATCCTGTCATTTTCTCGGATGTAAGCGAACCGATCGCCGGAATTGTTGGGGACGGAGGACGGCGGCATGACGATTTCAACACCCTTAGCCGCCAGCGCGGCTATGGTCTCTTCCAAGTCATCGACAGTGAGCGCGAAATGGTTGACGCCACAGCGTTTCAGGAATGTTTCGATGTCTTCTCGCTCGCTTGCCTTCGGGGCAGCACCTTCGACTTGCAAGATTTCGAGCCGCGCTTCGCCGCGAACGAGCATGACCACCTGCGCGCCAGGCAGAGTGAAACTGTATTGGTGCTCGAACCCAAGCTTGTCTCGATACCAGTCAAGGCTACCCTGCAGGTCCTTGACAACCACACCGACATGATGAAGGCGACGGACGAAGTCTTCCATGTGATTTCCTCATTTAGTTTTTGTCGCTCCAGCTTTGGTTCGAGCCATCGCTGCTATGGTTGCTCCAGTAACAGCCCTGCCGGAAAGGACCGCCTTCATTGGGATTGCATGGCGTGGACGTTAGTCCTGCGTGGGCGAGCAGCATAGTTTTCCCAAACACGAAACGTTGTTGCAAAACGTAGAACGGTAGGCCGATCAAGGATGTCATGGCACATTCTGCGAAGCACGCGCTGGCCGCGATCCTGGTCACGGCGGCTGATACCGACGACCGCGTTGGCCGGCCCACAGCTTCAAAGATATCGTGGCGCTCCGGGCCACATAGCTCGGCGATAAGCCACGGATCCTGCGGGTCGACAAGCGGACCGGCCATGGCGCCGGGAAACCCACCGGCAAGGCGATCGACGAGATCGCCGACCCTTGGGCGTTCGCCGCGAATTGAGCCGGCCTCCACTCTACGATGGCGGATTGGCCGCTTGGCGGAGCAATCCCTCATCGTCAGCGCGGCAGTGCTGGGCGAGGAGATTCACGATCATCCGCGGGTGGAGCGACGACGAGCCCCCCGGCATATGGAAGATTGAGCGCCGTCATGCTATCGCACCCCCATCGACCGTCAGGACGGCACCCGTAATCAGGCTCGCAGCAGGACTTGCAAGAAAGACCACAACGTTCGCGATTTCGCGTGGCTCGCCGAAACGCCCCAGCGACGTGAGCTTCCGCTGGAAATCAGCGGCCGTACCGTCCGCCGGGTTTGCGTCGGTATCCACCGATCCGGGCTGCACAAGGTTTACGGTAATGCCGTTCGGACCAAGTTCGCGCGACAGCCCGCGGGTGAAAGAGGTGAGTGCTGCCTTGGACATCGCATAAGTCGTTACGCCCGGGAAGGGAACACGCTCTCCGAGACCCGATCCGATCGAGACGATGCGCCCGCCAGCGGAAAGATGCGGAATAACAGCCTTCGCGAACAGCACGGGCGCGCGTACATTGACGTCCATCAACGTTTGATACTCGGTCACGTCAAGGTCGGCGATCGTTCCGGAGTGGCCGATCGCCGCGCTGTTGACAAGAATATCGAGACCGCCAAGCGCTGTGACGGCACCGCTGACCGCGCGCGTGATCGCCTCCGGATCAGCACTATCGGCTTGAATCGCGACCGCGCGACGCACCGTCCTCTCGATGGATTTGGCCACCGTGTCAGCTTTCTCAGCCGAGCGTTGGTACGTAAACGCGACATCAGCACCGTTCTCGGCCAGAGCCAACGCGATCGCGGCCCCGATGCCCCGCGACCCTCCGGTTACCAATGCACGTTTATCTTTCAGATCAATCATTTTTCTTCCTTCTCTAGGTAGTCGATCCAAGCCCACGTGGTTTGCACGAGATGCGAAGGGTGCTCGACCGCGTATCCCGCTAACTTAATGTTCTCCAGTCACGACTCTTAGTATCGAGAAGTGCTGAACTGTGTTGCAAAGTGCGGAACGTCGGGCGAAGCCGAGGCGTCAAGCCCGCAGCTCACGGAGCAGACCTTCCAGGTTTCGCTCGCCGTCCTTGGTCTGTGCCCCTGCCTTAAGCCCGCCCCGGATGAGCTTCTCGGCCGCAGGACGTGCGAACAGCCCCGCCCAGGCGTCGTGCTCGCGACTGAAGCCTTCCCGCAGGTTTACGGGCGGCACCGCTTTTTTTGCGGCGGCGATGACGCCTTCGGGTAAAGCGGCGATATTGCGCGCCAACCGGTCGACGAAGCCATCAAGCTCCGAGGCAGGCAGTGCCCGGTTGATCCAGCCATAGCGTTCCGCCGTCGCCGCGTCGATGAGATCGGCGCCAAGGATCACTTCTAGTGCACGGCCGCGCGTCATCCGGCTGGACAGATATTGCGTGGCCCCGCCGCCCGGTGTGATGCCCATCAACGCTTCGCATTGGCCAAGCCCGGCTCGACCCTCGGCGGCAAATGTCATGTCTGCCGCAGCGACAAACTCGGCACCGCCCCCACGTGCCAGTCCGGCGAGTTTTACGATCGTTACCTGCGGCTGTTCGCGCAGAAGTTCGCCGAACGCCTGGAACGGGTTAAGGCCTTCAGGAGCCTCGCGAACCAAATCGTCGAAGGCGTGCGGTTCATCGATCAATGTCATGTCGACATGGGCGATGAAAAAATCCGGGTCTGCGCTCTGGAAAACCAGCACGCGCGTGTCAGGGTCATCGCGAATGGCGAGAAGAAAGCACCGCATCTCGCTCATCAAGGAGACATCGAGAACGTTTACCGGCGGATTGTCGATGGTGATCGTCGCAACACCGTCTGCCCGGGAAATCCGGAGGCGGCGGAAATCTGTGTCTGTCATATGTAAGGTCTCTGTTCTTCGGGAAATTCTGGTGCTGGTGTTTCGCGCCATTGATCCTAAAGTATTCATCAGATACCTAGCGTCAATTACGCACCTGAAGCATCCCAGGGATGCCGGAGGATACCGATGGATGAACCAAGAAGTGAAAATGACCCGGTTTACCGTGCCGACTGCCCGAGCCGGGTGATCCTCGACCAGATGGCCGACAAGTGGTCGATGATGGTGCTGGCGGTGCTCAGCGAGCCGCGTCGCTTCAATGCGATCAAACGCCGTCTCGATGGCGTCACCCAGCGTGTGCTGACCCAGACGCTGCGCAAACTGGAACGCAACGGCATGGTGACGCGCAGGGTTCTGGATGGACGCGTGCTCGGCGTCGAATATGCGCTGACGCCGCTTGGCAGGTCGCTGCAAGAGCCGTTCTCAATCCTGTTCGAATGGACCATTGAGAACATCGATGTGATACAGGACTGTCAGCGTAGTTTTGACGCACGCCAAGATCAGCCTGCGGTCTGAACGGTGGGCGGTGCGAACAGGAAGGTCACCTGGTCTCGAGCGCGGTTATTCGTCATTTTGACAACATACGGACGATCCACGTTGAAGGAAGGACAGAAGCGCCGATTTCTCCCAGCCGTTGCCTCGGATGGGACTTCCGTCCATATCTCCCCGAGCCTGATAATTTATGGTGCAACCATTCCACCACCAATCAGCGATGCAAAGACCTCGACGGCTTCCCTCTGATGCAAAGTCTGACGCACTACTGCCGACGAAAGCGCTTCTCCCGCGCCGACGAAGCCGATGCAACGCTTCTCTAATTCTTCTGCCGGGAGAGTGTCGAAGGGCATAAGGACTGCAGTGAACATCTGGACCGAGTTGTCGAGCAATTCCTTAAATACGACGGCTTTTTCCTCGCTCCCGGTTAAAGCTGCGCCGACGGTATGGAATTCATCCGTTACGTCAGCTGCGCAACCGATATAGGCTTCCGCCAGTAGACGAATGGTTTCCTCCAGACTCCGCGCACCGGCTGCCATCGCGGTTCGAAAGGCCTTCACCCGCTCCTCATCAATCCACCGGTAAAGCTCGATGAGCAGACCTGAACGGGTACCGAAATGTTCGTATGCCACTGGTTTCGAAATTCCGGCACGGGAGGCGAGATTACCCAGCGTCAGACGGTCTGCACCTTCATCGCGGACGATCAACAATGCAGTATCGAGCAGTTGCCGTCGTCTTTCTCCTTTCGAAAGCCTACGTGATGAGGTCCGTATGCCGACATGATTGGAAGTGCCTGTCACTGTGGGGTCCTTGCGTAACCTACTTTTAGTAGGTACAACAGCCTACCATTTGTAGGTTATCCCAGGTGAGGACATACGACAATGATTTCCCATCCTATTCTCCTGATGGGTGGCACGGGCGCGATCGGGCGTCTGACTGCCCGCGCGCTTCGCTCCGTTTACCCGGATGTTCCTTTATTGATCGGTGGGCGCGATCTGCTCAAAAGCCGCAGCGCCGCTGGTGAGATCGGGCGAGCAGAGGGCGTCTTGATCGACACGCATGCTGACGATCTCGGTCTCGGTGATCGCCAGATAAGTGCCGTTGCGATTTTTTACACTGACGAACGATTGGCTAGCCTGCGCTTCGCTCAAAGCCGCAGGGTACCACATCTGGGGATTTCTTCAGGCGTCTATGAAATTGCTCCCGAAGTTGCGACCTATATGCACGCGCCAGACGCCGCGGCAGTCGTCCTTGGCTATGAATGGCTGGTCGGCGCCACAACCGTTGCTACCCTCACATGCGCCAAACCATTTGCCCGACTTCACGAAATCAGGATCGGTGCCCTTGTCGATGAGCAGAATGGTGGCGGTCCAGCCGTCGCCGAGGATTTTGAGCGGCTGAACCGGATGATGCCCGCCGCCCTCACCCGTCGTGACGGCAGCTATATCTGGCGTAGTGAAGAAGACGCCAAGGCCGAGTTCCATGCAATCGATGGTACCAGAACAACTGCGACAGGCTTTTCGTCTATCGATGTTGCCGGCCTGGCGGCAGCAACCGGGGCGCCGAATGTACAGTTCAACATCGCGACCGGCGTGAGTACGTCCCGTCGCCGCGGCGAACCCAAGTCGACGGAGATCATCATCGAACTGGCTGGCGAGGGTCACGACGGACAGCCGCTTTACAACCGCTATGCAGTGTTTCACCCGGGCGGCGCTGCGCCCTTGACTGCACTAGGCGTCAGCATGATCCTTGAACGACTGATCGGGCTGGACGGTAATAGGCCGACCCCGGCAGGGCTGTATTTTCCTTTTCAGGTTCTCGATCACGCCACCTATCTCTCCCGGTTGCACGCGGAAGGCGGCAGCATTGTCCCTCTTGACGCTAGTTGACATAATTGCCGGACACGTGAGAAATTGTGTATAGACGCCGGCTCACGTCAGGCCCGGGACATAGAGATTGAACATGGTGGACGACATTCAGCCGTTCAATTATGAGACGTTTCCAACACGCGCTCCACGATTGCCATGAATCCGCACGCGGCTTCGCGTCATTCGGGCCTTAGTTTTCAAGGTGTGTCGAAAAGTCTTCAAAACACTCGACCAGCATCTCGGTGAGCACCCGTATCTTGCGTGCGGGGTGCTGTCCCGGCGGCCGGATCACATAGATGCCCAATTTGGGCGGCGGATAGTGCGTCATGACCGGGACCAACGCGCCGGAAGCCAGATGCTCCTTAATTAATTCGTCTGGGACACCGGCAAGACCAATTCCCGCAAGTGCTGCAGCCACAAGAGCCACGGCATTGTCGGCTTTGAATCGGCCCTGCGGCTTCAGCGTAATGATCTTATCCCCATCCATCGCCAGCCAGGTTTCAGTTCCCTGCATGACGACCTCATGCGTGAGGAATTCCTCTGGCGTTTCGGGTGAACCGTGCTTTTTGATGTAATCCGGTGTTGCAACATATTTGGCCGTCGTCCAGCCGACGCGTCTTGCAAGCATATTCGAGTCGGCAAGATGGCCAACCCTTATCGCGCAGTCGAACCCTTCTGCAATCAGGTCAACGAACCGATCCGCATAGCTGGTTTGAACCTGCAACTCCGGATGGCGCTGTGCCAGAGATGCGAGCACAGGGGCGAAGTGCGTTGGACCGAATGTGAGCGGAGCTGCTATTCTTAGTCGACCGCGAAGGTCGCCGGCGGGCAATATCGTCTCCTTGGCAATGTCGATCTCGGCGCAGGCTTTTGCAGCGTGTTCCCGGAAGGTGATCCCAGCCTCCGTAAGGGCGGCGCCGCGCGTCGTGCGGGCGAGCAACTGCACACCCAAATCCTTTTCAAGCCGAATAAGTCGCCGGCTGACCATCGACTTGGAAATGCCGAGCCGCCGCGCGGCTGGAGAAACCCCGCCAGTATCGGCAACTTCCACGAAGGTCCGCAGGTCTTCGATGTCCAAATCAACGTTCCTGTATTCACGAAAGATGAGTGCTCGAATCGCTCCGACCGTATCACAAATAGAAGGAACGGGGCCGGCCCTGGCGTTCCTCGTTTCGCGACACAGCTTCACGGGATCGGGCGCTACCGCATCATAAATGAAAATGACACTGTCCATCAAGGCGCCCTCAGAGGCAGTGCGCGCCTGCCGACTTCCCCACGCCTCAACATCAGCAAAGGATGCTTCCATGACCTTTCGTAACGGCCTTGATTCGCTTCTACGACCCGAAGATTCCGTTCTCGTTCTGATCGATCACCAGCCCTATCAGCTCGCAAATCTCAACAGCCACGACCCGCAAGCTGTGGTCAACAGCACGACCGCGCTGGCGAAGCTGGCAAAAGCCTTCGATGTTCCAACCATTCTGACCAGCGTGATCGCGGGGCGCGGCGGACTTCTCTTCAAGCAGATCACCGACGTGTTTCCCGGCCAGGAAGTCATCGATCGCACCTGGGTGAACACCTGGCAGGACGAGAATGTGGTGAACGTCGTCAAGGCGACGGGCCGCAAGCAGCTGATCATCGCCGGCCTGTGGACCGAGGTCTGCGTGGCGATGCCCGTCATCCAGGCAGCCGGCGAAGGCTGGGACGTGACCGTGATCACCGATGCATCGGGTGGGATTTCGAAGGAGTCTCACGAAGTTGCCATCCAGCGCATGATCGCCGCCGGCGCGAACCCGATGACCGTGATGGCGCTCGCTGGCGAATGGCAACGCGATTGGGCGCGCACCGGGCATGTCGAGCAGCTGACCGAGATACTCATCCAGCACTTCGCCGGCAGCGGCATCGCCTACCTCTGGGAGCAGCAGCTTCTCAATACGCCTGTGCCGGGCAAAACCGCCTGATCCCAACCGGCTATCGGGAAGGGGAAGGGCGCGTAACCGCAAGCGCCCTCCCCGTTGCATTCATCAACGCCGGTTGACAGCGAGGCGGAGTTTGCATCGATGCCGCAGGCCATTGTGAAACGGCACTGACGGTCGCAAAGGCGACGGCTATTCCGGTGAGAGATATTGGGTGCCGGAGCGGTTGAGCAGCGCCCTTCCCTCGCGGCCACCCCATCAACCAAAGAGTTTCGAAGGAGCCTTCATGGAAATTGGTATCGACAGTTTTGCCGCGATCCTTCCTGATCCGACGACGGGAAAGCTCCCTTCGGCGACCGACCGCATGGCCGATCTTCTTGAGGAAGTAGAGGTCGCCGACAGGGTCGGGCTCGACGTATTCGGCATCGGCGAACATCATCGCGCCGAATTCCTCGATTCCGCACCGGCGATCATACTTGCGGCAGCAGCGGCGCGCACCAGCCAGATTCGATTGACGAGCGCGGTAACGGTATTGAGCGCCGCCGACCCTGTAAGACTCTTCCAGGAGTTCGCGACCCTCGACCTGATTTCGAGAGGGCGCACCGAGCTTGTCGTCGGCCGTGGTTCGTTCGGCGAGGCCTTTCCGCTCTTCGGACTGGACACACGGGCATATGACGAACTCTTCGCCGAGAAGCTCGACCTGTTCCTGAAGCTTGGTGAGACAAGCAATCCCGTCTGGGAAGGCCAATTCCGCCCGGCGTTGAACGGCCATGGGGTCTTTCCGAGACCACACCAGCCGCGACTGCCATTATGGGTCGGCGTTGGCGGCACACCGCAGTCCTTCGCGCGCGCCGGTGCGCTCGGCCTCCCGCTGATGGTGGCGATCATTGGAGGAACGTTTGAACGGTTTCGCCCGCTCGTCGATCTCTATCGCGAGGCCGGCATACGCGCCGGACACGATCCCGAGAAGCTCAAGGTGGGTGTTCATGCCATGGGCTTCGTCGGCGATACCGACGCGGCGGCAAGGGACGCCTTCTTCCCGGGCTGGGCGCATCTGACGACCAAGGTCGGACGCGAACGCGGCTGGTCGCCCCCGACGCGTCAGCAGTTCGAAGACATGGCGGCCCCCCAAGGCGCCTTCCTGATCGGCGCCCCGGCGACGGTTGCCGAGAAGATGATCAAGGCCAGCAAGGCGCTGGGCGGTCTATCGCGCATCACCTTTCAGATGAGCACCGCCTCTCTGGAAACGGCGGCAATGAAACGCTCGATCGAGCTTCTCGGCACCGAGGTCGCGCCAATTGTAAGGGCTGCGGGAAAGATCTGATCGGGAAACGGAATCGAAGCGGGGTGGCCATATGGATATCGAGGATCTGCGGACATTCGTCGAAGTTGCTGATGCCTGCGGCGTTTCTCCCGCGGCCCGGCGGCTCGGGATATCGAAATCAATGGTCAGTCGCCGCCTTTTCCGGCTTGAGGACGCCCTGGGTATCCAGCTTCTTGCGCGAACGACCCGCGGTGCCGCACTGACGGAGGCCGGGGTTGTATTTCGGGAACATGCGGCGAAGGTTTGCGCCGAAATCGATGCGGCGAAAGACGAGATATTGCCAGTCGGTGATCTTCGCGGGCGCTTGCGGGTCGCCGTGCCACTGACATCGGGGCCGGTGCATTTTGCGCCCGTGCTTTCCCGGATGGCATGGCTTTATCCAAAGCTGCAAATACAGGCCGACTACAGTGATCGCTTCGTGGATTTGATCGCAGAGGGATTTGACTGTGCGATCCGGGTCGGCGCACTGCGTGATTCAAACCTGATCGCGAGGCGAGTTGGTCAGATCTATGGGCAGTTGGTCGCAAGCCCTGACTATATCAAGATGTACGGCTCACCGGAAAAACCGGATGAGATCAGCTCTCATCAGGCTTTGGTGGGAGCTGAAGCGTGGCGGTTCATGGATGGAGACAAAATCGTCACCGTGCAGCCACAGGGACGGTTCAAAACCGAAAACGGAATGGCACTTGCCAATGCAGCCGCGGCCGGGCTTGGCCTCGCATGGCTCCCAGACTGTGTCACGCGACATTATCTTGCTTCCGGCGCGCTCGTACCGGTCATGACCGCATATCCACTGCCCGTCGGCAATGTCCACGTCGTGCGCCCGCCCAGTCCGCATCCGGTACAAAAGGTGCGCGTCCTTTCAGAGTTGCTGATCGAAGCCTTCGAGCGAAATGCGCCTGTTTGGAGTGCAGGGACATGACGGCCTTCACTCGCACGCTGCTCATGTTTCGAATTGGCCTGTCGCGACAAACGATGGCTTACAGCCTGCAACTGAACGACGGGCTTATGCCACGACACCGAGGAGATGCTCTACCGGTCCGGACGCTGCGCCTGCAGCTCGTCGGCCTGGGTTGATCCAATGAAGCGACAAGAACATCCGCGTGCCGATGATCAACCAGAGAAGGCTTCAACGACGATTACTCACCATCGGGATGTGACAACCCGGTCTTCCCGTCCGAAAACCTAAGGAAAGCAAAGAAACCATGACGACGATTACAATGCAGGACGGCACCCGGATCTTCTACAAGGACTGGGGTTCGAAAGACGCGCAGCCCATCATGTTCCATCACGGCTGGCCGCTCAGCGCGGACGACTGGGACAACCAGATGCTGTTCTTCCTCGGCAAGGGCTACCGCGTCATCGCGCATGACCGGCGCGGTCATGGTCGCTCCGACCAGACCGATACAGGAAACGAGATGGCCACATACGCGTCCGACGTCGCGGAGCTCGTCCGGGAGCTCGATCTGAAAGAAGCGGTTCACGTCGGCCACTCGACCGGCGGCGGCGAGGTGATCCGTTATGTCGCTCGCAGCGAGCCGGGTCGTGTGTCGAAGGCCGTTCTGATCGGCGCGGTGCCGCCGATCATGCTGGCGACGCCGCGTTATCCCGGTGGCCTGCCGATGCAGGTGTTCGATGGATTTCGCGAAGCGCTACTGCGCAATCGCGCGCAGTTCTTCCTCGATGTCCCAACCGGCCCCTTCTACGGCTTCAACCGCGAAGGCGCCGAAGTTAGCGAAGGACTGATCCGCAACTGGTGGCGGCAGGGCATGATGGGCGGCGCAAAGGCCCACTACGACTGCATCGCCGCCTTCTCGGAGACGGACTTCACCGAAGACCTGAAGGCCGTTTCGCAGCCGGTTTTGCTGATGCACGGCGAAGACGATCAGGTGGTCCCGATCGACGCTTCGGCTCGCAAGGCGATCGACCTGCTGCCGAACGGTACGCTGAAGATCTATCCCGGCCTGTCCCACGGGCTGTTCGCCACGCATCCCGAGCTGATCAATGCCGATCTGCTGGCGTTTATCGAAGGCCGTGAAAAGGCATGAGCAATGGGGGGGCAGGCACCCTGCCGGGTGCCGCTTCCCAATATAAATCACGGGCGACGGCTTATCGTCGGCCGCCCCGTCGCCCTTCGATCATGAACAACGCAAAGCAGGAAAGGCACATAGATGGCTGAGGTAAGCCTGGGGCAAACGATTGGACCGGCAGTTGTCCTGATGGGAGCAGCTGTCATCGCTGTGCCGTTGTTCCGCCGGCTGGGGCTGGGATCGGTACTCGGCTACTTCGCCGCTGGCGTTCTTGTCGGGCCATCGGTTTTGGGCCTCTTCACAGACGCCCAGTCCATCCTCCACTTTTCAGAGCTTGGAGTGGTCATGTTCCTGTTCGTGATAGGACTGGAACTGCGCCCGAAGAAGTTATGGGCGATGCGGATCCAGATTTTCGGGCTGGGCCTCGCTCAGGTTTTCGCAGCCACAGCCGTCCTTACGCTGACAGGTGCGTTGCTCCTTGGCCTTTCCGCGATCGTCGCTTTCATCGCAGGAGCGGGCTTTGTCTTATCCTGAACTGCCGTCATCATATCGGTACTGCAGGATCGGGGGGAAATTTCGAGCGCAGAGGGACAGAAGTCGGTCGCTATCCTGTTGTTTGAGGATCTGATGATCGTACCGCTGCTGGCGGTGGTCGCGTTTCTCTCACCGCTCTCACATAGAGAGGCAGAATGGACTGACGCCTTCGTGGCCGTTGCGGCGCTGCTCGCGCTTCTCGGCGTATCCCGCTGGGGTCTTAATCCGTTCTTCGCATTGCTGGCCCGCACACACACCCGCGAAGTACTGACGGCAGGCGCGCTGCTCGTCGTACTCGGTGCAGCATTGCTGATGGATGCGGCCGGATTGTCGATGGCGATGGGTGCGTTCATTGCCGGAGTGATGCTCTCGAGTTCAAGCTACCGGCACCAGATCGAAAGCGATATCGAGCCGTTTCGCGGCTTGCTGATGGGACTTTTCTTTCTTGCGGTCGGCATGTCGCTGAACCTTTCGATCGTCGCGGACGAATGGCCGCTGCTGCTGGCGCTGCTGGGCGTGTTCACGGTCGCGAAAGGTGCCGTAGTCTATGCGGTCGCGCGTCTGTTCGGTGGCGCCAACCACCAGGCCCTGCATCGCACATCCATGTTCCTCCAGGGTGGCGAATTTGCCTTCGTCCTTTATGCGGCAGCAAGCTCAGGCGGTGTGATCGACACTCGGGAAAACGCGTTGTTTGCCACTGTCGTGATCCTGTCCATGGTGCTGACCCCGCTGCTCACAATAGCGACCGACCTTCTGCTTCGTAAGGAAGAGTCGATGGATGGCGTCGATCACGCTCGTGATCTCAAGGGGCGGGTCCTTGTCATCGGGTTCGGACGCTTCGGTCAGATCGCGTCACAAATACCTCTATCGCAGGGCGTCGAGCTTTCTGTCATCGACAGGGACCCTGACCGCATCCGCGATGCCGGACGGTATGGGTTCAAAGTCTTCTTCGGCGAGGGAACCCGGCTCGACACACTGCGACACTCCGGTGCGGGGGAAGCCGACGCAATCATGATCTGCGTAGACGATCCGAAGGCCGCGCTGAAGATCGTGGAACTGGCGCAACACGAGTTCACCCAAGCAAAGCTTCTTGTCCGCAGCTACGATCGTGACCACGCGATAGATCTGGTCCGCGCCGGCGTCGATTACCAGATTCGCGAAACGGTCGAATCCGCTTACCTATTGGGAGCCGAAGGTTTGCGGGCGTTGGGCTACGGGGAAGCCGATATTGAAGATGCCACAATCGACATTCGTCGGCGCGATGCCGAACGCCTGTCTGAGCAGGTTCATGGGGACATCATGTCGGGCAGCAACCGGCTGCTCCTTCAACCCGTGCAAAAGCCGCTCTGATGATCCGGATTGCTGCGAATGCTCCTGTGAGACTTCAGACATGAACCCGCAAGGGAAAATGAGGCGTTCCGGTATTGGGGCATTACAGCTCGCCGGCAAGAGGTTCCACGTCACTGATTCAGGCGCGCCTTCCCGCGTTGCGGGAGCGCCATCATGAGAATACTTCTCATTGAAGACGAGGTCGAGTTCGCCAAAGCCTTACGTAGCACGCTCGAACGCGACCGTTTCGTGGTTGATTGGGTAACGAGCCTGTCGCTCGCCAGTGAAGCGTCGCGGTCGCGCGTGCACGAACTCGTTCTGCTCGATCGCACGCTGCCCGATGGCGACGGCCTGAGCCTCATTCCGCAACTGCGGGTCAACACTCCGGGCGTCCCGATCATCGTGTTAAGCGCCCGCGGCGAACTGACCGACCGGGTGGCCGGCCTCGATGACGGCGCCGACGACTATCTGGTCAAACCTTTCGATCTGGAGGAAATGCTTGCCCGTATTCGCGCGGTTCAGCGCCGTCCGAACGACCTTGCGCCAGACGAGATCGTCATCGGCGACCTCGCGTTCGACATGGCCTATGGCGAAGCCAGGGTGCACGGCATGCGCCTGGGTTTACAGCGACGGGAAGTGAGGGTGCTCACCACACTGTTGCGCCGGCGTGGGCGCATCGTCGTGCGCGAGTCCCTTGAGGAAGCGGTCTACGGCTTCGACGACATGATCCAGTCGAATACACTCGATTCCCATATCTCACGGCTGCGTCGGAAACTCAGCGGTGCGGGCGCAGGCGTCGAAATCCATACTGTCAGAGGAGTGGGCTATCTGCTCAGGGAAAAGGATTGAAGCGCCGCCCGTCATCATTGAAGACACGCCTTGTTACCGGATACCTCGTCCTTCAATTTCTGGCGATCGCCGCCACCGCCGTCGGTTTCATCGTCTTTTTCATCAATTCCTCGCTCGACGGGATGTATGTCGAGGAGATCATCGTAAAAGTGGCCGCAGATTCGATCGTTCGTGATGCAACCGGAACCGCGGTTGTGGAAGTGACGCCGGAGCTGGCTAAACTTCGAAACGAAGCGCCGGCCATCTGGTTCGCGGCCCGGCTTGGCGACGGCAATACGGTTACCTTTGGCCGCGTGCCAGCGGAGTTCGCCTCCCTTGTTGACCACCTCGACAAACTGGCTTCCGCGGACATGCGCGGGCAGTTCGCACCATTCACCCTTTCCGCCATCGTGCGACAGGCATCCGGTCCCATAGGTGACATGAAGATCATCGCGCACGGTCGGGTCAGACCTTTCACAGCGCTGATCACGTTGGCGTCGAATATCGTCGCCATCACCATTTTCCTGACCCTGGCGCTCGTCTCCATCGTCGCGACGCCAATGATCGTCAAGTGCGCCCTGGCCGGCGTCATCAAGACCGCGGAGGAAGCGCAGGGGATCGATGCCGAACGTCGCGGTCTTCGCCTTTCCGAAGACAAGGTGCCGCGTGAAGTCGGCCCGTTGGTTCGCGCCTTCAATGAAGCTCTAGGTCGCCTTGATGAAGGCTATGATCGTCAGCACCGCTTCATCGCATCGGCAGCCCATGAGTTGAGGACGCCGATCGCAATATTGCGGATGAAGATCGACGCAGCGAAAGACAAAGGCATGCGTTCGCTTTTGCCGGATGTGTCTCGACTTGCGAACCTCTCGGAGCAACTACTCGATCTTCATAGATTGGACAATGGCACGCCGAGCGACCGGACCGACCTCGTCGTCCTCGCGCGCAGCGTCGCTGGAGACCTGGCGCCGATGCTGATCGCGTCGGGGAAAACAATCGAAGTTGTTGTCGTGCAACCCGGTTCGATCATGGGCAACGCCGGATCGATCGAACGTGTGCTCACCAATCTCATACAAAACGCGGTCGAGCACGGCGGCGACAAGGTCATTGTGCGGATCGGCGGAGCCGTGTTGGAGGTCGAGGATAACGGTCCTGGCATTCCGGGGGAGGAACATGAGCGTGTATTCGAGCCATTTCATCGGCTTCGACCGCGCTCATCCGGCACTGGCCTGGGTCTCGATCTGGTGAAGCAGGTCGTAATCCATCACCGCGGCAGCGTCACCATAGCAACGGCGTCCAGCGGGGGAACAATTATGCGGTTGAAATTTCCCGCGGTTCGGGACTGACCCCCAGCCAATGCTAAGGCAATGTTTCCATGCACAGCTAACCGGACGAAGCGATAAATCCGGCTGATGGTTGTTACATGGTCCACACCCACGATTCGCATCTGCTGTGCGCGGCACCCCGACAGGCGCCCTCTGCGATAGGTGAGGTTAATGATGACTGTAGATGATCGATGGGCAAGACCCGGCTGGCCGGAAATACTCATTGGACTCGTAACATACGTGCTTCTTCTTCTTTCTTTCGGCGTGCTGATGGGATTTCTCCCGGGAAACGACCCAGTTCTCATGGGAATTATCGGCTCGACGGCAGGGGGAGTCGTCGGCCTCGGCGCCTTCGCCGCAGCATATAGCCTCCGAATACGGAATCTACGCCCATTCGGCTTCAAATCAGTCTCGCCTCGCTGGCTGATGATCGCGGCAGGAACGGGCATCGTCGGCTATGGCCTCAACCTGATCATACAGTTCGCGTATCTGGCCCAGTTCGGAACCGGCGATCCTCAGGGCATCCTGCATGCGGCCGCGCGTGGTGGCCCGCTTCCGTTTTTCTTGTCCTTGCTGGGCGGCGCCATCTTCACACCCTTCGGCGAGGAAATCCTGTTCAGAGGTGTCGTTGCGAATGCACTCAACCGCTACGGCGCGTTTGCGGGCGTCGTTCTAAGCGCGATCATATTCGGACTGGCGCATGGCGTCAGCGTGATCATGCCCATTGCGGTCATGGTCGGCCTTCTGGCAGCTATCCTTTTCCGGGCAACCGGATCGATCTGGCCCTGCGTCATCCTGCACTGCGTTTATAACGGGATGAACAGCATCGCGTCGGCATTCGGCTTCGCACCGATGCAGTAATAACACGCCGCTATGGCCGAGAACCGCAGCCGGGCCGCTCAGTGAACCCTTTTCGAACTCGGACAATGTTGCCGCAACGTTGGCCTGTTTTTTGAGGCCACGGGGCCGTGATGACGGGCTTGCGGGGTACCGCTCCGCCTTGCTCGTGTCGCCGAAGACGCATCCAACGCTCATTTTTCAAGGAGATCAACAGAATGCTGCAACGTCCTTCCGTCGAACATCGTCGGTCTACGATAATCATATTCTCCATAGCCCTGATCGGCCTCGCTGCAACAGGGTGTGTCTCCGCCGAAGAACGGCAGTACAGGGACGCGAATACCTGCCAGAGCTTTGGGGCACCCTACGGGTCCCGCGCTTATGCGAACTGCATGCTGGAACAACAGGCGCGGCGCGACAACGTGCAACGGGAATCACTCGAGCGGACCCGCTTGACCCAAGAAATCGCAAGAAACGCTCAGGATATGGCCGATCGCGCCCGCTGGGACCGCTGCAGACGCGATTCCGACCGGCGCGAGTGCCGTCGCTAGGACCAAACCTCAGCAGTTGCAGTGATGCGCCAGCGTCGCATACCGAGGCTCAATAACTGTGCTCGCTGCCAATACGTGCTGACGAATGCATAGTGCAGCGTTCCGGTTTCAGCGACACAGCTCCTCATAAAAAAGGACTACAGAAACTCGCGCGGAAACAATAAAAATCATGCCACCACGGCAGCAAAGGATCTGACGATGACTGCTTGTACCAGCTCTGGTCTGCCGCGCTCGTCGACATCGGTCAGTCTTATCTGTCCGCAGATGTCCACTAAACGAGAGCCGGACTGCCTCCGACGCCCAGCTTCGTCCGCACCTCGGATTCTCCGTCCGAGAATTCATAAAACCAGATATGAGTAGGAAGTGATTATGCTCAAGCTTGCTGCAACGGTTGTTATTGCGACCGCCCTTCTGTCCGATACGGCTATCGCCCAACCGGTCAAGCCCACTATCGTCCTTGTTCATGGCGCGTTTGCTGACTCGTCAAGCTGGAATGGCGTCATCATCAACCTCCAAAAGGACGGCTATAAGACGGTCGCTGTCGCCAATCCGTTGCGGAGTGTCTCGAATGATGCACGCCTCGTCTCCGACGTTGTCGGAAGCATCGAGGGCCCGGTGGTGCTCGTTGGTCATTCTTACGGAGGCCAGATTATCTCCAACGCTGCGAATGGGCACAACAACGTCAGATCACTCGTCTATGTGGCTGCCTTCGCACCGGATTCTGGCGAATCTGCATCCGATCTCGCGGGCAAGTTCCCCGGCGGCACGCTTGGGGAGGCGCTCGCGGCCCCCGTCAAGCTCGCTGACGGCGGCGTCGATCTCTACATCGACCAGACCAAGTTCCGCAACCAGTTCGCACACGACGTTGCGCCAGAGGCCTCGGCACTAATGGCCGTTGGCCAGCGGCCAATCACTGAAGCCGCCCTGACGGACAAGTCCGGCGAACCGGCCTGGAAAACGCTGCCGTCCTACTTCGTCTATGGCGACAGCGACAAGAACATTCCGGCCAAGGCGCTTGCCTTTATGGCAGAGCGTGCAGGCTCCAGGCGGACGGTCGTAGTCGAGGGGGCATCGCATGTCGTGATGGTCTCGCATTCGAAGGTTGTGACAGATCTGATCGAAGAGGCTACGAAATAAGCCTGCTTTCGGTCGATATCCGACCACCGTTGCGCGTATTTCCACCCGTGGCACGATACGCAACCAGCTTCAAAATCTGATCGAATGCTGAATTGGGGAGTATCACATTGAAAGCTGTTACAGTTTCGAAGACAGGTGCAGAAACTCACCTCGTTCTTGCCGAACACACAGAACCTGGGGCCACGCCGGACGAGGCAATCGTCGCGGTACGAGCGTTCTCGCTGAACAACGGCGAGGTTCGCGGTGCACTCTATGACGGTAACGATGGCGATCGACCCGGATGGGATTTATCCGGCGTGGTCCAGACGGCCCCGGAAGGATCGGGTTTCCAACCGGGTGATCGCGTGGTGGGCTTGGTATGGAGCGGTGGCTGGGCAGAACGTGTCACCGTGCCGACAAGCCGGCTTGCCAGAATTCCCGACGACGTCAGCTTTGAAGCGGCCTCGACCCTCCCTGTCGCAGGTCTGACCGCAGCCGTAGCGCTGCAGAAGAAGGCGATTGGTCCGGGAAGCCGTGTTCTCGTCACGGCGGCGACGGGTGGTGTCGGAATTTATGCGATCCAGCTCGCAGCGGCTGCAGGCGCCCACGTGACGGCCTTTACGCGGGATGGCTCGACAGCGGAATTCCTGCGCAGCCTTGGCGCGAACGATATCGCGATCGGCGTCGAGGCCGGCGAGAAGGGTGGGCCATACGACCTCATTCTGGAGGGTGTCGGAGGCTCGCTTCTGGGCGAGGCGCTGATGTGGCTGGCATCGCGCGGTGTCTGCGTTCTTTTCGGCGATGCTTCGGAGGAAACACTCACGACCTTTGACGCCCGTCGCTTCCGCCTTCAATCCGGTGGAGCATATGGCGGAACGGTTCTCTACGGCTTCTTCCTCCTCGAGGAGCTGACCCGGCCGGAGCACGCCGCCGATGCGTCGGCCATTCTTGCCGATCTTGCGCGGCAGCTGTCCGATGGAAGTCTCCGTCCGGTCATCGGAAAGACTGCACCTTGGGCCGACATCGACGCGACGGCCCGCGAACTTCTGAAAAGAAAGTTCGCGGGAAAGGCCGTCCTTACAGTGGGCGGATGAGGAAAAGCCTCGGGACTTAATTGCTCTCCGGTATGCGTGCGATCACCTTGATCTCGAAATCGAACCCGGCCAGCCAGTTTACTCCGACGGCAGTCCAGTTGGGATAAAGCGGCTTGGTGAAATTCCTCTGCCTGACGTCCACGACCGTTGCGAACTGGCTGTCCGGGTCCGTGTAGAACGTTGTGACGTCCACGAGATCGTCGAACGTGCAGCCTGCAGCATCGAGTGCAGCCTTCAGGTTGTCGAAGGCCAGTTGAACCTGGCGTTCGAAATCAGGTTCGGATGTTCCATCGCCGCGGCTGCCGACTTGCCCCGAAACGAAAAGAAGATCGCCTGATCGGATCGCTGCCGAGTAGCGATGTTCTTCGTAAAGAGCATGTCTATTGACGGGAAAGATGGCCTGGGGTTTTGTCCATTTCTCGTTCTCTCTTAATTCTTGTCGATGGGTATGTTAGTCAATCTGATATCACATTCGATCACTTCAGCTGTTCGGGCAGTGGGATGAACTCGGCCTCATCGCCGGGTGGTAGACGGAAGCGACCATGCTCCCAGTCGCCCTTGCGCCAGGCCTCTTTCGCGGCGTCGATTTTTTCCTGCGACGAGGCGACGAAGTTCCACGAAATATAGCGCGGTCCATTCATCGTCTCGCCGCCGAGCACCATAAGGCGTGCGCCTGCCTCGCCCGCGGTCAGGCTGATCCGATCACCCGGACGGAACACCATCATCTGGCCAGCAGCAAACGGAGTTCCGGCAATCAGGATGCTGCCCTCGACGACATAAACACCGCGATCTTCGTGATCGTCGGGCAGCGGCAGCTTTGCGCCGGCGGATAGAATGACATCGGCATAGAAGGTCTCAGTGAAGGTTTTGACCGGGGCCTGCGCGCCCCAAGCCGAGCCGAGGATCAGCCGGACCTGCTTGCCTTCATCCTCGATGAACGGCAGCGCCTCGCGGCCGTGATGCTCGAAACTGGCCGCAGTGTCTTCCGCGTGATCCGGCAGCGCAACCCAGGTCTGGATTCCGAAGGCGGTGCCAGGACGGCTGCGCATCTCTTCGGTGGTGCGTTCGGAATGGGTGACGCCATTACCGGCGATCATCCAGTTCACCTCCCCGGGGTAGACCATCTGGTCGGCCCCGGTGCTGTCGCGATGGTGAAATGCGCCCTCATAAAGATAGGTCACGGTCGCCAGCCCGATATGCGGATGCGGGCGTACGTCGATGCCACCGCCAGTGAGGAACTCCGCCGGTCCCACCTGATCGAAAAAGATGAAGGGACCAACCATCTGCCGTTTCGGAGCGGGCAATGCACGGCGCACTTCGAACCCACCCAGATCGCGGGTGCGCGGGATGATGAGGGTCTCGATTGCATCGAGACTGCCAGTCTCAGGGCATTCGGGGTTCTGTGTGGGATTCCAGCTCATGTCATGTTCCTTCGCTCAAACTGGCAATAGAGGCCGCCACAGGTGGCGGACGATTTGGGGGTTGCTCACCGATATTGAAGTCATTCAGCAGTCCCCGATCCAGCGCGCCTGCGTTTGTGACAGGTACGTGCCCGCACTGGCGCTCGATCCAGCTATCGATGACAAAGCCTCCCACGACCCGGCCAGGATCGGCCACGTTTTTCCAGACGCCCCAACGGATTGCCGCGCCACGCCGATTGGAAGCGCCAGATCCCGGCGGCGAACTCGGTGACCACATCTTTTGGCAGGCACAAACCGCTTACGACAGTGCTTCAAAGGACAGTGCCATTTATATTTATGTTGCGGTAGCGCCCGTTCACGCGAAGCTGTGTCGCGCTAAGGGGAACGGCAAGTTCCGCAAGTCGACCTTGGGAGCGTTCGAGGTACACCTCGATTGGCGGAGTTACTTTCTCGCCGCGTTTGTTCGTCGATTACGTGTGAAATGCTTGGGCGGTTCGGCGATCCTTAAAAAGACAGCAATGGGGTGGAAACCAGCAAGGCTTCTCTTGGAAGGTGAGCACCGAAAGCATCCATCGGCGAGAGTCGTTTCCCCCGAGAGGCGATGGAGTACCGGTATCGGCCCTATCGAGCGTCTTCTTGGCAGTCGCGGCTATTTCGCCTTCGCCGCGCCATAACGCAGGCCATCCAGCAGCAGCATGAGCATTCGTTCGGTGTGCGCCGGCCCATCCTCCCCCGAGGCCACGGCAAGGTTTCCGATCGCGCGCAGCAGATCGTAGGGCGCAATGTCAGCTCGGACTTCTCCCGCAGCGGCAGCAGCATTCAGCAGCATTGACAGAGCCGGTTCAAATCGGCTCCGGAAATAGTCCGGCAAGGTGGCGAATGCCGGATCGCCGGAATGAAGCGCCGCGGCCAATCCCTGTTTGGTGGCGAGGAAGTGCGTATAACGCTTCAGCCAGGCTGCCAGCGCATCGGCTGGCCCCTGCTCAGCGGCAAGCAGCGCTGCCGCATCGGCGCAGGCATCAACCTCCCGGCGAAACACCGCGGCCACCAGGTCGGCACGCGTCGGGAAACGGCGGTAGAGCGTACCCAGCCCAACGCCCGCCTGCGTCGCAATCTCCCGGATGGGTGCATCCACTCCCGAACGGGCGAACACGATCTTGGCGGCTTCCAGAACTGCTTCCTCGTTTCTGCGAGCATCAGCACGCATTCGCGGTGCGGGTACTTCGGCATCGCCAGGAGCCGATGATGCGGCCTCGCCTGCATTGCGGAGTTTGGTCGACAACATTTTTGCGATCCCCTCTTGATAAACGGATCAATGATCCGTATTTATACTATAGCGGATCATTGATCCGGTTTCCAGTTCGGAGGTTCGCAGTCTAATGTCCAGCCCGCTCGCAGAAACCCGCGCGCCCACTGCCGGATTACCCGCCATTGTTTCCATCTCTCCCATTACCTTACCGTCGCCGGGACGAGGCGTTGACCTGCACCTTCGGGTTTCCTTACCGATCTCAGGCCACACGCTGCCCGTCATCATCTTCTCGCACGGCAACGGCCAGTCGTTTCACGCCTATGGCCCCCTTGCTGATTATTGGGCAGCACATGGCTTCGCCGTAATCCAGCCGACACATCTGGATTCGCGGATGCTCGGCCTTGCCGCGAACGATCCTCGCCGCCCCCAACTCTGGCGCTTCCGTGAGCAAGACCTAGCCACCGTTCTCGGCGGGCTTGATCGCATAGAGAACGAAGCATCGCTGATCCGGGGGCGGCTCGACCACTCGCGTATCGCGGTTGCCGGCCATTCATGGGGCGCCCAGACCACCAGTACCTTGCTTGGCACCACCCATCCCGATCCCGACGACGGATCGGTAGTCGACAGGAAGGACCACCGCGTGAAAGCGGGCGTGCTGCTGGCGCCGCCAGGCAGAGGCGATGGCCTGACCGAATATGCAGCCCGTACCTACCCATTCATGTATCCAGATTTCTCAACCATGACGGCGCCGACCCTGGTCATCATCGGCGACCGTGATGTCGGCGGGCTTTCGACACGTGGCGCCGAGTGGTGGCGTGATGCCTACGATTTGAGCCCCTCACCCAAGGTATTATTTACGGCCTTTGGCGGCGAGCATGCTCTTGGCGGCATCCCCGGTTACGAGGCGCGCGAGACAACAGACGAACGGCCCCAGCGGATCGCCGCGATCCAGCGCCTTTCAACCTCCTTCCTCCGCAGCACGCTCTATCCTGGCGACCCCGCATTTTCGGAGACGGTAGCGGCGTTGGCAGCGGATTCTGCGCCGGAAGGCAGCGTCGAGACGAAGTAAGACGCCGGACACGCCTTCTCCGGCCCCCTCATAACGCGCATCCACCCCTTACACGGTCGCCCTATAGCATCGCCACAAACAGGAGTTTCAGATGAACACCATCCTCATCACCGGCAGCTCGTGCGGCTTCGGGCTTGAGACTGCCCGCTATTTCCTTGATCGCGACTGGACTGTCATTGCCACGATGCGCACGCCTCGTGGGGATCTATTGCCCGCATCCGAACGGCTGCGTGTCGTTGCACTCGATGTGACCGACGCTGCCAACATCGCTCGTGCTCTGGATGAAGCAGGGCCGATCGACGCCCTCGTCAACAATGCCGGCGCCGGCCTGATGGGTGCGCTGGAAGGCGTGTCGATAGACGCAACACGCCAGCTTTTCGAGCAGAACACGTTCGGCACCATGGCGATGTCGCAGGCAGTAATGCCCGGCTTCCGGGCGCAAGGAGCGGGCGTGATCGTCAATGTATCGTCCGCCGTGACGCTCAAGCCGTTGCCAATGTTGTCCGCCTATACGGCAAGCAAGGCGGCCGTGGAGGCATTCAGCGAAAACCTTGCCTTGGAGGTTGAGCCGTTCGGGGTACGCGTGCGGCTCGTCATTCCCGGTCGGGCGCCAGAAACTTCGTTTAGCGCAACCGCCCGCGATCGCTCGCAGAACGGCATACCGGAAGCCTATGCCGGCTGGGCGAAACAGGTGTTCTCGGCAACGCCACCGCAGCCGGCCGAAATCACCACTGCGAGTGACGTGGCAAAAGCGGTCTGGCAGGCCGTGATCGATGCCTCTTCACCGTTTCGCATGCCGGCCGGCGCAGATGCCGTAAAGCTTGCCGCACAGGTCGTATGACGGCGTACTTCTGCCCTTTCACCGGCCGGGCCCTTCGATGATATCCGGCCGTCCCGCTCGGAAGAATCCAATGGACCAATGCGCTCCGTCATCCCAACTTCATTCGCGCCTAAGAGACACTGAGCGATGACGAGCAACTTGGTTCCATGACGCGAGCGCCGATCAACTCCCGTTTTGCGCCTGTTGGTTTAGGAGTTTGTGTTTTGCGGCGGGGATTTAGCACCGACGATCGTAGCTGTGCGGGCAAGCGCCGGGATCTGGTAACAAAGCGACTTTCCTCCGCCCGTCGGCATGAGGACGAAGGCATTGTTTCCCGCCATGACATGCTGGATGATATCGCCCTGGCGTCCGCGGAACGTGTCATAGCCGTAAACGGTCTTGAGTATCTGCAACGGGTCGGCGGTCACGGCGGCTTTCTTCTGCGTTGGATGATTTGCGCATCATGGCCAAATCCGGATTTATCGCAATCTCGAAAGGCTGAATCGGCCACAGAAAGAGAGACAGATTACGACTCAGATGATGCATAGGCATTTGAGGGCTTGGAACGCAAAAGCCCTCCGATGAGGAGGGCTTATTCGTTTGATAAGTCTTGAAGATTTTGGTTGCGGGGGCTCGCACCTACCGATCCCGACATTCATTAAAGGTACCCGTCTAGCAGCGTTTCAGGGAGAGATCTCACCATGCCTCGCAACAATCTCTTGCGGATCGCTGCACACGATACCCGTCATTAAAACGGCAGAGCACTAAGGTCGTAAGCCAGACGTTCAATAGTCACTTTGCAAACGTCTGGTTTGGGGCCGTCTTTGGACAGTCTGCTATTGGCCACCAAGATTTGAGTAACGGACGTTGAAGAGGGATTGATCTGAATGACGGCTCCCGGCCTCATCGTGTTGCTATACCGTCTACCGATGCGCAAGCGTTCGATACGATTCCAGTTCAAACAGCCATTTGCGCCCTGAAAGCAACTGCCCGCGCGCTATGATCCCGCAAATAAATGCGATATCGAGAGAGAAGGCCGTCGTGATCAGCTCCTTTCCGCCCTGCGGGTGACGATCCTTCGCGCAAGAGAAAGAGGGTTCGGGCACCCACTACCGAAGCAGGCCGGTTCGTGCTTAGCAGTTTCCGCCGTCACCCTTGCGTTGGTGAGGGTGACGGACGGCTCCAGACTAAGCAGGAATTGCCGTAACTTCCGGTTTGAACAAGGCGAGACTTGTCGCTTTGCAGCTCATGAATGCAGAAAAATATAAACTTGCCCCCGGTTTAGAAATAGTCTGAATTTCAAGCAGATGAATCTCGTGAAGCTCCACGAGGCGATGTGCGCCGTGTTGGCTGGAGCTTGGAAATTGAGAATAGGTAAGCCGTCTTATGCTGCAAGTTATTACGGGAAAATTCTTTAGGGATGTGGCGCTGTATGAAACGCTACATCGCGGGATATTCTACAGCAATTATAGTATGTTCCGCGATGACGAGGTGTCCACTGTCGTAGGCAGGCTTCTTCCATCGTCGGCTATGGGTGGATTGGCGACGTTTACCTACGAGATCACGGAAAAGCTCGAAGCGGTGAATATGGACGGTTCGCCTTCCATCATGATTGCCACCGGCGGCGACACGCTAGCCAATGATTTTGCTGCCGTGATTTCGTTTGCTCTCAACATCACCTGCACGACAGACCCAGATCTGACGCGGCGTCTCATCGCTGACAAACATCCAAGCCTTGGAACGGCCCGTGTTCCTAGCCGCTATCTACGACGTATGTTCGATGGCCGGATTCAGTCGGTGCCAGGTGACATCGAGACGCTTCAACGATTTGTTGATCGACTGGTAGGGCTCGATCGGCCCGCGTTCGAGGCTGCAATGAGGTCGATCCGCCAGTATGTCATTGCCGCCCATCGCCTATCGGACAATCCTGACCTCTCATACACGTTGTTCGTAGCGGCCCTTGAATCACTCGCCCAAAAGCAGGAACCCGGCTCCGCGAAATGGGATGATTACGACGCGACCAAACGCAAACGTATCGAAAACGCGCTAGACGGTGCTCCCGACCCTGTCGCGGACGCCGTCCGGAAGGCAATTCTCGAAAACGAGCATACCGCGCTGCGCCGCCGTTTTCGGGCTTTCGTGCTTGAACATTTGAAGCCGGAGTTCTTCCGTCAGGAAGCAGAGGGCATTGCATCTTCGGTCGTGCGGAGCGATCTCGTTCATGCGATTGATCGAGCGTACGACATACGGTCAGGGTATATTCATGCGATCAAACCGATACCTCGCATTCTCGATAGCATGGATGAGCGGTTCGAAAGCTGCGAGACCGAGCATGGCGAACCGGTACTGACGTTCAACGGCCTCGCCCGATTGTCGCGGCATATCATTCTCAGTTTTATCGAGCGTCAACAGTCCGCTCCTGCATCTGACTTCAATTACCGCGAGGCGCTGCCCAACATCGTTACGATGCCGTTGGCATCGCATTACTGGATAGGGAATGTCGCGGGCTTTACCCATAGGACGGCCCGAAAACATCTGGGAGCGCTCCTTCAGCAGCTTGCTGCGGCCAACATGAGAGAATCGGGGGCACAGATCACGGATCTTCGCCCCCTCCTTGAGAAGATAGAGCAAGAGCTGCCGACACTGGCGACCGTTGAGAACCGTGTTCCCATGCTGGCGATCTACGCCGTTTGGTTTCTGCATATGGGCGCCGCTAACCAGATGCCGGGAGCCGAGGCGCTCATTTCAAAGTATGAACCGGATCTCGAGCAGCCTACGGTCGATAGTCTTTTCCTCCATGTGATGACCAACAACGAGCCACCTTGGAGTTTGGAACAATCAGAATCGCTCCTCGATGTTTATTATCAAAAGAAGCACAGGAAAGGCGGCCTCCAAGCAGGTTCCTTCTACGAAGCCGCAGTAAATCTCTGGTGTGCCGAGCAGTTTCGCCTTGCCGGTGACGAGCGCAAGGCAAGGGGGCTAATAGCGCTTGCTGTCGAGAACTATCCCAGTCACGCAGCGCTAAAAGAGTTCGAGCGCACTACGATCAATGCTGCTTTGTCGGAGATCGACTGGGCCATCATTCTGCTACCGCGGAAGGATGACCCGCCGCCAACCCCAACGCCGACGACCGAGGTTTAGATGGATCGACTTTTGATGGCATCCGCGCTGGTGGCGAGGGCCAGGGTTCACAAAGATTGGATCGGTGACGATCATGGGGATCGTTACGAGACGGCGATGCAGACCGGCGTCGTCTCGGATGAGATGCAAATCGTGGTCAAGGAACTTCTTGATCACCTCCGGGCCGCCCTCGACTATTGCGCGCAACAAGCATGGCGGCATTTCAGCGGACAGCCTTCCGGTGCGAAGATCTATTTCCCCATCGCCAAGGAAGGCTTCAAAGAAAGCGATTTTCCTTCCCTTATCAACCGGCAGATGCCGGGCGTTGCCGCCGCATCGTCCAAGGCATACCAGGTTTTTCGTGGATTTCAGTCGTTTGCTGACGACAAGAATGCGTGGCTGCCGGAACTCGCCACCCTCGTGAACCAAACAAAGCATGATCATCTGGAAGTCGCTTCGATGCCGGAAACGATCATGAATATTGTACGTCACGACGACGGCACACTTGTGATGTCATTCGCGCCCGGTCATGGCCCTAAGCGGGGAAAATCACCGTGGATGATGCTCAAGGCGGATAGTTCGATTTTGGAGGCAGGCGGCGCGTGTCAGGTCGTGTTTTTGCAACTCAAGGACATCGGTGTGGAACTCTCCGCCTTTCTTCGGGAGGCAATCGACGGGACAGGCCTGATTGTAGATGAGTGCCGAAACTTGATTAGCTCGGAAACTAAGTAGCCTTAGCGCCAGATTTAAGGGGCTCGGAAGCTCGCCACCAACGCAAGTCCGCGTTCAGCATGAAGAAGAAATATCGATTGGGGACAAGCGCTGCTTGTAGCTTGACCCGCTCCAACAACACGTTCTAGTTTTGTTCGCATGATTCTAAATGGTGCATCATATCCAGGCTTTCTCGTCCAAAGTTGCCGTCTTGCGCGCCATAAGATGACGCAGCAGCCGAGCAAGAATTTGAGGTCTTCATTTGCTGCCAACAGCGCGGCAGAAGCCGCACGTGCATAGCAAGGATTATCGATGTTCATCTCAGACCTGCGCATCGAGAATTTTAGAGGGTACGGTGAGGGAAGCGATGCCCTCACCCTGCCACTAAGTGCCGGCCTTACAGCGCTTGTTGGCGAGAATGATAGCGGCAAAACGACAATCATCGATGCATTGCGCCTTGCATTGGGAACTCGTGACCAAGAGAGTTTTCGGGTGGATGACGGCGATTTCCACCACCCCGCAGGTGGCGGGGAGCGCCGGACCGAGATCCGCATTCGTTGCAAATTTGAAGGGCTCACGGCCGACGATAAAGCAGCCTTTGCCGAGCACCTCAGTTATGAGGATAAAGGCACGGCAAAATCGGTCGTCCTTTATCTTAATTGGAAAGCGATAGCGTCCGTCGCCGGCAGCCGTAACCGCCGATTCACAACCATTGAAACCAGATCTGGAGCGGTAGGAGATGGTCCGCCGTTCGATCAGGGCGCCCGAACCCTCTTATGCTCGACTTATCTGCGGCCGCTGCGCGATGCCGAACGCGCGATGTCAGCTGGGCGAGGATCCCGGCTGTCGCAGATTCTTCAGCACACCCGTGAAATTAAAGACAACGGCACGTCTTATGATCCCGTGCAGAATCCGCCCGTCGACCCACGGGCACTGACGGTTCTAGGCATCGGGGATTTTGCGAACGAGCTTCTCAAAACACATGTCGGGGTGAACAGCGCGCGGGAGAATCTCAACGATAGGTATCTCGCGCCTCTGTCCTTTGCCGGAAGCAAATTGCAAGGGCGTATTTCGGTAAGCGGGGCCAGAGGCGAGGAAGCGGCGCGGCTTCGACTACTTTTGGAGAAGCTAGACCTCGAACTACGGGATGAATCTTTGCCCGATACGCCCGCCAATAGGGGGCTCGGATCGAACAACCTGCTGTTCATGGCATGCGAGCTTCTTTTATTGGGCGCAGAGGCCGACGGTTTCCCCGTTCTATTGATCGAAGAACCGGAAGCGCATCTTCACCCGCAGCGTCAACTTCGTCTGGTGCAGTTCTTGCAACAAAAAGCGAACGAGCTACGCGACGATGCACAAAAAATACAGATCATCATTACAACCCATAGCGCCCATCTAGCTTCAGCCATCGCACTGGAGAATCTGGTTCTGTTGCATGGCCGCAAGGCGTTTCCTCTCTCGTCGGCACGGACAAAACTGGAGAAAATGGATTATGCGTTTCTCTCTAGGTTTCTTGATGTCACGAAAGCCAATTTGTTTTTTGCACGCGGTCTATTCATTGTAGAGGGCGATGCAGAAAACATCTTGCTTCCGACTATAGCCAAGCTGATCGGTCGCGATCTAACCGAAAACGGTGTATCGCTGGTCAATGTCGGCGGTGTGGGTTTGCGAAGGTTTGCACGCATTTATCTCCGCAAGGAGCCGCTGTCGGACGGTGTCATCGGCATTCCTGTTGCCTGTGTGACCGATCTCGATGTCATGCCAGATTGCGCTCCTGAAATCATCGGAAAGGTGAAGCCGGGGGCCGCATGGCCGCTGACCAAAGATCGAAAATGGCGCGCGCTGAAAGATTTCACGACTCCTCAGCTCGCAGAGAAGAAGGCAGGGATCAAGGGGAAAGCGTCTGAGCAAAAGGTTGAGACGTTTGTGGCCGATCACTGGACGTTGGAGTACGACCTGGCTTTTTGCGGCCTGGCAAAAGAGGTTTGGGTTGCGTCATCGCTTGCCGAAAATGATGATAAAATCAACGCCGGGAAGATCAAATCTCGCGATGTGATCCGCGAGGCATTGAAATCGTTTGTGGCGCTTAAGGCTTCCGCAGCGACGCCCGAAGAACTTGCCACACGCGTATATGGCTTGGTTCTCGATGTTTCAAAGCCAACGGTTGCCCAGTATCTTGCGGCTCTGCTGGAGAAGCGTCGATCGAGCCGAACCCCGGGCGGCCTGGTATCGGTTTTACCCCCGTACATAGTCAGTGCCATTACGCACGTAACAACTATCCCCGGCGCGGCCCCTCCGGCCGGGGCAGGCGCCGGTGCTTAGTGGTCCTGCCTTCGTGCTTCCCACCATTGACGATAGCGACATAGCATGGGTGTGCGATCTTCTTGGTTTGCCGGCGAACGCATTTGCAGGCGCCGATGGGACAGACCCACGGCTCTCCATAATGAAATCAACCGAGAGCATCGACATAGAAGCGTGTCCCGGCAGCGGGAAGACCACCTTGCTTGTCGCCAAATTGGCAATTCTTGCGAAAAAATGGACTGATCCACGGCGAGGAATCTGCGTTCTATCGCACACAAACGTGGCCCGTCGCGAGATCGAGACACAGCTTGGAAACACTGCTGCGGGCCAACGCCTTCTCAGTTATCCGCATTATGTCGGCACCATCCACGGTTTCGTGAATGAGTTCCTTGCGATCCCCTGGTTACGCTCACAGGGCATTCCAGTGCGCGCGATCGACGACCTGTTATGTGAGACCCATCGCAGACGGTTGCTGAACACGCAGCAATTCAGCGCGCTGGCGAACGCCATCAACCCAAAAGAAGCCGCCAGTGATCGTATCAATATCGTAGGACATTGGCGCGTTGCCACTGCGGGGTTTGCGGTGCTTCGCAACGGACAACCGGAGTTCAAAGACCAGACGAAAACCGCCGCCAGGCAACTTGTCGCTCTTGCCCGAAAATGCGCGCAGGACGGCTACCATTGCTACGACGAAATGTTCATGTGGGCCTGCGACCTACTCGATTGCTATCCGGATACTATTGAAGCCCTGCGCTTGCGGTTCCCCTTGGTGTTCATCGATGAGGTGCAAGACAATAGTGAACTCCAGTCAGGCATCCTTCATCGAATCTTTATCGCCGGGCCGTCGGGACCTGCCATTCGTCAACGATATGGAGATTCCAATCAGGCAATCTATGACAGTGCGAATGGGGCGGGCGCGACAACGGACACTTTCCCACTAGCCGCCATATGCAAGGCCATTCCCAATAGCCATCGGTTTGGCCAGGAAATTGCTACCTTTGCGAATCCTCTTGGCCTTGTACCTCATGGCCTTATCGGCCTGGGCCCGAAAAACCCTAAGATTGCTTCTGACACAAGCGGCAAACACACCGTGTTTTTGTTCGATGACACTACAGTGGATCACGTCATCGAATCCTATGCTCGTTATTTGTGTGAGATATTCACCGCCACAGAGTTGAAAGACGGGGTCTTCACGGCCGTAGCCGCGGTGCATAAACCCGGAGAGAAGGACGACAACGTGCCCCGGCACGTTGGAAAATATTGGCCCGTGTATGATCCGGCCCTGACCGCCGCGGAGCCGAAACCGGAAACCTTGCAGCAGTACTTTTTCGCAGGTGCCAAGCTGGCAGCGGAGCGCGGCGAAACCCATTTCGTTACGGAGAAAATTGCCGAAGGCATTTTACGGCTTGCGCAGATGACAGATCCGCTGACATCCGTCGCTGGCAAGCGAAAGCATAGGCAAATGGCCGCGCTATTGGCGGACAATCAAAAAGCGCATGCGGTTTATTTTCAGATAATCGCGGGCATAGCCGTCGATCGCCAGACACTTACGCAGGGATTCTGGGATGGCACTTGCAGGCCGGCGTTTACAGAAATTGTTAAATGCCTGACCGGAAAGGTTCCTACTGGTACTGCTGTTGACGCTTTCCTTGCCTGGAACAATGGGCCGGGTGTTGCTGCCAGGGTTCCGGCAGTCGAACGAAACAATATCTACCGCTATCCGGCCGCCGCACCGGAAGTCAGCATACGAGTCGGCTCCATTCACTCGGTTAAAGGAGAAACTCACACTGCGACGCTGGTGCTGGAGAGTTTCTATAAGAAGCATCATCTTGCAAGCCTCAAATTATGGCTGACAGGAGCCAAGGCGGGCCCTGGCAGTGAGGGAGCGGAGAATCGCAAACGCCTGAAACAACATTACGTCGCCATGACACGCCCGACACATCTCCTCTGCCTCGCTCTGCGTGAAGACGCGATCACCGCAGCTGAGTTGACGTCGCTAAGGGCCAAGGGATGGCGCCTCGCGCGGGTGCAGGCGGGAGGATATGAATGGATTTCATAATGAAGCGGATCGATCACTACGCCAACTTGCCTGGCTGCCGTGCAGCAAGTCGCGTGTCCGCCAACGATAGCGCGACGGCAGCATGCATCGATTGTGACAGACGGGGTTTGACAACGGCTGTTTTCCGCCCTGATTTGACAATTTGCCAAACTGGTCATCGCGGGCGGTGAGGTCGCTAACGGTTTGCCTGCGCGCGTTCAGAAGGCGGTTAGCCTTGTGATGCTTTTCAGTGGCGAAGAGCTGGTCGGAACGGCTGGACTGAAGCGCCCTGAAGCAGGTTATCAAAACAAAATTTTTCTAAAAGCCCGAACCGACAAGGCGCCAGCGGATTTTCCCTTCGAGCTAGGCTGGGTTTAAATCGCACCAGAACATCGGAACAGCAAAAAAGCGATGCCGCTAATAGAAGCGGCGATGAAAGCGTCAGATGGAGCCCGATATCCGCGACAGCTCGGGAGAACAATGGCGCGATGCATCATCTCTAAAAGAAGGTAGGGTTCACTCTTTTCGGAGGATCTTATGCCTCCAAGCAAAATGCCGGACAGAAGATCGTATTGTTCGTAACTGGCCCAACTCTGTATGAAACCATTGACCTTCACCTTCAGTATTGTGCGTGACCTAAAGGTCGCGCTTTAATTCCGCTTCCAGAATATCGTCAGCAGTCTGTTCTTCGACCTCTGGAAAACCTGCCGTCGCTCGTTCCCTCGTTTTTTCGCGATCCACATCAAAGTTAAGAGCCAGGATTCTTGGAGGCCATTCAGTAGGAGGCTCGCGCTTGGGCTCACCAAATGACCTGTCAGAATAGAATGCACGGTGGCCATCCTCGATGAGCATCCCTTCCGGCAGATTATCAAACAACTGGTACTCATGAATATATAGCCAGTAGTTGATGCCGTGTTTGTTCAGGGCTGTGTAGAACAGCATTACGAGCTCATAATCGGAAAGCTGCGCTCTCAAAAGCTTTACGTAAGGCCCTCTATCCTTGATACCCTTTGCCTCGTGGACAAATCTGAGGACGTTGTACAGATATCGATAATAGTGAGCGAGGTCCTGCTGCCGATCGCTCCAGAAGCTATCGTAGGCCTGCTGAAGTCGCTCGCGATCAGGGAGACCCGCCGCTCGAGAATAAGCAACCTCGAAATTGCGGAAAAACTGCTCGAAGCAATCACGGCCTTTCGTTTCTCGTGCTCCCTTGTTGATGTCAAGGTCCATGGCACGCTCGCGCCCGCTATAATAGAGATCAATCGAGTTTACGATTGTGTTATGCAGTGTGAGCATCTGAAAAAAGGTTGACTCAAAATTCTGGCGATCGGTAGCTGCGAGCTGGCTTTCGAGAGCCGTTGCCGACCGGCCAAGCTCCACACGAGATTCGCGCAATTCCGTTTGCTGCAAAACGATGGTAATAAGCAGGCCCATGAACGTTAGGAACGTTAGAACGGGGTTCAACGTTCCACCGATGAAATCGCCGAATGTTCCGAAGTCCTTTCCAAACGCTTTGACTGCTATTGCCGTCAGTAAGATAAACAGCGATACGGTTATAGCCATGATGAAAAGGTAAAACAGTCCGGAGGGACTTTTCTGACCCTTTTCGACACCTATGAACAGGTCGAAGTGCCCCCTTAAGGCTGTCAGGTATTTCTGTATTTGTTGCGTCACGGCGTCCTCTAACTTTCTAAGACTGCCACCTCGGGCCACGGGCTGTTCACCAAGCCGCAGGGTTGGATGGTTGCTATCGACCGCTCCCTCGCAGTTCAAACATCTTCCGCCTGGATCCGCTCGTCGACTTCGCGGACGAACCTCGACGGGCGGGTGGAAGAGAATGCCAAGTGAACCTCCGAGCGTGCGCGGGTGAACCCCACGTAGAAAAGGCGACGCTGCTCGATGATGTCCCTTGGTGTCGGATTGGATCGAGGAATTCTGCCCTCGTCGATGCCGAACATCACCACGACATCGAACTCCCGGCCCTTCGAGCTGTGGAGAGTGCTGAGATTGACGCGATCGTTTCCTTCGCCGGCTCCCGAGAACTGGCCAAGTGTCATGCCTGACAATCCCTGATCCTGTTCAAGCCGCTGAATGAGGGATCTCATCGCGGCCACATCGTCGGACAGGGCTCTGCAACCGATCGCAAACCGTTGGACGATCGCGGCGTCTAGCGCCCGAAGCCAGGCGGAAAGGTGAAGGGTGCTGTCCCGCGAAGACCAAGTGAAGGCGAGCAGGGCCTGTTTGAACTCCCGCAAATCTTGATCGGACAAGATCGTCTCGGAGAACAAGCGCCTACCTTCGGAGACAATCCTTGACCAGCGTGGCTCGCCAACCTCCCATCCGCCACAACACCATGCAGCGCAGCGCTCGATCCATCGCATCAATCTGTTCGACCTGGAATAAAGGGCATTCGCGTCAGCCCGCACGAATGCCCAGCCATGATCAGCAGCCGCCTCGGCGACGGCGTCGCCCATGAACGCAGCCGCATAGAGGACAGCAATGTTACCGCGCTGAAGGCCGGGGTTTCTCACCTCCACTTCAGGAAGTAACGTTGAGAACAGCCAGGCGGCGTGGGCTTCGTAGCTTCCGGCGAGCGGGTGGAAGTAGACCGTGCCTTCAGCAGCGCCTTCAGCCGCCTGGTAGCCGCGCACCTCTCCGAGGGCATATTCCGAGACGGCAACGATCCGTGTGCCGCTTCGGTAGTTCAGCGCCAGTCTCACCGTCTCCACGTCATCACGCTGCGAAAGCTGCTGCAGCAACTCTGGTCTCGCCCCAGTGAAGCCGTAGATCGATTGATCGGCATCGCCCACGGCCAGCAGGCGTATTCCGGTGCGAAAGCAAAGCCCGAGCACCATCAGGTGAAGTGCGGTACCGAGGTCCTGATATTCGTCGACGGCGAGAACAGGGAATTTGGCAAGCAACGCATCGCGCAGCCACGGATTCCTGACAAGGGCACGCAGCCCAAGAAGGGGCATGTCCTCGAAGTCGATTAAGCCAGCTTCGCGCAGATACTGCTCGTATGACGTTGCGAGCGCAGCTCGTTGTGGGTTAGCTTCCGTCCATATCGGCTTGGTTCTGTCCAAGTAGGTTCGACGGTGGAGGTCCATGCCGAACCGAAAATCCTCTGGATTGCCGGGACCACCGACCACGTCCCGGTGAGCCCTGGCCATCGCTACTCCCTTTTGCTGGGCGTTTGCTATCTGGAACCGGGAAGGGAGTCCTACGTCTAGGGACTCGGCATATGGGATCAGGATTTGCGTCAGGGAAAAGGAGTGGACGGTGCCGACGAATACACGCTTTCCCGGTTCGACTCCGAGGGCGCCGAGCCGGTCCTCCAGTTCCCGCGCACATTCGTTGTTGTAGGTGATGCAGGCGACGCCACGCGGAGCCTTCACATCCTCGGCGAGGATCCGGGCCAGTTTAATCGTCAGGGTCTTGGTCTTGCCGCTTCCGGGACCTGCGAGAACGACACAGTGGCCGGTCGATTCATAGGCCTGCCACTGGGCGTTGTTCGGCCTTAGTTCCTCCGCAGCGTCGAGATAAAGTGCGCTGCTAGACACGGTCGACCACGTAGCTGATTGCACGCGCGATGTAGCCGGGTACCTCAAGACCGCCAATACGGGCTGCCATACGCTGTGCGAAGCGGCCCTTTCCGATGTCCTCCATCATGGCGAGTAGCTGTTTCCGGTTGACCGTCGTGGGATCCTTTTCCCAGGCGTCGATCCGTGCCACTCGTTCCTTGCCGAAGTTGCCCTCCCTGAGGCCCTCAATGATAGATGCTTTGAAGGCGCCCTTAAAGAGGTCCATCTCGAGCGTATCCGCGTTGGTGAAGACGCCAAACTCCTCGATGCTTGCATCGAAGCGTGGCCAGTCATCGGTCTCAAGGAGCTCGTTGAAATACTCTTCGTCGTACTTTTCGGTACGCATCCGATCCAGGAGCCGGGACAACGCAACTGTCCGTTTCTGCCCCCGATCACCATCAGGGTCAAAATCAGTGATTATGGAAAAGGGTATTTTTAACGCTTCGAGGAACTTTGCGTAGGGGGTGAAGTTCGTGCCGGCGACGGAGCAGATCGTGATCCCTAAGCCATCCAAATCGGCAGCGAGTTCCTCGGCAAACCTGGGAACCAGAAAACGTTCCGCATCGCCTTCAACGAGGATGACACCGCGAGCGAATAACATTTCGGCGCGCGTGAAATCCAGGTAGCGCTGCAAGTCATCCGCCTCGTCGGTCGACAGATCCAGGGAGGCCGTAGAACAGCCGACTGTCTCGTCGCCATCTTCTCGAAGCAGGACGATCGATGTCACCGGAGCAACGCTCGCGATGTGTGGCGAGTGCGTTGTCATGATGACTGACAGTGGAGGATCCTCGCCGTTCTCATCCGGACTGCTCGCATCTTCGAATAGGCTTCGGTAGACGAGCCTTTGCAGATGCGGATGCAGGTGCGCTTCGGGTTCCTCTATCGCGAGAAGGGAATGGTCACGCTTGTCCCCTACAATGAGGTTGTGCATTTCCATGGTCTTCAGTGTCAGAAAGATGAGGTTCGCCGAACCAAGGCTCGCGTCCGAAACAGCCCTTTGCCCAGCGTCGATCAGCAGCCTGATTTGGCGATGGAGCTTCGAAGCATCGGTTGCGGAGAAGCCGAGCGTGGGCTCGACATCCTGCCGCTCCCCACTCATGGCCCGGAACGACGTCGCTATGGCCTCCTCAAGTTTGGAGACGGACTCGAACTCCATCAAGCTGGAAGTTGCGGTACCGATCTGGTCGGCAACCTCCTGCAACTCGTCACGGTCAATTGCACCAAAAGCCGTCTCGATCAGCGGTCTCAGAGGAGAGCGCCTCCAGACAGTTAAGTCACCTTCCGCATCCCTGAGAGCCGGAAGGACATCCATGGAAATCCTGCTTCGCACGTCATGACCGAATTTTCGTGTCGGATCCCTCCCACCGTAGCACGAAAACTGGAAGTCCCTCTCGCTCGTTGGAGCCCGGCCGAGTCCCGCGCGCGCCCTATATTCGTACGTCAGTGCCACCGTGTCCGGGCTTCCGGGCACACGGTAGTCCGTCAGCACAGCGAGGACATCCGGGTCATCATCGAATTCCCTTATCTCTACGGACACCAGGATCCGACTTTCTTCGTCAAGTTCTTCAAGCCCGTCCCAAAAGTCGCCGAGAGAGAGCTCTCGAGCGCTGTCTGGGAGCGACGGGTCGAATATCAGACGGAGGCCATAGAGCAAGTTCGACTTGCCGACCCGGTTTTCACCGACGATGACGACGTTGCCAGCCAGCGAGACATCAAGGCACCGGAAGTTCCTGAAGTTATCTAACATAATTCTTGAAAGGTACATCGGCTGTCCCGCGAGATGGAGATATTCAGAAACGATACCTGATTCTATGCTAGGTTGTCCGCAAGTAGCGATGTCACATCCAACTATCCTCCAGGCAAAACAACGGACGGCCTAGGCTGTGAACGATCCCAGCCAATATCCGCTCGTTTCAACTACAAGAATGCGCGCTTTGGCCGAAACGAAAGCGCACAGCCTATCGAATCCTGAGAGGCTATGGCCACCATTGCCCACAAGGAAAACGCGTACCTTTGAAATATGCGATGGGGCCGAATGCAGACCAGTGGATTCGGGGAGCCGGTTGACTAAAAGCGATCGTTCAAGATTAAGTAGGAGGCTGCCAGGCTCACCGCTATATCCTACCCAATGGTGATCGTTGGGATGAATGCCTGCGCAGTACGGTTCTGGTCGTAGATCTTCATCGTGAGGTCAGCCTTCGGCATCCAGACGCGTCCCGTCTCCACCGCCGCTGACGCCGGCAAAGCCGGGAACACATGCATCATCACGCCTTCCCCGTGATAAGCCTTGATCCGGTCGAAGAGATTGCGTACCAACTTCTTGTAGGCACCGAGGTCGTCTCTCCTTCGCATGATATCATTGCCGGGTTGCTCGCAGGTGATCGACCATATGGCGGCATCCTCACCCAGTACCGATGTGATACGCTCGTCGTTTACCGTAGCGCTCAGGGCGAGCTTCAACGCGACCGGCACGTCCTTCCTGCCGCTGTGTTCGTTAACCTTGTATGCGATGCGCGGTTGGTCCGGCAGCCATTTCCAACTGTCTGGCTCACGGTGCTTCTGATGAACAGATACCGGCACAATGTCGCCGAGTAGCGTCCCGAGTCGTATCAGCAACGGCTGCGGAGCCAAAGCGAAGACGCTGAGTTGGCGAATTTCCCGCTGCTCGATGCGTTCCTTAATCTTGCGCGTGAAAAGGCGGTCCAGGTTCTCGTTCTGCTCAGTCCAATAGGCTTCTTCGTGATCCTTGCGCTCCGAGCCAATCAACTCTATGTCGATCGTACGGCCTTCCGCGGGATGGTGGTCCGGAGGCATAGCGCTGAAAATCGAACGGGTTGTCACCAATGTGTCGCGCTGGCCGATCGTCGCCGCGAACCTGACCACATGAGAGACGCGGTCGACATCCATGTCGGTGACGATCTCAATCCGGTCTTCATGTTCCGCCTTCATGGCCAGGAGGACGTCCTCGGGATAGTCGGCCAGATAATCAACGTCGATCGCCTTATGGTGGACGGGACACATCAGCATCAGGTTGTCGATGTCCTGGGAAAGCTGCGGCGATCTCACGGCATCTCCCCGAGGGCCTCCTGCCTCGTCAGCGACGATGTGGGCGATGTATCCGAACTTGCCCGTACGCTTGCCAGCAACCAGGTCACCGATCAGGAGCTTGTTGCATCCACGGAATTGGCACCGGCCCGCCGCCTTCGCCCAGAGGGCGCTTGCAACCTTTGCCGGAATAGCAGTCTTGGACATATCGCTCCTCCTATTGCCGCACCGATGGCGACGCCTTTCAGATAAATCTCTTCTTCGACAGTGGGATCGGGTCGTCGATCATCTCGACGCGTTGCGGGTGTTGGCCCCGCATGAACAGGTAGGTTCCTATCTGCAGCATGACGTACATCCGCAGTCGGACGATCATTAAGACCGAGAAGTCGATGTTGCCGACGTCTTCGACCATCGCCTGCATGGTCCTAATGTCGGTGATACTCGGCTCCACTGGAAAACTCGGATGGGAATGCCATTCTCCTAGGTAGTTGAAACGACCGAAGTCGTGGCCGTTCCTCTCGAAGAATTCTTCCAGTGCCGTGGCGTGTAGTTCCGGGCGGCGCTCGAAATAAGCACTTTCGCCGCCGTTCGGGTCTACGGTGACGTCCACGACACGAAATCGCCCTTGGTCGTCCAATTGCTCGGCGAGCAGAAGACCGCCGGTTTCCCGGCGTCCAGACTTGGCCAGTTCTCTGCATATCTTTTTGCGAACGGCGCTAGGTAGGGCGATCTGCATCTTCGGCCTGTCTAGGAAAAAGAAGGGCAACGAGTTCTTTCAGCTTCACCGGGTCGGGCGACGATCCCGCGTCCCAGCCTTCCGTGCCTGTGTAGGTGATGGGGTGGGTATCGAACGGGGCGGCGAATATCCAGCCCTCACCGAGGCCGATTGCATACGCGGGAGCAGGGAATTGGCTCCCCCCACTCCGCAGCGTATCAATCGCGAAACGCGCCAGGTGGCCGGCCATTACAGAGACGTCGGCATCGTCAGCGATCAACGGCGGCTGGCTCGCCCGCACGACACCGTATTCCATATGGCGAGACGGCATCTCCCACTCGACGCCCTTGTCTTCGCACCACTTCAGGATCTGGCGGCGGGCCACGTCGGGGGACGGATCGTGATAGGGTCGAGATCGGGCGATGATGCCGCCGATCCCGCCCCCGAAGACCTCGCCCCACACCATCGGTTTGCCATTGAATCTCGCGGCGGCCGATGCGAGGCCGAAAACCGTGGCGTCCGCCGTGGCATCGATGATCAGGTCACAATTTGCCAGCGTCTCGAGCGCGGTGGCGGTCCACTCGGAACTCTCCTGACCGCCGAGGTTCACGATCTGCACCGTGACTTTCGCTTCTGGGGCTATTTCGAGCAGCCTAGCCCGCAAAGCTTTGGCCTTATGTGCCCCGACGCCACGCCAATCCAGTTCGTTCCTCACCAGGTTGCCGGGAGAGAGGATGTCGTCGTCGAACAGTTCGAGCTTCCTGGCTCCTGATCGTACGAGCATCGCTGCTATCCTCGACCCAAGTGAACCGCATCCGATCAGGGCGATCCGCTTGTCGGCCAGCACCGTGTTCGCGGTCGGTAGTCGCTGTTGGTCGGCGTCGATGACAAACGTGGAGTATCCGTAATGCTGAACTCCACCGTCCTCTTTACGATACAGCATCGCCAACCATGCGGTTGTATCATCCACCAGCAGATAGTTGGCAGGCAGCCACTCGGGGAAATCGGTCGAAACGCCTGCAGCCTCAAGCGCGATCTCGAGGCTCTCCATTGTGATCGGCCCCGGAAACTTCAGCCCTCTGGGGACGCGGATCGCGGTACCCTTGTAGTTAACTGCCGTTGAGACCGGTTTGCTCCGATGCCAGATCCGAGCACCATCAGGGCCCAGGGCAGTTAGATGAGCCACGGCAGCTTCGCCGTAATAATGCTCGTTGAGCTCAATAGGCTCCATGTGGTCGTCGTCCATGGCCTGTATCAGGCGCAACGGTTCTTCAGGTATGACCAGTCTGAGATAGGTCCCGCGCAGGCGCTGTCCGTCGGATATGACATGAGCTGAGGGAACTCCTTGGCCCGCCAGCTCAGAGCTTTCTCCGACGAGAAGCCGATGGGCGCTTTCGATCATCATGGCGCCCGTCCAATCGAGCTGCCAGTTGTCAGGCCGATACTCCAGGCAAAGTTCGCCCGATAGACCGTATTGATGCGCCGACAGCCGTTCGCCGTCTGCGTTGAAAACCAGTGGCGGAATGGAGGGGAAGAAGTCCGGGTAGTGCATGACGAGACGCCATCTGGATTCGCGTTCGACAATGTCGAAATCCAGGAGCAACCTCAGGCCATCAAGACGCCACCGCACGTTTCGGAGCCAGTCTGCGGACTGCTCGAGGCGAGCGACCTCCAGACGTTCCGATAAGCCCCGGCCCGGATCCGAAATCCACCAGCTCATATGCCGCCGAACCCTGCAGGTTTGCCTGGAACGCGCCGCTCCGCGGGGAATGTCGGTGTAGCCGCCGCCGTAGCGGATGCTGCCGTGGCGGTGCGCAGGAGCGATGAAGCCGGCTGCGGATAGACACGGTCCCTGGCCCTTTCGGCAAAGCCCCGGCCGATGCGGGGGGCAAGGGAGTCCGTGATCATCTGGCGGCTGCTGACCTGGGCTGCATAGAAGAAGTCGCGCCGGGCTGCTTCCAGCCATTCGTAGAATGCAGCACGCCGCTCGGGATGCTCGGCCCACTTGTCGGCGAAGTTCTCGAGCGGGTCAGATGGGTTGGGAATATATGACCGAACGCCATCGAAGCCGATGAACCGGTCCATCTTGGTCAAGATGGAGACCAGGGCATGGCCGATAGTTTCCTCACCGTCATATGCATGGGCGGACAGGGTCGTCAGGATCACCGAGATGGGTTTGACAGCCTTGCGATCCGCGAACATCTGATCGCGGTGGCGCTTCAGGATCATGATTGCCTGTTGCAGCGGGGTGACTACCCGGTATTCGGGAATGCTCTCGACGCTGGCTTGGGCTGCTTCGGCGAGCTTCCGGCGCTTGCGAGAGAAGGCGACGGCCATCCGTGAGCGGAACCATGCGGCGTAACCCTTCGGGTTGGATCGGGGCCAGTCGGTGGTGAGCTGATAGAAGACAGGGTGCTTGTTGTCGGTGATGGCGATCGCGGTGTCGGCCCACTGCGTATCCAGGCCGCGGGACTCCAGCAACAACCGCGTGGCTGTGCCGTTCGGTAGCGCCGGAACGATATCCATGTGGAACTGGGCGCCATCGGCATATTCGAGCGTCCAGCAACGACGGCCCTCGCCGAGTGGCTTCAACATTGTCTGTGCCGTCCGATAGGCCTCGATCTCGACCCGAAGCAGTTCCTTGAGCGTGTACTGGGACAGCTGGTCTTTCTTGAGAGTGGCCAACTCGCAAACCGAGTCGATATCATACTGGCCGTTTTCGTCCTCGGGCTTGATGACCGTGCCCAATCGAAACGAACCCTGTGAATACACCTGCGGGTCGTACTGTTTCACCGTTGAAGCGTCGCGATGCAGCCAATTGCCGAGCGACTGGTACCGGGCGACCGCCTGTTCATATCTGGTGGGAGAGATCGAGAGTTCCTCCGCCAATGCCTGGAGGTAACCTTCGGCTTCCTTAGTAATTGTAATCATCGCGTCCTCATCCCGCCTACTCATCGATGAGCAAGACCATCGGCGCCTGCGCCGAAGGCGCATGTCGTCCGACAACTCGGAAGGCTCTTTCCCGAAGCCTGACCGAGGGCGTCGCAACCGACGAACCTGAATGGATAATGCCCCACCGGATTTACCGTGTATCAACCATATCTAGGTTGGCATCAGCAATCGTTCAAGGTGTATCATTCGACAACTCGCACATGGGTTGAGTAAGTAGCGAACAGCTAATTCGGCAAGAACACAAACATGCGATAGGTTTTGGTCTCGACAGTAAAATTCGTGCCTGTTGTCGGTTTGCAGTAATGTCGGTGGTCGATGAGATTGCAGACCCTCATGCTGAGGCAAAAGCGCATTTCAGTTTTCATCTCTCATCGATCGGATCGGAATTTCGCGAGAACGAGAGCCAATCGACGATCATCGTCGAAAGTCGAGCGAGGCTCCGCAAGCGGGAATTCGACGGGTGTGCCTCAGCGAGAGCCGCAACGAGATGCGGAAGACGGCCGCTGTCATCAGTCATTGTGATCAGTGCTGAGACGATTGTGCTATTCGGAGGTCGTTCAAAGCGGTCAGGCGAGAGTTCGCGCGGCCACCACGAAATGTCTGAAGTGGCTCGCGCGACGGCGTCTGACAAATGTTGTACTTGGCCCTTCCGTTCCAGAGCCAGGCGTAAAGCAGCCTGGAGCTCAGGCATGCGGCCCGGGAGCAGCGCTTTGCGTACGCTCGGCTCAACGCTATTGATATTGAACGGGACCAAGTCTTTCGAAATGGCGGAGCCGATCCTATTCACTTCACTCATGCTGGGCGAATTGAGCCTTTTTAATTGCTCCAAACGGCGCCGGACGGCGCCGACACGGCTATCAGGATTGGCAGCGCCGGCCTGCATTAAGACTTCTTCAAGTAGGTTGACTTGTAGGTGACCAACAGCTCTCAGGGATAGCGTCAGGCTCAAGTTGGGAAGGAGCGGATATGTTAACATAAGCCGCCAGTCCTCGAGATCATTGACTTGAATACCGTCGCGAGACAGTACGCTATTTCTTTGTTCAGTGATCCAGCGACGCCAAATGGAACTGTCCTTTGCGATGCCCAAATGTGACGCCGCAAGGAGGAGGAGGCGGGAGTGATTATTGGCTGCGAGCCCCGATGGCCCCTTGATCTGTTTGGCGAGAGCCGATTTCGACTGCTCGGTGAGAATTCGCTGAAAGTCTCGCGTATGTCTTTTGCGTTTCTCCGGATAAACCATGACCGACAATAAGGTCAGCCAGGCGGGGTTTCGTTCAAGCGGAAACGAGTTTTCGTCCTCGGAGGATTTGACAAACTCCTCGAAGCGGTTTGCGTTGCGATCGGCTATGCCCTCAAAGTCGCAATTTGCAAACTGGGCGCGTATTAAGTCTGGAGTGTCCCTAGAGGCATCTATAGCTTTCGGGTTGCTGGAACGGAAGCTATCGTTGTTGGCAAAAACGAGATCGAATGGACCGGCGATCGTTGTCGGTACGCCCTCGACTAGAGGTTGGAATGTGTCCCTTCCCAAATCGCTTGCCTCTGAAAGAACTGTCGATTCTAGACCCTCGAAAACTTGCCTTGAATGACGTGTACTGATGGCTGTGGCCCGCGCGTTGCCACCAAGCAGGAAGATTTCTTCCAGACCGAGAGTTTCACCCGTCGCGACCTTAATGCGAGCCCGGATTTTGGCGGGAAGATCGGCGACCGCGGGTCCCAGGTGAAGCGCCAGTCTCCTTAAAAGATCGTCGTTTTCAGGAAGGGATCGGGGATCGACGAGCGCTCGATAATAAAGTGCATCGAGTTCCGCTGCGGGATCGGATGCCGACAGGCGCTCATACCAAGCAGCTGCCGCCATCGCTACGCTTGTTGATTCCGTTTCGGCCAGAATTGCCGGCAACATTAATCGGCGAAGATCAGCGCGGTGGATCAGTTCGCGTGCACCGGACCCCTGTTCCACGAGCCAAACCTGACGCGCCAGTTGATCAAACAACTCTTCGGCCCGCGCTAACGACATCGGCGTTTCCAGCCCACAGGGTTCTGCCAAGACCTCGGCAATAGTGCGCGGCGTAATCCTTCGTAAAACTAGTCCTGGGCATGCCAATTGGCGGAGCGCAACATCTGGGAGCCGTTCAAGGATACGACGATACAGAAACCGCTGTCGATATTCGGCGCCAAAACCACTCGCGCCGGAACCAACCACTTCTGAGAGGGTTTCCCTGGCAAACGCCTGCACATCCTCATATGATCGATCGATGCAGTAGCGTGCAATTATCTCAAGAACCAAAGCGTTTGAGCCATGTGCTGCAACCAATGGATTGACCAGATCAAGATGCGGAATACCCTCTTCACGGAACAAGTCTCGCAGCCGGGCGCGACCAGCGCGAACGCCGAGATCGCCGAGCCTTAACGCGCTCTTGAGGGCGATACCTGTTCCTCTTATCGCATTCAGTGTTTCGGCTTCTCTGCCCGAGAATATAACCCGCAGTACCCCCTCGCCCAAGGTTTCGGAAAGAACCGACAACCAATCGCTGATTCGGCGAACGCGCTCGTCGCCAGCAACAAGAACCTCTTCGAACGTATCGAAGATGATCAACAGCTTCCAGTCGTGCCCAAAAGGCAATTGGGATAAACCTGAGAGGGCGCCAAGGATTGAACTGCCGCCCGCATCGTAGTGTTCGCGAGCATCCGACATCTCAGTGCGAACTTGTTGTCTGAGAGCTTCGATCTCCGGCGCCAGAGTTGGTTTAGCGACAGCTATTATGCGCAAGAGATCCAACGTCAAAGCGACGCGTTCGCCCGAACGGAGCGCCACTTGGTCAAGGTCAAATACGGCTACGGTGAGGGTCTGTACCTTACCCAACTGCTGACGTAGATGATCCATGAGCGCGGATTTGCCGACGCCTCCAATACCCGTGACGGCGAGTGCCGGCACTCGCGCATCGGCAGAAAAATCGGATAGATCGATTTCCTTCGGCGGCGTGGTTCGATTGCCCTCCAGTAAATCACCGGTTTCAGCGAAATAGCTTAGCGCTTTCAGCTCTTGTTTCCGACCCCTGAACCCAGGACCAATTAGCGTTCGAGTGGCGTCTTTCTGTTGACGAAATGTCGCTGCTCGCTGCAGGCTCGTCAGTACCTCCGGCCTCCTCACCCAATCTGGGAGAGAAACCCCTGCAGCGGTAAACAGTTGGATGGCTTGGAACAGACTGATAATATCGGCTGTACTCAACGATTTCGAGATCGATGTGCCCTTGCTGGCCAGCAAGCCTGCGAAGCGAGCGGGTGGTCGAGGTGAAAGGCATTCGACAAAAGCTTTGGCGAGCTGATCGTCATCTCGTCGGGGCAGTTCAGCGATTAATTTTTGGCGTTCCGGCCCCATCGGCGGCAAGTAAGCGAGCGCAGACCGCCGCGCGTCCGGTGTCAGTGACCATAAGTATGTCCCGCCAATGAAAACCTCCTCCGAGCAATCGGAAAGCGACGCCAAAATCGAGCTATCTGCATCAGACCCTAGAAGCTCCAAGGGATGGAAAGCGCCGAGCAGCGCAGCTTTCACCTGCACTCGACGGAGTTCGGCGCCATCTTCAACCGAGGCGGATGCAGTCATGGTGCCCTCCACTTTTCGGCCGTACGAATCCATATCGAAGACAGCAGGTTCGATAGGCGGCATAGCCGGGTTTCGTCGTCGCCGCCGTTTGAAGAATTGGCGGCAGAGGCTATCGCAAGATGCGCATGCCGCATAACTTCCGATCCGTGGACGTTGAGACCGCAATCTACCAACAGAGCGGATATGGCCTCAGCCACGTCCTCGTCCGCTATATCGTCGGGTCGACCGAGCGTTTCGATCCTATGCACCGATGGGTTCATCCAGGAAAGCCCTCGGAGCCCTATCAGAAGTACCCGGAGATTTTTAAGAAGCCGCGTGGCGTCATACAATTCATCGAGAAACAATCGCGCATTTGAGCGCACGATATCCTGCTGATCAAGCCCGTCGAAGACAAGCCAAAGGGTTCGTGGAGCTGCCGGGTTTGCCAGAAGATACTCGGAAAGGACGCGCGTAAAGGCAGGTATGAGTGTCGATTTCATCCAGGCAGTCGTCGTGCCGTGCGTAACATCCGGCTCGGGTAGGTCAACGGCACTATCCGTCACCCCGGCATGCTGCAAAATATCGCGAGCTAACTTGACCGGATCGGATGGGATGAGTTCAGGCGTCAACTGGACGACCACGTGACGATCCCCTGAGCCGATCAGAGCTCGTAAGAGGTCGATCGTGAAGCTTTTGCCACCGCGTTTCTCTCCGTGCAGAAAGAGGATCGACTTGTCGTCGCCACTCGCCATTGCGCGCAGGTGTTCCTGCGTCCGCTGGCGTCCGATTACAGCGCGCTGGTTCCCCTCCCGGTCGTAGAGAAGGAATGTCCGATCGTAGACGTCGTCTGCCTTTCCAAGCTCAGGGCATGTCTTATGAATGGCGTTAAAGTCGACTGCCAAATTGTGTAAAAAGACCTTCTCGGCTGTGGTCACCGCTGCCCGGTGGAGGCCGATGGGATTTAAATTGTGATCGAGACATAGACCTCCAGACGATCCCTCTGCGGTGGGCGCATAGTGGCGTATGAAACCCGACGTTTGATCTATCACGGTTGAGTCTGCCACCCCGACCTGGGTGGGCCACGCCGAGGGATGCTGCACGACGAATGTCATCTGGCGTAATGAATCAAGTTTTCCAGGCTTTGATAGATCATAGTATCCACGGACACGGCCGGGAGCTCCGGTGAGTCTGATTGCGCAAAAATCAAGCGCGTGTGGGCGACGCGCTGTCATGTCAGGGTAAGCTTTTCCCTCTATCCCGTTCACTGCCATCGGACTGAAATCGACCAACCATTGTTCTGCAGCGCGATAGGGTTTTCCGGCTCCCTCAGCTAACTTTTCGAAGCGGCAAATGATTTTTGCGGCGCTGTCTTGCTTTTGCTGCCCCGTCGCAGCGTCGATCAAGGAATGCATTACGTGCCAATTCGTCAGCACCGTCTGCGTGCCGATGAGAAACCCGGTTCCGTTCACCGGCGGATCGGAGGCCACCTCAACAAGGCAGACCCGGCGGACAGCAGTGCTTAACCCTTCAAGCAGTCGCGCCGCTTGGATCAACTGCATCATCTCGGCCGTCATCCCCTGAGGATGGATTGCCACGCCCGACGCGTCCTGGGGATGGATCACTTTACCGGTTCTGAGGGCTTGCTCGAGATCGATATGCCCCTGTTCGGAGAGCGTGGCTAAAAACGGGGCAAGGAAACCTGCATTTGCGGCGGCTTGAAGCGCTAAGCTGTAAGCGTCCGCACCTACTTGCCCCAAGGCAATGGTCTTGAAATCCGGTGCGCGCCTTTCCTGGCCTCTTCCCGCGAGCCGGTCATAAGCCGATGCCACAGCAACACGGCCGGCTAGAATTTGCCGGGCAATGAGCCCGGCCTCTTCTTCAGTCAGGGTTTGGACCGGTGAACTGCCCGCATCTGTGGGGACGAGCATCGTTACCCTTCCTGCAGGAGTTCAATTAATTCCGGCGCTAGGCCGCATACCTTGGCAAGATCGTGGGCGAAGTTCGCACGCATCCAATCGCCTGCGAAATGAAGCCCGACAGCCGGCAGGCCGTCCGTGAGACTGATTGCGGCCGAACCAGAATTTCCCCCCAGTGTGGTGGCGTCATGAGGAAAGACCCATTGGTTCCCACCCACCATCGCCTCTCCGGGGCTAAAGCATTTCTGGTGGTAGCGAAGGCCGAAGATTTCGCGTAGCCGGTCTAGGACATCCCGCCTCGCCTCGCCTTTCTCATCACGCGGCAGGCCTTGTGGCGGCGCCGGATAACCAACGACGGAGACCGTATTTCCAACGTTTCGCCATTGTGCGTTCTGTGAAACATCGAGCCCTTGAGGACGGGAATTACCGGCCGCATTCACCGGCTCGATTTCCAGCACTGCGAGATCGAGGTTATCCAGACTGATCGGCGTATTTAAAATCGGATTTGCGCCGGCGTACGACACGCCATTCACGCGGAAGCGCTGTCCGGGATCAAAGCCGCTGGGCGAAAAGTCTATTGTCGCGTCTTTGATCAAGACCCATTTCCGAGGTGATGTTTTGCTTGGCACCGGCGCAGCAATGAGTTCGAGGACATGTCTATTTGTCAGAACGCGGCCGCTTCTAACAACAAAGCCCGTGCCAAGATGATTACCCTCCGCATCGATGCGACCGATAGCGGGAAGAATCCGAGCCTCCATGTCCGGTAGCGCAAGAGAAGCAAGGCCTTCGAATTTGCCCAGGGCTGGATCGAACGCGTTATAGGTTTGAACGACGCGGTTGTCTGGTGTGGTTCTGTTAATGACAGGAAGCGCGGGCCTTTCAGTAAGTGCCACGAGTGCCTCAAGCATAACGAGGCGATCGTCTCCGATCCGGGCGTTCGCCCCGTGCGCCTTCAGCTCGGCCATGCCATCATCCAGCGCGTCGATAAGGTTTTGCGCGCCGGCGACATGTTGTGCCCGACCCTTAGCGGCCGAAAGTACCCGTTTACGTCCCTCGCCGTCGAGAGCCGCTTGCGCTTGCTCGACCGTCAGCCCAGCCGCGCTCTCCGCATTTGTGCCGCGGACCGCAGCCACGCCTAGCCGTGTGACAAGCTTGCTCACGCGCTCGTCCTGTGCCGGCGGAATGAAAACCGATGGTGCTGCGACGGCCGTTCGAAGAGCAAGCTTGGCCAGCCTTGGGTCGGTCGCCCGATCACAAGCGATAGCGAGGTCTGCCGAAGGTTGGCGCCATGCTCGTGCCTCAATACCAGCGCCCTCCGCGCTGCGTCCCGCGCGGGCATCTGCCAAAAGGATCGCTGACAGTTCGGCGCTATGCGCCGCCCAGTCGAATTGCGGATCGGGTTTACCAGGCCCGAAAACCGACGTAAGCGCAGATTCCAGGCCGGTATTCCCATCGGACACAGACGGTGCGCTCTCGGTGTTCATCAGGTTAATGGCGGAAAGCGGCAGTTTAAGCAGTGCACGCGCGTCGATGATGCCGGCACCAAGATTGTCAGGGTAACCTGCTGGACGTCGAGCAGTTTGCCGCGCGGCGGCGCGGAAAAGCTCTTGCACGACGGTGCTTCTACGCCGCGCTTCCGCGATCACTTTTGCGCGGCCATGGCGGTCGAGCCAGAGAGCCGCGATGCCTGCGGTCAGCGCTGTGGCAAACGACGTTCCCTGTCCGCCAGACACCACATTCGTGGGAGCGTCCGGCGTTCGCCGTTCGGCTCGCCATACAAATTCTGCCGGTGCAGCGAATGCTACTGCTGCTCCTTCCGACGACCCGCGCCAAGGGCGATCGAGTACGTTTGTCCCGCCGACGGCGATGACCTCACTGTAGGCAGCGGGCCAAACAACCAGTCCTACGCAGTTTCCTGCTGCTGCGAGCACGATGGTATCACGGGCGACGGCGTCACGGACAGCGCTGTGGATCGCCCGGCTGCTTAGGCCGCCCAAGCTCATGGTAATAATGTGTGCGCCAACACTGATGGCGTGATCGATCGCCTTTGCGACGGGTGCACCGTTTAAAATCTTTACATCGTCAGTGCAACGGATCGGTACCAATGTGGCTTTTGGGGCCGCGCCGGACATTAGGCCGCCCTCACCCGAAGCCACGACACTGATCGTCCCCGATCCATGTCCGGGATTGGCCATGCCGGGTTTCAAGGGATCGGTCGGGTTGCTTCCGCCTTCGAGAATGTTGGCAGTGCGCTTACGGTCGATTTTTATATCCGCGAGCTCGGTGTGTTTTGTAATGCCTGTATCGGGCTGGGCAATAACGATGCCAGCACCTTTACCAGGCGCGAGCGCCCAAGCGTCAAGGACGCGTGTATTCTTCAAAGCCCAAAGGTGATCGGAAGGAGCCTCGCCGGGTGCCCAGCAATAGAGATCAGTAACTGCCGATTCTGCGACTTTATCCAGCTCGGGCTCCGGGTCTGAGAACACGCGTTCCCCACTGTCCGGTTCGCAGGAAATCAGTGAAAGCGCGGTACGCAGCTCGGCAGCAATAGCAAAAAGCGCGTCCGCCGGTAATGTCCGTTCCAGCTTGTCCGGAGAATAGACAAAGAAGCGCATACCGCCGGTGTTAGTGGATTTGAAAAGCGCCTCGATCGAAAAAGCATGTTCGCCCAACACTTCGGTCAAAGACGTCTTCACGTCCACAACAGTCATGGCGGTCGGCGTCTCAAGCACAAATCGTAGGCGCTCGGCGGCGTAAAGCGATGCATCGACATCTTCCGCGTTCGCCGTCTGTCCCAAAAGCTGCCGTAGCAGCGAGATTCCCTGATACATAGTCAGTCCCCCCCCTTCAAAGGTCACGCATTCCCAAAGCCGAGCCGCCCCTGGCACACCTTTAGTCACTTCCGGCGTCCGGACATCGGCCTAACCCGAATAACCGGACGTAGAAATCGCGTCCCCCTCGACACTCAAATGGAGTGGACAGGTACTGGTCATGGTTCCCGAGACTTGAAGTGGCCTGCTCAACTCCCTTCGAACGAAGGGGTTTTCAAGCAATATGCTTCAACTCACGCGGAAGTGCAAACATCAAAATTGCCAGCATCGCGTGTTTTATCGGTACCGGATATCGCCCGTCGCATCTATGGGCCAAGCGCGCACGGAGAGGTGCTGGCCGTCCCATTTCAACAAGAAGACATCTGTCCTTGCCTTTCCTTCACCGTCTTCGCCTCCAACAAGAAGTAGACCGCCCGAGACGGCAATTGCGGCACCGTAGGCTAGGCCGATCGGTAACTTTCCTACCTGCGTCCATGTCCGATCGCTCAAGACGTAGACCTCGTTGCGCCAACTCTTTGTCAGTCCATGATGGGCGTACCAGTTACCCATCGCTGCATTGGCCCGCGAACCCTTGAAATTAGCCCCGCCAGCGAGAAGAACGTCGTCACCGACAAGACCGGCGTAGGCCCCGGCGAGCCCTTCCTGCTGTTCGGAGCCCGATATGGCCGGAAGGTCGGGAAGTTTGTGCCAGGATGCTATTTGGCCTTTAACTTCCACCGCCTTGACCTCCGGCGTTCTCAGGCCGGGCTTGATTTCGCCGCTAGCGATGATGAATCGATCATCCCTTTGGACGATGAGGGCCGCATCGCAGTTAGGGAGATAGGGATTTTTGCCGAGCGTCCCCCAAGTGTTCTGAGTGGGATCGTAGGTCAGGAACTCGTCGTTCCAACGATATTCCAGTGGTCTCATGTTCATGTAGCCGTTTACCAACTCGTTGAAGCGCGCCGGCTCTCTCTCTTTGTCGACATCGCTTAGATCGGCCAGATACCTATCAAACAGTTCCTTGTTGAAACCTCCTATAAGCCCAATTCGTCCGTCGCTAAGCGCAACCGCCTTTGCACCCAAAAGGCCAGCGGGCGTCGTCGTATCGAGTTTTGTCCAGGCATCCCTCTCCGTATCGTAGGCATAGACGGCGTCGAATATGATTGGCGACTTGGCAGCCTCGTCTTTTTTCCCGTTGCCGCTGAAGATCAGTATGTGCGTACCGGATGCAGCCGCAGCAGCCCCATAAGTAACTGGTCCAATAAACGGAGCGCACCGTGCCCAGCCGTTTACTGGATTGGTCAAGTCGAGTGCATAGAGACCCGTTCCCGCGGTACCAAGCCCGACATAGGCGGTATTACCGACATGCACTCCAATCCCGCTTTTGAGGGCGACCGGAAGGTTTGGCCAAGTCTCAGACACCGTTGCGACCCCCGTCGTTACCTGTACGGCCCCTGTGATGACCGCTGATTGACGCCTGATTGTTAGACGAGACTTTCAAAGGCAATACTCCATTTGTAGATGCTGCAGAGCGCAATTCCGACCGAATGTGTCGCTAGGATTTGCTGGCAATGTCCGCTACGCCTATGACACCCGCATCTGCGCCGAGTTCGGCTGGGACAATGACGGGACTGAAAACCTCGGGATACCGCTCGAGTGACGCGCGCAGGAGGTCCAAAAACCCCTCTGCCAGACCAACTCCGCCACCGATCACTATGCAGTCCGGATCGACAAGGGCCTGCAGTCCAACGATAGCCTGCGCGAGAGGCGTTATAGCGTCAGCCAAGACATCCGATGCCCATTTTTCACCTGCGCGCGCTGCAGCAAAGACAGAGCGTGCATCGCTCTCGTAACCTTTCTGTAGCGCCCCCTGTCCTATCCCGAAACCGGATGCAAGGGTCTCCAAGCGCGTTAATCCGGTCTTTCCATTCGAGGGCACCTGGCCCAGACTTCCTGCAACGCCATTCGCGCCGTGCAAAAGCCGCCCATTGAGGACGATGCCGCCTCCGATGCCGCTTGAAACGGTGAGAAATACCAAATCCTTGCCCTGTCCCGCCCCAAAGCGATACTCACCCCATGCGGCTGCTTGGGCATCATTGACAACATGAACATGGGAATTGAGCCGACGTTCCAATACCTTCGCCAGCGCAAATTTAGCGGGTATTGCGAGTGTACATGGATTGAGCGCAGACCAAACATCACCTTCGATGCGCCCGGTAACCGCCGCTGCCACGCGAGCATATCGACCACTCCATCCCGTCGTAAGGTCGACGATCCTGTCAATCCAGTCTTCTCCACCGACGTCGGACGGGGTCTGGATGACGCGACGCTCGATAACTGTACTTCCTTGAACCAAGGCGGCGAGAGTTTTTGTGCCGCCGATGTCGAAGGCGAGCATTGGCTCAAAAATTCCCGCAGCCCGTTCTACAGCAACGCGAAACCATTCTGTCACGTGTTCCGGCCGGGTGATCGCTGACCCGACCACGACCGCGTGCGCGCCTGCGCGGATCGCATCGCCTGCCATCTCAGGACTATTGTAGCGGCCTTCAGCGAAGACTGGAGCGTTCAGGTGTTTACATATTCGAACCAGTTCCAAGTCAGGCATCTTTGGGGGCGCCACTTCGCCCGTGTAACCAGACATCGTGGTTCCAACGATGTGAAACCCGGCAGCGAGAGCGCTACGCGCCTCTGCTTCGGTCGATATGTCAGCCATTGCCAGCCGACCCCGTCGCTTGACCTCCGCGATCAACTCGGCAAGCGCGACCGGGCGGGGTCGGTCAGTCGCATCAATAGCGATAATGTCTGCGCCCGCCTCGCAGAGATCAATAACGTCAGAAAGAAGCGGCGTGATGCGCACGGGGCTATCGGTAAGGTCGCGCTTGACCAAGCCAACGATAGGGATGTGCGTCAACTTCGACACGCCTGCGACATTTGTTGCACCTTCAATGCGAAGTCCCGACGCGCCGGTCGCTTCGACAGCGCACGCATAAGCGACGATTGCCTCAAGATTATCGAATGGACCTCCAGGCACAGGCTGACAGGATACGATGAGCTTCCCTCGCAGGCGTTCTATAACTTCTCGGTGGTGTTTCATTTTGCACCTCGCATTGCATGCTTTGGGTCACAAGATGTTTGCAGCGGCATGAGCGGTGTCGACACAATCACTTCTGATCGAGTTTTCCATTCGCGTTGAAGGCGATATGGGCTACACCAAACATGACCACTTATTGGCAACATCGATATCCGATTGACAGATATCCTACAAGTGGATAAATGTGGAGCATCTGTCGTTTCGGAGTCTGAAGAAGGCAACCGGAGATGAATATGAAATCGATCAAACCTCTCAATCGCGCGCCGCTGCTGCATGTATCGGTGCAGGAGAGCCTGCGCACATACATCGCGGACAACTCTCTGGACGCTGGCGCACCTCTCCCGCCAGAAGGCGAACTCGCCAACCAGTTGGGGGTCAGCCGCAACTCGGTGCGGGAGGGAATTAAGGCTCTGGAGTCCGTTGGGGTGCTTGAATCGCGGCGTGGGATTGGCGTGTTCGTTAAAGCGTTTTCGTTTGAACCTCTGCTTGAAAACCTGGCCTACGGTCTCGGTGGCGCCCTCAAGCAAATCGAGGAAGTGATCACTATTCGCCGGACCCTCGAGGTCGGTCTTATCGGGCAAACGCTCGAACTGATCGGGAATGACGATATTCAGGAGCTGCGGGAAACCTGCGATAAGATGAAGGAACGTGCCGAACGCGGGGAGAGCTTTCCTGACGAAGATCGTCACTTTCATCAATTGCTGTTCCGCTGCCAGGGCAATGAGACGTTGCTGGGATTGCTCGAGGTGTTTTGGCTTGCCTTCTACAAGGCTTCTGACTTCGTCAATCTTGAGAATGTCGACCCTTTGCAAACGTGGCGCGATCACGCTGCGATCGTCGATGCAGTTGAGGCCCGCGATATCGCGGCCGTTCAGCAGAGGCTGGACAATCACTATGCCGGCATCAATCGGGTGATCGCTGACAACAAGACCTGAGAAAACAATAGGGAGGACTACATGAATCTGAAGACCACAATCTCGGCGCTCGCCTTATCGGCAACGCTGTTCAGCGGCCTTGCTGTCACGACCTTGCCAGCCTTGGCAGCAGGAGGCACAATTTCTGGCGGTTTCGACGTCGGCCCAGGTGGCTTCCAGGGTAATTTCAACCCCTTGGCGGCCACCGGCGGCTTCACCTGGCTTGTCACGTATTTCGAGCCATTGGTGATTTACGACGACAAGCTCCAAAGCATCACCGGCGCGCTCGCTGAATCCTTCGAAGTCAGCCCCGATCAGAAGACTTATTCATTCAAACTCGCAAACGCAAAATGGCATGACGGAAAGTCGTTCACGTCCAAGGACGTCAAATTCACCATCGAACTGGCAAAGAACGAAAAAGTTGGTTCGGTCCTCTCCGCTCGTCTCGGCGCGATCGAATCTGTCGAGACACCAGATGACCGCACCGTTCTGGTGAAACTCAAAACCGCGACGCCAAGCATGCTGGACACACTTACGAAGCTCATGATGCTTCCCGAGCATGCGTTGGCGACAATACCGGCCGAGCAGGTCGCAAAGAATGCTTGGTGGTCGACTTCGCCGATCGGGACGGGTCCGTTCAAGTTCACCAAATACGTTGCTGACCAATATGTCGAGCTGACCGCCAATCCGGACTACCGTGGCGGTAAACCCGCCGTCGATAAGCTGATTAACCGGTACTTCGCCAACCCTGCTGCGGCGATCGCGGCCCTTCGCTCGGGTGAAATCCAGTTCACCTATGTCGATTCAAACGACGTCACAACATTTAGCGGCGACAAAGCGTTCAAGGTGATTGAGGGCGACTCGTTTGTTGTCAATTACGTCGGCTTCAATCAGGAAGTGCCTCTCTGGAAGGATGTCAAAGTCCGGCAAGCCTTCATGTATGCGATCAACCGCGACGCCATCATCCAGAGCCTCTACGGCGGCGCTGCGAAGCCCGCGAATTGCGTCTACGTCGCCGATCATTTGGTACCGCAAGGTATAGACACGTATGGATACGATCCGGAGAAGGCGAAGAAGCTTTTGGCTGAGGCTGGCTGGGATAAGATCAACGGCGACAAGCCGATCACGATCTTGACCTACTACACCTCACCACTCGCGACAAATGTGCTCGCGGCCATGCAGGCGATGCTCGCCCAGGTCGGAATCAACATCGTGCCGCGTGCTGTTGATACGCCGACTTACAACTCGATCGTCTATGCACAGTCTAAGAACGCGGGCGATTTCCCCCTTATCTACGCCGGTCTCCAAAATGGGCCGGACGCCTCGAACATAAATATCGGGCTGAACGAAAAGCAGATTCCGCCAGCCGGTTCGAACCTCATGCATATCCGCATGCCGGAGGTTACAAACGCACTCGATGCCGCGTTGGCTGAGACTGACGCAAGCAAGAGTGACAGCCGTTACCGGGATGTCTGCAAGGCGACAAACGCTAACCTTCCATGGGGCACCATGTGGGTCGCTAATCGCTACGGTGTGGCTTCGGCAAACTTGAAGGACTTCGTCTGGATCCCTGCGCCAGCCGGCGGACCCTACCAAGCCCATCCTGAAAAGTGGTCGATAGCCAAATAGGCCCTGGTTCCTCCTCTGGGGCGGCCTAACGGCTGCCCCGAAAATCTCAGACGTGTTTGGAACTCCCTGGAAAGGGTGCGTATCTCCTATGCTTCGCTATTGTCTCCATCGTATAATGATTGGGCTCGGCATGTTGCTGGCACTGACGGTGCTGATCTTCGTGCTCTTACAGCTTACGCCGGGCGACCCTATCGACGCGTATATCGATCCCAATGTTGCCATGTCACGAGAAGCCATGGACGCGTTACGCGCACGGCTGGGGCTCGACCGCCCACTGCCGGTTCAATATCTGGCGTGGCTGTCTCAGGCTTTGCAGGGAAATCTCGGCCACTCGCTACAGCGTTTCAACGAGACGGTAGCTGGTCTAATCGCATCACGCATAGGCCCAACTCTCCTGTTGATGGGGACAGGGCTTCTTATTGCGATTATCGTGGGTATCACGACCGGCATCGTGAGCGCTGTGCGCCGCAATTCGTTGCCCGACTACTCGTTTTCTGTGCTCGCACTTCTGGGAATCTCCAGTCCCGCATTTTTGACAGCTTTGCTCGGGCTTTACCTTTTTTCGGTGCGACTGAAATGGCTGCCATCGGGTGGCATGCTGACGCCCGCGACGGAGTTTTCGCTTCGTGACCTTTTGCATCACCTCATTCTGCCAGCGTTTGTGCTCTCGATTGGCCACGCGGCGCTGATCATGCGGTACATGCGCGCCTCTATGCTCGAAGTTTTGAACCAGGATTATGTTCGAACTGCGCGTGCCAAAGGGGTCAAGGACTTTTGGGTCGTTACCAAACATGCGCTCCGAAACGCGCTATTACCCGTCGTCACTTTAATCGGCTCGACCATCGGTCTTGCTGTGGGCGGCGCCATTTTCACCGAAAGCGTCTTCAATTGGCCGGGCATGGGATTGTTGCTCATAAGTGCCGTCGAGACTCGCGACTATCCTATCATCATGGGCGCGACGCTGGTTATCGGCGCCTGCGTCATAGTCGTCAACATTCTGACTGACCTTGCCTATGCCGTCATCGACCCGCGCATCAAGGTAGCCTGACATGAGCCTGTTCACCTTATCCTCCTCCGGCCCGCTGGCCCGTGCCGCCAACCGCTTCACTCATAACAATGCTGCGCTGTTTGGGGTGGTGCTTATCCTTCCATTGCTCACGGCAGTTTTGACTTATCCTCTCTGGCTCCCCTATCGGCCGAACGACATTGATCTGTTGGCCATGAATGCCGGACCAACCTGGAAACACTGGTTTGGAACGGACGGGGTCGGACGCGACGTTTTGGCCCGGACGCTTGAAGGGGGTCGTATTTCACTGCTGGTCGCCCTCTCTTCAGTCATTCTATCCACTGCCATCGGGTTTCTCGTCGGCGCCATTTCTGCATTTGGCGGACGCGTCTCAGACGCAGTTGCAATGCGCTCTGTGGATCTGGCGATGACGCTGCCGCCGGTCATTTTCCTGCTCGTGCTGGCCTCAATCGTGGGGTCTGGGATTTGGTCGACCGTCTTTGTCATAGCATTGCTCTCATGGCCAGTTCTTTCACGCATGATACGAGCTAGGTTGCTGGAGTTGCGCGAACGTGAATTTGTTATGGCTGCGCGCGGGATGGGCGCCGGCGTGGGGCATCTGCTGTTCCGGCACGGCTTGCCTAATTCGATCGATATCCTCGTCGTTTACGCGACACTTCAAGTTGCCAACGCAATCCTTCTTGAGGCCGGACTGTCCTTTCTCGGTCTTGGAATACCGCCGCCAGCCGCGAGCTGGGGCAACATGCTGAACGCCGCCCGATCGACTGCGGTGCTCGAGCAATATCCTTGGCAATGGCTATTCCCAGGAGGCGCCCTCGTGCTCGGTGTCCTCGCCATCAACTTTATCGGCGACGGTTTGAGGGATGCCTTCGATCCTCGCTCCGAACTTTAACTAACCCTGAAAGAGTAAAAACATGTCCAAATTCTTCGGTGTCGTTCCTCCGGTCGTTATCCCTCTAAATGCAGACTTCTCGGTCGACTATGACTCCTATACTCGCGTTCTCGACCACCTCATCAGCAACGGTTGCCATGGCCTGTTCGCGCTTGGATCGACAAGCGAGGTCGTATTTTACGACGACGCTGAACGTCGCAAAATTCTCGAACATACTGTGAAAGTGGCCGATGGCCGCGTCCCAGTTATCGCTGGAGTGATCGATCCGACGACCGATCGCGTCATACGTCACGCTCGCACTGCCAAAGAGGCAGGGGCCGAAGCAGTGGTCGTCACGGCTCCCTTCTACACGCTTACCAGCCAAGCCGAGACAATCGATCATTTCCGAATGATCCGCGATGCCGTCGACATTCCTCTTATCGCTTACGATATACCGGTTTGCGTCCACACCAAACTTTCCCGTCAGACCGTCGTAACACTTGCCAATGAAGGCACGATCATTGGCGTGAAGGACTCGTCTGGCCAAGATGGCGACTTCCGCTATGCACTCAACGACCTTGCCGGAAATAAAGACGTGTTCCTGATGACGGGGTCGGAGATCGTCGTCGATAACGCCCTGAGCATGGGTGCGCATGGTGTCGTACCTGGCCTCGCGAACGTCGATCCAGCCGGTTACGTGAGGCTTTGGAACCACGCCAAGGCCGGCGATTGGGATGCAGCACGCAAGGAACAAGAGCGCCTTTGCAGACTGTTCGAGATTGTCTGGGTTGCGGCTGGGCGTGTCAGCGGTGGCGCGAGCGGCGTTGGCGGCTTCAAAACGGCGATGCGGAGCCTGGGTATTATCGCCACCAACGTGATGGCACGTCCACGCGCGCCCCTAAATGACGCAGAGACAAGCAAGGTCGAGGAGATCTTGCGTTCCGTCGGCCTTCTTAACTGAGGTTACAGATGAATCCCGAACCTATACTCGAGATCAAGGGCCTCAGAACCGTCTTTCGCGTTCGCGCCACGGAGATCGCCGCGGTCAATGACGTCGATCTTGTCATTCACCCTGGGGAAACTATCGCCTTGGTCGGCGAGTCGGGTTCGGGCAAGTCCGTGACAAGCCTATCGGTAATGCGTCTGCTTGCGCGCAAGGTCGGTTCGATCGACACCGGCAGAATGCTTTTCCGTGGCAAGGATGGACAGGTCAGGGATCTGGTCACCCTTTCCGAGGAAGAGATGCGCCGTGTCCGGGGCAATGACATTGGCATGGTTTTTCAGGAGCCTATGACGAGCCTCAACCCGGTCTATACAATTGGCGACCAAATCTCAGAGTCATTGCGGGTGCACCGTGGCACTGGGAGACGCGAGGCACTTGAGGGGGCGGTCGGCCTTCTGGAAAGGGTTGGCATTCCCGACGCCCGACGTCGCGCAGGTCAATATCCCCATGAATTATCTGGCGGCATGCGGCAACGCGCGACCATTGCGATGGCTCTTGCTTGCGATCCGACTTTGCTTATCGCCGATGAGCCGACAACAGCACTCGACGTCACGATTCAGGCGCAGATTCTCGTGCTCATGCAGGCTCTTCAACGCGAGCGAGGGATGGGGATTTTATTTGTAACTCATAATCTTGGCGTTGTTGCGGAGATCGCTCATGGGGTTGCAGTGATGTATGCGGGCCGCATCGTTGAAACAGGCCCGGTCGCAGACGTCTTCCGAAATCCGCGCCATCCTTATACGATTGGGCTGCTCAAATCGATGCCGCGCCTGGGGACAGCGACCGAGATGAAACGCAACGGCAAGCGGTTGCCTGCGATTCCTGGGATGGTTCCTAGCCTCGCCAATATGCCGACTGGCTGTGCTTTTGCCCCGCGCTGTCCGCTCGCTGTCGAAGCCTGCCGAGCGTCCGTGCCCGAGCTAGAAACCGTCAGCGAAACCCATCGTACTCGCTGCATCCGCTGGCAGGAGATTGCCGCATGACCCCTCGCCCTGTTCTATCCGTTCGTGGACTCGCCAAGCATTATCAAACTCGCAATGGGACTTTAAAAATCCTGGAGAATATCTCGTTCGACATTTCGAAGAGTGAGGTGGTCGGACTCGTCGGGGAATCCGGCAGCGGGAAAACCACTATAGGTCGATCGGTTCTCCGTTTGATCGAGCCGTCAGCAGGTGAGGTCTGCTTCGATGGCACTGATCTGACGCGGTTGTCACCTCGTGAGATGCGGCGGCAGCGTCCGCGCATGCAATACATTTTCCAGGATCCATATGCGTCACTTTCTCCTCGCATGACTATCGGGGAGATACTCACCGAGGGATTGAGCATTCAGAAGATCGGTACCAAAGCGGAACGGCTCTTGCGGGCAAGGAAAGCGTTGGAACAGGTCGAGCTACCTCAAGATGCTATGAACCGCTACGCCCATGAATTCTCGGGCGGCCAGCGCCAGCGGATCGGGATCGCAAGGGCGCTAACCCTTGCTCCCGACTTTATCGTCGCCGACGAACCTGTTTCTGCTCTCGACGTTTCTATCCAGGCACAGGTGGTTAATCTGTTGCGCGACTTACAGCAGGAGCTTGGGCTCACCATGCTGTTCATCTCCCATGACCTTGCCGTTGTGGAATACATCTGCGATCGCGTTATCGTGCTGTACCTCGGTCGGATTATGGAAATTGCTTCGACTGAAGCTCTCTATGCAACGCCCCAGCATCCTTATACGCAGGCGCTAATGTCTGCGATCCCATCGCCCGATCGCGGCGCAAAGTCCGAGCGTCAGCTTTTGAAGGGTGACATTCCTAGTCCAGCAAATCCACCGAGCGGTTGCGTCTTCCGAACCCGCTGTCCGAAGGCGATCGGTGCCTGCGCCGCGACTGTCCCGCTGCTGCGCGAGGTGACGGCAGGACATTTCAAGGCGTGTATCCGTGACGACCTACCGACGTTCGGATTGGCATAGCTCTTTGCGGTTTATTCCGCATCAACGCTGGCGGTGAACCGTGCGACCCGATCACAAAGGGAAGCATGTGCCTGCCACAAGAGCTTTTCTGCGGTTTATGGCTTCAGCAGCGACAACACAGTGGACGGCCAATCGTGAAAAGGTTTGCGGTTGAATCGAGCTATGCTTGCCTCGTTCGCTGATATCCGGCGCAGACGAAGCATCGAACCATCCTAAACATGAAGTGTTCGGTCGTGGGTTTCGGGCGGACGAGTGCGCAGTAAGAGGCCTCGCCGATCAAGTAGCGAGGCTTGATCGGTAAACCGGGGCGATTACCATCTGTTGACAGCGGTTTTGGTCAGACGAGGTGGGCCGACTTACGTCTCGACCGCCACTTCACGTCGTTCGCGCGATGCTTTGAACGCGGCCTCAATACACGCCACCACATGCATGCCGTCCTCACCAGTCACAGGAGGCGGGCTACCGGTAGAAACCGCATGCAGAAAGGCCTTCCATTGGCGTATCAGGCCACGCTCAGGAACGTCCGGCTCGATAGACCCATCAATGTGATGCCACTTGAGATCCCGGCCGAGCGTAACACCTTTGAAGAAGTCGACGGTTAGGACGCCGTTGTCGAACACCAACTCATCGCCTGAGATGAATGCGCCGTTGGTATAGCCGATGCTCGCTACCTGGCCCGCAGCGCTATCACCGAAGCGAACGAGCAGGAGGGCTGCATCATCGGCCTTCTGCTGGTGAAACGTCGTGGATGTGATGGCGCTGATATGGGTCGCGCGACGACCTGCAAGGGCGAGTAACCGATCAAGAGCGTGGATGCCCGCGGTAAACAACATCCCGCCGCCAGTTGCGGGATCCAGGTGCCAGTCACGCCGGTTCTCCTCCATCCACAGCTTGATCATGCGGCTGGAACCGTAACGCATGGCGCCCAATTCGCCAGAATCGATGATCTTTTTTGCCGCCACAAAGGGTAGCGAGAAACGCATTGTGTGACCCGGCATAATCGTGACGCCCGCTTTCCGGGTAGCTGCCAAGATTTCACGGCATTCTGCTACAGTCGGCGCAATAGGCTTTTCGATCATTATATGCTTGCCGGCTTCCGCGCAGGCAATAGCAACGTGAGTGTGTAGATGATGCGGCAGTGCGACTACGACTGCTTCAACATTCGGATCCGAAAGCAGATCGCGGTAGTCCAAATATGGCTTCCCACCGTACTGATCGATAAAGCCTTTGAGGCCTTCGGCATCGTTACGGCAAGCAGCAACGAGCTCGACATTGGGGACAGAGCGCAAAGCGTCGGCGTGCGCCGCGCCGAAGTGGCCAGCGCCGATAATGCCAACCTTAAGCATGTTGAATTCCCTTCTGTGCGTAGCAGTTATCAATGATTTCCATAGCGCGTTGGCAGTCCGCGAGTGATACGGCGGGCGGGCGGCCATCTGAAAAGCGCAGTAGCGTGTCCGCCATCACATCATCATAGCGGCGGGCCGGAGGTGTTGCGGGAAGAGCGCAATTGCCTCCATCATCCAATGTCGACAGTCCAAGGTGGTCGCCGCAGTCACTTAGCGTCGCGTTTTTAGACGAGACGCGCCATTCGAAGATGCCACGCGTCATCGACGCGAAGGTATAACCGGCCTCCACAAGTCCGATCATCCCATCTTCGGCGCGCAGAACCACGGCAGCATAATCTTCAACCTCTGTTCCGTGCAGGGGGCGTCCCATCGTAGCGCTGACAATTTCAACGGTTTGATTTCCTGCAAGGGCGAGAAAGCCGTTTATCCCATGAATGCCGAGGTTTCGTAACGCCCCTCCTCCACCAATTTTGTGGTCTAGCACCCATGACACACCGTCGTTGACGTAACGCTGCGGTGGTCCGTTGATCAGGCGAAAATGCGAGTGTGAGATTGGCCCGAGCCGCCCTTCCTTCTCAAGGTCGCGTAGGGCCGCCATCATTCCTAATCCATGTGGCAACGCCAAAGCGACAAATGTACCATTTCGCTGAGTGGCTGCGATCAATGGCTCAGCCGCGGCGGCGGAGACGCCTATCGGTTTCTCGATAAGAAGTGGCACACCTATCTGGATAACTGCCAGTCCACGTTCAGCAATTTCAGAGGGTCGCCCCATGACCACAGCAAAGTCGGCACCCGTAAGAGCACCTTCTAGACTTGTCGCGACCTGACAGCCAAATTTTTTCGCGAAAGCACGAGCCGCATCAAGGTCCGGATCCCATGCCGCCCCGACTACCGCGCCATTGGTGATGGCAGCTTCGGCATGCATCGTCGAATGCCAATGCGCGACACCTAGAAAAGATACGTTCATAAAGCCACCTGTAGGATGTAGGATAAGTGGATTACCAATATCCAATCGAGAGCTCCGTTGCAAGTTGTTTAATCGATACGCGTCACGGGCTGGGCGCACAGAGTACTCCCAAAGACTTCTCCGTCCGCAGAAAGCAAGACCTCCGATTTGTCCGGCTGCCGTGCTCACTGCAGACACCTCGATCGGGCACTTAGTTGGTACGTTTTCCGTCTTCCGGCCCGAGCCTCGCGAAGCCGCATACTACGACATGGAACGTGCCGCCCCGTCGAGCTCTGATCGGCATTGCGCGGAACAAGGTCGGCATCTGCTTGGTTCCTGCTCGACGCCGCACATAAGGAGAGCTGCCGCATGAAGACAATGGGCATCGCATACGCCGGGACCTTGGTTTCCTTTCTATTGATCGATGCCATCTGGCTCGGTTTGATCGCCAGAAGCTTCTATCAGCGTCAGCTTGGCGACATGATGCTTCCCTCCCCGAACCTCGTCGTCGCCGCGATTTTCTACTTGTTCTTCGCCGTCGCCATTGTCATGCTCGCGGTTCGTCCGGGTCTCGAAGCCGGCTCGATCTGGACCGCCATCGGGTACGCGGCGGTCCTCGGCCTTGCTGCCTATGGCACCTACGACATAACGAACTTGTCAACTCTCAAGAACTGGCCGATCACGATGACGATCGTCGACCTGATCTGGGGCACTTTCCTGACAAGCGTCGCCAGTGCGTGTGGGTATACCGCGGCTCGGTATTTCGGCTAGAGACATGATCTTCTTCACAGGTGACACCCATTTCAGCGACCCTCGCGTGCTCCGGATCGACCGACGGCCGTTCTCTGATATGGCCGAGCATGACGTAACGCTCATTAAAAACTGGAACGCCGTAGTCGGCAAAGATGACGACTTGTGGCACCTCGGCGACTTCATGTCAGTGAAAGGCGGCAACTGTGGTGAGCTACTGGCCAAGCTCAACGGCCGGAAGCATCTGATTGTCGGCAACAATGATCCCGAGACGACAACGAGTTCGGAAGGTTGGGCGAGTGTCCAGCACTACACGGAACTCCGCGAGCACGGCTATCATCTCATCCTGTGCCACTACGCTTTCCGAACTTGGAATCAGATGGGAAAGGGTTCGATAAACCTGCACGGCCACTCCCACGGACGGCTTAAGCCGACCACGCGGCAGTTCGACGTCGGCGTTGACCCACAAAGGCTCCGACCTGTTTCTCTCCCTGAGATCCTTGCAAGCCGCATAAGTGGGAAGGCGCGATCGTAAGCGTCCCGGCGGAACTATTAGGTGGCCTGGTCGGTTACCTCGCCTTATGAAAACGAGGAAAACGAATATGGCATTCATTGAAACAAAGGACGGCGTCCAACTCCATGTGAAGGATGTCGGAAAGGGCCGCCCTGTCGTGCTCATCCACGGCTGGCCGCTGACCGGCGATATGTTCGAGTATCAGTCGCTCGCTCTCCTCGAGGCTGGTTTCAGGGTCATCACATATGATCGCCGCGGTTTTGGCCAGTCGGGTCACCCAGGCGATGGATACAATTACGATGTCTTTGCCGACGATCTGGCAGCAGTTCTTGAGGGCCTGAACCTCGATCAAGCAAATCTGGTGGGCTTCTCGATGGGCGGCGGCGAGATTGCGCGCTATCTTTCGCGACACGGCGCCGCCCGCGTGTCGAAGGCCATACTGGTGTCCTCCGTTGTCCCATATCTGCTAAAGGATGCGTCCAATCCAGAAGGGGTTGATGCAAACGTGTTCGCCGATATGAAACAACAGGTTCGTGAGGACCGGTTCGCGTTTTTGCAAAGCTTCGCGAAAACCTTTTACGGTGTTGGGCTTGTGAGCAAGCCTGTCAGCCAGGGTGTACTCGACTGGTCCTTCGTTTTGGGGGTCATGGCAAGCCCCAAGGCGACGATCGACTGCATCGATGCCTTTGGACGCACGGATTTCAGGCCGGACCTGCAGGCTTTTACGATGCCCACGCTCGTCATCCACGGCACATCTGATAAGACGGTTCCGATCGATCCCGCCGCGCGCGCTGCAGTGAAAGGCATCGCTGGTGCGCGCTTGATCGAATACGACGGCGAACCCCATGGCCTTTTTGCGACTGCGCCGGAAAGACTTAACCGCGATCTTATCGAGTTCCTGGCATAATCGAATTACTTTACCAGCCATGCTCATAAAAAGCATGGCTGGTCAGACTACATACAACGGCTAGAAACTGCTTTTGAAGCCTTCGCGACATTATACGAGTGTCCGACAGCATTCCTTCACGTTAATGGAAGTCATTCGGACCGAGCTTCAGTTTACAGTGATATGCGATGGCGTATCGAACCCCAGCGGCAGGGCAAAAACGTACCAGACCACAATCATTAGGATGTAAACGACGCTGTACGCGATTGTGTAAGGGATCATGGTAGAGAAAATCGTCCCGATACCTATGTTCTTGTCATACTTCTGCGCGAGGCCGATCAGAACCGGAAAGAACGAGTTCAGCGGAGTCAGGTGATTAGCCATGCTGCCACCCGTGCGATGGATCATCTGCGCAAAAGCCGGATGTACTCCAAGATGCATCAACATCGGTACGAAGACCGGACCGAAAATCAGGTAACGAGCGCTCCCACTCACAATAAACATGTCAGCGACGCCTTCGAACACGAAAAAGAGGATCAGAACGACGACCACTGGCACAGCCATTTCACTCAGCAAATGTCCGCCGTTTATAGCTATGACTGTCCCGAGATTGGACTGCGCAAACAAGTACAGAAACTGGGATACGATTATCGCGATCACGACGAAGGGAGCAACATTGCTGATCGATTTGGTCAGAATCTCAGCGAGGTCTTTTATGCTCCTGATTTTGCCGATCACTGTACCGTAAATCACACCGGCCAGAAAAAATGCGACTACAAGAATTGCGTACAACAATCTCATCAAGGGTGCGTTGACCGTGAGCGAGCCGGTATCCGACCTTAGGAAGCTATTTTCTGGTATTGCAGCGATAACAATCGCAATCAGAAACAGTCCAACACCCAGCAGCGCTTTTTTAAGTGCGCGGCGTTGGTTGTCAGTAAGTGCGCCATCATTCTCATCTGCCGCGAAACTTCCCTCGTACTTTCCGAATTTCGGCTCAATGAATTTGACAGTAACGAACGTTGCGGTAACCGCGATCAGCACGGTACCTGCGGCCATCATGTAATAACCGCTAACAAGGTTCATATCGAAACCCGGATCGAGGAGTTTTGCAGACTGGATAGTGATAGGCGTTAGTACCACATCCCAGCCGCCGGGAATGAAGTTAGTACCATAACCTCCGCCGACAGCTGCGTAGCCGAGAAAGAGACCTACCAGCGGGTGACGACCAGTCCCTAGGAAAACGCTAGCCGCGATTGTCGGTACGATCAGAAATGCCACGTCTCCTGCCACATTTCCGCAAGCGCCGACCAGTGCGATAACGAAGACGACACCTGAACCAGTGGCGTTTTTCAGCGACGACTTGATCGCCGAAGCAAAGAAACCTGTCTGCTCACAAAGGCCCGTTGCGGCAGCCAAGATAAGAACACTGGCAAGAACAGGAAAATTCTGAAGGTTCTTGGATAGGTTGCTTCCCCACTCAATCAGCTCATGGATATTGAGCAAATTCTTGACGTAGAGCGCCTCCTTCGTTTGAGGGTGAACCGCCGAGACACCAAACTGTGACAAGAGAAAGGACAGGCTCAGGACGATCAGGATGATGCCGAGAAACAGCGCGATCGGATGCGGCATCTTGTTGCCGATACGCTCGACGGACGATAGAAATCCGTTGGTCCTCTTGATAGCCGCCTGTGTCATTGCTTTGCTCCTGCGTTGACCATGCTGAAATAGTCAAGCGCGTATTGCGCATGAAGCGCTGCGCCGGTTGCCAACGGTTCCTCGTCAATGTTGAATTTCGGATGATGGTGGGGGTAGCAGGCTCCGAGCGCCTCGTTGCGAACGCCGATAAGCGCGAAAACGCCGGGATAGATTGCCAAAAAGTCGGCATAATTTTCCGACGCCATCATGGTTTTAAAATGCGTTATTTGCCCTTCAAGTCCCAATCTGTGGACGGCGCTCCTTGCAACCTCGCTGCATGTAGGATCATTTGAAACCACGGGCACACCACCGGGCCACGTGACCTCTACATTGGCTCGGAAAGTTGCGGCTGTGTTTTGGACCACTCTCTCCACCGCTTCGATGAGGAAAGCCTCTGTCTCGGCGGACGTGGTGCGCAACGAACCAGAGAGACGGACGACGTCCGGAATAACATTGCCGGCTTCGCCGCCGTGAATTTGTCCGAATGTGAGCACGACAGGGTCAGTTGCGTCGACTTCGCGACTGACAAGCGCCGAGCAGTTCAATACTATTGCCGCTGACGCGATGACCGGATCAACCCCTCGATTTGGGTATGCGCCGTGGGTTCCCGCCCCATGAACGGTGATGTTTATCGCTTTACCGGCGGCCATGCGTGGACCCGCTTCTACTGAGATTTTTCCGGTTTCAATCTCTGACCACAAGTGGATGCCGAAAACTGTTTCGACGGGGAACTTTGCGAGCTCCGTTAAAATGTCTCGCGTACCTTTCCCAACTTCTTCAGCCTGCTGAAAGCAAAGCTTAACTGTACCCTGCAATTGCGATTTCAATTGCTGAAGGATACGTGCAGCACCAAGGAGCATCGCAACGTGGCCGTCATGTCCGCAGGCATGCATTATGCCAGGGGTCTGCGAATGATACTCCAGATGAGGGTTGTCCTCCTGTATGGGGAGTGCATCCATATCAGCGCGCAGCGCAACCACACGGTCTGTGCGAGCTCCCTCGATTGTCGCGACAATGCCAAATTCGCCAACCCGCACATAGGGCACGCCGATGACGTCTAATTCTTCACCAATGCGTTGCGATGTCCTGCGCTCGAACAGTGATAATTCCGGCAGGCTGTGCAATTCCCGTCGGATTGCACACATATATTCAAATTCCGCCCGAGCGATCTCGATGGCGGGCGCCGTTTCAGCAGCCAGCATAGCTCCTCCCTTTTTTCGTCTTCCTCTCCCAAGCCGTTCCGCAATCGACGGAACGGTTATCACTCCTCACTGCAGGGCGTTTTTAAGCCGGTTGATTGCCTCATTGACTGTTGAACGCGGGCATCCAAGATTCACGCGCATGAAGCCCTGCCCTTGCGAGCCGAATTTCGACCCGCGGTCAAACCAGACGCGGCCCTGAGTGAGCATAAATTTTTCCAACTCTGGCGCGGCCATGTTTATTCCGCGGCAGTCCATCCACGCCAAGTAAAGCGCATCCGTGTTGAGAACGCGCAGCTGTGGAAAGAGCTGGTGTATTGACGATGCAAAATGTTGATGGTTACCGCGAATGTAGCGAAGCAAGTGCTCGAGCCAATCTTCACCTTGACTATATGCAGCCTCACAAGCCACGGCTCCGAGGGCATTCACAAAATTCAGTCCCCCTCGCACCAATGTTGCTTGTAGTTGGCTCCGGATCTTATCGTCAGCTACGAACAAATTTGAGCACTGGAGGCCTGCGAGGTTAAAAGACTTGCTCGGGGCAGTGCAGACAATTGCATTCTTAGCAAACTCGTCCCCGAGTGAGGCAAAGGGGATATGTTTCGCATGCGGATTGAAAATGAGATCTTGATGGATTTCATCAGAGACAACCAAAATCTTGTGACGCAAGCAAATCTCACCCATTCGCCGCAAATCGTCTGCTGACCAGACGTTACCTGTCGGGTTGTGCGGATTGCAAAGGATGAAAAGCCTTGTCTCCGGTGTGATCGAGCTTTCAAAGGCGTCGGGATCGAAGCTGTATGAAGTTCCGTTCAGCGTCAGCGGCGCTTCATTCACCCGTCGGTTGTTTTGTTGTACGTCGTTAAAAAAATGACCGTACACGGGTGGCTGAACCAGCACCCCATCGCCTTCACGCGTGAACGTTTGAATGATCATACTTAAGGCAGTGATCACGCCTGGTGTCTGCACCAACCATTCAGGTTTGGGCTGCCAGCCGAAACGCCGGTTTTGCCATCCGCAAACAGCCTCTTCATAACTTGCTGTGCGAAACGGGTATCCAAATATGCCATCTCGTACAGCGCGCTCAAGTGCCTCTATTACCGCTGGCGGAGATTTGAAATCCATATCCGCCACCCACATCGGCAAAGGACGGGCTGCCACTTCATCTGGCTGCAGGTTCTTGTGAGGAGCGCCCCATTTAATGGAATTCGATTTCTGCCGGTCGACCACCCGGTCAAAATAATCTGACAAATCACACCCTCTTTCCAGAGAAATTTCCTTCAGGTGTAGCGGATATTAGAACGAGCTGTCGTTATGAAGAATAGTTCATTTCTGAAATCTCTTGTGATATTTGTTCACAAATGAAGAGAGCCACATCGCTCAGCCAATTCGTTATTTTCGCAAAAATCGCGGAGACCGGCGGTTTGTCATCGGCTGCGCGAGAGCTTGGAATGACGCCTTCCGCCGTCAGCAAAAGCCTTTCGCAGCTGGAAGAGCAGCTTGGTGTATTACTTGTGCGACGCACGACTCGCACAGTTACCCTGACCAAGCATGGAAACGCTTTTTTTCAACGTGTTGCCCGGATTCTCGGAGATGTAGGGGACGCGCTTGACGAAGTCGGCGACCTCCTCAATCAAACAAAGGGAGATCTGCATATCTCGTGCTCGATTGCTTTCGGCAGCTCGCAGCTGGTTGGCATCGTAAGCCGATACAAGGCGAGGTATCCGGATGTTAATGTTCACATCTCTCTAGATGACCGCTTTGTCGACTTAAGCGCGGAGAACATCGACGTGGCGCTGCGAATTACAGACTCAACAGACGGTCCTTATGCCGCTCGCATGCTGACCCGAATCCGTTGGGTATATTGTGCGACGCCGGACTATCTTGACCGCTATGGTCGCCCGGAAACACCTAGCCATCTGAAAATTCAAAATCACCAGCTCCTGGTATATCCTGCTATGACCAGCGGCGGTGCGTGGCTCTACTGGCACAAAGGAGCGATGGAACGGGTAAAGATCAGCGCAAGCCTCGAGTGCAACAGCAGCTTGGCTCTCTTGAACTTCACTTTGTCTGATCAGGGAATAGCCTGCCTTCCAATCTACCTAGCCGATCGACATATAAAAAGCGGCAAACTGGAGGTGCTTTTTCCCGATTTTCAATCGGCGAGTGTGCATACATTGTATGCAATGTATTTTCAAAGTCGCTATAAAAACCCCCTCATCCGAACTTTCGTGGATTTTATTCGAGATGATCTCAAGCGCAGGGACTGGTAGACCGTCGCCATGAACCTTTTCGAAATCGACGGCAGGCCATCAACGCGGCTTGTCTCGTTCGTTGGTGCAGCCGAACGATACAAGCAATAACTACGGTTAGCCGCCCCTTGCCAAGAGCTCATGCGGAACAAGACGTGTCCGCTCATGTTCATATTCCATGCCCAAAGCGCCCGAAGCACACTCCGCATATCCCGACACCCCGGACGGCCGATACTTCGTCGTCCACGGGCGGCTTTGGCGGAAGAGCAATCCGGGACTCGGGAAGGCCGAGCGAGAGAAGTTGGTAAAAGAACTTATGGCCGCAAGGCGCGCGGTGCGTGATGATGCGGCAAATTATGGAGCGATGCGCGACGCTCGAATGCGAGTCCATGAAGCGAAGATTGCGCTCGGTGAACGCGGTCCCGTCTGGTGGGATGACGGGGAGCCCGACTATAATAGGCACCTCGCTAAAAACACGCCCTATGCGGACTGGTTTTCAAAGCTGTGATCCATCACAGAAGGACCGGCGTGTCTCCTGCGGCCTTCCTCCGTGACCATAATTCGGTGGTGCGATCCACCACGATTAAATCCGGTGGGAAAACTCGTTCTTGAAAACGACGGGCTTCCTCATAGCTTCCGTGAAGCCACCCATCGTAATCTTCTCTCTGGAGCAGCACAGGCATCCGGTTGTGGACTGGCGAGATGGCTTCGTTGGCGTCAGTCATAACGCCGGAGTAGACCGGACCCCATTCATCGCTGACCCTCCAAAGCCCCGCCCAGGCAAAGATAGGATCGTCCCGATGCGAAAACCACGTGCGTGTCATTCGTCCCTTTTCGCCTTCGGCTTCTGCGAAGCCCGTAAGCGGGATAAGGCAGCGCGCATCCGGTCTCTTCGCTAGACCAACCCACATGCGACCGCCTATGTCGGCAATATTGTTGACGGGTTTCGGTTTGGCGTCCGGCTTCATCGTTTTGAGCCGCAGCGGGAAGCCCCAGGTCATCGACCTCATCTCGCGCGCACCATCAGCTTCTGTGATGACCAAACCGGGAGTGCCAGGATACACCTCTTCCGGTGCGTTGGTTGCTATCGGATTAGCGACACCGAAGTGAGCCGCAACCTCCGCGGCTGACTTCCGGACCGTATACAAGTTACACATGCGGTCTCTCCCGTCTGTACGGCCACAACTAGAACACAGGGCGGCTCGGTCGTCTAGGAATACTGTGGTTTGGCGGGACACCTCTGCCATTTGTCTCTGATCTCGAGCGTGTCGAAAACCGAAGGCAAAATAGCCAGTCGAAATTCGGACCCAATGACGATCTTATCGACTGTAAGTGAGTCAACGGGTCGCTTTGACGCGTTGCCTTAAATGTGGCAAATTACATCCATGATCAGTTCCGTCACCATCGCATAATTCACTCCGAAGGCTCTTAGACACCTTCAGGGAAAACGCTGCCGATCCATAATGGGTGTGGCAAACGGCGATTGGACGTTCATGAAACTTAATCTTCATTTTCTTCAGGCCGAGGGGAGCCTCACCCCTTGGCGCGATGTTCTTCGGCTACGATCTAATTCCGTTGCCGAGCGTATTGGCGAAATCGTGCCGTCAGAGTTTGGCCGTCATGAGGTGGATGTCGTGATCCAGCATCTTCCGGATGAAACCGTGCCAGAATTGGGGATTGGCGGGTCTTGTTTCCGGCGTGGACTGGTGACGATCAGTCTCGACCCCGGAGCACGCGGTTTCGAGGATCACCTCACCAGCGGTGTTTTCGACCGTACACTCGCTCACGAGCTCCATCACGCCATGCGATGGCGGACAAGTGGGTACGGGCTTTCCTTGGGCGATGCGTTGGTATCCGAAGGGCTTGCCGATGTTTTCTCAGAAATGGTGAGCGGCATTTCAGCTCCACCATGGACGAGCGCCCTCACCGAGAATGATTTGAGTTTGGTCCTCGACCGAGCGGAGGACGAAATAAATAGCTTCCACTATGATCATGCCACCTGGTTCTTTGGAACTGGAGACCTGCCGCGATGGGCTGGATATTCAATCGGCTATCGCCTTGTCCGTCTCTTTACTCAGGAGAATCCCGACATTTCTGCAAACGGCTTGGTCGATGCGCCATCAGCTTTGTTTCTGGCGGCTTGGACGAAGCTCAAGAACCAACGAGCATGCCTCCCCATCCAGACCCCTTGAAGCGGGAACCGCGTGGGGCATGTTTTGGCGAGACGCGCCACAAACGGTGTCCCGAGAACCGCAAATTCTCAGGTTGTACGTGTGGTCCTAGCGCAGGGGGACCTGATTATCTAGGAATGGTACGGTTTGGCGATTTACCGCTCTGCCATTTGTCGTCGGTTTCGAGCGTGTCGAAAGCATCCGCCGACATGGGCGGTCGAAACCGGAACCTGATAACGTCCTGGATGTCGCCAGAAAGCCATGCATCATATTCGTCGGGCGTGAGCAGCACCGGCATCCGATCGTTGAGCGGGCGAATTTTCTCATTCGCCTCACCAGTCATTCCTGCGAACACCGGCCCGAACTCAGGGGTCCGGCGACAGAAGCCTGCCCATGCGACAAGAGGCTGTCGGTTCAAGCTAAACCACGTCCTTGTTTTTTCGCCCTTGGGACCGTCTGGCTCGGCGAAATGTGTTAGCGGGATAAGGCATCTGTATATCGGATCGACGACGGTACGCTCCCACATCGGGTTCGTGAGGTCGGCGACGAGGCCCAGTCTGGTGGGGGGTGAATCACGGCTTCTGCGCGGAAAGCCCCAGGGAATTGACCGTAGGTGCCGAAGTCCATCTTTCTTAAATATCACCAAACCCTGTGTGCCTTCGATCGTTTCAGAGGGCACTGGCGCGTCGGTTGGGACGTCGACACCGAAATGCGTGATGATCTCGTCCATCCCTCTCACTACTGAAAACAAGCGCGACACGTTGCTCACTCCGGTTTCGATGCTGGTTAGAATTCTAGGTAAGTGACCGTCCTTCCGATCAAATCCGATGGCGGATGTTTCGTTACTCGAATTGTCTCAATGGAAATTCCGGCTCTTAACCTTCAGCGTGTCGATATGCAGATCCGGTATATAGATATCGCGGGCTTGAACAGCTGGCTTCGGGTTGTCCCGCGGATCGGGGCCACCTCCATGTTTAACTTGATCTCCCCGACCATGGGGAAGTGGGAATTCGGTGTCTCTTTCTCCAAGGCTCGATAGATCGCTCGAGAAATCAAAGAGCCTTTGGGCTACGAGGTGGACTACCTCACCTTCGCGTTGAATCTTGCCGTGAATGCCCATCATGCTTGCCGTCATCAGGACGCGACGCTGGCGCTCAAACAACGATGGCCACACGACTGCGTTAACGATGCCGGTCTCGTCTTCGAGGGTCAAGAACATGACGCCCTTCGCACTGCCAGGGCGCTGCCGGACTAGAACCAGCCCCGCGGTCCAAAGCCAACGTCCATCGCGCTCGTTCATCGCCTCCGCGCAGGTCACGATGCGTTTAGCCTTTAGATTGTTGCGCAAGAAGGACATGGGATGCGACCTCAAGGTCAGCCCGGTGACGGTGTAATCCTCTACGACTTCTCTCCCTTCTGTCATCGACTTAAGCATGACATCAGGTTCCTGCATTTCAGCAATGGTCTTGGATTCTCGCTCAGCTGCGGCAGCCCATAACTCGAGAGGCTCATCCCGCAATGCCTTGATGTCCCAAAGCGCCTCCCGGCGCTCGAGCCCCATAGATGGCAGGAAGGCGTCTGCCTTCGCGAGCTTGACGAGGGAAGCTGTCGGGACGCCAGACCGTCGCCACAAGTCGTCTGCACTCTCAAACCGGGAATCGGCCCTGGATAGGACGATGCGTGCCGCGTCAGCCTCCGGCAATCCCTTGATGATGCGCATTCCAAGACGGACGGCGTATCGATCCGAATTCTCTATACGCTCCATGGTGCAGTCCCATCTGGATGCGTTTACACAGGCAGGGCGGACCTCGACACCGTGCTGACGGGCGTCCGTTACGATCTGTGCGACGCTGTAAAATCCCATCGGCTGGCTATTGATTAGTGCCGCACAGAAAACGTCCGGATGATGACATTTGACCCAACTGCTCGCATAAGCGACGAGGGCGAAAGAGGCGGCGTGCGACTCCGGAAAACCATAGCTGCCGAAGCCCTCTAGCTGAGTGAACGTTCGTTCCGCAAATTCCGCCGTGTAGCCCTTCTTGACCATCCCACTAACGAGCTTGTCTTTAAATTTCGAGACGCCGCCGGTGAATTTGAACGTCGCCATTGCTCGCCTGAGCTGATCGGCCTCTCCCGCGGTGAAGCCCGCACAGGTCATCGCCACCTTCATGGCTGACTCCTGGAAAAGCGGGACGCCGAGGGTCTTCCCAAGGACTGCCTCAAGTTCCGGCGTTGGATACTCGACCTTTTCCTTACCCTCTCGGCGACGAAGATACGGGTGGACCATATCGCCCTGGATAGGGCCGGGTCTGACGATCGCGACCTGCACGACAAGATCATAAAAGGTTCGCGGCTTCAGACGCGGCAGCATGGCCATCTGTGCCCGGCTCTCAATTTGGAAAGTGCCGAGCGTGTCGGCGCGACGGATCATTGCGTATGTTTTTGTATCTTCGTGGGGGACATCCGCCAGCCCCATCGGAATGTTCTTGTAGTCGGTCAGCATCTCGAACGATCGCGCCATGCAAGATAACATTCCAAGAGCAAGCACATCGACTTTCATGAACTTCAGAGCTTCGATGTCATCCTTGTCCCACTCAACGACCTGACGATCTTTCATCCGCGCAGGATCGATCGGCACCAAATCGTCGAGACGATCTTGCGTCAATACGAAGCCGCCCGGATGCTGCCCGAGATGTCTCGGTGCGCCCATGAGCTGGCCTGCGAGGTCGAGCGCAAGCCGTAGTCGGTAGTCAGATGTGTTGATGTTGTTTTCCTTGAGCTGCTTCTCGCCCACCCCTTCCTTGGACCATCCCCAGATACCGGACGACAATTGCCCGATAAGGTCTTCGGGCAATCCCAATGCCTTGCCAACGTCGCGGAGCGCGCCTTTGGCTCGATAACGCAGGACAGTCGAACACAGGGCAGATCGAGACCTGCCATATGTCTCGTAGATCCACTGGATGACTTCCTCGCGTCTGTTGTGTTCGAAATCGACGTCGATGTCAGGCGGTTCGTCGCGTTCCATAGAGACAAACCGTTCGAAAAGCAGATCGGAGGTTTCCGGATTGATACTTGTGATGCCAAGGCAGTAGCAAACAGCCGAATTCGCCGCGCTCCCCCTTCCCTGACACAGTATATCCTTTGATCTGGCGAACCGGACGATGCTGTACACCGTGAGGAAATAAGGCGCATATTTCATGACTCTGATCAATTCGAGCTCATGGAGAATGGCCGTGCGAACCTTGTCCGGAATGCCTTCCGGGTATCTGTCGGCTGCGCCTTCCCATGCAAACTTGGTCAGCGACTGCTGGGCATCAAGGCCAGGAACGATCGCCTCGTCTGGATACTGATATTGCAACTCAGACAGGTCAAATTTGCAGCGTGAGACGATTTCGCGGCTTCGGGCCAAAGCCTCCGGATACTCCGCAAACAGACGGTGCATTTCTTCCGGCGTTTTGAGAAATCGGTCTGCGTGCCGTTCACGGTCAAAGCCAATGCTGTCGATTGTCGTCCGGTTCCGGATACACGTCACCACATCCTGCAGCTGCCTTCGTGAAGGATCATGAAAGAGGACATCGTTGGTGACAACGGTCTTTACGCCGTTTTTGAAGGCCAGTTTTGAGAGATTATGCAAACGTAGTCGATCATTCGGACGCCGACGAAGGCACAGACTCACGTAAGCCCGATCCGCAAAAATGGTCACAATCTTTCTGAGTTGGCCCGCGTAGACATCGTCAGCTTCATCAGGGATCAGGATCGCGAGGAGGCCCTCGCTATACGCCTCGACGTCGGAAAGATCGAGAATACAGTTGCCTTTGCCGCCTCTCGATTTTCCTAATGTCAGCAACCGGGTCAATCTCGAATAGGCGGCTCGATCCGTCGGATAAACCAACAGAGATATACCGTCTTTGAGGTCAAGGCGACAACCCACAACAAGACGGACGCCAGTAGCCTTTGCGGCCTCCCAAGCACGAACTATGCCTGCCAAAGAGTTTCGGTCGACCACGCCAATTGCATCGATGCCCATTGCGGCAGCCGTTGCAAACAATTCGTCGGCCGAACTCGCGCCCCGCAGGAAGCTAAAATGCGTTGTTACCTGGAGTTCGGCGTATCGCATCAGCCGAAAATCCCATGGAGAAACCACTTATGAGAGCCGGTTGCTTTATCAACGCCGTCTCCTGCGCGGTAGACCCACAAGCGCTCCCCCGCATCGTCTTCAATGACGAAATAATCCCTGACAGCCTCCATTTCGCGCGGCCTAAGCCACCACTCGCCGAATATCCGTTCAGGTCCGTCGGCGCTGACGACGCGCCGGCGCTTGCCCCGCCACGTGATAACGACTGGCGGCTGATCGGGCAGCACGGCTATCGTCTCGATCTGCTCTGGCTGGGCAAGAAGACGAGAAGGCCTTGGCCATTTTACGGCCCAGTCGACCCCCGTGTCGTCGGCGGAAGGTGATATCCGCCTCAACGAACGCTCCGGCACATCTGAGGCGACGGGTGTCATACGGTAGAGGCGTTGGCCGCGGTTCCCCAGAACATCAATGAGTGGGGTGATGTCGACGACTTGTTCCTCGATGAGGGATGAAGCGACCTGTCGCTCCTGCAGCGGCTCGGCCATCACGGCCACGAGGTCGAGTCTCTCTATCCCGAACCCAGGATCAATTTTTTCGATTTGGTCGCAGAGCAATTTCGACAGGCGGGATGGGTCGCGAACGGGCTTTTGAAGGCCAGCACGCACGGATTGCCTTGTATTGTCCACTCGGTGAACGACAAGGTCGGAACGCCTGACACCTAGTCCCCTCTCTTCGAGCTTCGCAGATAGCTCCCCTACAAGACGACGGATGTATTTCGCGATAGTCTCGGCCGCGCCGATCGGCTCTTGGAAATTTCGCGATACTTGAACGAGCTCCGGTGTACGCAAGGGTTCTATGGGCTCGGCCGCTCGCCCGAATAACTGATCAAGGCGGCGTCCAACCTCCGCGCCGAAGCGAAGGGTCAACGGCGCCCGTGGCATAGCGGAAAGTTCGCCGACGGTTTCGACACCGAGAACACGCAGGCCCAGGATCGTATCCGGTTGTAAGCGAAGACAATGGATTGGCAGACCAACAATGGCCTTGCTCACCCCACCGACGGGAACGACCGTTGTTTCAGCTTTCACGAGCCTTGTGATGGCATGGGACGCTCCCCAGGTGTCGGATACCGCTGCCCTCGATATCAGACCACGCCCTCGCAGTGAGTTGACCAAGCCCGAAATGAGCATCGCTTCGCCACCCTGCAAATGATCCGCACCTTCTGTGTCCATCACGATGCCATCGTTTCCATCGACAGCGACGACAGGGGTGTATTGCCTCAATGCCCAAAGGGCGAGACGTTCGATGGCCGCGGCGTCCGCAGCCGGATCGGCGTCAATCATAGTAAGGTTTGCGACAATTGCCTGAGCCTTGCTTGCAGCCATCCCGACGCGCAAACCAGCCTTCCGGGCGGCGGCGTCAACAGATGAAACCCATCGCTTGGCCCCACTTCGCGAAATCACCACAAGCGGCTGATCAGCGGGCACCGATCCGTCTCCATGCCGTCTTATCCTGTCCACCGGCAACTGTGGGAAGTAAACACACACGACCCTTGGCATCACAGGCTCCTATCTCAAACTCAGCACTTTCGCCTGCTTTCACTCTCATCAGTTCAGCCAACCACCTCGCTCTCCCCACACCGGCAGTCGGCAACTTCTCGGATGGCAACACACTTACGCGCCATCGCGACGTACTGGCTGTGGGATTTCCAAAATCGGCAGCCTCCGTCTGCCGCCGCCATCGGCGAACAACCAAACCCATCGTCCCTGTCTTTTCAGCGGCGAGCTGGAGGCGTCTGGAGGCCGTCATGGGAAGTCGGACTAGTTCTCCGACGACGGCTGCGAGCCCGCCGAACGACAACCCCTCTTCCATAGACGCTAGGACGTCTTCCTCCTTGTCAGCTTCGCAATAAATCACACGATCTGGATGGAGGCCGGCTTGGGACAGCGCTGGAGCAAACAAGTCAGGACGAGTAAGGCACCAAAGGACTTTTCCTCTAGACCGCGCGGCAATCCCCGCCGCGAACAAGGCTGCGGCCGCCCCGTCTACCGTCCCTGCTCCACCGCCTGCGAATTCGTGAAGCGCACCATATGCAAGGCCCCCTCCCGGCAGCCGTTCATCGATTGTCTTGACACCGAAAGGCAGCACGAGAGCTTTGCGGCCGACGCTTCCTTCAAGGTGTGCTATGCGTTCTCTAAGGTCATCAATTATGCCTGGGGTCCGGGCGTGCAACATCGTTCACGGACCTCCTCTGGCTCGTGTGAAAGGTGGACTTCATGTCCATAAAAAGCTTATGTTCCTCTTTTGTTCTCATGCCGTGCAAGAGTCAAGCGGCATTGAAGCGCGCTTTTAGCCGTTGGTAACCATCGACCTGCCGAAACTTGATATGAATCAATCTTTTAAGGTCGCTCTCTAAATGACCAGATTCATTGAATTTCTAAAAGCTCTGCAATCGCGCCAACTCATCGAGTGAAAGGTAAGCGGTGTCCTCATTATGCCCTGACTAAGAGCGTGGGCCATCTCGAAAGCCGCCGCTGCAACGTTGACGGCAGCAAAGCTGCCGATAGCGGACGTGGTAGCCGATGTCGATAACGCTCGCTTCTCAGGGGCTCAGTCCTCGTTTAGAAGCGGTGTAAGAGGAGGCTCAGGCAGCGGATTCGCGCGAATTGACGAAGCATCCAAGCTGACAACCGTCGAAAATCCTTGCCCGGAGGACGCCCGCCTATCTTCTGCGATGGCACGAAGAGCTTGCGGAATTGTGCGCCCAACTCTAACGTGTAGAAAACGATCGCTTACATTTTTAGAGTATATCAATGGCAGAATCATTTGCAGTCGTCGTTGCAATCCAATCATACCAAGAGAAGTCTATCGTGGGCGTTAAGTATGCCCATAACGACGCGCAAGAGTTCGCCGATGTTCTCGAGAACGTGCTTGCGGTACCACGCTCGAACATAACGATCTGGCTTGATCAAGAAGCGACATGGTCAAGACTGCAACTCTCCCTAACGGCTTTGATAAAGAACCTCGAACCTGACGACCGCTTCTATTTCTTCTATGCTGGTCACGGTTTCTGGGCCCCGGTCGGAGGCAATAGGCTAACCTGTTGGGATACCCACGCTCTCAATGTCCACGGCACGACCGCCAGCGTAGAAGAGGTCTTGCTCGCGCCCTTACGACAGAGCAGATGCAAGCAGAGCGCGCTTTTCATCGACGCTTGCTCGACGGAAATCTTCGAGGATCTCCCTTCAAGGGATTTGCTCTCCGCAATGAGGAAGGACGAGTTCATCGAGTTCGTGAAAAACACTCGTTATACGGCGACATTCTTGGCTTGTTCTCCGGAAGAAAAGTCCTATTCGTCCGACAAACTCAAACATGGAGTTTGGACGTATCATCTTGTCCGCGCCTTGAGGGGCGAGGACCCTGCCGCGATTATGAACGACAGTTACGTGACCGGGACAAGTTTGCAAGACTACCTGTTGGCAGCGGTCAGAAAGTTTACGAGGGAGGAGTTCTCGAAGAAGGCGGTCCAAACGCCTTTCGCGAAGATCGACCACAATGGAACCTTTATCCTAGCCGCGCTTCCCGAACCGCCAGTAGTTGACAGTGATCCAATCATAAAGCCCGATTTCGCCAACGCTTGGTTCGTTGGTGAGGAGACTAGAGAATTCAGGAAGCTTGATGGTTTCACCTATACGAAGAAACACACGGTGCCAACTGAACTGAGTCCAAGCGCGTCCGCTTGGGCGGCCAGGCTCCTAGCTCCGGAGGTTGAGACCGAGTGCCAGCATGTAGCACTGCAGGCCCGCAAAGTTCTCAAGATCAAGTCCAAGGATATCGTTAAGAAGGTGCACGTGGGCACCGGTAGTGTAGACACGGACATTTTCCGGTTCGAAATCGAGGCGATGCAGAACCCAGACAATCCTGCGGAAGCTGTTCTCCGACGTGAAATCCATCTCCGCTCTACTGCATTGCCAACGGACTTCGACGACGTGTTCCTTGAGAGTGTTGACACTCTGATCATCCCGGCTCCTGGTATGAAAGGCCACTACGTCGACCTGCTCGACCAAATCGAGGATCGGGAGGAGGATTTGGGTTTGAGTTCAGAGGGGAACCAGACCACGGGTGTAATCGAAATCGAACTTCAAACAGGGACGCGGTTGCGACTCGATACCAAGCACGAAACTCTGACTGTTAAGATTCCGCAAGCACTTGGGTGCGCGCAGATCATTGAAACCCTCAAGAACGAGAGCTTCGTCAGCCTCGCAGGCTCCATGCCAAGACTGCCAGGCGGCTAGGCGAAAATCTACGATACCCATAGATGCGTCGCGGTGATGATGTCAGCAACGGGCCGACTGCGGTCTTCCGCATCGCGCCAACAGCTGACATGTTCTCCGAAGCTGAAGGACATGACCTCAAAATCAGATCAGAGATCTAACGCCCCTAAGTCTTTGAACGCAGATGGAGTACGTTCTGCTCTTTCTCATTCCATTTTGAGCGGTTCCTCGCGATGACGTGGGGCACCTTCAAGGCAGGCGAGCACTATGGTGGGTACTCAATATTGTTAGACGACATCCGGGCCGTTGGCCATTCCGCAGATCTCCCGGTCAGAACATCTTCGACCCCTACTAGCAAAAGCCTGAATGGAGTCTCGAACTAATCAACCGAAACTTCACCGCAACGACGTAAAAAGTAAGACAGGCAGAAGCAACAGAGGTTCGAGGCGATCAGCCCGAGGGGATCGAGGCGGATCAATGACGCGACCTTTAAGGGAGGGGCAGATGGGGAAACTGTACAGGTCATCGTGGCAAGTTTGCTCGCTGTGGATGGCCATTGTCGGACTGGTATTCTTTCAGGCAGGGGCGGCCACCGGTGCTAATATACGGAAGTCCTCCAAAGAGACGTGTGTTCTTTCGCTTGAAGGCGAGATCGTCTCAGGTGACTTCTCCCGCCTTGTCGAAATAGCCGCCAAGGAATTTCTCGGTGTCGATGGCGAGAGTTCGGCCCGAGATACGATCTGTTTGAACAGTCCGGGAGGGAATGTCACCGAGGGCGTTAAACTCGCTGAATTCTTCTACAAGAACGGCGTTGGCACGGTCATTGACGATGGTGCGGAATGCTACTCGATGTGCGCCATCATGTTCATGATGGGAATTGCACAGGGACCCGAGGTTACCTTCGTCAATCGTAAGCTCCATATCACCGGTAAGCTCGGATTTCATCGCCCGTTTTTGGCGCTGAAGCAAGAAAGCCTGATCAGTACCAAAGCGCTAGCCGTCGCCCACGACGTTGCCTTGGAGGACATGAGCAAGATCATGTTGCTCGCTAACAATCTGGTCCCGTGGTCGAATTCGACGATGATGCGCCCTGACCTGATTCAGGAGATGCTCCGTCATATCGGCAACGATTTCTTCTACATCGATACAGTAGAGAAAGCCGGCCGCTTCGAAATCGAGCTCATAGGCCTTCCTAAACAATCGGCCCCACCCGAAGAACGCGCGTACTATGCGTGCGAGAATTCCTTCCATTGGCAAGTAGGCCTGATGAAGGACCCCGTCGACGTGCGGAAATTCACGAAACCCGTGACGCAGGACCAATCTGTTGTCAAACTCCTGAAAATCGCAGATGGCACCGGATACTATTCGGTGACGAGTAGCGATGCCGGGTATTCCGAAGCGGGATGCGTGATCGCGGTCACTGAAAACGGCCTACAGGGTTGCGGTTACAACGGGATGTACAACGTCTTGTTGGGTCAGGGAGCTTGCACTGTCGATAATTTTGCCGACCGGAGTTGGGGGATTAACCAACTCGCCTCATATCGGCCCGGCCTCACGCTCAAAGAACTCAGTGGAGTACCCGTCAGTGGAGATGCCACATCCCCTCGGTCGATAATCGGTGCGAAAGCGTCCGCCACGTGCGCCGTTTTCAATACGAGTGGCGAAAAAGAGATCGAACCCTGTGAAGCTACTCTGAACATCAATGTCATTGTAGATAGTCGGCGGTCCGATCGTTACGAATTCGTATGGCCGACGGGCAACAAAACCATTTTCGCGCGCGACGGCGACTTCTTCACGATAAACGGTAAGCCGTCCACGCCTTACGCCGCCGACGGGTATACGCTGTGTGCGCTTAACAGCGAAACACGGAATCGCTTCTGCTTCAAGCTGTAACAGCGCCTCGGACCCACGCCGTACTGGGTGCTCACCGAGGAGCGACCGCCTGCTCGGACTTGCGATAGGTTTCAAGTTGGTTCGCCACGTCGCCCAGCTTCGTGCGTGGCGGAACGAGGTCGATTGCGCGCATCAAGTCGTCAACCCAATCACCTGTCGAAAGCGCGATCGTCGTCGGGGATGATGTGAAGTCCCAGAGGTCGCCCTTTCCCTTGAGTTCCGAGAACAGCTCTTCGATGGTCCCTGCTGGTTTGTAGAATGTCGTTGGCCCTGTCGTGCCTGGCGAGAATAAACACCATACGAAGCGATCACCATCCTTCGTCTTGGCGATTGGCATGTAGGCAAGCCACGTTGAAACCGTCCCCTGCCCGATCGACCGAACGCCGAATGCAATCGCGTCCTCACCGTTCTCCATCAGCTGGGAACCTTCAATGAACTCCTCGAGTGAAGACAAGGCAATCTGGTAACCGTCGGAACTGCTTCTCCGCCCGAGGTGGTAGTAGCGGTTGACACATCCATTCAAAATCATGGAATGCGAAAATGGATATCCATCTCGGATTTGGTACGAAAAGTCGTTGTAAGTGATGCCGAGAACACGGACAGCATCTACGTCGTCGGCCATATACATTTCGTCACGACCTGGAGCGAGCAAGCGAGGCAACTCGGCTGGAACGAGATGGAGACGATCCGCGACTGCTACCAATCGCGCGATACCCAGGACCGCTGCCCTATAGGCATCCTGTACGAGGGCGGCGTCGTAGCGCCCTTCAGGAACGGAGAGATACGGCGCGTGAAATCCCAGTTTCGCTCCTTTTTCAATCGTGCGCGACGGTTTCTGATCGGGGAGAGGATCATTGTCGCCGACAGGTGTCGGGTCTTTCGGAAGGTCGACGCCCCCGAGAAATGCGATGGCGCAGGCGGAGTAGCAGGAATCCATCTCACGTACGACGGTGGCAAGACCGAGACGGCGGAACGCCAAGGCGAGGTTTAATCCCTCGTGGTAATCGCCGCCCGGACTATTCAGGGCAATGACAATCCGTTGCCAAGGGTTTTGTTGAACTGAGATGTTGGCTTCCGCCAATGCTTGCTTCACACGAGAACTGTCGGCCTCGAGGATTTCGCCCTCGAGCCTGAAGCGTGCCTCTGGACCGAACTGCCCGTTCGTAATCCCTTCGAACTTAACGTCGGCGGCATGGGAGCTTACCGGAGCCGTCAAGCCTAAGCATGCAAGCATTGTGACGACGGAAAAAGGACGTATCATTCAGCGACACCAGGGCAAAGTTCCTGGAAGACGCTCAGTGCGGTCGGGTAGCCAGAAGCCGATGAACCGTCGAGTACCTCGCCCGATTTTACGCTGCGTACGACATAGTCAGCCATGAGGTCAGTTGACCTCGGTTTGCCTTCAAAGACATACCCCTCGCCGTAAACGTCGGTCCAAGTCCCCTTTTTGCAGTTCGCCGTTACCCTGTCGCCTACTTTTATCGATGCCATTGTCCGTTTGACGCAAGCCATCGAATAGTCCTGCTCGTATTCAACGCAGTACGCCTTGGCATCCTTGGGCGTATGCTTGATCATGATAACGGCTTTCGACGTACCGATCCCGGATTTTGAGACGGTCGTTACGTGCATGCCGGCACGCGATCCGTAGTAGATCGAGTGATCGTCCTGCGCCCGCGCGGGAATGATAGACAACGTTCCCGCTGCGACTGCAGCGGCAATCAACAACATAACCCTAGAACTTGCCGCCCCGATCAACGCCTGCATGCAATACCTCCATTAGCCCGCACTGGGCAGCTTCGATTTCAACGCGGACCATGCGTCCGAGACCTTCCTGCCAGCGGATGCGGCTTTCGATGGCTCGGACCCAAGCACCTCCAAAAGGTTCGCTAACTCCGCTTCAACGGCAAGGGGGTGAACCTTGGCCGCATCCATGGCAGCCAGGCAAGCTCGTGCCTTGGCTGGCTGACTGAGCGTCGGAATTGCCGTCTTGATATCGTACGTGACTTCACCGAGAGATAGTATGTCGTCCGCGAAGCGCGCGTCTATCCAGTCGTTGATCTCGGGAAGCGTGGCGGGAACGGCGGATTTCTTCGCCTCGAGCATCGCGATCTTGGCCTGCACGACCGCCAGAAGCGCGGTACGGAACCGATCGGTGGACGCGTCGAGGTCGGCAAGCCAGTCGGATGACAGCAATCGCGTTGCCTGCTCTCTCGTCCAGCCCGCGCCGACCAGTGCACTCACACCACCGACACCACTCAGGACCAGCGCTCCAGCCGGGCCGAAAGCCATCAGGCCGATAGCCTTGCCTGACAGCGCGCCAATGGCCGAAAGTCCTCCTTTGACGCTGGCATCCATCAGGACGGAAAATGGCAGGTCCGACAGGAGCATGCGGCCGCGCCAGACACTGTGGAGGTTTCGCGCCGAGGAAACTGCCATGGCAAAGAACGGCACGTTCAGGTCGCCCAACGCCTCTGCGGCTTCGAGGGAGGTTGTCATGACGAGGTCGGCGATCTCGCGATCAAATCCATCGACATAGAAAACGAGTTTTGCCCATTCCTCTCCGCTGCTGATAACAGCCTCCGCCAATTCGGCATTGGCGTACACAGGCATGTCGGGATACTTGGCGAAATGCTTTCGCAGGCCTTCGAGGCCCTGCAGGCATTTCACCTGAAACGGAACACCGTCTACGAGGAGATCAAAACCCGCATTGTTCGAGGTCTCCGGAAAACTGACCACGTGGCCGAGTTCGGAAAGACGTGCAGCTACTAGCTGTTCGGAGACATAACCGCGTAGGTTATTGCCTGCTCCGGCCGCAGCGGCAACGCTCATTGCTCCGACGCGCTCGGCAAACGTACCGAACTTGAATATGTCTCCCAGGTCTTCCGAGCGCGAGAAATCGGCCGCGGCGAGAACCATCGGATCGATGGATACCGCGTTGTAGAGCATGTCACCCGCCGACAGAGCCGTTACAGCGGCCATTTCCAGCGCATCGCCACTGTTCTTCGAGAGTACGGCCGTAAGCAGGTCGCTTTGCCGCTCGGGGACAAGCACTCCGGTCCTCGGATCGCCGAATGCCTTTGGCAAACTCCCGCCGGTCGTCCTTGCGACGGCCGCGTTGCGAAGCATGTTTTCGGCCATGGTCGACGTGGACACTGACGCTAGGTCGGCTCTGGCCGCGGTTCGGAAATCGTTCAGTACGACCGCCAAGCCATCTCGTTCTGCCGACAGCCCACGAAGGGATAACTGGACCGAAACGATAGCGGCGAGCTTTGCAGCCTGCCCACCGTTTACGAAGTTGTTTGCCAGGTACCCGATACCGAGGACAGCCGGGACACTGAATAGCGGGTTCGCTAGCATGAAGAGCGTCGATACGACGGCTGGTCCGCTCATGAAAGGGATAAACGCCGAAGCCTGGGCAGCGAGGATGTAGGCGCTGAACCCGGCCAGGTTTACGCCCATGCCGATGGAGAATGCCGCGGTCCCGGTGGCGAGCACAGTAAAGGCTGCCCGATCTCCTGCCGTCAGGGCGGCCCGCATAGCCTCATCCCGAAGCTCGGGTGGCAGGCTTCGAATATGGTCACGGACGCGCTGGCCGAGTGCGCTCGCCAGTTCTTCCGGAATCTCACCTGATGTCGCCGCCTCTGCCACTGCCTTGGCAACGAGTTGCGCCTGATCGGCGACCAGAGAGGCGAAATCTTGGTGGGATCGACCGCGCAGCGTCTTCACTGCCTGCCAGGCTTTCTGGATGCCCGTCTGCGATGCATTCTCGCTTTCGTCAGAGACAGGAACGGACATCACCGACGATGTCTTGTGTGCCACACCCGCGCCAACCGAGTTGGCCCTTCTAGACGATAGTGGAAGGGTAGCGTCAAGGTCGAGAGCCTCCGCGATCCTGACCCAGAGGCGAATCCTCAGCGCGCGGTCTGAGATATCGGACGCAAACAGTTCGTCTGCGGCGAGTCTTAGACGGCGGGCGAAAGCCGTGGCATCTGACGACTCGGCATTCTTCTGAAAGCGGGACAACATATCGCTAACGCGGTCCATAGACATGGACAACAGCGTTGTGGCCTCGAAGCTTGCGATGAGATTGCACAGTTCGCGGCGATCAAGCGCCCCGAGACCCGCGAAAATCGTCCATGGCGGTACGTACAATTCTTTCCCCCTTAAGCACCCGCATTTTCATGACGGATTAACCGCAGGTTGTCTAATAATTTCCTGGAGTTGTCGCAGAGTAATCTTTCGATATAGATCGTGTGCTATAAGCCGATGCAAACGAGCGCATTGGGCTCCAGACGACAGTAGAGTCGCATGGAAAGCTTGGCCAACGTGGTAGCTGAACACCAACTACGGTGAAGGCAACTATCTGCCGAATTGTTCGAAGACGTCAGCAATATCGCAGATCGGGATGTTGGCGAGGGCCGCGCATAAGAGGATGCGGGCTTTCGGGCCCTGCAGACGGCCAGCGAAAATAGCCCCGGCATCCTGCAGATCTCGCCCTCCCCCATCACCGTAGAGCGGGAGCACACGTCCGTCAAAACAGCGAGACGTAACCACGGTGACGACGCCATTCCCGGTTGCTCGGTCAACCGCAGAGACGATCTCCGGCGTGGCATTTCCGCTGCCGAAACCTTGAAGGACGATGCCTCGCGCCCCGGAATTAACAGCTGCTTCGAAAAGTCGGTCATCACACCCCAGGGTAAGAGTGATGAGATCGACCTTCGTTTCTAGAGTTTTGACCTTGATTGTCGGAAAGCCCCATGGACGACGTGTGATCGACACCTTGCCACGATCGACTTCGCCCACCGGTCCGGAACTTCGCGCGCCAAAGGCCTCGACAGCGAGGGTGTGAATTTTGGTCACATCGAGGGCCGACAGTATTTTACCTGAGAAAACGACGAGTGGACCAAGGCCGGCGGCATCGTCTAACGCTGCAACAGTGATGGCATCTGCAAGGTTGCGTGGCCCATCAGCGTCGGGTTCATCGGCACCACGTTGTGAGCCTGTGAAAATGACCGGCTTTTGCGTGGTGAGAGCGAGGCGCGACAGGAACGCACCCTCTTCAAGGGTGTCGGTCCCGTGCGTGATGACGCAACCGTGGATCGCCTCATTATCAAGCAGTTCATCAACGCGGCGCGCCAGCCGCAGCTGCATTTCGAGATTGATCCGATTGCTGCCAACAATGCTGAACGCCTCATGGATGATGTTGACGTCCGGTGCGAGCGACCCCATCGCCGCCAAAAGCTCATCACCGCCAGCAACGCTGATCAGTGCCTTAGCCACGGCGTCATAGCGGGAGGCAATCGTGCCCCCCGTCGACATCAGCAGGATCGTTTTTCTGGCGGCATTTCCTGCGCCCATAGGTCGCTCCAAGGTGCTTTGCGTTTGCTCGACTGCTTCGTCTTTATCAAGCCGCGCCTAGTGGAGGATTTGTCGTAGAAACAGCCGTGTTCGATCATGCTGTGGATCATCGAAGAATGCACCCGGTTCAGCGCATTCGACGATTTGTCCTCGATCCATAAAAATGACGCGGTCTGCAACGCGGCGTGCAAAGCCCATTTCATGGGTAACGCAAATCATCGTCATGCCGTCTTGAGCCAAGCCGACCATCGTGTCCAGAACTTCCGTCACCATCTCTGGATCGAGCGCAGATGTCGGTTCGTCAAAGAGCATGATCTTTGGGTTCATGCAAAGCGAGCGAGCAATCGCGGCACGTTGTTGCTGCCCTCCCGAGATTTGGGAAGGATATTTGTTGGCGTGGTCGGAAATTCGAACCCGAGAAAGGTAGGCCATGGCGATTTCGGTTGCCGCCTTCCGGCTCATACCACGCACCGACATCGGTGCGAGCGTACAGTTTTCAAGAAGCGTCAGATGAGGGAAAAGATTAAAGTGCTGGAACACCATTCCGACTTCGCGTCGCACCTCCTCCACGGATTTCGCATCTTCTGTCAGCGCGATCCCGTCAACGGCGATATTCCCGCTTTGAAAGGACTCCAGGCGATTAAGACAACGGATGAGGGTCGACTTACCCGACCCGGACGGCCCGCAGATCACCACCCGTTCGCCCCTCGCCACGTCGAAATCGATATCCTTGAGCACCTGGAAATGCCCGTACCACTTGCTGACGGACCGCATGACGACCGCAGCGTCAGTAGATTTAGCCGGCATGAGCATTCTTAAGCTCCTCATTTTGCATTGCTTGAGGGATTGCCATACCCAAGGGGTCTAATAGGACCTCAAGTGCGTCGACACCCAATCCGAGCGACAGAGCGACTTCCAGGACGCTTCGTCTTGAGGCGAGCGCTTGCTTGGCGATATCCGCAGCCTTGGTGTAGCCGACGACCGGCACGAGTGCCGTAGCAAGTGAGATGCTGCCGAGCGCACCGTCGCGGCACCGGCCAAGATCGGCCTCAATACCGCAGACGCATCGATCGGCAAGATTGGTCATTGCTCGTCCGAGTAGCCGCATCGAGGTCAGAAGATTGTAGACGATCAGCGGCTCGAATGCGTTGAGCTGCAGCTGTCCTCCTTCGGCCGCCATGGTGACCGCCAAGTCGTTGCCGACCACCTGATAGCAGACCTGGTTCACGGATTCCGGGATAACCGGATTGACCTTACCGGGCATGATCGACGAACCAGGTTGCACCGGTGGTAGTCGTATTTCACCCAATCCGCTTCTTGGCCCGCTGGACAGCAATCGAAGGTCATTGCAGATCTTGGAAAGCTTCACTGCGATGCGCCGCAGGATACCGGAAAAAGTCACGAAGGCGCCGGTGTCCCAGCTGGCTTCGAGAAGGTTGCTTGCAGCCTTTAACTCGTGGCCCGATATCGTTGAAAGTTCTTCGATTGCACGTTTGGCATAGGCATTCGACGCGTTTATGCGCGTGCCGACAGCCGTGCCACCGAGGTTCACCTCCTGAAAGAAGGAAGCGACTTCCTCGAGCCGCGCTGTGTCTTCCCGGAGTGTTGCAGCGAAAGCTTCAAACTCCTGCCCCAGCGTGATCGGAACGGCATCTTGCAATTGCGTGCGGCCAATCTTCACCACATTGGAAAACTCCCGCCCTTTTGCCTCAAAAGCTGCGATTAGGGTGGCGAGAGCTGCCTGAAGGTCTGCGCGGCTAAGCAGGAGCGCCAGTCTTATCGCTGTCGGATAGACATCGTTCGTGGACTGGGACATGTTCACATCGTCGTTGGGGTGAAGTGTCTCGTATTCCCCCTTTGGTCGCCCAAGATGCTCAAGCGCTCGATTGGCGATAACCTCATTTGCGTTCATGTTACTCGATGTTCCCGCACCTCCCTGAAACACGTCAACGATGAACGGATCAATCAGACGTCCTTCGATGACGTCGTTACATGCCCTAACGATTGCCGTGCATTTGGACTCGGTTAGTTGTCCTGCAGCATGGTTCGAGATGGCCGCGGCCTTCTTGACCATAGCAAGAGAGCGAACAAGGGTTGGAAAATGGCTGAGCGCGATATCGGAAAGCGAAAAATTTTCGATGGCGCGTAGCGTCTGGATGCCAAAATAGGCATCAATCGGGATTTCTCGCTCGCCGAGGGAATCCCGCTCGCGCCGTGTACGCGAGCGATTGTCTGTCTGTTCAATCATGATGCTTCTCAGGCTGCTACGTGGGCGGGTCTTGCTGCCGTCGTAGGGGCTGCTTCGAGTTCCGACTTTGTACCGAAATAGTCGGCCCGGACCGCAGCTCCGATCAGGTTTACAAAGAACCGCCCTGCTGCGATCGCCGTCAGTTGGTTGACATCCTTGGACGGCGTTATCTCGACGATGTCCATTCCGACGACTCGCCCCTTTTTAACCAGGCCGTGCAGAAGTTTACGGGTTTGCGCATATGTCACACCAGCAAGCGCTGGGCCAGCGACAGCGGGCATTACCGACGGATCGATGCCATCTGCATCAATCGTAATGTAGTAGCGTCCCCCATCCGGAATGCGGTCGAGGATGGCGTCCATACCGACATCGTGAAGTTCGTAAGCCGTGATGATGTTCGAACCATAGGCCTTGGCAGCCTCATATTCTTCAGGGCGGGCAGTCCCCTGGGCACGGATACCGATCTGGAAGATGTCTTTCACATGCGCCATTTCGGAGGCACGGCGGATCGGGCTCGAGAGGCCATCATGCACTCCATTGATCTGGTCGCGCCAATCGAGATGGGCATCGATCTGGATCAGTGTGATCGGCCCCTGATCATCATAGGCGCGCAGCACCGGGATCGGGATGCCGTGGTCTCCACCGATGATGAGCGGCAGCGCGCCGGCAGCCAGAATCTTTCGGACGGCGGCTTCCGCATTGCGCGAATGAGCAGCAGGATCCTTCGGATCACCAACCACATCGCCGCAATCCACTGCCTTAATCGCACGGTCGTCATAGAGCGGACCACCGATATCAAAGTCGTAGCGGTCAAGGTTCCGGACTGCCCGGTCAGTCGCCTGCCGAACGGCCGTTGGCGCACGCGTCTGGTCGTTCGTTACTTCGTCTATCGTATATGCGGATCCGTAGGGGATACCGAGAAAGGCGATGTGAGCATCCAGTGAATCAAGATCCGTATGCACCTTGGAATAGAGCATGCTCGTGTGGCCATGCTTCGGTGCTGAGGTAAGCTGCTTGGTCATTTCAGTGTCCTTTTTAGTGAACATGCGGTTTCGCAAGGGACGAAGAACCATCGTCCGGGATTGGCTGGTCGGATGTGATCTGCGAGAGGAATTCACGCAGACGCGGATTGGTTGGATTGACGAGCACGGTTTTGGATGGACCGGCTTCTGCAACGACACCCCGATCGAGGAAGATCACCCGGTCAGCGACATGACGCGCAAATCCGATTTCGTGGGTCACAATGACCATCGTCATGCCGGACTCGGCCAACTCCCGGAGAAACACCAAGACCTCCTTGACGATCTCAGGATCGAGTGCAGAAGTCGGTTCGTCAAAAAGCATCAGTTCCGGGCCCATTGCCAGCGCGCGTGCAATTGCGACGCGTTGTTTCTGGCCACCTGAGAGCTCCGACGGAAACATATTGGCTTTGTCGCGCAAACCGAAGCGCTGCAGCAGAGAGAGGGCTTGCTCTTCCGCTTCTTCACGAGAGCGCTTCTGAACTTTAACAGGTCCCTTGACGATGTTTTCAAGGACGCTGAGATGCGGCCACAGATTGAACGATTGGAAGACGAAGCCCATTCTTGGACGCCTGCGGTCAATCTCGCCATGGGTTTGCATGCGCACGGTACCATCGGACTTCGGCTCTCGGCCGATGTAGTCGCCTGCGACTTCGACAAAGCCACTATCTGGAAATGTCAGATGATTGATGCAACGCAGAAGCGTGCTCTTGCCGCAACCGCTTGGCCCGATGATGCACACCACTTCGCCGGCAGTGACTTCGAAACTGATGTCGCGCAACGCAGTGGCGTTTCCGAAGGTCTTGGCGAGATTGGAAACCTTTAGGAGAGTCTTGCTCATGCTGGCCTCCGTGCGCCGATCAACAGATATTTGTCCGCTAGACTGGCTCGCGACTGATTGGCGCCTTGAGCGGCTCCAAATGCTTTTTCCGTGCGGTGCATGAAGTGGGCGAAAATCGCGGTGATTATCCAGTAGATCGCAGCAGTGGCCAGGAAGACTTCGAAAGGCGCGAAGGTCTCTCCCTGTACGACAAGACCCTGATAAGTTAGTTCGCCTACGGTAATGGTGCTGAGTACCGAGGTTTCTTTGACCATCGAGATACTCGTGTTGGTCGAAGGAGGCAGAAGCAGGCGGACGGTTTGCGGGGCGACGATCTCCCACATTCCCTGGAAGTACGACATGCCGATTGCCCGCGCTGCCTCCATCTGCCCTTTCGGAACGGCAAGGATCGCACCGCGGATGATCTCGGAGAAGTAAGAGCTCGCGAAAAAGGCGAGCGCGATCGTGCCGACTATAGCCTCTGGCAAACGTACGTTGACGAACGGCAAGCCGTAAAAGAACAGGTAGAGGACCACGATAAAGGGGATGTTGCGGAACCACTCGACATAGGCTGTAGCGATCCAGCGAAGTGCCCGACGATGGGACAGTGCCATCAGCGCAATCGGGATGGAGATCAAGAAACCGGTCGCTACGGCTACGGCCGCACTGGCAATCGTAAGCCACGCGCCTCGTGCAAAGAGCGTCCAATTATCGAGAATGACGTTGAAATCGAAGGCCATGGCTTAACCCCTACGCGCTGCAAAGCGCGTCTCCAGAAATCTGCCGCTCTGGCTGATGACAAAATTTACGGCAAACAAGATGATGGCTGCGGAAAGCAGAGTTTCGAGCGGCCTGAACGAAGCATTCGCGACTTGCTGCGCGGTGCGAAGCACTTCGACCACAGTGATCACGGACAGCAGAGCTGTCCCCTTCACAATTGTGGTTAATTCGTTGACCAGCGGCGGCATGATCCGAATATAAAGCTGCGGAAGGATCACCTTCGTCCAGATGACCTTTCCCTTGATTCCAAGAGCGATCGCCGCTTCGACCGGACCGGAATCCATGCCTGACAATCCGCCACGCATGATTTCGGTGATAAATATCGAGCTGTTAAAGGCAATAGCCAGGATACCCGCCTGGATCGGCGAAAGGTCAAGTCCGAGAGCTGGCAAGCCGTAATAGAACAAGAAAATTTGCACAAGGATCGGCGTACCTCGGATGAAACTTATCATGACGCCGATCGCTGCGTTAAGCGATGCAATGCCCAGTGTGCGTAGGATGGTCAACGCCGTCCCACCGATCAGCGCAAGGACCATCGCGACAACGGCAATGGCCAAGTTGATGCCCATGGCGGGCAGAAGTTGGGGAAAGGCTCCGCTCAGGGCGCCAACGCTGAAGTCCATCGTCGTCTCCTCCGACGTCGGGGTGGATTGATAGCCTGAATTGCTTAGGCGTTTTCGGGACGCAGAGAGGCGCTTCAAGCGTGTGAACCGGAAATGGCCCCGCTCATCCGTTGAGCGGTGATCGGGGACCGTTAGGGACCGTTAGCGAGCGCCTTCGGGAAGATAGTCCTTCTCAGGCAGATCATAGGTCATGCCGAGCCATTTTTGCTGAAGTTCTGCCAACTTACCGCTCTGTTTAAGCTTGAGAAGCGCGGTATTGATCGCATCGCGAAGATCCTGATCCTCGGGACGCACGACCCAGGCATTATAGCTTGGCACCACAGCGGCTTTGCCCACGAGTTCGAAGATGCCGGGTCTTTCGTTCATCAAGTTTTGTAAAACCGGCAGGCCCGCAAGTGCAGCGTCCGACGTACCGTTGGCGACGGCCAGGAATGAGTCATTGAAAGTTGGGAATAACTTGAGCTCGGCGAATCCGCCGCCGGCGGCCTGCAGGCGTTTATCAAGTGCCTTTGCGACCGGATCGACAGCCGAAGCGAGTTGGGTTGCCACAACCTTGCCCCTCAGATCCTCAACCGTCTTGATCTCTCCGTTACCGGTTTTTTTCATTGCGTAGGCGGTGCTGTCAGCAATCGGCAAGGTGTAGGCGTAGCGTTTAGCGCGTTCTGGATTGATACCGACAGACGTTGCTACGAAATCGAACTTGCCAGCGATTAGTCCAGGCAGGATTCCCTGGAACGGCAGATCCAATTGTTGGACCTCTACGCCCCATTGTTTGGCAATCTCGTCGAGCACATCTCTGCCAAAGCCGACGATCTTGCCGTCCTTGATGAATTCAAAAGGCGGATAGGCTGCCTCGGTTCCTACGGTTACCTTTTTTGTACGCTGAATTTTTTCGAGCGTTGTTTCAGCCAAGGTGGGCGCGGCGTGAGAAGCCGCGCAGGCCAAGCCTATTGCCAAAATGCCAAACAAACGTCTTTTGAACATGTGGTCATTCCTCCAAAAACCATGGTGACGGAATACCAATGACGCGTTCCCTAAGCAAACATAATGCGTTCAGGACATCTTAGGTTAGGAACGCCAAAAGCGGTCGCATTGGGGTCTTTCTCGGTGCCAATAGCGGATGAACAGGTTCACAAACTAAAAAGAAAACAATTGGTTGTTTCACTTCTCCCCTGTCGAGAAACTAGAGAACCTCACGTTGCCGACAGGTTGACGATGACCGATATTTCTGAACTTTATGCGTTGAGATCATGATATGGAGGTTTTGGTACAGTGAAAGCGCCCGTGAGCGATCCGTCGGTCATCCGCCGCCTGGGATTTGATCTCCAATCCCTCGAAATCTTCGTGACGGTCTGTCGAACCGGCAGCATGACCACCGCCGCCACACAAACTGGAATGACGCAATCGGCAGTCTCGCGTCAAATTCTCAACCTTGAGCAGCGCCTTGGTGTGACGCTTTTCGAGCGTGGCTCGCGGCCGTTGAAACCTACCCTTGCTGGCCAGAAGCTCGTCAGCGCTGCCGACCACCTTCTTGCTGAGGCTGCGGGCGTACCGGCTCTTCTTCAGAGCGTTGATGCCGGGATTATTCCCCAATTGCGTCTTGGCTTGATAGACTCCCTTTCCGACCCGCTGGTCCCTATTCTTATCAAGTCGCTTCGCGACCGAGTGGCCTCTATTTCGGTGGCGACGGGTTTTATGGAGCCACTTCGGCAGCGCCTGTTGAAGCGCGAGCTCGACGCCGTCATTTCCGCAGATCCCTTCGACGATGTTGATGGCTTCGAAAGATTCGAGCTCTTCGCGGAGCAATTCGTGGTCGTTGCTACACGCGGCGAAGCGCCGTTTGGGGACGAGATCGAGTTCCGCAATTTTGCTCAGCGTTTCCCGATCATCCGCTCGGGCAGTACGACAGGGATAGCTCAGCGGGTCGATCAGCATTTTCGGCGCATGCGACTGGAGGTGCCGCACGCATTCTCCTGCGAGACGATCGAGTCTATAATCAGCCTTGTCGCGTCGGGCATTGGATGGTCGATCCTCACGCCGGTCTGCGTACGCAAATGCGTCGCTCTCGCCCCAGCGATCCAGGTTCTCCAATTGCCTGGTGCGGGATTTTCCCGACACATTTATCTTGTCGTCCGACGGGGAGAGTTTGGAAGTTTCGCCAAACAACTTTCCACGCTTTGCAAGAGGACAATCCAGAAGCACTACATGCCACAACTCGTAGCGATCGCGCCTTGGATGGCGTCAGCGATCACCGTCTCACAAAATTAGCTTGGCGACCTACTCCGTTCGAAACTCAGAAGGCCGCGGCGCCATTCACGGCACCACGGCTATTGCAAGCTCACCCGTGACGGGCCGAGAAATTAGCGAGGGATATCAACCGGTGCGGCACCTCTGGCACCGATGGTTGTCAACGTATTAACCGCCTGATTTCCGATTGCGACCGCAGCCATACCGTTGCCGGAGATCGAGACCATCGAGCCGCTGACGCCCTCGGACATGGATGCACCGAAGCGCCCGGTGGCCGTCGCAGAGACCGGGCCGCGGTTTTCCTGCGTGTTGCTGACCATTGCCACGGCCACACCTTTTGCGACAAAGGCATTGAGGGCGGCATTGCCATAGGCAGATGCTGCGCCGGAGTTTTGGGTGTTGCCGCTCTGGCTATCCGTCGTGCAGTCGCAATTTAGCGCCATGCCAGTGTTGAGGCGGGTTTGCGCCGCGACTGCGCCCGAGTTCAATTGCCGGTTTGATAGGACCGCGCCAACCACTGGCTGCGCGGGAATGGCCGCAGTCAGTTGCGGCGTGTCATCCCCCGCCCTCTGTCTGACGCCAAATCCGGCAGTGACGCCCATGCGATTTTCAGCGAAATTGCCGTGCGCCAACGACGAAGCGTTGTTGTGATCGACTTCGAGCCTGGACTGAAACGCACCCCGACCGTCGAGGTTTAGTGCTGTGTCTGAGCTCGCGGAAACAAGAGCGGAATTTGTCTGCAGACTGTCGAGGACCGGTTGGCTTCCTGTGACAATCGCCGCATCAACTTTCACATTGTTGAGAACACGATTGCCGCCCGCTTCAGAGATTGTGCTGTTGTCATGCACCAGCAGCTTTGAGCTCTGCACAGCGAAGTTGGCGTCGCTCTTTCCAAAATGACTGACAGCATCGGCTGTCACGCTCCCGGTAGATGTCTGCGAACTTGACAAGAGCGATTTGCCGGAGAAATCGACAACGTCAAGCGATAGCGTGTTCGAGGCGTCGTTCATGCGGGCGCGCGCGGTGTTCGTGTTAGCTGAAATGGTAACGTGGGAATTGCCGACTTCACCGGGGACAGAAATGGTCATGTCAGACAGGGCATACACGATGTTGTCGCCGACTTGATTGTTGCTGAGGAGAGCGAATGGTCCCGGCTCAACGGTGCCATCGCCATCCTCGGCATGGACGGTGCTGGCCGTCAACGTGCCTAACCCGGCATTGCCCGCGATTTCGGCCGACTGGCGATTGCCGTCGAACATCAACATCGTGGCCCAGGCTGTGGATGCACCGGTTTTCACCGTGTAGACGCCATTGGCAGTCGCTTGCGTCGCAATCGGCCTTCCGTCGTCGGCCCATGCCTGTTGTAATGTCTGGTGAGTGATAACGGTGTGCTGACCCTGCAAGTCTGCCGCAGGAGCAGGTGAAGCGAGGGCGCCAGCCAACACTGCGACGGCAGTGCTCGCGATAAGCGTGGTTGTGAGGCGTGAACGGAGGTAGGTCATACGGATCTCCTTTAAAAGTGGCTCGAGAATGGATGCGTGGGATGAAAAGCGGTGCGTGCGACGGTCACGGCAGCGAACCGAGAGTGGTGAGGCGGGCCGTCGAGCGGACCCTTGCCTGTGGATCACTAACCATCGAAAGGGTCATTCCTCGCGAATTTACACTTTGCCGCGCAGCCACCGGATCGTCGTTTGAATGGGGTTTCTGGCCGGGTCGCAGTCGAGTTAAGCACGCCTCCGGATCGGAGCGAAGAACTGCACCGACAAGGCGAAGCGTTGCTTCCTCCAGCGCTGTGCGGATGCCGAGCTGGAGCGGCTCCTGTCCCTTTGCGCCGATGTTGATGTCGAAGAGACTTGAGCCGAAGAAGCGGAAGGTCCCGGCTCCGATCTCATAGCCGGTGTATTGCTTGGTGAGGCTTACCGTCTTCTGGACAATCAGCGAGCGCGTATCAACGATACGCAGATCGATCGCGACGGACTGGGTGAAGGTACGCATCTTGGGTCCGATATTGTTGATACCGATTTCGGCCCCGCTGGAATGGAGATCGTAATTGACCTCGGTTATTCCGCCTACGATGAAGTAGTCGGAACCGATCAGCGACCCGCCAAAATAGGGTAGCCACCTAACTGGATCGCCCTTCTGCCCCGGTAGTTTATGGGTCTCTCCGTCACCAAGCTGTCGCTTGTCCATCCATGTGAGCTCTCGCTCGGCGACGGCCGGATCGAAGCGTTCGGCGAGGCGCACGCGATCTCCAAGTTTCCCAAGCGCCGAGGTTACCATCAACGCGCCACCTTGAGTAACAGCATTGCCCTCAAGGTTTGAGAACTTGCCGGTGTAGTCGCGAACGTCGCCGACACCGATGACAGGTGCCTTTGCCTTTGCGGGCAGTCCTGCTCGATAGCAGGCGAAGACGGGATCAATCGGCGTACGATTATCGCGGACAGGCGGTCCCACTGGTTGGACGGCCTCTCCAGCTGCCATTTGTTCAGTACGGATCGCAGTGCAGGCGGCAAGCGACAAGCCCAGAGCGCCGAGGGCAGCGAAACGTAAACCGGTCGCCTTCATCGCGCACCTCCGAAGCTGCAACCGTTTGCGCCAGAGACGCTCGCATGCTGCGCACCGCTGTTGGTCTGGGTAGAGTTAAGGGCTTGTGTCGGACTTCCGCTGACTGAGGATGAGGCCGATCCGTTGACGGCAGACGAAACCGTGCCACCGTTCGACTGCAAGCTTTTCGCGTGGTCCCCTGCGCTTTTTTCGCCACCATTCAGAGTGGTGTCGGCGTCGTTTCCGGTCGCGATTGCATTAGGGCCGACGACGGACGGCGAATTGGCGGTGGCTCCTTGCGAACCCTCATTGCCGACCGCGCTTGCGGACACGCCGCAGTTATACTGACGCTGGATTGTCGTCGTATAGTTTGGCGCACGATATGCTCCCCCGCGCCTTTTTTCCAAAAGATCGAGCACGAACGCCTGATTGGCGCGATCCGCCGAGGTCTTGAACTGCCAGCCAAAGCTTTCGCCGTAGTTGTTGGCAAAGGATGGCGATGCAAGGATGGATTGGATGGCAATGCCACCAAGGAAAAGTGAGAGGAGAACTGGCGCGTTAGGCCGGCCACTTTTTACAGTATCTTGTCTGGTCATTCGTGTACCTTTCTTTGAGGGATGGCAGGGGGAGCGCGGCGGATTTTGGCGAAGCCGCGATCTGTAGCGATGAAGCGTTCGAGCATTGGGACGATCAGGCGCACGGCATCGGCGAGCGGTTGCCCTGCGTCACGGGCAAGGATCTCGGCGTAGGCACAGAGGTCGCGATGCAGAGAAGCCGGCAATTCGACGGTGACCTTGACGGGCTTGTCGTCCAGGATTGGGCCGAGTTTCAGTTTGGTCATGGCTCGCCCCGGTAGGGTTCGAGCACGAGGTCTCTCGTTACAATGACGCGAACCGGAAAGCCGGGTCGGACGGTTAAAGTTGGAGCGATGTCGAGCTGGCGGCCAACAATTTGGCGACCGATCTGGCTGAAACTATCGGATGAGCCCTGCCGGATCGCCCGGACGATATCGCTGTCCTGGTTAGAGGAGCCGAATTGAGAGCCCATTGATAGCAAGGTCGAAAGCGCCGCGGACTTGAACAGCTCACCCCAGTGATAATCAACGCCATCTTCCAGGCCGGCATAGCCTTGAGCATCGGCACCCGGTTGCCGTTCGAGGACGATCGAGCGGCCATTCGGAAAGATGAGCCGGCTCCATGCGAGCAGAATCCGACGCTGTCCGAAACCGACATCATTGTCATACTGTCCTATGACGCGTGTACCTTGCGGTATCAGCAGGATCCTGCCGGTCGGGCTGTCATAAATGTTTTCCGTCACCTGTGCGGTGATCTGGCCGGGCAAATCGGACCGGATGCCTGTGATGAGCGCGGCAGCGATGACTGAACCGGCCTGAAGGATGTTGGAGGATGCTGGCGCTGCAATGCGATCCGCCGCAACCGTACGCTTGTCAGGTGTCTGGTTGAGGAAGGCGAGTTGTCGATCCAAAGCTGTGGGCGTCGATGGTTGCGGCCCAAGGCCAAGGCTCGCCAGATCGTTCGACGGCAAGCGGGTCGCGTCCATCATTGTCTGCGGCGTTTCCGAGTTGGTTGGGCGCGTTTCCGTCTGCGCGAAGAGTTTTGCGACACGCGCGGCCTCCATTTCCTGAAGACGGCGTTGCTCCTCGGCGCTGAGGCCCGGATCAGGTTTATCGACCGGGGAGGCTGTGGTCTGCGCATTGAGGATCGGACGGCCAAGATCGCCGGGCAGTGGTGGCCCGAGTTTCGGACCCGTATAATCTTTCGGCAGCCCGGCAAGCCCATCCGGTGTCGTGCGGTTGTCGGTGGAATAAAGCTCCTGCCCGTCACCGGAATGGCGCGTCTGCAGTGCGTAAAAGAGTGTCCCACTGATGAAGAGACCGCTCGCCGTGCCGAGACCTATGATGACGCGACGCGACAGTCGAGTAACCCGCGGCGGGATGGGGCGCAGCCGCATTGGAGCGACCGGCTCGCCAGTCAGTTCGCGCTCGACCCCTTCACTTTGTCCGGATCCCGTCGCACTCATGATGCCGGCCTTCCGTCTGTGCGCGAGATACGGATGCGCTTTTGATTCCTGTCTGCGCCAAAGCGGAGTTCGGCAGCAGCGAACAACCGATCCACGATCATGTAATTCGCCCGTACCCGATAATTCACCAATTCAGATGTCGCGCCTCCCGGCCCAACAACGAATAGCGGTGGCATCTCTCCTTGAGCTATGCCGCGCGGGAATTCGATGAACACCTGCTTGCCGTCATCGAAGGCGCGCAGTGGCTTCCACGGGGCGCGGTCGCCTGTGATTGCATATCGGAAGTTGACCTTAGAGAGATCGACGCCAGTGGAGACGGGCTGGGCGGCTTCGGCTTGCGCGTTCTGGCGGCGCAGCGCAATCAGCTGATCCTGCGGATATTGCCATGAGACCGACGCCATGTAGGTTGAGGGTGTCGAGCGCAACTCCATATGGTAGGTGCGGCGATCGGTATTTATGACAAGGTTGGTCACCAAATCCGCGCGGGTGGGCTTAACGAGAATATGGACCCGCTTGCCGACCCCCGTCCCGCTCTCGGTGTCGCCGATGATCCAGCGAACAGTGTCACCAGCAGCGACCGGGCCAGAGCCAACAAGTTGCTCGCCAGGTTGCAAGCCGACATCGGTGATTTGCCCCGGCGAAGCATAGACCTGGTACAAAGCTCCATCGACGAACGGATAGACCTGCATTGAATTGATGAAGCCGTTGCGGACAGGTTGAACGCGGGCAGCGGCGTTCGCTTCATTGACGCGTATTGCAGGATCAGCGGCTTCCGGGACAGGCTTGCCGTCTTTGCCGAGCGGCTTCAGTTGACCAGGAAGCGGTAGAGGCTTGGCAAGCTCAACGACTTGCACCGGCTTGGGTTGATCGGCTCTTTGGATCGCGGGAGTGGCATCGTCATAGGTGATGTCAGGTGGCGGTGTATGCCCGGCGCATCCTGTTATTGAAGAGGCCGTAAGCAGAAGAACAGCGATCGACACGCTTCTGAGATCCGGCTGTCGCTGAATTGAAAACACCGGATTGATATGCGTCGTGATGGCTAAACCTAAACCCTGCAGGCGGGCTTTGCGAAGCGAGGGCGTCATTGTGCGAGTTCCTTCGACCAGTTGATGGCGTTGATGTAGATGCCGAGCGGATTGGCCCGGAGTTTTTCGGGGTCGCGCGGTGTTTGCACGACGACGGTGAGAATTGCGGACCAGCGTTCGGTCGAGGCCAGGGAGCCGTCCTGATAGGTCCGCTGCACCCAAGCGACACGGAACGAGTTTGGTGAGGCGCGGATCACGCTCGAGACATCGACGGCAACCTGCGTCTTACCGACCTTGGAAAATGGATCGTTTTCGCGGGCGTAGTCGTTCAGGGCCATTGCGCCGGCTTGGGTGGTGAAATCGTAAGCACGCAGCCAGTTCTGGCGGACAACTACCGCATCGGCGGGGATCGAACGGACCTGTTCAATGAAGCGCGCCAGTTGGAAGGCGACTTGCGGGTCGGACGGTTTGAAATCGGCAGTTGCTGGCGCGACAGCCTGCGCCTGTCCGAGTTTATCGATCTGCACTATCCAGGGGACGACGGAGCCATTGAATGACTGCCAGACGAGCGCACCGGAGAGCCCGGCGGAAAGGATCAGCGAACCAAAAGCCATCAACCGCCAGTTCTTGGCCTGGACTCGCGCGGAGCCGATGCGGTCGTCCCAAATCTGGGCTGCCCGATGGTAGGGTGTGTCGAGTTGTGGGGATTTGCCGTAATGCGTGGAAGGTCGTTTGAAGATGTTCATGGCTCATTCGCTTTGATCGAGGTTGACGGAGGTGCCGCCGCCATGGGCGTCACCGGATTTCACGGCGTGTGTTGCGACCTGGATGCCGTGAGAGAATTTCTGTGAGCGCTGCATTCTCTTCGCCCAGTTGGGCTGGCCCGCCGCATTCAAATGCGCCGCGGAACCGACGGACGATGCAGATGTGCTTTCGGACGCGCCGCCCACCGTACCCATGGTCGTGGTGCCTCCGGTTTTCTCGACCGCGGCGAACTTTCCGGCCTGCCAGGCCGACTTCATGCCTTCGTTGAGCTTTTCAGCGGCTGGCTTCAGCGACGACGACGCAGCCGACATTCCCGCTCTGGCTACCCCGCCGAGACCATTGGCCACGGTAGACGAGCGCGGACCGGTAGATGCGCCGAGACTGTAGGCAGCAGAGGCACCACCGGCGAGTTCAACACCGGCGCGGGCAGCAGCAGCTGTTCTGGAGAAAGCAGCACCGGCACCGCGAGCTCCAAAACCGACGCTGGCCATACCAGCAACCGCGAGACCGCCTACGGCCAGACCTGCTCCGGCCGCGGCTCCTGCTCCAAGCTGGGGACCGCCGGAAACGAGGCCGTTGGCGATACCTGGACCGAATATGCCGAGGCCGAGCAAGGAGAGCGCCGCAAGCACGATCGCCATAGCGTCGTCGATAGATGGCGTGTTGTTGCCAAACCCTTTGGTGAACTCGGAGAAAAGCGTCGAACCAATGCCAATCACGACAGCAAGCACCAGAACCTTGATTCCGGAGGAGACTACGTTGCCAAGGACACGCTCGGCCATGAATGCAGACTTGCCGAATAGACCGAACGGGATCAGCACGAAGCCGGCGAGTGTCGACAGCTTGAACTCGATGAGAGTGACGAAGAGCTGAATGGCGAGGACGAAGAAGGCGAGAAGGACCAATGCCCAGGCGAAGAGCATGCAGACGATCTGTATGAAATTCTCGAAGAAGGATATCCACCCCATCATGTCGGAGATGGAAGCGAGAAGCGGCCGCCCCGCGTCGAGGCCGGTCTGAGCAACCCTGCCGGGGTGCAGGAGGTCGCTTGGCGAAAATCCAGTGCCTGAAGCCTTCAGTCCGAGCCCGGAGAAGCTTTCGAAGACGATTTTCGCCAGATTGTTCCAATTGCTGATGATCCAGGCAAAGACGCCGACAAACAGCGTCTTCCTCACGAGTCGCGCGACGACATCTTCATCGGCACCCCAAGTCCAAAAGAGTGCTGCGAGCACCACGTCGATCACGATCAGCGTTGTGGCAATGAAAGCCACTTCCGGCTTGAGGAGCCCGAAGCCCCCGTCGATGTAGCGAGTGAAAACTTCAAGGAAGTGGTCAATGACGCCTGAGCCGCCCATGAGATCACCGTCCTTCCGGCGCAGCCGGCGCGTGCTGGCGACCGAGAAAGCGGTCGCGTGCCTCCATCCAGAGCTTGCGGCACCCGGCGTCTTGAATTGCCGCTTCCCCCATATCGCGGCACTGGCGTAATGCGGCGCGGAAGGGGTCCGCAGCGATATTTGTTGGAGGGGCCAGCGTGCGATAGAGCGGCAACTCTGGCTCATCGCGTGTCAACTCGATGACGGTGACGCCGATTGCCACGCAGACAAAGAAGATGGCACCGGACTGTAAGAGGGTCTTGGCGTGCATCAGAAGCCCCCTAGTTGCCGTAGAACATTTTTGCCGACCCCGGCTGATAGCCCGCGCCCGGTGACAAGAAGCGGCGTCGTTGCTCGCGGCCCTGCTCTGCTGCGGCCGACCGCTCGGCATCGGTAAGTGCCTGCGCGCGACCATTCGCGGCAATCACTGCAACGAGATCGGTGAGCTGCTGTGACTGAAGCGCCAAGAGCTGGTTGCCAGCTTGCGTGGCTTGCAACGCACCGGTTGCGTTCTGGCTGGCATCGACGATCCTCGACATCTCCGCGCGATTTCCGTCAATGTTTCCGACGACACCGGCCTGCACCTTCAATGCGTCTTGAAGTCCGCCGACGGTGTTACGCCAGCGCGATCGGGCGTCGTCGACAAGCTGCTGGTCAGAGGCCGACATGGATGCCGTCGAATATTTTTGGCTGAAGACCTGGTCGATTTGCTTTACGTCGAAAGCGATGTTCTGCGCCTGATTGATCAGCTGTTGCGTTCTCTGGACTGACTGCTGGATTTCCTGAAGCGACGAGATCGGGAGGCTCGCCAGATTCTTTGCCTGATTGATCAGCATCTGTGCCTGGTTCTGCAGGCTGGTGATCTGATTGTTGATCTGTTGGAGCGCCCGTGCGGCCTGAATGACATTCTGCGCATAGTTAGAGGGGTCGAACACGGTGAGTGCGTGAGCCTGCCGCGAAATGCTGGGGGCGATCATAACTGGTGACAAGAGCAAAGCAGCGACGAGCCGTGCCGCGCAGGAGCGACGATGGGTCATTGGGGTATCTCCAGATTTGTAAGGTTTGGGATCAGGTCGGCGGCCCAGGAAACGCCGCGTTGGCGTAGCCAGGCATCGAGAAATCCATCCGGACCGTGTTCATCCAGCACTGATGCGATTTTTGCCTGATCGGTTTTCGACGATGCTGCGCAGATGGCGAGCGCGACTTCCGAAAGACCAAGCTCGAAGAGACGGTTTCCATGTCGGGACTGGCAGTAGTAGTCACGCTTGGGCATGGCCCTGGCGACAATCTCGATCTGCCGGTCGTTGAGGCCGAAGCGGCGATAGATGGCGGTTATCTGCGGCTCGATCGCCCGTTCGTTCGGAAGCAATAGCCGTGTAGGGCAGCTTTCGATTATCGCCGGTGCTATAGCTGAACCATCAATGTCGCTCAGCGATTGGGTAGCAAAAACGACGGACGCATTCTTCTTGCGCAGCGTCTTCAGCCACTCACGTATCTGTCCTGAAAACCCTTCATCATCCAGCGCCAACCAGCCCTCGTCGATAATGAGTAGCGTTGGCGATCCGTCGAGTCTGTCCTCGATGCGATGGAAGAGATAGGAGAGTACGGCGGGTGCCGCTTCCGTTCCGATCAGGCCCTCTGTCTCAAATGCCTGGACAGTGGCGGTCCCCAGATGTTCGATTTCGGCATCGAGCAACCTGCCCCATGCGCCCCCGACGCAATACGGCCGGAGCGCCTGTTTCAGGTCGTTGGATTGAAGGAGGACGCAAAGTCCAGTGATCGTTCGCTCTTCGATCGGAGCGGAAGCGAGCGAGGTCAAAGCTGTCCAGATATGTTCCTTTACTTCCGGGGTGATCGGCACGCCCTCACGCGTGAGGATCGCGACGATCCAATCCGCGGCCCATGCCCTTTCCACAGTGGTGTGGATGCGAGCGAATGGCTGTAGGGAAACGCTGTCGGTGCTACTGTCGGTAAGACCGCCGCCGAGATCGTGCCAGTCGCCGCCCATAGCAAGCGCTGCGGCACGGATTGAGCCACCAAAGTCGAAGGCAAATACTTGCGCGTTTTTGTATCGGCGAAACTGAAGTGCCATAAGCGCAAGCAGGACCGATTTACCCGCGCCCGTCGGACCTACGATCAAAGTGTGCCCGACGTCACCAACGTGGAGGGAAAACCGGAACGGGGTCGACCCTTCAGTCTTTCCAAACAGGAGCGGCGGCGCAGAAAAGTGCTCATCCCGCTCTGGCCCGGCCCAGATTGCGCTTAGCGGAATGAGGTGGGCAAGATTCAGCGTCGAGACAGGTGGCTGCCGCACATTTGCGTAGACATGGCCGGGTAGACTTCCAAGCCAGGAATCCACGGCGTTGATCGTTTCAGCCATGACGGTGAAGTCGCGACCCTGCACCACCTTTTCAACCAGCCGCAGCTTCTCTTGAGCGGTGCGGGGATCCGCATCCCAAACTGTAACGGTTGCCGTCACATAGGCGATGCCGGCGTAATCCGCTCCCAGTTCCTGCAAGGCTTCGTCGGCATCGCTGGCCTTATTTGCGGCATCGCTGTCGACCAGCACGGATTGTTCGTTGGTGAGAACTTCCTTGAGAATCGCGGCGATTGACTTGCGTTTGGCGAACCATTGGCGGCGGATCTTCGTCAGCAGCCTGGTCGCATCGGTCTTGTCGAGCAGGATTGCGCGGGTAGACCAACGATAGGGGAAGGCCAGGCGATTTAACTCGTCGAGCAAGCCGGGTGTTGTCGCGGTTGGAAAACCGGTGATCGTGAGGATACGGAGGTGCTGATCGCCAAGCCGGGGCTCCAGACCACCAGTCAGGGGCTGGTCGGCAAGGAGCGCGTCCAGGTACATTGGCGTCTCGGGAACCCGAACACGATGGCGATGCGTAGAGACGCACGCGTGCAGGTAGGTCAACGTTTCGCCGTCGTTGAGCCAATGGCATTCAGGCATGAAGGCCTCAACCAGCCTAAGCAACCTGTCAGTACGGTCCGCGAAGCCAGAAAGCGCCTCGTGAGGATCGACTCCCGCTTGATCGCGTCCCTCGTAAAGCCAGCTCTCGGCACGGGCCGCGTCCTCTGCCGGTGGTAGCCAGACAAATGTCAGGAAGTAGGATGACTCGAAATGTGCATTGCCGGTCCGGCGATCATCCACGGGAGAAGGTTCGGCCTCGCCTTCAAAGTCTGCCTTGCGCTCTGCGTCAACCAGTGCGGAGGCAGGGTCCGGAAAGCGGCTATCTGGATAATGCTTAGAAGCGTGGCGTTCCGCCTCCACGAAGATCGCCCATCCGGAGCCAAGGCGTCGGAAGGCATTGTTGAGGCGGCCAGCGACGGCAACAAGCTCGGCAGGGACTGCGCTGTCGAGATCGGGTCCGCGAAAGCGTGCGGTGCGTTGGAAGCTTCCGTCCTTGTTGAGCACGATGCCTTGGCCAACCAGCGCCACCCAAGGGAGGAAATCGGCGAGGCGGGTTGCGGTCCGACGGTATTCAGCGAAGTTCATCATCAGGAGCGCTCCCATCAAACCGACAGGTGCGCGGGGATGCGCAGATGCCTGCGCACCACCTCAACGAAGAGGGGATCGCGGCGAGCCGCCCAAACGGCAACTAGATGTCCGATCAGCCAGATGGCGAGGCCGACCAACCAGAGGCGCAGTCCGAGACCTACCGCGCCAGCGAGCGTGCCATTGAGTATTGCGATGCCGCGGGGTGCGCCACCGAGTAGGATTGGCTCGCTGAGCGCCCGATGGAGAGGTATGGAAAAGCCCGGCACGTCGGAGGTGTGATCAACGAAGCGTGCCATCAGACGAGCGCCCCACCACCGAAGGAAAAGAAGGAAAGAAAGAAGCTCGACGCCGCAAAAGCGATCGACAGGCCAAAGACAATCTGGATGAGGCGACGAAAACCGCCTGACGTGTCGCCAAAGGCGAGCGCGAGCCCCGTTGAGATGATGATGATAACAGCGATGATCTTGGCGACTGGACCTTCGATAGACTGCAGGATCTGTTGCAGCGGCTGCTCCCAGGGCATTGACGAGCCGGAGGCGTAAGCTGGAGCGACGACCAGCACGCTCAATGAAGCGACTGGCATGGCGATAGCGATGCGTGGGCAACGGGAGGGGAAGCGCAAAACGCGCGGAGGCTGGGTCACGAGTGTTCTCCGATTGAGGTTGGCATGAAGAGTTGTTGAGAAGGGTCCGTTGCGCCCACAGAAAGCGCAGCAGCGCGTACGGGCACGACGTGGTAATCGCCGTCGGCACCGAGACCCTCAATGCGAGTGAGCTCTGACAAGCGGCGCTGCGAACCACGACCTGTGAGGACAGCCACGAGATCGATCGTCTCGGCGATCAGCGCGCGTGGCACGGTGACGACCGCTTCTTGGATGAGTTGTTCCAGACGACGAAGCGCGCCGATTGCACTTCCAGCGTGGATCGTGCTGACGCCGCCGGGATGGCCAGTGCCCCACGCTTTGAGGAGGTCGAGCGCTTCGGCACCGCGCACTTCGCCCACCGGAATACGGTCGGGCCGAAGTCGTAGCGATGATCGAACGAGGTCGGAAAGCGAGGCGATACCGTGTTTTGTCCGCATCGCTACAAGGTTCGGCGCTGCACACTGCAGCTCGCGGGTATCTTCAATGATGACGACGCGGTCGCCGGTCTTAGCGACTTCTGCGAGGAGCGCGTTGGTGAGCGTTGTTTTGCCTGTTGAGGTGCCACCAGCCACAAGTATGTTGGCGCGGGAAGCGACAGCCTCACGCAACATGTTGGCTTCGTGTTCGCTCATAATTCCTGAGCGGACGTAGTCTTCAAGGGTAAACACGGCGACCGCAGGCTTGCGGATTGCGAAAGCGGGAGCTGCCACGACAGGAGGAAGGAGCCCCTCGAAGCGCTCTCCCGTTTCGGGCAGCTCAGCGGATACGCGTGGGCTTCCGGCGTAAACCTCTGCGCCAACATGATGCGCGACCAGTCGAATAATTCGTTCGCCATCGTCCGGAGAGAGGCGCTCACCGCTATCCGAAAGTCCTTCGGCCAGTCGGTCGATCCAAATACGCCCGTCCGGATTGAGCATCACCTCAACAACAGAGCGGTCCTCGAGGAAGCGGGCAATGGCTGGTCCAAGCGCGGTGCGCAGCATCCGCGCGCCGCGTGTGAATCCATCCTTATTGTAATGAGCCACCACTGTCCGATCCCCAAGGTTTGCCGGGGAGGAAACAATCGCTCCCCCGATGGGGATGATTAAAAGAGCCCGAATTTGGGCTAGTTCAACAAGTATCTGGTGGCTTGCGGGGACCGGCGGGAGAAGGCGAGAATCGGCGCGGTTGGGAATTTCGGGCGCCTAGAGCCACCGCAGCAATTCTTCAGAGTTTGGTCATTGGCTTTAGGCCGTCAGCCAACCGGTTGACGTGTCACGTCGCTCGTTCTCACGAAGACCTAGAACGATGTGGCAGCCGAACTGTCGCGCGTCTGTAGCAAAGCGGTGAGGCGCACCGAAGCAACGGCGGGAACCATAATCTTGTTTCCTGGAGTTGCGAAACTCATTCTGGCTCCCTTCCCCGTTTCGCATCGATGTCGCGCGACCGCTCCCTGAGAAAACGATCCCCAGTCGCAAGCCTACGACCGAGCGACTGAAGAAATCGCTCAAACCGCTCGTTGCCTTTCGCGCGGGCTGATGCTTCCGCACTGTCAGGTAAAGGCGGTGTCAGAGTCATCCAGAAACGAATGAACAACGAAAGTGTCTCACCGAGGATAGCGAGGTCTTCATCCAACCCCTCAATCTGGCGGCCCATTCGATCCATGCGGCGGGCAAACACCGCTTCCAGGCGTTCTGACGCGTCTGCCGAGAGGAAAGAAGCAACGGCTGCTTCGATCACGGCCGATTTGGAAACGTTGCGTCGGAGCGCCAGCCCTTCAACCTTCTTGAGCAAGTCCGGGGCGAAATAGACATTCATACGAGTTTTGTTTTGCATGCTATCGATCCTCACAATTCGATCCCGTCATCAGGGTCCATCGCCGCACGTCGAGCATTCGAAATAACCTGGACTCGGAGGCGACGGGCCTTGGCGGCATCGAGATCGGGATCCTCGTCAAGGACGTCAAACTCGTTGAAATCAGGACGCGGTTCCGGGGCGATCTCTTCATATTCCGGGAGTTCAGGTTCGCGTCGAATACCGGAATTGGCCGGGTCAGCGAACGTGCCATTCCAATCGACCTGGCCAGAGTTGGGCGACGTGGCTTGGATCACCCGTGTGGACCAATCATCATTCGGTGCTGGCGCGGACGTTGCCGCAACGTTCGGCATTGGCGGTGGCAGAATACGTTGACGGAAGCGGCTATCTTCGTAATAGCGCGCCTTCTTGGCTCGGACAGGCGGCACGCCTGCTACAAGCAGCAACTCGTCAGTCGACGGAAGCTGCATGACCTCTCCAGGCGTCAGTAGTGGCCTAGCAGTCTCCTGCCGCGACACCATCAGGTGACCGAGCCAAGGCGATAGGCGGTGCCCGGCGTAGTTGGTTGAATCGCGCATCTCGGTCGCGGTACCGAGGGCATCAGAAACTCGTTTAGCGGTGCGTTCATCATTCGTGGCGAATGCGACGCGCACATGACAATTGTCCAGTACGCTATTGTTCACACCGTAGGCTTTCTCGATCTGGTTGAGGCTTTGCGCAATAAGAAAGCTCTTGATGCCGTAGCCAGCCATGAAGGCGAGCGCGCTTTCAAAGAAGTCCAGCCGACCCAAAGCCGGAAACTCGTCCAGCATTAAGAGAAGGCGATGCCGGTCCGCCGACCCCCTCAGATCCTCTGTAAGGCGACGGCCGACCTGGTTGAGCAGGAGGCGGATGAGCGGTTTGGTGCGGTTTATGTCGGACGGTGGGATGACGAGGTAAAGGCTGACCGGCTGTCTACACCCTACCAAATCTGCGATGCGCCAGTCACATCGAGCCGTCACCTTTGCAACGACCGGATCCCGGTAGAGACCGAGAAACGACATTGCTGTAGAAAGTACGCCTGACCGTTCGTTGTCGCTCTTGTTCAGTAGTTCGCGGGCCGAGGATGCGATCACGGGATGGACGCCGCCGCTCCCCAAATGCGGGGTGCTCATCATGGCTCGTAGTGTCGCCTCAACGGGACGCTTTGGATCGGAAAGGAAATTTGCGACGCCGGCGAGTGTCTTGTCCGTCTCAGCATAGAGGACATGCAAAATCGCGCCGACCAGAAGTGAATGGCTGGTCTTTTCCCAGTGGTTCCGCTTATCGAGCGCGCCTTCGGGATCCACGAGGATGTCGGCAATGTTCTGGACATCGCGGACTTCCTTGTCGCCTCGCCGCACCTCTAACAAGGGATTGTAAGCCGAGGAGCCTGGATCGGTTGGATCAAAAAGCAAAACGCGGCCATGTTGCGCCCGAAAACCCGCTGTTAATCCCCAATTCTCGCCTTTGATGTCGTGAACGATAACGCTCCCCGGCCAAGTGAGTAGGGTGGGTACGACGAGGCCGACGCCTTTCCCGGATCGGGTCGGAGCGAAGCACAGCACATGCTCTGGCCCATCGTGACGGAGATACTCATGTTCCAGACGCCCGAGCACGACGCCATCTGAACCCAGCAAACCAGCAGCACTTATTTCATCGTGTTCGGCCCACCGTGCAGAGCCATAGGTGGTGATGTTCTTCGCCGCTCGCGCGCGAATTACCGAAAGGCCGATGGCGACAACGATTGCGATCAGACCGCCGGATGCCGCGATGCAAGCGCCCTCTACGAAAATCGACGGCGCATAGGCATCGTAGCAATACCACCACCAGAAGAAGATCGGCGGATAGTAGATCGGCCAGCGTGCAATCGAAAACCATGGCGGGCCGAGCTGGGTCTGAAAGCCCAAGCGCCACGCCGTCCATTCCGTAGCGATCCAAATCGCCGCAAGCACGATCAACAGAACGGTGGTGACTTGTCCCCACAGGACACGGCTTCCGGACATAGAGAACTCCAATCGCTAACGATGCGGAGCCGATCAGACAATAGCTGTTAGATGGAGATGCAAGAGACGATATCTGCCATGCGGGTATCGGTTACAATTGAGCGGAAAACGGAAGGTCAGCGTACCTTAGGTCGCGCCTTAGCTGCCGCCCGCTCGAGCAACTTGCGATAGCCTGTCGATGTCATCCAGCGCGCGCGATCTAGATGGCTGCACCAACAGGACCGTGTGCGCTCTGCTTCTGCGATCGGGTCACGGTGGAGCACAACCATTGAGACATCCTGCCAATCGGCCCCCTCCTGTTCGGCGTCCAGGAGGCGCAGATAAGTTATGAAATGTGCCTCGTCATAAGCCGTGATCACGTCCGCGGTTGGCGCATGGTCATCTACATCCGGGTCAAGCTCGGGACGCTCCCGCATTGCACGGCACTCCAGGGACGTTTGGTCCCGCTAAATCCCAAAATGGGATAATCCTAAAACAGGATTAGCGGAACGGTTTCCCCTTTTCAACGGAGAGCCGCCCTGGATGCAAAAATCGTTGCGTACGCCCCGACAGATCCTATTGCAATCTCTACTCGTGGACGCGCGCAAGGCCAAAGGGCTGACACAGGCTGAGTTGGCGGACGCACTCGGCAAACCGCAATCCTTCGTTGCCAAGTATGAGCGTGGCGAGCGGCGTCTCGATGTCGTCGAATTTGTAGATGTCACCTCAGTTCTTAGCGTTTCAGCCGGCGATCTCCTTGCTAAGATTGAGCCGAACCCACCGAAGAAGCGCCCGGAGGTCGCGTGAGCGTGAAGCCTTAGCTTATGCGACTACCAGCAACGAAACAGCCGCTCGGGCTAGTGGGACGGGTGTGCCTTGCTCTGAGCGAAAGCAATATCAAGCATGTTTCGCAATGCGGGATTATGGTTATTGGGCGACCATATCGCACTGAAACAAGCGCGTTCGGTTTCATCGTCGATTGTTCGGAGAACGATATCAGGACAGTTCAAGCGACGGACAGATTCGCTAGCCAGCGTAACACCCTCGGCATTGGCGACCATGTGAAAAAGTGTGTCTCGTCCGACCTCACAGCGGCGAACATGAGGCGACCTTCCTCGCTCGGCCATGCGCCGGACGATATGCTCGAAAAGCTGCGGACCAGCTCCAACTGTTCGCAATAGGAAAGGTTCAGCCGCGAGATCGATCCAGTTAACAGCGTCAGCCCTGGCGAGCGCGTGCGAGGACGGCAATGCGACCAAGTAAGACTCGGTCCAGAGTCGGGAGGAATGGCAGTCCGGTGCTTCAATCGGATCGAGCACGAGCGCCAGATCGAGTCGCGCATTGCGAACCAGTGCCACCATCTGCGCCGAGGCGCCTTCAATGACAATTTGTTCTACGTCGGGAAATGCAGCCCGGAAGCGCGAACGCAATTCGCAGACAAAACTGCCCATGAGAGAAGAAATCAGGCCAATAGCAAGCTTGCCTTTGGCGCCTGAGGAAATGGCACCTGCCGTGAGAGTCGCGTGGTCGAGATGACCGATGCCAACGGAGACCTCGGCGACAAAACGCCGTCCGGCCTCTGTCAACTGGACGCCACGAGAACGGCGTTCGAAGAGGATGACCCCTAACGCGTCTTCCAGCCCCTTAATACGCGCGCTGACGCTCGACTGTGTTGCGCCCAAAACATTGGCTGCATGACGAAAGTTGAGCACCTCGGACACCACCACCGCATAGCGCAAGGATATCAATGGAATTCCGCGAAGTGTGTCTACAGGCGTGTTCTGCTTCATGAGCTTACGGCTCGACCGGCCCCAGCGCATTCAGTTGGTCTCCTCCACCGGCTCAAGTCCGGAAGTTGACTGTTGGAAACGGGAACTCGAGCGACTTTTCTGTCTGATCTTGCCGAGACCTGACTTCTTCGCAAGCATGGAACGTTGACGGGCATAAGATGGCGCGACCATCGGATAGTTTGGGGGTAGCTTCCAACGGGTGCGATACTCGTCAGGCGTCAGATTATAGTGGCTTGAAAGATGCCGCTTCAGGCTTTTGAAGCGGCCGCCGTCTTCGAGGCAAATGATCCAGTCGTCTGTGACCGACTGATCAACGGGAACGGCGGGGCTGCGTGGGATCTGGACGGTTTGCTGTTGGTGCGGTGACATCCGCGCGTGGCATGCATCGATCGAGGACGCGACGGATTGAATGAGATTAGCTAAAGCTTCTGCCTGCACGTGGTTTGATGCAACAAATGCCCCAACGATCTGCGCTACCGACCGCAGACGACGGTCATGTTCCGCGTCCCTGCTTTGAATGAGGTTCACTGCAGCTTCTTGCGCACACCTCAACGGAAGCCTCCTCGAACACGAAGAGAGCCGCTGGATGCCCGCTTAAGCCGATTTTCTCTCCTCGACATGGCGATCGGCAGAAGATTGATGCGCAACATGGACTTCCCCCTTTTTGCCCGCACAGAGACGACCTCTTGTCTCGGCGCGTCTCTGTTAAAGGAAATTTTCAAATGCAGATCATCGCGATCACAAAGGGATCGTTGGCATGTCGCTTGCGTCGACACGCTCCCTCAGATTGCGGCACTGCTGGATGTTTTTGGAGCGCAGTTGGTGTGATCATCTGCGCTCCCTATGTCTTACTTGGCCAGCGCCGCTAATCGCGCCGTCGCCGTGCCAAACCCCTTTAGGGAAATTGCAAATGGTGTGTCAGCGCCACCGTCAGCGGCCGCTTTCAGCTTGAGCGACATCCCCTTTTGCAAGGCAGTAATGTACGCGGCATCGAACGTGAGGGGCACCAAGCATCCTGCCGGGAGGCAAGTGCGGAAGCGGTAGGGCTGCGTGACCTGACCATCGTCGATCTGCAACGTCACCCCCTTTTCCAATGCGAGGCCGAACGGGAGAAACAAGGACGCTTCAAAGTTGGCTCCGACCGACTTGAGTTCAACAGCCAACACCCGTTGGCCACCTTGCTGGGTTGTCTGCTGCTGGGTCATCGCGCATCGTTTCACCGGTGCTTTGCCATCCGCTGCGGCTTGTGTCGCGCAGACGATTGTCCAGTCCTGGTAGCTCTCCTGAAGGGAGGACGCCCCGCCGGGCAGTGTCGATGTCTGGTTCGCCGTTTGCGGTGTGGCCGCCTGCGCAACCTCGAAGCGGGAGGCCGTATCGGAGACGGCCGGGCGCAGCATGTGCTTACCGCCCTCCGTATCTGTTCCGGAATTCGCCATGCCCTCTGGAACGTTTATCATGAAGAATGCTCCCGCTGCGCCAAGGGTGGCGACGGCAAGAGATGCAATAGCAATTTTGGCCATGATATTCATGCCGCTCCCTGTTCGGCTGTGTTCTGTTCGGCGTTGAGGAGCAGCAAGGTCTCCCAATTGTTCATCGAAGCTAGGTGAAGGGTAATCGCGGCGAGCCAACCTTTGTGGTGCCAGTCGAGCAGAAGATCCGGATCGGCCAGCGAGCGAAATTTCTCTTCATCGACAACCTGGAAGCCATCCAGTGTGTAACGGCTGTTATCGGGAAACTGCATGTTCGCGTGGCGGTGAACCAGCAGCCCCTGATCGAGAAGTGCGGCCCCGAATTTCTCGCCGCGCAGGTGATCCTGGTGGAACGCGTTGCAAAAGGCCATTGCTTCCGCAGTCATTCGCGACGGGCCACCCTTCTCGTCGAAAAGGGGTTCGGCGTCATCGCTTGAACCGATGTCGGTGAACCGGTCGCTTGCTGTGTCAATGGCGAGCAGCTGACCGCTCTGATCCGTGAAGTCGGTTACGATAAACGGGTAACGGCGGAGGTAGGCCGGGACATAGGTCCCGGCCTTCCAGAATCCGGTCCGGGCGGGGAACAGATTCTGGCCTTCCTTCAGCCCGAGCACAGCCATAGGTCTGGCAAGTGCGGCGCTGGAGAAGACGATTGGGAAGAACCGGGCGGCCTGCGCAAACTCGCCGACGAGCAGCGGGACTGCATTTGCTCCGGCGCTGAAGCCAAAACCGTTTTCCGGTTTCAGCGCCTTATTCCGATGCTCCTCGAAGCGGAGCAGGACCGGGTTCTTGTAAAACAGCGGCAGATCGCTGGAGGGTTCAATCGTTTTTGAATTCGCTTTGGTCATTTTCAGAACTTCACGTTGAGGTTTCCACGAACGCCCTGGCTCTGCGAGCCGTTGGCAAACTGGCCTGTATAGGAGATGCCAAGCGATACGTTCGGATTGAGGTTGGTGGAGAGGCCCAGATCGATGAGGGCCGCATCCGTGGCGATCGGCAGGCCGGCAATGCCAAATGCATCTGAGCCTGCAAAATTGAAGTTGGTCGTCGGCGTTGTGTTTCCATAGGCATGACGCCAAGCGACTGAGCCCGCGGCAGTCAAGGAGTACTCGCCAACCGCGAAGGTGGTTGCTGAACGCAGCCCGAGCGTTGAGAATGTGACGTCAGTAGAGCCGCCATTGGTCGCCAACCCAGCGAGGCCACCCTTTTCGGTGAAGCCGTCACTGTCGAGGCTCACATGAGCGAGGCCAGCGAACGGTTCGAAAGCGACTGAGCCGAGATCCATCCGGTAGCCCGCTTCACCAAAGGCCTGGAACAGACCGGCGTCGTATTTGCCGGAGAGCCTGTCGGTGAGGTCGGCGAAGCCGACGTTCCGGCTGGTTGAGATGTCGTTCCAACTATAGGCCGTGCCGAAGCGAAGGCCGATATTGCCGAGCTGGGTGCCGCCATACGCGCCAACGGTATAGCTATCGCTGCTGCCTGATGAGGCCCTTTCATTGGCATTGTAGTTCGAATGGCCATAGCCCGCGAGAACACCAAGGCGCCAGTTGTCGAATACTGGAGCATCCGCGCCTGCGACAAACCCGCCGAGGTTGTGGCTCATGCTTGCGGCATTGCCGTCACCCTCGGTCTGGCGCCAAGATCCATAACCGTTCGACCAAACGCTAAGGCCGTCAACCCCGTATGCCGCTGATGAGTTTGCGGACGCGCCGACTGTCTCGAACGCTGAGCGGAGGCGATCAATCGCGGCGCTGCGAATGAATTGGCTATCCTCGACAACCGCTCCCTTGATCGACGAGTGGACTTCCCCGGTCAGCTGGTTGAAGGCCGAGCGTGCCTCCTCGTCGGTCTGCGACATCGCGATCGTATCGCGAAGGGTATTGCCCGTCGGCAGGCTCTGCAGTCCGTCCGCAACGGCAACCTGGTTCCGCGATTTCCCAGCACTTGAGAAGGCTCGTGTCTGTTTGGCGTCGACGTAGACGTTGGACACGTCGTAATCGGCAACCATCGAATAGAAGGTCGAAATCCACGTATTGCCGGTCAGGATGTAGGTCCCGGTCACCCCTCCGGTCGCAGTCAAAACCGTATAATGGGCATCAAGCGCGTAAGGCGAGTTTGAGCCATACTTGGACACGTTAAGGATCGCTCCGTTGACAATCTCGGCTGTGCCGCCCACCGCAATCTTGTCAGAAATGCTTGTGCGGGGGGTCAACTCGGCTTGGTAGGTCGAGCCAACTGCTTGGCTGTAGTTCCCGACCACTGTCAGCGTGCCAGGGCTGTTGCCCGGTGCGATCGTTGAGCCGGACAAGGCCACAACTCCACCAACCGTACCCGAACCGGACAGAACCGTGCCATTGCGGACAGTCACAATGGAGCCAGCAAGCGAGCCGTTCACCTTGAGACCGCCCTGAGACAGGTCGGTCGAGCCGGTGAATGATGACGAGTTCCCAGTCAATTCGAGAGTGCCAGACCCTGTCTTGGTCAGGGAACCGTCGCCATCGATGACATTGGCAAATGTGGCGTCCGTTGTTTGATTGATGATCAAAGCAGCGTTGTCGGTGATACGACCTGAGCCAAAGCTGGTAACGGAACCAATTAGCGTGCCGGCATCAATCATGGTGCCACCGGCATAGGTGTTGAGGCCGGTTAGCGTCAGGGTGCCAGAACCAGTCTTCCGAACGTGCCCTGCTCCCGAGATGACGCCGCCAAATGTACGGTCATCAAAGCGGTCGAAGACCAGGCTGGCGTTATCGACGACATTCCCGATGATCCAGCCGCTCTCACCACCGTTGCCGATGCGCAGCGTTCCAGCTGCAACCGTCGTGCCACCGGTGAAGGTGTTCTCGCCGGTCACGATCAGTGTGCCAGTGCCTGCCTGCTTCAGGTCACCCGCGCCGGAGATGGCTCCGCCGTAGGTGATCTCATTGGAGCGGTCGAAGACCACATGGCCTGCTGATCCAGTGTAGTCCGGATCGTCAGTGGCAATATTGCCGCTGATCGAACCGATGGTTCCGCCGTTGCCGATCTTGAGCGTGCTGCCCAGAACCATCGTGCCACCGATCACGGTGTTGTCGCCGGTCAGCGTCAAGGTCATGCCGCCATTGACTGCGAACCGACCGCTGCCGGAGATATCGCCTGCGAAGGCGAGATCGGCGCTGCGGTCGAAGACGAGGTCGGCGTTGTCGACAACGTCGCCAACGATGGAGCCGGTCGTACCGCCATTGCCGATGCGAAGCGTTCCAGCCGAGACGGTCGTGCCACCGGCATAGGTGTTCTCGCCGGTAAAGGTCAGAGTGCCATCGCCTTCTTTCGTTACCTTACCGTCGCCAGAGATAACCCCGCCGAACGTCCGTTCGTCAGAGCGGTCGAAAACCAGGCTGGCGTTATCGAGGACGTTTCCGACGATCCAACCGTTCGTACCACCGTTGCCGATATGAAGCGTTCCTGCCGAGACAGTGGTGCCACCGGTATAGGTATTGTCGGCAGTGAGCGTCAGGGTTCCGTCGCCCTGCTTTGTCATCTGACCGTTGCCAGAGATAACCCCGCTGAACGTACGGGCGTCGGAGCGGTCGAAGACCAGGCTGGCGTTATCAACAACATTGCCAACAATGGAGCCGCTCGTACCGCCATCGCCGATGCGCAGCGTTCCAGCCGCAACCCTCGTGCCACCGGTGAAGGTGTTCTCGCCGGTCAGGGTCAGTGTGCCAGTGCCGGCCTGCTTCAGGTCACCCGCGCCGGATATGACGCCGCCGTAGGTGATCTCATTGGAGCGGTCGAAGACCACATGGCCTGTCAATCCTGGGTAGTCCGGATCGTCAGTGGCAATATTGCCGCTGATCGAACCGATGGTTCCGCCGTTGCCGATCTTAAGCGTGCTGCCCAGAACCGTTGTGCCACCGGTCACGGTGTTGTCGCCGGTCAGCGTCAAAGTCATGCCGCCATTGACTGCGAACCGACCACTGCCGGAGATATCGCCTGCGAAGGCGAGATCGGCACTGCGGTCGAAGACGAGGTCGGCGTTGTCGATGACGTCGCCAACGATGGAGCCGGTCGTACCACCGTTGCCGATGCGAAGCGTTCCGGCCGAGACGGTCGTGCCACCAGTGTAGGTGTTCTCGCCAGTTAAGGTCAAAGTGCCGATGCCCTGTTGGGTCATCTGACCGTTGCCGGAGATGACACCGCGGAACGTCTGTTCGTCAGAGCGATCGAAGACCAGGCTGGCGTTATCGAGGACGTTCCCGACGATCGAACCGGTCGTACCACCGTTGCCGATGCGCAGCGTTCCAGCCGAGACGGTCGAGCCACCGGCATAGGTATTGTCGGCAGTGAGCGTTAGGGTTCCGTCGCCCTGCTTTGTCATCTGACCGTTGCCGGAGATAACCCCGCCGAACGTACGGGCGTCGGAGCGGTCGAAGACCAGGCTGGCGTTATCGAGAACATTCCCGAGGATCCAACCGCTTTCACCACCGTTGCCGATGCGCAGCGTTCCAGCCGCAACAGTCGTGCCACCGGTGAAGGTGTTCTCGCCAGTTAAGGTCAGAGTGCCAATGCCCTGCTTTGTCACCTGGCCATCGCCGGAGATGACACCGCTGAACGTACGGGCGTCAGAGCGGTCGAAGACCAGGCTGGCGTTATCAACGACATTGCCAACAATGGAGCCGCTCGTACCGCCATCGCCGATGCGCAGCGTTCCAGCCGCAACAGTCGTGCCACCGGTGAAGGTGTTCTCGCCGGTCACGATCAGTGTGCCAGTGCCTGCCTGCTTCAGGTCACCCGCGCCGGAGATGACTCCGTCATAGGTGATTGCATCGGAGCGGTCGAAGACCACATGGCCTGCCGATCCGGTGTAGTCCGGATCGTCGGTGGCAATATTGCCGCTGATCGAGCCGGTGGCTCCGCCGTTGCCGATCTTGAGCGTGCTGCCCAGAACCGTCGTACCACCGGTCACGGTGTTGTCGCCGGTCAGCGTCAAGGTCATGCCGCCATTGACTGCGAACCGACCGCTGCCGGAAATATCGCCGGCAAAAGCGAGATCGTCGCTGCGGTCGAAGACGAGGTCGGCGTTGTCGACAACGTCACCAACGATGGAGCCGGTCGTACCACCGTTGCCGATGCGAAGCGTTCCAGCCGAGACGGTCGTGCCACCGGTGTAGGTGTTCTCGCCAGTTAAGGTCAAAGTGCCGATGCCCTGCTGGGTCACCTGGCCATCGCCGGAGATGACACCGCCGAACGTCCGTTCGTCAGAGCGGTCGAAGATCAGGCTGGCGTTATCGAAGACGTTCCCGACGATCCAACCGCTTACACCGCCTTCGCCGATGCGCAGCGTTCCAGCCGAGACAGTGGTGCCACCAGTGTAGGTGTGCTCGCCAGTTAAGGTCAGAGTGCCGATGCTGGCCTGCTTCAGGTCGCCCGCGCCGGAGATGGCTCCGCCGTAGGTGATTGCATTGGAGCGGTCGAAGACCACATGGCCTGCCGATCCGGTGTAGTCCGGATCGTCGGTGGCAATATTGCCGCTGATCGAGCCGGTGGTTCCGCCGTTGCCGATCTTGAGCGTGCTGCCCAGAACCGTCGTGTCACCGAGGATTGAGGTGTCGCCTGTTAGCGTCAAGGTCATGCCGCCATTGACACCCAAACGGCCACTACCAAAGATGTCGCCTGCGAAGGCGAGATCGGCGCTGCGATCGAAGACGAGGTCGGCGTTGTCGATCACATTCCCAACGATGGAGCCGGTCGTACCGCCATTCCCGATGCGAAGCGTTCCAGCCGAGACGGTGGTGTCACCGGCGTAGATGTTCTCGCCGGTCAAGGTCAGGGTGCCGCCGCCTTCTTTCGTGACCTTACCGTCGCCAGAGATAACCCCGCCGAATGTCCGTTCGTCAGAGCGGTCGAAAACCAGGCTGGCGTTATCGAGGACATTCCCGACAATCCAGCCGCTCTCGCCACCGTTGCCGATGCGCAGTGTTCCGGCCGCAACCGTCGTGCCACCGATGAAGGTGTTCTCGCCGGTCAGGGTTAGAGTGCCAGTGCCGGCCTGCTTCAGGTCGCCCGCGCCGGAGATAACACCGCCAAACGTAAGGGTGTCGGAGCGGTCGAAGATCAGGCTGGCGTTATCAACGACATTGCCAACGATCGAACCGGTCGTACCACCGTTGCCGATGCGCAGCATTCCAGCAGAGACGGTCGTGCCACCGGTATAGGTATTGTCGCCGGTCAGCGTCAGATTGCCGGCACCCTCCTTTGTGACCTTGCCGTCGCCGGAGATGACATTGGAGAAGCTGGCGTCGGTCGCCTGATTGATCACCAGGGTGGCATCGTTGGCAATATTGCCCTCGCCGAAGCTCTTGACTGTACCGGTCAGAGCGCCGGTCTTGATCGTCGTGCCGCCCTTGTAGGTGTTGGCATCCGCCAGCGTCACATCACCGGCACCCTCCTTGGTGACCTTGCCGTCGCCGGAGATGATATTGGAGAAGCTGGCGTCGGTCGTCTGATTAATGACCAGGGTGCCATCGTTGGCAATTTTGCCCTCGCCGAAGCTCTTGACCGTACCGGTCAGAGCGCCGGTCTTGATCGTCGTGCCGCCCTTGTAAGTGTTAGCTTCCGCCAGCGTCACATTACCGGCACCCTCCTTGGTCACATTGCCGTCGCCGGAGACGACATTAGAGAAGACGGCGTCGGTTGCCTGATTGATGACCAGGGTACCACCGTTGGCGATATTGCCCTCGCCGAAGCTGGCTACGGTACCGGTCAGTGCGCCGGTCTTGATCGTCGTGCCGCCACTGTAGGTGTTGGCATCGGCCAGCGTCACGTTGCCCGCACCGTCCTTGGTGAGTTTGCCGCTTCCGGTGATGGCATTGGAGAAGCGGGCGTCATCGTCCTGATCGATCACCAGGCCACCATCATTGGCGATATTGCCCTCGCCGAAGCTCTTGACCGTACCGGTTAGAGCACCGGTCTTGATCGTCGTGCCGCCCTTGTAGGTGTTGGCATCGGCCAGCGTCACATTGCCGGCACCCTCCTTGGTTACCTTGCCGTCGCCGGAGACGACATTGGAGAAGACGGCGTCGGTTGCCTGATTGATCACCAGGGTACCACCGTTGGCGATATTGCCCTCGCCGAAGCTCTTGACTGTACCGGTCAGAGCGCCGGTCTTGATCGTCGTGCCGCCCTTGTAGGTGTTGGCATCGGCCAGCGTCACATTGCCGGCACCCTCCTTCGTCACCTTGCCGTCGCCGGAGATGACATTGGAGAAGCTGGCGTCGGTTGCCTGATTGATGACCAGAGTGCCATCGTCGGCAATGTTACCCTCGCCGAAGCTCTTGACCGTGCCGGTCAGAGCACCGGTCTTGATCGTCGTGCCACCCTTGTAGGTGTTGGCATCGGCCAGCGTCACATTGCCGGCACCCTCCTTGGTCACCTTGCCGTCGCCGGAGATGACATTGGAAAAGCTGGCGTCGGTCGCCTGATTGATGACCAATAGACCATCGTCGGCAATGTCGCCGGAACCAAAGCTCTTGACCGTACCGGTCAGAGCACCGGTCTTGATCGTCGTGCCGCCCTTGTAGGTATTGGCACCTCCTAGCGTCACATTGCCATCGCCCTGATTGATAACCTTCCCGTCGCCCGATATATCGCCGGCGAAGTTAACGGCGTTAGACCGATCGAACACCAAGCTAGAATTGTTGATAACGTCGCCCGCGATCGAGCCAGTGGTGCCACCGTCCCCGACCCTTACTGTGCCACGCTCTATGGTTAAAACTCCGTCGGATGAATTTTCGCCGGTCAGTGTGAGAGTGCCCAAACCCTTCTTGATCGCGTTCCCGCTCCCAGAAATTTCACCGTTGTAGATGATGCCATTGGAGCGGTCGATCACCAGGGTTGCATTATTGACGATGTTGCCGCCGTAGGCTCCACTGGTCCCTCCATTGCCGAAACGAACAGTGCCCGACTCGATTGTTAGGCCGCCTTCGAAAGTGCTGTTTCCGGTGAGCGTTAATATTTTGTCTCCCGTCGTGGTGAGCCCACCAGGGCCGGAAATAGGCGCCGCTAGCGTTACATCGAAACCTGTGGCACCGATCTTTCCGCCCCCTTCTCCGAGCGAAATCTGGTCGACAGTGCTGTCAAATGTGGCATTCCACGCACCACCTTTGGACAGTTCCAAGTTTTGAACGCCCTTCATCATACCGGTCAGAGAAGCATTTTCGATTACGACGGTCGTATTTCCATTCCCGTCTCTATAATCTTCATCAAAAACGCTCCCTTCAACTGAAGAACCGCCCCGGATCGTAAGTTTCACCTCACCGTCCGATCCATCATTCAGGCGACCTACCTGGAGAAGCGTAAGATCCTCTGTGTTGATGATACGAGACTCGCCATCGACTATAATTTGCTGGGACATCCCGCTTTCGAAAAACGTGGTATCAAAAGTCCGCGCACTCGATGTGACCGTTGAGTTGATCAAAGTCGCCGAAGCATCGTCGATCATGACGAAACCAACGCCGTTTTCCACCGTCAACTTCGAGTGATCCAGTGTAATGGAACCGCCGTCGGCAACTTTTCCGCCCGTGCTATTCATCCCGGTAAAAGTGCCGCTACTCCCGGTTAGTGTAATGGAACCGCCGTCGGCAACTTTTCCGCCCGTGCTATTCATCCCGGTAAAAGTGCCGCTACTCCCGGTTAGTGTAACGGAGGGCGACACTAGGCTTCCCGATACACCGGAAGCCGAAAGCCCTATGACGTTTTGGCCCGCCATATTGATTTCGAGATCTTCGGCGCTAATCTGCCCGCCAAATGAAGCTCTCAAACCGACAACATCAATAAAGTTTAAGGGGACACCATCACCCGCCACATCCAGCTTCCCGCCGTCGATCGTGACTACAGCATCTTCAAAAGCGAAAACTCCATTTCCAGAGCTTCCTGTGGTCGAGATATTCACGTTCGTTGCGTCAACATTTGTACCGCTTCCAACCGCAAAGATACCAGCAGCTGCACCGCCAAACGTCCAGATATTCGTATCTGTCAGGGTAATCGAGGATCCACCGATGGCGTAAACACCACGTCCATTGTATCCTTCTGTGGTGATCGCGCTATCGGTGATCGAAATGGTGGAACCATCGTTAGCGTAAAGCCCGTGGGAGCTATGTCCTTGCGTCGTGATCGTGACGTCAGATAGGGTCACCGTGCCCTGATGGTCTGCCGTGACCGTTGGATCTCCGTCACCAGTGGTTGAAATGTCACCTCCGGTTACGTTGATCGTCGTACCGATGGCATTGACAACGTTTTCATCCGCACGCGCGATCTCAGGAACGCAGGACAGAGCCAAAACGCTGGCACACACACTTGAAAGCAGCAGATCTTTTAGGGAGTGGGAACGGCTTTGACCATCTGTACTGATTTTCATGTGTGTCTACCTTGATTTAGTCTTTGATTGAATTTCGAAATGAGTGTGTTGTGCAGGACGATCCTGAGTGGTCGGGTTCAAGGCGGCGAGCCGCACGAGGGGCCGACACCCGCCGTTCCTCCGTCAGCGACTTCGTCGCGAAAGCCCCGGATTTTGCTTTGGATCGTGCGAACCGACACGCCGAGCACTTCCGCCATTCGGTCGCGGTTGAACCGATGCTGGCGGAGCGTTTCCAGAATCAGGGCGGAATGGCGTTGGGCTAAAGACCAGAGCGGGCAGCTGTGACTAAACGCACAATGAACGATGAGCTGATCGAGCAGCACTCCTTCATCAGCCGTGGTTACGGTGTAGGACAATGTTCGAGCTGTAATTGTCAGGACATAGAGCCCGGCCGCCTCATCAAAGCTTAGAACCGCGTTGTCGCCGCCCTGCAGATGGTGCTCGGTATCAACGGCTTGTCTGCAATTCGGCTTTTTGCAGGATTGCGACTTTGACGCGGTTTGGTCAGGCGTTTCGAGGCCGCTCAGACCAAGCTTTCCAAATGGCCGCGAGACGCGCGGCAGTCCTGCGCTGAGAGTTCTATTTCCTCGCCTTCCAAAGGGTCGCACCATCGTCATTGCGCGCCCGCTAAAAGAACGAGAGTGACCGAGATGACTGCGGCCGCGAACACCAATCCACCGGCGTAAGGCACGCCGACAAGGAAAAAACTACCGGCAACTGCTGCCACGCCAGCGATGGCGACGCAGGTGAGTGCGCCTATCGGACGGAGTCTGCGTGATGGAGATTGTTTTTCCTGGGGTTCACCGAAGAGCTTGCTGAGCGCGAGTAAAATGACGGAGCCTGCAATCCAGAGCACGACCAGATGAGCGGCGATGACAGTCAACCCCAGAGCGAACAGCGCGCCGCCTAGGAAAACCGTCAACACGATTACCGATTGCGAGAAATGGCGGAGCCTGCGCGCGAGAAGGAAAGCGCGCTGGTGCGATGACGGAGTTACCGAGTCCCGCCGTTTCAAGCGGTCGCACGTCTCGTCACTTTCGGCTTCGGGAGTCTCGCTCATGAATTGACCTTTGCCGAGTAAGACATCGACAAGCCTTGCATAGCTGGCCCACCATTCCCGTATTGCTGCGCCATGACGCCAACCGAGCGCTGCTGCATGTTCCGGCACGTCACAACCAAACAACTCGCCCACGCCCTCTGGCACGCAGTAGAAGAGGTCGTCGAAACCGGCCGAAAGCGCAGCCTCATAAATCGCCACCAAGTCGCACGCTGGATCGGACGGAAGGCCAATCTCCGGATGGTCTAGAACCTCCCTCGCGCGCATCCGGCAGTGATGGAGCTGCATCCAGGGAGAGTCGTTCGGCGCCTGAAGGGGGCGGATCAAAGACAACCACCGAATGACGCTTTGAGCATCGTCAGTCGGGAGCCTTTCGTACTTATGAGCGAGGCCTGCCAGTGAGGTGCCCGTACAAAGAACTGACGAACCCGAGAGCACGGACCAGTTGGGAAGAGTGTGCGACCTCATGGCTGCGAACCCCCAAAATTTGAGGGGGTGCGTGCTACAGATGCGGCTATGTGATAACCCTGTACCCAGCGGACGCCTGACAGGTGAGCGAAGGAAACATCATGTTCATCCTCAACGCCCTCAACGACGACCTGCGCTGCAAGGTGGGCGCAGAGTTGAATTAAACGGACAAACAGCTCGCAGCCAAAGACCTGGCTGCGGGATTCGCGCAAGCAGGACCGATCAATTTTGATGACGTCAGGCCGCAGGGCCACCGCTTGCGCGATTGACGTGTGGCCTGCACCAAAGTCGTCGAGCGCGACTTGGCATCCAAGTTGCTTGAGGCATGAGGCGAACGACTGCGCCAACCACAGATTGGGAATACTCGCCGTTTCGGTGATCTCGATGACGAGGCGTGAAGCGACGTGTGGTCGCTCCGCGAGCGCAGTGTAGACCGATTGCCAATATTCATCGTCGACCGCGCTTAGTGCCGAAATATTGCATCCGATCCGTACTGCGGGATTGGTGTGCAGCACATCGATCGCCATCAACACCACATGCCGGTCAAAGATGCGCGTCAGACCCAGTGTTTCGAGAGAGGGTATGAAGGCGCCCGGAGAGATATGCCGGTTACTGCCATCGGATGGAATCATCCGTGCGAGCGCTTCCCAGTAGAGAACGCTTTCGGCATCAGCGGCGCGAACCGGCTCGAATTCGAACGTGAGGCGACCCGACCGTATCGCCTCATGGGCCGCGACAGCCTTTTCCATGTGTTGCCGGAAGACGAAACCAACAATTCGATCCGCCGGGCTGTATGTCTGCGAACATTCAGAGCTCACACAAAGCGCGAGGAGTACGGCAACTCCCTCGATGACAACAGGCTCGCTTGCCAGCGCCACAAGCAAAGCCTCGACGCGAGCGCCAATTTCTTTCTCGGCAACAGGAAGATCGATATCGATGAAGCGCCGAAGACCATCCGCTCGGAGAGATGTGCTGCCTTGGCCGAAAGCCTCAGCGACCGAGGCGGACAACGCGCGTACCGCCCGGACAGCAAAGTGCCAGCCATAAGCGTTGACGATGTCGGGATGGTTTCTCACCTCGACACTCAACCGCGTCGCAAGATTGCTGTCGGGCTGACAATACATCGATGAAACGGTGTCGATCGTCATTCGACACCCTCGCGCGTGCCCTTGATCGAAACGCCGCGCGCCCACCAGCCCGCGAGCAGGCCCAAGGTTAGGGCCGCAAAGACGCCCACCGCCAGCCTGAGCTCACCTGCCAGGAAGAATCCAATTATAGCGCCGGAAACACCGCCTGCGCTGATTGAGATGACAACCTCGGACCGCCCGTGATGCCGGCTTTCCACCTCATCGACTGGAAATTTTGGCACGTGCCGGGTCATAGCGACACCTCAACGCGAAGCCACAATGACGCGTATGCTTTAACTCGGGAAATCGTGACGGCAGAACGGCCGAAACGAAATCGCCTGGAGCAAATTAAGTTGTTGTTTTTGATGAATATATTGCCAGTCAAAAACGTTCGATTTGGGCAATAAGAAGATGATTATACGATTCCGCGTATTTCCGACTTCTCGGCCATTGGAATCGTTAGGTTTTTAACTCGATGAGCTGCTGGGCGGACGTACCGGCAAAAAGGAACCTTAATGTCAACATTTGAGACGGGAGATTCACCCCTTTTGCCGCGTAAGGCGTGGGGTCTGCAGCTCTTAAACCGTCTTCATCTTCTCACACAGACAAAAGAGGTCTCAAATGATTATCGGATATGCGCGCGTTTCGACGGAAGATCAGAAACTCAATCTGCAGGTTCAGGCGCTCGAACAGGCCGGATGTGACATGATTTGCGAAGATTTGGGTCAAACGGGTTCGCATTTTGGTCGAACGGGTTTGCAGAATGCGCTGAGTGAGCTCAATCCCGGCGATACGCTTGTTGTATGGCGGCTGGACAGACTTGGCCGGTCTTTGTCAGGCCTCGTTAAACTTGTGGACGAGCTGGGTCATCGGCAGGTTCATTTTCAGTCTGTGATGGAGAAGATCGACACGACCTCACCTGGAGGCCGATTTATGTTTCATCTGATGGCGGCGCTGGCGGAATTCGAGCGCTCGATTATCAGTGAGCGTACTCGTGCGGGAATGGCCGCGGCGAAGGCGGATGGTCGGCAACTCGGGCGTCCTGCTGTCCTCACACCCGAACAAGTCCACGTTGCGAAGAAAGAGATTGAGCGCGGTCGCGCCAGCCGGAAAAGGATCGCACGCGAACTCAAGGTTTCGCCTCGTACGCTCCAACGCCACATCAACAGGCTTACACCCCATAATCCGGGCTAGGCCCGTATCGGGTGCATGCAGGCGGCAGAAAGTCTTTAGAAGTCGACAATAGATTCCTTTAAAAAGCGCCCCCTCCCGAAGTAAAAATTTTACGATACGGATTTTTATTCTTACCACGCACCCAGAGAAATGATTATCTGCTGGTCGCCTGTCCAGGTGCCGGAAATGGTGACCGACAGATCAGTATCCCACCTCCGACAGGGTAGAAATGGAACAGGCACGGTCGATCAGCACCAACGTGCCGGCATTCACGCCTGCCCTTGAACAGTGTCTCGATCCCGACCGTCGCCGCACGATGGTTGGGGTTAGGAGGACCATGATCGTAGGGTATGCACGGGTATCAACAGAGGAGCAGCGTCTCGACATGCAGGTCGAGGCCTTGCGGACATTGGGTTGCAACAGGATCTACCAGGACCACGGTTGCTCAGGATCACGCTTTGATCGAGATGGGCTTGATGCGGCGCTCGCGAGCCTCAAGCCCGGCGGCACGCTGATCGTATGGAGGCTCGATCGGCTCGGCCGCTCGCTTTCGGGACTGGTCGACCTGATTGACCGGCTTGGCAAGTCCAGTGTTCATTTCCGGTCGGTCATGGAAAACATCGACACCAGCTCGCCCGGTGGACGCTTGATGTTTCACATGATGGCAGCGCTTGCCGAGTTTGAGCGAGCGGTTATCAGTGAACGGACCCGCGCAGGACTTGCGCAGGCGAGGGCTCGAGGTGCGGCATTGGGTCGACCCAAGGCTTTGCAGGCAAACCAACTCGCGCAAGTTCTGCAAGCAATGCACTTCTACAACGCAAACATCCGCAAGGTTGCAGAGCGGTTCGACGTGTCGGAGCGGACCCTCCGTCGTTACCTGGGTCAGTTTGCAGGAAAGCTGCAGTCAGAGATTCAGCCCATGCTGCCGCCCTGGTTGCCAGGACACCGAGCCTCTATCGAAAATTCCGACAACCTCCCGGCCGAGCTGGCGGTCAATTACAGGGCGCCAGGGCACGAGCGTGAACTCGTGACTCCTTTCGATGATCGCGAACTTCCCATCGGAGAGTTGGAGAGTGCCGGAGAACGTTCCCGTCAGGGTTTCTCCATCGACTGCCGCCCGGAACGACAGTTGTTTTTCTATCGCGAGCGCTGCGCCGATCCGAGCGACCTCGCGCTCTTGAAGGGTAGCGATCAGGTTGCTTCGATAGCGAACGGTCCCGTCTTGTTGCCGAGCAGCATCCCCTCGTTCAATCAGTCTCTCCTGTCGCCGTATCATGGCCTCACGCACATCGCTGCCGAAACCGTGATTGGAGAGTTCGGCGGTGTGGGATCCGATGAGACGCCGGTCGAGCCAAGTGGGACCGTCCGACGCGATCTGCCGCTCGAGATCGAAATTGGAGAGAAGACGGATATTGGCGCGGCCACGACCAGCGTCGTAATCGGCGGCCCTTGCCGCAAAATCGTGGGGGATACGCCACGTATCTGCGTCGATGCGCTCAGCGATACCGACGCGACGCAGAGCTTCCAGACGCCGCACGTGCGCGTCAACAAAACCTTTGTCATCTCCACCTGGGACTTTTCCGTGGAAGCGAGCTTGCTCGACGTGCAGGCTCGGCCGGTAGACGCCGTTTTCGGCCATTCCGGCGATCGTTTGATCTACCGGGCGGCCGAGCTTCGTTGAGCTGATCTCAACGATGCTGCCCAAGCGCACGCTTTCCTGGCGAGCCGCATCGAATCCAGAAACATAGTGTGTCCGCCCGTCGGTGCCATCGATCACAAGCGACAGGCTCTCGCCGAGCTCGTCGTTCAGGTGTCTGTCGATGACACGACCGATGATTTGCGTTGGCGGTGCAGCATCGTGGATGACAAGGCTTAGCGGGTCGCACTCCCTGCCTTCCGCTCGCAGTGCTTTCTGCATGTTTCGGATAATGTCGCCTCGCTCACCCAGCTCGCGCAAGGTCGCTTCCATTTGCTCGCCAAGCTCCCAAACGTTCGGAGCGTGCTCTGTGGCAAGCCCCATTTGGCCGAGCTTGCTGAGGCGCCGCAGTCGCAGCGTGCGTTCCGCTTGGCTGGCGAGATCATGCGGCGAGGGACGCAGGTCGATGAAGCGGCAATCCGCCACATCGATCAACGCCCGGTCTATGCTCGTAAAGCGGTCGTGATCGATTTCAGCGATCAGCTTGCGGCGGTGTTCGATTTCCGTGACGGGACCGAGCTCCAGCGTCGCCAGTTCGCTGCCGCGTTCGCGGATACCGTTCGCAAGATAGTCACCGCTGATGACGAGGTTTTCGCCCCGATCGTCTGTGCCTTTAACAATGACGTGGACGTGGGGATGGCCGGTGTTGTGATGATTGACCGCTACCCAATCGAGTGAGGTACCGAGGTCGAGTTCGACTTGCGCCATCAGTTCCCGCGTATAGCTCGTGAGGTCAACTAGATCAGTGGCGTCCTCGGGAGAGACGATCAAACGGAATTGCCGTCTGTCGCCTTTTCCCCTTTCGAGGAAGGCTCGTTCGTCTGCCTGATCCTCGCGCGCAGAATAGAGCTGACCCCGCTCACCTTCCCGCGAGGTGCCATCACGCTGGATATAGCGCAGATGTGCAGCCGCTTTCCCGGTGCGCCCAGCATTCTCGACGTAGCGCGCCTTGACCACTACGCGGCGCATTCCCGGTGCGCTGTGACGCCATCCACCAGCGAGGAGACGCGACCGGACAAAAGCTGAGCCTCGACCCCGTTTGACGCGGGGGCCGGCCTGCCTTCGCGCGATTGTTCTCCTGTCTTTGGAGGGGCGCGATAACGAGGGAGACGTGAGCGTTGTAGCGCTCTTTCCATGCTGGCGGGAAAGCGCCTTTGCTTTCGTCAAGAAGCTTTTTGTTCGGCCCACATTGTCGCCGTTGGTGCGGATGCGGCCGGGTCTCACTCTGAACTTGGGGTCGTCGTTGTTTTTCATGGCATCGATCCTGCAAGAATGAGCAAAAACTGCAGAACAACCTCCCGGAGTGCCATCGAAAGCCCGGCGGGCGTTGGCATTGCAGACTATTGCGGCACTCCAACTAAGGAGAGCGTGGTGCCGCAACACGCTTCCCTAAACAGTGTGCAGACAAGGGCTTGTCCCGGAACGGGGCCTGGCACAGTGCCAGTTCCCTTTATCTTGCCCTCCCCTTCCCGCACCCTTTGCGCCCTTCCCCTCATTGAAAGTTATCCACTCGTCGCCCCTAGTTGCGGAGCGAAAGGCATCACGAATGACAGAATTGTGGGCTTCATGGATTGGAGCCTGCTCTCGCCCGGTCCGCAAACAGTCCCTCGGAGCGTGGTACAATGGCTGAAACGTCGCGCGCGTTCGTCGACGGAACGACAGCTGTTGGAAGTGCTGAATCAATAGCCTGCGGATTGTCGTGAGATGATTGCATGTGCTGCTCGCGATCGGCACCGGGACCGCGCTCCGATGGTGCAATAAACAACGGTGCGCCGGTCCAGGAAAATTGATCAACCGTCACGGTGGTGACGCTGCCGCCCGCATTGCCGATGTCAATGTTCGGCGCGACACTGGCGAGATAGGCTCTCGTTTCTGCAGGAAGCTGACGACCCTTGAGTGACGCCTCGTAACGGCCTGGGCCAGCATTGTAGGCGGCAATCCAACCGGGCGAACCGTAGCGGTCGAACAATTCACGAATATAAGCAGCGCCAGCGAGAATGTTGTCATGAGGATCGAATGGATCATTGCCGAGACTGTGACGGATGCGCAAATACTGCCAGGTGGCGGGCATGATTTGCATCAGCCCAATTGCGCCCTTGGGGGATATTGCGCGATGTCGCCCGCGGCTTTCAGCATGGAGGATTGCCGCGATCCATCCGACCGGAACATCAAAACGCTTCGCCGCGACTGTTATATGATCGAGGTAGAGGTTGCCGCCTGATGCGCGGGTGATGGGCGCGGCCTCTGCCCGGACGAAATCCGGTATCGTCGTACAGTGCAGAGCGCACGCAAGTACGATCGTAGCGCTTCTGACATGCGATCCCTTCGCGAATAAAGGCGAGTTTGCCAGCGTGCTCACTGCCGTCAAGGATGCGTACGCCGCACCGATCTTCGATCGTCCTTGACCTTCGCTGCGCGCGTCGACCGACGGAAAGTCGAGCGGGGCGGAGGGATGATACGGCTTAGTCGCGAACAGAGGGATGAGCTTTTTCAGTGTATTCACACAGGCGGAAGGGCTGAAATTCCGCATGGTTTCAGTCCTTCGCGTCGCGCTTGACCGGGCGTGTCCAGTGAAGAGACCATTCATTGCCAGTGTCACGATCGCAGAACAGGTTTGCGCGGATTGGCTGCGGCAAGGCGGGGTCGTCAATGACGACTGAGATGTAGTCTCCTGCCCTTTCGCCAGTGCGTTTCCACGCAGCCCCAATCTCCTGAAGGAGTTCCATGCCTTCGCTGGCAGCGATGTGAACACGGTAGTCCGGCGCGCTTTCAGCGTCGGAAGCCTCGGCCGCCGCGATGACGATGTCGCGCACGAATGTGAGCGTCTGGATGCGACCGGAAAACCCGGACTGCATGCGAATGAACTTACCGATTTGAGGCATGATGACTGCTCCGGCGGTGACAGGGAGTAGCCTCGGCGCGCACCGCTCGCACCGATGGCGAAGCGGTTTAATGTGCGGCTGCGCGCCAGATGTACCTGCCGTCACCGTCATCGACGGTGTAAACGGGGCTTACCCTACCGAGGATGGCGCGAGACCGGATCGTGCCAAAATAACGGCCATCCAGGCTGTCCGGCACGCTGCCGTTCATCAGGAATATCTCCCCTTCCGCGACGCGTTTGCAGCCGCGCCAGACAGGCAGCGGTCGACCTTGTCGGTCGCGGTCGAGAGCATCGCCGACCGACATTTCGTCTACGGTTACGGTGCTGTCGGCCCGGCAGACCTGCTGACCTGGAAGAGCAGCCACATGTTTGATCAAGGGTATGTCGCGCCCGACATATCCGCGTCCCACCATGAAAGCGGCTAGCGACTCCTCGGGCATGAATGCGACCAGGTCGCCGACCTTCAAAGCGCTCGGCGAATTGATGACGTATAGCCCGATCGGTACACTGGCCGACGCGTTCCAAATGAGATGGTGCGACGTTGGAAGGTAAGCGGGAATAGAAACGCCCATCACGGAGGCAGACGTCATCAAAAAATAGGAGAAGCGGCTCATCGCATCGCCTCGTCCGATTTGTCATCACGTCCTTGTGGTCCTTTTTGTGATTGGAGCAACACTGCGCAGCGCTTGAGCCAAGCCTGATGACGGTCGAGTGTGTACGGTCTCGGCGTTTCCCCAGCGACAATTCGATTGCCAACATGTCGCCAGTGGTCTGGCGCAACGTCGCACGCGTCGAGACCAAGACGTTCCACGGCATCGATATGGCGAAGTACCTGTTCTACCTTCGGCCAGCCGGTGATTTTCAGAAGTATGTCGCCGCCAGGGCGAACGAACGGCAGCGTTTGATGGGGCTCCCCTGACGCGACGGCGCGCACGATATCGATCCTGGAGATGATCGTGCCGTAGTCATTGGCCGCCCACCGGACGAAGGCGAAGACGCTGTCCGGTCGAAAGGCAAGAACGCGGCGACGCCGGTCGAGAACCTTTTCGTCAGCAGGACGACCGAACCTGATCCAGTGTTCGACACGCTTTTGGATGTGGGTCAACTCGACACGCGTGAAGTCATTGGATGCTGGCTCGCTCCGCTGCAGTGCTGCGGACGCGCTGGAAGCTGAATTGCTTCTCATGATTGCTCTCCTTCAACCGCAGAGATTCCTCGCTCGAGGAGCTCACGCAGCAAAGCTGAAGCCGTCAGACCCTGCCGGAATGCTGCGATCTTGATCCGACCGCGCAATTCTGGTGTCACGTCGATCGTGAGCCGCGCGGCAAAGTTGGCGTTTTCGGTGTCGTGCAATGGCTGCTTCGCGGGCATCGACCTGCCGTCGTGTTTGGGGCAATCCCTCTTCATTGGAACGTCCTTCCGGCCCTGAGAGCGTTGATCGCACCTACCGAGTTAGTGAATTCTGTTGAGGCACGGTCCTCAGCCATTGGCACAGAGTCCGCCGATGTCTGCGCCCATTCTCCAAAGGTAATTTGCGTGAGAAGTGACCTGCTTAAACTGCAGATCTGATTGGGGTGCGGGACGACCATCACGCACCTCGCCGGTTAGCACCGGCACTTGCCTTCGTGCGTGCGCGCGTCAAAGAAGAAGAGTTATATTCTTTGTTAGATTCTAAGTTAGCGGCCGAAATCTCCGTTTCCGGCCAGAGCCTTAGCTGCCGCTCGTGCGCCTGAAATCCCGACGGTGCTGCGCCCGAAGTCACGATACCCTTTGCGCCGGAAGTCACGAGTGTTTCCACAGCGTTGTTCACAGGCACTGTGCGGGAGTTCGAAGGAAAGATTTGCAGCATTTCACCACGTCCGTCGCGCCAGATGTCGATGCGATAACCGGGAAGCGGCTGACGGGAGGCTATTCTGCGCAAATCCAATGCGAAATCGGAGATGCGCGCAAGGCTACCTGACTTCTGGTGTAGGTGAGCGATCTCGAACAACCAACCATGTTTCTGGTGGCCGGCATGCTTGCGAGCGACGCGATAGAGCCAACGTTCAATGCCGCCGGTCAATTTGAAATATAGCGGATCGATTGTGAGGACCAGAGACCGGTCAACGACTCCGCGATAGAACCAGTCGGGCAAAACAAACTCCATGCCCTCGACCCTTCCATTACGCGTAGTCAGCTCTTCCCATTCGTTGATCCAGGAGAATTGATGCCGACGCCAATGCTCCCCATGGCGGATCGTGGTGCGAACTACCGTCGATTGCAGACGGGCCAGAGCACCTTTCAACAACCGATATTCGCGCGCACCGGTTGCGCGGCCGACCGCTTGCAGGAGTTGATAGGGTGTGAAGCGCAAAAAACGTGATGTCCGCAGTTCCCGGTTTTCGGCTTCGACAATCTGCGACGCCGCCCATATGAGCACGTCGGCATCCCATATGGTGGCCATCCCGTGTTCGGGAAGCGCGTGAACCTCGACGCGTTGATCACCGACTTCGTAAAGAATGGGAGCGACGCGTCTGGCTTTGGCGAGTGAGAAGAAAGGACGCTCCATAAGGTCACGCTGATCGCGAGGGCTTGCGTCGCCGGTGGCAATCACAAAAGGATCGAGCCGATGGCGCTCGCTGTCGCTGGTGAGGCGATGGCGGCTCTGATGAGGAAAGCCTGCCATTCACCGGGACGCCTTTTCGGCTGCCGTGAGCGGGCGGGCTGGGAAAACGCGTGTCGCGGTTATCTCTGAAGCCGACTTGCGAATGCCCGCTGACGTCCAGGCTTGAATGTCGTCTAAAGAGTAAACGATACGCCCACCGATCTTTCGGTAGAGCGGACCGGTACCGTAGGTACGGTGCTTTTCCAGGGTGCGGATGGAAATTCCAAGAAACCGCGCGGCGTCGGGTGTGCGCAGGTATCTGGGTGGAAGTCCCGTTTTGGGGTCAATCATCATCGGTTCTCCGTTCGTTTGTATCGGGCCGTCGGCTGCGACGGCGGGATATGGCGAACCATGGCGGAGAACCGGCAGATGCGAGCGGGCCGGATTTGCCGGGTCGCGATTCCGGCCCTCAAAGCGGAGCTTGAAGCGACGGCGCTTTCTTAAGGTCAGGCTTGGGGGTTGGGACGCGGAGCGGATAGCGTAGAAGATCACGATAGCCGCCGCGCCTGTAGTATTCGCCGTCGTTGATCAAGCGCCGCGTCCGGTTTCGGCGTGGATCGTTTTCCCAATCCGCCTTACTTCCTCGAAAGCCGAGGAGCGCCTCGGCGATCTCACGATGGCTTGCACCGTCGCTACGGCCATCCATGGCTCGCAAGATGAGGATATGGCGGTCGCGGGTCTGAGCTGGAAGATCGTGTAAACGTTTCCCGACGGGCCGACCGGTCAGTGCTCTCCATAAACGCAAAAGCGCTTCAATGCGAAGCTCGACGAGCGCGTCGAGGGGCAGCATGACGAAGTATCGGATCGCTTCGCTTGGCGGCGCACTTGCGCTCCAGAACTGGTGCGTTGCATCGGCGACGCGCCAGATCGCGTGCCAGGTTTCGTCGAGGTCATTGCGAACATCGAGATCGCGTAGATTTGCGAGGCTTATGGGTACTGCGGCTGGGTCGTCCACTGTGGATAAATCCGCACGCAACTGGAGAGCGGCTGGCATTAGGTCGGGTCGCCAGAATGGGGAGCCAAGATTTGCCGGTTGCGCTGGATCAGCCGGGAAATCGTAACCCCCAGCGCTCGCAGAATGCATTTCGGGTCGCCTCGTCAAGGCTGGCAGTAGCGCTTACGAGGCGGAAGGCGCGCTGGTATTCGGGATCGCGCCGGAGATATTCCCAAGCAAAGCCAGCAGCGGAGATATGCTCATTATCGGCATAAGCTGCCGGCGCGCGCCAATTAGAACTCGACATGGCGTCACCTTTCACTCCTGCACCTGTTACGCGGCGCTGGAGTGAAGCATCTTGAACACCCATGGGTCAGTTTAGGAGATACTGTTTTCCGATACGTTGATCGTGCAACACAATCAATGTCGGTAAGGACTCTCAGCAATCCGTGAGAGTGTGTCGCGAGCCGGGCGGAGCCCGGCGAGCGGCGTTTTCTTCAACGCATTAAGCCTTGCCGATCCGCACGTGCGGATCGGCGCGAATGTTGGCATCCACAATCACTGCGAGGTCCAGAGCCGTCCGACCGAAGTGCGGCTTCACGGCTCTTTCTGAAATCAGGCGGATTTGATCCGCTCCATACCTTCGGCCAGCGTCCATAGGGCACGATTGAGGCCAACGTTCTGATCGATCCCATTGATGGCGCGGGTCTGGCTCCGTCGGATGCGCCCGTCAGCGGTCTGGCGACGACCCTGCAAGCCGCCGCGAACGAGGTTTTCCTGAATGACGTTGAAGGTCTGCCAAAGGCTTTGCCCGATATCCTCTCGACGGCGCGGCTGGATGATCTGGTCTGCACGTATTGGGCTTTCCTCTTCGCCATAGCGGGCGACGAGGCTCGCTTCGGCAAGCACAATCTGTTCAGCGGGAGAAAGAACGGTTTCCTTCATGGTCTCGGTGGCGTCGATCAATCTGGGGAAATCTTCCGCAACGGTATAAACACCCTCGATGATCTGATCCTGAATGCGACCTGTGTGGGGAACGCGCACCTCCTCAAAACGCTCACCAGCAATCATGGAATTTGTGCAGACGAAACGGAGTATGCCTGCAAACATCTGGTAGCTCGATGTTCCGTCATGCGAATTGACGATGATGACCTCTGCCGCCTCCGGCTTGCCGATGCCGTCATCCCTGCGCAGGCGCAACATGTGTTTGGCGTGACCGATGCGGTCGCCGTCGCGAGGCACCGCCTGTGCGGCGAAGAATGGGAACCACCCTTCACGTCGAAGGCCTTCCACAATGTCTATGGTGGGAACATAAACGTAGCGCTCGGACCTGCTGCCATGTGCTTCGCGGGCGAACACGGACGGTACGTGGCGGAAAAGCGCTTCGTTGTCGAGAGCTTCACGGCCGCTGATCTGATGGGAGTTTCGGCCGAACCGAGTGGCGAGGTGATGAAATGTCATGGTCCTATTCCTTGTTGGCTTGGGTTGGAGCGCAGCGCTGCGCTGCAACCTTGGCCGTCGCCGAGACCGGGGGGTGCAAGGAGCAAGGGCGACCGGAACGGAGGGGGATCGCCCGACCTGCACGGAACGGAGGAACGACGTGGAGGAAGGTTGGGGATACCGTTCCGGTCGAGCGAAGCGATCCCTTGCGCCGCGCCTGGGGGCAGAACCCCCAAGCTTTGTGCGTCAGTGATCGAAGCCGAATGGCGGAAACGCGACCATGGCGTGGTTCCGGCGCAGCCGAGAGCGCGTCTCGTAGAGGACGCCAATCCCTCGTGAAATTTTCGTCGGTAGTTCGCTTTCGATATCGTTCTCGCACCGCTCACGACACTTCGGAAGCAAGGAACATGTGCGCCTTTGTTCTCGGCCACAGACGAAGTCGGCCGTCTCGTCTCAACACCCCCCGGTTTATCGCTCTCTAATGGAGCAAGCGCTCATTCGATCTGCAGCGTTATTCCAGCACGAGGCGATCGCAATGCAAACCAGGAAACTGCAACCAACTTGATCTGCTGTGTAAGGCGGGTGCCGCGTTTGGCGCCAGCCGTCGCAGCCACCAGAGGTGCGGTTCAGAGCATGGGAAGGCCCCGCTTTCGCGGGGCCCTTGGAACCGGTGTCAGTTGGTCGAGCGGCGGCGCGACCAGATGAGGGCCAGTTCCTCTCCCTCTGTTTCGACCAAGCTTGCGTAGATCGGACCTGGGAATGAAGGATCGTCCAGCTTCACCGAGAGATAAGGATTACCTTTGTCTGATTGCTTCTTCCATGCGGCTCCGAATTCTATGGTTCCGGTGAAGACCCGGAAATCTGGGCCGCTTTCGTTTTCGCCCTCGGCCGGGACAAATTTGACTGCCTTTACGTTGAGGTTGAGGGTCTTAACCGAGCCAGTGAAGCCGTTTTCATTGCGGGTGAATGTTCCGATCGTTGCCATGATGTGATGTCCTTCTGCTTTCCGAGCCGCGCCCATCGCGGCCTCGATAGCGGTCGTTCGACCGGGGACGATCGGCCTGCACCCCTGCGGGGCCGTAACGGAGTGGAGGGCGGCCGAAGGCGGCCTTTTTGGCGGGCAAGGAATGCCGCGTAGCGGCAGGGGAAAAAGGCAGCCAGCGAACGTTGCGGGATCAAGATCGAGATTGAGCTCTCGCGAGATCGTTCTTCGGTCAGACCAGCTCTATCGAGTCCTGCGTGGACGTGGGTCTGACAGCTGGTTGTGGGGAAATCGCGTCGTGGCAACGATTGGACAGCTCTCTCAAGTTGGAAGAAGAACGGCTTAGAAGGGTTGCTTTTAAGGGTCCCTCTCCACAACATGATGCAGAAGAGACAGCTCAGCGGGCCGCAGAATATGACGCAAGCCGCCAAATGCTTGTTCCATTCTCTTCACCAGTTGTGCCTAAAGTACTCAAGGTCAGCTGGAAGAACCATCAGTGGAATTGAGCGCGACTCGTTTGGCGGCCTCGAAGCTCGCCATTCTCAGTTTGCGGATAGGCCGGTTCGAGTTTCGGTCGTGCCGGAGAGAGAAACCCGGGTTCTTCCTGTCTGCTGATTGTCTCGCCGTGTGACTTCCGTGCCATCATGCCCGAAAGCGTGGCCTGAACATGCGGCAAGCTCCGCGATCTCCGCAAATGTCAGAAGCCAATCGCATCAGTGCAGACATACCAGTGAGGCCGCCGCCGAGCAGGCAAAAACCTATGCGCCAGGCGTCAGACGACACCGCCTCGGTGGTCATCCCATGAACAAGCGCAAAACCGGCTGCACCAGCAGGCAAAGCAAAGACGAGCGCCAAGCCGATGCGCACGATTGTCGGACGTAGCACCAGGATGAGTGTCACCAGCAACCCGTAGGTCGCGATTCCTGCCGCAAAGCCGACAGTGCAGGAACCGACGAATGAGGAGCTGGAAGCATAGGCGGATTGCGCCACCTGTAGACCGAGCATGAATGGCAGCGCGTAAACCGCAAGTCTCCACACAACGAAACACAGACCGATCAGCAAAACGAGAGCCAATAATGGAAGCACTATCATGGCATATCACTCCTTCGCCGATGGCCTTCGTGGCCGTCGGTCCGGTCGCGCGGGGATCGCCCGTGCGACCGAAAATTTTGGCGGGATGGACACAGTAAGACCGGGGCCGCCTGCGCGGCCCCGGCTCGATGCTCACTCAGCGGCTTGCATGTACGCGTCGTGTTCTGGCTCGATAAGCTCTTCGTTCGCTTGTGACCACTCGGGGCGCTCTGTACGCAGAAGCGACGGGAGCCAACCTGTTCCAGCAAGAAGATGTTCGGCGGCCTGAGCCATTTCAGTTTTCTTCATGCCTCTCAGTCGGTCCGCCACGCCATCGCCATGCGCTTCCTTCACCGCAGCGAGAATATGAGCCTTGGTGATGCGACCAAGATAGGCTCCAACAGTGGGGGTCCAATGGGTTGACATGTCGAGCATGACCGCGCTTGCCAGTTTTGCGGCCGTATCGTTGGTCCGGCGCTTCGTTTGCTCCCAAGGCAACCTGACAGCGTTGATCGTGAGCGAAGCGCAATGGGCCAGCAGCGCCATGAGGCTGGCATGATCAAGACCGGCGACGAAGGACCAAAGGTCAGCAATATCGCGTGGCATATCCACCGCCCATTCCGCATGACGATCTGCGAGCATCTTCGCGGCTGCCGTGTCCTCGATACCGTCGGCGTAGGTAGCAAGGTAGGCGCTAGTGGGACGGATTTCGAGGCAATGCGCTTCGCCGCAACCCCTATAGAAGGTCTGCGCCGCTAGCGTGTGGACCACGGCGACCAATGCCATTTCCGGCTGCTCTCCTACGATAAGGCGAAGGCCAAGCGTATAATGCGCGCTCAGATCGCGAATTAGCAGGTCCGACAATGGCTTCGTGTCGTCTACTGCATCCTCGGCCTCCATTGACGTGTCCGATTCCTCGCTTTCGTCAGCGTCTTCGTCCTCAATAATCTCGCCGTCGCCGTTGACGCGAACACCGTCGATCACTGCCTCACCATCCTCGCTGAGCTCCGCCGCCTCATCCTCGGGGCGAATAAAGCCACGTTCAATCCGCGCGGTGCCATCATGGTTGAGAATGACGAATACGCCGCCGCGCATGGTGTCCTTTGCATCGTAGGCATGGCGTTTCGCTTCGAGCCGTTCGATCAGCGTTTCGAGTTCGCCAAATTGTTGATCCGCATGGTCCGGAAGTTCGTCGTAACCCTCGTATTCCGACGAAAGCCGCACGTAGTCGTCTTGCGCAACAGCGTAGGCGGCCTCATCTTCCTCGGATAGGGCTACTGCGTGCGGGTAAGTCCGGCGCATGCCGTGTGCATGGGGAAAATCAATCTGGACGGAGGTCCACTTCCAACCCTCGGCTTCCTGCACTTTGGCAGCAATGCTCTCCAGCTTCTCAGCGACGAGTCTGTCCAGTAGTGCGGCATCTTCGAAATATCCTCCCTGATCCTCCGTGAAGAGATCACGGATAACGCTCCCGCCAGCCTCCGTGTACGCTTCCACTCCTACAAAGCGCGCGCGTCGATCAGACGCGGCTACATTCATTCTCGTCAGGTCTCGCCGAATATAGGATGGATCTCGATTGTAGGAGAGGTTTTCGAACACATGCACTTGGCGATCGTGGTCATCGGTGATCGCAAACGCCATCAACTGGTCCAACGACAGACCGCCTTCGCGATAGACTTGCATCAGCTTTGGGCTAATTGCGCCGAGACGCATCCGTTGTTTTACAACATGAGCTGTGACCCCAAAGCGCGCTGCGATTTCCTCCGCGCCCCACCCACGGTTCTCGGCCAACTCGCGGAAACGCTCGAACTGGTCAGCGGGGTGCATCGCTTCACGGGTCACGTTTTCGTCTAAAGAGATTTCGGCTGCATCATTCTCGATATCGAGAACGCAACGGATCGGCTCCGTTTTCTTGATCTGTTTGCGCTTCACACGAAGCAATTGTGCAAGCCTTCGGCCTTCACCGATGGTGACGAGATAGGAACCGGTCGGCTCGCCCTTGGCGTTCGTGTCTGGCTCAACGACCAAGTTTTGGAGCATCCCCTTTGCACCGATGCTCGCCGCCAAAGCTTCGATATGGGCGTGGCTATGCGCGGTCTTGCGGGCATTCTTTGGCGATTTCTTGAGCTTGTTTAACGGGATCAGGAGAACCTCGCCGTTCTCATTTACGGGAGCCTCGCGAACAGTGATTGTCGTTTCAGCTGTGATGATATTCTTCATGGTCTTAATCCTCTTGGGCTTGGGTTGAAGCGCAGCGCTGCGCTGCAACCCTGCCCGTCGGCGAGACCGGGGGGTGCGAGGTGCAAGGGCGGCCGGGACGGAGGGGGATCACCCGTCCTGCACAAGCGAAAGTCAGCTAATGCTGATAGTTGTTCCGGTACAATCGCGCGGAAGGTCGGGGATACCGTCCTGGACGAGCGTCAGCGATCCCTTGCGCCGCGCTGGGGGGAGACCCCTAAGCCACCCGCCTCGCATAAGCGAAAGCGACCGCGGGGCAAAAGGACCGGATCAGGATATGCCCGAATATTGAGGCTGACGTCGAACATCCTGATCTCCATTACGCGATCAAAAACTCGGCACGCGTCGTTGGTCGGCCCCGCTGGACGGTGGCCTTGTGCTGGACCCGCGCTCAACTGGCACAAGCTCGTGTGCGAGAGAAAACAGTCCTTTTTACGCGATCGAAGCGCCAATCTCCGCACGCAAGCGTCAGACCTCTTCTCAAGCAATCTGCCGAAAGGCTTCATGGCCCATGAAGTGGAAAAGTTGGATTGTTAAGTGATGGCACCGAAGCGCAACCAGATAGGGACCGATGAGGACCAAACCGCTGAAATACAAAACGGCGGGAGTCACTTATTCCACGCGAGCCATGACGCGGTTTTGCAGATAGCCCGCCTGATTGGGCGACAGATTGCAAGGGAACACATTGCCCATCTTCGGGCGGAGAAGAATCGTGTAGAGGTGAAGCGCAGGGTGGATTGATATTCCGCCGCGACATACTCGATCGCGTGAACCTTGGGGCATCGAATTCCGTCGCGAATAACCTTACAGTCGCGTCTAGATGACTGTACCCTTCACATTCCCCATCCAGAGCTACGGATCCGGGCTCCCAAAGATAAATCCTCCCGCCGCGCGCCCGCCAGAACGCGCGGCAACATCGATGCTTGACACGATCCCAAATCGGGATCATCATTGAGGTGGAAATGATAGTTATCGACCGTCGGGTCCTGCAGCAGTTTGTCGACAGTCTCGATGAAATGGGAGGTCAGTTGGCCGCAAGCAGTGCTCTAAGCGCCTGGGTGGAAGAAGTTGGCAGAGCAAGCTGGACCAGTATCGGAGAAGTGAAGAGTTTGTATCCCACGGCGCGGACATTGAGTGCCGGGCACATCGTCTTCAACATCCTCGGAACTGATTACTGCCTTGATGTGAAGGTCGATTTCGAGAAGGGAATTGTGTGGATCAGGTGGATCGGAACACCCGACGAACACAATCGGACATACGGTACGGGGAACTAAGATGCCTGCTGAACTTAAACCGATCCGGACGGAGACGGACTATCTTGAGGCGCTTGCCGAAGTAGATAAGTTATGGGGTTCAAAAAGCGGAACAACCAGAGGCGATAGACTCGAAGTGTTGGCCACTCTTATCAACGCGTACGAGGCAAAGCACTACCCTATTGATCCACCGGATCCGGTAGAGGCAATCAAGTTCAGAATGGAGCAGCAAGGCCTAACGCGTAAAGACCTGGAGCCGATTTTTGGCACGCGTAATCGCACGTCCGAGATACTGAACCGCCGGCGTGGTCTCTCTATAGAAATGATCCGTCAACTACATGAGCGCCTCGGCATTTCGGCTGATGTTCTGATCCGGCCAAGCCGATTAGAACCTTCTGCATGAATTGGAGCACCCGATGACACGTGTTGCAATCTATGCCCGTTACTCTTCAGATAATCAGCGAGAAGCCTCTATCGAAGATCAGTTTCGGATTTGCCGCGAACAAGCAAAGCGCGATGGCTGGACTATCGTTGGCACCTACAAGGACGCGAGCCTCTCAGGCGCGAGCATGATTTTGCGGCCGGGTATTCAGGCTCTGCTGCAAGACGCGCAGTCCGGCCGTTTCGACGTCATACTAGCGGAAGCACTAGACCGAGTATCTCGCGATCAAGCCGACATTGCCACCCTCTATAAACATCTCAAGTTCGCTGGCGTGCTGATCGTGACGCTAGCTGAGGGTGAAATCAATGAATTACATGTCGGCCTCAAAGGCACAATGAACGCTTTGTTCCTCAAAGATCTCGCCGCAAAGACCCATCGTGGAATTAGAGGCCGGGTTGAAGGTGGTAAATCAGGCGGCGGTCTTTGCTATGGCTACAAAGTCGTCAAGCAACTAGACGGTCGCGGGGAGCCGGTACGAGGTGATCGAGAGATCGATATGCAAGAAGCAAACACCATTCGGCGCATCTTCCAGGATTTCGCTGATGGGGTCGGGCCGCGGACAATTGCGCGGACTTTGAACGAGGAAGGCGTTCCCGGTCCGGACGGGAGGCCATGGAGCGATACGACGATCCGAGGACACGTCAAGCGCGGAACCGGCCTGATTAACAACGAGCTCTATATCGGCAAGCTGATTTGGAACAGGCAGCGCTACATCAAAGATCCCTCTACGGGAAAGCGTGTCTCCCGGCTAAACCCGCAGTCCGAATGGATTATCACCGAGGTGCCTGAACTTCGCATCGTGGACGACGTGCTGTGGCAGGCCGTCCGCGCGCGACAGGAATTGATCGCCAGCCGATCCGCCAATGTTACCGAGGCGGTCCGTCAGCACCACGCTGAAAACCGATTAAACGGCGCACGGCGCCCGAAGTCGTTGCTCTCTGGTCTAATATTCTGCGCCTGCTGCGGAGGCCCCTACTCACTGCGCGGCGCCGACCGCTTCGCCTGCTCAAACCATATTAGTAAGGGGACGTGCGACAACAGCCGAACAATTCCACGCGATGAGCTGGAGCGACGCGTCCTCGCCGGTCTTAAAGATCGTATGATGGCGCCGGAAGTCGCTGCAGAAGCGATGCGCGCTTATGCCAGAGAGATCAATCGCCTCAACCGCGAGCGGCGGTCGAATGCAGAGGTTTGGCGAGCGGAACAGGCCAAGGTCGACAAGCAAATCCGAGGAATGATCGAGGCGATCAAGGAAGGCATGTTCCATCCCAGTATGAAGTGCGAGATGGACGCGCTTGAAGCTCGTAAGGACGAACTGAGAGAGCTTCTGGCTGAGAGTCCGCAAGATGTGCCCGACTTGTTGCCAAGTGCTTCGGCAATCTACGCGAAAAAAGTAGCGGATCTCACCGCAACACTCAATCAGCCGGAGGACAGAGTGCAGGCTGCAGAAGTCCTGCGGACCTTAATCGAAAAGATCATCCTTTCACCTGGTAAAGCAAGGGGCGAAATCGACGCTCTCTTGTACGGAGAACTAGGTACGATCCTGAACTGGATTGAACGGCAAACTATTGAAAAGGCTCAAAAAACGAAAACTCCCGGAGCTGGACTCACGGGAGTGTCGGTATCAGTGGTTGCGGGGGCAGGATTTGAACCTGCGGCCTTCAGGTTATGAGCCTGACGAGCTACCGGGCTGCTCCACCCCGCGTTACCAGCGTAAATCCCTATGG